>NZ_JABWGX010000050.1 GCF_021730435.1 Xanthobacter agilis
GGAGGCTCCGCGCGGACGCCTCTTGCCACCCACCACCACCAAGGCTCAAATCAACCCAGGACTCTCGTTATGGCTGGATGAGAAACGGGGGTCACGTCACTTTGGATCGCCCGGGGCGACGCATGTGGAGTGCCGGCTCCAAGGCGCCGAGCACGAAGGTTGCGTGCGCCGTCTTACTCGCTCGCCAGCCGACGATGCGGCGGGCGAAGGCGACGCAGGTGAAGTCTGAGAGCCTCATGGCATTCGGCCTCGGTGCCCGGAACTACCGATTGACGTGATCGAGCGGGCATGGTGCCGCTCGATCACTCACCCTCGTCTTCACCGGTTAGCCGCGGATCACGCTCCGCAAACCCATGTCCTTCATCAGCCGAGCGGCCGTGCATCGCGCCACACTCTCGCCCTCGGGCATCATCTGCCGCCAGACCTTGCGGACGCCGTAGACGCGAAAAATTCTCGTCGAAGACGCGCTGAATGGTTCCGCGAAGCGCAATGTCGCGGCGCGTTCGAGCCGCGTCCTTCGAAGAATCGGCCCGACGAGCAACCTGTGCGTGGTACGTCGAAGGGGCGATCGGCAGAACCCGGCAGATCGGCTCGACCCCGTAGACGTCGCGATGATCATCGATGAACCCGGTCATGACTTCGGTCGGCGGTCGAGCTCCGCCTGGGCAAAATACGCCGACGCTTTGCGCAGGATCTCGTTCGCCTACCGGAGTTCGCGGTTCTCGCGCTCCAGCGCCTTCAACCGCGCGATCACGTCCTGGGTCGCACCGCCGACACGGCCGCGGTCCTGTTCCGCCCTCTTCAGGCAGAGCCGAAGCGTCTCGCCCGTGCAGCCGACCTGGGCTGCGATCGAGGCGATCGCAGCCCAGCGGGAATCGTGATCGCACGCGTGTCAGAGCACCATCCGCACCGCGCGCACGCACCCACTTCAGGCGCCCGCTGGTCCGCGATTATGAGCGCCGCATCGACGTTTCAACCGCCATGATCCATATCGCGATGGGCCGCACCCTCATCCGGCGAAACGCTCATCCATAATTTCCAGACAGGCTCTCAGATAAAATAGTTGAACACTATGTCTCGATTGCGGGGGGCTGCCTGCTTGCCCCGATGGGTAGCTCATGGTAGCTCTCTACAGAGGCATATCAACA
This sequence comes from Xanthobacter agilis, assembly GCF_021730435.1. GTDB lineage: Bacteria > Pseudomonadota > Alphaproteobacteria > Rhizobiales > Xanthobacteraceae > Xanthobacter > Xanthobacter agilis. Next base: position 1,149 of record NZ_JABWGX010000050.1, read on the forward strand.
ACGGTGGATCAAGATGCGATAGATGTGATTATAGATTGTGCTTGGCGCGGGCACGAGGGAAGATTTAGATTCCAAATAACGGAAGATGGTCGATGTCTGGCATGGGTAAAGCGGTTTTACCGTCGTTCGTAGCGAATTCAATTTGGGAGGCAATCGCAAGGGTCCCCCAAGGGCGGCGCCATGCGTTCCTTGAGTCAATCGTGGAATATATTTACACATATCATCTTCACGAAGGTGATATTGCCATTGATGTCGGTGCGCACAGGGCTAGGCATACCATCCCCATGGCGTCGAAGGTCGGTCGGAGCGGAAAAGTCTACGCTGTGGAAGCCGCTCCGGAGATGCGTGACAAGCTACGCGCGGCGATCAATCATTCCGGCGTAGACAAGATCCGTAATATCGTAACCTATCTTGATTGTGCCGTGTCGGACCGGACGGGTACGATGGACTTCTATTATGTGCCGCAAGCGGCAGGCATGAGCGGCTTAGCGCCGCAGCAATATCCCGAGGGTGCGAACGTCATAGTCGAACAGGTCGAGGTGTGCCGCCTTGACGATATCATTCCCGTCGACACACCGGTTCGCTTCATCAAGATGGATATCGAAGGAGCGGAATTTCATGCCCTCAAGGGTGCGCAGCAACTTCTGGAGGCGTCTCGCCCGTTAATCGTATTTGAATATACGGGTCAGAGTGCAGCGAGGCGTTATAATTATACATCTGATCAATTCTTCAAGTTTTGGTCGGATCTGGGATATTGCCTTTTCACCGCAGCCGGAGATGCTCACGGTCCGGAAAATTGGGGGCAGCGTGGACCGCATGACCTGCTGGCGGCGCCTGTAGAACAAGCATCATGGGCACAACGTGTCGCTCACGCCGCTGTTTTGCGAGCTGCGGCCGAGCATCTGGCGCGGATTGACGGCTAGCGCTACTTTGATAGGATCAGATTGGCGTTTTCCAGATTGTCCTTCGAAGGTGGTGGCATGTTCGTGCAGGTAATGCCGAAGAGAGTGTCCTGATGACGGCTCTGCGGACCTGGGGCAAGGTCGACCTTGGCAATCCCGTCCGCAGGCTTTTTTCTCCCGCGGCCGGTTCCAAGCGCCGATGCTGGAGGAAGGCCTAGGCGATCATGGTCAACAGGGCGTGGCGGTGGAGGCCGCGCCAGGACCGCCCCTCGAAGTGGTGGTCGAGGCCCAGTTCCCCTTTCATCTGCGGGTGGGCTTGCTCGCACACACAGCGCGCCTTGATGGCGGCGGCGAGCTTCTTGAGAGAGGCTCCGGTGGGCAGGCTCAAGAGATAGTATTTGCGCTCGCCCGAGGCGCGTCATTCGCACACCAGCCAAGCCTCTTCCCCCGGCATGCGCTGCTGTCCTTGGCGCGCTTGCCAAGCATGGAGGCGTGTTGCGGCGCCACACCCACCGAGTGGCTGCCCTTCTTGGGCACGTTGGCGTCGTCGATGACGAGGACGGCATCGGAGCCGCCCATGAGGCGGTCGTCCGTGCAGGCAAGCTCGGTTTCGACCGGCGCTTCGTCCCACAGGCCATTGCAGATGAAATGCTGGAAGCAGTCATACCGCGCCAGATCAAGGCGCACGGCCACGGGCTGGATGCCCTTGCGCTCGCCCGGCCCGATCAATCTGGCCACATAGAGCGAACCATCTGTCGCCGCTTCTTGTGCCGCAGCAGCGCCGCTAACGGTTTCAGACGCTCCCCCAGCGCCTCATCCCAGATCACCATCGTCCGCACCCAAATCAGACGATCGACAGCACGTCATCCGCACGCACCACTGCGCCGCCGACGCAAGGTCCGCACCAACGGTGCAGGACTGCCTGTAGCCCCGGACATCGCTCCGGGCCGAGCCTCGGACTACACTGGCACCCTGCCTCTCCTCGACGCCGACGCGCCAGAGCCGCAAAGTCCTTCTCGCCGCTCGCGGCCACGATTGCGACCTCATTGGAGAAGAGATGGAGCCTCGCGGCGTCCCGCCGATAATCCCGACACGTCGCAGCCACAAGATCCGGATCCCTGTCGACGATCACGTCTATGGGCTGCGAAACAGGATCGAGCGCTGCTTCATCAAGTTGAATAACTTCCGCCGTCTCGCCACCCGATACGACAAGACCGCCGGGAGCGACCTCGACTTCGTCCTCATCGCCGCCGTTAGCCTATAGACAAAAACAGTCGTCAACAGGACCTAAACGGAACACCAGCCTCACTTGGTCGGGTCGCTTAGCTAACTGCGCCGTCGGCCTCTCGGGACCACCAGCACAAGCCCAAGGGGTACGGCAGGAGGCGGCCAGGGGGTTTTTGGAAGAAGGTATATGTCACGCCGTATTCCACCGGCTTGCATTCTTTATTGAATTGATTGGCCGCCAGCGTGACGCCCGGATGATCTGGATTACCGAAATCATCGCAAATAAGAATCCCGCCAGGCGACACCCTTGCCCAACCTGCGCGCAAATCGGCTAGAGCCGGCTCAAAACGATGATCACCATCAATGATAACGACATCAAAACACTCGGAAGATGCCGAAAAATAATCCTTAGACATCTCCCTCAACAACGTAGCTCCATGTTTTTCATAGATAAGCTTGCTGTTGCTATATGCCTCTTCGGCCTTTGACTTCTTTCCACCCCAATACCCCTTAAAATAGGGATCGGTCTCGTCTCCAATGTAAGGATCCACTCCAACATATCGCGTTAGCTTAGAACCAAAAGCATCAAATATAGCTTCACTTAGAATTCCAGTGAATACACCAATCTCAAGAATGCTAAATTGCGATAAATTCTTGGATTCGATCAAGTCTATGTATCCAAGAATGCGGTCTCTCCAGTCCAGGCTATCGTTAGCCGTGATGCGCGGTTCTCGCAGCTTGAGTCGACAAATCATATTCGGCCTCGCCCTGAAGTTTACGATATGAACTGCTGCGAACGATCTCGAGACAGTTTCACGTGATCCAGAAGATATATCCAGGCCGGTCCGCTTTATCAAGCGTTCGTGCTCGCATCAGTTTGGTGACAAGGCAATCGCCGCTCGGTCTATAGCGGAGTTGAGGCTGCTACCGCGTCACCTTAATCCCCCCGCGCCGCACCTCTTCCGCTTGGCATTGGTTTCCCCGCCCCTGCTGCCGGGCTTGGCCAGCGCCCTCAGATCTCCTGAGAAGCAGTTATTCGCGGGTGCGTCACAGTCGGTCGCGCGCCCGTGAAGTTTCTGCCCCACCGCGCATCCGCATCCCTTGCGATAGGACCGCACCATCAAAGTCCGGAATCAAACACCTAGGCAGTGGCGACATTCGTCGAGACCAAGCCTCGGTCTTTCGCTTCGATCAAATCGAGCAGCTCCGCGATACGCGGAAAACTGCGGAGCGCGGCAATCTTCGCCTTAATGAGCGGAAGATGGACAGACATCGCGTCGCACTCCTGATCGTTCACGTCCCGGCATCGAAAGTACGCGTCAGTATAGCGATTGCGCTCGTTCTGCGCGGCCTGCGTTAAAATGGCGTCGCCACGCGAGCGCTTGGAACGAAATTCCGCCTCAGAGCGGATGCCGTAATGGAATATCGATGCAACGCTGTGATCGATTGCGGCGGCATCGTTATAACTGGTAAATTCCTTCCCCCCGACATGGCGATAACGATCCGGTGTGGACGCCATGTAAAAAAAGTGTGGCCCCCCGCCTTGTATCAAAGCGAGTCGGCCGATGCTCTTCACCCATTTATTCTCGCTCCAATTCGGAGCCCCTCTTTTGGTGAAGCGCTCAGTGGTCAGCCGACCGTCGTTCGTCAGCAGCCCGCCGGATCCAAAGTTCATCCAATTGATGGCGATGGCGTCCGCATCGCGAAAATCTGCTAGCAGATCCGCGACGTTTGCATGCTTATGCAGAAACAGAAACTCGTCGATGTCGAGAAGAGCTCCCCATTCATAAGGCAGCGTCTTGCCATGCTCGATGAGGCCCTTCAGCATCTCGCCATCAGCGGTCGAACTTGCGTCCAACGTGAAACGCACATGCCGTAGTAAACCCTGGGCTTCAAGCTCGTCAAGCAACTCCTGAGTATAGTCGTCACTCTCGTTGGAATAAATGAGAATCTCGTCGAACCCGAGGAGCTTATGATAGCAGACCCATTCGAGCAGATAGGGCGCCTCATTCTTCGCGCGCGCCATGAGTAGCGCTCCGCGCCGCTCTATTGCCGCAGGGCGGCTCAATGGCACGCCGTGAAACTTACCCTCGCCATCGCCACGAAGAATCGCCTTCAGTTGCTCGAGAAACTCCACGTAATATTCGCCGCAATAATGAAATGGCTCCTGGCTATGCTGATGGTTGGCGTCGCCAACAACATACCGCCTGCGAACGCGAATCGTATGCAGGTTTAAACCAAGCTCAATGGCGGTACGCTTCACGTGCCTATAATATTCGTCAAGAATTGAATTGTGAAGAACGCCTAAACGAATATATGTCGCCGAGTACGGAACGCAAGAGCCATCTTGATCGCGAAAATGGCTCGCCCAATAGGCCTCGTGAAGGATGACAGGGCGCGATGGAAATCTCTGAGCGAGATGGGCAAGGTAGCGAGAAATACCCTGCTTCCAGGCATCAGTCGCGTCCTTGCCAGCTCGAGGCAGGATCGCGGACGTTTCCCTGTAGTGCGCGGCAAAGCCCCCGGATCCGACATGCGCATTCGAGAGCCGCGTTCCCTCCACAGTCAGAAGGTCAAAGCGCTCGTCTATAAAATCGAGGACCAAGGCGTCGAGCGGGGCGCTATCAAGATAGCCGACCGCTGTCTTTGAAAGATCTAGCTCAACACAACGCCTCTCAAAGCGGGACAAATGCGCGTACCATTCGGGGTCGAAGTCAAGCGGATCGTCAAAGAGCCCAATGGACGATACGCGCGCGACATACGGTCCAACCGTAAAGTCCGAGGCAGCTTCTAGCGAAAACGGATCACGACTGACGCAGCTGCCAAAAATTCCAATCGTCATCCCCATCCCTGACACCTGCTTGCCCCCTTCGATCGACCTGCACCGGTACCGAGGCGAAACCGCTCTATTTCGACGATGCCACGGCAGCGCGCATTTCCTTCACCTCGCGTTCCAGGCGTCTACGAATGGATTTCAAGCGCATCACTTCTTGAAACTCCTTGATGTGCCCTGCGGCGAGCTCGTAGGAAATCTGCTCCAAAGCATCCTTCGACTTATCGATGCTGACGAAGATCGCAGTGGGCACCTCTCCCAATATGCTGACCGGAACGTAACCCAAAGGACGCAACACGCTGGACACTTGAGCGAAATGCCTGAGATCGCGCGACTCTATGCAGAGCACGGGGGCCTGCGTGCTCAGCAACCGATAGGCACCCCGGAGAACGTCGAACTCCATGCCCTCAACGTCGATTTTGAGGAGCGCAACCCTCTTGTCGCCCACCATCTCGTCGAGTGTGACGATAGGCATTGCGTCGTCCGTGTACTCCTCCGCCATCCGCAAGGTCGTGCCGCCGAGATTCTGCGGCGAGGACAGCATAATGGTTGCAGCGCCGGACACAGCGCCGACACCAGCCTTGAAGGCGGTCACGCGATCACGAATTCCGTTGAGGTCAATGTTTTCCTGAAGGATGTCGTAAACCAACGGAACGGGCTCAAATGCAAACACCGGCAAGCCGATTTCCTTAGCGAAAAACACCGTGTGGTTGCCGATATTCGCCCCGACATCCAAAATAACGGCACCCAGCGGCGAAGGGGAAACAGAAAATAGTATCGACTTCAATCGTTCCAGCAGGTCGAGTTCATAAAAGGTTCGATTGTGCGTGATAATTAGCTGCAAAGTCTCGTTCTTGACTGGCAGCCACATGCGATAAACTTTGTCGCCGTAGGTGAACTCAAAAATGTCGGCTGGGTCCTTGACATTCAGCGGCTCTGACATATCGAACATGGAGTCACTTCTCGAGCTGATGACTTGGACGCGATCGATAAGTTAGCATCCAAATCCTGAATTAAACAAACCAAGATTCGATTTTTGGGCGAAGATACCGAATGGCGGGCAACAAGTCAATGTCGCGAACCGCTTTTAGGGTCCAGACTCATTCAACGCCAGAATGCGACGGCGTTAGCGAAACTCACGGCTGACAAGAAATTTCGAGCGAGTTTATCATAGCGGGTGGCGATGCGACAGAAATCCTTGAGGCGGCGGAACATGGTCTCGACGCGCCAACGGCCCTTGTAACAGCGTTCGTCACACTGGATGGGTCGCTTTCTGTGCGGCGACCGGGGATCACGTGGGTGGCGCCCTGCTCACGCAAGATGGCCCTGATGCGGCTCGCGTCGTAGCCTCGGTCAGCGATTACCCACTTCAATGCCGAGGGCTTCTCCGATCAACAGGTCTGCGCCTTTCACGTCCGACTTGTTGCCCGACGTCCAGACGAGGCGGAGGGGCCTTCCGAGGACATCGACGAGAGCATGGATTTGGTCGTCCTGCCGACACACGAGATGCCAATGGCATTGACTCGCCCCCTTTTGCCTCACCGACACCGCGGCGAGCCTTGATATAGCTGCTGTCGATCTGTCCGACTTCCGCGATTTAGGGCGCCGCCGCAGGCTCGCCAAGGATTTTGAGGCGACCATCGAAAGCGCCAGAGCCTTCGTTAAGCCGCCGCCGTCATGCTGATGGTCAGGCGCACCGCACACTCACTAGGAGATGAAAATCCAGAGCCAACACCTTTAGATTTTATGGGATAGGCTCTTAGGGGCTTGAGCCGGTCTCGGCAGCCATGCTAAGTAGGTTTCGCTCACCAATTATTTTAAAAATGCACTCTTTGTGCGAGCTCAAACAGTGATTCGCTCGTCATCGAGATGTGGGACTTTGCGGAATAAGTGAGATGAAATCGAACAAAGAGGCGATGATGAGGGTTGCAGTATTTAGCACAAACCCGAAAAACTTCTACTCTGGAGGTCGATATCATGGTGCAATCGCGGCATTTTCTCTCGCATCCGCAGGTGCAAAAGTTGATTACATTACAAACAACAATCCAATTTTTGTCAAAGACCTGCAATACATATGCGAAAACAACCCTTTAGATTTATATATAACCCCGGACTGGGTAAACGGCTTGCCGAGCTCAGACTGCGATGTCGTCATCATTGTCCCTTCCGCTCAGATGGATCGCCGTTTTTACGGAGCGGCACGACGCTATGCGGCTGCTCGCAATGCCAAGCTGGTGCTGATCAACTTCGAGAGCCCGAATTGGTTCAATAGCATGGTGAAGCCGCCACGGGCGGAGAGTTTGTGGGCCGAGTGGTGGGGCTGTTGTGAGGACGGTTGTCTCATCTTGTCGAGCGCCCATGAGAGCGATAAATGGGCGAAGGAGTATTATACTCAATTTCCGGAGCGCACCTTCTTCGCGGTCTGGCAGCCCCCCGTCAATGGCGTGGCGCTCGGCGCAGTGCCGCCGCAAGGGACGCGTGACCAGATATTCCTGATGGCGCGGCCGCGCGACAACCACAAGGGTGGGGCCGACGCGCTCCAACTGATGACGCCGGAATTCAAAGGCGAGACCTTCACCTTCCTGTTCGGCGGCAAGGAGACCGATCAGGAGTTCATCGATCGGCTGCAGGCGCGCGCGGATGAAACCGGAATCCATCTGCGGATCCTGCGGTCGCTCACCGACCTTGAGAAATTCACCGAGTTGTCACGGGCTAAGGCGCTGGTTTTCCCTAGCCTGTTCGAGGGATACGGATATCCGCCGATCGAAGCGATGGCCGCTGGTGCGGTGCCGATCTGCTATGATTTGCCCGTGGTACGGGAAATGTGCGGAGACATTGCGCGTTATGCTTCGCCCGGCGACATCATCGGGCTGCGCGATGTGCTGGCCGAAGCCCTGACCCAGTTGAGGCCTTCGGAGGCCAATTTCGCACGGCAAGTCGGCGATATCGCCAACCCCAGGGCGCGCGGGGAGGCCCTGCTCGGGATCCTCGAAAGCTATCTGAGGCAAAGGGAAGCGGCCCCTCCACGCAAGAAGACCAAGCTGGGCTTTACCATCTCGGAAGCATCGCAGTGGGGGAACGGCGCTCGCTTGCTGCGCGGGTGGTGCGAGCACATGCAGGCGATTCGCTCCCTGCGCTTCAGTGTTGGCAAGGAAGCCCCCGTCGAGGCGGTGCTGCATATCAAGCGCACCGACGTGAGCAAACGTCTGGGCGCCAAGGGCGGCTTGTATGGCTTTTTCGCCACTTGGCCGGCCGCGGCGGCGGGCGAGGGTCCCCTCCACTTCGAGGCAACGGCTTGGGACGGCACGCTTTACAAGGGCGAACTCCCCGATATCCGCTTCGCGCCCTCGGATGCGCTGGTCAAAACTTCCAAATGCCTCAAAATCAATGAAACTCTCGTCAGCCCTGCGGGGGCCACCTTTCTCAAGGGGCAGATCCTGCCGGACGCCGGGAATGTGAGGCGGATTGCTCTGTTTGCCCAGGGGGTCTCTTTCGAGGGCTTTCTGGGTGACGCTCTGGCGGATGGCACGATCCCATTCGTCGCTTACGCCCCTTTGCCAAAACTCGGCTTAGGCCAGCAACTAATTCTCGCAGCCGTGGGACTGACCAATGCCGGTAAGCTGGTCTTCACCGAAAATGTCGCGGCTTCGGTAAACGGCGCGCCCAAACAGAACCCCACCAAGCTGGGAGCAAGTGCGGCTGAATTGACGGCAGAGGCCGAGGCAATCGAATGGGGGGCAATTACGGTCGCGCCCGAGGCGGATGATATCATCGTGCTCGGAGCGATCCGCACTCTTCAGCACAGTGAAACCGCTCTTTTGCTTGATGGTGACGGCGAGATCCTTGGCAATGCGCAGACTGCGCGTGGCGACGGATGCGAGGTCGTCGCCAGCTTGGCCGTTCCGCGCGAGAGCTTTTCCGCCCCCTTCCGCATCGCGTTGCGCTTCATCTCAGGCGGCAGAACAGTTGCTGAGAAAGATTGCACCCAACTCGTCAAGTCCGCACTGAAGCGCAGGCCACAGGGCGCCAGCACGGCATTCTTCGGAATTGACAGCGTGAGGTTGACCAGCACCGACCTTCACATCAGCGCCTGGGTCGCCTCGAAGCGGCGGGACGTGACCGCGTTGATCGAGGTCAACGGCGAGCCGCTCGGAAACGTCGCCCTGAATCTCAACCGGGAAGACGTTCGCCAGAACTACCCTGATTTGCTACCCGAGGGAGCGCCTAACGGGCTCGAATATGTGTTTCGTCGGGATTTCCCGACTGGTGGCCCGCTGACGATCAGCTGCACCTTGCGTTCGGGCCACGATGTTCTCGGAGAATGGGAGGCCGAGGAGGTGCCAAGCGCGCCGATTCCACTCCCACCGAGCGCTCAGATCTCGATCGGCGATCTCGATTGGCACTCCGGCGAATTGACGGAACATGGCAAGAATGACCACCGGCTGCATGTGGTCGTAGTTATGCATGTCGCTCCGCTGCCGGAGGCCCAGGGCAATCGTCGCGTCATCATGCAGTTGCTGCGGTTCCTGAAGTCCTGTGATTTCTATGTGACCGTGGTGCTACAGCTCCCCGTCGGCACAGTGCGGGCGATCGCCGACGAACTGTTGCAGACTGTTCACCGCGTGGTGGTGGCTGACAGCGTCGTGCCTCGGTCCTCGAAGCAGAAGCGCGTTTCGGCCGCTGACCGTTTCTACGGCGGGACTGCGGAAGCACTGGCCGCGCTGCATAAGGAACGGCCGATTCAGGCGGCCATCGCGCAATATGTGCACATGGCGACAGCGCTTGACGGCCTGCCGGCGACGGTGCTGAAGATCATACAAACGCATGATGTTCTGAGCCGCCTTCCAACACAGTTCGCGCAAATCGGAGAAATGGTGCCAGGCAATCGCCGGGTCAGCCCTCTCGACGAGGCGCGTTTCTTCGACCATGCGCATGCGCTGATCGCCATCACACCGGAGGAAGCGGCCGAGATTCGGATGCTTGCCCCAGCCAAGCGCATCCTCACGGTCGGGTTCGCCTATGAGGGCACCAAGCGCGCGCCGGTCACCAGCGAACGCAAGGGCCAGGTTCTGCTCTTCGTCGGCAGCAGCAATCCGTTCAATGTCCTCGGAGTGCAGCGGTTCTGCGCCGAGGCATGGCCCCATGTGCGCGCGGCCGAGCCGGATGCTGTTTTCCGCATCGTGGGCGATGTTGGTTCGGAGGCATTCCCTTCGCCGGAGATGGTCCCCCCCGGGGTCGTTCTCGTCGGCCGTGTGGAGGATCTCGACGCAGAATACGAGCGCGCCGATGTGGTGCTAAACTGCACTTGGAACGGCACCGGGCTCAAGATCAAGACAGTGGAGGCAATTGGCTACGGCAAGGCGATCGTCTGTACGCCGGCTGCGGCCGAGGGCGTACCCGCACTCGACATCTCGCCCCTCAGCATCGCCCATGACCTGAAAGCGTTCGTCGAGACGGTGCTCGCATTGCTCGGCGATGGGCAAATGCGACGCCAGCTGGAGCAGCGTTCACGGCTCTATGCCGCGAAATACCTCTCGATGGAAGCGATATACGAACCGCTACGGCAGTTCATCACCGCCGGTGTGGCGGCGACAACACCGCGTGTGGCCTCTCCGGACCGCAAGTTGCGGGATCTGGTCTTCGCGGGGCTCGATGCCCTGCCGCGCAGCATATTTAGCCGTCCCTTCGGCATCCTTCTCGGCAGTGACGTGGGCCTCGGCGCCCACATGGCCGATTGGGTCGTAAGCCGCGGGTTGAGCCTCATCGGTGTCTTCAGTGATATGCCGGACACCACACTCCTGCGGCCAGAGCTACGTGTAGAGCCGATCGAGGTAATCCACTCTGACTGGGTTCCGGTGCTGTTGCTGGCCACCACCAACTCCGCCGAGTTGAAAACGCTGGAGCACGCTGCACACCTGCGGGGTATCGACACCATCAGCCTGCTACCGCGTTCCGGCTTGCGCGATCGTCAGCGGATGATGGCCTACGGTGGGGCATACGCCGGCAAGCGCTGCTTCGTTCTGGGCAACGGCCCGAGCGTCCGAGTGTCCGATCTCGAGCGACTGCACGGCGAGTTTGTGTTCGCCGCCAACCGCTTCCACCTTGCCTATGACAAAATAAGCTTCCGCCCCAGCTTCACAGCCTGCTCCGACATGTTGATGGCGGAACAGAACGGCCAGGACATTTTGGAGCGTTGTGGCACTCCGCTCTTTCTGGAAGCCAGGGCAGCGCGTTGGCTGACGAGTGCCATGAACGAACGCATCATCCGCTTTGACGTACTGCCACGCCCGCCCGGCACCAACGGCAAGCCCGGCGTCGCCTTCGCCGATGATGCGACGGTCGGACTTGGCAATGCGGGCTCGATCATCTACGACCTACTCCAGATTGCGGTGTGGATGGGCTTCACGGAGATCTACCTCTACGGGATGGACCACACCTTCCGCCTGCCGGAGCAGGGGCGAGGCGTGGTGAAAGATGGTGGCGAGCAAAACCACTTCCTCCCGAATTACCGACGCAGCGGCGAGGTTTGGTATGCTCCGGCCACTGAACTGATCGACATTGGCTTCGAAAAAGCGCGCGAAGAATGCGAAAAGCGCGGCATCATCATCCGCAATGCGACCCGTGGCGGCGCGCTTGAGATATTCGAAAGAGTTGATTTCGACGACGTCGCGCCTCCAAGCCCGCCGATTCCGCCGTCAAGTTCCGTGCCCGAGGTCGAAGCTTGAGCATGCGTGCGATAGAGAGCCTGTCCGAAATACATGGAATCATGGGCGTCGTTTGTCACGACGCCCGGATATGGTGTCAATTGGCGCGGAGACTTGACCCGATATCGGTGTTGAATATTGACCCCGGTTCGGGGCATCGCCCCCTCTGCTGCGGCGTGTTGGTTTGGCGCAGCGGCGGTGGGGTTGACGTTGCCTGACGTTGCCCCCAAGTTTTATCCGGCGGTGAGTTTGCTCCGGCGGTTGGATTTGGCCTTGTTGGCCGGGTGAGCGGCGGGATCTGGCGCGGAGCTTCTGGCGCGGAGCTTCTGGCTTGGCGCTTCTGGCTTGGCGCAGCGTCAGATCCCGTCGCGGGTGGAAGGTGGCGGCGAAGGCGGACGGGGTCTGCCAGCCGAGGGCGGAGTGGGGACGGGATCCGTTGGAGTCCGTTCTCCACCCGCTCAAGGCCGCTCTGGCCTGGGTGAGGGTTGAGACAACGTCTCGTTGAGAAGCTCGTCGCGCAGGCGGCCGTTAAAACTCTCGATGAAGGCGTTCTGCATGGGCTTGCCCGGCGCGATGTAATGCCACTCGACCTGTGCCGCGTCCGCCCAGGCAAGGATGGCATTGGGAGTGAACGCACTGCCATTGTCGCTGACGATCATGTTCGGCCGGCCGCGCTCGGCCACAAGACGATCCAGTTCCCGCACGACACGCACGCCGGACAGCGACGTATCCGCCAGCAGGGTGAGGCATTCCCGGGTGCACTCATCCACGACGGTGAGGATGCGAAAGGGGCGGCCGCAAGTGAACTGGTCTGAGAGTCTGTCCGGGAACATCACGCAGGATTGCATAACCTTCGCAGCATGAGGCGGATGGAGGCGAGACGGAGGAAGGCGAGGCCCTTGCGGTTGAAGCA
>NZ_JABWGX010000051.1 GCF_021730435.1 Xanthobacter agilis
TGCCGGCGCTGGAGCGGTCCATATCGAGGACCAGCTTCTTCCGAAGAAGTGCCGCCACCTCAACGACAAGAAGCTGGCGGACCCCCGCGATATGGCCGCCAAGGTGGCCGCGGCCGCCAAAGCCCGGCGCCATCTCTACCTCATCGCCCGCACAGACGCGGCGGCCAGCGAGGGGATCGACGGCGCGGTGGCGCGCGCCAAGCTCTATATGGAGGCCGGTGCCGACGCCATCTTCCCAGAGGCGCTCAACGATGCGGAGATGTTCCGCGAATTCGCACGGCGCATGCCCGGCGTGCCGCTTGCTCGCCAACATGACCGAGTTCGGCAGAACGCCCTTCTTCACCGCTTCCGAGTTCGAGGCGATGGGCTATCGTCTGGTGATCTGGCCCGTATCCTCACTGCGGGTGGCCAACAAGGCACAGGAAAAGCTCTACGCGACGCTCGCGCGGGATGGCTCCACACAGGCAATGGTGGGCGAGATGCAGACGCGAGCCGAGCTCTATGACCTGATCGGCCTCAGGCACTTCGAGGCACTCGATGCGTCGATCGTGGCGACCCTGGTCCCGACGCTCGCGGCAGAGTAGCTGCCCCCCATTCGGTCGGGGGATTATCCCCTTTAGACAAGTTCCATGGTTTAGCGTGACAGCTCCCCCATGATCGCCATGATGCGGATGGGGAGGAGCCGTTATGATATCGAGCAAGCCTGTCGCTGCGCTGATTACCGAACTCAACGAAAGCGATGAGACTGAGCACCTTGAAGCCAAGGAGTGCGGGACAGATACGGTCGGCAAGACCGTATATGAAACCATTTGCGCCCCGAGCAACGAACAAGAACTCGGCGGCGGAACGATATTTCTTGGCGTTGAAAAGGAGTTCGCTTTATTCCATTTATACATAGTATTTGGCGTCAATAATCCAGACAAACTGCAGTCTTATATATCGTCGGCATGTGCAACGATGTTTAATATGCAAATTCATGTTGATATTTCTGTCGAAAAATAGGCAAATTCAAATATAATACGCTATGATGTTCCATAGTTTCAGCGGAACCAGAAGCAACTTTACTTTAAAAACCAAGGGTTGCCGCGGGGCGCATATCGCCGATGCGGCCCGACTGACGTGCGGTGTACTGATGAGGATTTATTTGCATTCTTCCAAAACAAGACAAGTGAGGCATATGATACCAGCTTGCTGGAAGAATCTACTTGGGACGACATTGATCCGAATGCCGTATCGGCATACAGGCGCGCTAGGGCGGAGGTGAACAGGATCGCTGAGGAGCTAAACTGGCCAGACGACGATATGCTCCATGCGCTAGGAGCCGTAAAGAAAGTTAACGGGGCGATTCGGATAACCGTCGCTGGCCTTGTCCTGTTCGGAGGGGCTCGTCTCTGCGCCGGCTGATGCCTAGCCATAGGGTAGACTATGTGAGAGTCCCAGGGACGCAATGGGTTTCAGATCCAGATTATGTTTTCGATTCTGTTGACATCCGTGGTCCGCTTGTTTTGGTCGTTCCAAGGATAATTTCAGCAATAGTCGACGACCTACGTAAATCGTCAAAAATCGAAGAGAGCGGCGGTGGAAAGCGCTCTGAAATGCCCATCATTCCCTACCGGGTAATGCGTGAAGCGGTCGTTAATTTGGTCACGCATAGATCGTACCAGGTATCCCACCCGGCTCAGATAGTGAGATACTCAAATCGACTCGTCCTGAAAAATCCCGGATACTCACTGAAATCACAGGACAGACTCGCTGAATCCGGCTCCGCCATAAGAAACCCGCATATTGCTGATGTTCTTCACGAGACTAGATTCGCAGAGACAACGGGTAGTGGCATTCGCGTCATGAAACAAAAGATGGCGCAGAGCGGATTGTCTGCGCCGATATTCGATTCAAATAGGGATGCGGATGAGTTTACCGCAACGTTTCTGCTCCACCATTTTATGAGCGAGGGCGACTGGAGTTGGCTTTCTCATTTCAAGGAGTTCGAACTTAGCGAAGAGCAGACGAGGGCGCTGATCTTTGTGCGGGAAGTGGGTGCAATCGACAATTCGAGCTATCGCAGCCTTACCCAAGTGGACACCCTAACGGCCAGCAAGCAGTTGAGGGCTCTCCGGTCTCAGGACCTGCTCGCCGATAAGGGGAGCGGTGCACGAACCTATTATGTCCCCGGACCCAAATTCCCAGCCGATAACATGGATGCTGCATCCGCTAAAACGGATGGTAGCATGGATGCTAACAGGCGTGGCGTCTACTCGAAGGGAGGGGCAATGATGGCGTCCATCGCCGACTTGCCAGTGGCGCTGCGCCTTCGTATCCAATCTCTTGGCAAGCGATTGCAGCCTGATGAGGCAATGGACGTTGTGCGTGCCCTTTGCGAAGGGCGCCCGCTGTCGGCAGAGGAACTTGGATCATTGCTCGGGAAAACGCCGGCATATGTGTCTCAGAAATACCTATACGGCATGGTAAGGTAAGGGGAGCTTTCCTATCTCTTCCCTGAGATGGTGAAGCACCCTGGACAAAAGTACCACCGCACGCCGAAGCCTGACGGGGGAGGAGATTGATGATAAGTTTGATCGAAGCGATAAATAGCGGGAATTTAGAAGCGTTCATAGCCCAAGAGGAGGCGCGCGGCGTTGGCTCAGCCGATAAGGCGGACCTAGACCGCGCGCTAGAGGTGCTGATCAAACAGCCCCAATCAGAAGATCGAACATCGCGTTCCGCATCTCCCGATGGTTCGACCGGAAAGCGAACTCGTTGAGGCAGCGGTCCATGTACTTCGCCGACACGTGGATGTGGGTGGAGCGCACAGACGCTTTGAACAGCTTCCAGAACGACTCCACGGCGTTCGTGTTGTGAACCACCCCGTGGCGATAATCGAAGTGGGACCATTCCTTGGCGCCGTGTTTTACCTGTCCGTGCACGTAGCCGTCGCCCTCCAGTAAGCCGTAGCTCATGAGTTCGTTGGTCGAGACGACAGAGCCCGGCTCAACGTTCCGGTTCACCACATCGCGAAGCGTGGCCTTCTTCACGTCCGGGATCACCTCAGTGGTGAGCCGTCCGCCACGCTCCTTCATGCCCATGACAATGGTCTTGCCAGCAGCGCCACGTCCGCGCTTGCTGGGGCGATGACCTCCGACATACGCCTCGTCGGCCTCGACATGGCCTTGCAGCATCGCGAAGCCGTCCGCCTTTTCCATGAGGAGGCGGATTTGCTGGCCCATGCGCCACGCGGTCTTGTAGGTCACGCCAAGGGTGCGCTCCAGTTCCTTGCCGGAGACGCCATGGCGGGTCACGACGAACAGGTAGATCGCATAGAACCACGTCTGGAGCGACGTGCGGCTGTCCTGAAAGATCGTGCCGGCGCAGGGATAAACATGATCGCCGCAGGCGGCGCAGGCATAGGCGCGGCGCCCACTCATCTTATGGAAGGTCGCATCCTTGCCGCACTTGCCGCACACATAGCGCAGGCCGTACCGCACGTCCATGATGTGCGTCAGGCACGCGTCGCCATCGGGAAAGCGGGCGAAGAACTGGCGGACGGTGAGCTTTTCGGACGACATGGCGAACAACCTCTGTTGTCGCCAATATGCTCCGAGCTCATACTTGCGTAAAGGGGATAATCCCCTTTGCTTTTGATGCCGACCGTGCGCTACTCCAATACATGTCATCCGATTCAAAGGTCTGGTGATATTGTCATTCTGGGCAATGCCCATTCAATCAATTGATATTAAATGTATCGTATATTTTATATATTCAGGATATTTTTGTAATTTTAGACGTACAGAATATTAACTGCGCATTCGATAATATATAATAAATTTTCTATCGATCAATTTTGATGATATTATTGATGCCTCCTTGTTTTCAAGGCATCCAGGTGGCGTCGCTCCGACTCTGTCTGGCAGTGGTTCTTGCAGCGAGAACGGCGTGCGGTCGAACAACTGATACCAACGGCCTGTGGGCGTGGCTCACGGGGCTTTGGTCAAGCCAGCGCGGCGCCTGAGCGAACCCACTTGGCACCGGTCAAAGACCGGGGCCGATGGTATGAGTGCCGTGGCGATTGAGGTTCATGATATCGGCGGGTCGGCATCTGGCCTCCTAAAGATTGGGCTTTTTTCATCATTAAGAGTCGAGGTGCTCTCAGGCGGCGTGCGGTTGGGGCCATTGCCGCATTGCGATGTCTCAAGGGGCAGGCCTTGAGCCGGAGCGCGCCACCGACGGTCGCGGCATGGTCGCTCATGGCCATGTCGCCACCACCTCCCCATCGGTCCGCACGAACAGCGCGGCAAGCCCGAGGCGGCGGGCGAGCGCCAGGCCGTCGCGCGCGCCCCGCACCATCAAGGCGGTGGCCCAGGCGTCCGCCGCCATGCAGGTGTCGGCGAGTACGGTGACGGCGGCGAGGTCGTTCTCCAGAGGCGCGCCGCGAAACGGGTCCATGGTGTGCGAGAGCACCCGCCCGTCGACCTCCAATTGGTGGCGATAATTGCCTGATGTGGCGACGGCGGCGCCGGACAGCTCCAGCACGCCGAGAATCGCCCGCTCTCCCGGGGTGGGTTTCTCGTGGGCGACGGTCCAGGGCTGGCCGTCGGGCTTCGTGCCCGCGGCCCTCATCTCGCCGTCGATGCCCACCAGCCAGGAGGCGATGCCCGCCGCCGTCATCTCTCGCGCCAGCTCATCCACGCCGAAGCCCTTGGCGATGCCGGAAAGGTCGAGCCGCAGCGGCGCCAGCCGACGCGCGCGACTGCCCATCGGATCGAGCTGAAGCGTCTTCGGCGGCTCGAACGAAGGGCGGCCGGCGAGCGCCGCCATGCGCGCGCCATCGGGCACGCGCGCGCCGCCGCCGAAGCCCCAGGCCCGGACCAGATCGCCCACGCCGATGTCGAACGCGCCCTGCGACAGGCGACCGATCTCCAGGGCGGTCGCGAGAACATGGGTCAGTTCATGGGGGATCTCCACCCAGGTCCCCACCGGCGCTGCGTTGAGCCGCTCCAGATCGGAGTGCGGCCGCCAGGTGGACATCTGCTCTTCCACCCGGTCGACGGCGCCCTGGAGGCGGCGGGTCAGCGCCGTCTCGTCCACATCGCCGGCCGCGTGGAACAGGGCCGACCAGCGCGCGCCCATGGCGGGGCCACTCAGGGCGCGGCGGCGGAGCGCCATCGCGCTCAGGGCCGGATCAGTAGACATCTTCGACATAGCGTCCACACGACTTGAGGCTGGGAAGGTCGAGGCCGAGCGGGCGCACCACCGGCTCGAAGGCACGGGTCACCGCATCGGCCATGTCGCGGCCGCCGCACACCAGGATCTGCGCGCCCTGGCGCACCAGCTCCCTGAGGCGCGGCGCATCGGCGGCGATGCGGTCCTGGACATAGGCGCTCGCTTCGCCATCCCGCGAGAAGGCGGTCTTGAGGGAGGTCAGGCGCCGTTCGGCCAGATGCTGGGCCAGCTCGTGCTCGTAGAGGAAATCGGAGGCGGCACTGCGTCCGCCCCAGTAGAGATGCACGGGGCGTCCCGCCGCATTGGCGCGCACGAAGCCGGCGAGCGGCCCGATGCCGGCGCCGGCGCCGATCAGGATCAGCGGCCCGCGCCCCGCAGCGGGGTGGAACGCCGGATTCTCGCGGATGAAGGCGTTGATGGCGCCACCAGGGGCCAGCATGTGCAGGAAGGTGGAGCACCGCCCGCCCTCGCGCAGCCGCACGCAGATCTCCAGCACCCCGTCGCGGGTGGACGAGGCGAGCGAGTAGAAGCGGGGCATGACCTCTCCCGGCGGGAGGATGCCCACCAGATCCCCCGCGGCGAAGGCCGGCAGGCGGCCGGGCGCGCCGGTGCGCGGATCGAGCGGCGCCTGAAAGCGCAGGATCGCCACCGGCGCGCCCACGGCCTCGCCATAGAGTTCGCGCCCGGCAAGCACCAGCGGCATGGTCTTCGGCGGCTCGGCCATGTGGGAGAGCTTGAGATCGTGCCCCAGCGCGTCGCCGAGGTCCCGCCCCCATTGGGCAAATTCCTGGGACGAACGCCGATCCACTCGTTTCAGGGGCAGAAGGGGCGGGCACCCTCTGGCGTCGAGCGCATCCGCGACCTGCTGGGCGAACCGGCAGAAGTGGGGGAAGTTGCGATCGCCGAAGCCCAGCACCGCCGCCGGCGGACGCCCCGGCAGGCGCGCGAGGTGGGACAGGAAGCCCTTGGCCGAGGCCGGCGCATCACCCTCGCCATAGGTGGCGGTGAGGATCAGAAGCCGGTCGGCGGCTAGATGCGCCGCGCCCACATCGTTCATGGCGGCGATGTGCACCCGGTGGCCGGCGGCGGTGAGGGCGGCATGCAAGGTGCCGGCGAAGCCCCAAGTGGAATGGCCTTCGCTGCCAACAAGGATCACCGTGTCGGCGCCGCGCACGGGGGCATTCGCCGCGATGCGCGGACGGGCCGCCCGCCGGCGCGCCCACAGGACGATGCCGGTGGCTCCCAGCACCGGAACGGCGGCCGAGGCGAGGCCCAGCAGCAGGCCGAGCCCCCAGGCGCCGCGCCCGGTGTGAAGGGTGCGGATGACGTCATTGATCCGCGCCAGCGTGGTGGCCGGGGTGAAGGCCAGGGCTGCGCCGGTCGCCGCGTCGATCTGCATCTCGCCCGCGGCGGTGCGCAAGGTGAAGACGTCAGTGGGGTCCGAGGGATCGGGGAAGGTCAGCTCGCGCAGGTCCGCCAGCGCGGCGGATTGCAGCGCCGCGAGCGTGCCCACCGGCGCCGGCGCGCCGCCGCTTGCGGTGACGGCGGGCGCGATCTCCTGCGCCTCGGGGATGAGGCCGAAGGTGCCGGCGGACATCCACAGGCCGGTGAGGGAGGACAAAAGAAGGCCGGCGACGGCGAGCCGCCCCAATTCGCCGTGCCAGCGCTGGGCTGGCGTGCCGCGGATGGGTCGCAGTAGCGCCCGCGCGCCTCCGAGCCGTCGCGCGAGCAGCGCGATGCCGGACACGCTCAGCGCCAGCATGGCCAGCGCGCCGATGCCCACCAACGCCCGGCCCGCGTCGCCCACCAGGAACGCGCGATGGAGATTGGTGATGAAGCGTGTCGTCTGCGACACCTGATAAGGGCCGCGCTCCGCGCCGGTGGCCGGATCCACCCGCTCCACGCCGCGCGCGGCCCCGTCATCGAAGGTGACCGTGAGGCTGCCATCCGCCCGCTGGCGGATGGCGCTGATGCCCGGATGGCGCGCGGCGACCTGCGCCGCGAGGTCCGCGACGCTGGTGCCTGCGGGCACCATGGGAGCCGCCGCGCGGTCGAGCGCCGGCTGGACGGAAAGCGCGGTGCCGGTGACGGCGACCAGTGTGAGGCCGAGCGCCAGCACGATGCCCGGCAGCCCGTGAAGAGCGCGCAGCATGACGATGTCCGTTTCGTTTAGAAGGTGACGGTGAGGGACTTGACGTAGCCCTTGCCTGCGAAAGGCTTGCCGGATGCGCCGGCATCGAGTGGCACCACGACCTCGGAAGGGTTGTCCAGCCCGTCCTCGACCGCCGTGTCCACATGCAGCTGATAGCCGGCGCCGATCATAGCGTCGGCGAGATCCAAGGTGATCTTCAGCGTCTTGCCAGACCCGATGCTGGCGCCGGTGATGCCGTCGATCTCGGCCGGCCGCCCGCCGGAGGCGCGTTGCCAGTCGCTGAGGTGGCGATAGTATTTCGCCTTGCCGCCGGCCATCCACAAGGTGCCCTTGTAGGCCCCGGCGGCGTCGGTGACGTACAGCACCACATAGGCGCCGTTGCCGCCATACGGCTTCAGCGTGGTTTCGAAAGTGACGGGCTTCGCTTCGGCGAGCGCGGGGGCTACCAGCGCGGCGGTGACGGCCACGGCGGGGAGAAGATATTTCATCGGCGGGTTCCTGGATGAGAAAGGCGGGGACGGGCTCACTGCACCTCGACCTTGGGCCGGGCTTTGCCGTTGAAGAGGCCGTTGTCGGGCACCGGCGCATGGGGATCGGCAGGGCCGCTCTGGAGCACGCCGCTCCCGCCGCCACGCGCGTCATCATCATCGTCGTCGTCGTCATCGTCATCATCGCGGTGATGGCGGTCGTGATCTCCATCGCGCTTATGTTCGGACTTTGAGTCCGCAAGGCGCATCGCGCTGGTCGGCGCCGAGGCCTCCCGGCTCTCGTGTCGCTCGTGACCGAAGTGCGTGAGGGATTGAACATCCGACGCCGCCAGGGCGATGCCGATGCCAGCGGTGGACAAAAGAAGGGCCGCTCCGACCACGGTGCGCGTTTTCATGGCTGCCTCCCGGCTGCTGTTGACCGGGTTCACCCTCATGCGCGCACCTGACAGTGACCTGAAACGCGAACGCAATGGCGTTCAGCTTCCCGTCAGGATCGGGGCCGGAAAGTGCACCATCACCCGGAAGCCGTCCGTCTCCCCCGGCACGGGCGAGGCAAGATCGAGCCTCAGTCCGGCGCCGCGGCATACGGCGGCGGCGATGGCGAGGCCGAGGCCGGAGCCGTCCGCCTGGGTCGGCCCGCGCTCGAACGGGCGCAGCAGCATTGCCAGCCGGTCGGCCGGCACCACGGGGCCGCGATTGGAGACCTCCAGGCCCGCATCGCTCAGCCGCACGTCAATGGGGGTCTCGGGCGCGCCGTGCTTCAGGGCGTTCTCGATGAGATTGCGGGCGAGGATCGCGAACGCGTCGGGGTCGAGATCGCTGACCGGGCCGCCGTCGGGCGGGATCGTCACGGCAAGGTCTGGGCCCCGGTCAGTCTGGCGGTCGATCTCGGCGATCACGTGGCGCAGCACCGGGCCGAGCGGTGCGGGCCGCTCGGCCAGAAGGCCGCCGCCTTCGGCCTTCGCCAGTTGCAGCAGCTTTTCGGAGAGGCGGGAGAGGCGCCGGAGCGCACTGGCCACGTCCCGTGCCCGCTGGCGGTCGGCCCCCTCCGGAAGCTCGGCCAGCAGGCGCTGGGTCTGCGCCAGCGCGGCGGCGATCGGGGTTCTCAGCTCGTGGGCGCTGTTGGCGGTGAAGCCCCGCTCCGCTTCCAGCGCCCCACGCAGGCGCTCCATCAGCGCGTTGACCGAGGCGGCGACGCTCGCCATCTCCTCCGGCAGGGCGTCCGCCGCCACCGGCGTGAGATTGCCGCGGCCGCGCGCCGCGATGGCCTGGCGGAACGCCAGCACCGGCTTGAGCGACAGCCGCACCGAGAGCCAGACGCCGACCAGCGCGATGGGCACCAGAGCGACGAGCGGCCAGATCAGCGCCATCACGGCCCGCCGCACCGCCGCGGCGCGGTGCCCGAGCTCCTCCGCCGTGGTGACAACGATGGTGCCGCGCACCGCCGCCTCGGTGTAGGTGCGCAGGCGATCGGTGGTGCGGAAGCCCGGCGCAAGGCCGGGCGGAATGGCCATCAGCTCCGCGTCGCTGGACTGGAGCAGCACCTGTCCCGCGCCGTCGCGCACCACATAGGTGATGTATTCCCGATGGGCCCCGATGGGCGCCATGTGCTGGGGCGCGTCCCCGGCCTCGCGGGACAGCAGCTCCGAATAAGCGAGCGGCAGCACCCGTTGCGCCACCTCCTGAAGCGCGCTGTCGAACACCTCGTCGATCTCGTGCCGCAGCACCAGCCCCGCCACCGTGGCCGCGGCGAGCCACAGCGCCGCGACCGAGGCCGCGAGCCACAGCCCGAGGCGCCGGCGCAGGCTCCACCGGCGCGGGCCGCTCACGCCTCGGCTCCCGGCGTGCCCAGGCGATAGCCCATGCCGCGCACGGTCTCGATCACGTCGGCGCCGAGCTTCTTGCGCAGGCGGGCGATATAGACCTCGATGGTGTTGCTCTCCACCTCCGCGTCGAAGGAATAGAGCCGTTCCTCCAGTTGCGGCTTCGACATGAGCTGGTGCGGCCGCTGCACGAACGCTTCGAACAGGGACCATTCGCGGGCGGTGAGCGCCACCATGCGCCCCGCCCGCCGCACCGAGCGGGCGGCCAGATCGACCTCGATGTCGCCAAGGGTGACGAGCGGGTTGGGATTGCCCGCATAGCGCCGGCCGACCGCGCGGATGCGGGCGCTGAGCTCGAACAGGTCGAACGGCTTGACGAGATAGTCGTCGGCCCCGGCGTCGAGGGCCGCGATCCGGTCGGAGATCTGGTCGCGCGCGGTCAGCACGATGACGGGCGTCACGTCACCCGCGCTCCGCAGCCGCTTCAGGAAATCGGTGCCGCGGCCGTCCGGCAGCATCAGGTCGAGCAGGACGAGCTCGAAGGCGGCGGCATGGAGCGCGACTGCGGCCTCGCCGAGGTGCGTCACCCAATCGGCGGAGTGGCCGTCCGCGACCAGCTGGTCCCGCACGGCCATGCCCAGTATGGGATCGTCTTCGACCAAAAGGATACGCATCTGTCACCTCGGCGCGCGGCGTGCCAACTTAGCGCGGCCCATTCATGATGGGGCGGCAGAATGTATCCCCGTGTTCAGGTGGGCGTCAGCTCTCCATGCTTCATCTGGGCGCGGGGCGTGCGGAGGAGAGGGATAAGGTGAAAAGCACATGGTTCGCGGCCTGCCTGCTGGCCGCCTGTCTTGCCGCCTGTCTTGCCGCAGGGCCGGCGGCGGCCGACCGCGACTGCAATGTGCCGCTCGCCGACTGGCAGCCCCGCGAAGCGCTGCAGAAAAAGCTGGAAGCCGAGGGCTGGACGGTCCTGTCCATCCGTTCCGACGATGGCTGCTATAAGGTTCTGGCCACAGACGTCCAGGGCGCGCGCCTGAAGGCCAAGTATGACCCCGCCAGCCTCGAGCGCATTCGCGATGGACGGGACGGGGCGGACGACGACTGAGACCCTCGTCCGGCAGTGTCTCAGAGTGCGTTTGAGAAGGGCATTGGCGCATGGCCATCTGTGCAGCAGTGTGGCTGAAGCTGCGATGGTGATGAGGGTTTCGGCAACGACGGGGATCTGCTCGTAATCGCGCACGAGACGACGGTTCTTGGAGATCCAGGCGAAGGTGCGCTCCGCCACCCATCGACGCGGTAGAACCTCGAAGCCTTTGGTCCCGGCTCCACGGCGGATGATCTGGAGGGTGATGTGGGCCTTGTGCGCCGCCCATTCCACCAGGCGCCCGGCATAGCCGCCATCGGCGAAGACGCGGGCGAGGAACGGGTAGCGCCGGCGCGAGGCCTTGAGTGGCAGCTTGCCGACCATCGCGATCCTGGATGGCGGCGCTGTGGACGCATACGCAGAGCTGGCGCCCGTCCGTATCGGTCAGGATGTGCCGCTTGCGGCCGGTGATCTTCTTGCCCGCGTCGTAGCCCTTGGTGTTCCCTTTTGACCGGTGGTGCGCACCACCGGGCTGTCGAGGATCGCCGCCAAGGTCGACCTGCTCGGCCGCACGGTTTTCTATCCTCCCCGTGGATGAGGCCATGGCCAAGAAGAAGAGGTGGAACGCCATGCCGTTCCCCGCTCTGGTCGCGGCGCTGTGGGAGCGCTGCGGCGATCATTTCGTGCGGGCCGACGAGGAGCCGCCGGACTCCATCCCCGACCTCACCACCGGCGGGAGCGGTGTCGCCTATGGGTCGCTTTATGTGGACTGGAGGTTGCCCTACGGCGCGACCTGAGTGCCCCATGGCTCCATCCCGAACCCGCCGGAGCCGGTGAAGCGGGCCATCTCGCCCCGCGCAACAACCAGGGCAGGCTCCAGGACGCAACGCGGGCGGCATCGGGAGCAAATTCGCGCTCTGCTCTCGATGCCGGCCGAATGGGACTGCCGGCTACTCGGCCGCGAGCGACGGCACCACGGTTGCCACGATCGAGGCATCGAGCGCCTCGAAGGCCTTGAGGCCGATCATGTCATAAAGCTCCGCGCGGGTTTGCATCTCGCCTACCATGGCTTCGGTCGAGCCGTCACGGGCGAGGGTGGCATAGAGCTTCTCCTGCGCCTTGTTGGCGACGCGGAGCGAGGATACAGGCCAGATCACCAGCCGGTAGCCCATCGCCTCGAACTCGGCGGCGGTGAAGAAGGGCGTCCGGCCGAACTCGGTCATGTTGGCGAGCAGCGGCACGCCCGGCATCCGCTCGGCGAAGGCGCGGAACATCTCGGCGGTGGTCAAGGCCTCGGGGAAGATGGCGTCGGCGCCGGCCTCCACATAGAGCTTCGCCCGTGCCACCGCGCCGTCCAGCCCCTCGCTCGCCGCCGCGTCGGTGCGGGCGATGAGGTAGAGGTGGCGCCGGGCCTTGGCGGCGGCGGCCACTTTGGCCGCCATGTCGCGCGCGTCCGCCAGTTTCTTGTCGTTGAGGTGGCCGCACTTCTTGGGCAAGAGCTGGTCCTCGATGTGCACGGCGCCGGCGCCCGCC
>NZ_JABWGX010000052.1 GCF_021730435.1 Xanthobacter agilis
ACTGGACAGGGTCGTCGAGTATCAGCCAAGGCATGCGAACCGGAACGGATAGATGAAGCGCGAGGAAAAGGGTAAGCGCAGCGGTGTTGAGATTGCCCTGACTGAGCATCGCTCCCGGCGAGCCGGACGCCTTGCCGGAGCGATGCAGCGTTTCAAGCACGGCCTCGACCTTGCCGCCGCTGCCGATGGGAAGCCGAAACGCGGGTACGAATTGCTCCGATGGGGCCAGCCTTACGAACAGATCGCGCCAAACCTTGTTGAGTGATGTGTTGAACACCTTCTTGACGATGTCAGAGCGCACTTTGTCGGCGGCTTCGGAGACCTTCTTCGCGTATCCGCGCGTAGCGTCGATTTCCTTGAATGCCGTGTCGAGGGTCTGGAGGCGCGCCAGCGTCTCATCGCGTTCCGATCGCAGGATGGCGATCTGGGCGATGTCGTGGATACGCAGGTCGAGCTCCGAGCCGGCCCTAATCCTGACGGCGGCGACGCGCTCGGCCTCTGTGACGCGCTCCTCGACAGTCCTAAGGGCCTCGGCGAGCGCGCGATCGATGCTCTCGAAGCTGCTGGTCGACTTTTGCAGAACGGCCTGCACCATGGTCTCGATTTCGGGAAGCAGTGAGACCGACTGCTCGTCTCGCCGGCGGGCTGTCATCACCGCCTGTCGGGCGGCGGCCGCGTCGGCAATCAAACTGCTTCCTTCTGCGGCAGTTTTCTGAAGGTCGGACAGGCGTTGCGCCAGGTCCGTCATCTGGGCCTGGCGCACGGTGAGCTCGGCGAGGTCTTCGGCAGAAAGCTGTCCGTTTGCGGCGCTGAGCAGGTCGCGCTGGGCGGTAGCCAGACGCGAACTCTCTTCGGCCCGCGCTGTCGCCAGCGACTGGATACGGCCGGCCTCGCTGGTCAGGGATGCGATCTTGGCGGCGACATGAGCCGACAGCGACCCGGCGTTCATCTCGGCGTAGTTGCGGCTGCAGACCGGACATATCTCGCCGTCGATGTGGGGAACGATGCCGGCGAGTGCGTTCGCGAGCGTTTTTGCATCTTCAGCCGCACCGGAAAGGTCCCGGTTGAGCTCCTCGATTCGTGTGGAAGCGCGTTGCACGGTCGCATTCAAGGTCGCGACCCTTGCGCTTCCCGTAGCGTGAGTCGCCAGCAGTCTTTCGCAACGCACGGCTTCTGCCTGCGCGCGACGCTGCGCCTCCGATCTGCCTTGCTCGGGGCCGTTCTCCAATGAGGGCACGTCGGAGAAATGGGCGCGGACCGCGTTGATCGCGGTCTCGAGGGCATCGCCGCCCGCCGCCCGCCATGTGGCGAGCACTTCGCCCGCCGCCCGATCAGCCCTTTCCCTTCCGGCCTGGTCGAGGCTTAATTCTTGCGACGGCAGCGATCGCCATCGTTCGTGGAGCCCACGCAATTCCGAGCGCGTGCGGGTGAGGTCCATGAGTTGACGATCGCCGTCTCGGGCGGCTTGCAGCCTGTCCTTGAGGTGGCCCATTTCGGTGGTCTCCTTGACCACCAGCACCGCGCCGTCGACGACGATCGAGGAGAGGATTTCATTGAGGCGGGTGAGCCGTTCGCCAGCGGCCTTTGCCGCTTCGTCGATCGCCTGGTCCTTGCGGCGGTGCTCGTCGTCGAGCGAGGATTTAAGCGCCTCAAGGCGACGATAGTCCGGCACAAGCTTGCGTACGCGCGTGACGTTGAAAGCGTGATCGAGGCCGTCGACCAATGCGTCGAGCGGATCGAGGCCGAGCAGTTCTTTGACGAACAAGGTCAGCGGCGACGTCGTCCCGGTTTTCTGGTCGTCATAGATCTCGAGCAGGCGCCCGAGAGTGGCCTGCGGCAGATAGCATCGCTCCGCGAAGAAGCGGGCCTTGTCGGCATCGAGCAGGGGATTGGGAAGAAAGGTGTTGTCGGAAAAGGCGAGGGCGCCGGCGGTGGCCGCTCCGTCGATGAGAGGGGCTGTCGTGGTTAGCGAGATCGAGCCGCCGCCGGTGTCGAGCGTGGTGAGATATGACTGGTATCTCGGCCCCTCGGCCGCGAGATGCGCGATCTTGCCGGTGAGCCCCAGCTCGAGTGCGGAAAGCACGCTCGTCTTGCCCATACCGTTGGTGCCGTGGATCAGCACCACCTGAGCGTCAAGCGGCACGACCACCTTGCCGCGAAGGCTGCGAAAGTTCTCGACGACGAGGTTCTTCAGCCGAACACCAGTCATTCCTCGTCCCCTTCATCGCCGATGGCGGCATCGACGGGGCCGGCGATCGCGTCAGCAAGCACCGTTTCGACCGCCTCCTTGCCGCGCGGCGCCGCGCTGATGACGGCGTCCATGAGTTCGCCCGTGGCGGACGCCGCCGTGGCGGCGCGCAGGTCGGCTTCCCAATCGAGCAGCGTGTCGACGGCAGGCGGCTGGGTCAGTGGCAACAGGACGGCGAGCCAGTCGCGCACCGCGCTGATCGCGTCAGGTCCAGTCGGCGCGCCGACCGGCAGGACACGGCACACCTTGCTGATCGACTGGAGGGTTTCGGCGCGCGGTTGCCCGGAGGTGAGAACCGCGGTCACGGGCCGTTTCGATCGCATCACGTCCAGAGCGCGGGTAAGCGCCATAACCTTCCGCGTCACCCCGTCATCGACGGTATCGCCCTTGAGCTCGATGACGATGACGAGGTCATTGGCTCGTTCGCCGGCGACGAGCGCATGCGTGAAGTCGAAGGAGATCGAGCCGATCTTGAAGGGCTTGGGAAGCTGGCGATAGCCACCTTCTTGAAGGAGAATATCGAGGACGCGGTCCGCCGTGCTCATAGTCCCACCTCGCCGCGAAACCGGTCGCGCAGTTCGTCGAGGTCGGCAGCGCCGCCGAGCATCGGACCGAATGCGACATAGCGCGGCCCAAGGGCGCCGCTGCGCATGGCGCCACTCGGACTGCGCTGCTGTCGCTCGGAGACCCGCCCGGAGCAGATCACCACGGCATCGTCATCCGTCTCGTCGAAGGCGCCCGCGTCGAGCAGGCTGGTGACGGTGTCGTCATTGGCGGCGAAAAAGATGCGTGTGCTGGCGTTTGGCGAGGTGAGCCGCAGGGCGCCGGTTCGCGGATCCGCAGGGTCGTCGATCGAACTGACCCAATTCGCCGCCTGTTCCTCTATTCCGATCAGGCCCAAGGCCACGGCAGCTTCTCGCT
The DNA here is from genome assembly GCF_021730435.1 of Xanthobacter agilis. Classification (GTDB taxonomy): domain Bacteria; phylum Pseudomonadota; class Alphaproteobacteria; order Rhizobiales; family Xanthobacteraceae; genus Xanthobacter; species Xanthobacter agilis. Next base: position 3,170 of record NZ_JABWGX010000052.1, read on the forward strand.
GGCCCGAACTTTTCAGGGCCAGCTTGTTCTTCATGCGGTGCACCGGTTCACCGTCGAGCGGGAAATAGGTCTGCACACCTGCGGCGCTGACGCCGTTCTGCAATTGGTGGCGGGCGCGAGCGAGCCCCGCCGCTATGGCGCGGGCAAGTGCAGGCCGGTCGGCATCGCCGGCATCGGCCACGCGGTCGCGGAGAGCCCTTATCCCCTCGGCGATCGCGGTCCGCGCCGGTTGATCGAGATTGGCTGCCTGTGCATCGCTAGCCAGGACCTCGAGCTTGGCAGCGAGAACATGGAGAAGCAGCCCCAGCAGCAACGGCTTGGCGTAGGCCTGGAGCCGCGCCGCTTTGCAGATCTCGTCGCGGTGCGCCTCGTAGTCGGCCTCACCATAGGCTCCGATCAGAACGTTCTTCTGATCGTCGCCGAGTTCCTGCGCGGAAAACACGATCGGGGTCGGCTGGTCGGTCCATTTCCAGCCTTTCTGGGCGTTCATCGAGGCGAAGAGATGCTTGATGTTTTCATCCTGCGCCGACATGCCGATCATGAGCGTTCGGCTGCGCTGAACGAGGGCGCCAAGCTGATCGCGCACGATCTTGAAGGTCTCGTTGCTCTTCCAGCCGGTGATCTGGGCGGTACGCGCGACGAGCAGCGGGCGATAGCCAGTCTCGTCGGCGATCGCGCGTAGGGCGCAGCCGTGAAACTTGTAGAGAATGGCTGCCGCGGCCGGATTGCGGAGGTCTTCGCCAGTCACGGTGATCCGATAAAAGGTCTCGTCATAGCCGAGCTCCTGCATCGCCGCTTCGAGCAAGCCGTCCCAATTGGCGGTGGCGAGTTCGGTCACGACCCCTTCGAGAGCAAGCATGCCGATGGCCAGATGCTCTGCGTCGGCGGACTGTGCGCCGAAAGTGTGGGGAAAGTCGAGGCCGAACCATAGCAAGTAATCGAGTTTCTCGCCCGGTATCTCCACCGACAGCACGGCCGAATACTGATTCCAAAGGCGCTTGAGAATATTCTTCAGGCTTGGCCAGGTCGATACCGGCTGGGCGAGGTCGATGCCCGCGCGTTCGTCTTCCGAGGGAGCGGCCATCCCGATGATCTTCTCGAGCGCCAAGCGGTATCCGCACGCTGCCGCCGCGGTGGAACGGGCACGCAGGAATTCGAGGAGCTTTGCCAGGACGCCGTCGAGCCCGACGACACGATCGCGCGATATGCCTGATCCGAGCCAGAACGCATATTGCCCGTGCGCGGCGCCGTTGCTCAGCCCTGCGAATTCGCCTTCGAACAGCGCAAGTGTTTCCTTGACTGAAATAGAAGCGGCGTCCGGCAAATAGAATTTCCCCCACTACCTATTCGCAACGTTATGCGTGTACCGGTTATTTGGCCACGTCTTTTTGCAGAAGAGCGGACTGCTGCGACGCGGCACGCACGCAGGGGTCGCCCGACCTTGTTAAATCACACGTGTATAGGTCTCCCCGTCGATCACCCGCTGCACCTGTTCTCTATTCCGCGCGCCGATGCGCGCGGCGATCATCTCTGCCGGGTGGTTCCTCGCCAGCTCTCGAATAGCCCGAACCTGCTCGACGGAGAGGCGGTCGTCGCGACCACAGATCTGGGCGACGGCCCAGGCGTCGTCCTTCCATTTTTCTGAGACCCAGGGGGCGGGAAGGCCCTTGCGTGGATGCTCGCGTAACCAGGCTTCAAGAAGTCGGTCGCGTTCGTCTGGCTCCGGCACAATCCGTTCGGCCAACATGCCATTCTCGCGAAGATATCGCAGTCCCGATTTGCCTCCCGGGATCATGTTGAGTCGCCGCTCGTCGTGCCAATGCCCCTCGACCAACCATTCCTCCGTCGCATAGAGCCGCTCGATATCATCGGTAATCGCCATGATCTTATGGTGGATGTAGGTCACACGGCCAGCGTCCATCTCTTCGCGCAGCTTTCGGTGAAACAGCAAGGGGCTTCCGGTCTCGATCGCCCGTCGGTGTTCTGCCCATCGCTTCTGCCAGCTACGGGTCGTGACGCCGACATAGAAGAATCCATCGTCGGGATATGACGATCCCGCACCGAAAATATGCTGATAGAGCACGAAGCTCTTTCTCGGAAATGAGTCTGGAGCGAGAAGTAGAGGCGCTGGCGCCGAAAATACTTGGCTTGGAGTCTTCACGCCAGCGATGTGGGTGGAAATGTCTCCGCGCGCTGCGGCGGCCAGCAGCGCGTGATCCTCAACAACATCAAGGCGTATTACAGGTCCAAGCGCGAGTTCGCCTTCTTCAAGTGTGTGGCCCGATCGAAACTGATCGGAGCCCACCATACGGTGGCCCAGCCTGACTTTGAGCTGGGGCGCGATGAATACCGGACTATCGCCGAGCGCGATGAAGTGGACGACCGGGATGAACTGGCCTGGTTTCACACGGATCACCCCGTGCTTCTGCCTTGCGATCCTAAGCCAGTGTGCGCCGTACTCGGACCGACACCATTGGCGCAGCAATGTCTCGACCTCCCGAAACCGGCGATGCATCGGCTTCGGAGCGAGATGCTCCCACCAGGCGCGATTGATCGAGACCAAGCAACCTCCAGAATTCTACCGGCGGGGGGTCTTGCCGGATCGCCGCCTCAATACAAGCCTCGCCGCTCACCGGTTCCCTGCGAACCGGCGAAGGACGTCACGATGGATCCTTCGCCAAGGGCGATCGGAGGCGGATCGTTCTCTATGATTACGAACTGGGCCTGATCTTTCTGCTCCACCAGGAACCGATAGAAGTGCTCCTTGAGGCCGCTATCCTTCACCTGCTTTTCGTCAGCATCCAACTCGCCATGCCTGGAGGTGAGCGGATCGCGGTAGCTCAGCAGAGGACTGTCGAGAACCACGATTCCTGGATGGGGAAGCTCCTTCTGCCGGCAGTACAGCAGGACGCCGATCTTGAACGCGGCGTTCATCAACGCGCGAACGCCCTTGCCGTTCGCGCGACGGCTTTTTCCGTCAATGAGAATATCGTGCGTCTTATCGTCGAAGGAGACGGTCGGCAGCCCCGGAAACTGCCAAGCATGAAGCACCGTCTGCACGGTGGTGGCAAATTCGTGCCCGGTCACACCATCTATGCCGGATGTCACGCTGCCGCGGGGCAGGGACTTCGGTTTGAACGCCTCAAGCTGCGTCTTTCGGCGATGAAGCTCGTCAATGCGCTGTCGCAGGGCAAGGCCCTGCCTGGTCACGAAGCGGGCCGTGTCCAACTCCTCGTAGGTGCGGCGCGTGGCGACTTCCAGCGGCTTCACCTCATCGAGCTGTCGGTCGATGTCTTCGATCTCGCCTGACAGCCGCTCGGCGCGTTTCAGCAATCCTTCCTGTTCGGCTTCAAGAGAACGTGTTGCCTTGGCAAGGTCGGCCCGCTCCGACGCGATCTTAGCCATCTCGGCCCGAACCGCCCTCTGGGTTATCTCGACCTCGTCGACGCCATGCGCGTGAAGCTGATGCGATGGATCGGCGCCGCAAAGGGGGCAGGGCCTGCGCGCGCCCGCCAGCAGAGCCGAGCCCCCTTCCTCGAGCGATGCCAGTCGCTGCAGATCGCTTTCATAAACGCTCTTGAGCAAAGTAAACCGTTGCAGCGAGAGCGATATCTCGGTCCGGCGCTCCTGGGCGTCTCTGAGAGATTCCATTTTTGACCGGCGATCCAGGCGAAGATCGTCCAAGAGCGACTGGCGATCCGACATTGTCTGCTGGAGGTCGCGGATCGCTGCGGTTTGCTTTTCGGCCTGATTGTTCAGGTCCGGGTCGCCGGGATAATCCCGCTCCCATTCCAGTTGCGCGGCCACAATCATCTCGTCGATGATCTCGACCTTGCCCAAGTTCGCGGTTCGCTGGGAATCGGGATTCTGCGTGGTGACGATCGCGGAATCGTCGAGGCCGGTCAGGATGAATTTCAGAACGTTCTTGTCGAATGTCTCACCGCTGCGGTCCGAAATTCGTATGGGGCTCCACTCCCCCATCATATTCGTTTCTTCGGTGTAAACGAAGGCGGCATAGTGCCGGAACGTGAAAGCGTTCTTGTCGCCCGTCAGCGTTCGAGCAATCTCCTTCGCGCCGACCCCGAGTTCGCCGAGCAGGAAACCCGACAGGCTCTCGCCCTTGCCGCGATGATCCCAGGATAGTGTCCGATCGGGCCGACCAGCCGCCTCCGGATCCACCGAACCGATGTGGAGACCGAAATCTCCGCCTTTCATCGCCCGCTCCAACGTGACAGTGCCGGTTATAGGAAGTTCGATCTCGAGCCAGCATTTGTCGTAGCCCTGGGCCTCGGTGATCGGCGGCAGGGGCGTCTTGGCGCCAGACATGAAGTCGAGCGCCTTGACGATATAGGACTTGCCACTGTTCGAGGCGCCCCAAACGACGTTGATGCGCTCTCCGAATATGAGGGTGACGGGCTTTTTTCCAGGCCCCGTAATCGCAAGACGGCGAAGGAGGAAGCGCGCGGGATTGGAAGTGCTCATGTCGGGCCTGTCTGGAACGCTTCGGTCCAATCGCCGATCCGCTCCCGCACTAGCCGCTTGAACTGTACCTTGCTGTGGGTCTTCACCTGCTCGGCGAGCCAACGAGCACAAGCCTTCATCTGCACGGAGTATTCCGTTTCGAGCAGCTCGACATAGGCCGCGGCCTCTTCGGAGGCGCGATAAACGATGCCTTCCTCGGCGCTCTCCTGGTCGACGAGATGGCATCGCTGCATGAGCTGCAAGCTCGCCTCGATCAATCTCCGCCGGACCAGAAGCTCACCTTTCCGACCGGGGACCTCGGGATGCAGGCTAGGGGGACCGCCCAGATCAGCGGTGTGCACGACGACATGGTCGAACAGGACCATCTCGGCGAGGTCCAGTGTTTCCGGCCGCAAATGCTCCAGCACCACGACGGCCCTGATGCCCGCCTCGAGAGGAGAGTTGAATAGTCCTGCAAAATCGCTTCCGCTCACGGCGCCCATTTCAGCCGCCCGTCATTCGCGAGGTGATGGCAAATCCCTTGCTTCACGGGAATGCGTACCGTGCGACCGATCAAACTAGCCGGCAGGATCGATGCGTGTTTCATGACCGCGTCGACGCGTCGGAGAAGCGTCTCGTGTCGATCGCGGTGCACCTCGATGACGCCGTGATAGACGTCGTCTTCAAACGTCCCAATCGCGCCAGGAGCCGTATTGTCCCGGTGAAACCGCTTGAATGAAGCGGCTTCGAAAAAGCGAGTGCGCTGATCGCGGAAATGCTCGCCGTGATCGGCGTGCGCCAGGACATCGTCGGCCGTTATGAAGGCGCCGCCGCTGGCCTCCCCATAGACGTGCCGGAGTTGGTCAACATAATGTGCCTCCTCCGGCTGAATGGCCGGCGGCGTGTCGCCGGCGGGCGCCTCGTCCGGCACCAGACCAAGCACCTTGGACAAGGCTGGTCCCGCGGCCTGGTCCTTGACGAGCATTGGTGCGGTCAGGTGCTCGACGCGCGAAAAATCGAAGCCCTCGATCGCCGCCCTGATTTCCGGGGTTAGCGCCACCGTCTCGCGCCGGGTTATGCTCTTGGAGCAGTGCTCTTCCCAGCCCTCGATCAACGCGGTTCGCAGGGTCGAAGGATTGTTGATCAGATCCATCAACGAGCCGACGATGCCGCGCGGTGCAACGAACACATATTTTTCGGGCAGGGTTTTGTATGCCCCCTGACAATGATGGAAAAACACCTTGCCGAGTTCGGCGAGCCCCTCGGACTTCCCAAGCTTGCCGCCTCGCGTCTTGCGTTTGCACTGAAAGAGATGCCAAGGCCCTTCGTGCCGAGCGCGGGTCAGGAAGCCGATCACGTCGCGGCCCTTGTCGTTCGCCGCGCCAATTCGTTCGACCCGATCGTATTGCTGGGAACGACGCTCCACCCACAGCTCGATAAATTCTTCGAGCTGCGTGTCGTCGATCTCTAACAGTCGCACAGCGAGGCTCGTCACGTTAGGTTGCCGCCCCCAAAAGACTGATCGACGTTATGCGAACCGATAATGTCATACTGGCAATGCATCCGCGTCCTTGTTCCGAATGGCTTGTGACCGAGTCCATTGTCGTGAAAAGCCCTGCTCGCCCGAGCCGGCGCCCGAGCCGGCGCCCGAGCCGGCGCCCGAGCCGGCGCCCGAGCCGGCGCCCGAGCCGGCGCCGATTTTACAGTGCGAGCCTCCTATTGCTAGCGAATTAGACACAACATACTCCCTACATTACCCGCGAACCGCCCCAGACGTTTAGCCTTCGATCAAGCGGCATGGTCCCCTGACATATGCGGCCTTCGCTGCGTGGCGTACGGTCACCAAATTCTGCCGAATGGATTCCGGCGTCGGCCGGATCTGGTTTTGGGTGGTGCTGAAGCCCTCAAGGGCCGCCTTCCGTAGGGGCGCTGAAAGTTCGCTATTGGCGCAAAGGTGCCGACGTGCCCCACCTCCGCTGAGGTCGGCTTTTGGGCCGTGGCCGTCGCCAGAGCAATGACCGAGATGGAGGCGCGAAGCCGAACGTCCTCTATAGTTCAACCAGCTGATTTCTGCTGTTGGCGCAGATCAGCCGGCGCACGGCGCCCACCCGCGTGGCAACGTCTGGTCGGTCAAGCGGTCTGCCGCGGGCGTGTGAAGGGCAAGCTTGCGGAAGGAGGCCACCATGTTGCCAGGCGCGGCGCCTCGAGGTCCAGCACCAGACCAGACAGGCACTTGGGCCGAAGGATTGCCGGTGGCCCGCGCGCACTTAAACGCGCCCGCTGAGACAGGCTTTACGACAGGCTTCCCGCGAAGCGCTCCGCCAGCTTCCGGGCTTTGAACGCATCGCCGACCCAGTCGATGAACACGCGCGTCTTGGCGGGCAGAAGGGTGCGCGAGGGATAGTAGAGTGAGATGGCCCCGGCGTCGCAGTACCAGCGCGGCACGAGACGGACGAGACGGCCGTCGTCCAGTGCCGAGAGCACGTCGGCCACGACTAGCAGCGCGACGCCTAGGCCGAGGAGCGCCGCCTCAAGCATGGCGGCCGGTTCGTTGACGACCAGGCTCTCGCGCAATGGCGCAAAAACTTCCCGGCCGGCGGCGTCCCGCATGGTCCGGTGGCGGATACGACCGGTGCGCAGATAACGCATGACGATGCCGTCGAGATCGCCGAGCCCTGTCGGATCGACGGGCGGCACGCGGTGTCTCATATAGGCCGGAGACGCCACCGCGATCAGATGAGCCGGCGCCAGCGTACGGGCGACGATGCCGGGCGACAGATCGAATCCGCCCCCAATGGCCGCGTCATACCCTTCAATGATCAGATCGACCGGCCGGTTCTCGAAATGCCATTCCGGCCTGATACGCGGGTAGCGCTCCATGAAGCCCGGCAGCAGCGGCATCAGGTAGTTGAGGCCAAAGGTCGGCGGCAAGCTGACCTTGAGCGTCCCCGCCGGCTCACCGCCATCCGCTGACACGCTGGCAATTGCCGCCTGCAGCCCTTCGAGCTTGTCCCCGATGGAGTGCCGGAAGGTTTCGCCGGCCTCGGTGAGGGTCAGCCGGCGCGTTGAGCGGCTGAACAGCCGAACGCCGAGATTGCGCTCCAGCATTGCGACGTTGCGGCTCACCGCAGCCGGCGTGAGAGACAGCCGGCGGGCCGCCTCGGAGAAGCTGCCATGCTCGGCACTGCGCATGAAAGCTTCGAGGTTGGCGAGGGTCTCCATGGGCCGATTTTCAATGAATGCTTGCCAATCTGTCAAATCATTCAGGGCTAATTCGTCGGGAATTATCCGTCCATCTTCACCCCACGACCAACCAACGGAGTGAAGATCATGTCACGGCTGTCCCATCCCCTGAGCGGCAAGGTGGCTCTCGTCACCGGCGGCTCGCGTGGCATCGGCGCGGCGATTGTGCGCCGCCTCGCCGAGGACGGCGCCGATGTCGCCTTCAGCTACAGTGCCTCGCCGGAGCAGGCGCAACAGGTCGTCCGCGCGGTCGAGGCGCTCGGCCGCCGCGCCATGGCCATCAAGGCCGACCAGGCGTCGTCCACCGAGGTCGAGGCGCTAGGGTCTAAACTCAACGGCTGAATAATGATTCAATTGGCTCATGGGAGGATGATTCGCCATGAGCCGGTTGTTCTGGTTGAACGAAGAGCAGTGGGC
>NZ_JABWGX010000053.1 GCF_021730435.1 Xanthobacter agilis
CTCTGTCGTGCGGGCGCTCCCGTGCAGAATCTGTCCCATAGTGCATCCTTCCACCCTTGCATGGATGATGCACCATCAAATGCCGGGACCAAACACCTAGAGCGGCTTGCATTAAGACGCGTAGGTGCGACCGGCTATCGCCACGTGGAGGTTGTGGAGTTTATCAATTCCGGAGCAAGGGGGCGCCAGACGCGTCCGTTAGTGCCGTTCTTCGTCAACGGCGCGACTGTGACGGGACCATCGGTCGGACGACAATCCCGACAACATCAGCCTGGCGGAGCGAGCCTGATCAGACAGGCCGGTCGGGCCAAAGTACGTCAGAGGCGGCGGGCCGCCGCCCGGGCCGGCGGCGAGGCCCGCCCCATCAGGCTCACATCATGCATCCCATGCCGGTGAGCAGCTCGTTGGCCTTCTTCTTCTGGCCATCGCTGAACGCGGCGTAGAGGTTGCTTAGGGGCTGCTTCATGTCCTTGAGAGCAGCGGCGCGGGCTTCCATCACAGCAATGCGGGACTCGAGGCGCTCCATCGGCGTATCGGCGTCAAAGCTGGCGCGCATGGCCTGGCGCAGGCCCTGCATGCTGACGAAATTGTTCTTCATCGCCGCCACATAGGCTTCCCACACCTTAACCTGCGCATCGGTGACGCCCAGCTCAGCCTTCAGGAAGGCAACACGCCCCTCGATGAAGGGGGGGAGCTGGCCATCGGCATCACCCGTCATCCCGCCACCGCAGCCGCCCATCATGCTCCGGGCAGAGCGATGGAACCCCGGCCCCCAGCCCCCCTGGCCGGGACCCATATAACCCTCACCCTGACCCATCATGCCCGGACCATAGCCGGGCCCACCGCCCATCTGGGCGCTCGCCGGCGCAGCGGACAATGCCGCCGCGGCCAGCACAAACGCTGAGACGACCGCAACGGAAACAGACTTGATCTTCATGACGCTCTCCCTTCTTGCAGGCGGACACGTCCGCCCTCCGACTTGCGCCGGGGTTGAGCCAGAGCATTTTACGCCGCGCCTGCGCCTCCTACCACATCGACCCACGCGCGATACCCCAATCGTGATGCACGGTGGGCGGCTTCCGCGGTCCTGCCTCGCGAACCGCAGCGGCGGGCTGGCACACACGAAACGGTCGTCACCGATGGCCGAAATCACCGCGCTACCGGCGATAGACCTCGATCATAAATGCGCTTGCACGCATATGCGCATGGGAGTAAGGAATATCCCATGCAGTCCGCCCTCACCCTTCTCTCGGCCCTGGCCGAACCCACCCGCCTCGCGGCGGTCCGCCTCCTGTGGGATGGGCGCGAGCATTGCGTCTGCGAGCTCGTGCGCGTCCTCGGCGTCACCCAATCCCGCATGTCGCGCCATATGGCGGTGCTCAAGCAGGCCGGCATGGTGATCGACCGGCGAGATGCTCAATGGGTGCGCTACCGTCGGAACCCCGACTTGCCGGCCGAGCAGGCCGCCATCATCGATGCTGTCCTCACCAGCCTGGACGCTTCATCGAACAGGAGAGCCGCATGAGCGCCGACCTGTCATTGACCGGACGCAAGCCGCCTCGGGAGGCATCGCCTCTGGCTTGGGCGGTGGTGACCGTCGCGGCGATCGCCCTCTGGTTCGTGGTCTATGCCCAGCTCGCGCCGTTCTCCCAATGGCTGGTGGCCCACCTGCCGGTGGAGCCGGGCAGCCATCTTGCCGAAGCGGTCACGTTCTTCATCTACGACACGCCCAAGGTGCTGATGCTGCTGACGCTGGTGGTGTTCGCCATGGGCGTGGTGCGCAGCTTCTTCTCCGCCGAGCGTACCCGTGCGCTGCTCGCCGGAAAGCGCGAGGGGCTCGGCAACATCGCGGCCGCCGGCCTCGGCATCGTCACGCCCTTCTGCTCCTGCTCGGCGGTGCCGCTGTTCGTCGGCTTCGTCTCCGCCGGCGTCCCCCTCGGCGTCACCTTCTCCTTTCTCATCGCCGCGCCCATGGTCAACGAGGTGGCGCTGGGCCTGCTGTTCGCGCTGGTCGGCTGGAAGGTGGCGCTCACCTATCTGGCCTTCGGCCTTGCGGTGGCCATCGTCGCCGGCTGGGTCATCGGCCGGCTCCATCTGGAGGGCTGGCTGGAAGACTGGGTGCGCAACGTGCGCGCCGCTCCGGTTGAGCTGCCGCCAAACGGCATGACCCTGGTGGATCGCATCAGGGCGGGTCTCGACGCGGTGCGCGACATCGTCGGCAAGGTCTGGATGTGGATCATCGCCGGCATCGCCGCGGGCGCCTTCATCCACGGCTACGTGCCGGCGGATCTCCTCGCCTCCATCATGGGGCGGGATGCGTGGTGGTCGGTTCCGGCCGCGGTTCTGCTGGGCATTCCCATGTATTCCAACGCCGCGGGCATCATCCCGGTGGTGGAGGCCCTGCTGGCCAAGGGGGCGGCGCTGGGCACCGTGCTCGCCTTCATGATGGCGGTGATCGCCTTGTCGCTGCCGGAGATGATCATTCTGCGCAAAGTCCTGAGCCTGAAGCTGATCGCCGTGTTCGTGGGCGTGGTCGGCGCCGGCATCCTGGCCGTGGGTTTCCTGTTCAACGCGCTGTTTTCTTAAAACAAGAAAGGCGAAGGCCATGAAAGACGTGAAAGTGCTCGGCCCCGGCTGCTCCCGCTGCGAGGCCACGGCGCAGATGGTGCGGGACGAGGCAGCCAAGCTCGGGCTCGACGTGAGCGTGGAGAAGGTGACGGACTACGCAGTGATCGCCGGCTATGGCATCGCCTCGACCCCCGGCATCGTCATCGACGGCAAGGTGGTGCATGCGGGTGGTCTTCCAAAGCCGGACGACGTCGCCCGCTGGCTCGCGGCGTGAGCCCCGCCATGCTGGAATACAAGGTTCATGCATCGCGCATCGATGCTCACGGCAGCCTCGCCCGCACGAAACAGGCCGAGATCATCCTCGACACCGACATCGGCGGGCGCGCCGATGCGTTCAACCCGGCGGAACTGTTTCTCGCCGCCATCGCGGCATGCATGATCAAGAGCATCGAGCGGGTGACCCCGATGCTGAATTTCGAGTTGCGCGGGGTAGATGTCACGCTCCACGCCGTTCGGCAGGACGCGCCACCGAAGATCGTCTCGGTGGATTACGAACTGATCATCGATACGGACGAGCCGGAGCAGCGCCTGGCCTTGCTCCACACCAACGTCCGCAAGTACGGCACGATTTCGAACACTGTGGCGGAAGCGACCCGATTGGACGGGACCATCCGAAGGAAGGCGTGAGCGTCATCAGCGCGCCGGCCCCGCCAGCGCGCATGCGATCAGTCGTTATCCATGAAAGGCCAATCCACGACGAAACGAGGCGTGGTCATCTGCGCGCCGATGCGCACGGCGATCGGCATACCCTGTTGGCGGCAATGCTCTGCCAGGCATCCACAAGCAGACGTTTCCTAGGTCCAAAAAGGGTCATCTCCAGCCCTGCCTGGCAGCCATCCGCGGGCGCGATCTAGAGCAGATCTTCCCATTGTCGTGCGCCGTGCACGACACGGACGATCTCCGCCCCCTCGTCGATCTGGCGGTACAAAATCAGGTAGTTGCCGGCTGGTAGGCTTCTCAGCTCAGGCCGCACCTCCGGCCTCGCAACGCCGATGCCTGGCATCTCCCCGATCCGCCGGCAACGGCGGTAAATATCTTCGTACCAGTGTCGGGCCGCTGAAGGATTGTCCTCGGCAATGTAAAGGGCGATGGCTTCGATGTCCGCCTCGGCCTGTGGTCGAAGCTGGTAGCTCATTCTTCCCCACGTCCGGCAATCTTGGCATCGAGCTTCTGCCTGATCCGGGCGAAGGCTTCCTCACCATCGACAGCGGGGCCGCTGCTCATGCCGGCATCCCACAACCGCCCCAGCTCTTCGATGGCCTTGGCACGCTGCGTCCGCCGGTGCTTCCAGTCGCGCAGGGCCTCCCGCATGACCTCGCTCGCCGACGCATACTCACCGGTCTCGACCACCTCACGCATCATCGCCGCCATTTCGGGGGTGAGGGCGACACTCACCTTCTCGACACTGGCCATGAGATCGTTCTCCTTTTGTCCTATGGTAGGCAAGCTTACTACCAACAGCAAGCGGAGAGTTTTCGGAAGTCGGGAGCAGCCCGGCACCATCTCCAGCAAAGATGCTGCGCACCGCCATGATGGTGCGTAACGGCTAAGGCCGCGCTGGTTCAGTTCGTGCCCCCAAAGCAAGCGTTCCAAAGGGCCGCAACGGGTCACAGCCGGTAAGCGGCCGGGGGGAAAGAACCCCGCAGTCCCGAGCCGAGCCGCATGGCCATCGCCCCCCCCTTTTGCGTCCGCTCGGATTTACGGCTCTGAGGGAAGGGCTTCCCTACTACCACGCTCCGGGTCTCCGGCGACCCGTCTGTGGGGTTGTCCTACAACGAGTCGAGAGTGAGAGGTTGCGCTTCACCAGCAGTTCCAGCGCCCGATAGCGCCGTCCGCCGGCGGGGATCTCATAGATGCCGGTCTCGACGCCATCCGCATCGACCACGGCGCGGACATTGAGTCCCTGGAGCAGGCCCCGTCGGGCGATGTCCTCGGCGAGCTCCTCGATCGAGACGCCGGCTTTCACCCGGCGAACGTTGGACTGGCTCAGGACCAGCTTGTTGAAGGGGATGTCCCGCGAGGACGAAAGGGTGATCTTCTGAACAGACGTGGCCATGGGATGCTTCTCCGCGACGGGCGGCCGGAGAACCTCTCTCTCAACCTCGAACCCGTCACGAAGCACGGCGCCGCCCTCTTCCTCTGAGGGCAGCGCCGTAAAGCCGATGATCCGGAACAACGCAAAGCCGGAGACACGGCAATCCGCATCTCCGGCTTTGCGGATCTCAGGCGGCCCGGTCGAGGAGCTTCTTTGCCCGTTCCTCCAGATCGAGGCGGGCGTCCTGGTGCGGCTTGTCCCGCGCCACGGCGGTGATGCCCTGCACGAAGTCGAAGATGCTCTCGGGTTTCCTGCCCTCCTCGGCGAGCACGGTGTCGATCACCTTCTGCGTCTCGGCTTTGGAGAAGCCCTTGCGGCGGAGGAACTCGCTGCGGTCCTCATCGCTGCGCGCCACGATGCGCTCGCGGGCCGCCCTGATGCCGTTGACGAACGGCATGGGCGAGGAATTGGCAAAGCGCTCCAGGGCCGGCGCGGCCTGATGGGCGAAGCGGGACGCGGCATACTTGGAGTGCCGGATGGTGATCTCCTCGAAATCCTCGACACCCCACAGGTTGCGGTTCTGGCACACTGCCCGCAGATAGAAGCTGGCGATGCCGAGCGTCTTGGCGCCCACCTCTGAGTTCCAGCAATAGAAGCCACGGAAGAAGAGGTCGGGAGAGCCATCAGGCAGCCGCCCGGCTTCGATTGGGTTCAGGTCGTCCACCAGGAACAGGAAGACGTCCCGGTCCGAGGCATAGAGGGTGGTGGTGTCCTTGGTGATGTCGACGCGGGGATTGTAGATACCGGTCGACCAGTCGAGCACGCCGGGCACTTTCCAGCGGGTGTCGCCGGTGCCGTTGCCGGCGATGCGGCGCACGGCGTCGACCAGCTCATGGTCGAAGATGCGGCCATAGTCGAGGCCGGTCACTGCCCGGAGCTCGACGCGGCCGTCCTCCACCTCCAGTGTCTTCACCTGCTCGGCGCGGTGCGTCAGCAGGCCATGCTGCAGGTTGATGCCGGCGAGCGGCGCCGGGAGCTGACGCAAATAGGCGGCCGGTGCCCCAACGAGGCTCGCGAGCTGGCCAAAACTCCAATGGGTAGGGGCAACGGGAGCCTCCGTCCCCGGCAGCGCGAGCATCATCCGGTCCGGCGCCTCTTGGCTCGCCTCGACGCGGATGGCGGCGCTCTCCACGGTGCGCGTCCGGCTCCGGTCGGACCGCCCGCGCACCGCTCCATACAGCTCAGACAGCGACAGATAGCGCTCGTCCGCCGGCCGGGAGAACCACTCGGAAGACACGCAGCCGATCCGCTCACCGCGGCTCGCATCCACCCGATATCCGCGCGCTGCATCACGGCGGGCATCCAAGACCTGAACTCCAGTCATGGGACCAAACTCCACGACGGGTGCCGGGAGCCTCTCTCCCAGTCCTCACCAGTCACGGAATTTCGGTCCAACCTCTCACTCTCGATCGCGCGGACGGCCCCCCGAATCCCGATGAGCTTCTCGCTCCGATGGATGGTACCGGCTGAAGCTGGCGCAGCATGCCCTGCACCGCCGCATGGAGGAGGCGCTGAAACCGCTCGGGCTGAATCCTGCCCAATATGCGGTGCTGGCCGAACTGGACGCGCGGCCGGACCAGACCAATGCCGACCTCGCGGAGCGGGCATTTATCACCCCGCAATCGATGCAGGGCGTTCGAGCGAAACTGGAAGAATCAAGGCTGGTGGAGCGGCGTCAGGATGTTCGTCACGGTCGTCGCCAGCTCGCACGTTTGACGCCCGAGGGACATGTGAAGGCCGAGGCCGCGAATGCCGAAGTGATGCGGGTCGAGGAGGTGCTGGAGGCTGCGGTCCATCCGGATGCCATTCAAGATGCGTTGATCTGATGGAACGGCTTCACAGGGCCATGTGCAGATAGCGTCGGGGGTTGGACCAGGTTGCGCCTTCCCGCATCGAATATTGTCCGTCTTCTGGTCAATGTCGTATCGTGACAGAGGCAACGTCCGTGACGTTGCCTCGAGCTTTTACGTGGTCCATGGCGATCTTTCGATGTCGTCGAGCTCGCGACGCCCACCTGGGTCGGCTGGATCAACCATCGCCCGCTGTGCTGGAGCCCATCGGCAACACCGCGCCGGCCGAAGCCGGGGAACCGGGAACCGCCGGCCAGCGGATCAGCGCCTCGCGCCCCGCCGGCGTGAGGCGGTAGATGCCGCGATCCGTACGGGCGAACCAGCCATAGACATTGTCCAGAAGGATTTTCCCGGCGTTGGGCGCGAACGCACGAAGATCGCGCGGGCGTTTCGGGGCCTCCGTCATGGCCAGGGCACAGGCGAGCGCCTGCTGCCGATATGCGGTCATGATGGGTGTACGAGACCCGCCCCCCACCGCCGGATCGCCCAGCCGGCGCCGGTGCTCATCCACGAGCCGCGACCTGCGGCGCGGATCCTTGCGCGGCATGGGAGACGTGGGGCTGACGATGATCGTCACCTCGCCCGCAGGCGAGACGCCGAGCATCCCGAAACCCAGGCGCCGACACAGGTTGCGGAAACGCGAGTCGCTTTCCCGTCCGTTTCCGCGCACCGATGTGCGCGCTGCGAGCCAGACCTCGTCGCAGGCGGTGGCGCGGTCGACGGCCTGGAGGACGAGTTCCAGATTGAAGCTGAGCTTCAATTCCCCGATGACCACGATCGGTATTCCGTCTCCTGCAAGCGCGACCAGGTCGCAGCCGCCGACCTCGCCTTTGACGGCAAAGCCGAGGCCTTCCAGAAACGTTTTCACGGGCAGATAAAGGGACGTTTCCAGGATCCGCTCTCCGTCATCAGGCCGGCCTGTGCCGGGCAGGGCCGGGAGGGCGAACCTCCGGATTGGTGGCGATCCAGATGATGTGGCGCGCGCCCCCGCGCCCTCCATTGGCCCGCACGCGCGCCTCTTCGACGCCAAACCCCGCCGTGCGAAGCCGCTGGGTGAAATTCTGGTCCGGTCTCGATGACCAGACGGCCAGCACGCCGCCGGGCCGCAGCGCTGCCCTGGCCGCGTTGAGGCCGGCACTATCGTAAAGCCGGTCGTTGGCCTCGCGTGTCAGCCCTTCGGGTCCGTTGTCGACATCAAGCAGAATCGCGTCGAAGGTCGTCCGGCCGGCGCGGATCGGGCCGCCCACGTCCTCTTCGCGGATGCTGACGCGCGGATCGGTCAAGCAGCCTGCGAAGATCTCCGCCATGGGGCCGTGCGCCCACGCGACCACCGCCGGCACCAGTTCCGCCACCATGACACGGGCATCGGGCCCGAGTTCGGCGAGCGCCGCGCGAAGGGTAAAGCCCATGCCCAGCCCCCCGATGAGCACATGTGGCTTGGAGCGGTCCCGAAGCCTGGCGCAGACCATCGTGGCGAGCGCCTTTTCCGACCCGCTGAGGCGACTGTTCATGAGCTCGATAGACCCTGCCATGATCGAGAATTCCGCCCCGCGCTGCATCAGGCGGAGTTGGCCGCCGCCATCGGGCACTTTCGCGGTGTCGAGCTGCAACCAGGGGATCACGGGTCACTCTTCGGTTGAGGATCGCGTTTTGCGAGCCGCCGTATATAGGCCCAACCTCCGTCCCGCCGCCACCGGCCAGTAGACGACCACGTACCGTCTCTCGATGAGCAGGTTGGTGTCCCAAGTTGAGGGACAAGGCGAATCGGCGGTCCGCCACTGACCGCTATAGCCGTGCCCGACAGCGCCAGAAACAGACCTTGCCAAGTGCGTGTCTGAACGTCCGGTATGGGCCGATTCCGTTGAAAAAGTCGGCGTTGCTGTTGGGCCGAAGTCCTGATTCAGTTGTCCTTGCGGATGGAGGGACGAGGCGATGATGGGCGAGCGGACCGGGGTGCAGGAGGCTCTGTTCTACGAGTTCAGCCTGGAGCGCCATGTCCCTTCCGGCCACCTCGTGCGGGCCATCGACAGGTTTGTCGACCTATCCGGCATCCGGGCGCACCTCAAGCCTTTCTACAGCGAGACCGGTCGGCCCTCGATCGACCCGGAACTGATGATCCGGATGCTCCTCGTCGGCTATTGCTTCGGCATCCGCTCGGAACGGCGGCTGTGCGAGGAAGTCCACCTGAACCTTGCTTATCGCTGGTTCTGTCGCCTCGGGCTCGATGACCGCGTGCCGGACCACTCGACCTTCTCCAAGAACCGGCACGGCCGTTTCCGCGACAGCGATTTGCTCCGGCATCTGTTCGAGACCGTGCTGCAAGTTTTGTCGGGGAGGGCTTGGTTGGCGGAGAAGGCTTCGCTGTAGATGCCAGCCTGATCGAGGCCGAGGCCAGCCGTCAGAAGGGTGTCGAGGGCAAAGCGGGGCTATCGCCCGAGGCAGCCGGACGCGCGGTCGAGGAATATCTCGCCGTGCTCGACGATGCGGCTTTCGGCGCGGCCACCGAAGTCACGCCGAAAATCCTCTCGCCGGCAGATCCTGCTGCCCGCTGGACCGGCGCACATGGTGGCCAAGCCTACTTCGCCTATTCCACCAACTATCTGATCGACGTGGAGAACGCGATCATCGTCGACGTAGAGGCGACGACGGCGATCCGTCAGGCCGAGGTCCTGACAGCGAAACGCATGATCGAACGTTCGATGGACCGCTTCGACCTTTACCCGGCACGGCTGATGGGCGACAGCGCCTATGGTTCGGCGGAGATGCTCGCCTGGCTGGTCTATGAGCATGGCATCGAGCCGCACGTTCCGGTGTTCGACAAGTCCGAGCGTCGCGACGGCACCTTCAGCCGAGCCGACTTCACCTATGACCGCGAGGCGGATGCCTATGTCTGTCTGGCCGGTAAGCTCTTGCGGCAGCGCCAGAAGCTCTACCGCACACCCAAGCCCCTGGTCGATGAGGATGGCATGATGCGCTATCGCGCCAGCAAGCTGGACTGCGATGCCTGTGCCCTGAAGCCTCGCTGCTGCCCGAACACGCCGGCCCGGAAAATACCCCGCTCGATCCATGAAGGCGCCCGCGACATGGCGCGGGCCATCGCCGGCACTGACGCTTATGTCACGTCGCGGCGGCAGCGGAAGAAGGTCGAGATGCTGTTCGCGCATCTCAAGCGCATCCTGAAGCTCGACCGCCTGCGCCTGCGAGGCCCGAACGGAGCTCGGGATGAGTTCCACCTCGCCGCAACCGCCCAGAACCTCCGGAAGCTCGCCAAGCTCCTCCCGAGCGCGCCGCAGATCAGCCCGGCATGACCGGAGAAGGCGTCCGCTGGCGAAATCCGGCTTCGTGCCAGCATGCCTCACAGGCCGAGTTTTTCAACGGAATCGACCCATTTCCGACCTTAGCAACGGCTGCTTCTAGGCCGTAGTGACGATTTAACTATTTGAGCCAGATGGCGATTGCGGCGAGTTTGACGAAGCCCATGAAGGTGACGAGGAGCTTGTCGTATCGCGTGGCGACGCGCCGGAACTGCTTGAGCTTGTTGAAGAAGCGCTCGATCTTGTTGCGCTCTTTGTAGAGGTCGGTGTCGTAGGCGCGCTGAAGCTTGCGATCCCGCTTCGGCGGAATGACGACTTCGGTTCCCCGTTCTTCCATGGCATCAACGAGATGGTTTGCGTCATAGCCCTTGTCAGCCAGCAGGGCGGCCGCATCAATATCTTCGATGAGGTCGTGGGCAAGGGCGATGTCATTGCGCTGCCCAGGCGTCCCGATCAGGCGGACCGGGAGCCCGAGAGCATCGGCGGCGGCGTGGATCTTGGTGCTCAGGCCGCCGCGAGACCGGCCCAGGCCCTGGGCATCCGCC
>NZ_JABWGX010000054.1 GCF_021730435.1 Xanthobacter agilis
TCCTCGAAGGTGCGCACCATGTGCATCACGTTGAGGGCCTCGCCATAGCCGGTGTCTCCGTCCACCAGCACCGGCAGGCCGCTGGCCCGCGCCACCTGCCGGATAAAGAAGGCGACCTCGTCCACGGTGATGATGCCGAGGTCCGGCAGGCCCATGGAGGCGGTCATGGCCGCGCCCGAGAGGTACGCAGCGGAAAAGCCGGCGGCCTTGGCCTGAAGCGCCGCCATGCCGTTGTGGGTGCCGGGGATCTTGACGATGCCGCCAGCTTCCACCAGCGCCCGGAAGCGGGCGCCGGCGGGTTCGTGAGGCAGATCCGAGGATATGAGATAGGGCATCTTTTTCTCCTTCAGGCCACGCGGATGGCGGCGCGGCCCCGCGCCTCCAGCGGCACGAACACCTGGTGCTCGGGGCCGACATAGTTGGCGGAGGGGCGGATGATCTTGTTGTCGGCCCGCTGCTCGATGATGTGCGCGCTCCAGCCCGAGGTGCGGGCAATGACGAACAATGGCGTGAACAAGGCCGTCGGCACCCCCATCATGTGGTAGGAGACGGCGCTGAACCAGTCGAGATTGGCGAACATCTTCTTGGTCTCGCCCATCACCTGCTCGATGCGGCTGGCGATGTCGAACATGCGGGTCGAACCCGCCTCCACCGACAGCCGCCGCGCCACCTCCTTGATGACCACGTTGCGCGGGTCCGCCACCGTGTAGACCGGATGGCCGAAGCCGATCACGACTTCCTTGGCCTCGACGCGGCGACGGATGTCGGCCTCGGCCATGTCGGGATCGGGGTAGCGCTTCTGGATCTCGAAGGCCACCTCGTTGGCGCCGCCGTGTTTCGGCCCGCGCAGGGCGCCGATGGCGCCGGTGATGGCGGAGTAGAAGTCCGCCCCCGTGCCGGCGATGGAGCGGGCGGTGAAGGTGGACGCGTTGAACTCGTGCTCCGCATAAAGGATCAGCGACGTCTCCATGGCCCGTACATGGCTCGCGACCGGCGCGCGGCCGTGCAGCAGGTGCAAGAAGTGCCCGCCGATGGTGTCGTCCTCGGTCTCCACCTCGATGCGCCGCCCGTTCTGGGAGAAGTGGAACCAATAGAGCAGCATGGAGCCGAGCGAGGCCATCAGCCGGTCGGCGATGTCGCGGGCGCCGGCGGGATTGTGGTCGGCGGCCTCCGGCAGCACGCAGCCGAGCGCGGAGACCCCCGAGCGCATCACGTCCATGGGATGGGCGGCGGCGGGCAATTGCTCCAGGGTCCGGCGCACCGCTTCCGGCAGGCCGCGCAGGCTCTTGAGCTTGGTCCGGTAGGCGGTCAGCTCCGCGCAGGTGGGCAGCGTGCCATGGACCAGGAGATGGGCGATCTCCTCGAAGCCGCACGTCTCCGCCACGTCGAGAATGTCGTAGCCGCGATAATGCAGATCATTGCCGGAGCGGCCCACCGTGCACAAGGCGGTGTTGCCGGCCACCACGCCGGAAAGGGCCACGGACTTTTTCGGAGCGGGCTTGGCCGCGCGTGTCTGTTGCTCGGACATGGAAAGCCTCCTCAGCCTGAGATCACGGTGAGTTCCGGCGCGGAGGTGGCGCGCCAGTCGAAGATTCCGGTGGTCCGGACGGTTCCCAGCAACGCCGGATCCACCTGGAAGGTCAGCCCCGGCAGATCATCCGCCTTGAGCCGGATGAGACGATCCACCGTGCCGAGGAAGCGATCCTGCTCCGCCGGCGAGACCACGCCTTCGGCCAGGGCGCGGAACTTGGCCACATATTCCGCCCGGCCGAACGGACGCGCCCCGAGCGGATGGGCATCGGCGATGGCAAGCTCGTCCTCGATCACGCGGCCGTCTTTCAGCGTCACCACCACGCGGCCGCCGAAGGCCTTCTCCCGCGGATCGCGGCTGTGGTAGCGGCGCGTCCATTCCGGGTCTTCCACCGTGGAGATCTTGTGCCACAGGGCCACCGTCGAGGGCCGCGAGGCGCGTTCCGGCGCATAGGAGCGTATATGGTGCCAAGCGCCGTCCTCCAGCGCCACGGCGAAGATGTACATGATGGAATGGTCGAGGGTCTCCCGGCTCGCCTTGGGGTCCATCTTCTGTGGGTCGCCGGCGCCGGTGCCGATCACATAATGGGTGTGGTGGCTGGTGCGGATCACGATGGACGCCACCTGCGACAGGTCGCCGACTTTCGGTCCGAGCCGGCGGGCCAGGTCGATGAGCGCCTGGCTTTGGTATTCGGCCGAATGCTCCTTGGTGTAGGTGTCGAGAATGGCGCGCTTGGGCTCGCCCTTTTCCGGCAGGGGCACGATGTATTCCGCCGTCGGGCCGCCGAGCAGATAGGCGATGAAGCCGTCCTCGCCCTCCCAGGCCGGGGAGGGAGCGCCCTCGCCGCGCATCACGCGGTCCACGGCCTCCACCGCCATCTTGCCGGCGAACGCGGGGGCATAGGCCTTCCAGCTGGAAATCTCGCCCTTGCGTGACTGGCGGGTGGTGGTGGTGACGTGGAGCGCCTGCTGCACCGCCTGGTAGATGGTCTCTGTGGGCAGGCCCAGCGCCGCGCCGATGCCGGCGGCGGCGGAGGGGCCGAGATGGGCGATATGGTCGATCTTGTGCTCGTGCAGGCAGATGCCCTTCACGAGGTCGACCTGGATCTCGTAAGCGGTGGCGATGCCGCGCACCAGGGCCGTGCCGTCGAGCCCGCAATGCTGGGCCACCGCCAGGACCGGCGGGATGTTGTCGCCGGGATGGGAATAGTCGGCGGCGAGGAAGGTGTCGTGGAAGTCCAGCTCGCGTACCGCGACACCGTTCGCCCAGGCCGCCCATTCGGGCGACAGGCGCCGGTGCGGGGAAAGGCCGAACACGGTGGCGCCCGGCTGGTAGGGGTGGGCCAGAGCCTGCGCCCGTGCGCTCGCCACCGGGCGCCGGGTGAGGGAGGCCGCCGCCACCGCGGCATTATCGATGATGCGGTTGCCGATCATCTCGGCGACGTCATCGTCCACCGGCACGGGATCGGCGGCCACCTCGGCGATCTTCCAGGCCAATTGCCCGGCGCGCGGCAGAGCCTCGGCGGAGGTGGCGGTGCGGACGGAATGCTGCTTCACGAGCTTTGATCCTTGGATTGAACGGAAAGGGATGGCACCGGCATGGGCCGGCCCGAGGCGTCGACCGCCACCATTTCGAAGACACCGCGCACGGCCAGACGGCGGGCGCCGGACAGGAGGGCCTCGGCGGTCATCTCCACCTCCACCGTCATGGAGGTGCGGCCCACCCGGGTGACGCGGGCGCACAGCTCGACGATCTCGCCGACGCGGACCGGAACGTGAAATTCGGTCTTGTCGGCGCTCGCCATTACGACCGGTGTCCGCGCGCGGCGGGTGGCGGCGACGAAGGCCGCCTTGCCCATGAGGGAGAGCGCATTGCCGCCGAACAGGGTGCCGTAATGGTTGGCCTGATCGGGGAACACCATCTCCACGAACGAGGTTTGCGAGGGTCCGGGAGCTGCGCCCGCGCCGATGTCGCGGGGGAGGGCGGATGCGGGCGCGTCCATCTCAGGCGGCTCCGGGCGAGGCGGTCTCCCGCACCAGGGGGATCATCTGATCGCCCCAGGCGCCGGCGCCGTCGTGATGGCGGGAAACACGCACCAGTTCCACCGAGACACCGGCGGCAACCGCCCGCTGGATCGCCTCGTTCACCCGGTGGACGGCGTCGGCGACCCGGCTGATGGCGCGGTCCCGGTCCGACAGGTCCGGCGGCGCGACGGGCTTGAATTCGGCATTCATGGGTGTGCTCCTGTGGGACGGGGTGGCGAAAAGGAGTGGGTGAGGGGCGCTGTCCCGAACCGCGGGCGGACCGCCCCTCACCCGGCCTCCCATCCGGACGGGCGGCTGCCACGGCCACGCCGTCCGGTGGCGCGGGGAGGTGCCGCCATCCGCGCCGGGAGAGGGAACGGGCGGAAACTCACTCCGCCGCGAACTGGTTCATGGTGTTGCCATGGCCGCCGGCCTTCAGGGCGCGCGTGCCCGCCACCATCTCCTTGAAGGTGTCGCCGAGGTCCGAGCCCACCTCATGCTGATGCTTCACCGCCGAGATGCCGCGCCGGATCTCCTCGCGCTGGACCCGGTTCACATAGGCCTTCATGCGGTCCGGACCGAAGTAGCCATGGCTCAGCTCGTCGGTGGCGAGAGCGGTCAGATGGAAGGTGGGCAGGGTGATGAGATTGTGGAACACCCCCGCCTGGGCCGAGATGTCCGCCTGGAAGCGGGCGAGCCGCGCATCGGCCTCCTGGCCGAGGTCGTCCGTGTCGAGCTTGGCCGACATCAGCAGCGCGCCGTCCGGATAGGCGTCCTTCGAGATGCGCCCCTCAGCGATCCATTCCGCGCGCACCTGCTTGCGGATGTTGAGCGTCCAGTTGAACGACGGCGAATTGTTGTAGGTGAGCTTCGCATCCGGCACGACCGCGCGGATCTCCGCCACCATGGACGCGATGTCCTTCACATTGGGCGTGTCGGTCTCGATCCACAGCAGGTCGGCGCCGCCCTGGCTGAGGGCCGCGATGCAGTCCTCGATGACGCGGGCGCGTCCGGAGCCCTCCTTGAAGGCGAAGAGGCCATTGGGCAGGCGCACCGGCCGCACCAACGCACCGTCCAGCATGAGCCCCAGCTCGCCTTCCTTGAGCGGGTCGGAGTCCGTGACCGGCTCGGTCTTCAGCCACTTGGTGTATTGGCTGGCGAGATCGCCAGGCTTCTGGCTCACCGGGATCTTCTGGGTGAGGCCGGCGCCGAGGCTGTCGGTGCGCGCGACGATGACGCCGTCCTCGACCCCCAGTTCCTCGAAGGCGAGCCGCACCGCGCGCAGTTTCTCGATGAAGTCCTCGCGCGGCACCGTCACCTTGCCGTCCTGGTGGCCGCACTGCTTGGCGTCGGAGACCTGGTTCTCGATCTGGATGCAGCAGGCGCCGGCCTTGATGAGCGCTTTCGCCAGCAGGTAAGTGGCGTGCTCGTTGCCGAAGCCGGCGTCGATGTCGGCGATGATCGGGACCACATGGGTCTCGAAGCCGTCGATGGCGCCGATCGCCTCCCGCTCCGCCGCCGCGTCGCCCTTCGCGCGCGCCGCCTTCAGGGCCTTGAACAGGTCGTTGATGGCCACTTCGTCCGCCTGGCGCAGGGAGACATAAATCTCCTCGATCAGGTCCGCGACGGCGGTCTTCTCGTGCATGGACTGGTCGGGCAGGTGGCCGAAGCGGTTGCGCAGGCCCGCCACCATCCAGCCGGAGAGATAGACATAGGCGCCGCGGGTCGTGCCGTTGAGGCGCTTGACCGACTTCACCATCTGCTGGGCGTGGAAGCCGGACCAGCAGCCGAGGGACTGGGTGAAGCGGGCGGGGTCGGCGTCATAGGCGGCCATGTCCCGCCGCATCACCTTGGCCATGGCACGGGCGATGTCGAGGTGCGTGTCAAATGTGTTCTGAAGGCGCAGCTGGATGATGTCGTCGACGCTCACACCGCCCGGCGCCACGCCGTCGGGAAACCGCGCCTTCAGTTCGGCGGCGCATGCGGCATAGCTCCTCGACTGGCCCATGGGGTCTTCCTCTTCGCATTCCGGATCGTTTCGCGCCGGTCGCGAATGTGCTTGCGACCGGATCGTTTCCTCACAATATTTGCCGCGGTGAAGGAGCGGAATGACTGAAAATGCGTGGATTTGCGAGGATTGAGCGGCCGATTTGCGAATGTTGCGAAGTTAGGGCGCGCCCATGAAGAAGACCTTCGTCGGCGTCCGCCTGAAGCGGCTGCGGGAGGAGCGCGGCCTCACCCAGGTGGCGCTTGCGCAGGCGCTCGGCCTGTCCGCCAGCTATCTCAACCAGTTGGAGAAGAACCAGCGGCCGCTCACGGTGCCGGTGCTGCTGAAGATCAACGAGATCTTCGGCATCGACGTGCAGTTGTTCTCGGAGGGTGAGGAGGGGCGCCTTGTTGCCGACCTGCGCGAGGTGTTCACGGACCCCCTCAATGCGGAGCAGGTGAGCCTTGCCGAGTTGAAGGAGGTGGCCGCCGCCATGCCCGCCCTCGGCCGTGCCGTGGTGGCCCTGCATCGGCGCTGGCGACATGCCTTGGAGCGGGCGGACGCCATGGCGGGAGAGCTGGGGCTCGGCTCGGGTGGCATGTCGGCGCCGGCCACGCTGATGCCCTACGAGCAGGTGCGCGATTTCTTCTATGCCCACCACAATTACTTCGCAGAGCTGGATGAAGCGGCCGAACAGCTCGCCGCGATCGCCGGTCTCATGCCCGCGGACATGGGCGAAGGCCTCGCGCGATACCTGGAAGGTCGCCATGGCGTGCGTGTCGTGCGCACAACGGAGGTCGGCGTCGAAGGGGCCACGGCCTTGCGCCGCTTCCTTCCGGACGAACGGGTTCTCCGGCTGTCGCGAAGTCTCGACAACGGCCAGCGCGCGTTCCAGATCGCGACGCAACTCGCCTTCCTGGAATTGGGACCGCTCATCGAGCGGCTGGCGGGCGCGGCCGCGGCGGGCGTGGGGGAAACCCATGCGCTGGCCCGCATCGGCCTTGCCAACTATTTCGCCGGGGCGCTTCTGATGCCATATGGCGCCTTTCTCGCCGCCGCTGAGCGTGAGCGCTACGACATCGAGCGGCTCGGGGCGTTGTTCAGCGTCGGCTACGAGACCATCTGCCATCGCCTTTCGTCGCTCCAGCGGCCGGGGGCGTTGGGCGTGCCGTTCTTTTTCATTCGTGTGGATCGGGCCGGCAACATCTCCAAGCGCCAGTCCGCAACCGATTTCCATTTCTCCCGCGTCGGCGGCACCTGTCCGCTCTGGAATGTCTATGAGGCCTTTGCCCAGCCCGGACGCATCCTGACCCAGGTGGCGCAGATGCCAGATGGCCGGACCTATCTCTGGATCGCCCGCACGGTGCAGCATGCGGCGGGGGGCTATGGTGATCCGGGCAAGACCTTCGCCATCGGGCTCGGCTGCGACATTCGCCATGCCGGCCGGCTCGTCTATTCCAAGGGCCTCGCGCTCGCTGATCCGGCGGCTGCAACGCCTATCGGGGCCGGATGCAAGGTGTGCGAGCGCCCCGCCTGCCCGCAACGCGCCTTTCCTTTGATCGGTCGCCCCCTTGCCGTGGACGAAACCCGCAGCGTGCTCAATCCTTACGCTGCGAGATAAATATGATATCACGACATAAGGATGTCTTTATATCGCTATTGACAGGCAAGCGGTTCGCCCGCAGACTAAACGCGTCGTGGTTCTCCGGTCCGTTTTCGGCTCCGGAGCTAAGAGGGAAGCCGGTGTGACGCCGGCGCTGCCCCCGCAACTGTTAGCGGCGAGCCGAAGTCCATTCTTGCCACTGGGAGCGATCCCGGGAAGGCGGACGAACGGCGACGACCCGTGAGCCAGGAGACCTGCCGCGACGATAGAAACGTCCTCGGGCGGGGTGTCCCGGTGGTGCGCTCGGGGTTCGGCCGGCCTCTGCCGTCCACGCCACGACGCCTGCCGTCAAAGCCTCGCCCTCAAGCGAAGGGCTTGAAGCCGTGACAACATCGTTGATCCCCACCGCCACCCTCGGCACGCCGCGCATCGGACCGCGCCGCGAGCTGAAGGCGGCGCTCGAAAGCTACTGGTCGGGCAAGACCCGCGAGGCCGATCTGCTGGAAGCCGCCGCCACGCTGCGCGCCGCCAATTGGGCCCGCCAGAAGGCGCACGGCATCACAATCATCCCCTCCAACGACTTCTCCCTCTACGATCAGGTGCTGGATACCAGTGTCATGGTCGGCGCCATTCCGGAGCTTTATGGCTGGCGCGGCGGCAAGGTGCCGCTTGCGGTCTATTTCGCCATGGCCCGTGGGGCGGATGGAGCCCAGGCCGAGCCCGCCTGCAGCCACGCCCCGGCTCCGGTTCAGGGTGTGCCCGCGCAGGAAATGACCAAGTGGTTCGACACCAATTACCATTATATGGTTCCAGAGTTTATGCCGGGTCAACGATTTGAGCTCGCCTCGCTCAAGGCCGTGGATGAATATCGCGAGGCAAAGGCTCTCGGATATGAGACCCGCCCGGTGCTGCTCGGACCGATCACCTTCCTGAAGCTCGGCAAAAGCAAGGAGCCGGACTTCGATACCCTCTCACTGCTCGGCAATCTCCTTCCGGTCTATGTGGACGTGCTGCGCCGCCTTGCGGCCAATGGGGCGGAGTGGGTGCAGATTGACGAGCCCTGCCTTGTGCTCGATCTCGACCCCGCCGCGCGGGACGCGTTGCGGCGGACTTATGCCTCCATCGCGCATGCTCTGCCGAACCTGAAGATCATGCTCGCCGCCTATTTCGGTGCCCTCGATGACAATCTGGAGCTGGCCTTGTCCCTGCCCGTGGCGGGCTTGCATCTGGACCTTGCGCGGGCCCCCGAGCAGTTGGATGCGGTTGCCGAGAAAGCCCGCCCAGGCCTCGTGCTTTCGCTTGGCGCGATCGACGGGCGGAACGTCTGGCGGGCGAACCTGCCAGCGGTGGTGGAGCGCCTGCGGAAGGTGGTCGCGAAGCGTGGCACCGACCATGTGCAGCTCGCGCCGTCCTGCTCGCTGCTTCATGTCCCCATCGACCTTGAGCTGGAAACCGATCTCGATCCGGATCTGAAGTCGTGGCTCGCCTTCTCGGTGCAGAAGATGGACGAGCTTTGCGTGCTCTCGGCCGCGCTTTCCGGTGACGAGACGCGCGTGAAGGATGCGCTTGAGGCCTCAGCGGCTGCCGCCGCCGCGCGCCGCACATCGCCGAAAGTGCATCATCCGGCGGTTGCCGCCCGTATCGAGGCGGTCACCGCGGAAATGGCCACCCGAAAGAGCGCCTTTGCCGCGCGCGCTGAGGTGCAGCGGCGGCGGCTGGATCTGCCCGCCTTCCCCACCACCACCATCGGCTCCTTTCCTCAGACATCCGAGGTGCGCAAGGCCCGTTCCGACCACGCCAAGGGTGCGCTGAGTGACGACGCCTATGCCAGCTTCCTGCGCGAGGAGACGGCGCGCGCGGTGCGGTGGCAGGAGGAGATCGGCCTTGACGTGCTGGTGCACGGCGAGTTCGAGCGCAACGACATGGTGCAGTATTTCGGCGAGCAGCTTTCAGGCTTCGCCTTCACACGGCACGGCTGGGTGCAGAGCTATGGCTCACGCTATGTGCGCCCGCCGATCCTGTTCGGCGACGTCGCCCGCCCCGCGCCGATGACGGTGGAATGGTGGCGCTATGCCCAGTCGCTCACCACGAAGCCGCTCAAAGGCATGCTCACCGGACCGGTGACGATCCTCAATTGGTCCTTCGTGCGCGACGACATCCCGCGCGGCACCGCCTGCCGGCAGATCGCCCTCGCCATCCGCGACGAGGTGCAGGATCTGGAGGCGGCGGGCGCGGCCATGATCCAGATCGACGAGGCGGCCCTGCGCGAAGGCCTGCCGCTGCGCCGCCGCCAGTGGGGTGAATATCTCCAGTGGGCGGTTGCCTGCTTCCACCTGTGCACGTCCGGTGTCGCGGACGAGACGCAGATCCACACCCATATGTGTTATTCGGAGTTCAACGACATCATTGATGCCATCGGGGCCATGGATGCCGACGTCATCTCCATCGAGACGTCGCGCTCGAAGATGGAACTGCTCGATGCCTTCACGAGCTACAAGTATCCCAACGAAATCGGTCCAGGGGTCTATGACATCCACTCGCCCCGCGTGCCCGCCGTGTCCGAGATGACCGATCTGGTGGCGCGCGCCCGCCAGCGCCTCGACGACAGCCAGATCTGGATCAATCCCGATTGCGGCCTGAAGACCCGCAGATGGGAGGAGGTCAGGCCGGCCCTGGTCAACATGGTGGCCGCGGCACGCGAGATCCGCGCGGCGGCGCTATAAGGCCGCGAGGCGGGGGCAGCGGTGGAGCGCTGCCCCCGCCCCAGTCTTCACACGCTATTCCCGGCACCCCCGATGGATGCTCGTTTTCTCGAAATCGAACCGCACGTGCCCAGGATCTCCGAAAGCGCACCCTCCAACAGGTGAGGCTGGCATCGGGATGGAGGATTTCACCACGCCGCGCACGGCGGCCAGCTTCTCCCCATCGCGCACGGACATCTTGTCGAGCACCACCACGTCGGCACACGCGATCTGAGGGGCGAGGAGGTCGAGCGGGGTGTGGTTGTCTTCCTCGCGCGCGCGGCAGGTCACGACCTCGCGTCCGCCCCAACCAAGGATCTCGGTTGCGATTAACCATAGGTCGCGACGAGGACAAGGCTGTCTCCCGATCCTCCCACACCCTCACGCCGCCCGCCCCATCTCCCTGTCCCCATCGGCGGCGGCCTGCGTCTTGCCGTTGCGCACGAAGGTGGCGGAGCCCAGGATCTGGGAGCCGTCGGAGAAGCTCTGCTCGTTGTCGTCAGGCGTCACCGAGATCTCGGTGATGCCGA
>NZ_JABWGX010000055.1 GCF_021730435.1 Xanthobacter agilis
GGTGACGCCTGACGACAACGAGCAGAGCTTCTCCGACGGCTCCCAGATCCTGGGCTCCGCCACCTTCGTGCGCAACGGCAAGACGCAGGCCGCCGCCGACAGCGTGCTCGCCTATGACACCACGGGCGAGATCGTCGCGCGCACCTCCACCAAGCAGGCAGATGGCTCCACCGTGGTGGACGTGAAGGCCTATACCACCGATGGCGCCTTCTCGAAGGAAACCATCACCACCATCAGCGCCGACGGTCTCACCCGGACCTTGAAGCAGGATCTCAACGCGGACGGCCTGTTCGAGAGCCGCCAGACCCGCGTCGTCGCCAAGGCCGACGACGGCACCCGCACCACCACCGTTTCCAATTTCGATGTCGCCGGCGCGCTCACCGACCGCACGGTCACGGTGCGCAATTCCACCGGCAAGACCACCACCATCAGTTCGGACCTCGACGGCAATGGCACCGTGGACCGCACCGAAGCGCGGGCGACCACCAGCGGCACCACCGTCACCGTCACCGATTTCGCGCCCGACGGCAGCGTCATCGACAAGGCCGTGACCATCGCAACCGCGGTGACCGCCACCGGCCACACCCAGGTCCAGCGTTCCGATCTCGACGGCGACGGCACCTATGAACAGACGCGGAAGGATGCGACCGTCGTCAATGCCGATGGCAGCGAGGTCGAGACCATCGAACAGCGCAGCGGCGACGGCGGTTCCGCTAGCACCCTTCTCGGCCGCACCACCATCACCACCCGCGCCGACGGGCAGGTGACCACCACCGCCGTCGACAGCGACGGCGACGGCACCACCGACCTCACCCGCGTTGCCGCCCTCTCCGTGGACGACAGCGGCAACACCGTCACCACGCAGACCACGACGAGCGCCTCCGGCACGGTCATCGGCAAGACCATCACCGAGGTCGGCGCCAATGGCGTGACGCACAGGGAACGCATCTATTCGGGTGCCAGCAGCACGCCGGACCAGATCTCCCGCGACCAGACCGTGGTCTCCACCAATGGCGCCTCCACTCGCACGGTCCGCGTCACCGCCGGGGACGACAAGACGCTGCTCTCGCAGCAGATCACAGTGTGGAGCGCGGACGAACTGTCCCGCACGCTCCGGACCGACGCCAATGGCGACGGCCAGTGGGAGCGGAGCGAAATCATCACCGCCAATGCCAACGGTTCCAAGACCGACACGCTCGATCTTTATGCGGGCGAGACCCTGGTTTCGCGGACCCGGACGGAAACGTCAGCGGATGGCAAGTCCAAGACCATCACCCGCGCCTTCAACCCCGCCGGCACCGTCAGCGAGACCGAGCTCGACTCGACCGTGACCAATGCCGGCGGGAGCGTGACCACCGTCTCCCTTTATGCGGGCACGTATTCCGACAAGGCGGCCAACAGCCTGCGCAGCCGGACCACGCTCACGACCTCGGCCAATGGGCTGAAGACGACCACCCAGGTCGACGGCGACGGCGACGGCAAGGTGGATACCACCCAGACCGACATCTTGGCGCTCAATAGCGACGGCAGCCAGACCGAGACGGTCGAGGTCACCAATGCGGACGGCTCGCGGCGCTCGCTCTCGCTCACCAAGGTGAGTGCCAACCGCCTCGCCACCAGCCTGTCGGAAGACCTCAACGGCGACGGCCTCAGCGACCGCACGACGATGAGCGCGATCGGCGCCGACGGCACCGTGACCGACACCGTCACCACTTCCAACCTCAGCCGCAAGGCGATGACCGTCGCCACCACGATCACCAGCGCCGATGGCCTCTCCACGACCACGAAGCAGGACGTGAACGGCGACGGCACGACCGACGCCAGCCATACCGATGTGCTCGCCCATGCCGACGATGGTTCCACCATCGAGACGGTTCGGGACTTCAGCGGCACCACGCTGGTGCAATCCACCCGGACCACCACCAGCGGCAACGGCCTGACGGTGACCACCGCACAGGATCTCGACGGCAACGGCGCTTTTGACGCCACAGTGGTGGACAAGAGCGAACTGCTGGACGACGGTTCCACGCGCGAGACCATCACCAATACCGGGACGAGCGTGCTGGCCGCCCGCTCTCAGGTGGTGACCGCCAGCGCCGATGGTCGCTCCGTGACGACCCAGACCGACGCCGACGGCAATGGGGTGGCCGAGACGGTCACCAAGGATGTGACCGTCCTCGACAGCGCTGGTGATGGCGATCGCACGCGCACCGTGTCGGCGTTCAGCGGCGAGGCGACCCCCCGCCTGATCTCGCGGACCGTCACCACCACCAGCGCTCACGGCAACGCGAACGTGCGCGCCGACATCGATGGCGACGGCGATACCGACCAGATCGTGTCGTCCGTCCTGTCGAGCGACGGGCGGACGACGGTCACCGCGACCGACTACAAGGCGGATGGCGTGCAGAAGGACGAGGTCCAGACCATCACCAGCGCCAACGGCCTGTCCATCACGACCCGTTGGTATAACGGGTCCGATAGCGCCATCGACCAGTCGCGCACCGACGTCACCTCCCGGGGGACGGACGGCAGCAGCACCCGCACCGCGACCGATCTCGACGCCGGCAACGCGAAGACCGCGCAGATCGTGACCTGGACGCGCGGCGACGGGCTGAACGACATCACCCGGTGGGATCTCGACGGCGACGGTACCTTCGACCTGCGGGAGGACCATCTCGTCGTGGTCGCCACCAATGGCGTGCAGACCGAAACCATCAGCGACTACAAGCTGGGCACTGGCGCGACCTCTCCGACCGTGCTCGCGTCCAGCTGGACGAAGGTCGTCAGCGCCGACCATCTGCTCACCACCACGACCCTTGACCGCAACGGCGACGGCAAAGTCGACCAGAAGGTCAGAACCGAGCTGCAGGCAGGGGCCACCAACACGAATGACGATCGTCTCGTCACGACGGCGCAGGACCTCACCTCCGCGGGCGTGGTCTCGGATGAGCGCGTCGTCACCCAGACATCCACCGGGCTCTCGACCACCACGCAATGGGATACCAACGGCGACGACGCCTTCGAGGCGGCGTTGACCGACGCCATCGTGCTGAATGCCGACGGAAGCCGGGTGGAGACCGCGACGTATGTGGCTGGTACATCGAAGAAGGATGTGACCGTCGTCACGACCGCGGCCGGCGGCGCGTCGGTCACCACCAAGTGGAACCTTGACGGCACGGGCGGCTACGAGGGGGTAAAGACCGACCAGACGACCCTGTCCGCCGGCGCGACCACCCACACGGTCTCCTATTTCGATGGCACCGGAAAAACCCTCCAGACTCAATATGCCCAGACCACCAGTGCCGATGGATTGACCATCAGCACCGACTGGGCCATCGTCGGCTCCAACGCCTTGAGCCAGTCGTCCACCGACAAGACCACGCTCAACGCCAATGGCAGCCGCACGCGGACCGTCACCGCCTCCAAGGGCGGTAAAAAGCTCTCCTCCGTCACCACGACGACCAGCGCCTCGGGCCTCAGCAGCACCAGCAAGGGCGACTTCGACGGGGATGGGACCATCGATCGGATCCGGACCGTCACGACCCTGAAGAATGCCGACGGGAGCACCGAAAGCACGCTTCTCGACACGGCCGCCGACGGCTTGACGGTTCAGGGGCGGGCCGCCACCATCACCTCCGCGGATGGGCGCACCACCACGACGACCCGCAATGCCGATGGCGACAACACGCTCGACCAGAGGATTGTCGCGGTGACGGCCATCGATGGCGGCGTCACCACCACCACCACCGACTATGGCAGTGACGGCAAGGCCGCCGCCAGCTCGACCGAGACCGTCAGCGCCGACGGGCTGACGACCACCACCACGTGGGACTTCGACGGCGACGGTGTGACCGACCAGACGCGAACGGACGTGGTGGTCGCTTCCGCCGACGGCCATCGGGTGGAGACCGTCACCGACACGGCCGCTGACGGAGCCTTGGTCCAGAAGGGGATCATGACCACCAGCGCCGATGGCCGGACCGTTACGCTGAAGAAGGACACCGACGGCGACAGGATCATCGACCACACGGAAATCACGACCCTCGCCGCCGACGGCAGCTCCCGGACCACCATCACCGACCGCAGGACCGACGGCTCACTGAGCCAAAGCACCGTGACCGTTAGCGCGGACGGACTGACACGCACCACCAATACGGATGTCGATGGCAATGGCACCGTTGATTACCTTGAAGAGACGACCATCAACGTCGATGGGTCGCGTACCATCACAAGTTATCGTCTGCGTCCGAATGGTGATGTGAAAGACCAGGTTGATACGACGATCAGTGCCGATGGCTCTATGCGGACGGCACACTTCAGCGCGGATAATACAGATGAGGTGACGCTTACGCATCTGGATGGCAGCGTGACCACCACACGCGTCGCGGAAAATGGCAAGGGCAAGGTTATCAGCACAATCGTCGCCTCGACCAGCGCCAATGGAAAATCTAGAACGATAGTGGAGACCGCATCGGACGCGACGAGAACCTTTGTCACGAGTGACGACAACACGGTAAAGATCGATGCCGGAGAGGTCGATGTGGCCGTGTCCGGAAAAAATAACACAGTTCTACTGGAGGGAGGAAGTCTGCTGGTCGGGCAGGAGGCGTCGGTCGTCATCAAGGGGTCTAACGATATAATTATCGCTGCGCAGGACGCTACGATAACTTCATCCGGAGCCAACAACCGCATCTTCCGCGTTAAGGCCGATTTGTTATATACTCGCGGTGCAAGCGGTCGAAATCCAGGGGCGGAGATCGCGTTGGCGGCAAACACAAACGTATACATTTCAAAGGATGGAAACGTAAAAAATTACTACGATTCCGAAACGCTTCCAGTGCAAGCTGATGTTATATATATAGATGAAAATGATAAAACATTCCGTTTACCAGTTCGTGTTCATGTATTTCTGAATGGATCTATTGATAAATACAAAAATGCAAACGGAACGGACTGGCCTTATACAAAGCTTTCCATCAGTGATAAATCTGGAAAAAATGTACCGTCTGTAGCTAGCCTTGAGATCGGTGGCGATGGCTATGAAGGCGGTGGTGGAAGTTGGGTCACAGCGTTCGGGGATAAGGACGTTTATATCTCTGGATCGACGACATTTGATGCGAGTGACTATCTGGAAGGGGCGAATGGAAATGACGTGATAGATGGTGGCTTTGGTGATGATGATGTTCTTTCCGGCGGCAATGGAGACGACACCATTTATTTTGATTGTAGAAGCTACGGAAAAAGTGGCGATCTTGAATTGATCGATTACTTTGGTCCTGTCTCTGCCGGCAGGAAAGCCCGCGCGGTCGATGGGGGAGCAGGATATGATACCGGAGTTCTCACCACGTCAGCCGACGCCGTCATCGACCTCACCAAGGGAAACTTCGAAGCTTTGATCGCAAGTGCCGGCAACGACAAGATCACAGGAAATTCGGCCGCGGAGGGCTATATTGACGGCGGAGCGGGAAACGACACCATCGTCGGAGGTGCAAAAAACGATGTTTTGATCGGAGGTGCTGGAAACGACTCCCTTGATGGTGGAGGGGGAGGTGATATTGGAGCCGACTTGCTGGAGGGGGGCGCAGGAAACGACGTGTTGTCCGGTGGCCCCGGTGCCGACACACTGGATGGTGGCGCGGGCGTGGACACGGTGGCCTACACCTCCTCGGGCGCCGCTGTGAAGGTCACCCTCGGCACTCGTGGCGCGCAGACCACGGCGTCTGGCGGGAGCGGCAGCGACGCCCTGGGCGACGTGATCCGGAACGTGGAGAACGTCACAGGAGGGGCCTTCAGCGACGTCCTCACCGGCAATAGCTCGACCAACGTTCTCGACGGACGCAAGGGTTCCGACACTCTGAACGGCGGCGGCGGCAACGACGCGCTGAAGGGAGGGGGCGGCTTCGACACCTACATCTTCGGCGCGGCGCAGCAAAGCGAGATTATCGTCAACGGCTTGTCCTCGAACACTGGTGCCAGCGGCGAATTGGATATCGCCTTCGATTCCGACCAGCTCTGGTTCGTCCACTCCGGCGATGACCTTGTCATCGACGTGCTGGGCACCGCCCGGCAGGTCGTGGTCAAGGACTGGTATGACAGTGCATCGAGCCAGGATTGGGAGCGGCTCTCCGTCATTTCAGCCAATGACGGCTTGGAGCTGACTTCCGCGCAGCAGGTGGATAGCCTCGTACAGGCCATGGCTACCTTTGCAGCCAATTACAAGACCAGCAAAGGCATCGCCTTTGATCCCACCGCGGTCGGCGCCTCGGACCTTGCCGCCACGACGATCGCGCAGGCTACGAAAAGCGCCAACACCTGGCATAGCTAGGGGGCAGAAACCCCGACGCCCCGCTTTGCGACGGGGCGTCGTTTCGGTGCGATGTATCAAAATTCAAAATATTTGAGACGCATCACGGCTCATTATATTTCAATGCATTGACTGTCTCGTATCTTAGTCTCAAAATGGCGGCATGATTATCCGCTACGCACGTGTCTCGACTGAAGGCCAGACTCTTGAGAGTCAAATCGAACACCTGAACCAAGTGGGCTGCGGCAAGATCTATTCTGAAACGACGAGCGGCGCCAAAACGGATCGGCGCGAGCTGCGGCGCTGCCTCGCGGCATTGCGCCCCGGCGATGTTCTCGTTGTGACACGGCTTGATCGCTTGGCCCGATCAACGCGGGATCTCCTCAATGTTCTGGCTGAGATCGGCGAACGCAGTGCCGCCTTTCGCTCCCTGACCGACACCTGGGCCGATACCACGACGCCCCATGGCCGCCTGATGCTCACGGTACTCGGCGGCTTGGCCGAGTTCGAACGGGAGTTGATCAAGGCGCGTACGGGTGACCGTCGTACGCGTGCCAAGGCGCGCGGCGTGAAGTTCGGCCGCAAGAGCGTACTCAGCGCCGATCAGCGCGCTTACATCGCCAAGCTGCGCGCTGAAGGCGAAAGTGTGCGGCACATCGCCCGAATCATGGGCGTGAGCGCCGCCACCATCGGGCGTGTGCCGCCGAGCTGATGGGTCGGCTTGCGCCAGAAGCAGAAGTTCGCTGCGGTGAAGACGAACGGCCGATTTGGGGCCGGGAGCGGACCGACCGGTTTTGGTTGCGGCAACGCAGATAGCCGCTGTTCCGCTGCCGACCCGAGGCTGTGTGAAAACCCCTGATTATGCTATGTTTAGGCACTGCTTCGGAGGTGCCAGATGGGACATTTTGTCGAGGCTGCCGACCGTCATCAGGCGAGCTTTCTGCCCGCGTGTTTGGAGGACTATGTCGATCCCGACAATCCGGTCCGCATCATCGATGCCTTTGTCGATGAACTCGATCTGGCCGAGCTCGGCTTTGCCCGCGTACAGCCGGCATCGACCGGCCGCCCCGGCTACGCCCCGGGCACCATGCTCAAGCTCTATGTCTATGGCTATCTGCACCAGCTGACCTCGAGCCGGAAGCTTGAGCGCGAGGCTGGCCGTAATATCGAGTTGATGTGGCTGATCGGTAAGCTGGTGCCGGACTTCAAGACCATCGCCGACTTCCGTCACGACAATGCCGGTGCCATTCAGATCGCGTGCCAGCGCTTCGTTGCCATCTGCCGTGCCCTTGGCCTGGTCGGTGGTGGCATGGTCGCGATCGACGGATCACGCCTGCGCGCGGTGAATACGCACGAGAAGAACTATACCAAGGGGAAGCTTGCGCGGCGTGACGTGACCCCCGTTTCTCATCCAGCCATAACGAGAGTCCTGGGTTGATTTGAGCCTTGGTGGTGGTGGGTGGCAAGAGGCGTCCGCGCGGAGCCTC
>NZ_JABWGX010000056.1 GCF_021730435.1 Xanthobacter agilis
TCACTGAACATCCCGAGGCGCCGCCCGGCGCCTCAACGGCCCGTTGGCGAAGCCCGCGGCGCCAGTCGCGAGGCCGGATAGGCCAGCGCGATCAGAACCGCGCCGGACAGCAGGAACACTGGTTCCACGCCCACCAGCACCGCCACCTGCGCCGTCAGCAGCGCCCCGAACGCCTGACCAATGAAGAAGGCCGACGCGAACAGCGCCACCGCGGAGCCGCGCGCCTCCGGCGCCAGTTCCGTGGCGAGGATCTGCAGCACGTTGTGCAGCATATAGAAGCAGAAGCCGCCGAGGGCGAACAAGCCCACCACCATCGCGAGATGGGGCACCAAAGCGGAGATCATGAACAGCAGGCCGAGACTCACCGCGCCGGCGCCCATCATGCCGCTCAATCCCAGGATCCGCACCAGGACCGGCACGGCCAGGCTGTAGAAGGCGCCACCGATGGCGAAGGCGGCCAGCACCAGCCCCGCCTCCACCGCGTCTCCGAGCCCATGGGCCACCATCAGCGGCGCCACCATGGGAAACACGCCGAACGAAAAGGCCCCTTCGATGGCCACCACCGCATAGACCTTGATGGACAGCGGGTTGCGCAGCACCGCCCCGTAGCGGGTGAGGGAGGCGCCGAAGGACAGGGGCTCGCGCGCCTTCTGTTCCGTTATGCCGAGAAACGTCGCCAGCGCCGCCGCGCCCGCCATGACGCTTGCAGCGGCGAACACCTCCCGCCACCCCACGAAAGCGGCGATGAAGCCGGATGCCGCCGAACCCAGCAACTGCCCCAGCACCAGCGCGAGGAGAATCCGGCTGAGCGCCAGCGGGCGCTGCTCGAAGCTCACCCGATCCCCCACCATGGCGAGCACCACCGGGATGATGCCCCCCGCGAACGCTCCGGAAAAGACGCGCGCCGCCAGCAGCATCTGATGGCTCACCGCCAGCGCCGAGACGGCAAGGCCCAGCGTCAGCAGCACCAGGTTGAAGCGCACCAGGCGCACCTTGCCCACCGCATCGCCGATGGGCCCGAACACAAGCTGCATGGTGGCGTAGGGCAAGGTGAAGGCGCTCGCCAGCATGGCGACCTCCTGCAGCGTCACATTCAGATCCGCGGCAAGGATGTTGAGCATGGGATCGACGGCGCGCATGGAAAACGTGCTCGCGAACGTGGCGAGGCCAAGAATGAACAGAAACGGCATAAGGGAACCGGAGCAAGGCGGGATCTGCGCCTAGCCCTCCCCCAGGCCGGCGCTCCGGTCAATATGCCCCAGCGTCAGGACGACACGGATCTTTGCCCCTGTGGCACGGGCCTGCCAAAGACCGCGCCATGCCCACGGATTGGTCACGCGCAAACCCAAGACGGAAGGACGCATTGACATGGCGCTGTTTTTTCATATGGTGCTAACCGTCGTCCGAGTTATGTCGAATCCAAGCGCGCCGACCGACGACCACTCGTCTGAGCCCGTACGGCACGGGACGTTCGATCAGCGGCGCGCCGCCGCATCCAAAAGATGCAATGTCATTTTCCGAACTCGGCCTGAGCGCGAAGGTTCTCGCGGCGGTCGCCGACACGGGCTACACAGAGCCCACACCCATCCAGGCCCAGGCGATCCCGCAGGTGCTGGCGCGTCGAGATGTGCTCGGCATCGCGCAGACCGGTACGGGCAAGACCGCGGCCTTCACCCTCCCCATGCTGACGCTCCTTGAACAGGGTCGCGCCCGGGCACGCATGCCCCGCACCCTGATCCTCGAGCCGACGCGCGAGCTTGCCGCGCAGGTTGAAGAGAACTTCACCCGCTACGGCAAGAACCATAAGCTGAACGTGGCGCTGCTGATCGGCGGTGTCTCGTTCGGCGACCAGGACTCCAAGCTCCTGCGCGGCGTTGACGTGCTCATCGCCACCCCCGGCCGCCTGCTCGACCATGTGGAGCGCGGCCGGCTCCTGCTGTCCGGCATCGAGGTGCTCGTCATCGACGAGGCCGACCGCATGCTGGACATGGGCTTCATCCCGGACATCGAGCGCATCTGCAAGCTGGTGCCCTTCACCCGGCAGACGCTGTTCTTCTCGGCCACCATGCCGCCGGAGATCCAGCGCCTCGTAGCCCAGTTCCTGTCGAACCCGGTGCAGATCGAGGTGTCCAAGCCCGCCTCCGCGGCCACCACCGTCACCCAGCTCCTGGTCGCCTCCGGGCGCGAGGACTGGGAGAAGCGGGACGTGCTGCGCGGCCTCATCCGCGATTGCGACAACCTGCAGAACGGAATCATCTTCTGCAATCGCAAGCGCGACGTGGCGGTGGTTCATCGCTCGCTGCAGAAGCACGGCTTCAATGCCGTGGCCCTGCACGGCGACATGGACCAGCACGCCCGCACCCAGGCGCTGGACCAGTTCCGCGCCGGCGAAGCCACCTTGCTGGTGGCCTCGGATGTGGCGGCGCGCGGGCTCGACATCCCGGCGGTGGGACACGTGTTCAATTACGACACGCCCCATCATGCCGAGGATTATGTGCACCGCATCGGCCGCACCGGCCGCGCCGGCCGCACCGGCGTTGCGTATACGCTGGTCACCCACACCGACGCCAAGTCGCTGGCGGCCATCGAGAAGCTCATCGGCAATGCCATTCCCTGGCAGGGCCCGCCCCTGGGCGAGGCGCCGCCGCGCGAGAAGAAGGAGGGCCGCGACCGCGAGGACGGCCGTCTGCGCGGCAAGCGCCGGGTCGAGAAGGAAGGCGGTGGCGAGCCCCGTCGCGAGCGGGAAAAGGCTCCACGCGAACCACGCGTCGAGGCGCCGGCCCGCGTTGAAGCCCCGGCCCGCGCCGAGGAGCAACCCCGCAGCGAACGTCCCCGGCGCCCGCAACGCGAGGAAAACGTCGAGGCCCGCCCGCCCCGCCGCGAGCGCACACCGGCCAACGAGCCGGCGGATATGTCCCACCTGCCCGCCTTCCTCCTGCGCCCGGTTCGGGTGAAGGCCAGCTGACGCCTCTGGCCGAGGCCGCTTCATCCTCGGATGCGCGCGGCTTCGGCGTGGTGCCCTCCTCGGGGCACCACAAGTTGCGCCCGCGACATGATCCCGGATCGCCATCGCCCCATCGACCGCGCGGCGCAACGCGCGGTTCGCCTGAGACGAGCACAGGGACAAACACCTGGCACCGACAAACACCCGGCACTGACGAACACCCGGCACCGGCGTTCATCCGGCACGCTCGAACAACACTCCTGCCGCGCACAGCCTTGCCGCGCATGGCGTGGGTATGGCTGCCGTGGGGCGCTCCACCCTCTCCCATGTCCCGGTGCCCGAAAGGGTCTCGACCGCCTTCAGGCGCTTTCACCGCCGAAGAGCACTCAGGCCGGCGGCGGGCCCGGTCGTCGGCGCGCATGTCCGCCCTTGAGCGCCTTCGCGGCCTTGCCGTCCTTCTCCCGCGCCGCGGCGCGGGCCGCAGCCAGGGCGCGACGGGCGAGAGCGGCCAGTTCCTCCCCATCGTCAAGGGCGGCGTCGGGCACCTGCCAGAAGCTGGCCATGGTGCGTGGGCCGGTCTTGGCCACATAGCGGAAGGGGGCGCTGCCGCGCCCCGCGAGGTCCCCCGCCAGCGCCGCGTCGGCCTTCAGATACAACACCCCATCGGCCTCCAGCGCGAACATCAGCCCGTCGGCATAGAGGCCGGCACCGCCGAACATGCGCCGCAGACGCACCGGGCCGAACGCGCTGAACAGGTCGGCGATGGTTTCAGGCTCCATGACGGATCCCTCCCTCGGGCTCCGGAGGGTGTCCCCCACGCCGGCAAATCGCAAGCCCGCAAGCGGTGCCTCCAACGCGTTTTCCGTTCGGATCGGCCCCGGCCGCGGATGAGCGCGCGGGCCTGCGCGCCACGGAAACACCGGCCTCAGACCCATCAACGCGCGAGGACGGCGGCGCCGATCCCACTGGCATGGGCGCCAAGGCGGTTGCCACGGGCCTGCGTCATCCCCAATCTGGCGCCGGCCCCGCGTGGACGGGCCATAGTGATTCCCCATGGCACCCCGCTCCTTCCAATTTCTCCATGCCGCCGACCTGCACCTCGACAGCCCGCTGCGCGGCCTCGCCCGGCGTGGACCGGAGGCCCTCGCCTTCGCCGATGCCTCACGCCAGGCGCTGGAGAATCTGGTGTCGGCCGCGCTGGCGCGGAAGGTCGCCTTCCTGGTCATCGCCGGCGACATCTATGATGGCGACTGGAAGGACTTCTCCACCGGCCATGTGTTCGTGCGGCAGATGAGCCGACTGGCGCGCGAGGGCATCCGCGTCTTCATCGTGAGCGGCAACCACGACGCGGCCTCGGTCATCACCAGCGACCTTCCGCTGCCCCGGAACGTGCACCGGTTTCCGGTGGACGCGGTGGAGAGCGTGCCCCTGCCAGAGCTGCAAGTGGCCCTGCACGGGCGCGGCTTCGCGCAGCGCCATGTGGCGCGCAACCTGTCCCTCGACTATCCGGCGGCGCTGCCCGGCCATTTCAACATCGGCGTGCTGCATACCTCCCTCACCGGACGGGAGGGGCACGAGGTCTATGCCCCCTGCACCGTCGCCGACCTGGAGCGGACCGGCTACGATTATTGGGCGCTCGGCCACATCCATCAGCGCGAGGTGGTGGCGCAGCGCCCCGCCATCGTGTTTCCCGGCAACCTGCAGGGCCGCCACGCCCGCGAAACCGGCCCCAAGGGCGCCACCCTGGTGCGGGTGGAGGATGGGCGTATCGTCGCCCTTGAAGCCCTGACCCTCGACGCCGCCCGCTTCGACGCCGTGGCCGTCGACCTCACCGGCGTCAGCGCGCGCGATACCCTTCTGGAAAAGGTCCGATCCGCCCTTTCCGACGCCGTGGACCGGGCCGACGGGCGGCCCTTGGCGGCGCGCCTCACCCTCACCGGCGTGAGCCCGCTGGCGTCCGCCTTGCGCGCCGATCCGATCCAGCT
Source organism: Xanthobacter agilis (assembly GCF_021730435.1). GTDB lineage: Bacteria > Pseudomonadota > Alphaproteobacteria > Rhizobiales > Xanthobacteraceae > Xanthobacter > Xanthobacter agilis. The sequence continues at coordinate 4,930 of NZ_JABWGX010000056.1, forward strand.
TCACGAGGACATGGTGGCCCTGGCCGCCGAGGTCAGCGACGCCCTGCTGATCGAGAAGGTTTCCACCCGGCTCGAAGGCCCCCGCCCGGAAGCCGCGCCCATGCTCGCGGATTTCGGGCAGATCCTGGCCGCCGTCGCCGCCGACCCGCAGGTGCGCGCGGACATTCGCGACACCCTGCGCAAGCTGCACGACAAAGCGCCGAAGCCGGTGCTCAAGGCCCTGAGCCAGGCCAGGGAGGACGCCGGGGACGACGCCGGGGATGACCTCGACACGCAGCTCGCCGCCGCCATCGCCGAAGCGGAAGAAGCCATCCTCGCGCGGCTCGCCGATCCCGATGGGACCGCCTCATGAGATTTCTCAGCCTCGGGCTCGACCGCTATGGGCGCTTCACCGATCGCCCCATCACCTTCGACCCAGCCGCCCGTGTCGTGGTGGTGCTCGGCGCGAACGAGGCCGGCAAGACCACCGCCCTGTCCGCCGCCTGCGACGTGCTGTTTGGCATCGAAGAACGCTCGCGCTTCAATTTCCTGCATGATTATAAGGCCATGCGCCTGTCGGCCACGATCGTGGGAACGGATGGGCGCACCCTGTCGTTCGCGCGTCTCAAGCGGCGGCAGTCGACCTTGGTCGATCCGGACACGGATACCCCGCTGCCCGACGATGTCCTCGCGCCCTTCCTCGGTGCGCACGACAAGACCGCGTTCCGCGCCATCTTTGGCCTCGATCAGGAGCGCCTGCGCGAAGGTGGCGCCAAGCTGCTGGCCGGCGGTGGCGACCTTGCGGACACGCTGCTCGCTGCGGCGCCCGGCCTGAGCCGGGTGGCGGCCTTGCGGGAGCAGATGAAGGCCACCGCCGCCGATGTGTTCAATCCGGAACGCGCCAGCGCGCGGCACCTCTTCCATGCCGCCGTCGCGCGCTACAAGGACGCCGAAAAGGCGCGGCAGGACAGCGAGCTGCGCGGCGAGGCCGTGGCTCGGACCCGCGCCGACGCGGACGAGGCCGCGCGCGCGAAAGCCGATGCCATCGCCGCCGACGCAGCGGCGACCCAGGCCGCGCACCGAGCCCAGTCCCTGCTCGGCGCGGCAAAGGAGCTGCGGCTGATCGCGGCCGAAGAGGCCGCCCGCGCCGCCCTCGGCCCGTTGCCGGAGGTCGAGGCCGGCTTCCCGGAGATCGCCCGCGAGCGGCTCGCGGCCCAGGCCCGCGCCGCGGATGCCGCCACGAAGGCCGCTCTTGCGCAGGCCCAGGCTCGCGCCGCCCGCGACGGAGTCTTGGTGGACGACGCGCTGCTGGCGGCCTCCGACGAGATCGCCCGCCGGGACGAGGAACGGGCGCAGGTGGAAGACAAGCTCGCGAGCCTGCCCAACCGCCGGCGGGAGGCGGACGCCGCGCGCGCCAACCTCGCCCGCGTCGCCGCCGGGCTCGGGCTTGATGATGTAGACGCCGTGCGCGCCCGTCTGCCAGGCCTGCCATTGCTGGTGCGCGCGGAAAAGCTGGTGGATCGCCTGCGCGAATACGGCGCCCGGCGCGCCGCCCTGGACGAAGAGACCGACACCCTCGCCCGCCACCGCCGCGCGGCCGACAGGGCGGCCGAGGAACAGCCCGCCACCGAGGATCCGACACCGCTGAAGCGTCGGCTCGAGGCGCTGGACGGCGCGGAAGCGCGCGCCGCGAACGCCGAGAGCCAGGCCCGCCGCCTCGCCGCCGCCCGCGAAGCCCTGGCGGCGCGCATGGCGCGGCTGCCGTTCGGCCCTTGGGCGCCCGACGATCTGCTGCATCGCCCGTTGCCGGACCGCACGATGGCCGAGGCCGCCCTTGGCCGCCTCACGGCGGCTCAAGACGCGATGGCCCGTGCGGTCGAGCAGCGCGACGCCCTTGCCGAGCAGGCCGCGCAACTGCGCGCGCGGCGCCTCGCCCTCGAAGGTCCGGGCGGCGCGCCCACGCCCCAGGCCATCGCCGCCACCCGCGACAGCCGCGACACGCTGTGGCGCGTGCTGCGCCCGGTGCTGCTGGCCCAGCGCCCCGCCCACCTGGACGATGCGGCCCTGGCCGAGGATTTCGAGCGCGCCACCACCGCCGCCGACCGGCTGGCCGATGAGCGCCAGAGCGAAAGTCAGCGCCTCGCCGACCTCGCCCGCACCGAGATCGACCTCGCGGAACTGGACGCCCGCCACGCCGCCGCCGCCGCACGCGCGGGCGAGGCCCAGGCGGCCGCCCATGCGGCCGAAACGGCCTGGACGGCGCTCTGGACCAGCACCAGCCTGCCGCCGGACGCCGCATCGCTCGCGGTTCTGCGGGATGTGGAAGCGCTGCGCCAGACCGCCGACGATCTTCTGGCGCAGCAGGCGGAAGCCGCCCAGCTCGCCGAGGTCGCGAGCTGGGAC
>NZ_JABWGX010000057.1 GCF_021730435.1 Xanthobacter agilis
CCGCTTGTCGCGGCCGCATGGCTCCGCGGCGAGGCACGCCTCCAGGGGGGCGCATGTCTCACGCGAAGGCGCGCTTATAGCCGCGCAGCCGCGCGAATGCAACAATGGCGCGGGCCGGCGGGCGACAGACCGGCTATTTCGGGGTTTCACCCTGGCAGGCGGCGGGACGGCTCTGGCCGAACCAGTTGCCGCATTTGTCACACCCGGAAAGGCCGAAGGCGAGGCCGGAAACCAGGATGAGGCGGACCAGAACGCGCATGGCTCCTCCTTGAACGCTGTGCCGCGCGCCGATGGCGGCGGGTGGCGACCATAATCGATCCGCCGCGCAAGGAAAGGCGGCGGCCCGACAGATGGCCCCACCTCCGCCGCGCCCGTTCCGGCGCACGTTGCCAGCGGGAAGGCGACACCTTACAGCCTTTTCAGGTCGCCGCCGCGCGGGGCCAGGTCCACCCGAAGCGAAGAGGGACACCATGCTCCAGCGGATACTTCTCCTGCTCGGTGAATCGTCGGCCGCGGAAAGCGCCCGCGCAACCGCCTTCGCCCTGGCCCGCGAGACCGGCGCCACGCTGGCGGGCATCACCGGCATCGACGTGACCGCCCTGGACCTGCCCACCTTGGGCCGGGCCGGCGCGAGCGCCCTGAAGGCGCGCGTGGAGGCGGACCTGCACACCCAGGCGGAAGCGCTGCGAAAGCGCCTGCGGGCCCAATATGAGCAACAATGCACCGCCCACGACGTGACGTTCGAGTGCCTCTCGTTCGAGGGCGACCCGATCGAAGCCCTGCACCTGGCGGTGGAGACCCGCGACCTGGTGGTGACCGGGCACGATGCCGGCTTCCACGCCGGTGCCGAGGTGCCGCTGCCGGACCTCTTGTCGCGATTGCTCGCCTCCATGCCGCGTCCGATCCTGGTGTGCGGTGACGACCGGCCGGAAGGCACAGACGTGCTGGTGGCCTACGATTCCAGCCTGCCGGCCATGCGCGCGGTCCAGATGTTCGCCCTCACCGGAATCGGCAAGGGGCGGCGGGTGAAGGTGGTGGCGGTGGATCCGGACCAGGAGGGAGCCGCGCGACGGGCGGCCGGCGCCGCCTCCTATCTGGCGAGCCACGGCTATGCCGCCGAGGCCGCGCCCATCGCATCCCGGCTGGACATCGCCGAGGTGCTGCGGCTCGAAACGGAGCGCGTGAAGCCCGGCCTGCTGGTGATGGGGTCCTACGGACGCCGGGGCTGGCGCGAGATGCTGTTCGGCTCCACCACGCACCGGCTGGTGGAAAACCCGCCCTGCCCGCTGTTCATCTACCACTGAGGCCGCGCCCTCACGCCGGACGGCCCGCGCCGCAGGGGAAGGGGCCGGAGCACTCCGGCCCGCGCCGCGATGTCCCTTGCCTCGCGGGGGCGCCCGTGCCACCGTCGCACCTCCGCGCCGCGTTCGAAGTCGCCGATCGATGATGCTGCTTTCACCCTTGTGTCCCGACCTCGGCGCGTGGCCGCCCATGGGTTATGTGGAAAGCCGGCTCGACCGCGCCGCCTTGCGCCGCGCGGAGGCGGCGACCCTGCGCGCCGATCGCGACGCCCGCGTCTATGCCTTCGGTGGCGAGCTGGTGGCGCTGAGGCCCGCGCCGCAGGCCGGTGGGATGGACGACCCGCTCCTCACGTTCGCCGAGGCCGCCCCCTGGTGCGGCGAGGACGCGATCTTCCTGGGACAGGAAGGCGCGGCCCCGCGCTTCGCCGTCGCCTTCGATCCCAGCCGCCGCGAGGCCATCGAAGCCGCCGGCTTCACAGTGACGGACCTGCGCTCCATCGCCGCCGGGGGACTGGTGGCGGCGGACCACCTGGGGCCGCTGGCCACCGGCAAGGCCCTGTTCGGCTGGCACGGCCGGCATCGCTTCTGCTCCAATTGCGGCACCCCCACCCGGATCGTGGACGGCGGCTGGCGGCGGGACTGCGCCGGCTGCGGCGCCCAGCATTTCCCGCGCACCGACCCGGTGGCCATCATGCTCGTCGCCCGCGGCAACCAGTGCCTGCTCGGCCGCCAGCCGCATTTCGCGCCCGGCATGTGGAGCTGCCTCGCCGGCTTCGTGGAACCGGGCGAGACGGTGGAAGACGCGGTGCGGCGCGAGACCATGGAAGAAGCCGGCATCACCGTGGGCCGGGTGACCTACCAGTCCTGCCAGCCCTGGCCCTTCCCCATGCAGCTCATGCTGGGCTGCCTCGCGGAAGCGACCTCCGAGGCCATCACCATGGACGTCAACGAACTCGAGGCGGTGCGCTGGTTCTCCCTGGAGGAGACCGCGACCCTGCTCGCCCGCACCCATCCCGAGGGCCTGTTCGCGCCGGCGCCGGCGGCCATCGCCCACCACCTCATCCGTGCATTTGTGGCGGGTGCGCGTGCCTGACGGCGGACGGGCGCGCACGCGCCTGCGGCGCCTTCTCGACCGCGCCTTCCCGCCGCCTGGCGGTGGCCACCGCCACGGCCGGCGCCCGGCATCCCTGGTCTATGGCCTCAATGATCCGGTGCCGACGCCGAACCTGCTGGCGCTGGCCACCCAGCATGCCATGCTGGCCGTGACCTTCCTGGTTTATCCCATCCTGGCGGCGACCGAGGCGGGCTTGCCGCCCGAGCAGACCTCGGCCCTGCTCACCGCCTGCACCCTCTCCATCGGCATCGCCACCATCCTGCAATGCGTACGCTCGCGCTTCGGCAGCGGCTATCTGGCGGTCCACATCCCGGCTGCGGGCGCCATCCCCCTGGCGCTGCAGGCACTCACCCTGGGCGGCCTGGGGCTGATGGCCGCCACCACCTTCACCGTCGGCGTCGCTCAGCTGTTCGTCGCACGGCTGGCGCGGCCACTGCGGGTGCTGCTGCCACCGGAGGTCTGCGGCGTGGCGGTGACCATGCTCGGTGTATCGCTGGCCGGCCCGGCCCTGCGCCGGGCCCTCGGCATGAGTTCGGAGGCGGCCGGTGTGCTTCCCGCCGCCTTCGCCACCAGCGCCGCCACCTTGAGCCTGATCGTCGCCATCACCGTGTTCGCGCCCCGCGGGCTCAAGCTGTTCGCCATGGTGGCGGGGGCCGGGGCCGGCTGGGTGCTGGCGGTGCTGCTGGGGGTGGATCACGCCGGCGCGGCCCGCGCCCTCGCCGAGGCGCCACTGATGGCTTGGCCGCATCCCACCCTGCCCGACCTGCGGATCGCGCCCAGCCTGCTGCCCCTGATGGCCTTGCTGGTGCTCATCAATCTGGTGGACGTGCTCTCCGTCACCGTCTCGCTCGAAAAAATGAACGATGCCGACTGGCGCCGCGCCGACATGCGCGCGGCCCAGCGCGCGGTCACCGCCTGCGGCATCGGCAACATGCTGAACGGGCTCACCGGGGGCTTCCAATCGGGTCTGTCCTCCTCCTCCGTGGGCCTGGCCTTCGCCACCCAGGCCACGGCTCGGGTGATCGGCATCACCGCCGGCGCGCTCATCTTCGCCATCGCCTTTTTCCCGAAGGCGATCGTGGCGCTCACCCTCATTCCCTCGCCAGTGATCGGGGGCATCCTGCTCTATACCTCCGCCTATCTGGTGGTAGCGGGCATGGACCTCATCGTCTCGCGCCGGCTGTCGGAGCGGCGGGTGTTCCTGGTGGGGTTGTCCGTGCTGGCGGGACTTTCGGTGGCGCTGCTGCCGCTGAAGGGGCAGATTCCGCTCGTCCTACAGCCCCTGTTCTCGACGCCGCTGACGGTGGCGGCGTGCAGCGCGCTGCTGCTCAACGTGCTGTTCCGCATCGGCATCGCCCGCGAGACCGGGGAAGAGGTGCCCGCCGAGGCCCACGCCTTCCCCTTCGCCCGTGATTTCCTGGAGCGGCAGGGCGACCTGTGGGGCGCGCGGCGCGACGTGATCGCCGCCGCCATCCCCATCGTCGCCCAGGCGCTGGAGCTGGTCAGCGACAGCGGGCTCGCCGAGGGGCCGGTGGAACTGCGCGCCCGCTTCGACGAGGCCCACCTCGACGTCTATCTGCTTTACGACGGGCAGATCGTGCAGCCGCCCAAGGAGCGCCCTTCGCCGGAAGCGCTCCTTGGGGACGCGCAGGAGGTGGCGGCGTTCACCGCCTACATGCTCCAGCGCCTGTCGGATCATGTGCATTTCGGGCGCAGCCAGGGCCGCGCCCGCATCGCGCTGCGGTTCGACCACTGAGCGGGGGCGGGGGCCGCCCCCGCTCAATAGGTATCTTCGCTCACCTGCAGCGACGCCCGGAACGAATGGGCCGGATAGACCCCCAGGATGCGCATCTCGCGCGAGAAGAAGGCGAGCTCTTCCAGCGCCAGCTTCACCTGCCGCTGGTCGGGGTGGCCGTCCACGTCGGCATAGAATTGGGTGGCGGTGAAGTGCCCGTCCATCTGGTAGGATTCAAGCTTGGTCATGTTCACGCCGTTGGTGGCGAAACCGCCGAGGGCCTTATAGAGCGCCGCCGGCACGTTGCGCACCCGGAACACGAAGGTCGTCACCACCGGGCCATTATCGGCCGGCGCCCACTCCCCATTGCGCGCCAGCACCACGAAGCGGGTGGTGTTGTGGGCCTCGTCCTCGATGTTTTCCGCCAGGATGTCGAGGCCATAGATTTCAGCCGCGAGGCGCGAGGCGATGGCCGCGCGGGTCACGTCCCCCGCCTCGGCGATCTCGCGGGCGGAACCGGCGGTGTCGGCGCCGATGATGGAGGTCAGATGCAGCTGGCCGATGGCCTTGCGGCACTGGCCGAGGGCCATGACATGGCTCTGCACCGTCTTGATCGTGTCGAGGCGCGCGCCCGGCACCGCCATCAGCTGGTGTGACAGCGGCAGGAAATATTCACCCACGATGTTGAGCGCCGATTGCGGCATCAGGCGGTGGATGTCCGCCACCCGCCCGGCCACCGAATTCTCGATGGGAATCATCGCGAGCTCCGCGGCCCCGCTGTCCACCGCCGCGAAGGCGTCCTCGAACGTGGCGCAGGGCAGCACCTCATAATCGGGAAAAGCCTCCCGGCACGCGATATGGGAATTGGCCCCGGGCTCACCCTGGAACGAGATGCGACGCATCCTCACCACTCACCCCCCACGCCGCTTCCCAGGCCGGAAGCCGCCTTGCCCGCTCCGGATGCGCGGGGATGACCACCCCGAGCGGGATCCGATCCGCCGCCACTCACCCAAGGTCCGCTGCGACGGGGCGCCGCGCACCCCCGCGCGGTTCGGCCACCGGCGCGCCACGCGAGACGCCGGGCGGCGGCCGCGAAAGCGTTGCGCCCCGGGACGCGAACCCACCAAGCGGGGGCGTTCCAGCCCCGTCGCCAACGCACCCGTGACGGCATCGGCGCGCGTTTTAATACGGGTTGCGCCGTTCCAATCAAAGTGCTTAGTGTCGCCACGAATGCGCGGAGGGGTTCGCGCGCGTTATCATGATCAGGGATAGGACGCACACCACCGCGCGCTGCCCATTTCGCGGGTCGGGATGCTCCAAAATCAAGGGCTTCGAGGGGCATAGCGCCGATGACCTTTTTTGAATTGAACAAAATCGCAGGTGCCGTGCTGGCCACCCTGGCCTTTATCGTGGGCTTGGGCATCGTTTCGCAGATCCTGTTCACGCCGGAAGCGCCGGCCAAGCCGGGCTTTGAAATCGCGCTGCAGGAAGCCGGCGCCACCACCGCCGCCAAGGTGGCCGAGCCCACCATCCAGGAGCTGTTCGCCACCGCTTCCGTGGAAAAGGGCGCGACCGTCGCCAAGAAGTGCGCCGCCTGCCACAATTTCGCGGAAGGCGCCGGCGCCAAGGTGGGTCCGGACCTGTATGGCATCGTCGGCCGCGACGTGGCCAGCGTCGAGGGCTTCGCCTATTCCGCGGCCATGAAGGCCAAGGGTGGCAAGTGGACGCCGGAGACGATCAACGCGTTCGTCACCAATCCGAAGTCGGCCGTGCCGGGCACCGCCATGGGCTTCGCCGGCCTGCCGAAGGCCGAGGACCGCGCCAACGTCATCGCTTACCTGAATTCGCTGTCGCACAATCCGCAGCCCCTGCCCACCGCCGCGGCGGCCAAGTGAATTTGGACAGGTGACTTTGGACAGGTGACTTTGGACAGGTGACCTCGGACAAATGACCAAGGTGGCTTGAGGCCCCGGCGCCAACACGGAACACCCGCCGGCGGATGCCGCAAGGGATTGGGCTCTCACGCATTTGTCAGACGCCTCATGTCAAAAAGGGCCGGCCCGGAAGGGTCGGCCCTTTTTGTTGCCCCAACCCACGGGCACCCTCCAGCGC
>NZ_JABWGX010000058.1 GCF_021730435.1 Xanthobacter agilis
CTCGCGGGTCTGCGGCATGGGGCCGTCGGCGGCCGACACCACCAGGATCGCGCCATCCATCTGCGCCGCGCCGGTGATCATGTTCTTCACATAGTCGGCATGCCCGGGGCAGTCGACGTGCGCATAGTGGCGGTTCGCGGTCTCATACTCGACGTGCGCGGTCGAGATCGTGATGCCGCGCGCCTTCTCTTCCGGCGCCTTGTCGATCTGGTCGTAGGCGGTGAAGGTGGCGCCGCCGGTCTCGGCCAGAACCTTGGTGATCGCAGCGGTCAGCGAGGTCTTGCCATGGTCGACGTGACCAATGGTGCCGATGTTGCAGTGCGGCTTCGAACGGTTGAACTTCTCTTTGGCCATCGTTCTCTCTCAGTCGGTCGGGCGCCCGCACGGGCCGCAAAAAAAGCCGCCGTGGGATAGGGGGTTTCGCGCCGGGATGCAAGACCCGCGCTGCGAGGTGCGAAAGCCTTGCCGGCGAATCACATGAGGATTGGAGCGGGTGAAGGGAATCGAACCCTCGTATTCAGCTTGGAAGGCTGCTGCTCTACCATTGAGCTACACCCGCCTCGCGGTGAGCCATAACACGCTCGCCGCACCTGCGGAAGACGCCCCGCGCACGCTTGGAGCAACACGGCCGGATCGGCTCCGCATCACACCGGTGGCGCTCGGCGTCCCTTTGGCCACCACCCGGCGAATGCCCCGGCTGAAGCCGTGGCAAGGCGGCGTGGCGAACGGATCAACGCCACCGGGAACCGCAGCCGCCTTCTTCCCAAGGCAGCCGCACTCCGGCACACGCGACGACGGGTGGTGGAGGGGGTTGGATTCGAACCAACGTAGGCAGAGCCAACGGATTTACAGTCCGTCCCCTTTAACCACTCGGGCACCCCTCCATACGACGGCCCGTCGTCGAGTCCATCCCGTGGGATGGCTCAGCCCGGCACGACATCGGCGGATCCGCATGCGAATCGCGCCGTTGTCTGGCGGCCGTTGGCGACGCGAGACGCTCGGGCCACCGGCTGAGGACCGGGTTTATGTAAGCCGCCTTCGCTCAAGTCAACCGCAAAAGCGCGTGGTCGACACCGGCCTGTGGACGACGCCGCGGCCGGCAGGTTCCGGACCCGGCAACCGGCACCGCCTCCCTCTTTCGCGCCGCGCCCGATCTTATTTCGCGGGCCGCGCCCGATCTTGCGCAGGATTTGGGGTCCAGGCCCGCGTGCGAAGGGCTTGCGCGCGGGCGCCGGCTCTGACAAAGCCTCGCCCATGGCAGACTCTCCCCATAAGCCCTTCCGTCCTTCCGGTCCCCGGCGGCCTTTCGCTGGCAAGGGAGAAGGACCGCGTGGCGGACCGCGCCGCCCGGCCAAGGGCGGGGCTCCGGGCTGGTCCGGTGAGGACGATGTGGCCCTGCTGTATGGCTGGCACACGGTGGCCGAGGCGCTCGCCAATCCCAACCGGCATTTCCGCAAGATCCTCGCCACCGAAAACGCGGCCCATCGGCTGGTCGAGGCCGGCTTCACCCTGCCGGTGGAGCCCGAAATCGTGCGTCCCTCCGAGATCGACAAGCTGGTGGGTGCCGATGCCGTGCACCAGGGACTTCTGGCGGAGGTGGACCACCTGCCCTCCCCGCGCCTGAAGGATATCGCCAAGACCGATCTGGTCCTGGTGCTGGACCAGATCACCGACCCGCACAATGTGGGCGCCATCGTGCGCTCGGCCGCGGCATTCGCGGTGAGCGCCATCGTCACCACCGCGCGCCACAGCCCGGTGGCCACCGGCGTGCTCGCCAAGAGCGCCTCCGGTGGCCTGGAACATGTGCCCATCTGCCTGGTGCAGAACCTCGCCCGCGCCCTCAACGAACTGAAGGACAACGGCATGCTGGTGGTGGGCCTCGACAGCGAAGGCGCCGCCGACCTGGAAGATACCCCCCTCCACGCGCCGCTTGCCCTGGTGCTCGGGGCGGAGGGCAAGGGCCTGCGCCAGCTCACCCGCGAGACCTGCCACGTCCTGGCGCGAATCGACCTGCCCGGCGCCATCAAGAGCCTGAACGTCTCCAATGCCGCCGCCCTGTCCCTGGGCATGGCCCGTCATGCCCTGAAGCGGGGCTGAGCCAGCGTTTCAGCGTTAAGCGCCATGACGGTACCGCTCGACATCCCGTTGCGGCATTGCACCTAAGACTAATAGACTATCGTCGAAACGCCTCATCCCCGCCACAATGACGGCAGGCGCATGCGCGCCCAGCTTTGCCGCACCGCCCAAACCAAGAGGCGGACGGTCGGGCCGAAGGAGGAACGCCCCGTCATTGCCGCAGGCCGGCCGACCCCGCCCTGCGCGCAGCGTTTTTGATGTGGCCTCTCCATCCGGCACGCGCCCCGGCAGCGCGAAAGCCTGAGCTCAGCCCCGCCGGGGGAACACGGCCGGGGCGTCCACGTGGGAGGACATGTCCATGAGCGTAACGACCGCGCGGGCGGCGGCAGCCCCTCGCCCCATGACCCGAGAAGAGAAGCGGGTGATCTTCGCTTCGTCCCTCGGCACCGTCTTCGAATGGTATGATTTCTATCTTTACGGCTCACTGGCGGCGATCATCGGCGCCCAGTTCTTCTCCGCCTACCCGCCGGCGACGCGCGACATCTTCGCATTGCTGGCCTTCGCGGCGGGCTTTCTGGTGCGCCCCTTCGGCGCCCTGGTGTTCGGCCGGCTCGGCGACATGGTCGGGCGCAAATACACCTTCCTCATCACCATTCTCATCATGGGCCTGTCCACCTTCCTGGTGGGCATCCTGCCCAGTGCCGCCGCCATCGGCATCCTCGCGCCGGTGATTCTGATCGCGCTGCGTCTCTTGCAAGGCCTTGCGCTCGGCGGTGAATACGGCGGCGCCGCCACCTATGTGGCCGAGCACGCGCCCCACGGCCGGCGCGGCTTCTATACCTCCTGGATCCAGACCACCGCGACGCTCGGCCTGTTCCTGTCGCTCATCGTCATCCTCGTCACCCGCACCCTGACGGGCGAAGAGGCATTCCGCGACTGGGGCTGGCGCGTGCCGTTCCTGGTCTCGGTGCTGCTGCTCGGCATTTCGGTGTGGATTCGCCTGCAACTGTCCGAATCGCCCACCTTCAAGCGGATGAAGGAGGAGGGAACCACCTCCAAGGCGCCGCTGTCGGAAGCCTTCGGCCACTGGGGCAACATGAAAGTGGTTCTGATCGCCCTGTTCGGCTTGGTCGCGGGCCAGGGCGTGGTCTGGTACACGGGCCAGTTCTATGCCCTGTTCTTTCTGCAATCGATCCTCAAGGTGGATGGCTACACCTCCAACCTGCTGATCGCCTGGTCGCTGGTGTTCGGCACCCTGTTCTTCGTGTTCTTCGGCTGGCTGTCGGACAAGATCGGCAGAAAGCCCATCATCCTCGCCGGCTGCCTGATCGCGGCGGCGAGCTACTTCCCCCTGTTCAACCTCATCACCACCTATGCCAACCCGCCCCTGGAGCGGGCGGTTCAGAACGTGCGGGTAACCGTGGTGGCCGACCCCGGCAATTGCGGCTCCCTGTTCAATCCCGTCGGCACCCGCGTCTATACCCAGCCGTGTGATGTCGCCCGTGACTTCCTGGCCAAAACCGGCGTGAAGTATGGCACCGCGCCCGGCGCCCCCGACAGCCCGGTGGAATTGAAGGTGAACGAGCAGACCGTGCCGTTCGGCCCGGATTTTTCGAAGAATGCCATCACCGCTCTGCAGGATGCGGGCTATCCGAAGGCCGGCGCGAACAGTGAAGTGGTGAAGATGGCCCACCCGTTCGACATCTTCCGCCCGCAGGTGGCGGCAGTGATCGGGCTTTTGTTCATCCTGGTGCTGTTCGTCACCATGGTGTACGGCCCCATCGCGGCGGCGCTGGTGGAACTGTTCCCCGCGCGCATCCGCTACACCTCCATGTCGCTGCCCTATCACATCGGTAACGGCTGGTTCGGCGGCCTTCTGCCTGCGACGTCTTTCGCCATGGTGGCGGCCACCGGAGACATCTATTTTGGCCTCTGGTATCCGATCGTGATTGCGTTGATGACCTTCGTCATCGGTCTCCTGTTCGTGCCCGAGACCAAGGACCGCAACATCGATCACTGGCACTGAGTGCCTCAAAGAAACCTCTGGCGCGGCGCCTGCCGCCGCGCCCCTCCCGGGACGGCCCCGCACGGTGCGGGGCCGCTTTTTTTGCAGGTGCCTGCTCTGCCCCGCCTCGCGGCCGTCGGCCTCAACGCGCCTCCCGCTTGACGCCGACGGCCGGGCGAGAGAAGAAGGCGGCGTCGGCAGCGGGACGAGATGCCCCCGGGCCGGCCCGCCGCGCCGCCACCGCGACGGGCTTTTCAAGATCGAGTTGGGCCGGCTTAGCACAGCGGTAGTGCAGCGGTTTTGTAAACCGAAGGTCGGGGGTTCGATCCCCTCAGCCGGCACCAGTTCCGCCCATCGCGGCGCGAGGATCACGCGGCTAGGGCGCGCGCGACAGTGTTAAGGCGGCCTGTTTTTGACCCACCAGACGATTGAATGCCGGGCGACACGGCTTACATGCGTTTCGTGTTACATGCGTTTCATGCGCGGGGGGCGGCGCAGGCTGTGCAGCCAATCTCGGGGCCTTCATGACCGCTTTCTCGATCCTTGATCTCGTCCGCGTCACCGTGGATGGCGACGCTCGCGCGGCGCTCGACAATGCCCGCGACCTCGCGACCCACGCGGAGCGCTGGGGCTATCGCCGCTTCTGGGTGGCGGAGCATCACAACATGCCGGGCATCGCCTCCGCCGCCACCGCGGTGGTAATCGGCCATATCGCGGCCGGCACCTCCACCCTGCGGGTGGGGGCTGGCGGCATCATGCTGCCGAATCATTCCCCCATGGTGGTGGCCGAGCAGTTCGGCACCCTCGCCCGCCTGTTTCCCGGCCGCATCGACCTTGGGCTCGGGCGGGCGCCGGGGACCGACCAGGCCACCTTCCGCGCCCTGCGCCGCACCTATGCCGATGCCGAGCGCTTTCCGCAGGATGTCCTCGAGCTGCAAGCCTATTTCCAGCCCGTCCAACCCGGCCAGACGCTCCAGGCGGTGCCGGCGGCGGGGGTCGAGGTGCCGTTGTGGATCCTCGGCTCCTCCACCTTCGGCGCGCACCTTGCCGCTGAGCTGGGCCTTCCCTACGCCTTCGCCTCCCATTTCGCGCCCGACCAGCTCATGGAGGCGCTGCACGTCTACCGCGGCCGGTTCAAGCCCTCGGCGGCGCTGCAACGGCCCCACGCCATGGCCGGCATCAATGTGATCGCCGCCGACAGCGACGCTGACGCCCGGCGGCTCGCCACCACCCAGCAGATGTCGTTCACCAACATCTTCCGCGGCGCACGCGGGCTGAGCCTGCCCCCCATCGACGACATCGAGACCTATTGGAGCCCGGCGGAGAAGGCCCAGGCGCAGCGCATGCTCGCCCGCTCCGTGGTCGGTGGCCCCGACACCGTGCGGGCGGGCCTGTCCGCGTTCATTGAAGAGACCGGCGTGGACGAGGTGATGGTGGTGTCCGACATCTTCGACCCCATCCTGCGCCTGCGCTCCTTCGAGCTCATCGCGGGGCTCGGCCTCGACGGGGGCGCCGCGCCGGCGGTCTGACCCCCGCCACCCGCCGTTGGGCCTGTGAGCCTAGCTCACGGGCCTTTGGTCAAGGCCGCGCGGCGCCTGAGCGAATCCACTTGGCACCGGTCAAAGACCGGGGCCGATGGTGTAAGGGCGGCGGCGGGAGCTTGCGGCATGAAGACCTTCCTCGACTGGTCGGCATACGACATCTACGGCATCGGCGACGCCCACTCTGGAATCCCTGCAACCGGCGGAAATGATGCGAAAGCGGTGGCGGTGTGCATGCACAGCCGCGATTGTCGCAATCTCGGCAAAGGGGTGATGTGCCCGTCCTACCGCATCACCGGCGACACCGCCCATTCCACCGAAGCGCGGGTGGCCGCCTTCAAGGCCGCGCTCAACGACGGCTCCGATGCCGCCGCCTTCGCCGATCCGCGGCTGGACGCGGCCATGGACCTGTGCGTGTCGTGCAAGGCCTGCAAGAAGGAATGCCCGAGCGCGGTCGACATGACGCTCATCAAGACCGAATACCTCGCCCAGCGCCACGAGATCAAAGGCGTGCCCACCCGCACCCGTCTGTTCGGCGGCGTGCCCGAATGGACCGGGCGCCATCGCCGCCTGCTGCGCGCCGCCATCCGCCTGCGCAACCGCTGGCGGATGGC
>NZ_JABWGX010000005.1 GCF_021730435.1 Xanthobacter agilis
CGCCATGGTCGCGGGCGGCGGCGGCCTTTTGTGCGCGCGTGCTGCGTCCGATGGCGGGGCGTCCCGTTCGTCTCTACTTTTATACCATTTGCGCCGGTCTTTGACTGCTGCCAAGTGGGTCGGCCAAGTGGGTCGGCCAAGTGGGTCGGCCAAGTGGGTCGGCTCAAGCGCCACGAAGGCATTGCCGAAGGCTGACGCGTCGGGCTCATGGGCCTTTGGCATGAAGCCCGCCGGTGCGACCTGTCCTTGGACCTTGCTCCCGTTGCGTCGCCATGGCCGGAACGGGGGCCTGGCCGCAGAAGGCACTTTGAACAACCGCTACCCGAATCGGCTGCCCGGATCGTCCATGGCGGCCTTCGGATTCCGCTGTGCGGGGCGCCTCAGATCATTCGCCCACGAGGCCCGGAGGCCTCGGCAGATCGCCGAAGCCACGGGTGGGCGGCAGTGTCGGCTCCAGGGGCAGCGGGGGGCGCACAACCGATGCCGGCGGGCGTTCGCTGGTCCGTGCCGGCGTTTGCTGGGCCGCGGTCGCCGGGGGCGGGGCCGCCGGTAGCGGCCGGCGGACCGTCGGTGTGTGGCCCGGCGATGGGGGCGAAGCGGCCCCCGGCGCAGGTGACGTTTGAGCCGGGGATGCCTGTGTGGGCGACGACGGTGCAGGTGACGCTTGGGCCGGTGACGCGGTCGCCGGCGCGGTGCCGGCACCGGCGGCCGGCGTGCTGGTGCCGGTTCCGAACGGTGTGGGCCGGGGCGTTGCCGTGGGGGCGGGCAGGTCGCGCCGTTCAATGGCGTCACTGGCGCGCGCGGGCCGTGCCGGCTGTGGCGCTGGCGCCGCCGCGGGCCGTGGCGCGGGGGCGGCCGGGCGCGGTGCCGGCGTGGTTGCGGCGGGCGCCGCCGGGGCCGGCACGAGCGGGCTTGGTAGGATGGCGCTTGGAGTGGACGAGCTTGGAGTGGACGAGCTTGCCGCTGTTGGCGCCGCTGGAGTGGTGACGCCTCCGCGCTGGTCCTCCAGCCGCCGGGTCTCGCGCTCGATGGCGCGCAGGGCGATGACGCTGGTGAGGCCGGTGGCGCCGACGCGCCGGTCCGGTGCCATGACGGTCCCGCGCCAGGAAAGCGTTCCGGTCGGGCTGGTGCCCGATTGGGGTGGACCCTCGTATTCGATGGCGCTGTCCATCAGCAGGCGGGAAAGGTCAAGGCTGCCGCTGAAGGCGAGGCGGGTGTCGCCCGCCTGGGCCCGCGCCGGCGAGAGGCGCACGACCCCGCCGACTGTGCTGAGGGTGGATTCCGCGGCCGGGATGCGCAGCGGTCCGCGCATCAGGGCGCGGTCGAACAACAAGGCGGTGTGCCGCTCGTCGGGCGGGGTGGCAAGGCCCGCCGTATCCGCCAGCACCACCGAGACGGCCGAGGGATCGGCCTCGCCCACCTCGAGGTTCTGCACCACGATGGTGCCCTGGCCGGACAGGCTCTGCACCAGTTGCAGCGGGGTCCGGCCGCTGCCGCCCAGGTCGAGGGAGAGGCTGAGGCGGCCCCGGGGCGGGGCGCTGGCCGCGGTGGGCGCGATGAGGGCGGGGATTTCGACCTTGTCGAGCAGCACGCGGCCATCGGCTTCCACGCCCTCGCCGCGCCGACGTACCTCCAGGTGGGCGCCGGCCGTCCCGCCGCCGAAGCTGCCGGAAATGTCCCGCAGGTCGAGGTCCACGCCGTCGCTGACGAGCCGCATCTTCGCGGTGGTGAGGGTGTAGGGGCCGATCAGGTTGAGGCGTCCGGCCACGAGATCGAGGCCGAAGGCGACCCCGCTCACGGGATTGGGGAGGAACCGGGCGTTGCTCCAGAACGCGCCGCTTTGCTCGGGCGCGGCCGCGCGGGCACCGAACAGGCCGACCACCGCCGGCACCGACAAGCTGTCGAAGGCCAGGCGCCCGGTCAGGCGGGGGACGGCACCGGGCTCGAGGTCCACGGCGCCGGTCACCGGCGCGCCGCCGAGGGAGCCTTCCACGTTCGCGGCGCGCCATACCCCATCGCGCCGCGACAGGTTGAAGGCGAGGGCGGCGGGCACCGGTGCATTGTCGGCCGCCGCGGCCAATTGGGGCAGCAGCCGTCCCAGATCGGCCCCATCGGCGCGCACCGAGAGCGCGGGCTCGAGGGTGCCATTCACGAGCCGCGCCTTGCCCTCGGCGGTCAGGGAGAGCGTGGGGGTGGAGAGCCGCGCCTTCACATCGCCCTCGCCCGGGGTCAGCGGCGCGAGGCTGAACGCGCCCTGCACTGCGCCGAGGCGCGGGTTGAGCCCCTCGATGCCGAGCGCGCCGAGCAGCTGGGCGCCATCCTCCGCATCTGCGGTGAGGTCGATGGCGAGCGGCACGCCCGCGGTGCTGCGGGTAAACGCCACCTGGCCCGTGATGCGCCCGAGGCTGCCGGCGCTGGAGACGCGGCGTCCACCGGCCTCGCGCCACTCCACGGCGCTCGTCAGCTTCACCGGGGCCGCCACCGGCACAAGGCGGGCGAGCACGTCGGCGATCTCCGGTCCGGCCATCAGGCGGGCCACGGGGACGAGGCCATCGGCCTTGGCGCCGCTCATGGTGAGGTTGAACTCGCCGCGCGGCGTGGTGGAGAAGTTTTCCATCCAGCCCGCGCCTTCGAGATGGAGCCCGCCCAGGTCGTCCATGACCATCCGCTTCACCCGCCAGCTCCCGCCGGTGGCGGAGGCGTCGAGGACGAGACGGCCCAGGGGCTGTTCCGCGATGGTGAGGTTCCGCCCGTCGAGCTTCAGGTTGGCATCGGCGCCGCCGCCCACGGTGGTGGCCGCCCGCTGCAAGGCCGCGATCAGGGGATCGAGGTCGAAGCTGTCGAGGGTGAGGGTCATGTCCAGCTTCGGCCCGCCAGTGGCCGGCAGGGCGGCGGCCAGGGTGCCGGTGAGCCGTCCGGGGCCGATGACCGCGTTGAGACCGTCGAGGGCGATGCCGCCCGGCGACAGCCGCACCTTGCTGGCAATGCGCACGGGCGCCTTGAGGGCGGCGCTGATGTCGCGGGCGGCCTCGGGCACGGCCCAGCGCACGAAGGCGGCCGGGTCCTCGGCGCTGAAGGAGAGGGCGCCGGCGAAGCTTCCGCCATCGGGCGCGCCGGACGCCTTCAGCGCGGCCTTGCCGGGCAACAGGGCCTCGGCGGTGTCGATGCGCCAGCCGGACGAGCTGCCGGTGAGGTCGAGCCGCACATCGCGCACCACCGTGCCGCCCAGCGCCAGCTGTTCGGCGGATACGCCGATCTTGGAGGCGATGTCGGGGGCGGGCAGGTCCGCCAGCATCCACAGGCCGCGCGCCAGCGCTTCCGCCGGGCGGATGGCCGGGCTCGTCCCCGGCGTGGCGGTGCCGCCGGCGCCGAGCGCGTCGAGGTCGAGGCTGCGGGCGTTCAGCACCACGTCGAGGCCGATGGCGCGGCCGAGGGTGAGCCGCGCCGCGCCTGAAAGCTGGGCCGGCGTCGCCGCACCGCCGAGGGCGAGTTCCAGGCTGTCGGCCAGGATCTGGGCGGGGGACGCCTTCAAGTGCCCCGCGAGCTGCCAGGAATCGAGGCTGGCCGCGCCCTTGCGGGTGACGCTGGCGCGTCCGTCGAAGCCGGGCATGCCATTGGCGGCGGAAAAGGTGCCGTCGAGATCCACGCTATAGGGCCGGCTGCGGCCGTCGAGCGTCAGGCGCAGCTTGCCGCTGCCGGTGGCGTCCAGTTTGCCAAGGGTGGAGCGCAGGCCGAAGCGGGCGCCGGAGGCTTCCACCTCCCCGTCGAGCTTGAACGGACCGGACAGGGAACGGGCTTCGCCACGCAGGTCCAGATCGTCCAGGGTGACGGTATGGTCGGAGGCGCGGTCGAGCACGTCGAGGGTTCCGTCGCGCACCTCCAGGCGGGCGATCCCGATCTCCGCGGCGCGGCTGGCGCCGGTGGGCAGGGCGACGCGGCCGCTGCTGTCGATGACGAGCCGCATCTGCGGCTTCACCAGGGTGACACCCGTGGCCTGCACCTCGCCACGCATGAGGGCGCCGAGGGACAGTTCCGCCTGGAACTCGCGGACGGTGCCTCCGGTGGAAACCACATCGCCCAGGGTCACATCCTTGAGCGTGAGGCGCGGGGCGGGCAGGATCTCCGCTTCGATGGCGCCGCGGATGACCACCGGAATGCCCAGGGTCCGGCCGATCTCGCGCTCGAAGGTGCCGCGCCAGGCGTTCCAGTCCACCACCAGCGGTGCCGCAAAGGCGCCGAGGATGGCGAGCGTCACCGCTGTCGCGAGGCTGATGAGGATCCCTTGCACGCCCGTCTCCTCGATCGCCCGCCGGATGAACCGCGGGCAGTGATGACTCCATTGTGGCGCATCTTCGCGTCAATGGTGCAGCGCGAAAGCCGCTCGGCCTGTCTTTTCGCATGATCGGACGATGTCGGCGGCGGCATCCGGATCTTGTTCCGGGGGTGCCTTCCGATCGCGATCAGAGGGTGAAGATCTTGTCTGGATTCATGATGTTGTGGGGGTCGAGGGCGCGCTTGATGGCGCGCATGGCGTCGAGCGCGCCTTCGCCGTGTTCGGCCGCCATGTATTTCATCTTGCCCTGGCCGATGCCGTGCTCGCCGGTGGCGGTTCCGCCCATGGCAAGGGCGCGTTCCACAAGCCTTGCCATGAACTGCTTTGCCTTGGCGAGGTCGGCGGCATCGTCCATGTCCACCATCAGGACGGTGTGGAAATTGCCGTCGCCCACATGACCCACGATGGGCGCGACCAGGCCCATCGCCACGATGTCCGCCTTGGTCGCCTCCACGCAATCGGCGAGGCGCGAGATGGGCACGCACACGTCGGTGGCGACCGCCTTGGCGCCGGGGCGCAGCAGCAGTGCCGCCCAATAGGCGTCGTGGCGGGCCTGCCAGAGCCGGGAGCGCTCCTCGGGCTTCACCGAAAACTCCGAGGGGCCGCCGCCAAACTCGGCGGCAATGGCGCCGAAGAGCTCGGCCTGCTCGTGCACGCCGGCCGTGGTGCCGTGGAACTCCATGAACAGGGTGGGGGTCTCGGCCAGGCTCAGCCGGGCGTAAGCGTTGCACGCCTTCACCTGCACCTCGTCCAGCAATTCGATGCGCGCTACCGGAATGCCGCTCTGGATGGTGGCGATGACCGCGTCGCAAGCCGTCGTGATGCTGGGGAAGGGGCACACGGCGGACGAAATGGCCTCAGGAATGCCGTAGAGCTTCAGCGTGATCTCGGTGACGATGCCGAGCGTGCCTTCGGCGCCCACGAACAGGCGGGTGAGATCGTAGCCGGCGGCAGATTTGCGGGCGCGCGTGCCGGTGGTGATGAGGCGCCCGTCGGCGGTTACCACCTTCAGCGACAGCACATTGTCCTTCATGGTGCCGTAGCGCACCGCGTTGGTGCCCGAGGCGCGGGTGGAGACCATGCCGCCCAGGGTGGCATCGGCACCCGGGTCGATGGGGAAGAACAGGCCCTGGTCGCGCAGGTCCTCGTTCAGGCGCTTGCGGGTGACGCCCGGCTCAAGGACGCAGTCGAGGTCGGCGCTGTTTACGGCGAGGATGCGGTTCATGCGCGAGAGGTCGATGCAGACCCCGCCCCTTGGCGCGTTCACCTGCCCCTCCAAGGAGGTGCCCGCCCCCCAGGCGATGACGGGAACCCCATGGGCCGCACAGATGCGAACGGTGGTCTGCACGTCTTCTGTGCATGCGGCGAACACCACCGCATCCGCCGGTTCGTTGGGTAGGTAGGTGGTCACATTGGCATGCTGCTCGCGGACCGCCGTTGTCGTCACGACCTTGTGATCAAGCGCGGATTTGAGTTCTGCTGTGGCGGAAACGACACGGTCGCCGATTGGGGGGCTCGAGTGTGCATCTGCGGCAAGCATTTACTTTTCCTTAACTTTGGCTGCGACGCTCAGGTTGGGCCGGCGAATCGAAAAAGACGGGGAATGGTAGGAGATAGCCGTGCGTCGATGTTTTCAATTTGACAGTGATATTTCTGATTCGCTCGGTCCGCCAGATTTTGATCCATTTCCGGCGTGACGATGGGCGCGTCTCACGGCACAGTGACTACCGCTCAAGCAAACTTCAAGACAGGGAGCGACGGCCATGCTGGATCGGATGGATTTCGAGCCTGTATTCTTCGCCCCGTTTGTCTCCTCCGGCAGGAAGGTGGAACGGGCGTGGATGGATTATAACGGCCATTTGAAGATGGCTTATTACAATCTGGTCTTTGATCAGGCCGTGGAAGAGGCGCTAACTCTTCTTGGCTTGGGTGCGCAATATGCGCATGAGCGCGGATCATCCTTCTTCACCGCGGAAGCGCACATTCGCTATCTCCGGGAGATCACGCCGGAATGTCCGGTGCGGGTCACCCTGCGCCTCATGGATTACGACGACAAGCGTATCCATCTCTACCAGATGCTGCATCATGCTGCCGAGGGGTGGGTTTCCGCCACCTGCGAGCAGGTGGCGCTGCATGTCAACCTGAAGACGCGCCATGTGACGCCGTTTCCCGACGACGTTCTGGAGCGTATCGCGCTGATGCGCGCCACCCATGCGGCGTTGCCGGCACCGGACGGGTTGGGGCGGAAGGTCTGCATGGGCGCCCGCTGCTGAGCGGGCGGCCCCGCCGCCGTGGCGGGTTTCCGGGCGCCCGCCGGGTTCCCGCCATGGCGCCTGATGCCGCTCTCTCCGGTCGGGGACCCGCCGGAGGCGATCCCGATCGACGGTTGACAGGGGGCTGCGCGGTGGGTATCTCCCCTTCCGCTACATCTGCCTAGTTTTGCGGCGGTGCCGAAATCCCTTTGAAAATCATGCCGTTTTGCACCTGCAAGGAGCGGGCCGGAACAGGCGCGCCGTCATTGCGTGCAATGCAGGGCAGCTATGCTGACCTATCTCTTCCGCCTTTGGTGCGACGCAACATATCCTGACCGGCATCAAGGGCGATCTTGCCCGGATGACATGACCCGGAACAGGAGGCCTCCATGAGTGCCGTGACCTATCCCGCGAAGTCGTTCTCTCTCTCCCGCGACGCGAGCGCCGCCGAAATGCCCGCGAAGGGTCTTTTTCGGCGCCTGTTCGACGCCCTCATCGCCGCCCGCGCCGCCCAGGCCGAGCGCGAGGTGTCGCGGTACCTTGCCCGTCGGGTCGAGGATCATCCCGACCTCCATCATTGAGTGTTCCGCTTGCCGTCTGGAGCCGCTGTCGCGGCCTGTGGTTGGGCGCGCGCCGTCGCAGGCGCGCGGCACGCTCAGCGATCGGCGGCGAGAACGAGGGTTGCCCAACCCTCGATGTGCCGGCGCGACACCAGATGCAGGCCCTGGCTGCGATAGGCCGCCAGCGCCGCGGGCACATGCGACACGAGGAGGCCCGACAGGACGATGCGCCCCCCCGGCGCCAGCAGCGCGCGCAGCGGCCGCGCGAGGCGCTTCAGCGGGGGCAGCAGGATGTTGGCCAGAATCAGATCGTAGGGGCCCCCTGCCGTGATGTTGCGGGCATCGGCGCCCGCCGCGTGCAGCAGGGTCATGCCGGCGCCCGCCTTGTTGGCGCGGGCGTTCACCTTGGCGGTGCGCACGGCGACGATGTCGATGTCGCTCGCCACGACCTGGGTGTGGAACCGCCGGGTGGCGGCGATTGCGAGCACGCCGGTGCCGGTGCCCACATCCAGCACCCGTTGCGGTCGGCCGATGCGGGCAATGTCCGCGATGGCGGCAAGGCAGCCCTGGGTAGTGCCGTGGTGACCGGTACCGAAGGCAAGGGCCGCCTCGATTTCGATGCCGATGGCGCTGGCCGGCACCCGGCAGCGGTCGTGGGCGCCGTGCACCATGAAAGGGCCGACTTTCACCGGCGCGAGGCCCTCCAGGCTGGCGGCCACCCAGTCCTTTTCCTCCACCGCCGAGAAGGTGACCGCGGCTGCCAGCTCCTCGCCGGCGGCGAAGCCCACCAGTTCGCGCAGGCGCTCAGCGTCGAAGGCGTCTCCGGCGAAGACCTCCACCAGCCAGTCGTCCTCCGCCTGCTCGAAAATCGCGACTGTCACGTCGGCCGGATCGAAGCTCTCCGAGATGAGATCGGAGATCCGCATCGCCGTGGTGCGCGGCGCGGCGACACGCATGACATGGGTGGCGTCGTTCGGGGGGAGACCTTCGAGCATCAGGGGCTGTATCCGCGCTTCAGGGACGGCTCAGGGCGTGAAGGCGCCGACGAAGGTGTCGCGCCCTCCGGCCTTGGCCGCATAGAGGCGCTTGTCGGCCATGCCGAGCAGATCCGTCAAGGTCTCGCCGTCTTCCGGCGCGGTGGCGACGCCGATGGAGAGGGTAAGCGCGGGCACCCCCTCGGGCAGTTCGAGGGCGGCGATGCGATCGCGCAGCATGGCGGCAAGCGCCATGGCGCCCGCGTGGTCGACGCCGGGCGCGAAGGCGGCGAACTCGTCGCCGCCGTAGCGCACCACATAGTCCGACTGCCGCAGGCCATCGTTGAGGGTCTCGGCCACCCGCCGCAGCACCTGGTCGCCCACCGGGTGCCCGAAGCGGTCGTTCACCTCTTTGAAATTGTCGATGTCGACCAGCAGCAGGCTCATGGGCCGGTGGGCGGTCCGCGCCAGGGTGATGAGGTCCCGCCCCACCGGCTCGAACTGACCGCGATGCAGCACCTGGGTGAGCGGATCGCGGCGCGCGGCGCGGCTCAAGTCCTCATAACGCTGGCGGTAAGTGAGGATGCCGAACACATCGCGGAGCCGGCGCGGCGCGACCTGCGCGATCATCTCGAAACGCTTGAGGTAAACAGCCAGGAGAAACGCATAGAGCGCCGCCGCCACCAGCTTGCCGATCCAGCCCCCGAGCCCCGCCGAAAACGGCACGCCAACGCTGAGGTGCAGCACCGCGAAGAAGCCCGCCTGATCGAAGGTGAGGACCACCGCCAGGGTCAGCCAGATCACCAGGACCGGCCATTTGTTGAGCTGTCGCGACAGCCGTTCGTAGATGAGGATCATGGCGATGCAATCCGCGAACAGCAGCGCCGTGCCCCACAGCATCAGCCCGCCGATCTGGTCCATGAAGGCAAGGTCGCTCGTCGCCGGCTGGGGACTGCCGGGAAGCTCCAGCCTGAGGATTGACACCAAAGCGACGAGGATCGCGTTGCCCAGAAGCAGGCCATAGATGGGCTGGCGCGCGACTTCCGCGTCTTCGCGGATGTATACCAGAAGCAGCAGTGCAAGCTTACCCGAAAACATCACCACCGAGCCGGGCGACAAGGATATTCCGAACGGTAGAGAGAGGTATAAAGATGCGGCAAGGTAGGTCTCCATGAAATGGAGACTGCCCAGGGCGCAAAAGAACGTGCCGATGCCGAGTGTCGCGCGCAGGCGGAATAGCGCCAGCATCGCCCCGAAATAGACGAGGAGCGCGATGACCAGCAGGGGGATGGTGAACAGGGCCATGGGGTTGCGCGCATCACCGTGCGACCCGGCGCCATCGCCGCTCGCAGGAGAGAAAAAAGGGGTACACCGTCCGCCGTTCCCCCGGTTGGCGGGCGCCGTCATGCCGGGCAACCTGCGAACTAAGCCACCATGACGCTGCAAAAGACAAGCAGGCCCAGCCCGGCGGGACCCGCGCTCAGGCTTTTTCGATGAAGGTTTCCAGAACCCGCTTCTCACCGGCCTTGTCGAATTGGACCGTGAGCTTGTTGCCGTCGATGCCTGTGATCTCGCCATAGCCGAACTTGACGTGGAACACCCGCTCGCCCCGGCTGAAGGTGGAGGGCGCGCCGGTGGACGAGGCCACCAGTGTGCCTTCGATCAGCGGCGGGCTCCCGTGAGTGCTCCCATGAGTGCTTCCATGGGCGCCGCGGGCTCCGCCACGCCCGGCGCCAACATTGCCGGCGCCAGCATTGAAGCCGCCCTCGCGCTGGCTTTGCGCCCGCTGCCAGCCGGGGGTCGAGTAGGACGAACTTCCGAAGGAGCCGCCCGCGCGGTCGAACCGGCTCTCGCCATAGCTTGATCCGCCATAGCCGGAGCCGCCCCAGCCCATGCCGCCACGGCTCTCTTCCACCTTGACATGGGAGTCCGGCAGCTCGTCGAGGAAGCGGCTCGGCAGGGTCGAGTTCCACAGGCCGTGGATGCGCCGGTTGGAGGCGAAATAGATGCGCGCCGAGGCGCGCGCCCGCGTGATGCCCACATAGGCGAGGCGGCGTTCTTCCTCGAGCCCGGCCTTGCCCTGGTCGTCCAGCGCCCGCTGGTGGGGGAACAGGCCCTCCTCCCAGCCGGGGAGGAAGACGGTATCGAACTCCAGGCCCTTGGCGGAGTGCAGCGTCATCACCTGCACCGCGTCTTCGCCGGCGCCGTTGTCGACATCCATCACCAGGGAAATGTGCTCCAGGAAGCCGCCGAGATTCTCGAACGGCTCCATGGAGCGCACCAGCTCCTTCAGGTTCTCGAGCCGTCCGGCCGCTTCCGCCGAGCGGTCTTTCTGCCACATCTCCGTATAGCCGCTCTCGTCGAGCACGATCTCGGCCAATTCGGTGTGCGAGAGCACGCGGGACTGCTCGCGCCAGCGTGCGAACATGTCCAGGAGGCCGCGCAAGGTGGAACGCACCTTGGGCTTCAGCTCCTCGCTCTCGGTAAGTACGCGCACCGCATCCTGGAGCGGCACGCGGGCGGCGCGGGCGACATCGTGAATCTGCTTCAAGGTGGCATCGCCGATGCCGCGCTTGGGCACGTTCACGATGCGCTCGAACGCGAGATCGTCGGAACCGGAATTGACGCAGCGCAGATAGGCCAGCGCATCGCGGATCTCGGCCCGCTCGTAGAAGCGCGGGCCGCCGATGACCCGATAGGGCAGGCCGAGGGTGACGAAGCGGTCTTCGAACTCGCGCATCTGGAACGAGGCGCGCACCAGAATGGCGATCTGCGAGAGCGGGTGGCCGGCGCGCTGGAGGGCCTCGATCTCGTCGCCGATGGCGCGCGCTTCCTCGCCTGAATCCCAGGCGCCGGTGACGGTGACGCGCTCGCCATCGTCTCCTTCCGAGAACAGGGTCTTGCCGAGCCGCCCCTCGTTATGGGCGATGAGGTGGGACGCGGCGGCCAGGATATGGCCGGTGGAGCGGTAGTTGCGTTCCAGCCGGATCACGGCGGCGCCGGGGAAATCGCTCTCGAAGCGCAGGATGTTGTCCACCTCGGCGCCGCGCCAGCCATAGATCGACTGGTCGTCGTCGCCCACGCAGCACACGTTTTTCGAGCCCTGGGCGAGAAGTCGCAGCCACAGATATTGGGCGACGTTGGTGTCTTGATACTCGTCCACCAGCAGATATTTGAACTTGCGGTGGTATTCGGCGAGCACGTCGGGATTTTCGCGGAACAGGCGGATGCCTTCCAGCAGCAGGTCGCCGAAGTCCACGGCGTTGAGCGCCTTCAACCGCGCCTGATAGGCGGCATAGAGGGTTCCGCCCTTGCCGTTGGCGAACACGGCCCCCTCGCCGGCCGGCACGTCCTTCGGCGACAGGCCGCGGTTTTTCCAACCGTCGATGGTGGCGGCGAGCAGGCGCGCCGGCCAGCGCTTGTCATCGATGTTCTCGGCGGTCAGCAACTGCTTCAACAGGCGGATCTGGTCGTCGGTGTCGAGGATGGTGAAGCCGCTTTTCAGCCCCACCAATTCGTGGTGACGCCGCAGGATGCGCACGCCGATGGCGTGGAAGGTGCCGAGCCAGGGCATGCCCTCCACCAGATCGCCGACCATGGTGCCGATTCGGTCCTTCATCTCCCGCGCCGCCTTGTTGGTGAAGGTGACGGCCAGGATCTGGGACGGATAGGCGCGCCCGGTGGCGAGGATGTGGGCGATGCGGGTGGTGAGCACGCGGGTCTTGCCGGTGCCGGCGCCGGCCAGCACCAGCAGCGGGCCTTCCAGGGTCTCCACCGCCGCGCGCTGCTCGGGATTGAGGCCGGAAAGATAGGGGGTCTCCGGCGCGGCCGGAGCCGCCCCCGCCAGCGCCCGCGCGGCGATGCCACCGGGCCGCGGGGAGGGACTGTCGGGCGCCGGTTCGGCCGGATGCCGGCGCGATAGGGGCAACTGGGTCAAGGGCACTGTCTCGCGGGAGCGTGATTCTCTGTCGAGAACAAAATGGCACTCAATCACGGCGATTGCGAGGGCGCCCGACATGAGGCCACAGGGGCCGCTCGTTATTTCAGCAGGTCCATGGCGCCGTCCCTGCGCCAGGTGCGGGCGCGCAGCCGCGGCGCGAGCCACCACGACAGCGGCATCGACACCAGCGCGGTGCCCGCGACCACCCACGGCATCAGGCTCATGGCCTCGCGCGAGAAGGGGGAGAGCAGCAGCACCAAGGTGGCGGCGAAGAATGCCAGCGCCTGGATCATCAGGAAGAGCATGGCCGAAATCTGAAGTCGCACGGACATGACGTTTTTCCTTATCCGAAAATCAGGTCTCGGAAGGAAACAAGCCGGGCGTCCCATAGGTTCCCGCCGGCAGGGGCGGCTCAGAGGATGCCGCCGTCGATGTCTCCGGGCACGCCCCCGGCCGTCGGCTTCGGCAGGTGCACCACATAGAATTTGCGCACCGGCGTCACGTTGCGCCAGGTGCCGCTGAAGCCGGAGGGGATGAGGAAGGACTCTCCCGCCTGATACACCTCCATGTGCCCGGAGGCGTCGGTGAGCTCCACCGTGCCTTCCAGGAGCACGCAGAATTCGTCCTCTTCGTAATGGACGGAAAGGGTCGAGCTTTCCGAGCCCCAGAAGCCGGCGGAGAAGGCGCCGGTTGTGTCTTGATACCACTCGTGGACCGTGGTGGCCGAGGCCGGGTCCACATGGGGCGCGGGGTTGAAGCGGATCGAGCGGAGCGTCATGGCGATCTCGGCGCAGTGGGTGCGATGTTCCAGCCTAATCCTTGGCCGAGGATTCCGGCGCGGGCAAGGACAAGCCATGGCCGGGCTCAGGCGCGGCCGGGCCGGGGCACGCCGCGCAGGCCGGCAATGAGCCATGCGCCGAGCCCGAAGAACACCAGCAGCACCCCCACGCCTGCCCGCTGGCTGGCGGTGATTGCCGTCACCACCGCGACCGTGGTGGGTGCGGCGAAGGAGGTGATGCGGCCCGATAGGGCGAACAGGCCGAAGCATTCGGCCAGATGCTCCGGCGGCGCGAGCCTCACCAGCAGGGTGCGGGATGCGGCCTGAAGCGGCCCCGCCACCGCACCGATGAGCAGGCCGAGGCCGAGATAGGCGCGCTCCGGAACGGTGGCGAACAGGCCGGTGCCCGGCGCCGTGGGCACGAGGCCGAACAATAGCGAGTCGCGGGCCAGCGACAGGAGGCCGACGCAGGCGACGATCAGGCACCCGAGCGCCACCAGGATGACGATGCGGGAGCCGAACCTGTCGTCCAGCCAGCCGCCGGCCAGGGCCCCCAGGGTGCCGGTGATGGTGAGCAGGATGCCGAAGATGCCGATCTCCACGGAGCCCCAGCCGAACACGCCCGCGGCATAGATGCCGCCGAAGGCGAACAGGGCCACCAGCCCGTCGGCATAGATCATGTTGCCGATCAGGAAGCGCGCCAGCATCGGCCGGGTCCGCAGGCGCGGCAGCAGGGCGCGGATTCGGGAAAGGCCGGTCTTGGCGGCGACTGTCATGGGCATGGCCGCGGGCGGGTCGGGCACCAGCAGGAACAGGGGCAGCACCAGCACCGCGAACCACACGGCGGTGAACGGACCGGACAGGCGGTCGCCCTGCCGCGTGGCGGCATCGAGCCCAAAGGCCGGCGGCGCCCCGAGCAGGGTCAGCCCGGTGTCGGGCCGGGTGGAGAAGAAGGCGAGCATCACCGCCAGCGACACCAGCCCGCCGAAATAGCCCGCCGCCCAGCCGATGCCGGACAGCCGTCCGAGCCGCTCGGGCGGCGCGAGGTTTGGCATCATCGCATTGTTGAACACCGTGGCGAACTCGACCCCGATGGTGCCCACCGCGAACGCGACGAGGATCAGCGGGATGCGGCTTTCGTCACCGGGCGTGGCGAACCACAGCAGGCCGGAGCCGATCATCAGCATGGCGCCGAACAGGGCGATCCACGGCTTGCGTCGGCCCGAAGCATCGGCGACGGCGCCCAGCACCGGCGAGCAGAAGGCGATGAAAAGTCCCGCCGCGCCGGTGGCAAAGCCCCACAGCGCCTGCCCTTCCGCCGGGGTCGGCGCCACCGCGGAGGCGAAATAGGGGGCGAAGATGAAGGTGGTGATGAGCGTGAAATAAGGCTGGCACGCCGGGTCGAACAGGATCCAGCCAAGCGTCGCCCGTCGTCTTTCGGAATCAGTAAAGATCGGGAGCATGAAAATAAAATTCTAGAGGGGAGGGGCTGACACACCAGTGTGATTTTTTGACCTTATACGAAAGGATTGTCGGCCGCGAGACATCGCAAGGGGTTTGTTCATTATAAAGCGTGCTCCGCCTTGAACGCGCAGGGGGATTGCGTACATTTTCACCACTGACCCGCCATGGGCAACGTCTCACGGTGCACGAATGCCTGAAGGCCGCACCGGTGCTGCGGTCGGGGGAACGCCAAGTCGAACGGTGGGCGGCATCCAGGAAGTCCAGGCGCTGTTGTGTCGGCGCCAAGCGAAGGTCTTAAGGCCATGGGGCTGATTGTTCCTGAGCATGACAGTTCCCTTGCGGGTGAAGAGACGTGGCCACTGTTGAGGTTTGTCCGCCGCGCCCTCGGCATGGGGGCCGTGGTCCTCGCCCGCCCCGGCCGGCGGCTGCAGGTGGCGCACGCCGACGCGCGGATGGATGGGATGGTCGATGCGCCGCCGTTGTTCCAGGTGGCGGCCGCCTTGCGGCAGCGCCTGACCATCGACGACCTGCTCGACAGTCCCGCCTATCACGCCACGCGGATCGACGGCGCGGCGCAGCCGCTGCGCTTCTTCGCGAGCGCGCCTCTGGTTTCGTCGGCGGGAGCCGGTCTTGGCGCCCTGTGCGTGGTTGATCCGCAGCCGCGCGCCGGCGATGCCGGATTGACCCGGCAGATGGAGGAGGCCGCGCGGCTGCTGGTGCCGCTGCTGACGGCCGAAGCCGAAAGCGCGTCGGTGGCGGCGCTTCGTTTCGATCTCGCCCAGGCCGAAGGGGCCGCACGCCAGCATGCGGCGGCCGCGCGACGCTATAAGAAGATGTACGAACGGGCCTCGGCGTGCGGCAAGATCGGTGTGTGGGAGTTCGACTTTCGGACCCGCCAACTGACCTGGACCGATGGGGTCTACGACATTTTCGGCGTGCCCCGTGGCACCCGGATCACGGGCGAGATCGCTTGGACGCTGTATGACCACGCCTCCCGCCGGGATCTGGAGCGCCTGCGCGAGCAGGCCATAGCAACCTGCGGGGGCTTCACCCTCGATGCGCGCATCCGCGACCTGCGGGGCGTCCTCAAATGGGTGCGCGTGAGTGGCGAGGTGGAGGCGGACGACGGGCAACCCGTGCGCATCTTCGGCCTCAAGCAGGATATCACCGCCGAACGGAGCCTGCGCGACCAGCTGCGCCGCCACACGGAGTGCGATGCCTTCACCGGCCTGTCCAGCCGGGTCATGCTCGAACAGGTCCTTGCCGAGGTGCGGGAAGGGTGCCCGCGCGCGTTGTTGCTCGTTGACCTCGACGGCTTCAAGGGGGTGAACGACAGCTTCGGGCGCAAGGTGGGCGATGCCTGTCTGCTGGAAGTGGCCACGCGGCTGCGGCGGGTGTTCCGGGGCATGGACCTGATCGCCAGGATCGGCAGCGACGCATTCGCGGTTCTGGCTCAGGGCCCGCAGGCGGTCGCTGAGCTGGAAGGGCGGGTCCATGCGGCGGCTGAAGCCATCAGCGCGCCCATTGCCGCGGACGGGCATGTCTTCAGCGTCGCCGCCGCGATCGGCATCGGCCGGACCGAGGGGCACGGGGCTGCCGACGATCTGTTCGCCCAGGCGGATGCCGACCTGCGCGCGGCCCGGAACCGAGGCCGGAAACGCCCGTGCGGTGATGGCGAAGCATCGGCCGAACGCGAGATCCGGCGCGCCTGAGACCGGCACGGGGCCGAGAGCGCGGCGCCCGCGCTGGCTCGTCCCCTTTCTACGCTTTTTTCGTCGTTCCTTGGGAGCGGTTCGATCGCAGCGGGCGGCCCCATGTGTGTTGCCCTGCGCGCGATCCGGGTGTCGCGCTTTTCGCGAGGTCTGCGGCATTTATGCAATGTTAGCGTGTATTGCGTCTTGTCGTGGCGTGGGTTGTCTAGCTTCGGGAGCGGCCGAATAGCCCCGTTTGCCGGCGTTTCGTGAACTGGAAACCCGCGCAGTTCCTTGCGAGTCCGCCTGGAAGTGCTGGGATGTCCAGGTTTGGCGCCGCGATCACTGATGTTGGTCCGTTGTTGCGGAGCAATTGGCCCCCACGTTCAAGTCATGACAGATTCATGACGCGCAACAATCAGTTACCTCTGTTTTTTTTTGACATCGACCATGATGTAATTGGATGTTGTTGTTCCCGTGGCTATGTCTCTGCGAGCTTTGATCGGTCCTGGCCCCTCAATTGCCGATGGGTGCCGACCGGGGTGCGTTGGCGGCAAGGGCGGGAGACGTGCATGAAGTCCCAAATTGTCGAGGAACTTGGCCAGGGCGAGATTCTCCTGCCATCCCTCATTGCCGATGGCCTTCGGGCGAATGACCGGGTGAAGGTGCGCCTGAGCGTGCTGCAGGATGCCGGTCGCCACGCCCGCGCGCCGGCCGCGCCGCGTTTCGCGCTCACCGAGGAATGTCGTGAAGTGGGGCTCGACCCGGTGGCGATGGATGCCTTGGTCACGCGGGCGGGACGGGCGTCCGGGGATGAGGTGAGCGCACCGGGCATCGGCGCGCTTGGGGTGGGCGTGTGGGACGATGTCGCGACCATGGCGCGGGCGGTGGCGGCCGGCGACGCGGCGGCCGGGGAGGTCGCGGGGCGCCGTCTGTCGGCGCTGCGCGGGCATACGGCCCTCGGCCAGAGCGACACCCTGTCCGAGGCCGAGATTCTGGCCCTGTCCAGCCTGTCCGCCAATGGCGGTGACAGCCTGCATCGTCTCATCATGGATCTGCACAAGGACCTCAACCGCCTGGCGGCCGCGCACGCGGAGGAGGTGGTGGCCGGCGCCCACGCCTATGGCCTGTTGCCGCAGGACAAGCCGGCGGTGGAAGCCTTCATGCGCGGGGTCGAGGCCACCCGGAAGCTGAAGTTCGACCATCCGGGCCTTGCCACGGTGGCCACCCGCGCCGGCTCCCGCCTCACCATCCAGAACGACATCGGGGAGACCGATGCCCATGTGGTGGTGATCGTGGTGGAAAAGGACACGGTGAGCGTCACTTATTCCGACGTGCACCGGCCGCGCGCCAAGTTTTTCGTCGCCTGCTTCGATGGCCTGGGCGCCAAATGGAGCGATTTCGACGCCCGCCACGCGGAAGGTCTCGCCGAGGGCGGCGTGTTCTATCTCGTGTCCGGCCGGCTGACCGATGCCGACGAGGCCCAGCGCTTCGCCTTCCTGGAGGCGCTCGGCGCGGCGCTGGTGTTCCTCATCGACTGGAACAAGGCGCGCAAGGTGCTCAGGGCCTGGGTGCCGAAGGCGGACGCGGTGCGCATCCTGCAATGGGCGGCGCGCAACCGGGTGGGCCATCGCGGTTTCCTGGAGCTTGGCGGCAGCGAACTGGTGGCGGCGGCGGTGCACCATGCGGCCCCCACCCGCATCGGCTTCGGCGAGCGGCTCGATGCCGTGCTCGGGCGCGAGGCGGCGGTCGGTTTCCTTCAGGCGGTGCTGCGCATATCGGCGGAGGCGCTGCTGGAGGGCAGTTCGCTGCGCCTCGCCCGCGACCGGATCGAGGCGGATCTCGTTTGGCGCCTGGAGCGGGTGGACACGGCGCTGCTGGCCGTGGTGATCCGCCAAGCGGGCCTTGCGCGGGAGGTGGCGGTGGCCATTGCCCAGCATGTGGATGCCCTCGCCAACGGCCGGGAGACCGATGGCGAGGCGCTTGCCGCGACCGCGCGCCGCATCGAGCAGAAGGCCGACCGGATCGCCCTGGACGTGCGCGGCGAGATCGCGCGGCTCGATGCCGACCGCGCGGTGGAGCGGCTCGTCAACCGCATCGAGGAGGCCATCGACGAGCTGGAGCAGGCGGCCTTCATCGCCTCGCTGCTGCCGTCGGCGTTCGATGCCGATCTCGCCGAGCTGTTGCTGCGGCTGGCGCGGCTCGCGGTGGCGGGCAGCGAGGCGGCCGCCATGGGCGTCGCCGCCGCGGCCGAGATCCCCGACGGCAATCGCGTGGACAGCGAGGACGCCCTCGCCGCGTTCGGCCGCCTGGTGGAGATCGAGCACGACGGCGATGCCATGGAGCGGGCCGTTACCACCCATGTGCTGCGGGGCGATTACGAGCTGAAGGTGGCCTTGTCCGCGCTGGAGCTGGCGCGCGCGCTGGAGCGCTCCACCGATCAATTGGCCGGGTTCGGTCACCTGCTCCATGCCCACGTCCTCGCCGATCTCACCAAATAGAAGGGCTCCCCCATGACGATCGTGCGCATTGGTGCGACGAGCAGGCCGGCCGAGCCCGCTTCCCTTCCTTCCGCCGACACCATTGGCGCCAAGGCGGCCAATCTGGCGCAGATGGCGGCCCTGGGGCTGCCGGTGCCGCCGGCCTTCGTGCTGCCGGTGCGCTTGTGTGCCGCTATCGTGCGCGGTGATGGCGATGCCCGCGCCAAGCTGCGTGAGGGCCTCGCAGAGGGCGTGCGCTTCCTGGAGGAAACCACCGGCCGCGTGCTGGGGGATCGTCGGCGGCCGCTGCTGGTGTCGGTGCGCTCGGGGGCGGCGCGCTCCATGCCCGGCATGCTCGACACCGTGCTCGACGTGGGCGCGACGCCCGAGGCGGTGCACGGGCTGATCCGCCGCACCGGAAATCCGCGTTTTGCCTGGGATTGCCGACGCCGCTTCCTGGAAAGCTTCGGCAGCGTCGTGCTCGGCGTCGATCCGGCGATGCTGACGGCGCCGCGCGCCGCGCTGGTGGCGGCCGAGGGCGCGACACGGGTCGAGGACCTGGATGGCGAGGCCCTGGAGCGCCTGACCCGCGCCTATGCGGAGGCGCTGGACGACGATGGCGATGCCGCCCCCGCGGACCCGATGGCGCAACTCGAAGCGGCCGCCCAGGCCGTTTATCGCTCCTGGATGGGGGAACGGGCGCGGACCTATCGGGCGTTGGAGCACCTCGAATATCTGGAAGGCACTGCGGTGACGGTGCAGGCCATGGTGTTCGGCAATCGGAGCCTCACTTCCGGCTCGGGCGTCGCCTTTTCCCGCGATCCGTCGAGCGGCGCGCCCGAGCCGGTCATCGACGTGCTGTTCGAGGCCCAGGGGGAGGACGTGGTGTCGGGCAGCCGCTCGCCCCAGACCGAAACGGCGCTGGCGCGCACGGTGCCGAAGGCGGCCCAGGCGCTGCGCCGGATCCTGGTCACCCTGGAACAGGCGTTCCGGGATGTACAGGACGTGGAATTCACCATCGAGGACGGGAATTTGTGGATGCTCCAGACCCGCTCCGCCAAGCGCACGCCGCGGGCCGCGCTGCGCATCGCCATCGATCTCGTGCACGAGGGCATCATCTCGCCGGAGGAGGGTTTGGCGCGGGTTGGCGCGCTTGATCCCGAAGCCCTGGTCGAGGCGCGCCTGATCGATGTGGGCGCGCCTTTCCTGCACGGCACCGGCGCTTCCGCCGGGGTGGCGGTGGGGCGCGTGGCCTTCTCCTCCCAGAGCGCCCAGCGTCTCGCCGATGGCGGCGAACCGGTGATCTTGGTGCGTCCCGACACCTCCACTTCGGACGTGGCGGGCTTCTCGGTTTCGGCCGGCATCGTGACGGCGGTGGGCGGACGCACCGCCCATGCGGCGCTGGTGGCGCGGCAGATGGGCAAGCCCTGCGTGGCCGGCTGCTCGGAACTGGCGGTGGACCCTCAGGCCGGCGTGGCGTGGGTGGGTGAAACACGGATCGTGGAAGGCGACTGGCTCTCCGTGGATGGGGGCGCGGGCGCCGTCTATCGGGAGCGCGGACGCATCGCGGTGGACCGGCTGGAGACCGAACTGCGGGAGGTGGAGCGCTGGCGCGACCTGCCCGCCCACGCGTGATCCTTCGCACCTGATCCCTTCGGGCTGGCCGGCTTCGGCCTGGGGCTGCCCGGTCAGGGCGCGTCCGGCGCCGCTCCGGCGTCGAAGCGGCGGCGGGCGTCCGCGACTTCGTCCGCATGGGCAAGGGCCCAGCGGTTCAGCGTTTCCAGCACCTGGGCCAGGGACCCACCGAGGGGAGTCAACGCGTATTGGACCTGGGGCGGCGTGGTGGGGAATACGGTGCGCGCCACCAGCCCGTCCCGCTCCAGGGCGCGCAGGGTGACCGTCAGCATCCGCTGCGAGATGGGGCCGATCTGCCGGCGCAGGGCGTTGAAGCGGCAGGGACCGGCCATGAGCTTCACCACCACCAGCACGCTCCAGGCATCGCCGATGCGGTCGAGCACGTCGCGGGTGGGGCAGCGCCCCACGCCGGCCACCGCCGCCAGGGTCGCGGTTTCCAGCGGCTCCAATACGGCAAACGCAGGGGGGGCCGGCGTCAAGGGCGCGGCTTTGTGAAGGGCCATGGGTTCCTCCGGTGTGACCTGGTGCGCGTGAGGTGCCTTCTTCAAACCAGGTTCCGATTGCGCATATGGTTCCTGATCGGAACCGCCAACGAACGCTTCGGTCAAGGGCTTCAGGCCCGCGGCGGGTGGAGAGCGGTTTCCGCAGCAGGGAGCACAGTATGAAAATCGCCGTTCTCGGGGCCACCGGCATGGCCGGCTCGCGCATCGTGGCCGAGGCTCTCGCCCGTGGCCATCAGGTCACCGGCATTGCCCGCAAGGCCGAGGGCCTGAAGGATCATCCCGGCCTCGCCAAGGTGGCGGCGGATGTCACCGACCCCGGTTTCGCCCAACATCTGCGCGGCCACGACGCGGTCGTGAGCGCCCTTCACTTCCAGACCCTGTCCGAACCCGCGCTGGCGGCGATCCTGAACGCGGCGGGGGTGAAGCGGGTGTTGATCGTGGGCGGTGCGGGGAGCCTGGAGGTGGCGCCGGGCGTGATGCTCATCGACACGCCGGAATTTCCGGAGGCCTGGAAGCCGTTCGCCCGCCCCGGCGTGGAGTTCCTGGCGGCGCTGCACGGCGAAAACGGGTTGGAGTGGACCTTCATCTCGCCCTCCGCCTTTTTCGAGCCGGGCTCGCGCACCGGCGTCTTCCGCGTCGGCGGCGATCAGCTCTTGGTGGGCGCGGACGGGCGCAGCGCCATTTCGGCGGAGGATTATGCGGTTGCTCTCCTCGATGAGATTGAGAAGCCGGCCCATGTGCGGGCGCGCATGACCGTGGGCTACTGATGCCCAAGGCCCGTGAGCGTTACTCATGGGCCTTGGGTCAGCCGGCGCGATACCGCGCCGGCTGGATGGGAAGCTGTCGCCCGCTCAGCTGTGGACGAGGTCGCCCAAAAGGCTCGCCGCGAGGGTGAGCTTGGAGAGGCTGAGGCCGGAGGCCGCGATGTCGCGCACGGTGGCGCGCATGCGCTCCACCGCATCGCGGTGGGCGGCGACATAGGCATCAAGCCCCCCCGCGCCGGCCCCGCCCTCGGCCAGGATCCGGCC
The DNA here is from genome assembly GCF_021730435.1 of Xanthobacter agilis. Classification (GTDB taxonomy): domain Bacteria; phylum Pseudomonadota; class Alphaproteobacteria; order Rhizobiales; family Xanthobacteraceae; genus Xanthobacter; species Xanthobacter agilis. Next base: position 21,639 of record NZ_JABWGX010000005.1, read on the forward strand.
GCTGATGCGCCGCAGGAAGCTCTCGAGCTGTGACAGGGCGCGGTCGAGGGCCAGCCGGTCGTAATAATCGGGCGCGACGATGCCACGCGCCTGGATCACCAGATCGTCGACGTCGAAATAGCGCCCGGCGGCGAAGAAGGTGCTGGCCACGTCCGGGATGGGGCGGCCGGTGGTGTGGGCGAGCAGGGCGATGTCGGACGCGGCGGCCAGGGCCTGGGTGGAGGCGATGCGCCGCGCCAGCGCCTCGGGCACCTCCTGGGCGGTCAGTTCGGCGATGCGCGCCTGCCGGGCCAGGCGCCAGGCCTCGGGCAGGCTTTCGTCGAGGGCGGCGGCCACCGCGGCGATGCCGGGGCGATAGCGCTCGACCACGGTCGCGATCCCCTCCGCGAAAGACACATTGCCCAGGAACCAGACGATGCGGCTCAAGGTCAGCTCCTCCACCCCCGCGTAAAGGGCGAGCTGGGTGGCGCCCTTTACCTTGGTGTCGAGGGCGTCGATCCCGGCCATGAGCTCCGGCAGGCCGTAGCTGTCGCGCACCACCGCGAAGGCGCGGGCGATGGCGGCGGCGTCCGCGCCGGTCTGGTCGGTGATGCGGGCGAGCGCGGACGGGCCACACTGGTTGACGATGGCATTGGCAAGCCCGGTGGCGATGATCTCGCGCCGCAGACGGTGATGGGCGATGGCTTCGGGGAAGCGGGCCTCGATCTGGGTCGGGAAATAGGACACCAGCTCCCGCGCCAGATAGGGATCGTCGGGCACGCCGGAGGCGACGAGGTCTGCATCGAAAGCGAGCTTGGCATAGGCGAGCAGCACCGCCAGCTCGGGCCGGGTGAGATCGTCCCCCCGCGCGCGGCGGTCGGCGATTTCCGCGTCGGAAGGCAGGAACTCCACCGCCCGATCCAGCTCGCCGCGCGCCTCCAGCATCTGCATCAGCCGCTGCTGGAAGGCGAGGTCGCGCCCGCCCGAACGTCGCGCCAGCGAGAGCGCCAGGGTCTGCGCATAATTGTTGCGCAGCACCAGCTCCGCCACCTCGCCGGTCATCTCCTTCAAGAGGTCCGCGCGGGCGTCGGGGGGCAGGGCGCCGCTCTCCAGCGGGTGGGCGAGGGCGATCTTGATGTTCACCTCCACGTCGGAGGTGTTCACGCCGGCCGAATTGTCGATGGCGTCGGTGTTGAGGCGGATGCCCCGGCGCGCCGCCTCGATGCGCGCGCGCTGGGTCATGCCGAGGTTCGCGCCTTCGCCGATCACCTTGGCGTTGAGCTCGGCGCCGGCGACGCGCACCGCGTCGTTGGCGCGGTCGCCGGCCTGCGCGTCGGTTTCGGTGGAGGCGCGGACATAGGTGCCGATGCCGCCGAAGAACAGGAGGTCCACCGACGCCTTCAGGATGGCGTTGATGAGCTCCGCCGGGGTGGCCTGGGCCTTGGGGAACCGCAGCAGCGCCTGGATCTGGTCCGACAAGGCGATGCTCTTGGCGGAGCGGGCGAACACCCCGCCGCCGGCCGAGATCAGGCGCGCGTCATAGTCCGCCCAGGACGAGCGGGGCAGGTCGAACAGGCGCCGGCGCTCGGCATGGGTACGCGCCGGATCGGGGTCCGGATCGAGGAAAATGTGGCGGTGGTCGAAGGCCGCCACCAGCTTGATGGCGGGTGACAGCAGCATGCCGTTGCCGAACACGTCGCCCGACATGTCACCCACCCCGGCCACCGTGACCGGCGTGGTCTGGATGTCGATGTCCATCTCGCGGAAGTGGCGCTTCACCGCCTCCCAGGCGCCGCGGGCGGTGATGCCCATGGCCTTGTGGTCGTAGCCAACCGAGCCACCGGAGGCGAAGGCGTCGTCCAGCCAGAAGCCGTGCCGCGCGGAAATGGCGTTGGCGGTATCGGAGAAGGTGGCGGTGCCCTTGTCGGCGGCCACCACCAGATAGGGGTCGTCGCCGTCGAGGCGGACGGTGTCGGCCGGGTGCACCACCGCGCCGCCCTTGAGATTGTCGGTGAGGTCGAGCAGGCTGGAGACAAAGACCTCGTAGGCCGCCGTGCCCGCGGCGAAGATGGCTTCGCGCGTGCCGCCGGCGGGCAGCCTCTTGGGCACGAAGCCGCCCTTGGCGCCCACCGGCACGATCACGGCGTTCTTCACCTGCTGGGCTTTCACCAGGCCGAGGATCTCGGTGCGGAAGTCCTGCGGCCGGTCGGACCACCGCAGACCGCCGCGCGCCACCTTGCCGAAGCGCAGGTGCACGCCCTCCACGCGCGGCGCATAGACGAATACCTCGTAGAGCGGGCGGGGCAGGGGCAGGCCTTCCACCTTGGCGCTCTCGAACTTGACGGCGATGGCCTCGCGCGGACGGCCCTCCTCGTCGCTCTGGTAGAACGTGGTGCGCAGGGCTGCATCCACGAGGTTGATGAAGCGCCGCAGGATGCGGTCTTCGTCCAGGCTCGACACCTGGGTGAGGGCACCGGAAAGCGCCTCGCGCAGCGGCGTCTCGCGGGCAAGACGGGCCTCCGGCGTCGCGGCGTGCGCGGGGTCGAAGCGCGCGTGGAACAGGGCCACGATGTCGCGCGCGATGGCCTCGTGCCGGGCGAGGGTGCGCCAGAGATAATCGGGGCTGTAGGCAATCCCCGCCTGGCGCAGATAGCGCCCGAGGGTGCGCACCAGCGCCGCTTCCCGCCAGGAAAGGCCGGCATCCAGCACCAGGGCGTTGAAGCCGTCGTTCTCGGCGGCGCCGCGCAGCACCGCGTTGAGGCAGTCCTCCAGCCGCTCGGCGGAGCCGGAGATGGCGATGGTGCCGCCGTCGGCCCGCTCCAGCGTCATGTCGTGGAGCCAGCAGCGCTCCACGCTCGGCGCGTCCTCCAAGTCGTCGCCGATGCCGTCCCCGTCCTGAGGCTCGATGCGGTAGGTGCGCTCGTTGATGGCCTTGAGCCCCATGTTCTCCAGCATGGGCACGCGGATGGAGAGCGGCAGCGGTGCTCCGTAGGACAGCAGGCGCAGGGAGATGCGGGTGTCGGGATCCTCGACCCGGCGATCGAAATCGATGGCGATGGGCCGCTCGGGCGACAGGCGTTCGATGCGTTCGATGTCGGTGAGGGCCGCGTCCACGTTGAAGGCGTCCTGGTAGCCGACGCCGAAGGCGTTCGCGTAGCGGTGGCGCAGCACGCTGGCATCGGTGCCCGCAAGGCCGGGCGCGGCGGCGATGGCGCCGCACAGGCGGTCGCTCCAGGACTGGGTAGCGGCGGCGACGGCCCGTTCGAGGGCGGGAAGATCCTCCGTGGGCGGGGGCAGGGCCGTGCCGCGACGGTCCACCGTGTAGTGTACGCGGGTGAGGGGCACGCCGGTGAGGAAGCTTTCGTTGAAGGCCGAGATGGTGCCGCCGAAAGCCGTCTCCAGGAGCACGCCGATGCGCCCGCGCACCGCGGTGTCGAAGCGTTCGCGCGGCACATAGACCAGCACCGAGGCGAACCGGCCGAATCGGTCGAGGCGCGGCAGCACCCTGACCCGCGGCCGATCATAGAGCGAGAGGATGGCGCGGGCGTGGACGGCCAGGGTGTCCACGTCGATCTGAAAAAAGTCGTCGCGCGGATAGGTTTCGAGCACGGTTTCCAAGGCGCGGGCGGAATGGCTTTCGGGCTCGAGGCCGGCGGCGCGCACCACGGCTTCAGCCTTGAGGCGCAGATAGGGGATCTCCTGCACCGAATGGGTGTAGGCGGTGGAGGTCAGAAGGCCCACCACATGGACCTCGCCGGACAGGCGCCCCTTCTCGTCATGGGTCTTGATGCCCACATAATCCATGATATTGCGCCGGTGCACCCGCGCGCGCAGACTGGCCTTGGAGAAGATCAGCGGCAGGGGGCCATCGAGAAAGGCGCGGATCTCGGGTGAGGTCGCCACCGGCGCGTCGCCGAGGCGAAGCTCGCGCACCTGCGGATCGCGCAGTACGCCGAGGCCGGAGCCGGGTTCCATGCTCAGGGTGCCGGCATCGTCGAGGGTGTAGGCGCGCAGGCCCAGGAAGATGAAATTATCCTCCGTGAGCCAGGAAATGAGGTCGGCCGATTCCAGCCGATCCTTGTCCGCATAGGGGGCCTTGTCCTTGCGCAGGCTTTTCGCGAGGCCCTTCACCTGTCGGCGCATGGCCTGGAAGTCCGCGTTGATGGCATGCACGTCGGCCAGGGTGTCCGCGATCCCTGTGCGAAGCTGCGCTTGCTCGGCCGCGTCGATGGCGGTCACGTGCAGGTGGATGAGGCTTTCGCGATTGTCCTCCTCCTCCTTGCGGGAGGGTTCCGCGAGGCCGGACGCCCGCCCGTCGCGATCGCGCAGCACATGGAAGATGGGGTGGGCCGCGAGCTTCAGTTCCAGCTTGCGGTCGGCGGCTTCGCCCACGACCGAATCGAACAGGAAGGCCATGTCGTCGTTGATGGCCTCGATCACGGTGATGGCTCCGGCGCCGGCATCGAAGACGCGCACGTCGCCGACCCCGCGCGGGCGGCTGAGCAGATGGGCCCAGGCATCGCGGATCAGGCCGGCGGCAAGGGCGGGATCGAGCGGTGCGAGGTCTTCCGGGGCGATGGCGGCGAGGAAGGTCCGGGCGAACAGATCGGGCACCTCGGGGCCGGTGGCGGAAAGGGCGGTGCGGATGGCCGCCAGGCGTCCTTGCAGGTCGTGGTCGGTTTCGGCAGTCTGAACGCCTTGCACAGTCATGGCCACTCCCCCGAATGGACGCCCTCATGTCGCGCCGGCGCCGGCTCCCGCGGGAGCGGCTGGTTCTCGGCGGGTGAAGTTCGGCCAAGAGCCACGACGCAAAGATGACGAGGAAACGCCAATGGCCCCCACAGTGAAGCCCCCCGCCGCGCCCGCAAAGACCAAAAGTGCCCCCGCGAAAAAAACCGGCACGCCCGCAAAGAAGGCGCCGGTGACGGCCCCGGTGGCGACGCGAGGCCCCGACGATACACCCGCGATCGTCCTCGACCTGCCCATGGCGGAACTCGACCCGGCGACCGAAGCCTATTTCGACAAGTGCCGCACCAAGATCGGCTTCGTGCCGAATGTTCTTCAGGCCTACGCCTTCGACCTGTCCAAGTTGTCCGCCTTCTCCGCCATGTACAACGATTTGATGCTGGCGCCCTCCGGCCTCTCGAAATTGGAGCGCGAGATGATCGCGGTGGCGGTCTCGAGCGTCAATCGCTGCTATTACTGCCTGACGGCCCATGGCGCGGCGGTGCGCCAGCTTTCGGGCGACCCCGTGCTCGGCGAGCAGATGGTGATGAATTATCGCGCCGCGCGGCTCGATGCCCGCCAGCGCGCCATGCTCGACTTCGCGGTGAAGCTGACAGAGCGTCCGTTCGAGGTGGAGGAGGCCGACCGGGCGGCCCTGCGCGCCGTGGGCTTCACCGAACGCGACCTCTGGGACATTGGCGCCGTGACGGCGTTTTTCAACATGACGAACCGCATTGCCTCCGCCACCGACATGCGGCCCAACGCGGCCTATCACGAGCAGGCGCGTACCCTTCCGCTGTGATCGACCCCATACGGCCGGCGGCGCGGGTGCCGCCGGCCAGGGGCATGCGGCCTCGGACATCACAAAAATTTTTTCGAGCGTACGCTCGTTTTATTCCGCAGTGTGGTATGAAACCTCAGGTGCTCCTGTCCAGCCGCTGCCGGTCCGGAGCGCCAGTTGACGCATCCGCGCCCGTGCGTGCTAGGGTGCGTCGCACGATAAAGCGCACCGCTCAAGGTGCCGATCCGGAGGACATCGCCAAAGGGAGCGCCGCGCGCGAGCGCTGAGTGTCCCCTTGGCCTCAACACAAGGGCGCCCACCGATCATGGACACCGTCTCAGACGTGCCCTACATCGTCGAAGCATCGGGTCTTACGAAGGAATTCAAGGGGTTCGCGGCTGTCAAGAACGTGAATCTCAAGATCCGTCGCCACACCATCCACGCCCTCATCGGGCCCAATGGCGCGGGCAAGACCACCTGCTTCAATCTCATCACCAAGTTTCTGGAGCCGACGCGCGGCACCATCCGGTTGAACGGGCGCGACATCACCCGCACGCTGCCGGCGGATGTCGCACGGTTGGGCATGGTGCGCTCGTTCCAGATCTCCGCCACCTTTCCGCATCTGAGCGTGCTGGAGAATGTGCGGATCGCGCTGCAGCGGCCGCTCGGCAACTCCTTCCGCTTCTGGCAGTCCGAGACCTCGCTCGACGCGCTCAATGACCGCGCCATGGAACTGATCGCCGACGTGGACCTCACCGCCTATCAGGATCATCTGGCGGTGGAATTGCCCTATGGCCGCAAGCGCGCGCTGGAGATCGCCACCACCCTGGCGCTCGACCCGGAAATGCTGCTGCTGGACGAGCCCACCTCCGGCATGGGCCGCGAGGACATCGCCCGCACCGCGGACCTCATCAAGCGCGTGGCGCAGAACCGCACCATCCTCATGGTGGAGCACAACCTGTCCGTGGTGGCGGACCTGTCCGACATGATTACCGTGCTGGCGCGGGGCGAGATCCTCACTGAAGGACCGTATTCGGACGTTTCCAAGAACCCGCAGGTCGTCGAGGCCTACATGGGCACCGGGCACGGAGCGCACTGACATGGTCGACGCGAACTCAACGCCCCTGCTCCAGGTGAAGGACCTGCAGGGCCATTATGGCGAAAGCCATGTGCTGCACGGCATGACCTTCGACGTCCATCCCGGCGAGGTGGTGACCCTGCTCGGCCGCAATGGCGCCGGCAAGACCACCACCATGCGCGCCATCATGGGCCTTTTACGCAAGCGCGCCGGCTCGATCCGCTACGAGGGCACCGAGACCATCGGCCTCCAGCCCAACAAGATCGCGCGCCTCGGCATCGCCATCTGCCCGGAGGAGCGGGGCATCTTCGCCTCGCTTTCGGTGCGCGAGAATCTGCTGCTGCCGCCGGTGGTGTTGCCGGGCGGGCTTTCGGTGGACGAGGTCCACGTCTTGTTCCCGCGGCTCGAAGAGCGGCGCAACAGCCAGGGCACCAAGCTATCCGGCGGCGAGCAGCAGATGCTGGCCATCGCCCGCATCCTGCGCACCGGGGCGAAGCTGCTGCTGCTTGACGAACCGAGCGAGGGGCTTGCCCCGGTGATCGTGCAGCATATCGGCGAGATCATCCGCACCCTGAAGGCGCGCGGCTTCACCGTGCTGCTCGTGGAACAGAACTTCCACTTCGCCTCCACCATCGCCGACCGTCATTATGTGGTCGAGCATGGCCGGGTGGTGGACATGGTGGAAAACGACAAGATCGCGGAAAACGCGGCGCGTCTCGAAGCGTTTCTGGGCGTCTGAAGCCCTCAATGCCCCTGACAGAGAAAAATGCCGGCGAAAAAGTCCGGTTGGGAGGAAATACCATGCGTCTTGCTGCCATTTTCCTGGCGGCCTCGAGCCTCGTCGGCATCGGCGTGGCACAGGCGGCCGACCCCGTTCCGGTCAAGATCGGCGTGCTCAACGACCAGTCCGGCCTTTATGCCGATCTCGGCGGGCCGGGCTCGGTGTGGGCCGCCAAGAAGGCGGTGGAAGACTTCGGCGCCGCCGCCAAGGGCCTCAAGGTGGAGGTGCTCGCCGCCGATCACCAGAACAAGGCGGATGTGGGCACCTCCATTGCCCGCCAGTGGTACGACGTGGACGGCGTGGACGTGATCGTCGACACGCCCAATTCCGGTATAGCGCTCGCCGTTTCCGGGGTGACCAAGGAGAAGAACAAGGTCTTCATCAATTCCGGCGCCGCCACCTCGGACCTCACCGGAAAGGCCTGCACACCCAACACCGTGCACTGGACCTATGACACCTGGGCGCTCGCCAACGGCACCGGCAAGGCGATCGTGAAGACCGGCGGCGACACCTGGTTCTTCCTCACCGCCGATTATGCCTTCGGCCACGCATTGGAGCGCGACACCTCCAAGGTGGTCACCGACAACGGCGGCAAGGTGCTGGGCTCGGTGAAGGTGCCCCTCAACAATGCCGACTTCTCCTCTTTCCTGCTCCAGGCGCAAAGCTCCAAGGCCAAGATCGTCGGCCTCGCCAATGCCGGGGGCGACACCATCAATTCCATCAAGCAGGCGTCTGAATACGGCATCGTGGACGGGGGGCAGAAGCTCGCCGGCCTGCTCATCTTCCTGACCGACGTGCACTCGCTGGGGCTCAAGACCGCCCAGGGGCTGAACCTCACCGCGGCCTGGTACTGGGACCAGACCGACGCCAACCGCACCTTCGCCGACGCATTCGCCAAGGCCAATGGCGGCAAGCGGCCGACCATGGTGCAGGCGGGCGTCTATTCCGGCGTGCTGCACTATCTGAAGGCCGTGGAGGCGCTGAAGTCCGCCAAGGATGGCGCGGCCGTGGTGGCCGAGATGAAGAAGATCCCCACCGACGACCCGCTGTTCGGCAAGGGCGAGGTGCGTATCGACGGGCGCCACATCCACCCCATGTATCTCTACGAGGTGAAAAAGCCTTCCGAGTCGAAGGGACCGTGGGATTATTATACCCTGAAGGCGACCATTCCCGCCAATGAAGCGTTCCGCCCCCTGAGCGAGAGCGACTGCCCGCTGGTGAAGAAGGGCTGAGCCCAACTCAAGACGGGCCGGCTTTCCCCCGCGAGCCGGCCCGCTTTCCCCTGACGAGACGGATCTTCCATGTTCGAGCTTCTCGGCATTCCCCCCCAGGCCCTGTTCGGGCAATTGCTGCTCGGCCTTATCAACGGCGCCTTCTACGCCATGCTGAGCCTCGGGCTCGCGGTGATCTTCGGCCTGTTGAACGTCATCAACTTCACCCACGGCGCGCAATACATGATGGGCGCGTTCGGGGCGTGGATGCTGCTCAACTATCTGGGCGTGCCGTTCTGGGGTGCGCTGGTGCTGTCGCCCATCATCGTCGCCATCATCGGCATGGTGATCGAGCGCACGCTGCTGCGGCGATTGTACCAGCTCGATCACCTCTACGGCCTGCTGCTGACCTTCGGCCTCGCGCTCATCTTCGAGGGGCTGTTCCGGCGGCAATACGGTTCCTCGGGCCTGCCCTACAACAATCCGCTGCCGGGCGGCACCAATCTCGGTTTCATGTTCCTGCCCAATTACCGCGCCTTCGTGGTAGTGGCCTCGCTGGTGGTGTGCTTCGCCACCTGGTTCGTCATCGAGCGCACCAAGCTCGGCTCGTACCTGCGCGCCGCCACCGAGCGGCCGGACCTGGTGCAGGCATTCGGCATCGACGTGCCGCGCATGATTACCCTCACCTACGGTTTCGGCGTGGGCCTTGCCGCGCTCGCCGGCGTGCTGGCCGCGCCCGCCTATCAGGTGAGCCCCACCATGGGCTCCAACCTCATCATCGTGGTGTTCGCGGTGGTGGTGATCGGCGGCATGGGCTCGATCATGGGGGCCATCCTCACCGGCTTCGGGCTCGGCGTCATCGAGGGCCTGACCAAGGTGTTCTACCCGGAGGCGTCCTCCACCGTGATTTTCGTCATCATGGCCATCGTGCTCATGGTGAAGCCCGCCGGCCTGTTCGGCACGGCCAAGTGAGAGCCAATTGAGGCGGCTGCCATGAATGCGTCTTCCAGCTCTTCGACCCCCGCCGCGTCCGGCGTCGCGGCGACCTCCTCCTCCACGCTGACGGTGCTCGGCTTGCTTGCGGTCGCGGTGCTCCTGGTGGCGCCGTTCGGCGTCTATCCCGTGTTCCTGATGAAGGTGATGTGCTTCGCGTTGTTCGCGTGCGCCTTCAACCTGATGCTGGGCTACACCGGGTTGCTGTCGTTCGGACACGCCATGTTCTTCGGCGGTTCCGCCTATATCTGCGCCTACACCATCAAGGAGATGGGCTTCTCGCCGGAATTGGGGATCCTTGCCGGCGTCGTGTTCGCGGCGGCGCTGGGCTTCGTGACCGGGTTGCTGGCCATCCGTCGGCAGGGCATCTATTTCGCCATGGTGACCCTGGCGCTGGCGCAGATGTTCTTCTTCTTCTGCCTGCAGGCCCGCTTCACCGGTGGCGAGGATGGCCTGCAATCGGTGCCGCGCCGTCCGCTGTTCGGCTTCATCGACATCACCCAAGACATCCACCTCTATTACCTGGTGCTGGCCATCTTCCTGTTCGGCTTCCTGGTGATCTACCGCACCATCCATTCGCCGTTCGGGCAGGTGATGAAGGCGATCCGCGAGAACGAGCCGCGGGCGATCTCGCTGGGCTATCGGGTGAACCAGTACAAGCTTCTGGCGTTCGTGCTGTCGGCCGCCCTGTCGGGGCTTGCCGGGTCCACCAAGGTGCTGGTGTTCCAGCTGGCTTCGCTCACCGACGTGGCGTGGCAGATGTCGGGCGAGGTGATCCTGATGACCTTGGTGGGTGGCATGGGCACCATCCTCGGCCCGGTGGTGGGCGCCGCGGTCATCGTCACCATGCAGAACTATCTCGCCGGCTTCGGCGAATGGGTGCTGGTGATCCAGGGGACCATCTTCGTGCTTGCGGTGTCCCTGTTTCGGCGCGGCATCGTGGGCGAGATCATCGCCATCGCGAAGTATTACGGGGGTCGGACCGGCAACTGACCGACCCGGAGCGGGGGCGCGGCGGAGCAATCATTTTCGATCGCCTGTCACGCCGGTGCGCTATCCTCTGCCCAAGTGAACCTGCGTCGGGACCGGTGCCTTGAGCCGCCGGTCCCGATGCCGACGGGCGAGGGGAAGTCATGAACGCAGGTGTGCCAGCGCACGAGCCGGTGCAGGGCGGCGCCACCCGCTATGCGGATTTCCTTCTGCTGGGGGGAGGTATCGCCGGGGCTTCGGCGGCGGCGACCCTGAGGGCGGAGGGCGCCACCGGTTCGGTGATCATGCTCTCGGCGGAGAATGTGCCCCCCTACCACCACACGGCCCTGTCCAAGGGCCTGCTGCTGGGTGACGATCCGGAGGGGCGCATCTACATCCACCCGGACAGCTTCTACGCCGAAAACGACATTGCTCTGCTGTTGAGCACCAAGGTGCAGCGGATCGATAGCGCCAAACAGGAGGTGGTGACCACCACTGGCGAGCGCATCGGCTATGGCCAGCTTCTGGTCGCCACCGGCTCCAAACCGCGCCCGCTCGATGTGGCGGGGGCCAATCTCTCCGGCGTCTTCACCCTGCGCCAGAAGACCGATGCCGATGCCATTCGCGCCGCCATGGTGGGCGCGTCGCGCGCGGTGGTTCTGGGCGGCAGCTATCTCGGCATGGAAATCGCCATGTCGCTGCTGGAGCGGGGCCTCAAGGTCACCATCATCGACCAGGGGCCGCGGCTTCTGCCGCACCTGGAGGCGCCGCGCCTCTCCCAATATTTCGAGCAATATGCCGAGGCGCGCGGGGCCACGCTTCTGCTCGGTGATTCCATCGCCGCCGTGCGCGGCCGCGGCAAGGTGGAGGGCGTGGAAACCGCCGGCGGGCGGCTGGTGCCGTGCGACCTGGTGGTGGTCTCCATCGGCGTGACACCAGCCACCTCCTTCCTCGCCGGCAGCGGCATCCCTCTCGACGACGAGGGCTATGTGCTGGTGGACGAGCAATTGCGCACCGGCGTCGCCAACGTGTATGCCGCCGGCGACATCACCAACTTCCCCGACCCGGTGTTCGCTCGCCGCCGCCATCTCCAGCATTGGGACAATGCGGTGAAGCAGGGGCGCGTGGTCGCCCGCAACATGCTCGGCCGCCGGCTGCGCTATGACGAGGTGTCGTATTTTTACTGCGAGGTCGGCGATATCGGCTTCAACGTGCTCGGCGCCACCGAGGAAGCTGACAGCTGGATTGCCCGCGGGTCCCTGGAGAAGGGATCGTTCGCCTTGTTCTACATGAAGGGCGATGTGCCGCGCGCCCTGTTCTCCGTGGGTCGTCCGCCCGACGAAATCCGGGTGAGCGAGGGGCTGATCCGCTACCGCGTGGCCCTCGGTGACGTGAAGCACCGGCTGCGAGAGCCGGGCTTCGTGCTCGACCATATCCCCACCCAGACCGCGCTGATCCTGCAAGGCGGGGGCGCGCTCGGCGCTTTCGAGTGCGGGGTGGTGAAGGCGCTGGAAGAGGAGGGCATTTTTCCGGACATCGTCGCCGGGGTGTCCATCGGGGCGCTGAATGGGGCGGTGATCGCGGGCAATCCGCGCCATGCGACGCAGGCCCTGGAATCGTTCTGGAACGATCTGTCGGTGACCACGCCCCAACTGCCCTTCGTCGAGATGCGCCGCGCGGCGGCGGCATCCAAGATCCTGACCATGGGCGTGCCCAATTTCTTCACCCCCCGCTGGGTGATCCCGCCCAAGGGTCCGGAGGACTGGCCCGCCAATTGGACCAGCTATTACGACACCTCGCCCATGAAGGCGTTGCTTTCGAAATATGTTGATTTTTCCACTCTCAAGGATAGTCCGGTGCGCCTTCTGATGAGCGCGGTGAATGTCACTACCGCGGCGCTCGAAGTGTTCGACAGCTATGTGGATGACCTCACCGCCGATCATGTGTTGGCGAGCGGCAGCCTGCCGCCGGGCTTCCCCTGGACCATCGTCGACGGCAAGGCCTATTGGGACGGCGGCATCATCAGCAATTCGCCCCTGGACCTGCTGCTCGAGCGCTGCGGGCCGGACGGCAAGCGGGTGTTCATCGTCGATCTGTTCTCCGGGCGCCGCGCCTTGCCCGCCAATATGATGGAGGTTTTCGCGCGGCGCGACGAGATCGTTTACTCCGAGCGGGTGCAGAGTGATCTGCACTACCGGGAGCAGATCGAATATTACCGCAAGCTCGTGGATCATCTGCTCTCGCGCCTGGACGAGGCCGAGGCGGCGAAGGTGAAGCGTCTGCCGGCCTTCATCCAGCTCATGGGGGACGGCGCGGCGAGCACCATCACCCGCATCGTGCGCCAGGGACAGACCGGAGAGCATGCCTCGCGCGATTACGACTTTTCCGATCTCGCGATCCAGACCAACACGGCGGAGGGCTATGCGGAAGCCAAGCGCACCCTGGAGCGGGCCTGAGCGGCCTGGCGGGGCCGCATTTTGGCTCAGGCCGGTGCGGACCGGCTTCCACGACCAGCGCGCGGCGCTTGGCGGTTGCGTGACGGTGGGGGTGGCGGACCGCCGTCGGAGCGGCCTGGCCCCGCAGGGCACGCGGGATGGGGTGGAGGTGCGAGGACAGCGTCGGTCCGTCCGAGGGGTACCCGTGGCGCCGGATCCCGGCACGCCGCCATCGTCCTACTGCCATCGTCTTACCGCTATGGTCTTGCCGCGGCAGTGAGATATCGGGCCGGACGGTGATATGGGGGCTCACCATCCGGCCCGCTAACCCATGCCGGTCAGGGCTTGGCACGGGTAGCTCAATTCACATCGAGTTGGTCCGCTCGTCTCTGCGTCGGCGGCCAACAGCACACGTTCTGATTATTTTAGCAATTTTTTACAGGAACGGAAAGAATGTATTCCGCGTGTTTTTGCGGTATTCCGTGGCCATCAATAGACGGCGCTATATTCAAATATATACAATGAATTCCAGTCTTACGTTGTATTTGAGGGTTATGTTGCGGGGCCTCTTCGCCATGCCTCTCATTTGCGGCGTGGTGTCCATTTAGGAAGGTTTCCGTAGCGATCATCTACTGCGCCACCAGTGATGTCGTGTCATGTATGCCTGTGATTCGCCTTCGCGGTCGGCTTTGCCCTGCGACATCGGTCCGAACGCGGCGCGACCAGCGCGGCGGCCGTTCCGCGAGGGTCGGGAGCGGGATGGGACACTGCGGCTGCGTATGGAATGGACCCGCGCGGCTATTCCAGCGCTTAATAGCGTGATGGTTTGCTGAAAAAATATGCAATTCGCTTATGCGGCTTGAAAATGGGCGGAGAAACGACACATGACTGTCGCAAGCCCTGTAGAGCCGGGGCGGTCGCCCGGTGGCCTCCCATGACCCAGCTTTCGAATAGCCATTACCGGACCGCATTCGAGAATGCGAGCGACGCCATCTTCATTCACGACCCCGAGGATGGGCACATCCTCGAGGCGAATGAGACGTCGGAATTGCTCACTGGCTATAGCCGGTCCGAATTGCTGTCCATGACCGTGGCGGGCATCAGCCCGGCGCGCACGCCTTTCAGCCTGGATCAGGCCTTGCGCCGCATCCGCCGCGCCACCGAGCAGGGCGGTTACACCTTCGAATGGACGATCCAGCCACGGGGCGGCGACGAGCTGCCGGTGGAGGTGAACCTGAAGCTGATTACGGTGGAAGGGCGCGGCCTGGTCTTGGCGCTGTTTCGCGACATCCGAGAGCGCAAGCTGTACGAGGAGCGCCTGATTGCACGCGAGGCGCATTTCCGCCGGCTGATCCAGCATTCCTCCGATGGCATCGCCATCGTGCTGCCCAATGGGCGGCTGCGTTATGTGTCGCCTTCGGTCTCGACGGTGCTCGGCTACGATGAACGCCGCGCCACCGGCCGCAACGTGCTGGACTACATCCACCCGAGCGACATCGAGCGTATTCGCCGCCTCTTGAGGCGTGAGGGCTCCCAGTGCCCGGACGCCGACGTGGCGCACCACGTCACCTACCGCATTCTCCACCGGGACGGCGGCTGGCGGCATCATGAGGCGACGGTGAAGGATCTGGTGCGCGCCTCGGAAATGGAAGGCATCCTCGTCAACTACCGCGACGTGACCGAGCGCGTGGAGGCCGAGCGCAAGGCGCGCGAGCGCGAACGGGAGCTGGAGCATGTGGCGCGGTGCCGCTCCATGGGCGAGCTGGCGTCGGCGCTGGCGCACGAGCTGAACCAGCCGTTCGCCGCCATCGGCAATTACATCGGCGGCTGCATCCACCGGCTGGAAAGCGGCCGCTTCGATCCGGGTGAAACCTTGACCGCCCTGCGCGAGGTGAACGCCCAGGCCGAGCGCGCCGGGCGCATCATGAGCTCCATCCTCAACTTCACCCGTCGCAACGATCCCCAGCGCCAGCAGGTGGACGTGAACGCAATGGTGCGGGACGTGGCGTCCTTTATCGACCTGAAGGCGGAGCGTTCCGATGCGCGGGTGGAATATCGCTTCAGCGCCACGCCGGTCGGCACGGTGGCCGATCCCATCCTGATCGAGCAGGTGATCCTCAACATTGCCTTCAACGGCATCGAGGCCATGGCCGGTACCGAGCCAGGGCGGCGCATTCTGCGCATCGCCACCGATCGGCTGCCGCGGGCGGTCCGCATCTCGATCGAGGACAATGGCCACGGCCTGCCGCGCATGAACCCCGATCAGATTTTCGACGCCTTCTACACCACCAAGAAGGAAGGGCTGGGCATCGGCCTCGCCTTATGCCGCACCATCGTCGATTCCCACGCCGGGCACATGTGGGCGACGTCCGGAGCCACCGGCACGGTGTTCCATGTGGCATTGCCGGTCGCCAAGGAGGAGGGCCACGCATGAGCTTGCAGCCGCGCGCCGATTCATCAAGCCCCGCTCCGGTGCCCGTGGTGTACATCGTGGACGACGACGACGCGGTACGGACGTCCTTGCGTTTCCTGCTGGAATCGGTGGGCTGCGAGCTGAGGGTGTCGGCCGGCGGCGGGGAGTTCCTGGATGCCTATGACCCGCGTCGTCCGGGCTGCGTGGTGCTGGACGTGCGCATGCCGCTGATGGGCGGCTTCGATCTGCAAAAGGAGTTGCTGCGGCGGAACGCGCCGCTGCCCATCGTCTTCATCACCGGCCACGGGGATGTGCCCATGTCGGTGCGGGCGTTGAAGGGCGGCGCCTTCGATTTCATCCAGAAGCCGTTCAACTACCAGGTGATGATCGACACCATCCAGGCCGCGCTGGCGGAGGGGGTGCGCCTTTTCACCGAGGCGCAGCGCAACTCGCGGCGCGCCGCCCGGCTGCTGTCGCTGTCGCCGCGCGAACGGTCGGTGCTTGACCTCATGATCGAGGGGCACCAAACCAAGCAGATCGCTCACGAGCTCGGCATCAGCCCCAAGACGGTGGAGGTGCATCGCGCCAATATTCGCCAGAAACTGGGCACCGACAGCCTCGCGAAGATCATGCAGATCGTGTTCGGTGTGAAGCCGTCGGCTGGGGAACTTCCCGATCGCCCTTAGGGAAAACCCCTAGTCGTCTGCGATCGTCCCCAATTGAGAGGACTCATTCCAGCTTTCTAAAGTGACTCCAGAACCCGCGATATTGCGGGCGTCAGCCAGAGCTTAAATCCGGCGGCGAAACCTGACACTGGGGTCACGATGTCTCACACAGCACAGCGCATTTGTCTTGCCGTATCGTTGGTATTCTGTGGCGCCGGTGCCGCGCACGCCACCGAGGGCGGCGGTGGCGCCTATCCCAACGGCGCCGAAAGCTTCATGACCGGCTATCTGCCGCCGCCCGGCTTCTATGTTGTCAGCTACAACGAGTACTATACCGCAAGCAGCTTCAAGAACAGCAGCCCCATCTTCAACGATTTCAGCGTCGATGTGGCGGCCACCGTGTTCCGCGCGATCTATGTGAGCGACGTGCAGGTCTTCGGTGCCAATTGGGCGATGCATGCGTTCCTGCCCATCGCCAGCGTGGATGCCGCATTCGGCGGCATGTCTGGCCGCTCCTCCGGCATCGGCGACATCATCATCGATCCGTTCATCCTGGGCTGGCACTTCGGCGAGTGGAATGTCGTCACCGGATTCGACATCACCTTGCCTACTGGAAAGTATGACCCGGAGTCCATCGCCAATCCTGGCCGGAATTATTTCACGTTCACGCCCGTCTTCGCCTTCACCTACCTGAACAAGGAGGGGTGGGAGCTTTCCGCGAAGATCATGTATGACTTCAATACAGAGAACCAGGACACCAACTACCAGTCAGGCCAGGAACTGCATACGGACTTCGTGGCGGCGAAGCATTTCGGACCGTTCGCCATCGGCGTCGGCGGCTATGCCTACAAGCAGACCACGCCCGACAGTGGCCTTGGCGCGGTGTTCGGTGGGTTCGAGGGGCAGGCGGTCGCTCTTGGTCCGCAGCTCATGTACACGTCCGGAAAAATCACGGCCGTGGCGAAATTCATGAGCGAATTCGCGGTCGAAAACCGGCCGCAGGGCGACAAGATCTGGATCAACATCGTCGCCGCCTTCTGATTTTTCATACGTCTTCCTGGAGTTCAAGATCATGCCGGCTTTGCCCGTCATCGATGTGTTTTCCTATTCCGGCGGCATCGTCGGCCCCTCCGTTCCCATGCTTGGCCCGGTGGCCGATGGCGGCACCATCCGCACCGGAACGCCCCCCGGCTGTTGGGGCCCCATGATTACGCCAAAGTTCCAGGGCGGGCATGAGGTGACCCAGCCGGTCGCGGTCGAGGGGGCCGAGGTGGGCGACGCGGTCGCCATCAAGATCCGCAAGATGCAGGTCACCTCGCTCGCCACCGCCTCGGGGGTGATGGAATTCGTGGAAGGGCGCTATCGCGGCGATCCCTTCGTCGCCAAGCTGTGCCCCGTCTGCGGCACCATGAGCCCGCCGAGCCATGTGGAGGGCATCGGCGACGAGGCGATCCATTGCGATGTGTGCGGCTCGGAGGTGAACGCGTTCCGCGTCTCCAACGGCTATGTGATCGTGCTGGACCGGGAGGCGGGCGTCAGCCTCACCGTGAGCAAGGCGGTGGCGGAGACGCTGGCGGGCGAGGCGAGCACCTTCTCCGCGCTGCCGGAACTGGCGCAGCAGCATTCCGTCCTCACCCTCGCCCATGCCGACATCGCGGGCCTTGCCGCCCACATGCAGCCGTTCCTGGGCAATATCGGCACCACCCCATCGGCGGACCTTCCGGACTCCCACAATGCGGGCGATTTCGGTTCCTTCCTCATCGACGCGCCCCACACATACGCGCTGACGGCGGAGGCGCTCGCCGCCGCCAAGACCGATGGCCACATGGACACCAATTCGGTGCGGGAAGGGGCGGTCCTGATCTGCCCGGTGAAGGTGAAGGGCGCCGGCATCTACATGGGCGACATGCACGCCCAGCAGGGCAACGGCGAGATCGCGGGCCACGCCACCGACGTCTCCGGCGAGACCGAGGTGGAGGTGGAGGTCATCAAGGGGCTCGGCATCGACGGCCCCATCCTGCTGCAGCGCCCCGACGACCTGCCCCCCATGGCGCGGCCCATGACCGGAGCCCAGAAGGCGGCGGTGAAGGCGCTGGGCGCCCGCTATGGGCAGATGGAGGTGGAGGAGAACGGCCCCATCACCTTCATCGGCTCCGCCGCCAACCTCAATGACGCCACCAGGAACGGCCTGGAGCGCGCCGCCGCCATCACGGGCCTGCCCTACGACGAGATCCTGAACCGGGCCACCATCACCGGCTCCATCGAGATCAGCCGTCTGCCGGGCGTGGTGCGCGTCACCTTCCTCTGCCCCATGCCGATCCTGGAGCGCCTCGGGATCGCCCATCTCGTGCGCGCGCAATACGGACTTTGAGGAGTATTTCCATGTCTGAGACCCAGCAGAAGTGGGCCACCGCCTACCCGGAGCTCGGCACTGGCCCCATTCCGGTGGAGCCCTGCGTGTCTCCGGCCTTCTTCGACGCCGAAATGGCGAAGGTATTCAAGAAGGCCTGGCTGAAGGTGGCGCGGGTGGAGGAAATCCCCAACGCCGGCGATTTCAAGGTGAAGAAGCTCTCGTTCGCCCATACCTCGGTCATCCTGATCCGGGGCAAGGATGGCGCCATCCGCGGCTTCCACAACACCTGCTCCCATCGCGGCAACAAGGTGGTGGTGGAGACCGGCGACGAGACCTTCGGGTCCAGCAAGGCGGCGGTGGTGACCTGCCGGTTCCATGGCTGGGTCTATGATGCCAAGGGCGATCTGGTCTCGGTGCCGGAGGAAGAGAAGTTCCACGCCTGCTTCCATCGCGGCGAGAACGGCCTTGCCCCCGTGCGGACCGAGGTGTGGGCCGGCTTCGTCTTCGTCAACCTGGATGCGGAGGGCAAGGAGAGCCTCACCGATTTCCTGGGCGGCATCGGCCGGCACCTCGGCGCCTATCCTTACGAGAAGATGCCGCGCGCCTATGCCTACAATACGGTGCTGAACTGCAACTGGAAGGTCGCCCACGACGCGTTCGCGGAAGCCTATCACGTGGCCACCATCCACGCCGGCTCGTTCCCGAACGTGTTCACCTCCGGCCTCCAGAACGTGCAGCTGTTCGGGCCCCACCGCACCACGGCCATCTGCCTGTCCATGAATGCGGAAGCGAAGCCGGTGGCCAAGCTCGCCAATGCCATCACCGGCGCTTCGCTGGTCACCAATCGCGGCGCCTCCATGCTGCCGCCCACCGTCAATCCGGATCGCCGGCCCGACTTCTCCTTCGAATTGTCGGTGCTGTTCCCGAACCTGCTGCTGCATGTTTCCGAAGGCATCTGGTTCACCCACCAGTTCTGGCCGCTGGCCCACAACAAGACCCGCTGGGAAGGTCGCTATTATCTGCCCGCGCCGAAGACCAATTCGGAAGTCTGGGCGCAGGAGTTCTCCCAGGTGCTCCAGCGCAATGCGTGGCTCGAGGATACCGCGACCATGGAGGACACGCAGGACGCCCTCGAATCCGGCGCCAAGACCGTCATGCACCTTCAGGATGACGAGGTACTGATCCGCCACGGCTACCACGCCCTCGAACAGTTCATGACCGCGGCCGAGTGAGGACGAACCGATGACTGAGACTCTTCCCGCGGCTTTCGCAAGCCTGTCCCCCTTCACCGCCTGGGCGCTGGGCACCCAGGACGCGCGCCAGCACAAGCGCATCACCTCCACCAAGGCGGAGCTGAAGGCGTTCTACGACGCGGTGCTGCCCGAGCTGCCCAAGATGCTGGAGTATGTGGACCAGTATCCCCTCGGGCAGGTGCCCGCCGAGGCCAAGCCGGTGTTCTGGATGGCGCTCTCCATGGCGGAGGTCGCGCCCCATGTGGAACTGTACCGCGGCGATCCGAAGGTGCCCCACTCGTTCGACGAGGCCCGCTTCGTGGCCGAGCACGGACGGGTGCCGGCATGAACGCGGCCGGCGGACTGGAGAGGCGGCTGGCGCGGCTCGAAAGCGCCGAAGCGATCCGCAACCTGGTCGGCCTTTATGCCCTCGGCGCGGATCGCCGCAACGACCCGGAGATCTTTTCCGGGCTGTTCACGGACGATGCGGAATGGGAGGCGGCCGGCTTCGGCCGCTTCCAGGGGCGCGACCTCATCGTCGCGGAACTCGCCCGCATCGGCCGCGAAACCATCGTCTGGACCCTGCATTACATGACCTCGCCGGTGGTGGAGATCGACGAGGAGGGAACAGGCGCCCGCTGCCGCTGGTGGCTGTGGGAGCTCTCCAAGATCAAGGATCAGCCGGGCGCCGAGCCGGTCGCCCACTTCCTGGGCGGCACCTACGACACGCGGCTCGAACGGACGCCGGACGGCTGGCGTTTTTCCCGCGTCGTGCTCGATCTGCCCCTCGTCAGTCCCCACGCGCCAGGCTTCAAGACCCGGCCGTGACCTTCCCGATTTCAAGGAACATCCCATGCGCAAGATCGCCATCATCGGCGGCGGGCAGGCCGGTCTGCTGCTCGGCTTCGGCCTGATCGACAAAGGCTACGACGTCACGATCTATTCCGACCGCACGGCGGAGCAGGTGCTGCATTCGCGCCTCGCCACCACCGCCTTCCTGTTTGAAAGCTCGCTGAAGATCGAGCGCGACCTGTGCCTCAATTTCTGGGAAGACCTCGGCCCCTATGGCGAGGGCATCCATGTCGACTTCCGCGCCCCCGACGGCATGGTGGGGCTCTCGGTGCAGGGCCGGCTCGGGGTCAACCACGGGCAGGCGCTGGACGTGCGCACCAAGTTCCATCGCTGGATGAACGAATTCGCCCGGCGCGGCGGGCGGCTCGTGATCCAGGCCATCACCATCGCCGATCTCGAGCGGATCTCGGCCGAGAACGACCTCACCATCGTGGCGGCCGGCAAGGGGGCCATCACCGCCCTGTTCGAGCGCGACGACGCCCGCTCGCCCCACAAGGTGCCGCCGCGCAATCTCGCCGCGGTGCTGGTGACCGGCTCCAACCTCACCGGCGACCGGCCGTGGCGCGAGATTCCGTTCCGCCCGCTGCGCTTCAATTTCATCGCCGGGGCAGGCGAATACTTCTCATTGCCCTTCTACACCCACACCAAGGGGGAGTGCCGCAGCTTCCTGTTCGAGGCCATTCCTGGCGGACCCATGGATGTGTTCCAGGACGTCAAGGACGGCGCGGAGATGGTGGCCACCGTGCGCGAGGTGGTGAAGCGCCTCACGCCGGACCAGGCCGAGCATGTGCCCGACGACATGGAGATCACCGACGCCAACGCCTGGCTGAAGGGGTCGTTCACGCCCGTCATCCGCAAGCCGGTGGGCGTGCTGCCCTCGGGCAACATCGTGTTCGGCGTCGGTGACGCCCTCGTGCTCAACGACCCCATCGCCGGCCAGGGCGCGAACAACGCAAATCGCATGGTGAAGGCCTATCTCTCCGCCATCCTGGAACACGGCGACAAGCCTTTCGATCGCGCGTGGATGGAGGAGTTGTTCAACGGCTTCTGGGAGACCTCGGGGCAGTACACCTGCGCTTTCACCAATGCGCTTCTGGTGCCGCCGCCGCCATCGGTGCTGGAGATCCTGGGCGCCGCCTCCAAGGTGCCGGTCATCGCCGACGAATTCTGCGGCAATTTCAACGATCCCCCCCGCTTTTGGCCGGCGATCGCCGATCTCGACGCGGCCAAGCGCTATGTGGCGTCGAAGGTGGCCCATGTCGCGTGATGTGTCGCCTGAGACCGGGGTGGCGACGGTGGCCGCTGTGGCGGGTGCGGAAGCGGAGCGGCGCGCCTTGCGCCACTCCCTCTCCCTCTACGCCACGGGGGTCTGCGTGATCACAACTTTGGCGCCGGATGGCGAGAAGGTGGGGCTGACGGTGAATTCGTTCGCCTCGGTCTCCCTGGATCCGCCGCTGGTGCTGTGGAGCCTCGCCAGGACGTCGCCGCGCGTGCCGGTGTTCCGGGGCGCGACCCATTTCGCCGTCAATGTGCTGTCGGGCGCCCAGGAGGAGCTGTGCAACCGCTTCGCCCGTCCTGGCGCCGACCGGTTCGCTGGGCTCGATCTCGATGCGGGCGCCGGCGGGGCGCCGCTGCTGCCTGGCTGCCTCGCCACCTTCGAGTGCGCCCGGCACGAGGTGGTGGAGGGCGGCGACCACGTCATTCTCATCGGCAAGGTGCTGACCCATACGCGCGGGTCTGCCGCCGATGCGCTGGTGTTCTGCAACGGAGCGTTGCGGAACTGGTCCGGACTGCGGGAGGTGGCTCATGGCTGAGTTTTCCGGCAAGGTTGCCATCGTGACCGGCGGCGCGACCCTGATCGGCGCCGCCGTCGCGGAAAGCTTGGTGTCGGCGGGCGCGTGCGTCGTCGTGGTGGACATCGATACGGACCGCGGCGCGCGGGTGGCCGAGGGGCTTGGCGCGCGGGGCCTGTTCATCCCCACGGATGTGGGCGATGACGCGGCCATCGCCGCCGCGGTGGCGGCCACCCTCGCTCGTTTCGGGCGCATCGATGTTCTGGTGAATGCGGCGGCCTGCTACATCGACCAGGGTGCGGCCTCGCCCCGCGCGGACTGGGCGGCGGCCTTCAATGTCAATGTGTTCGGCGGCGTGGCCCTGGTTCAGGCGTGCCGGCCGCATATGGCGGCCCAGGGCGGCGGGGCGGTGGTGAACTTCACCAGCGTCTCCGGGCGCATCGCCCAGGCCGGGCGCTGGGTCTATCCCGCCACCAAGGCCACCATCGAGCAGGTCACGCGCTCACAGGCTCTCGATCTCGCCGGCGACGGCATCCGGGTGAATGCGGTGTCCCTGGGCTGGACCTGGTCCGCGCCCATCTCCGCGATGGTGAAGGCCGACCGGGCGAAGGCGGATCGCATCGCCGGCCCGCTGCACATCACCGGCCGGGTGGGGGATCCGAAAGAGGTGGCGGAAGCGGTGCTGTTCCTGGCCTCGCCGCGTGCCTCGCTCATCACCGGCACCACCGTGGCGGTGGATGGCGGCTATCTGGCCCTGGGGCCGGAAGGGCGGGGCCTTTCCCTGACGGAGTTGTTGTGATGACGGGCATCCTGACGGCCGAAGCCGTGCTCTGCCGCGCCGCCGACGTGCCCGAGGGCGGGGCGCTGCGGGTTGAGCGGGACGACGGGCCGCCGCTGGCGGTGTTCCATGTGGGCGGGCGCTTCTATGTGACCGACGACACCTGCACCCATGGCGAGGCCTCCCTTTCCGAGGGCGAGATCGACGCCGAGGAATTGCTGGTGGAATGCCCGTGGCATTCGGGCGCCTTCGATCTGGCGACCGGCGCCCCGTGTGGGGCGCCCTGCACCATCGCCTTGCGCGTGCATCGTTTCGAGCTGCGCGGCGGCGACATCGTGCTGGTGCCCTGACATGGCGCGGATCACTTTGGAGAGCGGCGCCAGCTATGAATGCGACGCCGGCGACACCGTGTTGCGCGCGGGCCTGCGGGCCGGGCTCGGGCTGCCTTATGAATGCAATGCGGGCGGCTGCGGCACCTGCAAGGTGGAGATCCTGGCCGGGGTGGTGGAGCCCCTGTGGCCGGATGCGCCGGGCCTGTCCGATCGCGACCGGCGCAAGGGCCGGGTGCTGGCGTGCCAATGCCGCCCGCTCGCCGATTGCCGGCTGAAGGTGCGGGAAGACCCGGCCTGCGTGCCGCCGGTGCCGCCGGAGCGGCGGCGGGCGGTGCTGGATGGCGTCGAGGATATCACCCACGATATCCGCAGCTTCCGGTTTCGCAGCGAGGGACCGGCCCGGTTCCTGCCGGGGCAATATGTGATGCTGACGCTGCCGGACGGCCTGGAGCGGGCCTATTCCCTCGCCAATCTCCCCAACGCGGCCGGCGTGTTCGAGGTGATGGTGCGGCGCGTGCCGGGCGGGCGGATGGGGGAGCGCCTGTTCGGCACGCCCCCCGACGCGGTCACGATCGATGGGCCGTTCGGCCTCGCCTTCCTCCGTCCGGGGGAGCGGGATGTCGTGTGTCTTGCAGGGGGCTCCGGCCTTGCGCCCATGGTGTCCATCGCCCGCGCCGTGGCGGCGGAGCCGACGTCTCGGCGCGTCGTCTTCTTTCATGGCGGGCGCACCGGGGCCGATGTGCTGGATGTGGCCCGCATCGATGCCCTGACGGGGCTCGGCCCGCGTCTCACCTATGTGCCGGTGGTGTCGGGAGAGGCCATTCGCGGGCTTGCCCACGGGCTGGTGCACGACGTCGCCGCAGCCTGGCTCGATGGGTCGGTGGACGGGTTTGATTATTATTGCGCCGGTCCGCCGCCGATGACGCAGGCGGTGGAAAACCTTCTGGTCCGCAATGCGGGCCTGTCCGCGGAACGGGTGCGGTTCGATCGCTTCTTCTGAACGCTGCGCGCGCCAACAGGTCATCATCCCAAAAGGCCCGTGAGTTCGACTCACGGGCCTTTTGTCGGGCCTGCGCTCCGGTTTGGCGGGGGCTTGGGTATGGGGCTTGGGCGCCGGCGTGTTCCGCCTGCCTCGGGGGCGGTCGGAAGCCGAGGCCGGCGGGCTCAGGTGGCGTGCGCGGCGAGGTCTTGCCTCAGCCAGATGTCGAGCGGCGCGCCCTCCCCATGAAGGATGCTCCAACGCCGGGTCAGTGTGCCGCCCGCCGGGCCGGTGTCGAGGGTGGCGAGCTGTCCGCCGCCGGTCCGGCTCACGCCCAGGGCGCAGCCTTCCCGGAAGGGGAGGGACGAGACGCGGATCAGCCATTCCCCGTCGCCCACGGTGCCGAACGAAATCTCGCAATCGACGAGGTCCTGGGCGTGGGACAGGGTGGGCGCCTCGGCGACCAGATCGGCGAGGGAGCGGCCGCCGGGCACGGCGAACGGGCGCGCCCGCGCCAGCATGAAGCGGTCGCCCACCACCACCAATGACCCCGCGCTGCCGCTCCGTGCATCCCGCAGAATGAAGGCCGCGGCGGGGGTGCGATCCCCTTCCGCCCGATGCCAATGCTCCAGATAGGGCACGTCTCGCCCCTCTTCCTTCATGATGCCGTCTTCCAGCCACAGGCGGCCGGCATCGGCGAGCGCTGATGGGGGCTGGAAATCCAGGTGGCGCTGCCATTCAAAGAAGGCACCCGCCTTCACCAGCCGACCGGCGAAGCCGTCCTGCCGCGCGAGCCAGCCGATCTGTGGCGCGGTGAGATCGCGCAGCGCGCGCACACCGGCGAATGAGGGGCGGTCCGCCGGCTGGCGCAGGTCGATATAGTGTTCCGGCCCCTGGAGCCAATACACCTCGGTGGTGGTATCCCGCCGCCCATCGGGCTGGACGATGAGGGAGCGCCGCCACAGGCCCCCGAGCTGGTCGATGTCGAGCAAGGCTGTTCCTCCACGAAGGGCGGCACTATGGGCATCGGCGGGGAGAGCCGGGTAGACACGTCCGGTCAATGTCAGTCATAGAGTGGATCTATCCCCTGCGGCTCCTGCGCGGGGCGGAGGTCGGCCATGGCTCAGGTTTCCCGGCGCAGCGAGCGCGCGAGCGCCTTCACCCGCAATGTGGACTGGAACCTGTTCCGCACCTTTCTGGAGATCGTGGAATGGGGCGGCATCAGCGCCGCCGCGCGGGCCATGAACCGCCAGCAGCCGAGCATCAGCGCCGCGCTGCGCCGGCTCGAAGGGCATCTGGGGGTGGAATTGTGCGAGCGTTCCGCCAAGGGGGTGGAGCTGACCGCGGCCGGCAATGCCCTGTTCGACCTGTGCGCGGGGCTGCGCGCCCAGGTGAACCGGATGCCGCTGGAGGTGGCCAAGGCCAATGGTCTGGTGGATGGCGCGGTGCGCATCCGCATGATTTCCGACCTCGTCTCGCCGCTGCTGGATCGGGCCATCGCCGATTTCCACGTCGCCTTTCCGGGCGTGGAACTGCGACTGGAGGTGGCGCCCTGGCGCGCCATCATCAAATCGCTGCGCACCGGCGATGCGGAGATCGGCATCACCTGTGACAGCGCGCCCAACATGGCGCTGCAATATGTGCCGGTGATGCGCGAGATCCAGCAGCTCTATTGCGGTCCGGGCCACCCCTGCCACGGCAGCGCGCCGCTGCATCCGGCCGAGCTGCGCCACGAGGGCTTCATCCTGACCGGCGAGGATGAGCCGGATGAGCTGGAGCATTTTCGCCGCCGCTACGGGCTTGGCGCGCGCACCTCGGGATTTGCTGAGACGCTGGCGGAGGTGCGGCGGCTGATCCTGCTGGGGGTGGGGCTCGGCTTCCTGCCCACGGACGTGGCCAATCGGGAGCGGGGGGATGCCGCCTGCTGGCCACTGCTCGCACCGGAGCTGCTGCCCAGTTACGAGGTCTATGTGGTGGCCCGCGCCTCGGAGAGCCTGTCCACCCCCGCGCGCCTGGGGCAGTGTCCGGCCGCTCTGCACGGAGGGATCGGCATCACATAAATTTGGGGCCTGTATACCTAACTAGCCAAAACTTACTTGACCTGCGCCACGGCGGTGGCTAGTTAGGTTTCATGACCGACAATCCTGAAACCATCAGCCTGTATCAGTTCTTCCAGCGGTTCCCAGACGAGGAAACTGCTCGCAAGTACTTCGAGAACAACCGCTGGACCGGTGAAGTCTGCTGCCCCCATTGCGGCAGCTTGTCGGTGGCGGAGGTCAAGAACCACAAGCCGATGCCCTACCGCTGCCGGGGCTGCCGCCAGCACTTCAGCGTCCGCACTGGCACCGTTCTGGCCGAATCGCGCTTACCGCTGCAAAAGTGGCTCATGGCGATCTACATGATGACCACGGCGCGCAAGGGCATTCCGTCCACGCAGATGGCGCGCGAACTCGGCATCACGCAAAAGTCGGCTTGGTTCCTTGCGCAGCGCATCCGCGAAACTTGGCTGGCCGGCCAATGGGGTGGCATGGGCGATCATGTCCAGGTCGATGAAACCTATGTCGGCGGTCGCGAGAAGAACAAGCACGCCGACAAGAAGCTTCGCGCTGGTCGCGGGTCGGTCGGTAAGACCGCCGTTGCCGGCATCCGCTCGGAGACTGGCGAAGTCCGCGCGGTCGTCGTCGCTGATACCAAGGCCGGGACGCTCGGCGCTTTCGTGCAGGATCATGCCAACCCCGGCGCTACGGTCGTTACTGACACCGACGGCGGCTACGTTGAGCTTGAAGCCGCTGGCTTCAACCATATCCGCATCAATCCCTCGGTTGGCGAGTACGTCCGCGACATGGCCCATACCAACGGGATCGAAAGCTTCTGGTCGCTGCTCAAGCGCGGCTACATCGGTATCTACCACTACATGAGCGCGAAGCACCTGCATCGCTACGTCAACGAGTACTCATTCCGCCACAACACCGCTCGCGCTGGCACCATGCCGTTCATCGACATGACGCTTCGCCGGTCGGTCGGGAAGCGCCTCACCTACAAGGGCCTGATCCATGCCTGACGACAAGAAGATGATCGAGCCGATCAACGCGGACTTTGATGCGGTCGCCAAGGCCATGGTGTCGAACCTGACTGATGGTCCTTCAGCCACTCCAAAAAGCCCCGCGCCACGGGATCGGCTAGAAACTCAATCTAGCGGTCAGGATGCCCCCCGTGGCACGGCGGGGGCCAGCACTTCGATTCGCAGTTCAACCTCCGCGGGGGAGATTCCAGTAGCCAAAGTCGTTTCGCTCTTTAATCACAAAGGCGGCGTCAGCAAGACCACTACCGCCTTTCACCTTGGGTGGAAGCTGGCCCGGCTCGGGAAACGGGTTCTGATTGTGGATGCCGATCCGCAATGCAACCTAACTGGCTTAACGCTGGGAATAGAGGATTACGACTCGCTGTTCGCTTTTTACGACAGCAAGCAGAACACAGACATTTTCAGCAGTCTTGCCCCGGTGTTCGCGCTGGGCGGTGACACGGTATCTTCTCAGGGAGGGAAGACGCCGATTACTAAGACCAACAATCCAAACCTGTTCATCCTTGCTGGGAACATACGATTTTCGGAGATCGACACTCAAATTGCCACCGCATTGACCAGCAGCGCGACAATTCCGATTCTGCGCCGGTTTGTAAGCGCATTTAACGAATTGATACGCCGAGTCGCAAAAGAGAATGCCGTTGATATAGTTTTGATCGATATGAGCCCGAGCGTATCGGCCACAAATCACTGCATTCTAATGAGTTCAGACTATTTCATAATTCCAATTTCTCCTGATTTCTTCTGCTATCAGGCTATGGATTCGCTTAGCAACGTTTTTCCGCGGTGGGTTGATGAAATATCAAGCTTTAAAGACGGAGGTGCAGATTCTTTGCCTGTCAACAATCCAAAAATGCTTGGATATATATCTCAAAACTACAGAATTTACACGGTAGAAGATAAGACTGAAACGTCGGATCAAAAGCAAATGTCGAAAGCCTATGTTGAGTGGCTCCAAAAGATAAAAGTACTTGTATCAGAAAAGCTTGTCCCCGTTCTGCAGAGCAAGGGCATGATTATTAACGAGCAGGAATTTCGGGATGCAGTTGGATATGATGAACCTTACCACCTCGCAGGGGTTCAGAATTTCAGCGGTTTGATACCAGTCTCTCAAAAACTTTCGAAGCCTATCTTTGAACTAACGTCAGCAGACGGCCAATGGACCGGTGCGCGCTGGGTGCGAAAGGATGCCAAGGGTAAGGAGCATGGGATCAAGGTGAACATTGAAGAAGCTAACATGGTCTATACCCGTCTCGCGGAGGCCATCATCGCCATGGCATAGGCCGTGGCGCGGCTCGGCTAGCTAGGTATATAGGCCACTTCTGCGAACCTTTCCCGCAGGTGTTCGCGCGGGTGTTCTGTCTTATGCCGCACCCCGCGCGCGCCAGGCGCGCCAGCCGCCGAAGGCGGTGATGTCTTCGGCCTGGGCCACCGCATGGGCCTCGCACAGGAAGCCGCTGGCGCTGGTGCCGTCATCGAGGCTGATCTTGCCGATGCCGAGGGGGGCCGGAATGGCGGCCACGAATGCGCCGAAGGCGGCGGGCGGCAGGCCCCACACCTCCACCTCCAGGCCGGGTCCGGAGAAACCGGGGGTCCGGATCAGGCCCGGCTTGGGCGGCAGGGTGCCGGGCAAGGCGTAAAGCTGATAATCCGGCGTGGTGCGGCAGGCCTTCAGGAGGACGCCGCCGGCCCGCGTCAGCTCGGGATTGAGCGGCATGCCTGTGAGATGGGCGCCCACCACCACCAGCGGAACCAGTCCCTCGCGGGAGGGGGCGAGGCGGGCCTGTTCGGGGATCGCGGCGGCACGGTCGTGGCCGAGACCGGTGGCGGCGGCCCGGTGCAGCCGGTCCGCCAGCACGGCGAGGTCATCGTCGCAGAAGGCGGGGGCGACCAGGGTGACGCCCACCGGCAGCCCGTCCGCCCGGAAGCCGGAGGGCACCGCCACGGCGCAGCAGTCCAGCAGGTTCACGAAATTGGTGTAGCGCCCCAGCATGGCATTGAGGCCGATGGGGTCGGCCCGCATCTCGGCGACGGTGGTGATGCGCGGCGCGGTGGGCAGCAGCAGCACGTCCATCTTCGCCCATTCGGCGTCGGTGGCCTTGCGATAGGCCTCGAGGGCATAGGCGCCGCAGAAGGCGTCCACCGCCGAGAACTGCCGCGCGCCTTCGATGATGGTGCGCACGGTGGCATCGATGTCGGCGGCGTGGGCATCGAAGAAGGTCTGAACCGCCGCCAGCCGCTCGGCCACCCAGGGGCCGCCATAGAGCAGGCTCGCGCAATCGCGGAAGGGGGCGTAATTGATCGCCACCATGGTGCCGCCGAGGGCCGTCAGGCGGGCGGCTGCGGCGTCGTAGAGGGCCTCGGCCTCGGTGTCGCCGGCGAAGACGCGTTCCTTGCCGCTGAGCACGCCGAAGCGGAATCCGGCGAGGGGCAGGGAACGCGGGGCGGCGGCGCGGGAATAGACATCGCCCTCGTCCTCCCCCTGCATGATCTGCCGCACGAGGGTGGCATCCCCGGCGGTGGCGCCGAGCACGGAGATGCAATCGATGCTCCGGCAGGCCGGCACCAGGCCGGTATTGGGCACGAGCCCCTTGGTGGGCTTCACCCCCACCAGATTGTTGAACGCCGCCGGCACGCGCCCGGAGCCGGCGGTGTCGGTGCCCAGCGCGAAGGCGACCTGGCCGGAGGCGACCGCCACCGCCGAGCCGGAGGACGAGCCGCCCGAAACGTAGTCGGGATTGAACACGCTGCGCGGCGCGCCATAGGGCGAGCGGGTGCCGTTGAGGCCGGTGGCGAACTGGTCGAGATTGGTCTTGCCGATGACGAGCGCGCCCGCTGCCTTCAGCCGCGCCACGGTGGCCGCATCCCGCTGCGGCGCATAGGCGAAGGCGGGGCAGGCGGCCGTGGTCGCAAGCCCCTTCACATCGATATTGTCCTTCACCGCGAAGGGGATGCCCCACAAGGGCCGGGCCTCGCGCCCGCCCTCGGCCATGAGCGCGCGGGCGGCGGCGCGCAGGTCGTCATCCGCGAATCTGGAGATCCATACGGCGGGGTCGGTGCCCGCGTGGAGGCGACGGATCACCTCCTCGATGACGTCGAGCGGCGTGACGGTGCCGGCCGCGTAGCCCGCCTTCAAGGTCGAAATGTCGAGCATGTCCGGCAGCATCAGGCCTCCTCCTCCATGACGGCGATAACATCGCCCGCCCGCACCGTGCGGCCGGGCTTGCAGCGCACTTCCAGAAGCCGACCCGAGGCGGGGGCGAGCACTTCCATTTCCATCTTCATGGATTCGAGGATGGCGATGGGCTCGCCGGCCTTTACCACGGCCCCTTCCTCAACCACCACCTTCCAGACCGTGCCGGTCATGTGGGCGGCAACCGCGGTGGCGCCGGAGGGCAGGGGCTCCTCCTCGCCGGCGGCCAGCACCAGGGCATCCTCGGCCACGAAGCTGTCGAGTCCGCGGGCCTTCCAATCCGCCCGCTCGGCCTCGAAGGCGGCCTGCCGGTGGGCCTGGAAGGCGTCGATCTCGGCTGTGTTGGCGGCGAGGAACCGGGCGTGGGTGCGCCAGGAGAATTCCGTCTCCTCGATCTTCAAGGGATAGCGCCCATGGGGGAAGGCGGCGCGCGCCTCGGCGAGCTCGGTCTCGTCCACGGGGTAGAAGCGGATGCGATCGAAGAAACGCAGCAAATGCGGGTGGCCGGGCTCGAACTCGCGGGTGGAGCGCCAGGAGTTCCACATCTGCACCGTGCGGCCGAACAGCTGGTAGCCGCCCGGCCCCTCCATGCCATAGACGCACAGATAGGCGCCGCCGATGCCCACCGCGTTCTCCGGGGTCCAGGTGCGGGCCGGATTGTATTTGGTGGTGACAAGGCGGTGGCGCGGATCAAGCGGGGTCGCCACCGGCGCGCCGAGATACACATCGCCCAGGCCCAGCACCAGGTAATCCGCCTCGAACACGATGCGATGGACGTCTTCGATGGAATTGAGGCCGTTGATGCGGCGGATGAACTCGATGTTGGACGGGCACCAGGGCGCATCGGGGCGCACCAGCTCCTGATACTTGCGCATGGCGAGCTGGACCGAGGGATCGTTCCAGGACAGCGGCAGGTGCACGATGCGCGAGGGCACGGTGGCGTCCTCGGCGTGGGGCAGGGACGCCTCCAGCTCGGCCAGCGCCGCCACCAGCTTCGTGCCGGAGATGCGGTCCGGATCAAAATGCACCTGGAGCGAGCGGATGCCGGGGGTGAGATCCACGATGCCCGGCAGCTTCGCGGCGCGGATGGCCTGCGCGAGCAGCCCCACCCTGAGGCGCAAGGCGATGTCGAGCATCATGGGGCCGTATTCGACCAGGAGGTAGTCGTCGCCCGCGCGGCGATAGACCACCGGCACCTCGCCATCGGGAATGGAGCCCAGGATGGGGCTCTGGGTCAGGCCTTCGGCCGCCGGCAGAATGGCGGGGGCGGTGACGCGCGGGCTGTCGGCCACATAGCCATCGGCGCAGGAAAAGCGCACGCCGTCGCCGGGTTTGAGCTGGCCGACCTTCCACAGGTCGTCCTTCGCCACCACCACCGGGCACACGAAGCCGCCGAGGCTCGGCCCGTCCGGTCCCAGGATGATGGGCATGTCGCCGGTGAAGTCGAGGGCGCCGACGGCATAGGCGTTGTCGTGGATGTTGGAAGGGTGGAGGCCGGCTTCCCCGCCATCGGCGCGCGCCCAGCGCGGTTGCGGACCCATGAGCCGCACACCGGTGCGGGCGCTGTTGAAATGCACCTCGTAGCGGTGAGTGAAGAGGTCGGAAATGTCCTCGACCTGGAAGAAGTCGGGTGCGCCGTGGGGGCCGGAGCGCACCGTGAGCGTCCATTCGCCGGTCAGCTCGGGGATCTCCTCTGGCGTCGCGATACGCGCGGGTGTGGTCGGCTCCTCGCCCATCTTCAGCACGTCGCCGGCACGCAGCGTGCCGGTGGCGTGGCCGCCGAAGCCGCCGAGGCCGAAGGTGGCCTTGGACCCCATGAAGTCCGGCACATCCAGCCCGCCCGCAACAGCCAGATAGGCCCGCTGGCCGGGGCCGGCGACCGCCTTCATGACCAGGGTCTCGCCGGCCTTGACGGTGATCGGTGCGAAACGCGCCAGCGGGCGTCCGTCGATCTTCGCGTTCATGTCGGCGCCGGTGAGGGCGATCACCGCGTCGCGGTGGAAGCGGAGCGTCGGGCCGGTGAGGGTGCATTCGAGGGCCGCCGCGCTCTCGGCGTTGCCGACGAGCGCATTGGCGAGGCGGTGGGAGCGCGCGTCCATGGGGCCGGAGGGGGGAATGCCCACGTCCCACAGGCCGAGCCGGCCCGGCACGTCCTGAACGCTGGTCTGCGCGCCGGGGGCGAGCACCTCGATGGCGCGGGGCGTGAAGGCGAAATCCTTCAGCACGCTGGTGGCGACGGCGCCGGACACGAACGCCTCGCCCGCCGCCACCGCGCCGAGATAGTCGAGATTGGTCTCAAGGCCGTCGATCCGCGCGCCCTTCAGCGCGGCCTGGAGCTTTGCCACCGCCTCGGCACGGTCGGCGCCGTGGACGATGAGCTTGGCCAGCATAGGGTCGTAATGGGCGGTGACCTCGCTGCCGCGCTCGATCCAGCCATCGACGCGCGCGCCTTCGGGGAAGCTCAGCGCCGTGACGCGGCCGGTGGAGGGGCGGAAATCGGCCTGCGGGTTCTCCGCATAGATGCGTGCCTCGATGGCGGCGCCCCTGGGCGCGAGGCGCTCCGGCGGGGTGAATGCGCCCGCTGCCTGGCGGATCATCCATTCCACCAGATCGACGCCGAAGACTTCTTCCGTGACCGGATGTTCCACTTGCAGGCGGGTGTTCACCTCCAGGAAATAGAAGTCCTGGCGGGCGACGTCCCAGATGAACTCGACCGTGCCTGCGCTTTCATAGGACACCGCCTCACCAAGCTTGCGGGCGGCGTCCGTGAGGCGGGCGCGCTGCTCCACCGTGAGGCCGGGGGGCGGTGTCTCCTCGATCACCTTCTGGTTGCGGCGCTGAAGCGAACAGTCGCGCTCGCCCAGCGTCAGCACCCGCCCGTCGCCGAGGCCGAAGATCTGCACTTCCACATGGCGGGCGGTGGCAACGAAGCGTTCGAGATAGACGCGGGCATCGCCGAAGCTCGCCTTGCCCATGCGCTGCACGTTGGCGAACTTCGTGCGCAGCTCCTCGGCATCGGCGCAGAGCTGCATGCCGATGCCGCCGCCGCCGGCGGTGCTTTTCAGCATCACCGGATAGCCGATGGCTTCCGCCGCGGCCACCGCCGCGTCGGCGTCGTCCAGGAGCCCGGAGCCGGGCAGCAGCGGCACGCCGGCGGCCTTCGCGATCTCGCGGGCCGTGTGCTTCAGCCCGAAATCGCGCAAATGTTCGGGGCGCGGGCCGATGAAGGCGATGCCCTCGGCCGCCAGCCGTTCCGCGAAGGCGGCGTTCTCGGACAAGAAGCCGTAGCCGGGATGCACCGCCTGCGCCCTCGTCGCCTTGGCGGCGGCGAGGATGGCGTCGGCCTTCAGGTAGCTGTCTTTGGCCGCATCCGGGCCGATGTGGAAGGCTTCGTCCGCGGCCAGCACCGGCGCGGTGAAGCGGTCGGCGTCGGAATAGACCGCCACCGATGGGATGTTCATCTTCTTGAGCGTGCGGATGACGCGGCCGGCGATCTCGCCCCGGTTGGCGATGAGAACCTTCTTGAACATGGCGCTGTCTCCGGCGTCAGGCGGTGGCCGGATCGAACACCAGGACGCGGATCGGCGTCGGGTCGAAATCGTTGCAGGGGTTGTTCACCTGCGGGCAGTTGGAGATGAGCACCAGCATGTCGCGCGCCGCCAAGAGGTCCACATGGTCGCCGGGCGCCGAGACCCCGTCCACGATGGCGAGCTTGCCGTCGGCCTCGATGGGCACGTTCATGAAGAAATTGATGTTGGGCACGATGTCCCGCTTGGTCATGCCGTGGGCGGCCGCGGCCATCACGAAGTTCTCGCGGCAGGCGTGCATGTAGCGGGTGTGGTGGCCGAAGCGCACCGTATTGGCCTCGCACGAGCAGGCCCCGGCCGAGGTGTCGTGCCGCCCGCAGCTGTCGCCCACCACCACGGCCAGCACATGGCCGAAGTTGGACATGAGCCGGGTGCCGGTGGTCACATAAGGCGCGCCCTGGGCGAGGATGGTGTCCTGGGCCGAATAGCGTTCCGAGGTGTCGTGCGCGTCATAGACGAGGGTGTCCACGGCCTGGCAGCCCTTGATGTCGATGATGCGCAGGATCTGGCCCTTCTGGATCACCTTCGACCATGGCCGATTGGCGGGCACGGTGAAATCGTAGACGGCCTTGGCTTCATCGAGCACCGGGGCGGCGAAGAAGGGGGTGGCGGAAGCGGTGTTGAGCGCGGTCATGGGTCCCTCCCTCAGGCCTGGAGCCAGGTGGCGTTGTTCTCGAAGCCGCGTGCGGCCTCGCTGGTGGCGGTGCGGCACAGGTCGTCGGCTGCGGGCGCGGGAAGCTGGAACACGATCGCCTCGACCGGGCCGGGGGCGAAGCGGGTGTCCGGCGCCAGCGGGTGGGGGCAGTTGGAGACCGCGACGATGAGGTCCAATTCGGCCCGCAGGTCCACGAAATCGCCGGGCTGCACGATGCCATCGCGCCACACCGGCTTGTGGTCCACGAATGAGACCGGCGCGAAGAAGGAGATCACCGGCGCCACGTCGCGCGGGCCAAGGCCGTGCTTGGCGGCGGCGAGCCACATGTTGTCGCGCGTGTTGCGCTCCGCCGCGTTGCCGTACTTCTTCAGGTTCGAGGCGGGGGTGGAGCCGCCGATGATGGTGTCATGGGCGCAGCAGGTGTCTTCCACGATGGAGAACAGCACCCGGCCCATGTCCGAGAACAGCACCCGGCCCTTGCGGATGTCGGCGGTCCACTGGACCTTCACCGTGTCGGCGCTGTTGTAGCGCTCGGAAGGGTCGGAGAGGTTCCAGGCGAACACCGACACGCCCGGATTGCCGCAGGTGTTGAGCAGGCGCAGGCCCTCGCCCCGGCGGATCACCTTGGTCCAATACCAGCCGCCGGGGATGGTCTCGGCGTGGCGCACGCTCGCGGGGGCGATGGGCGCGCCGTCGCGCGCGGTGGGGGCGGGCAGCACGCGCGGGGTGACGGCGTCGCCGGCCGCCTTGAGTTGCTCGTAACGCTGGCGGCGGGTGGCGATCAGGGCTGCCTTTTCGGCATCGGGGGTGTCGAAAGATGATGTCATGTCTCAACGCCTTGGATGATCGGGTCGTCCCGCTTCAGGTTCCCGTGCGCGCGCCGGGTCGTCCCGGCCGGGTGGAAAGGGTGGGTTAGACGGCTTTCGGCGCGCCGGCGACGCGCGGCGGCCAGATGCCGATGTCCTTGGCGATGCGGGCGCCGTAGCGTCCCCCGTCCGAGGGCTCGTCGCGCCGCCGCTCGAAGGCGATGACGCGGGTGGCGAGGCCAAAGGCCTCCGGCAGATCGTGGGTCACCATCACGGCGGTGAGCGCGCGTTCGTGCCACAGCTTGCGCATCAGCACATGGATGTCGGCGCGAATGCCGGGATCGAGCGCGCCGAAGGGTTCGTCCAGCAGGAGCACGCGCGGTTCCGCCATCAGCGCCTGCGCGAGGGCGAGGCGCTGCTGCATGCCGCCCGAAAGCTGGCTCGGATACTTGTCCGCCGCATGGGCGAGGCCGACCGCCGCGAGCAGCTCGCGCGCCTTTTCGGTGGCGGCCCGCCGCGCCGCCCCGAACACGCGGCCGAGCAGGCGGGTGCCGGGCCCGCGGGCGCCGAGATCCTTGGCCAGCAGCACGTTGCCCAGCACGGTGAGGTGCGGGAACACGGAATAGCGCTGGTACACCACCCCGCGATCGGGGCCGGGCTCCTTCGGGATGGGCTTGCCGTCCAGCTCGATGATGCCGCGGGTGGGGATCTCCTCCGACAGCAGCATCTTGAGGAAGGTTGTCTTGCCGCAGCCGGAGGGACCGACCAGGGCCACGAAGGCGCGCTCCTCGATCTCCAGGTTGATGTCCTCGAGCACGACCTTGTCGTCGTACTCCTTCCACAGGTGGCGCACGCTGATGAGGCTCATTGGGCGGTCCTCGCGGCGGCGAACCAGGGGAAGGCGCGGCGCTGGAGCGCCACCAATGCGATCTCCATGACGAAGGCGAGCAGCGTGATCCACGCGACGTAGGGCAGGATCACGTCCATGGCGAGATAGCGGCGCACCAGGAAGATGCGATAGCCGAGCCCGCTTTCGGAGGCGATGGCCTCGGCCGAGATCAGGAACAGCCAGGCCGGACCGATCTGGAGCCGCACCGAATCGATGAGGCGGGGCAGGATCTGCGGCAGCACCACCCGCAGCACCAAGGTCCAGGACGAGGCGCCCAGCGTCTGCGCCTTCACGAATTGCTGGGGCGGCATGTCGGTGACGCGCAATGCGATGTCGCGGATGAGCAGCGGGGCGATGCCGATGGCGATCAGTGCGATCTTGGACGCTTCGCCCAGCCCCATGGTGATGAACAAGATGGGCAGGATGGCGAGCGGCGGCACCATGGACACCACCGCCACGAACTGCCCCAGCAATGCCCGCAGATAGGGCAGAACACCGATGGCGATGCCGAGCACCGCGCCGATGAGGGTGGCGATGCCAAGCCCCGCGAACAGGCGGCCAAGGCTTGCAATCGTGTCGGACCACAGCGGAATGGTGCCGGTGCGGATGTCCACCGTGAAGGCCATGCGCACGATGGCGTCGCCGATGGTGGCGAAGGAGGGCAGGAGCTTGTCGGCCGGATTGTCGGCGAGGCGCATCGCCGAGGCGATCAGGTAAAGCACCAGCACCGCGACGAACGGCAGCAGCGCCAGGACTCTGGCCCATCCTGGGGCGGGGAGCCGATTGACGAGACGCATCGACGATCCTCTCTCAGCGGGGGTCGGGTGGGCTGCGCCGGTGGAACCGGTGCCGCGGGGATGTGCGGGGAGGCGCCGGGCCGGGGAACCCCGACCCGGCCGATGCTCACAGCTTGCCGGCGGCGGCGTCCGACATGTAGGTGTCGATGAAGCGGAACTTCACATTGGCCTTGTCGCCCAGCACCTTGCCGTCGGCGAGCGCGATGCCGACCACGTCCGCGGACGGGGCGCCATTGCCGAGCAGGCCGTGGGTGAACAGGAAGTTGCGCACCTTGTCCATGGTTGCGCCCACTTCCGGCGAGCGGGCGAAGGCGGCGGCCTCGGCCGGCTTGGCGAACAGCTTGGTGGCGGCCATCTGGGCCTCGAAGCCGGCAAGGTCGGTGCCGGAGGCCTTGCCCATGGCTTCGCGGGCCGCCTTGCCCGCCGGCGTATCGGCGGTCATGAGCGCGAGGGTCTCATACCAGATGCCGGCCAGCGCCTTGGCGAAGGCGGGATTGTCCTTCAGCGTCTGCGTATTCACCACGGTCAGGTCCATGATCTCGCCGGGGATCTGGGACGAATCGAACACCTTGTGCGCCTTGGGATCGGCCAGGATCTCGGAGACAATGGGGTTCCAGGTGACGACCGAGGTCACGTCCGGCGTCTTCCAGGCGCTCGCCATGTCGGCGTCGGAGGTGGAGACCACCTTCACGTCCTTCTCCGCGAGGCTGATGGAGGCCAGCGCGCGGGCGAGGAGATAGTGGGAGACCGAGAACTCGACCAGATTCACCTTCTGGCCCTTGATGTCGGCGAGCTTGTCCTTGTCCTTCAGGATCACCGCGTCGTTGCCGTTGGAGAAGTCGCCGATGATGACGGCGCTGGTGTCCACACCGCCCACCGCCGGGGTGGAGAGGGCGTCCATGTTGGTGACGGTCAAGGCGTCAAAGCCGCCCACCGTGTATTGATTGATGGATTCGGCATAGTCGTTCACCTGAACGACATCGATGTTGATGCCGTATTTGTCGGCCCATTTCTTGACGATGCCGGCGTCCTTGGCATAGCCCCAGGGCATCCAGCCCACATAGATGGTCCAGGCGAGCTTGAAGTCCTTCTTCGGCGCGGCGAATGCGCTTTGCGCCGTCAGCGGCAGGGTCGCCGCGAGCACACCGAGCGCCAGCGCGCCGGCCTTGAGGACGGTCTTGATGTGGTATTTGCCTGACATCGCCAATTCCCCTCGTGGTACGATGCGCGTCTTGCTGACGAGCGTTCCAATCGAGACCTGGAATTGGCGAGACCTTTAGTGATGCCAATTCCTGGCCACTGAGGTCTCCCGGGATTTTGCCCCGCCGTGCCCAAGCGGATGTCTCCCGCTCGGGTAGCAGCTCTCGGACCAGCGCCTCTTCAGAGGCCGGAACCCTAGCCGCCAACTCATTGCATTAATAAAATCAGAGCCAGCCCTGAAATCAATATTGTTCTGTGGGCACGGTGCTGAAATTTTGAACAGTGATCTGCCCGCGCAAGAGCCAGATCGGGCCGTCCGGGGCGGCACGTCGCGCCGCCCCGGAAGGAGATGGGAGCGCCTCAGGCGCGCTCGTCCAGCGGGTGGGTGCGCAGGCGCATGGGGTCGTAGAAGGGGGTGCGCACCACATTGGCCTCGAAGGTCTCGTCGCCGTCCTTGATGGTGAAGGCGGTGCCGAGCGCGGTAAGTTCCGGTTTCAGCGAGACGAGGGCCAGGGACTTCATGAGGTGCTGGCTGTAGGTGACCGAGTTCACCACGCCCACTTCCGCTCCATCCTTGAAGATCTTGGAGCCGGGCGTGACCGCCTTGGGGGCGAGCACGTCGAGGCCGGCCTGGTGGGTGCGCTCGGTGCCCTTGCGCTTGATGAGGGCCTCCTTGCCGCGGAAGGACGGCTTGGACAGGTCCACCGACCAGTCCATGAGGATCTCCCAGGGGGTCGTGTCGGGATGGGGCATGTCGAACGGGAAGAACAACAGGGCGCCTTCCACCCGCACGATGTCGAGGCAGTCCCACGACACGGGCATGATGCCGAACGGCTGGCCGGCTTCCAGGATCTTGTCCCACAAGCCGACCGCATCCTTGGCGGCGCAGAAAGCCTCATAGCCGCGCTCGGCCGAATAGCCGCCGCGGGCGAGCGAGACCGGCACGCCGAACAAGGTGGTCTTGCCGTGCCCGAAATAGGGCAGGGCCTTCAGGTCCATGGGGGTGTGGGGGCTGAGGATGTCGAGCGCCTTGGGCCCCTGGAGCGAGAGAATGTGGATGTCGTCGTCCCGCTCGAAGGAGACGTCGAAGCCCTTCGCGACCACCGGCAGGGCTTCTTCCAGCGCGCCGCCGCCATGGGACAGGCGGAAGTTCTCCGGCCCGTCCACATAGACGAGCACGTCGTCGATGAGGCCGCCCTCTTCGTTCACGATCGAGGCGATCATGGAGCGGCCGGCGGGCACCTTGGCGAGGTCGGCGGTGACAAGTTCATTGAGGAAGGCGAGGGCGTCCTTGCCGCTCACATTGATGATCTTGAGCGCCGACACGTCGAAGAGGCCGGCCCGATAGCGCACCGCCGCCGTCTCCTCATAGGGGCAGGTGGCGTAGTGCTGGGGAAGCGCCATGTTGTTCCACGATTCCTCAAGCTTCGAGCCGAGCGCGCGGTGACGCTCGTTGAGAATCGATTGGCGCCAGACGCTTTCAGTCATTCGTGTCCCCTTATTTGCACGCACCGCCGGCCCGATGGCCCGGTTGTGGATCCCGACAGGGGTGGCCGTCAGGCCTTCGCCCCCGCCTGTGGCGCGCATCCTGAAAGGACACCCATTATGTGTCAATTACTTTTCTTGAGGAGAAATATACAAAGTCCAGCGCCGCCAGGCGCTGGTTCCATCGCGGGAATGGGGCTGCAAGTCGCGTTCCCGCCCGGCGGGCCTTGGGCGTTGCGGGCGATCCGGAGCCGGACCTGCCGCATGTGGATCCGCCGCATGTGGATCTGAGCGCGCGGCGGGCGCCTGCAGGGCGATGCCGGCTTCCGCGGATGTCCAGCTTCAAGGTCCGCGGCTCACGCCGCAGTCTGCTCCCTCACCTCAACCTTTAGCGCATACGCTACATGCTATGGTTGCTGTTTGGGCTGAGGTGAGCAGTATTGATGCAGGGAACATCTGCGTCAGCTTCACTGCCCTACATCGCTGCGCATCAAATGGACTGCATGCCTTCAAAATAGGCTGACAAATGGGCAAAAATTCCGCTCGATCTTACTCAAGGTCAGATGTACATCGTGATTGACAAGAAATTTTCTTATGGAGAAACTCTCCTCCATAAAGAGGGGTCAAACCATGAGCATCGCAGCGCTTAATGAAGCAGCGTCTGCCCCAGCGGCGGGCGCGCTTCACCGAAAGATCAGTTGGACCGGGGCATTCTGGATCGCCAGTGGCGTCCCGGCGCTCGTCCTGTTCTCCATCGGGGCCATCGGCGCCACCGTCGGCGCGCCGGCCTGGGTGGTGTGGATCGTGTCCATCATGTTCGGCTTCCTCCAGGCCTTCACCTATGCGGAGATCGCGGGCCTGTTCCCGCATAAGTCAGGCGGAGCCTCAGTCTATGGCGCCATTGCCTGGGTGCGCTATTCCAAGCTGCTGGCGCCGTTCTCGGTATGGTGCAACTGGCTTGCCTGGTCGCCGGTGCTGTCCATCGGCTCGGGCCTGGCCGCGGGCTATGTGCTCTCTATCCTGTTCCCCGCGGATTCCGCTATCAACACCTGGTCGCTCACGCTGGTTGATCTCGGCTGGCTGAAGGCCGGCCTGGCGCTGCGCGTCAACGCCACCTTCTTCCTGGGCGCCGCGCTGCTGCTGGTGGCATTCGCCATCCAGCATCGCGGCATCAGCCAGACCGCGCGGGTGCAGGTGATCCTGGGCGTCGCGGCGCTGCTGCCGCTGGTCCTGATCGGCCTCGTGCCGCTTTTGACCGGTGACGTGCTGCTTGCCAATCTCGGCCCGTTCGCGCCGCTCGCCAAGGACGAGGCGGGCCATGTGATCGCCGGCCAATGGGATATGGCGGGCGTGACCCTGATGGCGGGCGGCCTGTTCATCGCCGCATGGTCCACCTACGGCTTCGAGACCGCGGTCTGCTACACGCGCGAGTTCAGGAATCCGGCCACCGACACCTTCAAGGCCATCCTCTATTCCGGCCTTCTGTGCATCTTCGTGTTCACGCTGGTGCCGATCGCGTTTCAGGGCGTGCTGGGTCTGGGCCAGCTGGTGACGCCGGCGGTGCTCGATGCGCAGGGCGCCGTGGTGACGCCGGCGGTCTATGACGGCATCCTCTCCGCCGACATCTATTCGGGCATGGGCGTAGCCAGTGCCATGGCGGGCATGCTCAAGGGCGGCCCGGTGGTGCACAATGTCATCGTGGTGATGCTGATCTTCGCCCTCATGCTGGCGATCATCACCTCCATGGCCGGCTCGTCCCGCACCCTCTATCAGGCGTCGGTGGATGGCTGGCTGCCCAAGTATCTCTCCCATGTGAACGAGAACGGCGCCCCCACCCGCGCCATGTGGACGGACCTGAGCTTCAATCTCATCCTGCTGCTGATGTCCGACTATGTGTTCGTGCTCGCCATCTCGAACTGCTGCTACATCCTGTTCAACTTCCTCAACCTCAACGCGGCCTGGATTCACCGCATCGACCGTCCCAACTGGGAGCGTCCGTTCAAGGCGCCCACCTGGCTGCTCGGGACCGGCGCGGTTCTCGCCTATGTGAACATGTTCCTGCTCGGCATGGGTGCCGATATCTGGGGCGCGGGCACGCTGGTGACGGGCCTCGTGTGTGCCGCCCTCATCCTGCCGGTGTTCATCTATCGTCA
This sequence comes from Xanthobacter agilis, assembly GCF_021730435.1. GTDB lineage: Bacteria > Pseudomonadota > Alphaproteobacteria > Rhizobiales > Xanthobacteraceae > Xanthobacter > Xanthobacter agilis. The sequence continues at coordinate 63,835 of NZ_JABWGX010000005.1, forward strand.
CTATGTGACCGACAAGGGCCAGTTCCCGGCGGCCATGCTGGAAGACATGCACCTGAAGGCCGAGGAAGGCTCTGGAACCCGCGCCGGGCTGCTGCCCTACCTGGCGCTCCTCCTGGGCGCGGTGGTTGTCATCGTCGCCCATTCCATCGCAGTCTACTGAACGGGAAAGAGATGAGCGACCAAGGGATCAAGAGTAAACCGACCTACAGCAAGATCGCGGGCGACAAAGCCGCCCGCTATCAGCTTCTGCTGGTCGAAGGGGCGGGCATTCCCAGCGAGGCGATGGCGGAGGGGGGCGATCCCTCCGCCTTCGAGACCTGGACCGTGGCGCATGCCAGCGCGCTGCCCGCGGCGCCCATGATGGACGAGGCGCCGGGAGCCGTGCGGCCTTTCCGCTCCACGCAGCACCTGCTGTCGGCGTTGGAGGAGCGGCTCGACCGCGAGACCATGGGCCTGCGCCTCTATGCCATCGGCACCGAGCCGTTCCTGTGGGACGCGTTCAACATCGCCTCCGCCGCCGGCCTGTCGCGGCAGGAGATGCAGTTTGCCCATGCCGGTCCCAAGGCTCGACGCATCTATTGTGTCCATTGTCGCACCATGATGGAGGGGGTCACCACCTCCATCGTCACCTGCAAGGGCTGCGGCGCCGCGTTGTTCGTGCGTGACCATTTCTCCAAGCGCCTCGCCGCCTACATGGGCGTGCAGGTGGACGCCGAGGCCCCCGGTGAGGTGCCGCAAGCCGAGGAGCTCTATAAATGACCGCCGCCGGAACCCTCAGCGTGCGCGTGCGCGAGATCACCGAGCTTGCGCCCACCCTCAAGCGCTTTTCCTTCGAGCCGGCCCATGGCGGCGAGTTTCCCACCGCTCCGGCGGGCGGGCATGTGATGCTCACCCTGCGCGACGGCGGCAGGGTGATGAAGAACGCCTATTCGCTGGTGTCCGCGCCGGCGCAGCGCACGCGCTATGAGATCATCGTGCGCAAGGTGGCCCAGTCGCGCGGCGGCTCCGCCTTCCTGCACGCCAAGGTCGCGACCGGCGACGTGTTGGACATGGCAATGCCCTCCTGCCTGTTCTCGCTGGCCTCCACGGCGAAGAAGCACCTGCTGATCGGCGGCGGCATCGGCATCACGCCCATGCTCTCCTTCCTCGGGGAGCTGAAGGCGCGCGGCGGGCGCTGCGAGATGCACCAGCTCTCGTCGGTGGACGAGGCTCCGGTGTTCGACCGGCTGCTGGCGCCCTTCGGCGACGACGCGGAGATCCACATCCACACCGGCGGTCGCGCGGCATTCGACCTCGCCGGCCTGCTGGCGCGCCAGCCGCTCGGCACCCACGTCTATGTGTGCGGCCCGCACGCCCTGATGGATGCGGTGACCTCGACCGCGCTCGCGCTCGGCTGGCCCGCGGGCAAGGTGCACAAGGAAAGCTTCGGTGGCGCCACCGGTGGTCTGCCGTTCAAGGCGGTGCTGAAGCGCTCGGGGCTCGAGGTGGAGGTCAAGGAGAACGAGACCCTGCTCGACGCCATCGAGGCGGCCGGTGTCGCCGCCTCCTGCCTGTGCCGGGGCGGCGCCTGTGGCCAGTGCGCCACCGCTGTCGAAGAGGGCGAGGTGGACCACCGCGACGATTTCCTCTCCGCGGAGGAAAAGGCCGCTGGCAAGCTCATCATGCTGTGTGTGTCCCGCGCCCGCGGACCACGCCTCGTTCTTGATCTTTGAGCCGTGGAGGGAAGACGATGACCGTCCAGTTCAAGCCCACTGAAACCTTCCGCGATACCTTCACCTACAAGAAATCGGCGGAAGACATCCTGCGCTTTCCGTTCCCGTTCCCCGAGGACGAGTACATGTACTCGGTGAACATCGAGCCGCATGTGAAGGGTGGCCCCACGGCCGCCTTCAATGCGGCGTTCGACATCGACGAGCATTATGTGGCCGAGTGCCGCGAGCGCGAGCGGGTGCTGAAGGAAGACCCCAAGCGCTGCCAGGTGTTGCCCCACATGCTCACCGCCGAATGGGACGCGCTGGAGCTCATCATGGAGAGCCTGGCGGTGGACTATCCCGAGCATTTCTCGCTGTCGAAGGCGGGGGATGTGTGGACCTGGGTGAACCGTCCGCTGGGCCTCCACCAGACCTTCACCTTCGGCAAGGTGGAAACCCTGCCCTACGGGCCGTTCGAGTACATCACGCGCCAGGTGCAGGGTGATTTCACGCTCCAGGACCAGCGCGAGGACATGCTCTATGTGGACGGCGGCATGGTCACGACCCAGGCCGACTGGTCGTTCGAGTTCAACATCGGCATGAGTTTCATGGAGTGGCACGGGCCGGTGCCGCTGGCCAACGAGAAGGGCGTTTTCGAGCGCGCCCTCAAGTATCTGCTGCGGCTGCAGTGCGGCCAGCCGGTGCGGCGCCTCAACTGGACCATGACCATCAACCCGCGCCTCGACACCTCGCCGGAGAACTATCCGGTGTGGGGGCCGGACCGGACCACGGTCACCCCCGAGAACGTGGGCGACAAGGTGCATCTGCGGGTGGAGCTGCAGACGCTGTTCCGGCTGCCGCGCTCCAACGCCATCCTGTTCGGCATCCGCTGCTACCTGACCTCGGTGAACGACCTGGTGAAGGTGCCCAAGTGGCGCCGCCGCCTGCACCGGGTGCTGCGCGATCTGCATCCGGCCCTGGCCGAGTACAAGGGCATGCCCCGTTACCGGCAGATGGTGGTGGATTATCTGGCCCCCATGGATGACGGCGTCCCCACCACCAAGGGCATCGCCCCGGAGACGGACCGGCTGGACGGTTGAGCTCCGGCGCGGCTGTCCCGGCCATAGCTGCATCAAGACGAACGGCGGCCCCTGGGGCCGCCGTTCCGCGTTTCAGGCGATCGCCTGGGCGCTCACACCCCGGCCTGGGACACGAACTTCGGGTTCAGATAGGCCTCGATGGCCTCGGAACCGCCCTCCGAGCCGTAGCCGGAATCCTTCACGCCGCCGAACGGCACCTCCGGCAGGCTAAGGCCGAGGTGGTTGATGGTCATCATGCCGGCCTCGACTGCGTTCGCCACGGCGTTGGCGGTCTTGGCGGAGCGGGTGAAGGCGTAGGAGGCGAGGCCGTAGGGCAGGCGGTTGGCTTCGGCGATGGCCTCGTCGAAGTCGGAGAACGGCAGCATCATGGCCAGCGGGCCGAACGGCTCCTCGTTCGTCATCCGCATGTCGCGGGTGACGCCGGTCACCACGGTGGGCTCGAAGAAATAGCCCTTGTTGCCGATGCGCGCGCCACCGGTGGCGACTTCAGCGCCTCTCTGGCGTGCGTCGGCGATGAGCGCCTCCATGGCGGGGATGCGCCGTTCGTTGGCGAGCGGGCCCATGGTGGTGTCGGGGTCGAGGCCGTTGCCGACCTTCACCTGCTTGGCCACGGCCACGAACGCGTCCACGAACTCGTTGTACACCTTCTCCTGAATCAGATAGCGGGTGGGGGAAACGCAGACCTGCCCCGCATTGCGGAACTTCGCCGCCGCGATCTGCCTGGCCGCCGCCTGCACGTCGGCGTCGTCGAACACGATCACGGGGGAATGGCCGCCCAGCTCCATGGTGGCGCGCTTCATGTGCGTGCCGGCGAGCGCGGCGAGCTGCTTGCCCACCGGGGTAGAGCCGGTGAAGGTGATCTTGCGGATGACCGGATGGGCGATGAGGTATGCGCTGATCTCGGCCGGCACCCCGTAGACGAGGCCGATGACGCCCGCCGGCACGCCGGCATCCACGAACGCGCGGATCAGCTCAGCCGGGGAGGCGGGGGTCTCTTCCGGCGCCTTCACGATGATGGAGCAGCCCGCCGCCAGCGCGCCGCAGAGCTTGCGCACCACCTGGTTGAGGGGGAAATTCCAGGGGGTGAAGGCGGCCACCGGACCCACCGGCTCCTTGATGACCAGTTGGTAGACCCCCGGCGCGCGGGCCGGGATGACGCGGCCGTAGGCGCGACGGCCTTCTTCCGCGAACCAGTCGATGATGTCGGCGGCGGCCAGGGTCTCGGCGCGGGCTTCGGCCAGGGGCTTGCCCTGTTCCAGCGTCATCAGCCGGGCGATCGAGCCGGCCCGCTCGCGCACGATGTCGGCGGCGCGCCGCATGAGCTTGGAGCGGTCGTAGGCGGACGTTTTCCGCCACAGGTCGAAACCGCGGGTGGTGGCGGCCAGGGCTTCGTCGAGATCGGCGCGGGAGGCGTGGGCGACGGCGCCGATCTCCTCTTCCGTCGCCGGGTTCAGAACCGGGATGCTGCGCCGGCCCTCGGCATCGCGCCAGACCCCGTCGATATGGAGCTGGACGCTGGGATAGGTGACATCGGCAAGCATGGCTGATCCTCGTATTGGCCTTCACGCGCCGGAGCGCGCCGCACCTATAACGCCGGGAGGCGGTGGGGCGAAAGCCGTCGCGAGCGGCGGGCGCCGTGACCCCGCGCAGGGCTTGTGCCGGCGCGCCGGCCGCACTAGGCAAGGCCGGAGCGGGGCTTCGCCCTGATGTGTGCGACGTCCGCTCCAGTCCGTCGCGGTCTCGCATGTCTCCGCGCGAAACGGGTTCCGCTCCGCTTCGGAAGGCGCTCGGGCGGGCTGATGCCGGCGGGGCTTTGAATCTTCCGCCGCAAATGAGGCAGGGGAGGGAACGTCGCATGACAAGCGAAGCATTTCGCGCACTGCTGGCGCGCAAGACCGAGAGCGGGCAGGCGATCGCCCTGGAGCAGATCACCGAGGCGGATCTGCCGGCCGGCGATGTCACCGTGGACGTGGAATATTCCTCGTTCAACTACAAGGACGGGCTGGCACTGAAGGGGCTCGGGCGCATCCTTCGGACCTTCCCCATGGTCCCCGGCATCGATTTCGCCGGCACCGTGCGGGCGAGCGACAATGCCGGGTTCAAGGCGGGCGACAAGGTGGTGCTCACCGGCTGGGGCGTGGGCGAATCCTGGTCCGGTGGCTTCGCCGAGCGGGCCAGGGTGAAGGGCGAATGGCTGGTGAAGCTGCCGGTGGGGCTTTCCACCCGGCAGGCCATGGCCATCGGCACCGCCGGCCTCACCGCCATGCTGTGCGCGGATGCGCTGGAGCGCTACGGGATCACGCCCGGCGGCGATGTGTTGGTGACCGGCGCCGCCGGTGGTGTGGGCTCGGTGGCGGTGCGGGTGCTGTCGCGCCTCGGCTACAAGGTCAGCGCCCTGACCGGGCGGCGCGGCGAAGCGGATTTCCTGACCGGCCTCGGCGCCAGCGCGATCGTCGATCGGGCGGATTACGCCAGCCCCGGCAAGCCGCTGGCGGGGGAGCGCTGGGCCGGCGCCGTGGATACGGCCGGCGGGGCGATTCTCGCCAATGTGCTGGCGGCGACCGCTTACGGTGGCGCGGTGGCCGCCTGCGGCCTTGCGGCAAGTTCCGAGCTTGCCACCACCGTGTTTCCGTTCATCCTGCGCAATGTCGCGCTGCTGGGGGTCGATTCGGTGAATTGTCCCACGGCGCGGCGGCTCGCGGCCTGGGAGCGCCTCGCCACCCTGCTCACCGAAGCGGATTTCGCCTTGGTGACCCATGAGGTGGAGCTAGAGGCGCTGCCGGCCCTCGCCGGGGACATCCTGGCGGGCCATGTGCGCGGGCGCACCATCGTGGCGGTTCGTCCGCACGGGTGACGCCGGGACCCCAGGCAGCCGCGACAAGAGCGCGCGGCTGCCACTGGGACGCACAGCGATGGTGCAGCCGGCGAAGAGACGAAGTATACGACAGAATACGGCTGACGCCGGTGGCGGAACGTCGCCGGCCGTTCGGCAGACGGCGCAGAGGACCATGGACGAGCCTTCTGATAGCAACCTTTCCCGTGCGGAATACGCCTACCAGCGCATTCGCGATGCGATCCGGTCGGGAGAGTTCCAGCCGGGCCAGCGGCTGCGAGAGGCCGACCTCGCCGAGCATTTCAAGGTTAGCCGGACCCCCATCCGGGAAGCCATACGGCGCATCACCGCAGACGGCCTGCTGGAGCTGGTGCCCGGCCGCGGCCTCGCCGTGGCGCAGTTCAGCATGCAGCAGGTGCGGGAAATCTATTTCCTGCGCGCGGTGCTGGAAGGGGCGGCCGCTGCCCTTGCCGCCCAATACGCCTCGCCATCGGAGGTTAAGGCCATGGTCGACCTGCTCGACCAGAGCGCCGACGTGCTCGACGACCCGAGCGAGACCGCCCGGTGCAATCGCCTGTTCCACCAGGCGATCTACGAGGCGGCGCGCAACCGCTATCTGTCGCAGGCCCTGGCACAGCTCTCCGATGCGCTGACCCTGCTGCCCGGCACCACCTTCGAGGCCGAGGGGCGCTCTCCGTCGGCGCTGGCGGAGCATCGGGCCATCCTCGATGCGATCTCCGCCCGCGCGCCGGAGCAGGCGGAAGAGGTGGCCCGCGTCCACATCCGCCGCGCCAGCGAGACCCGCATCGACATGATGTTCCGCACGGCCTGACACCAGGGCCTTTTCAAGCGGATTGGAGCCCGGTCCGCGTGAAGAAATGCGTGGACGGAGCGGCGGGTGATGTGAGCCGGCGCGCCTCCGGTGTCTGAACGCGCGAGAGCCGCCCCGTGTTATCGGGGCGGCTTTTTGCTTGTCGGTGTCGGTGACCGGGAGGCGCGGCGGTCCGTTCAGGCCGCCTTGCGCAGGGCGTCGAGGCTCCAGGCACCGCCGCCGGCCACCGCGAAATACAGGAACACGAAGCTGTAGAGCGCGGCCAGCTCGCCGCCGTTCAAGATCGGGAAGAAGTTCTGCGGGGCGTGGATCAGGAAATAGGCCACCGCCATCTGACCGGAGAGGATGAAGGCGACCGGCCGGGTGAACAGCCCGAGCGCCAGCAGCACGCCGCCCAGCAGCTCGATCGCGCCGGCAAGGCCGAACAGGGAGAACAGCTGGAGGTTGGCGAACATGGCCACCTGCGGGAAGGCGAACAGCTTGGCCGTGCCATGGGCCAGGAACATGAGCGCCGCCGCGATCCGCAGCACCGACAGGACGCGGGGGCGCCAGACATCGAAGAAGTCGTTCGAGAGCATGATGATATCCTATTGAAGCCGGCGAGGGCGGGGGCAGCCTGCGCCCTGCTCGCCGACAGGGACGCGGAAGGTGGACCGGTTGAGCGTTCAGCCGAACTGGAAGCCGGAATAGGCCTTGCCGAAGATGTGATCGTGGAAGGTGCGCCGGCCGATGTCGGCACCGGCCGCGCCGGCCGCCACGAACAGCGGCACCAGATGCTCGCTGCGCGGATGGGCGGCGAGGGCGGCGGGGGCCGAGGCCCAGGCCGCGAGCTTGGCCTCGCGGGCGGCCGGGTCCTTGTCCTCCACCGCATCGGTCAGCCAGGCGTCGAACGCCTCGGAGGCGGCGGCGACGCGCGGATCGGGGCTGTAGAAGGCGCGCAGGTTATGGAAGCTCATGCCGCTGCCGACGATGAGCACCCCTTCGTCCCGCAGCGGGGCCAGGGCCCGGCCGAGGGCCAGATGCGCCTTGGGATCGAGCTCCCGTTGCAACGACAGTTGCACCAAGGGCACGTCGGCCGCGGGATAGACGAGCATGAACGGGATGAACACGCCATGGTCGTAGCCGCGGGCATCGTCCTCGCCGGTGGCGATCCCCGCCCCTTCCAGCAGGCCGCGCACCCGCGCCGCCAATGTTGGCGAGCCCGGAGCGGGATAGCTCAGGCGGTAGGTGTCGGCGGGGAAGCCGTAATAGTCGAACAGCATGCCGGGGTGGGGTGCGGTGTTCACCGTCGGCCGGCTTTCTTCCCAATGGCCGGAGATCACCAGAACCGCCTTCGGCCGTCCGCCGAGGGCGGCGTCCAGGCCCTTGAGGTACTGGCCAAGGCCGTCCCACCGGGCGGCGGGGTCGGCCGAAGGGGCCATGAAGGGCCAGGGTCCGCCGCCATGGGCAAGGAACAGGGTGGGCCATCTGCGGTCGGCCGTGGCGGTGGTGGTTCCGGCGCTGAAAGACCCGTGGGGGGTGGACATGGCGATGTCCCTTTCTTGCGTGTCGGCGTGGGGCGCCGTTTGCATGAGCGGAATATGGGTCTTCCCTGCCTCGAAAAAAACTGAGAAACATTCGGCAATTATCATCTGAAAAATCGATGAAGATATGGATGGACTGACCCTCGATCAGGTGCAGGTGTTTCTCACGGTGGTGGAGACGGGCAGCTTCTCGGCGGCGGCGCGGGCCATGAACCGCGCCCAGTCCGCCGTCACCTATGCCGTGCAGCGGCTCGAGGAGCAGTGCGGCATGGCGATGTTCGACCGCGACGGCTATCGCCCGGTGTTGAACGAGGCGGGCCGCGCGCTGCTGCCGCGAGCCCGGCGCATCGCCGAGGCGGTGGGGGCCCTGCGCATGGAGGCGCGGGGCATTGCCGGCGGGCTGGAGGCGGAACTGTCCCTGGTGGTGGACGCCATGTTCCCCATGGCGGTGCTGCTGGAAGCGCTGAAGGGCTTTCGTGCCCATTTCCCCACGGTGCAGACCCGGCTTTATGTGGAAACCCTGTCGCGGTCGGCGCAGCTCGTGATCGACGGGAGCTGCGCCCTCGGCATCGTTGTCGCGTCCGCCACCGATACGGCGGTGCTGACGCGCCGGCCTCTGCTGGGTGTGGAACTGGCGCTGGTGGTGGCGCCGTCCCATCCGCTGGCGGCGCGGACCGGGCCGGTGCCGGCGGCGGAGCTGCGCGACCATGTGCAATTGGTGCTCACCGAGCGCTCCGGCCCCGGCGCGCCCGATCGCGGCGTGCATGCGACCCAGACGTGGCGTATCGGCGATCTGGGCGCCAAGCTGGCCATGCTGCGGGCGGGCCTCGGCTTCGGCTCCATGCCGCGCCACATGGTGGCGGCGGATCTGGCCAAGGGCGATCTGGTGCGCATCGTGCCCGAGGATTGGGACGGTCGGGCGGGGGGCCTGTCCCTGCCCATGTGCGTGGTGCACCGCACGCGTGACGCGCTCGGCCCGGCCACCCGCTGGATGGCCGATCACCTGGTGGCGGTCTCCCGCGCCGCCGATCCGCCGGCGGAGAGCTGAGGACTGAGGGCGCGGTGGTCCTCAGTCGGACAGCAGGCGGGTTTCCTGAAGGTCGATCTCGCGCACCAGCTTGCGCACCATTTCATCGGATAGTTCGTTGAGCCGCCCGCGCCGATAGAACTCCCGGCGTTCGGCCTGCAGGCCGGCGAGGCGCAGCTCCTGCTCGATGCTCTCGGCCTGGCGAAAGCGCTCGCCGTCGGCGCCGACGCGGGCGTGGCCGTCGATCCTGCGGCGGTAGACCTCCATCAGCCGGGCGCCCATCTCGATGTAGAGGTCGGCATCGCGCCGGCCTTCGGCCAATTGGTGCTGGGCCTGCTCGATGGCCTTGATGGCGGCCTCGGCGGCACCGGCGCGGGCCCACTCCTCTTCCTTCCTGTGGGTCGGTTCGGGCGGCAGCTTCAGGCCCTTCAGCAACACGGGCAGCGTGATGCTCGCCGCCAGGAGGGAGACGATGATGACCCCGGCCGCGAGGAAGATCGCGAGGTCCCGCGCCGGGAAGAAGGAGCCGTCGTTCATGAAGATGGGCAGGGTCAAGACGCCGGCGAGGGTGATGGCGCCACGCACGCCGGCAAGCGCCGTCACCGCCACCAGCCGCCAGCTCGGCCGCTCCATATGGTGGCCGCGCCGGGCGGCGCGAAAGAGCGTGAAGTCGAGGGAGACCCAGGCCCAGGCGAAGCGCAAGGCCGCCAGCGCCACGTTGATGGCAAGCACATAGATGAGCAGCCAGACCGGCTCGTGGTGGCCCGCCTCGCGCACCACCCGCGCCGCGCCGGCGATGATGGAGGGCAATTGCTCGCCCAGCAGCACGAAGATGATGCCGTTGGCGGCGAACTGCACCATGTCCCAGACGGCGGTGCGCTGCACCCGCGTGATGGCGAGCGCCTGGCCGGTCTGCTCCGCGTAGCTCATGGTGATGCCCGCCGCCACCGCGGCCAGGATGCCGGAGCAGTGAAGATGCTCGGCGAGCAGATAGGCCGCGAACGGGATCAGCAGGCTGATGAGCACCTGCGACCCGGTTTCCTCACCCAGCCGGTGGGTCAGCCAGTTCTTGGCCTGGGTCACGCCGAGCGTCACCGCCACGCCGATGGCGATGCCACCCGCCGCGAGCCAGACGAAGGTGCCGGTGGCTTCCACCACAGAGAAGCTGCCGGTGAGCGCCGCCGCCACGGCGAACCGCATACACACGAGGCCCGAAGCATCATTGAGCAGCGACTCGCCCTCCAGAATGTGCATCAACCGTTTCGGGATGGGCACGCGGGCGGCGATCGCCGACACGGCGATGGGATCGGTGGGGGAGAGGATGGCGGCGATGGCGAAGGCCACCGCCAGCGGAACCGCCGGGATCATCCAGTTGATGAACAGCCCGAGCCCCAGGACCGTGAACACCACGAGCCCGAAGGCCAGCTCCAGGATGGTGCCCTTGTCCTTCAGTAACCCCTCTTTAGGGATGCGCCAGCCGTCAAGAAAGAGGAGCGGCGGCAGGAACAGAAGGAAGAAGATGTCCGGATTCAGGTCGACGCCGAGGTCGGCGACGGCGGTGATGGCGAAGCCGAGCGCGATCTGCACCAAGGGCAGGGGCACGGGGATTGGCAGGGCTCGGCTGATGGAGCCGCTGAGGACGACGCCGAGCAGAAGCAGCAGGGTTGCGGTGATCGTTGTCATGACGCTGGATCTTGGCGCGGGATCGGATGTCTGCGGCGGAGACCGCGGGGCGGGACCGTTCCGGCGATCGCCGCGCGACCCCGGCCCGTCTGCCCTAAGGGCATAAGCGGTGCCGGTTTCGTTCAGCTTTCGCGCGGGCCGCGCCACGACCGGGACGCGGGTCCGGCGATCGCAGGCGCGAGTCGAAACTTAAGGCCCCTTTATCACCCCCTTGAATGGCACGGCCATGGCAGCCGGCTCAGGCGCGGCGATAGGTCTTAGGGGCGCCGCGCGGATCCCCGGCCCCGGCGCGAGGGGAGGCCGGCGCCAGCCCGGCTTTCGATTGCACTTCCAAGGCCGTTCCTTAGACTGCCACCGCAGCGCGGTCGGTGGGCCGCGCGGCACACGGCGGGCGAGACGCCATGACCTTTGCTGAGGCTTTGAGGCGGTTCGTTGAGGCGGGCAACAGCTTCGAGGGCACGATGCCGCCGCCCGATGCCGACGTGAACATGACGTTCGAGGGGGCAGGATCGCACCTCGTCATCGGCGCCGGCGTCACCTTCCGTCATGCGCAGATCCGTTTCATGAGCGGCGGCTGCGTCATCCGCATCGGCGCGGGAACGCGCATGTCCACCTTTCTCGCGGTGGAGGAGGGCGGGAGCATCGAGATCGGCCCGGACACGGTCTTCACCGCGGCGGGCAAGATCATGGCGGTGGAGGGGCGCAAGGTGACCATCGGCGCCCGCTGCCTGCTGTCCGACGTGCGGATGCGCACCTCCGATTCCCATTCGATCATCGACGCCAAGACGCGGGAGCGGCTCAATCCGGCGCGCGACATCCGTATCGGCGACGATGTGTGGATCGCCGAGGATGTGCGCATCTACAAGGGCGTGGAGGTGGGCGAGGGCTGCATCGTCGCGGCGCGGTCCACGCTCACGCGCTCCCTTCCCCCGCGCACCCTGAGCGCCGGCACGCCCGCCCGCGTCATCCGCGAGGATGTGGCCTGGGTCCGCGAACGGCTGTGAGCGGCGGGCGCCGACCGTCTCGGCGGCCCTTTTTGTTGCGTCTCAGCGGCCCCTGGTCTCAGCGCACGATGGCGCGCTGCGCGAGGTCCGCCATCTCCTCTGGCGAGCGGTTCAGCTCCCGGGTGAGAACCTCGGCCGTATCCGCGGCGAGGGGCGGGGGCATGCGGCGGACCGGTACGCGATGCCCGTCAAGGCGATAGGGCGGGCCGAGCAGGTTCCGGTCCGCGCCGGTCTCGGCGGGACGGCGCACCACCATGCCGGTCTCGGCCGCGCGCGGGGAGGAGAGGGCTTCGAGCAGGCCCAGCACTTCCCCAGAGGGGATATCCGCAGCCTTGAGGGCGGCGAGCAGGTCGGCGCGGCGACGCTTCAGCAGCTCCGCCTCCAGGATCGGCAGCAGCGCCGCGCGGTTGCGCGAGCGCTCCAGATTGGTGGCGAAGCGCGGGTCGGCCGGCAGGTCCGGGCGGTCGATGATGGCCTCGCAGAAGCGCTTGAACTGGGCGTTGTTGCCGACGGTGAGCACCAGCGGCCCATCGGCGGCGCGGAACACGCCGTAAGGCACGATGGAGGGGTGGGCATTGCCATAGCGGGGCGGGTCCTTGGCTTCCGCCAGGGCTTCGAGGCCGTAATAACTGGTGAGGGTCAGGCCGCAGTCGAACAGCGCCAGCTCCACCTTGCGGCCGCGCCCGGTGCGTTCGCGCTGGTAGAGGGCCGCTAGCACGGCCTGGGCGGCATATTGGCCGGTGAAGAGATCCACTGCCGCCACGCCGAACTTCAGCGGTGGCTGGCTGGCTTCGCCATTGAGGGCCATCAGGCCCGCCTCGCCCTGCACCACCAGGTCGTAACCCGGCCGGGTGGCCTCCGCGCCGTCGGGCGCGTAGCCGGCGATGGAGCAATAGATGAGGCGCGGGTTTTCCGCCGACAGGTCGGCATAGCCGAGACCGAGCTTTTCGGCGCCGCCGGTCTTGAAGTTCTGCACCACCACATCCGCCTCCCGCGCCAGCGCCTTCACCAGGGCGAGCCCCTCCGCCGTCGCGAGGTCGATGCCGATGGAGCGCTTGTTGCGGTTCACGCTGTCGAAATAGGAGGTGTTGGTGGCGCCGGTCCTCAAGCCCCAGTCGCGGGTGTCGTCGCCGCGTACGGGGTGTTCGACCTTGACGACGTCCGCCCCGAGGTCGCCGAGCACCATGGCGCACCATGGCCCGGCCAGGATGCGCGACAGGTCGAGCACGCGCACGCCGGCGAGGGGCAGATCGAGGGCGTCACGGTCGGACACGGCTTCACTCATGGGCAAGGGGCTCCGGGAAGAGGCGTCAGGCGCCCATCACGCCGTCGAGGCGGCGCACCATCTCGATCAGGCGCGGGCGCACCTCGTCGAGCAGGAACCTGGGTTCGGAAATGACGGTGGGGGCGCCGCAATTGATGGCCATGGGCGGCAACCCGCCGCCGGGGCGGAAGCCCACCGCGATGGCACTGACGCTCTCCTGCCAGTCGCCGAAGGAGCAGCAGCAGCCGAGCCGCGCGTGGTCCTCCATCGCCTTTTCCAGATCCGCGCGCACCGGGGGCCAGGCGAGCGGGTCGAGCATCTTGATCTCCTCGAACAGCGGCACCCGCTCGGCCTCGGTGAGGGCGGAGATGTAGGCGCGGCCGATGGACGAGCGCACCATGGACATGCGCACGCCCACATCGATGTTGAGCGAGATGGCGGCGGGGCCCCGCAGGCACTCCACATAGCGCATGGAGAGGTGGTCGCGCACCGCAAGGCCGACCGTGGCGTTGGAGAAATTGGCCAGTTCGCGCATGGCGGGCCGGGCGATCTGGCGCACCTCCAGCCCCCCCAGCGCCACCGTGCTCAGCGCCATGAGCTGGGTGCCGAGGCGATACTTGCCCACCTCCTCCACGAAATGGAGATAGCCGAGCTTGGTCAGCGTGTAAGTGAGGCGCGATACGGTGGAGCGCGGCAGCTTGCAGCGATCGGCGATCTCGTGATTGGCGAGGAAGGTCTCGCCCCGCTTGAAGCAGGCGAGCACCTCCAGCCCGCGCGCCAGGGCGGTGACGAAGTGGCGGTCGTCCTTGCCCTCGCCTTCGGGGTCGAGATCGGGCGGGGGCGTGTCGTTCGGGCTCATGGCGGGGCTTTCGGTTCCGTCCACGGCCGCCCCGCGCGCATGGGCGCGCCGGCGGGAGGCCTCGGAGGTCCTCATTATCAAGGATTCGGAGCGGTTGCAGCGCTCATCCCCTACCTCTTGAAGAAGGTGGCGAAGGCTGCTTGCGCCGCCGGCCGCAGCCGCAGCGCGTGGAAGTGCTGGGCTTCCAGCCCCAGGGCGCGGGCGACGGGCGCGGCGGTGGCGTGGCGCAGGAGCCGCTTGGTGGTGGCGAGCGATTCAGGGGGAAGGGCCGCCAGCGTCTGCGCCTTGTCCAGGGCGCGGGCGAGGGCCTCCCCCGCCTGCGTCACCGCGTTCACGATGCCGGCTTCGGCCGCCTCGTCCGCACCGAACGCCTCGCCCAGCAGCAGCAGCTCGGCGGCGCGCTTGGTGCCGGCGATGCGCGGCAGCAGATAGCTGGAGGCCCCTTCCGGGCACAGGCCGAGGTTCACGAACGGCAGGCGGAAGCGCGCGCCCGCCCCGGCATAGGCGAGATCGCAATGGAGCAGCAGGGTGGTGCCGATGCCCACGGCGAAGCCCTCCACCGCTGCCACGACCGGCTTCTCGAAGGTCGAGAGCACGCTGAGAAAGGTCAGCCCGGCACTGGGCTCGCCCGTATTGGAGGTGTCCTGGAAATCGGCCAGGTCATTGCCGGCGGTGAAGCAGCCGCCCGCGCCGGTGAGCACCACGGCGCGTACCGCCTCGTCGGCGGCCGCCGCTTCAAGTCCCTCGCCCAGGGCGCGATAGGTGGCGCGGTCGAGGGCGTTGCGTCGCTCCGGCCGCGACAGGGTCAAGAGGCGCACGCCCGGATGCGGGTCGGTGATGATGAGGCTGTCCGTCATGGGCGTCTCCTGTCCCTGGCCGCTCAAGCGGCGAATCCCGCGGTGCTGGCCGCGAGGCGGGCGCGGGCCGCCCGGTAGTCCTGTTCCAGGCGCGCCACCACCTGCGCCACCGGCGGCACGTCGGCGATGGTGCCGACCCCCTGTCCCGCGCCCCACACGTCGCGCCACGCCTTTACCGTGGCGGAGCCAAAGTTCATGGCGCTTTTGTCGGCATGGGGCAGGGCGTCCGGGTCAAGCCCGGCGGCGGTGACAGAGGGCTTCAGGTAATTGCCCGGCACGCCGGTGAAAAAGGGCGAATAGAGGATGTCGTCCGCCGAGGACGCGGCGATCATCTCCTTGTAGGGCGCCGCGGCGCGGGATTCCGTCGTGGCGATGAAGCGCGTGCCCATATAGGCGAAGTCCGCCCCCAGCGCCTGGGCGGCGAGGACGGCATCGCCGGTGGAGATGGCGCCGGCCAGCGCGATCGGCCCATCGTAGAAGCGCCGCACCTCGCCGAGCAGCGCGAACGGGCTCAGCGTTCCGGCGTGGCCGCCAGCCCCGGCGCACACCAGGATGAGTCCGTCCACACCCGCCTCCAGCGCCTTTTCCGCGTGGCGCACGGTGGTGACGTCGTGGAACACGAGCCCGCCATAGGCGTGGGCTTGGCGCACCACGTCGCCGGGCGCGCGCAGGGAGGTGATGATGAGCGGCACCTCATGGGCGACGCAGGTCTCCATGTCCCGCTCCAGCCGGTCATTGGAGGCGTGGACGATCTGGTTCACGGCGAACGGGGCGATCCGGCGGGCGGGATCGGCGGCTTGCGCGGCCGCCAGCTCCGCCTTGATGCGCGTGAGCCAGCCGTCCAGAGTGTCGGGCGCCCGCGCGTTGAGGGCGGGGAAGGCGCCGACGATGCCGGACAGGCATTCAGCGATCACCAGCTCCGGCCCCGAGACGATGAACATGGGCGAGGCGATGACCGGCAGCGCGAGCTTGCCTTGGAACACCTCCGGCAGCGTCCTTCCGCGTGTGCTCATGGGGCGGTGCCTTCCCTTGTTCCTTGCGTTGTTCCTTCTTTGGCGCCCTCACGGGCGAAATAGAGGTCGTGCAGGCGGTTCAGATCGATGCCGGCCGCTTTCTCAGAGAGGATCACCTTGCCCGAGCGCATCAGGTGCAGGTCGTCGGCCACCTGGAGCGCGATGCGGGTGTTCTGCTCGATGAGCACGATGGTGGTGCCGTCCGCCTTCAGCTTGCGGATGATGTCGAACACCTCGTTGACGATCACCGGGGCCAGGCCGAGCGAGGGCTCGTCGATGAGCAGGATGCGGGGTTTCGCCATCAGTCCGCGGCCCATGGCCACCATCTGCGCCTCGCCCCCGGAGAGCGAGCCGGCGAGCTGGTGGCGCCGCTCCTTGAGGCGCGGGAAGAAGGCGTACATGCGCTCCAGATTGGCGGCAAGGTCGGCGCGGCAGCGCTCGGGATAGGCGCCCAGGCACAGGTTTTCCTCGACGCTCATGTCGCGGAACACGAGCCGGCCCTCGGGCACCATGACGAGACCCTGGGCGGCGAGGTCCCAGGTTTTGCCCTTCAGGGGCTTGCCGCCCATCAGGATGTCGCCGGTGTAGGGCAGAAGGCCGGTGAGGGTGCGCAGGAGCGTGGTCTTGCCGGCTCCGTTCGGCCCGACGATGGCGGTCAGCGCCCCTTCGCGGAAGGTGAGGTTCACGCCCCACAGGACCGTGATGGCGCCATAGCCGGAGGAAAGGTTGCGTGTCTCAAGCATGGGCGGTCCCCGTGTAGCTTTCCACCACCGCCGGATTGTTGAAGACCTCGGTGGGGGTGCCGTCGGCGATGAGCTGTCCGAAGTTGAGCACCACGGCGCGGGTGCAGAGCCCCGAGATGGTTTCGATGTCGTGCTCGACGATCACGATGGTGAGGCCGAACAATTTGTGCAGCTCCTTCAGCTTCACCATGAATGACTTCTTGGCGTTGCTTTCCAGGCCCGCCAGCACCTCGTCGAGCAGCAGGAGCTTGGGCTCCGTCGCCAGGGCCTTGGCGATTTCCAGGCGCTTCAGCTCCTGCAGGGCCAGGGCGGTGGCGGCGTCCGCCTCCGCTTTGTGGCTGAGCTCCATCACCGCGAGGATCTCGTCGATGCGGGCTTCGTCGTGGCGCCCGGCGCCGAACACCTGCGCCACCGCGAGGTTCTCGCGCACCGAGAGATGCTGCATGGGCTGGGGAATCTGGAAGGTGCGGCCGATGCCGGCGCGCGCCCTCTTGTGCAGCGGCAGGCCGGTGACGTCCTTGCCGTCGAATGCGATGCGCCCGCGCGCCTTCACCAGGCCGGAGATGGAATTGAACAAGGTGGTCTTGCCGGCGCCATTGGGGCCGACCAGCCCGACGATCTCCCCGGCCTTGATCCGGAACGAGATGTTGGCGAGCGCGGTGAGCCCGCCGAAGCGGACCGTGACGGCATCAAGCTCCAGCATGGTGCTTCTCCGCGGTTTTCGAGAAGATGCGGGCGACCAGTCCGGACAGTCCGTTCGGCGCCAGCAGCACCATGACCGCGAGCAGGATGCCGAGCAGGATCTGATGGCCCACCGGGATCAGGCTCTTGGCGATCACCTGGTCGAACAGATAGATCACCACCGCGCCGAAGATGGGCCCGAGCACGCTGCGATAGCCGCCGAACACCGCGGCGATGATGGGCATGACGCTCCAGATGCCGGAGAAGGCATAGTCCGGCTCCAGAAAGCCGATGATGTGGGCGTTGAGCGCGCCGAACACGCCGGCGATGAAGGCCGAGAGGAACAGCATCCAGGATTTCAGCAGGGTGGCGTTCACCCCCACCACACGGGTGGCGTCCTCGCTGTCGGAAATGGCGCGCAGCGCCGTGCCGATGTGGCTCTTGCGCAGCACCACATAGACCAGCGCGAACAGCGCCACGCAGGCCAGCACCAGCACATAGGAGCCGGCCCGGTCGGCAAGGTTGATGCCGAACAGGGTGGGCAGCCCCGGATAGCGCTGCAAGCCCGCCGCGCCGCCGGTGAGCCAGTCGAGCTCGGTGGCGAGGATGCGGAAGATCTGCGCATAGGCCAGGATCGCCAGGGCGAAATACGGCCCTGACAGGCGCAGCGCCGGCAGCATGGCCAGCGAGGAGAGGGTGGCGATGACGCCGCCGAGGGGAATGGCCAGGAGCACCGGCACCCCGAGCTTCGCCGCCAGCAGCGCCGAGGCATAGGAGCCGACCCCGAAGAAGGCGGCATGGCCGAACGAGACCATGCCGCCGAGATTGCCCAGCAGCGCCCAGGAGAGCGCGAGGCCCGACAGGATCAGGGCCGAGATGAGGAGCCCCAGCAGATAGGGGCTGGCCCCGGCCGCCAGCGGCAGCAGCGCGAGCACGACGAGGCCGGCGCCGAGGGCCATGCCCCGGCCGCCGGAGCGGCGGATCGCGGCGGATACGGAGGTTGCGGACGTCACGGTCATGGTCTTGGCTTTCAGCCGCGCCGGGCGCGCGCGCCGAACAGGCCGTTCGGCAGCAGGAACAGGACGAGCAGGAACAGCACCATGCCGGCGAGCTCCTGCAAGGCGGAGGAGGCGAGGGTCACGGTGAGCGCCTCGGTCACGCCGAGCAGCACCGCGCCCAGGAACACGCCGGGAATGGAGCCGACGCCGGCGAGCACGGTGATGATGAAGGCCTTGACCGTGAGCGCATGGCCGGTGGCCGGCTGCACCACGCTCATGGTGTAGAGCGCGACGCCGGCGAACGCGGCGAGCGCGCCCGCCACCAGGAATGACACGGTTTCGATGCGGGCGGGATTGATGCCCATCAGCCGCGCCGCGTTGCGGTTGGACGACACCGCCCGGACCGCGCGCCCGTACCAGCTCGACTTCAGCCACCACCACAGCACGCCCATGAGCACCACCGAGAGCACGAAGGCGATGATCTCGCCGCGCATGGCGAACACGTCGCCCAGCGACACCGCGTCCTGCAGGGCGGGCGAGGAGGTGGTGCGCATGTCGCTGGCGAAGATCAGCAGGATGGCGTTGGTCAGGATGATGCCGATGGCGAAGGTGAGGATCAGGGAATTGAGCTCGCGGTGGTCCTGGATCTTGTCCACCAGCAGGAACAGCGCCCAGCTCGCGGCCCCCACCACCACAAGGGCGAGCGGGATGGCGAAATAGGGGTCGAGCCCGGTACGCGATTCCACGAGATAGGCCATGTAGGCGGCCAGCAGCACCAGCTCGCCATGGGCGAGGTTGATGATGCGCATGGCGCCGAAGGCGAGGGCGAGGCCAAGCGCCACCAGCGCATAGACACCGCCGATGAGCACGCCGGAAAACAGCGCCTGCAGAATGAGTTCGGTCATGTCGCCTCGACGGGGGAACATGGGGGGCCGGGAGGGTGGACCCGCGGGCGGGGCGGTGCGCCCGCGGGTGATCGCGTCAGCTCGGGCTCACCACGGCACGCCGGGGTAGACGATCTCGCCATTGGCGGCGGACTTCGGCGACACCAGGATGATCTTGCCGTTGCGATGCTGGCCCATGGACAGCGAGAAGTTCGGATTGTCGCCGGTGGCGTCGAACTGGATGCGGCCGAGCAGGCTGTCGCGGTCGGTCTTGCGCATCTCGTCGGCGAGACCGCCCTTTTCCAAGGTGCCGTTGTCGGCGGCGCGGAAGAGAGCGTCGCACAGCACCATGGTCTCCACGAAGCTCAAGGTGGAGAGATATTCGATGTCCTTGTTGTACATCTGCTTGTAGGTGTCGGCGAAGGTCTTGCCCTCCGCGCTCTTCACCTCGACCGGGAACGGGAGGAAGGAGGTGCCGACCACGTTGTTCATGAGGTCGGGAAACTCGGTGTACATCTTCGGGGTGGCGAGCGACCAGGTGCCCACCAGCAGCTTCACATTGGGCTTCAAGACCTTGGCGGCGCGGATGATGCCCACATAGTCGTTCTCGTAGGCCGACATCATGATGATGTCCGGCTTGTCCTGCAGCTTGATCTTGTTGATGATCGGCTTGAAATCGGTGATGGCGGGGTCGAACTTGTGCACCGTCACCTTGATGCCCTTGGCGGCGAGGTCCTTTTCCAGGCCTTCGGCGAGCAGGGCGGGGGCCTCCTTGGTGGAGGCGATGATGGAGACCTTTTCCGGCTTCAGGTCGCCGATGAGGGTGGCGATGCCGCGCTGATAGCCGGCGTTGTTGTTGATGCGGAAGAAGGTCTTTAGGCCCCGCTTCGTCAGTTCGTCGGAGACCGCGCCGGCGGTGATGTAAACCTTGCCGAGCTTGTCGGAGGCGTCCGAGGCCGGGCCGATGATGTTCGAGCCATAGCCGCCGATGATGGCCACCGAACCGTCGGACGCCAGCTTTTCAACCGCGGAGACGGCCTTCGCGGGCGTGCTTTCATCGTCGATCAGGTCGATCTTGACCTGATATTTCGGCGCGGCGGCGTTGCACAGCTTCACGGCCACCTGCATGCCTTCGTTGAAGGCCTGGCCGGAGCGGGCCAGCGAGCCGGTGAGCGGCATGTGGGCGCCGATGGTGAAGGTCTTCGGCTCGGTCTTGGATGCATCCTGCGCCGTGGCGCCGGTGACCCCGGCCATGAGGGCGAGGGCGAGGGTCGCGGACGCGATCGCCGATGTCTTGCGGACCATAAGTTTCCTCCCAGAGCGTGTCCGACGCCTGGACATTTTTCCAATCGAGCGCTCGTTCGGATAAAATGTCCTTCATTCAGGTGGGGACGGAGGCGCGGCCGGGGGCGGCCCGGCGGATGCGATTCCGGCTCCCGCGATTCGACCGGCAAGGGAAGGGCGCGCTCAGTCCTGGCGTTCCTGGCAGCGCAAGCCCATGGGCCCGGCTGCGTCGCTTCTCCCCGCTGCGCGGTTGTTCCGCGTTCTGACCCCGGTGGGCGGCGGCGCGCCACAGGGCCATCGATCAATGCCATGCGCTCGCCCGTCGTGTCAATTTATGCAGACAACAATTCCGCATATCAGAACGACAATGAGTGAAAGGTATTATGTGGCCGTATTGTGGGCTGCGTGAGGCTTGACAGAATGCGATCTCCGGGGCACCTCTTCTAAAAATGCAGATTTATATTCTGCAATGCAGAACCGTAGGAGGATCCATGGCTCCGCTTCGCAGCGCGGTCTCGAACGGCGTCGCCGTGCTCACCATCGTCAATCCGCCGGTCAATGCCCTGGGCGCGGCGGTGCGTGCCGCGATTGCGGCGGGTGTTGCCGCCGCCGCGGCCGATGGCGCGGTGAAGGCCATCGTTCTTGCGGCCGAAGGACGGGTGTTCGTGGCCGGGGCGGACATTTCCGAGTTCGGCAAGCCGCCGTTGCCGCCGGCGCTGCCCGAGGTGGTGGCGGCCATCGAGAATTGCCCCAAGCCGGTGGTGGCGGCCATCAACGGCATGGCGCTCGGCGGCGGGCTCGAACTGGCTCTCGCCTGTCACGGGCGGGTGGTGGCGCCGGTGGCCCGGCTCGGCCTGCCCGAGATCAAGCTCGGTCTTATTCCCGGTGCCGGCGGCACCCAGCGCCTGCCGCGTCTCATCGGCGCCGCGCCGGCCTTCGCCTTGATGCTCTCTGGAGACCCGATTCCGGCGGAAAAGGCGCTCGCCTTCGGCCTTGCCGACGCGGTGGCAAGCGGCGACCTCATTGCCGCGGCCTCCACGGCGGCCCTGCGCCTTGCCGCGGCGGGGACCTGGAGCAAGACCCGCGACCGGGCCGAAAAGCTCACCGATGAAGACCGCGCGGCGTTCGAGGCGGCGGCGGCCGAGGCCCTGAAGAAGTCCGCGCGCAGCCCCAATGTGCCGGCGCTGATCGATTCGGTGCGCGCCTGCCTCAGCCAGCCCTTCGACACGGCCCTCGCGACCGAGCGGGCGCATTTCGCGGCGCTGGTGGCGGATCCCTCCTCCAAGGCCCTGCGCCATGTCTTCTTCGCCGAGCGCGAGGCCGCGCGCATACCCGGCATCGGCAAGGAGGTGAAGGCGCGCCCCATCCGCAAGGCCGCCGTCATCGGCGCCGGCACCATGGGCGGCGGCATCGCCATGTGCTTTGCCCAGGCCGGCATTCCCGTCACCCTGATCGAGGTCAAGGCCGAGGCGCTGGGGGCCGGCATGGCGCGCATCCGCGCCAATTACGAAACGTCCGTGAAGCGCGGTTCGCTCGCCCTGGCGGCCATGGAGGCGCGCCTCTCCCTCATCACCCCGGCGGTGGGGCTCGATGCGGCGGCGGATGCCGACATCGTGGTGGAAGCCGCTTTCGAGGACATGGGCGTGAAGGCGGACATCTTCGGCGCGCTCGACAGGCTGACACGGCCGGGCACGCTCCTCGCCACCAACACCTCTTATCTGGACGTGGACGCCATCGCCGCCACCACGTCGCGGCCGCAGGACGTGGTGGGTCTTCATTTCTTCAGCCCGGCCAATGTGATGCGCCTGCTTGAAGTGGTGCGCGGCGGGCAGACGGCGCCCGATGTCCTGGTCACAGCGATGGAGATCGGCCGCAAGCTGGGCAAGCTGCCGGTGGTGGTGGGCGTGTGCTACGGCTTCGTGGGCAATCGCATGCTGGCCAAGCGGACCGAGGCAGCCGAGCGGCTGCTCATGGCCGGCGCGCTGCCCCATGAGGTGGACGCGGCGGTGACCGATTTCGGCTTCCGCATGGGGCCGTTCGCCATGGCGGATCTGGCCGGTGTCGACATCGGCTGGCGCGCCCGCAAGGCAGCGGGGGCCAAGGCGGTGAAGGCGCCGGTGGCGGATGCCCTCGCCGAACAGGGCCGGTTCGGCCAGAAGACCGGGCGCGGCTTCTATCTTTATCCCGAAGGCGCCCGCGCCGGCACGCGCGACCCGGAGACCGAAGCGCTCATCGTCTCCCTGTCCCAAGCCCAGGGCATCGCCCGCCGCAGCTTCACGCAGGAGGAGATAAAGGCGCGCCTGTTCTATCCCATGGTGAACGAGGGCGCGAAGATCCTGGAAGAGGGCGTTGCCGCGCGCGCGGGCGACATCGATATCATCTGGGTCAACGGCTACAATTGGCCGGCCTTCACCGGCGGCCCGATGCATTGGGCCGAGGGGGTGGGCCTGCCCAAGATCGTTGCCGCGCTGGAGGCGCTCGCCGCCGAAACCGGGGATGACAGCCTCAAGCCCGCGCCGCTGCTGAAGCGTCTGGCGGAGGGCGCCGGCTCCTTCGCCGCGCGGGAGGCCGCGTGATGGCGCCGGACCACGTCGTCGCGCCCGGAAACGCCCCCTGGCAAACGCAGTTTCCGGACGCGTGCGATTGGAGCGCGCCGCTGGAGATCACCACTTTGCCGGAGCTGCTGTCGGCCGGCGTCGCGGCGCGGGGCGCCGGGGCGGCGCTCGATTTTCGCGGCACCCAGCTCAGCTATGGCGAGCTGGCGCGGGACGTGGAGCGGCTCGCCAGCGGGCTGTCCCAAGCCGGAGTCGGGGGCGGGGACAATGTGGCGCTGCTGCTGCCCAACACGCCCTATCATCCTTTGGCCTTCTTCGCGCTGACGCGGCTTGCCGCGCGGGTGGTGCACATCAGCGCCCTCGATGCCCGGCGCGAGATCGTCCACAAGCTGAAGGTGACCGGCGCGCGACGGCTCGTCACCACCAACCTGCCGGGCTTCCTGCCGCGCGCGCTGGAGATGCTCGACGATGGCGTGGTGGACGAGGTGCTGGTGGGCGACGACGCCCGCTGGGGGGCGGGCGAGGCTGTGGGATTGCCGGTTCCCGAACGCGCGGGGGTGCGTGATCTGGCTTCGCTGTTCAGCGACCAGCCCCTGAGTGCGCCGCTGCCTGGCGTCGATGATATCGCGGTGCTCCAGTTCACCGGCGGCACCACGGGCCTGCCCAAGGCGGCGATGCTGAGCCATGGCAATCTCACCGCGGCGGTGAGCATGTATCGGCTGTGGCGCGATGGCGGACGGCCGCTGGTGGCGGGCACCGAAAAGGTGGTGGCGGTGCTGCCGCTGTTCCACATCTATGCGCTCACCACCGTGCTGCTGCGCCATCTGCGCGATGGCAACACCGTGCTGCTGCGCCAGCGCTTCGACGTGGAAACGCTGATCCACGACGTGTCGGAATTGAAGGCCAGCGCCTTTTCCGGTGTGCCCACCATGTGGGTGGCGCTGCTGAACCGGCCGGGCGTGGAGGGCGTGGATTTTTCCTCGCTCAAATCGTGCGTGTCGGGCGGGGCGCCGCTGCCGTTCGAGGTGCAGGCCAAGATCGAGACCCTCATCGGCACCCAGCTCAACAATGGCTGGGGCATGACGGAGACCGGGCCGGCGGGATCGCGCGTGCCATGGGAGGTGGCGCGGCGGCCGGGGCTCATCGGCATTCCGCTGCCGGGCCTTGCCATGCGCATCGTGGCCATGGACGAGCCGGGCCGTGTCCTGCCGCCGGGCGAGGTGGGCGAGATCGCCATCCGCGGACCCAACGTGTTCAAGGGCTATCTGAATGACGAAGCGGGCACCGCGGGCGCCTTCCATGACGGGTGGTTCCTCACCGGCGACATGGGGCGCATGGACGCGCGCGGCCTGTTCGAGATCGTCGATCGCCGCAAGAACATGATCATCTCGTCCGGCTTCAATGTCTATCCGGCGGCGGTGGAGAACGCGATCTACGAGCATCCGGCGGTGGAAGAGGTCATCGTCATCGGCGTGAGCGATGCCTATCGAGGCCAGTCGGCCAAGGCCTATGTGAAGCTGAAGGCGGGTGCCGAGCCTTTCACCCTCGATGTGCTGACGCACTTCCTGGCCGATCGGCTGGGCCGCCACGAGATGCCCCGCGCCTTGGAATTCCGCGAGGCGCTGCCGCGCAGCCCGGTGGGCAAGCTCCTGCCCAAGGTGCTCATGGCCGAGGTCGCCGAGGTGGAAGCCGCCGCCGAGGCGGCCATGCGCGCGGGCGAGGCCGGCGCGGCGAACGAAACACACTGAAAATCACACGAGGAAGCGTTCATGGTCGAAGCCGTCATCGTTTCCACCGCGCGCACGCCCATCGGCAAGGCGCAGCGCGGTGCGCTCAACATCACCAAGGGGGCGGACATGGCCGCCCACGCCATCCGCCACGCGCTCGCTCGCGGCAAGGTGGAGCCGGGCGAGGTGGAAGAAGTTGTCATGGGCTGCGGCTATCCGGAAGGGGCCACGGGGGGCAATGTCGCCCGTCATGGGGCCCTGGTGGCCGGCATTCCGGTGACCGCCACCGGCGTCACCGTCAGCCGCTTCTGCGCCTCCGGCCTGGAGGCCATCGCCCATGCCGCCAAGAGGATCGCCATGGACGGGGTTCCGGTGGCGGTGGCCGGCGGGGTGGAGTCCATCTCCTTGGTGCAGCCGGTCAATCGCGAACTGTTCCGCAACGACTGGCTGATGGCCCATAAGCCCGACATCTATGTGACCATGATCGAAACCGGCGACAACGTCGCCCGGCGCTATGGCATCACCCGCGCGGCGCAGGATGCCTTTTCCTTCGCCAGCCAGCAGCGCACCGCGGCGGCGCAGGCGGCGGGCCTGTTCGACGACGAGATCGTACCGATCACGGTTGAAAAGGCGGTGACCGACAAGAACACCGGCGAGACCCGGCGCGAGAGCGTCACCCTGGCCCGGGACGAGGGCAACCGGGCCGAGACCACGCTGGAGGGACTCGCCCAGCTGAAGCCGGTGCGGGGAGACGATCAGT
This sequence comes from Xanthobacter agilis, assembly GCF_021730435.1. Taxonomy (GTDB): domain Bacteria; phylum Pseudomonadota; class Alphaproteobacteria; order Rhizobiales; family Xanthobacteraceae; genus Xanthobacter; species Xanthobacter agilis. The sequence continues at coordinate 89,153 of NZ_JABWGX010000005.1, forward strand.
TCGTCACCGCCGGCAACGCCAGCCAGCTTTCCGATGGCGCCTCCGCGACCGTGCTCATGTCCTCCACCGAGGCGGCGCGGCGGGGCGCCGAGGTGCTCGGCATCTTCCGCGGCTATGCCACGGCGGGCTGCGCGCCCGACGAAATGGGCATCGGCCCCGTGTTCGCGGTGCCGCGCCTTCTGGAGCGGCAGGGGCTCAAGGTGTCCGACATCGGCCTGTGGGAGCTGAATGAGGCGTTTGCCTCCCAGTCCGTCTATTGCCGCGACACTCTCGGCATTGATCCGGAGATCTGCAACGTCAATGGCGGCGCCATCTCGGTCGGCCATCCGTTCGGCATGAGCGGGGCGCGCCTGGTGGGCCATGCGGTGTTGGAGGGGCGCCGGCGCGGCGTCCGTTATGCGGTCGTCACCATGTGCATCGCCGGCGGCATGGGCGCGGCGGGCCTCATTGAAATCCATCCGGGAGCCTGAGCCATGGACCTGCGCTTCACGCCACAAGAAATCGCCTTCCGCGAGGAGGTGCGCAGCTTCTTCCGCGACGAGATCCCGGTCGAGATCCGCGCCAAGGTCTCCGAGGGCCGCAAGCTGGCGCGGGAGGATTATGTGACCTCCCAGCGGATCCTGAATGACAAGGGCTGGGCGGTGCCCCATTGGCCGGTGGAGCACGGTGGCCAGCCCTGGAGCGCGGTCCAGCGCTACATCTTCATGGAGGAATTGATGCAGGCGGCGGTACCGCTGCCCCTGCAGTTCAACTGCCACATGGTGGGCCCGGTGATCGCGACCTTCGGCACAAAGGCGCAGAAGCAGCGTTTCCTGCCGCGCATCAAGAGCCTGGAAGACTGGTGGTGCCAGGGCTTCTCCGAGCCCGGCGCCGGCTCCGACCTCGCCTCGCTGAAGACCCGCGCGGTGCGGGACGGCGACCATTATATCATCGACGGGCAGAAGACCTGGACCACGCTCGGTCAATATGCCGACTGGATGTTCTGCCTCGCCCGCACCGATCCCGCCGCCAAGAAGCAGCAGGGCATCTCCTTCATCCTCATCGACATGAAGAGCCCCGGCGTCACGGTGCGGCCCATCATCACCATCGACGGCCGGCACGAGGTGAACGAGGTGTTCCTCGATAGCGTGCGGGTGCCGGTGGAGAACCTGGTGGGCGAGGAAAACAAGGGCTGGGACTATGCCAAGTTCCTGCTGGCCAACGAGCGCACCGGCATCGCCCGGATCGGCATGTCGAAGGAGCGCATCGCCCGCATCAAGCGCCTCGCGCAGGTGACGCCGGCCGGCGCCGGCACCATGTGGGACGACATGGACTTCCGCTCCCGCCTTGCCGGCGTCGAGATCGAGCTGAAAGCGCTGGAGATCACGCAGATGCGGGTGGTGGCGGCGCAGGCGACGCGCGATCCCACCAAGCCCGATCCGGCCTCGTCGATCCTGAAGATCAAGGGCTCGGAACTCCAGCAGGCCACCACCGAACTGCTCCTGGAGCTGGCGGGTCCGCAGGCGTTGCCGGCGGAGCGGCCCGATGCCGGGCATAATGACGCCGAGGCCCTGTTCGCCTGGGCGGACGCGGCCGCGCCCGTCTATTTCAACCACCGCAAGGTGTCGATCTACGGCGGGTCCAACGAGATCCAGCACAATGTGGTCGCCAAGGCGATCCTGGGCCTGTGAGGAGGGACGCATGGATTTCGATCTGACGGACGAACAGTCCCTGTTGAAGGACACGGCCCAGCGCTGGGCCGCCGACACCTATTCCAGCATTGAGCATCTCGCCTCGGCCCGCGCCGCGCCCTTGGGCTTTGCGGAAGCAAAATGGGCAGAGCTGGCGGATCTGGGCCTCCTGGGGCTGCCGTTCGCGGAAGGCGATGGCGGCTTCGGTGGCGGGCCGGTGGAGACACTGGTGGTGATGGAGGCCCTGGGCCGGGCGCTGGCGCCCGAACCCTACCTTGCGAGCGTCATCCTAGGGGGCGGCGCGGTGCGCCTTGCCGGCTCGCAGGCCCAGCGCGCGGCAGTGCTGCCGGGCCTCATCGACGGCACGGCACGGCTGGCCTTCGCCCATTCGGAGCTTCAGGCACGCTATGACCTCAATGACGTGGCCACCACCGCCCGCGCGGTGGAGGGCGGCTTCCGCCTCGATGGCCGCAAGAGCGTGGTGCTGAACGCCGACGCGGCGAAGATCCTCGTCGTCAGCGCCCGCACCTGCGGGGAACGGCGCGACGGGGCGGGCATCACCTTGTTCCTGGTCCCGGCCGACGCGGCGGGCGTGAGCCTCTCGGCCTATCCCACCCAGGACGGTGGTCGCGCGGCCGATGTGATCTTCTCCGACGTGCTGGTGCCGGCGGATGCGGTGCTGGGCGCGGTGGGCGGCGGCCTTGCGGTGGTGGAGCGCGTGGTGGAAGGCGCCATCGCGGCCCTGTGCGCCGAGGCGGTGGGCCTCATGGAGGCACTCAACACGCTGACGGTGGACTATCTGAAGACCCGCAAGCAGTTCGGGGTGTCCATCGGCTCGTTCCAGGCGCTCCAGCACAAGGCGGTGGACATGTTCGTGGCGTTGGAGCAGGCGCGCTCCATGGCCCTCTACGCCGCCATGATGGTGGAGGCGGAGGACGCGGACGAGCGGCGCGTCGCTTTGTCCGCCGCCAAGGTGCAGATCAACCGCTCGGCGCGCTTTGTGGGGCAGACGGCGGTTCAGCTCCACGGCGGCATCGGCATGACCATGGAATATATCGGCGCCCACCATTTCCGGCGCCTCGCCATGATCGAGGTGATGTTCGGCGACACGTCCTTCCACCAGCGCCGGGTGACGGCAGAGGGGGGGCTCATTTCCGCCGCATGAGGCGCGAGCCCGTCGCCGAAGGGCGGCGGGCCTGCCGTCAGGGGGCCGGCGGCGCCGGCATCAGGCCGCGCGCGGTGATCTCCTCGCGGATCAGCTTTTTCGTGATCTTCCCATAAGCGGACTTCGGCAGTTCGTTCCAGACGAAGACGTGGCGCGGCAGCTTGTAGCGCGCCACCTTGCCCTTCAGGAAGGCGACGATCTCCGCGCCCAGGAGGGTTGCGCCCGGTCGCGGCACGCAGACCGCGACCCCCACCTCGCCCCAGGTGGGGTCGGGCATGCCGAGGATGGCCACTTCCGCCACCGCGGGATGCTCCAGCACCTTTTCCTCGATCTCGCGCGGATACACGTTCGACCCGCCGGAGATGTACATGTCGGAGGCGCGCCCGGTGATGTAGAGGAAACCCTCGTCGTCCATGTGGCCGAGGTCGCCGGTGCGGAACCAGCCGTCGCGGAAGGCCTTCAGATTGGCCTCGGGATTGTTGTAATAGCCCGCGAAGACGGCCGGACCACAGACGCAGATTTCACCGGTCTCGAAGGCGGCGACCTCGGCCCCGGCCTCGTCCTGGATCTGGATCTCCATGCCGGTGCGGGCGAAGCCGCAGGTGCCGATCTTCACGCCCGGCCCGTCCTCGGGGTGGTGCAGGGCGGGGGGCAGCACGGTGATGTTGCCCGTCACTTCGCCCAGGCCGAAATACTGCACCAGCACCTTGCCCAGTTTTCGCAGGGCGAATTTCTGGTCTTCCCGGTACATGGGCGCGCCGGCATAGATGACGTGACGCAGGGACGAATGATCGTAGGCATCCACCGATGGATGCTCCACCAGCAGCTTGGTGATGGTGGGCACGGTGAAGACGTTGGTGATGCGCCAGCGCTCCACCAGGCGCCAGGCTTCTTCCGCGTCGAACTTCTCCGCCGCCAGCAGCACCGTCTTCACCGCCCGCGCCATCTGCACCAATTGGTGCACGCCCGCGCCGTGGGAGAGGGGCGCCACCACCAGGGAGGCGTCGTGCGCGGTGGTGCCGGGCATCAGGTCCGCAAGGTGGTTGGTGATGACGAACGCCATCTGGCCATGGGTGAGAACCGCTGCCTTGGGCCGCCCGGTGGTGCCGGAGGTGAAGAAGAACCAGCAGGGATCGTCCCGCTCCACATCCGCGGCCGGAAAGCGCATGCCGAGATGGGCCGCCACCAGCGCGTTGTAATCCGGCCCGAAGGACGCGCTTCCGATCTCCACCAGGGTCGTGAGGGTGGGGGCCGCGGCCCGGGCGACGGTCACATGGTCCGGGAAGTCCTTGTGGCAAATCATCGCCTTGGCGCCCGAGGCGGAGGCCAGATAGGCCACGTCCTCCGGGGTCTGGCGGAAGTTGGTGGGCACCCACACCGCTCCCAGGCGGAAGGCCACGAACATGCTCTCGAACATTTCGAGGCAGTTCCTTGATTGCACCAGGATCCGGTCGCCCTTCCCGATGCCGCGGGCGGACAGCGCCGCCGCCATCGCATCCACCCGCGCGTCCATCTGCGCAAAGGTCAGCACCTGCTCGCCATGGACGAAGCCGATGGCATCGGGAAAGCGCCGCGCGGCCTGCCGCAGAAATTGCGCCAGGTTCATCACGCGCCGGCTGACGGGCGGCGTATCGCTCACTTCAGCCGCTCGAGGATGGAGACGTAGTTCGCCACCGCCGCGCCGCCCATGTTGAAGATGCCCACGGTCTCGGCATCCTTGATCTGCATGTCGCCGGCCTCGCCCAGCACCTGCATGGCGCCGAGCACATGCATGGAGACGCCGGTGGCGCCGATGGGATGGCCCTTGGCCTTCAATCCGCCGGAGGGGTTCACGGGCAATTTGCCGTCCTTGCGGGTCCAGCCCTCGCGCACCGCCCGATAGCCCTCGCCGGGGGCGGTGAGGCCCATGGCCTCGTATTCGATCAATTCCGCGATGGTGAAGCAGTCGTGGGTTTCAACCAGGCTCAAATCGTCGAGGGTCATGCCGGCCTCCGCGAGGGCTTTTGCCCAGGCGCGGCGGGCACCGTCGAAGGCGATGGGGTCGCGACGCGACATGGGCATGATGTCGTTGGCCTGGGCGCGGGCGCGGAACGCCACGGCGCGGGCCATGCCGCGGGCGGTTTCCGCGTCGGCGATCACGAGGGCGGCGGCGCCATCGGAGACCAGCGAACAGTCGGTGCGGCGCAGCGGCCCGGCGACGCGCGGGTTCTTGTCGGAGACCGTGTTGCAGAACTCGAACCCGAGGTCCTTGCGGAACTGGGCGAACGGGTTGCCCATGCCGTTGCGGTGGTTCTTGGCGGCAATGTGGGCGATCTCCTCGGAGCGGTCGCCGTAGCGCTGGAAGTAGTTCTCCGCGATGCGGCCGAACACGCCGGCGAAGCCGCCTGCGATGTCCGCCTCCTCCTTGCGGTAGGAGGCGTTGAGCAGGATGTCGCCGACCTCGGCATTGGACTTGGCGGTCATCTTCTCCGCCCCCACCACGAGGGCGATGCGCCCGCGCCCGCTTTCGATGAAGTCGAGCGCGCCGTTGATGGCGGCCGAGCCGGTGGCGCAGGCGTTCTCGAAGCGCACCGCCGGCACCTGCCCGAGCTCGGGCACCGAGAGCGCCGGCATGGCGCCCTGGAAGTCCTGCTTCTGAAAGCCGGCGTTGAACACGCCCACGAAGATGCCGTCCACCTGATCGGGGGTGATGCCGGCATGCTCCAGCGCCGCGCCGGTGACGCGGGCCATGAGGGCCTCGGTGTCGGGGTCTTCGAGCTTGCCGAAGGGAGAGTGGGCGAAGCCCACGATGGCCGCGCGTGTCATGCTTTTACCTTCGCATTGGTGCGCGGCCTCTTGCGTCCGCGCGGGAAACGGCTGGAAAGTCAAAGGAAACCGGTGGAGAGCCACGGCACCGCCGCCACGATCACAAGCCCGGCGAACAGGGCGACGAGATAGGCGAGGATGGGGCGCATGCCCGCCACCGGATCGACGCGGCCGATGGCGCAGGCCGCGTAATAGCCAACCCCGAAGGGAGGCGCGAACAGGCCGATGCCCATGGCGAGGATCACCACCATGGCATAGTGCACCTCGTGCACGCCCACCGCCCGCGCGATGGGAAACAGCAGCGGCCCGAACAGCACGATGGCCGGAATGCCTTCCAGGAGCGAGCCGAGCACGATGAAGGCCACCACCGACACCGCCATGAAGGTGAAGGCGCCGCCGGGCAGGTGGGTCATGGTTTCGGCCAGGCTCCGCGAGAAACCGGACTGGGTGAGGCCCCAGGCCATGGCGGTGGCGGTGCCGATGATGAGCAGGATGGCGCCGGACAGGCTCGCGGTGTCCACCAGCATGGGCTTCAGCCGCCGCCAGTCGAAGCGGCGATAGAAGAGAAGCCCCACCAGGGCGGAATAGGCGATGCCGATGGTGGAGACCTCGGTGGCGGTGGCCACCCCCTCGATCACCGCCGCGCGGATCACGAACGGCAAGGCGATCGCCGGCAGCGAGATGAGGAAGGCGCGGCCGATTTCGCCCCATGAGGCCCGCGCCGCGTGGGAGAGGTCTTCGTGGCGATAGCGCCGCCACACCACGAAGCACAGGGCCGCGCCCAGCACCACGGCGGGCAGCAGGCCGCCGGCGAACAGAGCGGCGATGGACACGCCGGTGACAGAGCCGATGGTGATGAGCACGATGGAGGGCGGGATGGTCTCCGTCTGCGCGCCGGTGGCGGAGAGCAGGGCCACGAGATCCCCCTCCTTGGCCCCGCGCGCCTTCATCTCGGGAAACAGCACGGGCGCCACCGCCGCCATGTCGGCGGCCTTGGCGCCGGAGATGCCGGAGACGAGGTACATGGCGCCCAGCAGCACATAATGCAGGCCGCCGCGCACATGGCCGAGCAGGCTGGCGAGGAACGCCACCATGGCCTTCGCCATGCCGGTCATCTCGATGAGCTGGCCGAGGAACACGAACAGCGGCACCGCCAGCAGGATCAGATGGCTCATGCCCTCGTCGAGACGGCCAACCATGGTGAGCATGGGGGTTCGGGTGGTGAGCGCCAGATAGCCGAAGGTGGCGAGCCCGAAGGCGAAGGCGATGGGCACCCCCGCAAGTACGCAGAAGGCCACCACGCCCACGAAGAAGATGACGAGATTGTAGTTGCCGAGCCCCTTCAGCGCCGGCCCCAGCAGCCAGAAGCCGGCGATGATGAGCCCGGCCACCGCCAGCGCCTTGAGCACCAGCAGCGGGCGGCCGATCTGGACGAGCTTCAGCACCGCGAACGCCGCCATGAGGCTGAGGCCGGTGAACAAGGCGGCGGCCCGCCAGGCGTTCTGGAGGTCCAGCGCCGGGGTGCGGATGAAGGCTTCCTCCTGCGCGTAGTCCAGCGCGTGGGGCAGCAGCAGGGTGCAGAAGGCAAGGCCCGCCACCACCGCGCTCACCTCCAGGAACGCCCGCGCTTCGGGGCCCACCATGCCGGCGACGACATTCATGCGCATGTGTTCGCCGCGGCGGAAGGCCACCGCCGCCCCCAGCATGGCCAGCCACAGGAACAGGATGGAGGCGAGTTCGTCCGACCAGATGAGGGGGGCGTGGAAGACGTAGCGCGACATGACCCCGGCGAACAGGATCACGATCTCCGCCGCCACCAGCAGCGCGGCGGGGATCTCCACCACCGCCGCCAGCACCCCCTCGACCGCCTTGGCGCTCCGGGTGAGGGCGTTGGGCGGGCCGGAGAAAACCGCGCCACGGGGGCCGTGCGGGTCGTGCGCGGCCGCCGAACCCGCCGAGGGGCTTCCTTCCGTACCGTCCCGCGTGCCGTCCATGGCGAGCGCGGGCGCAATCCGGCCGTCGCGACGGTCAAATCCCTGCATACAGTGTTTCCTCCCGGCACCGTCTTGAACGCGGTGCTGTCGGGTCCATGGCAAAGAACCCGTTTATTGGCCGCCATGCTGGCCGAGCGGGCGAGGGATTGCAACGCCTTTTGCCCGCCCCGTCCGGCAGGCGGGGGGCTGCGCAGGGGGGCGTGGTGCGCCGGATGGAGCCGCTCAGGCGCTGGCGCCGGCCTTCTGGCGACGCACGAAATCGTGGAAGGCGGCGAGCTGGCCCTCGATGAAGCTCTGGGTACTCTGGTCGGTCAGGGCGCCGTCGGTCACCTTGGTGTGCACCTGGGCGACCATCACCTCCGGCACATTCAGCACCGGCATGTCGAGGCACACCAGAACCTGGCGCAGGTGATATTGCGCGCGGGCACCGCCGAAGCCGCCCATGGAGGCGGACTGGAGGAGGGTGGGCTTGCCCTTCAGCGGCTTCTCCTTCAGCCGCGACAGCCAGTCGATGGCGTTCTTGAGGCCGCCGGGGATCGAGTAATTATACTCGGGCGTGACGATGACCAGGGCATCGGCCGCCGCCACGGCCTGCGACAGGGCGGTCACGGCCTCGGGAATGCCGGCGGCCTCGATGTCCCCGTCATAGATGGGCAGGAGGGCGATGGACGGCAGGATCTCGACGGTGACGCCTTCCGGCGCGAGACCCGGCAGCGCGCGGGCGATGGCGGCGTTGAAGGAGCCCTTGCGGACGCTGCCCACCAGAACGACCCATTTCATGGCGCGACCTCATGTTCCACACGCCGGCCGGTCGCCGGCATCGGCAACATGAGCACAATCGCGCATTGGTTCATACCCCCGAGCCCATCGTGCCCGGGGCAGGGGTGCGTCAGCCGATGCGCACCATATGGTTGTCGAAGCGGGGGCCACCGGTGTGCCGCGCCACGATGGCGACGCCGGCGTCGCTCACCGCGATGCGCACCACCTCGCCATAGCCGCTGGCGGCGATGAAGGCGCCGGCCTCATAGGTCATGGCGAGGCTGCATCCGTCGGTGAGGGGGACCGCGCCGAGATACCGTCCATCGGCCTGCCAGACGGACACCCGCCCACCGCGCGGCGAGGCGCAGGCGACGAACCGGCCGGAGGCGTCATAGGCCACCGAGCCCACATAGCCGCGCAGCTCCCGCCAGGCATTGTCGGGCGCCTCGAACGGGGTGACGGCGCCGTCGGCCGCGATGCGGAACAACAGCGGGCGGGCAACACCGTCGTTGAGCAGCTCCTGCGCGGCCACCACCGTGCCGCCCCGGCCGTCGCGCGCCAGATGGCGGAGCGACAGGCTGGACAGGTCGGCGGAGAGCCGCCCCTCGCCCCGTTGCGCGCCCGACAGGGGGTCGATGAGGGCAATGGTGGAGCCGGTGATGTCGGCGTCGCGGGCCTCGGGCGTATTGGGCTCGATACCGCCGTTGGCGACCACCAGGGCATTGCCGGAGCGCATGAGATCATGCGGGCCGTCGCCATATGTCGGCCACTCGTCGCGAATGGCGAACCCGGCCGCCACCTCGCGCCGCGCCAGCATGCCCCGGCCCATGGTGCGCCGGCCATCGCCATCCTGCGCGTGTTCGATTTCCGCGGTGAGGAAGAAGCGCCCGTCCGGCGTGAAGCGGCCATGGCCCGAAAACACGCGGCCGGCTCCGGGCTCGAAGGTGGCGATGCTGCCGCCCCCATCGTGGCGGAACGCCACGGCGCGCTTGCCCGGCCGGCGACCGACCGCCACCGCCAGCGGCGCCGTGGGGCTTGCCTCGATCCCGTGGAGCCGCGCCGCGGACGGGGCGTCCACCTCGGCCTCGCCTGCGGCATCCACCGACACCGCGGCAAAGCCCTCGCCCATGCCGGCGGTGGACAGCCACCCCGCGCCGGGGGCCGCTTCGGCGGCGCGGAGACCGGAGAAGGCTGGAACCGCCAGCAGGGCGCCGGCGGCGAAGGCGCGTCGGGAGAGGGCGGTCATGGGCGCGTGTCCGGCCGCCGAGATGCCAGGGCATCTCGGCACGGGAGGGAAAGCGGGAGGTCGGTCATGGTGCGCCTCAATCCCCGTCGAGGGCGTTGAAGCCCAGGGAGATGCCGAAATAGGAGGCGATCGGGCGGTAGACCACGATCTGCGCCGCCTTGAAGGCCTTGATGGCGGTTTGCAAGGCCGCCGCTCCGCTTGCCGTTTGCGCGGCGGCGCCGAGGTCGGCCGGCAGCTTGTCGGCGGCGGCATCGGCCTCGGTGGCGGCGCGGTTCACCACCCATTGCGGGCGGCTCGGCAATTGGGCGGAGATGGCGCGCAGCAGGGCGTCGGCGCTCTTCACCATGTTCACCGCCACCCGGCCCGAACGGCCCGAGCGCCAGTTGTCGGCCGAAAGGGGCTTGGCCTCGCTGGGGCCGGCGCCGAGCACGGGCAGGATCTTGGTGTCTGTCACCCGCTGGAAGGCCCCGGACAGGTCGGTGAGGATCATGCCCGGCACAGCGGCGGCATCGGGAAACAGGGCCGGGTCGCCCTTGCCGGTCGCCAGACCCCCCAGAAGGCCGCCGCCGCGGTCGCCCCACTGGCCCCGCACATCGTGGGCGATGGTGGCGAGATTGGTGGCGATGGCCACCCCGAAAGCGCAGCGCCGCGCCGCTTCCGGCCCCGAGACCAGGGCGTCCGCCGCGCCCTGTTCGTACAAAAGCCGCTCCAGGGCGGGCAGGCCCTGCACGGCGGCACTGGCCTGGGGAAATCGCTCCGGGGTGAGACGGGCCGGGTCGGTGTCGGAAATCATCTCCGCCATGCCGCGCGCGATGCCGTTGCGCCGATCGGGAAAGAAGTTGAAGCGGTCGGCCTGCAGATTTTGGCTGATCGGCCCGAAGGTGATGAATTCCACGGCGTTCCAGGCGTCGGCGGCCTTGCCGTAGGCGTCCTTGAGGGTCGGCACGCCGGTGGCGTCCGGCTTGGCGCAGAAGCTGGTCCAGGTGGACTTTTGCGCATCGGCGGCGCTGGTGAGCGCGTCGTAACGCGGCAGCAGCCAGCTCTCGATGACGCTTGCCGCGTCGAAGGTGGGGTTGGCGGCATGGGCGGCCGGCGACAGCGTGAACGCGGCGGCGCAGGCGAGGCCGGCGAGGGCCTTGCGCGCCGTGGCGAGGGCTGGGCGGGCAATGTTCTCAAGCATCCGGTGCGACTTCCAGAACCTAGAGGGACGACACAAAGGCAATCAACGCGGTGCGGTCATGGTCGGACAAGGCGCGGAACCGGGCCGCCGCCGGGGCGGCTTCTCCGCCATGCCAGCCGACCGCTTCCAACACCGAACGCGCGCGCCCGTCGTGGAGAAGACCGGTATCACGGGCAATGGCCGCGGAGACACCCGCCAAAGGCGCGGTGCGCCAGTCGGACGCGCCCGCTCCGGGCTCCGGCATGGTGTCACCCAGGTCGGGACCCATGTCATGCAGCAGCAGGTCGGAATAAATCCGGGCCTTGCCGCCGTCGGCGGTGGGCAGTTCCGGCCGGTGGCAGGTGGCGCAGCCGACGGAGGCGAACAGCCGCGCGCCGCCGGCATTGGCCAGGGTGCCGGCGGACGGCGTGGGCAGGGACGCCACATAGGCCACCACCCGATCAAGCACCGCATCGCCGATTTCGAGGCCGGCAACGCCATCGGGACCGGCCGGGCGGGCGCCATGGGGCGCGGCGCGGCAGGCGGCCTGCGCCGCCGTGCAATCGCCCCAGGGCTCGGGGTGGAGCGGGTTCGACAGGCCAAGGTCGAGGAAAAAGGCTTCCGCGCTCTGGCTCTCGATGGTGGGGTGGTTCGCCTTCCAGCCGAAGCGGCCGATGCGCACGCTGCCGTCCTTTTGCGGAATGCGCCGGGCATGGCCCGAAACGCCGTCGGCGCCGGCGGCCTGTTCCGTCTCGAGGGCGAGCAGGGTCGCGTCGGTCACCGCGGCCATGGCGCCGCGCCCGTGCAGGTCCGGCGCGACGCGCAGGGACAGCCCGCTCTTGGCGTCGAGGGGGCCATAGGCGAGGGCGTCGAGGCGCGGCTTGCGCGCGCGGCGTCCATCGGGCAGGGCGGCATCATCCACGGCGATGATGCCCTCGGCGGTGAGGCCGGGGACCGCATCGATCTGGAGGCGGCGACCGTAGACCGGGTCGGCGGCCCCGTCCGGCTGGCCGATCATCAGCACCATGCCGCGCCCGTCCACCTGGCCGGTGGCGTCAAAGGCGGCGGCGGCGCGGCCGCTGCCGGGGTGGCAGGAGGCGCAGGAGCGGGCATCGAACAGGGGGCCGAGCCCGTCGTCGGCCTCGGTCGTGGTGGGAGCCGGCGTCCAGGGCCGCTTGAACAGCGCCTTACCGATCTGCATGTCGAGATTGTCGAGCGCCAATGCGGGCGTGGCAAGGAGCGTCACCGCGCAGGCGAGGAGGGTGGCGACGCGCAGCGCGCGCGGCGACCGATGCGGCCGGCGCGGCGCCATCACGCCACCCGGAACCAGCCCATGAGGCCGGAATCCATGTGTTCGAGAATATGGCAATGAAACACCCAATTGCCGCTGGTGGCCTTGAAGGCGATGTCGACGCTCTCGTTGGGCTCGACCAGCACCGTATCAGCCAGGAATTGCGGCAGCTTCTTCTTCTTGGAGGAGGAGAGCACCTTGAACACATGGCCGTGCAGGTGCATCGGGTGCACATGCTTGCTCACGTTGGTGATGGTGAGAATATAGCTTTCGCCGTCCTTCAGAACGTTGAGCGGCGGCGGCAGGCGCAGGTCGGTCCCCGCGCCCCAGGAGTTGCGGTTGATGGCCCAGAAGGTCTTGTCGCCGACGCAAAGGGAATCGATCAGCGCCTTGGCGAGGGGATCGTCTGGCGGCAACGCGGGGGCGATGGCGGTGGCCCCCGCCGCGGTCTGTACCAGGAAGTCGAGGTGGGTCGCCTTGGCGATGTCAGGCAGGGGCAGCTCGGTCGGGGTCGGCAGGGCCTTGGGCTTGAAGGGGGTCTTCTTCCGTCCCTTGTCCACCGCCACCAGGGTCGTGAGCAGATAGGGCTCGGCGGTGCGATAATCGTAGATCTTCACCTCCTGGCCGGGACCCGGCATCCGCACATGCACATCGAGCCGCATGGCCGGACCCATGCGCCAGATGTCGTCGGGCGCTTCGCTCAGCAGGAACGGCTTGATGGCCTGTCCGTCGACGGCGATCACAGCGGCGTCGTCGGTATCGCAGCCGAAATCGATGACGCGGGTCGCGTCGGCGATGATGGTGCGCACCCGCACGTCGCCATAGGCGGGGGCCTCCACCCGCGGCGCCACGGGAGAACCGTTGACCGCCCGCACGGTGCCGAAGGTGCCCGCCGTCGAGGCGCCCTCGTCCGTGAACATCTTGAGCCAGCGGCCGGCGTCATCCAGCCGCCAGTCCTTCACCGCGATGATGTGTTCCACATCGAAGCGAACCTGCGCCTCGCGCGGGTTCTCCACGAACAGCAGGCCCACCAGCCCGCGCCCCCACCTGGCCGGTCTCGTCGCAATGGGGGTGAAAGAAATAGAAGCCGGGATCGGGCAGCGGCACATTGTAGAAAAAGCGTCCGCCCGCCGGCACGATCGGCTGGGTGATGGGGGCGACGCCGTCGAAGATGTAGGGGCCGCGGATGCCGTGCCAATGCACGGTCGTGGGGTCCGGCAGCTTGTTTTCGAACTCCACCATCAGGCGCGTGCCCTGCGGCGCGCGCAAGGTGAGAAACGGCCTGCCGTTATACGCGCAGAACCGGGACGTGGGCGGCTTGTCCGCGCCGAGCAGCGGCACCTCGATCTCGTCCGCCACCAGCGACAGGCGGCGCTGAGGGGCGTCCGGGGGCAGGGTGTCGATGGCCTTGGGCACCTCTTCGCCGAGGGCAGAAGGCGCGAAGGCCGCGGCTCCCACCGCGGCCCCTCCCCATAGTACTGCGCGACGCGAAATCACCGTCACCGCCTCACTTCTTGTTGACGGCCGAGGGGTCGTCCAGGCTCTGGGAGCCTTCCACCTTGATCTGCAGCTTCAGGGCGGAAACGCCGCGCTCGATGGCGTGGGCCTGGGCCACCAGGGCGTCGACACCGGCCTGGATGAGCTTGGCGCCCTTCTCATTGCCTTCGCCGAGCATCTGGTCATAGGCCATTTCACCGGAATCGGCGGTGTCCTTGATGGCCTTGATCGCGGCCAGGGCGGCGTCCGACTTCTGGTCGATCTCGTCGGCGATCTTGGGGTCCTTGGCGCGGATCAGATCGGCCACCGACGGGCCGGTGACGGCGGTGCCGTCGGGCTTGGTGAAGCGGCCGTAATAGACGTCGCGGATGCCCACCTCGTCATAATAATGCGAGTTGTGCGTGTTGTCCGAAAAGCAGTCGTGCTCTTCTTCCGGGTCGTGGAGGATGAGGCCGAGCTTCATGCGCTCGCCGGCAAGCTCGCCGTAGGACAGCGAGCCGAGGCCGGTGAAGATGACGGCGAGGCCGGCATTGTCCTTCTTCTTCAGAAGGGCCTTGCGGGCGGCGCCCTTGGCCCCCCACAGGTCGGTCATGTCCTTGAGATCGGCCACCAGGGTCTGAGTGGCAACCTTCAGATACTGCCCGCGCCGGTCGCAATTGCCATTGGTGCAGTTCTTCAGGTCGTAATCGGTCCAGGAGCGCGCGCCGGCGCCGGGGCCGGTGCCGTTGAGGTCCTGCCCCCACAGCAGGAACTCGATGGCGTGCCAGCCGGAGCCCACATTGGCCTCGACCCCGCCCGCGCTGTTCAGGTTGTGCAGCAGTTCAGGAGTGATCTTGGTGACGTCGATGGTCTTCTTGCCGATGCGGATCGTCTTGGAGGCAATCACATTGGCGGTGTAGAGCGGGTTTTCGTCGGAGGTCTCGCCGTATTTCGACTTTTCGACATAGTCGATGAGCCCCTCGTCGAGCGGCCAGGCATTCACATTGCCCTCCCAGTCATCGACGAGCTTGTTGCCGAATCGGAACGCCTCGGTCTGCTGGTAGAAGGTGCGGGCGCTTTTCCATGCGTCCTTGGCCTTCTGCTGGGTTTCCGCGCTCGGCGCCGCGACGAAGGCGTCAATGGACTGCTGCATCTGCTTTGCGGTGTCGTACGAGGCTCCGTACATCGCCTCCGCGAGGTCCGCATAATGGGTGATCACATCGCGAGGCTTGGGCGCGTCGGCAAAAGCCGGCGACACGAAGCTCACCGCGGCGGCGATCGCGCCGGCAATGAAATGCGCGCGCATCAACCTGGTCTCCTGGTTCTGGTCATGCTCGTTCGGACGTCAGGGGCGGTAGCAATCGGCCCGCCTCCCCAGCGCCGGCAGATTAGGGACGCCTTCTGCCCCCCGCAAGATCGCCCACGAATGATGGAATTGTTCTATAAAGCCATTCCGATGGGTAAAATCGAAGTCCATTCGTCACCAATCAAGAAAAATGTCGGAGATCGGACGCGTTGTTCTGGATTTGACAAAAAGAACAAATGCGGGTGCCTGGCGGGGGATGGCGCTTTCGTGATCGCCCCGGATCGCTTTGCGCAGGCACGCCAGATTGTGTGCAATTTCTCGCAAAGCCATGGGAGAGCATATTTTATTCTCAGACTGATGCGAATTCTTGAATTTAAACTCATTCCAAATTGCGACCAGCCGGCTGACAATGGGGCACGCTCGGTGGTAGGACTGAGCCATGCGCTCATGCGGGTTCGCCCGGTGACGCGCGTCATTACTTTTGAGATATTCTAAATTGGTTGTGAACTCTTCTCGGGGAGCGGTTTTGCGCTTCCGCGCCGTCGCAGGGGTCGCGGGCAGCGGCGCGGCCGCGGTCCGGATGGCCCAGGGCGGACCCGCCCGCGCACCTGCTTTGGCTTGGCTTGATAAGGAGATGTGAGATGCTGGCGGCCCTTCTCGTGGTGTTTCGTGAAGTGCTGGAGGCGGGCATCGTCATCGGCGTGGTGCTGGCCGCGTCGGAGGGTATTCGCGGGCGCGGGCTGTGGATCAGCGCGGGCGTGCTCGGCGGCATCCTGGGCTCCGCGGTGCTGGCGCTGTTCGCGGAGCGCATCTCCAATCTGTTCGATGGCTCGGGCCAGGAATTGCTGAATGCCTCCATCCTGGCGGTGGCGGTGGTGATGCTGGTGTGGACCGTGGTGTGGATGGCAAGCCACGGCCGCGAGATGGTCGTCCAGATGCAGGCCGTGGGCAAGGACGTGAAGGAGGGTCGCAAGCCCCTCACGGCTCTGGCCATTGTGGTCGGCATGGCGGTGCTGCGCGAGGGCGTGGAAATCGTGCTGTTCGTCTATGGCATCATGTCGACCGGAATGGAGAGCGTGCCCAACGTGGTCGTGGGCGGGCTGGCGGGCCTGCTCGCCGGGGCGGTGGTGGCCTTCATCCTCTATCGCGGCTTGGTGGCTGTTCCGCTGAAGTATCTGTTCAAGGTGACGGCCTTCGTCATCACCCTGCTGGCGGCCGGGCTTTCGGCTCAGGTGGTGGGCATCCTGCAGGATGCCGGCTTCATCCAGTCCTTGGCCGACCCGGTGTGGGACACAAGCTGGCTGCTGTCCGACGAGGGGGCCATCGGCCGTGTGCTGCGCACCCTGGTGGGATATCGCGCCCAGCCCACGGGCATGCAGGTGATCGCCTATGGGGCGACGGTGGCGGTGATCGTGGTGCTGTCCAACCTCGTCAACAGCCGCATCGCCAAGGCGAGGCAGCTCAGCCGGCCGGCGCGGGCCTGACACCTGCCTGGCGGCACGGGCGGGATCCTCCACCCTCCGCTTCAATTGGGCCGCGCGCCGGTGAAGGGCACGGGAAAGTGCACCCATTGGCGCAAAATCACACGGGGCTGCTCTTGCCGTGCACGGCACTTGGACGCATCTTCTCCAATGGGCAGCAGCGGGCGCCGTGGTGGCGCAAGTGGGCATCGGGCGGCAGGATCGTGAGATCGGAGGTCACGGTGTCGGCCCTCCGTCACCGCGCTTCCATGTCATGGAGCGCGCCGCGCTGGCGCCAAGCCGCAGAGGAGAGCCCGTGACCCAGGACGAATCTTCCCGCCTGTTCCTGCGCGTCGACTTCCCGGACGGGCGGCGCCTCGGGCCCGGCAAGATCATGCTGCTGGAAGCCATTCGCGAGCACCGCTCGATCCTGTCGGCGGCCAAGGCGATCGGCATGAGCTATCGTCGAGCATGGCTCTTGGTGGACGAACTCGACCACATGTTCGAGCAGAAGGTGATCCTCACGTTTCCCGGACGGCGCGGGGCCGGAACGGAGGTTACCGCCTTCGGCGAGCGGCTCATTGCCCTTTACCGGGCGATGGAGCGTCAGGCCGCAAAGGCCACGCGCGCCAGCCTCGGGGAACTCACTCAAGCCCTGGCGGAAGAGAACGTCCGGCGACCAGACGAAGGTTCGGACCCGCTGAATGTGAAGGCGGGTTGAAGGGCTCGTTCTGCACGGGAAAGGTGGGCGAGCGGCTGTCTACCGCCACCGCCTTGATCATGGCCCACACCGGCATCCCCTCCTCAAGGGCCAGCCGATCCACGCTCTCCAGCGTCACGAGGGATTGCAGCTTGCCGTTGGCGAGCTTCACCTCGACATTCACATAAGGACCGCCCTCGCGCCGAAGCGAGCCGATGGTGCCGGCCAGTCGGTTGGTCACGGACACGTCGATGGGCCGCGACAGGGACAAGGACACGTCGCGTGAGCGGATGCGGGCCCGCACCGGGGCGCCCACCGGCCGATCCACCAGCGGCACCCTGAGTTCCCCGTCGGCGAAGGTGATGGTGGACAAGGAAAGGTCCGCATCGTGGCTTTTCACCACACAATCGAAGATCGTGCCAAGGTCAAAGCGGCCGAGTACCGGTAGCAGTTCCGGCCGCGAGAGCACGTCGGCCAGCGGACCGCAGGCCAGGACCGTTCCGTCCTGCAGCGCCGCCACCGTATCGGCGAGGCGCAACACTTCGTCGATGGAATGGCTCACATAGAGGATGGGCACCTTCAGGTCGTCCCGCAATCGTTCCAGGTAGGGCAGGATCTCCAGCTTGCGCTGCTCGTCGAGGGAGGCCAGGGGCTCGTCCATGAGCAGGAGGCGCGGCTGTGCGAGCAGCGCCCGACCGATGGCCACCCGCTGGCGCTCGCCGCCGGAGAGAGTGTGCGGCCGGCGCTTCAGGAGATGGCCGATGCCCAGCATGTCCACCACGGCCTCGAAGCCGATGGAATGCGCGTGCCGGGCGCGGCGCTGGCCATAGCGCAGGTTGTTGTCCACCGAGAGGTGCGGGAACAGCCGCGCATCCTGGAAGACATAGCCTACGCGCCGCTTCTCGATGGGCAGGTCGATGCCCTTGGCCATGTCGAGAAAGACCTCGTCGCCGACCCGGATCTGGCCTTGGTCGGGGCGCACGGAGCCCGCCACCATCTGGATGATGGTGGTTTTGCCCGAACCTGAACGGCCGAACAAAGCGGTGACGCCGCTCTGCGGCGCGGTGAACTGCGCGGTGAGGGTGAAACCGGTGTTGCGGGCGAGGCTGACGTCGATCTCGATCATACCCGCCCCAATGCGATCTTGATGCGGCGGTCCGCCATTTCCGCCAGCACCAGGGCGCCGAGGGCAAGAATGACGGAGACGATGGTGAGGCGCAGGGCCATGGCATCGCCGTCGGGCATGTGGGTGGCACTGTAGATGGCGAGGGGGATGGTGCGGGTCTGGCCTTCCACGTTGGAGACGAAGGTGATGGTGGCGCCGAACTCACCCAGCGCCGAGGCCAGGGAGATCAGCGCGCCGGAGAGGATGCCAGGCAGCATCAGCGGCAGGGTGACCGTGAAGAAGGCGTCGATTTTGCTGGCGCCGAGGGTGCGCGCGGCGGTCTCGATGCCCTTGTCCACGCCGTCGATGGCGAGCCGGATGGCGTTGACGGTGAGGGGAAAGCTCACCACGGCGGCGGCCACCGTGGCACCGGCGGTGGTGAACATGAGGCTGAGGCCGAACCACCCGTAGAGATATTGGCCCAGATAGCCCCGCGTGCCGAGGGTGATGAGCAGGACGTAGCCAACGACCACCTTGGGCAGAACCAAGGGCAGGTGGACCAGGCCATCAAACACGCCTTTACCGGGAAACTCGGTGCGGGACAGGATCCACCCCACGAGAATGGCGGGGGGCATGTTCCAGATGGTGGACCAGAAAGCGACCTTCAGGCTGAGGGCCACCGCTGTCCATTCTTCCGGGGTCAGCAGCATGTGAAAATTCCGGACGGCAATGTCGCAAAAAATTCTAAACCGAAGGGCGCCCGGCGCGAAGAAGTTCTTCACACCGGGCGCCCTTCGGTCGGACGGGGCTAAAACGGGCGCTGACGGCCGAGCCTTTGGCCGAGGCGGGTCACTTCACCACGAAGCCATACTTTTTGTAGATTTCCTTGGCCTCCGGGCTGGTCAGGAAGGCGAAGAAGGCCTTGGCTTCGGCGGTGTCGTGGCCCTTCGCCAGCGCGAAGGGGTATTCCACCGGCGGGTGGCTGTCGGCGGGGAAGATGGCGACCACCTTCACATTCTTGGCAATGGCGGCGTCGGTGGCATAGACCACGCCGTAAGGCACCTCGCCGCGCTCCACCAGGGCGAGCGCCGCGCGCACGCTCTCGGCGCCGACGATGCGCGGCGACACCTTGTCCCACACGCCGAGATTGGTGAAGGCGGTCTTGGCATAGATGCCGACCGGCACGCTGTCGGTGAGGCCGGTGGCGATGCGGCCGTTGGGGCCGAGCAGGGCGTCGATGTCCATGCCCTTGGCGAGGGTGACGGGCTTGGCCTTGTCGGCCGGGGCCACCAGCACCAGCGCGTTGCCGATGGGCACCACGCGGGAAGAAGGCACGATCAGGTCCTTCTTCTCCACATAGTCCATCCACTTCAGGTCGGCGGAGGCAAAAATGTTCGCCGGCGCGCCGGCTTCCATCTGCTTGGCGAGGGCCGAGGAGGCGGCGAAGGAGAAGCGGACCTTGGGCTTGCCCTTGGCCTCATAGGCCTTGCCGATGTCTTCGAAGGCATTGGTGAGGCTGGCGGCGGCAAAGGTGGTGACGGTGCTGTCGGCCGCGGCGGCGGTCGCTGTCGCCGGCTGCTCCGCGCGGGCGGCGCCGAAAAAGGCGGTGGCGAGGACGAGACCCAGAACGAGGCCGCGCCGCCGGATGGCAAAATCGATCATGGCAATACTCTCCCCGATTGATGTATCCGTTCATATATAGGATCAGCAGGGGAGACAAGGTACGGCATTGCCGCACGGTCAGGGCAGGCTCTGTTCGAGCCCACCGCCGGATCTGAAGCTGCCGGCGGTCAGCCGCCGAAGAGGCGGAGCGCAACCGCGCCGGGGGCGAGCATGGCAAAGGCCCAGATCGCCGCGCTGGCCACGTTTGCCATCTGGAAATGGCTCTGGCGCATGGCCAGGATGCCGGCGATCAGCGGCACCACCGCCCGCACCGGGCCGAAAAACCGCCCCACCGCCACGCCCCAAACGCCGAAACGCGTGAAGAAATCCTCGGCCTTGGCCACCAGATCGGGCCGGCGCGACAGGGGCCAGAAGGTCTTCGCGCGGTCCTTGTAGTAAAAGCCGAACCAGTAGGAAATGGCATCGCCCAGCGCGGCGCCGGCCGCCGCCGCGAGCCAGATCGGAAAGAAATGGAGCCCCGATGCCTCGATGAGCGCGCCAATGGCGAGCAGGAGCACCGTGGCCGGAACGAGAAAGGACACCAGCGCCAGCGACTCGCCGAAGGCGAGCGCGAACACCACCGCCGGTGCGAGCGCCTGATGCTGCTGCACGAAGGTTTGCGTTGCGCTGATCAATACCTGCGGATCGAACATGCTTGCTTCCTCCCGGCACCCCTATCGTTGCGGTCCGGGTCCGTGAGGGTCGCCTCGCACACTCCAATGTGGCATGTGCGAGATGTTTATGGCCTCGCAGTGCGGCGGAAAAGCGAACGGCGGTTGCCGGTCGCCGACGATGCGCCCGCGCGTGCCGCCGAAACCGGCGCACCGAAAAAGAGCGCGGGTTTCGGCGGCTCGCCTTGAAATCGTCATGGGGATGCGTCATATGCACTGTCATAGTGATCCGCCTTTAGGTGATCGCCTCCGATGTCCGGACTGGACTGTGAGCGATTTCGGAACAGGGCGGCACTGTCGGGCCGCGTAGCGGAGACCGCTCGGAGCTTCAATCCTGGAAGCGTCTCAGGCGGCTTAGCCCGAATTCCATGTTTCTTTTGGACACCCCTGGCCACGCGGGATGTCGAAGATCCTCGCGAGCAGTGTCGCCGCGTGACCGCCACGCGTGCGCGCCGCGGCGCCGTTCGCCCATGAAAGACAGAGCTTGACCTCTTTTTCTTCCCTCGGCCTTGCCGAGCCTATCGTCCGTGCCCTCACCGAAGAGCGGCATGTGACGCCGACCCCCATTCAAGCCCAGGCCATCCCTGAAATCCTCGCCGGCCACGACCTGATCGGTATTGCCCAGACCGGCACCGGCAAGACCGCCGCGTTCGCTCTTCCCATTCTCGATCGCCTGGTGCGCCATGCGCGCCGTCCGGAGCCGAAGGCGGTGCGGGCCCTGGTGCTCTCGCCCACCCGTGAGTTGTCCGGCCAGATTGTGGACAATTTCCTGAAGTTCGGCCGCCATGCGAACGTCTCGGTGGCGCTCGCCATCGGTGGCGTCCCCATGGGCCGGCAGATCCGCGCCCTCTCGCGCGGGGTGGATGTGCTGGTGGCCACCCCCGGTCGCCTCATCGACCTTGCGGAAAACAATGCGGTGCGGCTCGATCAGGTCGAGGTGCTCGTCCTCGACGAGGCCGACCAGATGCTGGACATGGGCTTCGTCCATGCCATCCGCGCCATCGTGCGCCGCCTGCCCCACAAGCGGCACTCGCTGTTCTTCTCGGCCACCATGCCGTCCGCGATCGCGGAACTGGCCGGGACCATGCTGCGTGATCCGGTGCAGGTGGCGGTGACCCCGGTCGCGAAGACCGCGGACCGGGTCGACCAGCGCGTGCTGCTGGTGGACAAGGCGAACAAGGCTCTGCTTCTGGCCGAGGTTCTCTCCAAGGAGGAGATCGACCGGGCCCTGGTGTTCACCCGCACCAAGCATGGCGCCGACAAGGTGGTGCGCGCGCTCGCCAAGGTGGGCATCGCCTCCGAGGCGATCCATGGCAACAAGTCGCAAAATCAGCGTGATCGCGTGCTTGCGGCCTTCCGTGACGGTGCCGTGCGCACCCTGGTGGCGACCGACATCGCGGCCCGCGGCATCGACGTCACGGGCGTGAGCCACGTCATCAATTTCGATCTGCCGAACGTGCCGGAAAGCTATGTGCACCGGATCGGCCGCACCGCCCGCGCGGGCCGGGAAGGCATCGCCATCTCGTTCTGCGATCAGGAGGAGCGGGCGTTCCTGCGGGCCATCGAGCGGCTTATCAAGATTCAGATCCCCTCGACCGACCGACGCGGTGCGGGCGCGGCCTTCGACGTGCCCGCGGGCACGCCTATCGCCGTGTCACCGGTGGATGCCATGGAAGAGGCGCGGGGATCGCGCCCCGGCGGTCGTCAGCGCCGCCCCGACGGCGGGCGCAACGGTGGCGGGTCGCGCCAGGGCGGCGAACGGCGGGATAACACCCGCCAGGAGACGCGCCAGGAGAGCCGTCAGGACGGCGGCGGACGCCGCGATGGCGCCCGCGAGGACGGAGCCCGGCGCGAGAAGCGCCCGGCCGCGGCGCGTACGGAGACTCGCGATGGTGCCGCGCGTGGTGGCGAGGGGCGCGAGGCCCAGGCCCCGCGATCGCAGCAGGCCCGTCCCGCGAAGCCGCGCCATGATGAAGGCCGCCCCGGTGGCCGTTCCGAGGCGCGTCCGTCCGAGGGCCGCGCCAACAGGGGCGAGCGCACGACGCGGGCCGGCGGTGGCGAGATGGGCGGGATCGGCTTCATGAAGGCGGTGCCGAACCGGCAGGGCCAGCAGAAGGAAACCCGTGGCGGTGGCGCCAAGCGCCCCGTCCGTTGATCTGAAAAACGCGCGGGGCACTGAAATGCGCCCCGCGTGCACGACACCCTATGGGCCCGAACGTTCAAACGTGGCATAAGGCCCGCCATTCCACCTCCGCACGGAGGGTTATTGGAGAAGACTATATATGGCGAAGGAAGAACTGCTGGAGTTCGAGGGCACAGTGACCGAGGTGCTGCCCGACGGCAATTTCCGCGTGCGGCTCGACAACGATCACCAGATCCTGGCGTATGCCGCCGGCAAGATGAAGAAGAACCGTATCCGCACCATCGAGGGTGACCGCGTGGTGGTGGAGATGTCACCTTATGATCTCGACCGCGGGCGCATCAACTTCCGTCACAAGGCCGAGGGTTCCGCGCCGCCTCCCGGCGCCCGCCGCCAGCAGAATTTCCGCCGGCGCTGAGCTATCCTGCCTCCGGCTGCACTGACGGCGGGGAGGCATCCTCCTCGCCCGCATGCTGTTATGCGCCAAGGCACGGGAGGCGGGGATGGAGCTTCGAATCGCGAAGATCGTGACGGCGGCGTCGCTTGCCGCCTACGCGCTGGTTGTCGCCTACGACAACATCATTGATTATGGGTCGAACTACGCCTTCGTCGGCCACGTGCTGAGCATGGATACGACCTTTCCGGGCAATGCCCTGATGGGCCGTGCGATCACCGACGAGCGGGTGTGGCGCGCGGTCTACGCCGCCATCATCGCAACCGAGGCCATGAGCGGGCTGTTGCTGGCCGGCGGCGCCGTGGCCATGGCGCTCTGTCTGCGCGCGTCCGCCATCGCCTTCGGGCGGGCGAAAGGCCTGGTCTATCTTGGGGCCGCGCTGGCATTCCTCCTGTGGTTCTTCGGCTTCATGGTGGTGGCCGGCGAATATTTCGCCATGTGGCAGTCCAGGGAGTGGAACGGCCAGGAGGGGGCATTTCACATTTATACGGTGGTAATCGGCGTGCTCATCCTGGTGGCACTGCCCGAGCGCGACGACCTCTGAGCGCCGCGCCGGGAACCGCCGGTAGGTCAAGGGCGCCAAAGGGTGGGCGTGAGCGTTCCCATCCGTCGTGGCATCGGTCCGTGTTCTGCTCGTGCTTCGGGGCGCCTTGGCCGGGATCATGAAACGGGCGGCAAGCCGTTTACCCGCTCTGCATCACGTCCCTACACGCCGCTCCAGTCGTCTCCCCGTTGCGGGCGCCCGCGCCCGAGGGCGGATCCGGCCGCTCCGCAACAGGGAAGTCTTGGGCGGCCGCGCGGTCAGCGCAGCACGTACACCACGGTGCCGACCCGCACCCGGCCGTAGAGGTCCACCACATCATCATTGGTCATGCGGATGCAGCCGGAGGACACCGCCTGCCCGATGGTTTCCGGCTCGTTGGAGCCGTGGATGCGATAGAGGCTGGAGCCGAGATACATGGCGCGCGCGCCGAGGGGATTGTCGAGGCCGCCGGGCATGTAGCGCGGCAGGTCGGGACGGCGCTTCAGCATCTGCGCCGGCGGCGTCCAGCCGGGCCATTCGCGCTTGGCGCTGATGGTCTTCACGCCCGACCATTGAAATCCGTCGCGGCCGACGCCCACCCCGTAGCGGATGGCTTGGCCCGGCGCGGTCACATAATAAAGCCGCCGCTCGGGGGTGGAGATGACGATGGTGCCGGGCTTGTACTTCTTGTCGAAGGACACCATCTGGCGCGGGATCGGCGAGGAGCCGCTCGCCACCCCCACGTCGGATGGCGTGGTGAGGAACAGCTTCGCGAACGGGAACAGCTCATAGCGATCATCGGCCCGGGCGTGGCCCGCGGAAACCAGCGCGGCCGCGATCGCAACGGCGGCGATGGCTTTCAGGTGCATCATGGCGTTCAGCCTCGTGTCCTTGGCCGGGTGAGGGATCACCGGGCCAGTGGAACTCAATGTCTGCGATGCGCGCCGCCCCCGCGTGCGCGGCATCCATTTTTCCGCCACGAATGGGCATGGCCGCAACCGCTTTGTGGCGCCCTGGTTCCGCCCTTGGCGAGGGCGGGCTCGCTTTTTGCGGGGGTGCGATTCAAAAGCCACGCTTGCGTTGCAGCGCACGTGTCAGGTGGCGACGCCGCGGGCAAAGTCCGCCAGGATGGTGTTGAAGGCGTCGGGGGCCTCCAGAAAGGGGGCGTGACCCACGGGAAATAGGGCGAGCCGAGCGGCGGGCACGATCTGCGCGATGTGATGGGCCATGGCCGGGGCGACCACGTCGTCCTGTTCGCCCTGCATCACCAGCACCGGGATATCGAGGCGGCGCAGCACGTCCTCATAGTCGGCGGGCCGGTCGAACAGTGCGGCGCGGACCTGCGCCGGCACCACCATGTTGAGGGCGACCAGGGTCTCGAGCAGCTCCTGCGGCTGCTCGCCCGCGAAGCAGCGGCGCACGAAGGCCCGGGTGGCATCAATGTTCTGTGCGAGGTCGGCAGAGCACATCTGCCGCATCAGGCGGTTGCAGGTGCCGTAGAAGGCCCGGTCGTTGGCCGTGGCCGCATCCACGAACACGATGCCGCCGATCCCGGCGTGGCCATGAACCTTTAGGTAATCGCCGATGATGCGTCCCGCATAGGACCACCCGACCAGGATCGGGCGCTTCAGTCCGCTCGCGGCGATGACGGTGGCAAGCTCGTCGGCCCACCGCTCCGGTTCCTTGTAGAAATGGGCGTCGAGCGGCTTGTCGGAGCCGCCGTGGCCGCGAAAATCGTATGTCACCTTGCGGAATCCGGAAAGCGCGGGCGCGCCCACCTGCCGCATCCAGGCGAGGCCGCAATGGGAAAAGCCGTGGATGAACAGCATTTCCGGCCCCTCGCCGGACCCCCAGTCCTGGATGTGAATGGAAAGCTGGTCCGCCGTCGTGGCGGTGAAGCTGCGCGGAAGGCTCAAGGGGGCGCTCATGGCGTGATATCCGGATGGGGCGGCGTGGGCTCTGGGCCGTGCACCTCTTGGATTGCACCTCCCGGCATTAAAGTATCCGCAATCCATTTCCAGCAGGAAGAGAAGCCGTCGCGCCTCGCGGGCGCGCCTGTGGGCCGGCCGTCGGCGCCCGCCGTGCCGCGGTGGGCGGGGCGAGCGGCTGAGCCAGGGAAGGAAGGGATTTCATCATGTGGGGATGCCTCAAGCCACTTCGCGCCTCGTGGCGCGTCCGGGCGCCGCTCTTCGCGGCTTTCGCCTTGGCGGCGGGCTTGGGGGGCGCCACGGCCGCCGCCGCTGCGGCGGAGCACTACATGACGCTGGGCCTGCCTTTGTTCGAGCCCTACCGGGTGGGGATCGCGACGCTCGACATCGATGGTGGCAAAGTGACGGGCACCCTGGCCGCGCCGGTAGGCGATCCGCGCCCAGCGCTGCCCATCATCGGCACCGTGAGCGATGGTGCCCTGAAGCTGACCGTGGGCACAGGATCGGACGCCTACACCCTGGGCTTTAGCGAGGACGAGCGCGGCCTGCACCAGGTGTGGGAGGAGACCTTGTCGGTGGGCGACCTGGAGCGGGTTGTCCTGTTCCGCCCCTCCGCGGATTTTTCCGATACGGCCTTGGCCCTGCAGCATCTGGGCGAGGATTGGTGCGGCCAGGTCTATGGCGGGCTGGCCCTGGTGCTGCGCGCCGAGACCCTTAAGTCCATGGCGTCGCCGCCAGCCGCGCTCGCCGATCTCGATGTGTCGGCCACCAGCCTCACCCACGGCGCGGTGAAGGCGAAGCTGAAGGATCTGTGGAGTCGGCTGCGACTCGCCTCCCACGGCGGCGACGACATTGCCATCGATGTCGCGGTGCCCGTGGGCACCGAGGCCGCGACCGCCAAAGCGTTGCGGGCGGAACCGGCGCTCGCCGCGGTGACCTTGCCCAACGCCTGCACGGAAATGGCCCTGGTCGTGGTGCCGAAGGCCAAGCTCTCCGATGGCGGCACGGTCTCGGACGTCAAGCTGAAGACCTATCTGGAACGCGCGCTCAACCGCCTCCTGTCCGGCGCGCAGGCCGAAGGTTCAAGCGTTGGTGGGCGCAAATTCAAGCTATCGGGCGCGACGGTCGCCAAGGGGGCGAACGGCGTGCCCGTGTTTACGGCCCAGGTGACCGGCGAATCCGATGCGGTCCGGCTCGCGAAAGGCGGCTGGGATCAGTTCACCTTGTCGGTGACACCGGTGGTGACCGCCACCGACACCGGGGACACCCTTTCCCTCATTCCCACGGTCAGCGATGTGAGGACGGCGCCGCGCTCCGGGGCCCAGGTGCCGCCGGAAAGCGCGTTCAAGCCCGTCGATGACGAGGCCGTCTCCATCGGGATTACGCATCGTCTGGTGTCCTGGCTGGCGGCGGCGGAAGGCTCGCGCTGCGATTTCCTCACCCGCGCCGGCTTCGATGAGCCGGATGGCGCCTATAGCTGCACCAATGCGGCCTTGGACGACGTGGCGCACGCCAGCGACAACTGAGGCCAGGGCGCGTGGCGGCAAACGCCCGCGCGGGCGCTCTGACCACGGCTGAGTTCGCGCTGCCCGGAGGCCGTCCGCTTCGCGGTTGTGGGCGGAGTGCTCGTCGCCGTGGCTCATGCCGCCCCGCCATGGCCGACACGCTCCAAGGCGTGGGGAGAGAGGCCGTGCGTGTCGTGCGGATGGGCGCGGGTAGCCGACGATGCTGCCGGTACCGAGGCGCCAGTGTTTCCGGCGGCGGCACATGGGTCGCACGAACGGTCTCCCTCCAGAAGGCGGGTGCTGCGGGCTTTCGTCCCGTCGCCGTGGCGCGCGGTGATGCGCATGCCCGGCGATGAGAGATCCGGCGCGTCCCGGTCGGTGAGGCCGCGTGGCGCGGGCGGCAGGCGCTTCGGTCTGGCCGCCGATGTCGAGCCGGCCGCCGAGTCTCGACAATCCGACCGCCTCATCTTCGGCCAGCTGGTCACGCGGGGTGTGCGCTATTGGCGCCGCGCCATCGATCAGGCGCTGGCGGAGCGCGGGCTCTCCCAGGCGACGGCCATGCCGCTTCTGATACTCGCGCGGCTTGGGGATGACTTGCGCCAGGGGGGATGACTTGCGCCAGGGGGTGAACGCCGACGAGCTGGGGCTTGAAGGCCCTTCGCCGGTGCGCATCGTCGACATGCTGCTGGCCGAGGGGCTGGTCTCGCGCCTGGAAGACCCGGACGACCAGCGCGCGAAGCTGCTGTGCCTGACGCCGAGCGGACGGGCGCCGGTGGCCGAGGTCGAGGCCGCCATCGCCACCCTGCGGGCGCGGTTCCTCAACGATGTGAGCGACGAAGACCTCGCGGTGATCGTGAGGGGCCTGGCCAGGGTCGAAGCGGCGCTGGTGTCGGAGCTGT
This sequence comes from Xanthobacter agilis, assembly GCF_021730435.1. Lineage (GTDB taxonomy): Bacteria > Pseudomonadota > Alphaproteobacteria > Rhizobiales > Xanthobacteraceae > Xanthobacter > Xanthobacter agilis. Next base: position 117,071 of record NZ_JABWGX010000005.1, read on the forward strand.
CCGCGTGATCGGCCGTCCCTTCGGCATCGGCCGCAATGAGATTCTGTTTTCGCTCAAGGCCATCGAGGATCACAATCGGTCCGAGCCGGCGAACCTGCTCGCCAATATCAACCCGACCTTCAGTTGGGTGCGTCTGGCTCAGCGCGTGCCCGTACGGGTCAGCATCGACCAGGCGCCGGCCGGCGTGAAGGTGGTGGCGGGGTGGACCGTGTCCGTCGGCATCGGCGCCGACTGAGGGCGGCCACGGACCCACGGCGACCGTCCGTCTACCCGCGCGGCGCGCCCTCCGCGGCTCCCGTGCGCAGGGGCTTGGTGGGCGGAAGCGGGGCGCCGGGCTGGGGCAGCTTGCCGGTCGCCGGCTCCGGGGCCGCCGGTTGGCCGCGCGCGCTTTCCTGGTCTTTCATCAGCCGCTCCAGGGTGGCGAGGCGTTCCGCCGATTTGGGCGAGAGCGTCACGGGGCGCTGGGACAAGGCAAGGCCGGGCACCTCGATCGGCGCGGGCGCCTCCTCCAGCTTGGGAAGCGGGGAGGTCACGCCGGGGATCGGTTTGATCTCGATGCCCTGGTGCGCATAGGCCATCACCTTCTGCCACGTCATGGCCGGCAGCGCTCCGCCGGTCATCTTGTTCATCGATGCATAGTCGTCGTTGCCGAACCAGACGCCGGCCACATAATTGCCGGTGAAGCCCATGAACCAGGCGTCGCGATAGGCATTGGTGGTGCCGGTCTTGCCGGCGACCTTCGTGTTCACGAGCCGCGCCCTGCGTCCGGTGCCGTTCTCCACCACGTTGTTCAACATGGCGTTGATGTCGTTGAGCTGGGGCGTCGGGATGATCTGCACCGGGGGCGGCGCGTCGCGATCGAAGCGCCACACCACGTCGCCATTGCCGATCCGCATCTCCACCACCGCGTGCGGGTAGACGCTGCGGCCGCCGTTGGCGAACACGGAATAGGCGGTGGTCATGTCGACCAGCGTCACCTCGGCGGCGCCGAGCGGCAGCGGGGCGGAGATGGGCAGAGGGGTGCGGATGCCCATCTGGTGGGCGAGATCGACAATCTTCTTGCGCCCGAACTTCTCCGCAAGCCGCACCGCCACCGTGTTCAGCGAGTGCTGGAGCGCGGTGGCGAGGGTGATGGAGCCCATGTAGGAGCGGCCGTAGTTCTGCGGGCACCAGTTGCCGAGGCAGATGGGCGCGTCCAGCACCATGGTGCTGGGCTTGAAACCGTTCATGAGCGCCACGGTGTAGACGAACGGCTTGAACGAGGAACCGGGCTGACGCAGGGCATCGGTGGCGCGGTTGAACTGGCTCTCGCCATAGTCGCGCCCGCCCACCATGGCGCGCAGCGTGCCGTTGGGCTCCATGACGACGATGCCGCCCTGGGTGGCCTTGTAGTCCCGCCCGAACTCGCGCAGGGACTGGTCGATGGCGGCTTCCGACACCTTCTGGATGTTGGGGTCGAGCCCCGTGCGCACGACGAAGATGCGCTCCGTGACGGAGGCCGGGAGCTGATCCACCAGCTTCTTCACTTCGCCGAAGGCGTAATCGAGATAGTAGTCGGGCACCGCGTCGTCGCGCCGATCCACCGGGGTGGCGGGGTTGCGGCGGGCGCCGAACACCTGGCCCTCGGTCATGAAGCCGGCATCCACCAGATTGTCGAGCACGGTGGAGGCGCGGGCGCGGGCGGCCGGCAGGTTCACATGGGGTGCGTATTTGGACGGCGCCTTGAACAGGCCGGCGAGCATGGCGGCCTCGGCGAGATTCACCTCGCGCACCGATTTGCCGAAATAGTAGCGGGCCGCCGCGTCCACGCCATAAGCGCCGCCGCCGAGATAGGCGCGGTCGAGATACAGCTTCAGGATCTGGCTCTTGGTCAGGCGCGCTTCCAGCCAGATGGCCAGGAAGGCTTCCTTGATCTTGCGCTCGAGGGTGCGCTCGTTGTTCAGGAACAGGTTCTTGGCGAGCTGCTGGGACAGCGAGGAGCCGCCCTGCCGCACGCCGCCCGCGCGGGCATTGGTGACAAGGGCGCGCAGGGTGCCGGAGATATCGATGCCCCAATGCTCGTAAAAGCGCCGGTCCTCGGTGGCGAGCGTCGCCTTGATGAGATGGTCCGGGAAATCCTCCAGCGGAACGGTATCATTTTGCCGAACGCCCCGTTCGCCGATGATGTTGCCGTAGCGATCGAGGAAGGTGACGGCCAGCTCCGTGCGCTTCAGCCAGTCGTCGGAGGTCTCGTGAAAAGCGGGGATGGCGAGCGCCAGCACCGCCACCGCGCCGATGGCGCCGAGGGTGAAGGCTTCCGACACCAGCCCCACGAAAAAGCGGGGGATGCCGCCGATGTTGAAATTCTCGGTGAAGGCGGCATAGGCCGAGAACGCCCGCCGCGTGCGGCTGCCAAGGCCGAACAGCGACGAATCCAGAAACGCGTCGAAGTCCAGCAGCGCGTTGCGCAGCCGGGCCATGAGGGAAAGACGCTCGGGCTCGGACACGGATCAGGGCTCACCGGTTGGAGCGCAGGTGACGACGGCGCCGCTTGGGCGCCGCCACTCTCTGCCACGCCTTGAAGGTGGCGATTTCGCGACCGTGGCGCAATGGGCGATCCATCCGAGCCGGAGCATGGCCCGCTCCGCCCTCGCTGGCGAGGTGCGCGGTCATGTGATCCGCGTTGTCCGCCGCTGTCCCCGCAAGGGCGGGTCCGACGCTGACGGATCAGGCCTTGGGCAGCTCCAGCGCGCCGTTGGGGCTCAGCTTGTCCACCAGGGCGGGCAGGAATTGGGAGAGCAGTTCCGTGAGGCGCTCGGTGGGCAGGCCGACGCCGGCGGCCATCTGGCCGATCTGGCTTTCGCCGAGGGCGGAAATGATCTGCTCCGCGCTCACCGGGGCGTTGGGGCCGCTGGAGAGCCAGCTCGCCACCTGGTCGCCGAGCCCGGATTCCTGAAGCTGGGCCAAGAGGCCGTCGAGGCTGCCATACTCTGTCTTGGCGAGGGCGCCGTTGAGCATGCCGGGCAGCGCCTGGGCCATGGGGCCGCTCAGGGCGGAATTCAAAAGGTTGCCGAGGCCACCGGAGCCCGATGCCTGCGAGAGCATGTTGTTCAGAACACCGCCCATCATCTGATCGAACAGTCCCATGGCTTGCTCCCTGTCACGGTTGTCGAAATGCGTGGTCGCCGCAGTGCGCCGCGTGGGCCTCTGCAACGCCCGGTATCCGTGTGACCATCTACTGGAAGATGGGCGGGAAGTCGATCACAAGTCGCGGCGCCCCTGCGGCCCCGCGCCGCTGAGGCGGGATGTGGCCTTTGCTTTCGGCCGGACTGACGTTAACGGCTATAAGATGATGTCTGCGCCCCTGTTTGCCCTGTTCGCGCTCATGACCGCCGTGGCCGCCCTGGCGGTGCTGTGGCCGTTGAGCCGCTCCCGCGTCCTGAAGGGCGAGCGGGAGGCGGACCTTGCCGTTTATCGGGACCAACTCGCCGAAATCGACCGCGACCGCGACGGCGGGCGCTTGCCGCCCGAGCAGGCGGAGGCCGCGCGTACCGAAGTGGCGCGGCGGATGCTCGCCGCCGATGCCGCCCGCGTCGCCGATGCCGGCTCCAAAAAAGGCGGGGACAGCCGCCGCCGTGCCGCGGCGGTGATGGCGCTTGTGATCGTGCCGCTGTTCGGGGCGGGCCTTTATCTCTATCTCGGCACGCCGGATCTGCCGGGCGCGCCCCTGGCCGAACGCCTGGCGGCGCCCGCGGACCGTGGCGATGTGGCCATCCTGGTGCGCAAGGTGGAGGACCATCTGGCCCAGAACCCCAATGACGGGGCGGGCTTCGAGGTGTTGGCGCCGATCTATCTGCGGCTCGGCCGGTTTGATGACGCCGCCCGCGCCTATGCCCAGGCCATCCGCCTTCAAGGCCCCACGGCGCTGCGCTACTCGGCCCTCGGCGAGGTGCTGGTGATGGCGGCCAACGGCATCGTCACCGCCGATGCGCTCAAGGCGTTCCAGGATGCCGCGAAGCTGGACCCGACCGAGCCGCGGGCCAGCTATTTCCTGGGTCTGGCCGCCGAGCAGGACGGTCGCGACGCCGATGCCGCGGCCATCTGGAGTGCCATGGTGGCGGGCGCCCCGGCGGATGCGCCCTACCTGCCGCTGTTGAAGGTGGCGCTTGCCCGCGTCGAGGGGAAAGACAAGTCGGGCGCCGCCGCCCAGGCCGGAGCGGGGCCGGCACCGGGTCCCAGCGCCGCCGACGTGGCCAATGCCGCCAACATGTCGACCGGTGACAGAAACGTCATGATTCGCGGTATGGTGCAGAAGCTGCAGGATCGGCTCACGGCGGAGCCCGGCGATCTCGATGGCTGGCTGCGGCTGGCGCGGGCCTACAAGGTGCTCGGCGACACCGACAAGGCAAAGGGCGCGCTGGCCTCGGCGCGCACCGCCTTCGCCGGAAAGACCGACGCGCTGGCGCGTATCGACGCCGCCGCGAAGGACCTGGGGCTGGGAGGCTGACCATGGGGCCGGGACACAAGAATAACCGGGAGGACAGACAATGACGCGCAAGGGCCGTCGCCTCGTGCTCATCGCCGCCGGATTGGGCGTGCTGGCGCTTGCCGCCGGACTGATCCTGTCGGCGCTCAACGACACCATCGTGTTCTTCCGCACCCCCACCGAGGTGGCGCAGCAGCAGGTGGCGCCGGGCAGCCGGCTGCGGCTCGGCGGGCTCGTGGAAACCGGCTCCGTCACCAAGGCGGGAACCGTCACCACTTTCACCGTCACCGACGGCAACGGGACCGTGAAGGTGGCCTATTCGGGCATCCTGCCGGACCTGTTCCGCGAGGGGCAGGGCGTGGTGGCCGAGGGCGTGCTTGAGGCCGACGGCAGCTTCCGCGCCGACAGCGTGCTCGCCAAGCACGACGAGAAATACATGCCGCGCGAAGTGGCGGACGCCCTGAAAAAGCAGGGGGTGTGGAAAGAGGGGGAGAATGGCGCCCCGGCGCCCGCTCGCCCCGCTGCCGCCGCGAACACCGGGAGCTGAGCCGCCGTGATCGCTGAACTCGGACAATACGCCCTCGCCCTCGCGCTCGCGCTGTCGATCCTCCAGGTGCTGCTGCCCGCATGGGGCGCGGCCAAGGGCGATGCGGTGCTGATGGGCACCGCCGCGCCCCTCGCCTTCGCCCTCATGGGCTTCGTGACATTCGCCTTCGCCGCGCTGATCCAGCTTTACGTCACCTCCGACTTCACGGTGGTGAACGTGGTGGAGAACTCCCACTCCCAGATGCCGCTGATCTACAGGATCACCTCCACCTGGGGGAACCACGAGGGCTCCATGCTCCTGTGGGTGTTCGTGCTCGCCTTGTTCGGCGCTTTGGTGGCGGCCTTCGGCGGCAATCTGCCGGACCGGCTGAAGGCCCATGTGCTGGCGGTGCAGGGGCTGATCGCGCTCGCCTTCCTCTCGTTCATCCTGCTCACGTCCAATCCGTTCCTGCGGCTTGCCCCGCCGCCGGCGGAAGGGCGCGACCTCAATCCCATCCTCCAGGATCCCGGCCTCGCCATTCATCCGCCGCTGCTCTACCTCGGCTATGTGGGGCTTTCGGTGTCGTTCGCCTTCGCGGTGGCGGCCCTGATCGAAGGGCGCATCGACGCCGCCTGGGCCCGCTGGGTGCGGCCCTGGACCCTGGCGGCCTGGGTGTTCCTGACGCTCGGCATCGCCATGGGCTCCTATTGGGCTTATTATGAACTCGGCTGGGGCGGCTGGTGGTTCTGGGATCCGGTGGAAAACGCCTCCCTCATGCCGTGGCTCGCGGCCACCGCGCTGCTGCATTCGGCGGTGGTGATGGAGAAGCGGGACGCCCTGAAGGTGTGGACCATCCTTCTGGCGATCCTGGCCTTTTCCCTGTCCCTGGTCGGCACCTTCCTGGTGCGCTCGGGTGTGCTCACCTCGGTGCACGCCTTCGCCACCGATCCGGCGCGGGGCGTGTTCATTCTGGGCATCCTCACCTTCTTCATCGCCGGCGGGCTGGCGCTGTTCGCGTTCCGCGCCTCGGAGCTGAAACAGGGCGGGCTGTTCGCCCCGGTGTCGCGGGAAGGGGCGCTGGTGTTCAACAACCTGTTCCTCACCGCCGCCACGGCGGCGGTTCTGGTGGGCACGCTCTATCCGCTGGCGCTCGAGGCCTTCACCGGCGCCAAGATCACGGTGGGGCCGCCTTATTTCAATCTGGCTTTCGGCGGCCTGATGCTGCCGCTGGTGTGCGCCATGCCGTTCGGGCCTTTGCTGGCCTGGAAGCGGGGCGATCTGCTGGGCGTCGCCCAGCGGCTGATGCTGGCGGCGGGCCTTGCCGTGGTGGCGGCGGTGGTGACGGCGGCGGCGGTCACTGGCGGGCCGGTGCTGGCGCCGCTCGCCGTGGGGCTCGCCGTGTTCATCATGCTCGGCGCGCTGACCGATCTTGCCGAGCGCGCGGGCCTTGGCCGGGTGCGCGCGAAAGTGGCGCTCGCCCGCCTCGCCGGGGTGCCGCGCTCGGCCTATGGGACCGCCATCGCCCATTTCGGCGTCGGCGTGTGCCTCCTGGGCATCGCCTGCGAAGCCTCCTGGAGCCAGGAAAAGATCGCCGCCATGACGGTGGGCGACCAATTGGTCATCGGCAGCCGCGACCTCACCCTGGAGCGGATGGAAAACCGCACCGGGCCGAACTATCGCGCCCGCAGCGCGGTGTTCTCCATTCGCCACCAGGGCGAGCCGGAAGGGCGCATCGACGCTTCGCGGCGCATCTTCGCCTCACGCCAGATGGCCACCACCGAGGCCGGCATCCGCACTTTCGGCTTCAGCCAGCTCTATGTGAGCATGGGCGAGGAGACGCAGGACGGCCATGTTTCCGTGCGGGCCACCTTCAAGCCGAACGTGACGCTGATCTGGCTCGGCGCGGTGGTGATGGCGTTCGGCGGGATGCTGTCCCTGCTCGATCGGCGCCTGCGCATCGGCGTGCCGAAGCCGGCGCGCAGCCGCGTGGCCGCGGTGCCGGCGGAGTGACGACGATGGCCCCTTTCCTGCACCGCCTTGCCCTCGCCCTCCTCGCCGCCCTGTTGCTGGTGGCGCCGGCCGGGGCCGTTCAGCCCGACGAGGTGCTGGGCGATCCCAACCTGGAGAGCCGCGCCCGCGCGCTCTCCGCCGAATTGCGGTGCATGGTCTGCCAGAACCAATCCATCGACGATTCCGACGCCCCCCTCGCCAAGGACCTGCGCCTGATCGTGCGCGAGCGCCTGAAGGCGGGGGACAGCGACGCCCAGGTGCTCGACTTCATGGTGGCGCGCTATGGTGAGTTCGTGCTGCTGCGCCCGCGCTTCTCCTGGCGCAATGCGCTTTTGTGGGCGACGCCGGTGGTGGTGCTCGGCCTCGGGGCCCTGGCCTCGATCCTCGCCCTGCGCCGCCGCCGCGCCGGCGCCAGTCCCCGGGACGCGCACCTCACCCCCGAGGAAGAAGCCAAGCTCCAGCGCCTGCTCTCGGACCGGACCCCGCCCGCCGCCGGCTGAGGCCACGGCCGGGGACCTCGCCGAAGGGCGCACCGCGTGGTGGAGGGGGCAGGGGTCTGCGACCTTGGGCGCGGCGCATTCGGGAGAGGGATGCGCCGGGCGCAATGTCTCGCGGAAGGCTCCAGACCCAGGGCCTGTGCACACCGCTGGGGGCATTGGTCAAGTGTCCCTCGGGCAGGCAGGAATCCGGCGGGTTTCGCTCGCCAAGCGGAACCCTCACCCCGGCGGCCATCCGCATTCTGCGCTCAGTAGGGGCGCAATGTTCCGTTCGCTTTGCGCGTTCCGGGGGAGGGCTTTTTCGTTCGCGCTTTGCGCTCAGTGGGGGCGCCTCAGCATCCCCGCCGCTCTCACAAACTCGCGCCTCTCCGCTCGCGCTCCGCGCTCACTCTTGGTCGCCGCCGTAGCGCCGCTCCAGGTGGGCCTTGAACACGCCGGCATCAAGCGGGCGGCCGGTGGCCTGGGTGAGCAGCGCGTCTGTTTCCAGCCGCGAGCCGTGGGCATGCACATGGGTCCTGAGCCAGCCGAGCAGCGGGCCAAAATCGCCGCGTGCGATGCCGGGCAGAATGTCCGTGTCGGCGGTGCAGGCGGCGTCGAACAATTGGGCCGCTGTCATGGCGCCGAGGGTATAAGTGGGGAAATAGCCCCACCCGCCGCTCGGCCAATGGATGTCCTGGAGGCAGCCGAGGCGGTCGTCGGGCGGGACCACGCCGAGCAGGCTCTTCATGCCTTCGGCCCAGGCGCCGGGCAGGTCCGCCAGGGCCATGTCGCCGGCAATTAGCGCCTTTTCCAGGCGATAGCGCAGGATGACGTGGGCCGGGTAGGTGACTTCGTCCGCATCCACGCGGATGAAGCCGCGCTTGACGGTGGTGTAGTGGCGCCACACGGCATCCGTTTCCCACGCCGGCCCCGCTCCGCCGAAGGCGGTCCGCATCCGGGGCGCCGCGAAGGCGATGAACTCGCGGCTGCGGCAGGCCTGCATTTCCATCAGCAGGGACTGGCTCTCGTGCACGCTCATGGAGCGGGCCTGGCCCACCGGCTGGCTCAGATACGCCGCCGGGCGGCCCTGCTCATAGAGCGCGTGCCCGGTCTCGTGCAGCACGCCCATGAGAGCGCTGGAAAAATCGCTTTCGTTGTAGCGGGTGGTGATGCGCACATCGTCGTCGGCGCCGCCGCAGAAGGGATGGGTGGAGACATCGAGCCGCCCCCGCTCGAAATCGAAGCCCACCACCTTCATCATCTCCAGCCCCAAGGCCCGCTGCGCCTCCACCGGGAAGGGGCCTTCGGGCGGGGCGGTCTTCGGCCGGCGGGCCTGGATGTCCAACACTTTGTCGGTGAACGCCGGCAGGAAGGCGGCGAGGTCGTCGAACAGCGCGTCGATGCGCGCGGAGCGGCCGCCGGGCTCGTAATCGTTGAGCAGCGCGTCATAGGGAGACAGGCCGAGCTTCTCGCCCTTGGCGGCGCCGATCTCCCGTTGCAGCCGCAGCACCTCCTCCAAGAGGGGCAGGAGGCTGGCGAAGTCGGCCTCGGCGCGCGCTTTGCGCCACGCCATCTCGCATGCGGAGACGGCCCGGGAGGTGGCTTCCACGAGGTCGGAGGGCAGGGCGGTCTGTACGGTCCATAGGCGGTGGATCTCGCGCAGATTGGCGCGCTCCCATTCCCCGAGGCCGTTGTCGGTCTCGGCGCGCGACAGCCAGTCTCCCACCCGCGGATCGGTGACGAGGCCATGGTGCAGCACGCGCAGCAGGGCGAGGCTTTCCGCCCGTGTGCCGACGGCGCCCTTCGGCATCATCACGTCGCTGTCCCATTGCAGGATGCCGACGGCGTTGGACAGTGCGGAGGCGCGGCTGAAATGGGCGGACAGCTCGGTATAGGCGGTCATGTCTCACGATTCCGAAAAGGCGGCCGCCGGTGTGGACGGCAAGGCAGGCAATCGCTTCAAGGTAGTGCGCACGCCGGCCGCGCGAAAGGGCGCGCGCGGGCCGAAAAAGAACCCGGCGCCGGAAGACCGGGCCGGGTGGAGGCGATGACAGGAATGGATGCAGGACGGTAAGGCCTGCGAAAGCTCAGGCGGCCTTTTCGCCGGGGGTGAGGGTGAGCACGGATTCGAAGCCCTCGAATTCGGGACCGCCGATATAGTTCACGGTGTTGGTGCTGGCGCCGGCGTTGCGGTGGGCGAGGCGGAAGGCTTCCGACTTGGTCCAGGCCTCGAAATCGGCCTTGGCGGCCCACACCGTGTGGGAGATGTAGAGGGTGTATTCCTCCTTCTCCGGGCCGCGGCACAGGTCGAAGGCGACAAAGCCCGGCACTGCGGAAATGTAGGTGTCGCGCTCGCGCCAGACGGTTTCGAAGGCGGCCTCCGAGCCGTGCTTGACCTTGAAGCGGTTGGTGGCAATGAACATGGTCTTACTCCATCTCAAAAATGGGGCGCCGGGCCCTGCTACTTGACGATCCTCGCGGGGGTCGCGGTGGCGATGACGTCGCCGCCGAGCGTGACCTTCAGCCCGGCCTTGAAGGTGATGCCGGCGCTGGGCACGAACTGCTGATAGATAGTGTATTGCTCATTGAGCAGGTTCTCCAGGGCGAACTGAGCGGTCACCCATTCGGTGGCCTGGTAGGCGAGATAGGCATTCACGAGGTTGAAGCTGTCGGTCGGCTCCACCGCGCTGTCGGTCGGCAGGTCCGCCTCGGTCTTCGCCGCCACCCACTGCCAGCGCACGGAGGCCAGCAGGCGGTTGTCGAACAGGCGGGTGCCGAGGGTGGTGGCCACGTTGTTCGGCATCACCGACACCAGGGGCGCGCCGGTGGTCTGGTTGTCGCCCGAAGACACCGTGGCGTTGAAGCCGACGAACCACACGCCTGCGTCGTACATGCTCTCGAACTCGAAGCCCTGAAGCTGGGCCTCGGCCACGTTCTGATACTGGTAGCAGAGCGTCCAGCCGGCGGTCGCGCACTCGGGAACCGCCGCGGTCATGTAGTTGATGTCGATGTAGTCGGAAACATCGTTGCGGTAAACATTGGCCTTGGCGCGGATCTTGTCGCCCTTGCTGAAAATGTCGTTGAATTTCAGGTTGACGCCGATTTCCTTGTTCTTGCCCACTTCCGCCTGAAGGTCGGGATTGGGCAGGAAGCCGAAGGAGAAATAGGGGCTCACCGAGGGGTGCTCGCCGTTCACCAATGCTTCGGTCACGGACGGGGCGCGGTAGCCTTCCGCATAGGTGCCGTAGACGGTGATCCACTCGAACGGCGAGATGCCGACCGTGATCTTGGGTGAGAAGCGGTCGCCGCTGGTGCCTGAGGTCGTGTCGCTGGACAATTCGTAGGAGTCCCAGCGTACGGCGGCGATGGTCTGCAACCATTTGGTCCAATCGGCCTGCCACTGCACGAAGGCGCCGCCCACGGAGCGCTCGCCCGAGGGGTTGTAGCCGGCGCCGAAGCCGTAATTGTCCTGGTTGTCCACGTCGTCGTGGAAATAGTCGCCGCCGATGGTGATGGCGTTCTTCACCGTGGCGAGGTCGATGCGCGATGTATTGTTCACGTCGAAGCCGAGGGTGTCGATGGTGAAGCTGCGCGGATCGCCGACGCAGCCGGTGGAACTGCTACAGGTGCCGTCGACCTTGGTCTGGTCCTGGTTCACCTGGTTCCAGTAAGCGGTCGAGCGCCAGTCGAAGACGGCGTTGTCCGGATTGGAATAATTGTAGCTGGCGGTGACCGTGCGATTGGCGACGTCGGTGTTGTACTGGGTGGTTCCCGTGCCGGGGTATGTATTTCCGGTGGTATAAGTGCTGTCGAGGTTGAGCGCGGTCAGCTTCACCTCGTGGAAATCCGCCGGGCGGAAGGTCAGCTTGCCGATGCCGGTCCAGGTATCATAGCCGGTGCCCAGCACCTCGTTGCCGTCGCCGTCCGTATATTGGGACTGGGTGCGCAGGGTTCCGCCGAAGAACAGGTCGGTGTTCTCGCCGATGCGGGTGGCGGCGAAGGCGGAGCCGAAGCCCATGGGCCCGTTGGCGCCGAACTCGCCGGAGGTCTCCACGCCCCACTGTTGCCCGGCCTTCAGAATGTCGTTCGCGTCCTTGGTGCGGAAGCTGACCACGCCGCCGATGGCGCCCGAGCCGTAGATGTTGGCCACCGGGCCGCGCACCACGTCCACCGTGCTGAGCAGGGCCGGCTCCAGGAAGAACGAGCCGGCGCCGTCATTGTGGCCGAGCTGGGTGAAGTTCTGCCGCGCGCCGTCGAGGATCACGGCGACGCGACCGAAGTCCTGCATGCCGCGGATATTGATGGAGGCCTGGGTGGAGTTGCCATTCTGGATCACCGTGGTGCCCGGAATGCCGAAAAATACCTGTTGCGTGGTCGATGCCATGAGCTGTTGCAGCTCATCGGAGGTGATGACGCTGACGCCGGCCAGGGCATCCACGGCGCGGGTCTCGATGGAGCGGGTGGCCGCCACCGTGAGGGTGTCGAGCGCGATCTCGGTTGGCGTCGTCGAATCGGTCTGGGCGCTGGCGGTCGGTGCGCTCTGCGCCAGTGCCGCGCCGCTCGTCATGAGCAACGCGCAGGCCGCGACGCCGCTGAGAAGGAGGGGCCGAAGGGTCGGGAAAGGCTGGGGTTCTGAGGGCCCACGCACCATGATCGTCTCCGCGTCATGTCGTGGCTGGCTACTGTTCCTGGGGCAGAACTTCGCGCGCTGCAGGAACGTCTCGCCTGCGAGGTCCGAGTTATCTTGGTACATATGGGTGCGTCAAGTCGAGTCTGCGACGACTTGTCAAATGATGGAAATAAATCCATCTAATGATGCAGGATTGTCACCCAGCGCAGAGGGCATTAATTTTGAATCGATCAAAAATTGAGGCTCGATCAGTTTGGATCGACTCGAATATGAAAGATTTGAGCTATTCCAGACCGGGGAGGCAAGGCCGTCTCGGTGCGCTCCTTTGGGCGCTGCTGGCGGCGATCATGGCTGTCGCCGGCCCTGCCGCCGCCGGGGATGTGGTGGACGCGCGGGGCCGGGCCGTGAGCGTGGCCGACACCTCGCGCATCGTCTCCATCGGCGGGTCGGTGACGGAGATCCTGTTTGCCCTCGGCCTCGGCGACCGGGTGATCGCGGTGGACCAGACCAGCCGTTACCCTGCCGCCGCCCGGAATCTACCGGGCGTGGGCTATGCGCGCACCTTGGCGCCGGAGGGGGTGCTGTCGGTGGGGCCGAGCCTCATCCTCGCCATCGAGGGGGCTGGCCCGCGCTCGACCCTTGACGTGTTGGAGCACGCCTCGGTGCCGGTGGTCATCATTCCCGATGCCCACGATGCCGACGGCGTGGTGCGCAAGATCGAGGCCGTGGCGGCGGCGGTGGGCGAGCCGCAGAAGGGCCGCGCCCTGGCGGACGCGGTGCGCGCCGATTTCGCGAGCCTCGGCGCGGCGGTGGCGGCGTTGAAGGATCGCCCGCGCGTGGTGTTCGTGCTCTCCATCGGCAACGGCACGGCGGTGGTGGGCGGCGCCGACACCAGCGCCGATGCCATGCTGCGCCTTGCGGGGCTCGCCAATGCCATGTCGGCCATCAAGGGCTACAAGCCGGCGGTAGACGAGGCGGCGATGGCGGCCGATCCGGATGCGGTGGTGGTGATGCGCGGTGGCGGGCAGGTGCTCGATGCCGAGACGGTGCTCGCGCTGCCGGCCTTCGCCGGTACGCCGGCGGCGCGGGACAAGCGCTTCGTGAGCCTGCCGGGCTCCTATCTCCTGGGCTTCGGCCCGCGCGCGCCTCAGGCGGCGCGGGAGCTGGCGGATGCGCTGCACGGCACGAAATTGCCGGCGCTGCCGCCCCGCCCCTGGGCCTCGGAGCCGGACGAATGAGCGCGGAGCCCCTCTCCCTGCCAACGGCGGCGCGGCCGGCGGTGGCGGGTCTGAGCCTGTTGGCGGCGCTGGCGGTGGCGGCCTTTCTCGGGGCGTTGGCCATCGGGCCGTTCGCCATTGGCCCCGGCCGGGTGCTGGCGGTGCTGTGGGACGCGGCGAGCGGGGTGCCCGCCGGCAGCGGCCTGCTGCGCGAACGCATCATCATTATGGATGTGCGGTTGCCGCGCGCGGTGCTGGGGGCTTTGGTCGGGGCCGGAACCGCAGTGGCGGGGGCCATGATGCAGGGGGTGTTCCGCAATGCGCTCGCCGATCCCGGCCTCGTCGGCGTGGCGCCCGGGGCGGCGCTGGCGGCGGTGGCGTGGGTGGTGTTCGGCGGGGTGCTCGGGGCGCTGCTGCCGCAGTCCGTCCAACTGCTCGGCCTGCCCCTGGCGGCCTTCCTTGGCGGGCTGGCCACCACGCTCCTCATCGGTCGGCTCGCCACCCGCGACGGCCGGACCTCGGTGGCGACGCTGCTGTTCGCGGGTCTCGCCCTGGGGGCGCTGGCGAGCGCGGGCACCGGCGTCATGGTGTTCATGGCCTCCGAGCAGCAGACCCGCGAGTTCCTGTTCTGGACCCTGGGGAGCCTCGGCGGCGCCACCTGGATTAAGGTCGGCCTCGCCGCCCCCTTCATCATCGCCCTGGTGGTGGCCTCGCCGTGGCTGGCGCGGGGGCTCGACGCGCTCGCCCTGGGCGAGGCGGAAGCCTTCCATGTGGGCATCCCGGTGGAGCGCCTGAAGCGACTCGCCATCATTGGGGTGGCGGCCGGTGTCGGGGCCTCGGTGGCGGCGGCCGGGGTGGTGGGCTTTATCGGCCTCGTGGTGCCGCATCTGGCGCGGCTGGCCCTGGGGCCGGCCCATCGGGTGCTGCTGCCGGCCTCCGCGCTGTTGGGCGCGGCGGTGCTGCTGGGCGCCGACATTCTCGCCCGCATGTTGGCGGCGCCGGCGGAACTGCCGCTCGGCGTGGTCACGGCGCTGGTGGGGGCGCCGTTCTTCCTGTGGCTGCTGCTGCGCCGCCGCGCGTTTGTGGGGTGAGGTGATGTACGAGGCACAAGAGGCGCGGGTGACGGCGAGCGGCCGGGTGCTGCTGGCGGGCGTGAGCCTGGCCCTGCGGCCGGGGGCGGTGACGGTGCTGGTCGGCCCCAACGGGGCCGGCAAGTCGACCTTGCTGAAGGCGCTGTCGGGCGAGCAGCGGCTTGCCGGCGGCCGGGTGCGGCTCGATGGCGCCGACATTCACGCCATGGCGCCGGCCGCATTGGCCCGGCGCCGGGCGGTCTTGCCCCAGGCAGCCGAGGTGGCGTTCGCCTTTTCCGTGGCGGAGGTGGTCGCCGTCGGGCTCATGGGCGGGGCGCCCGGCGGAGCGCAGGCGGCTTCACGCATCGACCGGCTGTTGCGGCGGGTGGATCTGTCCGGTTTCGCCGAGCGGCGCTATGACAGCCTGTCCGGCGGTGAGCGGCAGCGGGTGCAGCTTGCCCGTGTGCTGGCGCAGCTTGAGTGCGGGGAGGCCGCGAAACCCGCCTATCTGTTCCTGGACGAGCCCACCGCAAGCCTCGATCTCGCCCATCAGCTGACGGTGCTGCGGCTCGCCCGCGCCCATGCGGACGCGGGCGGCGGCGTGCTGGCGGTGCTGCATGATCTCAACCTCGCCGCCATGGTGGCCGACCGGATGGTGGTGCTGGCCCATGGCGGCATTGTCGCCGAAGGGCCGGCGGCCGAGGTGCTCACCGACGATGTGCTGCACCGCGCGTTCGGGGTGAAGGTGCGGGTGGGGGTGGCGCCGCCGGGGCCGTTCGTGCTTCCGCAGAACGTCTTGCCGGCCTAGGCAGTGGCCCCATAAATTTGCCAGCCTGCTAGGAGCGTGATTCAAGCTCTCTCGATAGGGGGAGAGAGTGATGCGCCGCCACGAATTGACGGACGAGGAATGGGCGATCATCGCCCCGCTGTTGCCGAACAAGCCGCGCGGGGTCGCGCGGGTGGATGACCGCCGGGTGATCAACGGCATTCTCTGGCGGTTCCGCACCGGGGCGCCGTGGCGGGACGTTCCGGAGCGCTACGGTCCGCGTACACCCCTCTACAACCGTTTCGTTCGCTGGCGGGCGGCTGGGGTCTGGGACAAGCTGCTTGAAGCGGTCTCCGCCGCCTATGACGGCGACATCGTGATGATCGATAGCTCCTGCGTTCGCGTTCACCAGCATGGCGCCGCCATCAAAAAGGGGGCGCTGACGATCGTTGCATGGGACGCTCCCGGGGTGGGCTGACCACCAAGATCCACGCTCTGGTCGATGCTGAAGGCCGGCCGATCCACCTCCTGCTCACCGCCGGGCAGGCGGGCGACGCGCCGGCTGGGCGCGAATTGCTGGCGCGGCTCGCACCGGGCGGCATCCTGCTCGCCGACAAGGCCTATGACACCGACGCCATCCGCGCCGAGACGGCGGAGCGCGGCGGGTTTGCCAATGTGCCGCCGCGCACGATCCGCAAGCGCACCTTCGCCTTCAGTCCCTGGCTCTATCGCCAAAGGAACCTCGTCGAGCGCTTCTTCAACAGGATCAAGCAGATGCGCGGCCTCGCCAGCCGCTACGACCGGCGACCAGACAACTTCCTCGCAGCCCTAAAGCTCGCAGCCGTCCGAATCTGGATCAATGCCTTATGAGTCCGCTGCCTAGGCGGGCCGCCCGGCCGGGGGCAGCTCAGGGCAAATCCTGGGCGGCCTTGAGCACTTCTTCGGCGTGGCCGTCCACCTTCACCTTGGGCCAGATCCGGGCGATGGTGCCGTCGCGGTCGATGAGCACGGTGGCGCGGGTGATGCCCATGAACTTGCGCCCGTACATGCTCTTCTCGCCCCACACGCCGTAGGCCTCCAGCATCTCGTGAGTCTCGTCCGAGCCGAGCGGGAAGGCGAGGTCGTGCTTGGCCTTGAAGCTGTCCT
Organism: Xanthobacter agilis; assembly: GCF_021730435.1. Taxonomy (GTDB): domain Bacteria; phylum Pseudomonadota; class Alphaproteobacteria; order Rhizobiales; family Xanthobacteraceae; genus Xanthobacter; species Xanthobacter agilis. The sequence continues at coordinate 133,377 of NZ_JABWGX010000005.1, forward strand.
GTGCCTTCACCGGGTCGGCGGACACGCCGAGGATGTCGGTATCGGCGGCGGCGAAGGCCGCCCTCAGGCCGTTGAAGGCGATCGCCTCCTTGGTGCACCCGGAGGTGTTGGCCTTGGGATAGAAATAGAGCGCAAGCTTGCGGCCCTTGAAATCGCCGAGGCTCACCTCGCCGTCGCCGTCCCGCTTGAGGCGAAACGGGGGTGCTTTTGAGCCGACTTCGGGAATTTTGGCCATCCGCCTTCCTTTCGACGTGTTCGGCGCCATACGGCAGGTTCGGGAACCGCCGGGGAGGGATCGTCCCGTTCAGGGGCGCGATGGTGGGTGTGCATGGGGCGATCCACCTCATCTTTACGCCGTGGATGGACATTAGGCTGAAATGTCGGGGCGTGTAATGGGTGATGCGCCGGGTTGGGGATGGGCGATCCCCTCCGGCTCCGGCCGCGCCGGATGATGCGGATTGTTGCGGGAGGACCACGCGGGCATGGTGGAGATTGGGCCGACGCCCGCATCGCAGCGGCGCAGACCGCGGCACGCGCACATCCGCTCCCTCATGGGGGCGCTGGTGCCACGCGGCCGCATCGCGCGCGTGCTCGCGAGCATATTGCTGGGTGTCATCGCCCTTGGTGGCGCTGCCGCGCTGGTGCTGTACGCCCTGATCGCCACCGGCGTCGTCACCGCGAACGTGGCCACCCCTTATATCGAGCAGGCCTTGGAGGACCGAATCGGGGGAGACCGCAAGGTCTCCATCGGCTCCACCACCATGGAGCGCGCCGCTGATGGCGCCACCGCGGTGGTGGTGCACGACATCAAGGTGTTCGCTCCCAACGGGGACTTGCTGGCGAGCGCGCCCAGCGCCGAGGTGGAGCTGGAGGGCTCGCTGCTGTCGCTGATGCCCAAGGCGCGGCGGATCGATCTCGTCGGGGCGGAGATGACGGTCCATATCAGCGCCTCGGGTCAGCTCGCGGTGGCGGTGGCCTCCGGCGGCGGCGCGAAGCCGAGCAAGACGGCGCTCTCGTCCGCGCCGGTGACACCGACCGGCGCCGGGTCTGCCCCGCCGGTCCCGACCGGCGCCGGAGATAGCCCGGCGGCGGGGACGCCCGCCGATGCCGCCGCGGACATCGATCCGTTGCGCCTGAACTTTCTCGCCCAATGGCTGAAGGAACTGGACGCGTCCGGATTCGACGGCGGCGCGCTCGCCGATGTGGGCCTGAAAGACGGCACGCTGATCGTCGAAAACGAAAGCTCGGGCCGCAGCATCACCTTTCAGCATATTTCGGTGCGACTCGCGCGGATGCCCGGTGGCGGCGCGGAACTGACCTTCACCTCCCAGGGGCCGGAAGGGGTGTCCACCGCCGTCGCCCGCATCGCCCCCGCCAAGGATGGGGAGCGCGCGGTGGAGGTGGTGGTCAATGACATCTCCACCCGCGATCTGGTGCAGGCGTTCAGCCAGGATCATCGCCGCTTCTACATGGACACGCCGCTGAACGCGAAGTTCACCGCGCGCCTCGCCATGGACGGAGACTTGAAGGCGGCCGAGGCCATGCTGGAGCTGGGGCCGGGCGCCATCGGCAATGGCGAGGAGCCGCAGGAGCGCTTCATCATCGATTCCGCCCGCATCGTCGCCCGGCTCGATCCGGCGCGGCGGGTGATCGTGCTGGACCCCATCGTCGCCGCCAAGAACGAGAACAAGATCGCGCTCAAGGGCGAGATCAACGTGCCCCAGCGCGCGCGCGACCCCTGGACCTTCAGCATCGTCCAAAGTCAGGTGGTGCTGGCCGGGCCGGAGATGGACGAGCCCCCGCTCGTCATCGATCAGGTGCTGCTCGATGGCCAGTACGATACCGCCACCCGGCAACTGAGGGTGGAGCGGGGCCTGCTCGGCAGCAGGGTGGGCAGCTTCACCTTCACCGCCACCTTCGATTTCGGGGTTCCGGTGCCCTATCTCAAGATGCAGGGGGCCGGCTCGCCCATGCCGGTCGCCACCGTGAAGCGCTTCTGGCCTGTCAGCATCGCGCCGCCGGCGCGCCAGTTCGCCATCGAGAACGTGTCGGGCGGCACCGCCAGCGACATCAACCTGCTGGTGAACATCCCCATCGATCTCATCGGCCAGAAGCAGGTGCCGCTGCCGGAGGATAGCGTTCACTTCACCATCAATGGCAAGGGCATCACCCTGCGTCCGGTGAAGGGACTGCCGGCGGTGGGCGACGCGGGCCTCGCCGTCGTCGTCACCGGTCGGACGGTGCGCATCGACATGCCGGAGGGCACCATGGTGACCCCGCAGAGCCGCAAGATCGCGGTGAGCGAGGGCGTCATGTTCATGCCGGACTATTTCCCGCGTGAGCCGTCGGCGCAGATTTCCGTGCGCTTCGCCGGTCCCGCCGACGCGGCGGTGGAGGTGCTCGGCATGGAGCCCTTGAAGGGGCCGACCGGCACCGCGTTTGATCCGTCCACCACACGGGGCAAGTTCTCGGCCGCGCTCAAGGTATTCATCACCTTCCGCAAGGTGCCGCTGCCGGGCGACCTCGACTATTCGCTCGACGCCACTCTCACCGATTTCGGCGTGGACAAGGTGTTCAAGACGCTGCGTCTTGAAGGGGCGACGGTGGATGCGTTCGCGACCCCGGCCGGGGTGCTGCTGCGGGGCAACGGCAAGCTGGGTGGCGCGCCCATCTCCTTTGAATATGAGAAGAAGAAGGATGTGGCGGACGCCGTCCTCCATATCAACGCCAATCTGGACGATGCCGCCCGCGCCAAGCTCGGGGTGGATGTGCCGGGCGTTTCCGGCGTGGTGCCCGTGCGCTTCGACGGCACCACCAACAATGTGGACACCCGCGCCACCATTGAGGTGGACCTCACCGCGGCCCGCATCTCCGATCTCATCCCCGGCCTTAGCAAGCCGGCCGGCAAGCCGCTCAAGGCGCGGTTCACCATGAACGACCAGGGCCGCACGGTGCGGCTCAACGATCTCGTCATGGAAGGCTCAGGCACGCTGCTCAAGGGCGGGCTGGAATTGTCCGATACGGGCGACCTGATCTCCGCGCAATTCCCCGTGTTCCAGCTCTCCGATGGGGACAAGGCCGCGCTGAAGGCGGACAAGGTCGGTGACGTGCTGAAGGTCCGCATCACCGGCGAGGTCATCGACGCCCGCGGCATTATGAAGAGCCTCATGAGCACGCCGACCCCGGCGCAGAACCGCCGCCAAACCAAGCTGCCGGACGTGGACCTCGAGGCCAAGGTGGGCGCGCTGACCGGAAACAACGGCGAGGTGATGCGCCAGATGGACCTGACCCTGGCCCGGCGCGGAGTGGAGATCCAGGATTTCAACCTCACCGCGAAGGTGGGGCGTGACGGTTCCGTGGCTGGCACGATGGGCAACTGGCAGGGCCACGGCCGCGCGCTCCAGGTGGTGACGCGGGATGCCGGCGCCCTGCTGCGTTTCCTCGACATCTATCCCAAGATGCAAGGGGGGGACGCATGGCTGGTGGTGGACCCGCCGCGCAGCGACACCACTCCACAGGAAGGGGTGTTGCATGTGCGCAACTTCTTCGTGAAGGGAGAGCCGGGCCTCACCCAGCTCTCGAGCGCCGTGCGGGATTCCTCCGGCAACATCGTCGATGGATCGGCGGCGTTCGAGAAAGCGGAAGCCCAGTTCGTGCGCACCACCGGCAAGATCACCTTCAAGGAGGGGGCCATCTGGGGCACCTCGGCGGGTGTTACGTTCGATGGTTCGCTGGATTTCGCGGCCAACCGGGTGTCCATGCGCGGCACCTTCGTGCCGGCCTACGCGCTCAACACCCTCTTCTCGAAGCTGCCGGTGCTCGGCATGCTGCTGGGGGGCGGCCCGAATGGGGGGCTGCTCGGCGTCACCTTCGAGGTGGTGGGACCCTTAAGCGGACCGACCTTGCGCGTGAACCCGATCTCCGCGGTGGCTCCGGGCTTCCTGCGCAAGATCTTTGAATTCCGCGAATCCAACGAGGCGCCACCCGGCCGATGACCGGCTTATCACGCGCAGCGGGCGCGGCTCGCGTGCGGAACGGGCATCGGCGCAACGGGGGGGTGGGAGCAGGCGCGAGGCGCGGTGAGCGGAACGGCTCAGAGCAGGCCTTGCCCGGTGAGCGTGATGCAGAAGCTGTCCAGGAGAACCGCTTCTTCTTCGTTCAGGACACCGTCGGCCCCGATCACCTTGAGACCGGCCTTGAGCAAGGCGGAGATGGTGGGCCGCGCGCTCTCCAACAGGGTGTCGAGGGCGGTGTCGATGCTCTCCTCGGTGGGGCGCAGGCGGCCGAGATAAGCGGCGAGGCGCTCGCGCTCGCCACCGGTCAGGTCGAGCCCGGCGCCCGCGCAGGTGCGCTCGCAGAAGAATTGGATTTCTTCCATCTCCGCCGCGCCGAGATCGCCGTCCGCCAGCGCCAGGGCCACCAGCAGCACCACGCCCGAGCGGTTGATGAGGGTGCGGATGCGGTCCCACCGGGCATCGGCCGGTTCCGGGTCGGGTACGATGATGGCATCCTTGGGCCAGGTGAAGCCGAAGGTCTCGAAGAAAAAGCGGGAGAGCGGCTCGCGCCGGGTGCCATCGAAATCGGTCACGGCCTTGATCCGGTCCACGCGGAAGGCGCGGGCGGCCTGCCGCTCGTGGCACTTGGCGAGCAGGATGGGAATGCCTTCGACATTGCGCTGGATGGCCCACACCGAAATGCGCCGGTGGCTGAGATTGCCCGCGTGGTCCTCATAGTCGATGGCGAACGACTGCCCTTCCGCTGGGTCGTGGTCGGGCGCGTGGTCAGCGAGTTCGTCGTGGGGATCGTCGAGGGGCACCGTGATCCGTCCCGCATGGGCATAAAGGGGAGCGCCCAGGCCGCTCACGCGGCCGATGAAGAACGACTTGAGCGAGGTGATGGCGTTCATGAGGCATGGATCCCAGCTTTCGTCATTGGTAACCCAAGCCGGCGCGCGGACAAAGAGGGAACCTCGGGGGGCACGGGGCTATTCCCTGCGCCGCCGTCATTGGATAAGGTCCGCCCTTTCCGCGCCGGATCCCTAAGGGACCCAAGGGGACACCAGCGGCGCGGGGTCGAAAAACGTTCGGGAGTGAACATGTCGGTCGCCGCGAGGATCGAGGACGCAGTGGCTTCGCAGAGCGAAGCGTCGCGCCGCAAATGGGCCCGGGACGAGGCGCTTGCGCTCTATGGCGCGCCGTTCAACGATCTTCTGTTTCAGGCCCAGACGGTTCACCGCGCGCACTTCGATCCCAACGCCGTGCAGCTGAGTCGCCTGCTCTCCATCAAGACCGGCGGTTGCCCGGAGGATTGCGGCTATTGCAGCCAGTCCGCGCGCAACGAGGCCGAGCTGTCCGCCTCCAAGCTCATGGAAGTGGAACGGGTGCTCGTTGAGGCGCGCAAGGCCCGCGACGCGGGTGCCACGCGCTATTGCATGGGCGCCGCCTGGCGCAGCCCCAAGGAGCGCGACATGGGCTTCGTGGTCGCCATGGTGGAGGGGGTGAAGGCCCTCGGCATGGAAACCTGCATGACGCTCGGCATGCTCAGCCCCGATCAGGCGGGCCGGCTGAAGGCGGCGGGCCTCGATTATTACAACCACAACATCGACACCTCGGAAGCCCATTACGCCAGCGTCATCACCACCCGCACCTTCGCAGACCGGCTGGAGACGCTGGACAACGTGCGCGAGGCCGGCATCAAGGTGTGCTCGGGGGGCATCCTGGGCCTCGGCGAGACGGCGCAGGATCGGGTGGACATGCTCGTCACCCTCGCCAATTTGCCCGAGCCGCCGGACAGCGTGCCCATCAACATGCTCATCGCCATCCCCGGCACACCCCTGGAACATGCGCCGAAGGTGGATCCCATCGACTTCGTGCGCACCATCGCACTCGCCCGCATCATGATGCCCACCTCCCATGTGCGCCTGTCGGCTGGCCGCACCGAGATGAGCGACGAGATGCAGGCCATGTGCTTCTTCGCGGGCGCCAACTCGATTTTCGTGGGCGAAACCCTGCTCACCGCCGGCAATCCGGAGGAGGACAAGGACGCGGTGTTGTTCCAGCGCCTGGGCATCCACCCCATGGAGCTGAAGGTGGAGGTGGAGACCATCGAGGTCGAGGCGCCCTGCGCCTCCATGGCGGCGGCCGCGGCCGAATGAGCGACACCGGCGGCTCCGATCTGCTGGAGCGCTATGCCGCGACCCTGCGCGGGCTCGAACGCAAGGACCGCCTGCGCACCCTGGCCCCTCGCGCCGGGCTCGACTTCGCGTCCAACGATTATCTAGGCCTTGCCGCCTCCGGCAAGCTCGCCGCCGCGGTGCGCCGCGCGATCGATGACGGGACCCCGGTGGGGGCCGGCGGCTCGCGCCTCCTGCGTGGCAACACGCCGGAGCATGAGCGTCTGGAGGCAGCCGCCGCGCGCTTCTTCCGTGTCGAGCGGGCGCTGTACTTCGGCGGCGGCTTCGTGGCGAATTTCGCGGCGCTCACAGCCTTGCCGCAAAAGGGCGACCTCGTCGTGATGGACGAGCTTGTGCACGCCAGCGCCCATGAAGGCGCGCGGGCGGGCCGGGCGCTCGCCGTCACCGCCCGCCACAACGATGTCGCGGCGTTCGCGGACGAAATCCGCCGCTTCCGTGCCGCCGGCGGCACCGGCCGGGTGTGGATCGTGGTGGAGAGCCTCTACAGCATGGACGGCGACCGGGCGCCCCTGGCGGAGCTGATGGCGCTGGCGGAGGCCAACGACGCTTTCTTCTTCATCGACGAGGCCCATGCCACCGGCGTCTACGGGACCGAGGGGCGGGGGCTCGCCGCGCCGTTCGAGGGGCGGGAGAACGTGCTGGTGCTGCATACCTGCGGCAAGGCACTGGGCGGTTCCGGCGCATTGCTGGCGGGCGCGAAGGTGCTGTGCGACTTCCTGGTGAACCGGTCGCGGCCCTTCATCTTCGCGACCGCCCCTTCGCCGCTGATGGCGGTGGCGGCGGAAGCGGCGCTGGAGGTGCTGGCGCGCGAGCCGGAGCGCCGGGATCGGCTCGCGGCCCTGGTGGCCCACGCCGGGCGGGAGCTGGGGCGTATCGGCGTGACCGCCTCGGGCTCGCAGATTCAGCCGGTGATCGTGGGCGACAACGGCCGCGCCATGGCGCTCGCCGCCGCGTTGCAGGCCAGGGGCTTCGACGTGCGCGGCGTGCGTCCGCCGACGGTGCCGGAGGGTACGGCGCGGCTGCGCGTCTCACTCACCCTCAATGTGGAGGCGGCGGACGTGACCGCTTTGGTGGATGCGCTGGCGCAGGAGATGGGGAGCCGCGCGGCATGACCCGCCTAGTGGTGACGGGTACCGACACCGGCATCGGCAAGACCGTGTTCAGCGCCGGCCTCGCCGGATTTCTCAAGGCGCGCTATTGGAAGCCGGTGCAGTCGGGCCTCGACGAGGAGACCGATTCGCAGGCGGCCGCGCGCCTCGGCGGGCTGGCGCCGGGCGATGTGCTGCCGGAGGCCTATCGGCTGCGGACGCCGGCCTCGCCGCACCTCGCCGCCGCCATCGATGGGGTGCGCATCGAGGCGACCCGGCTCGCGCCGCCGCCGGACGACCCCGAAAAGCCCCTGGTGATCGAGGGCGCGGGCGGGCTGATGGTGCCGCTCACCGATGATCTGTTGTTCATCGACATGTTCGCTCGCTGGCGGCTGCCGGTGGTGCTGTGCGCCCGCTCCGGGCTCGGCACTCTTAATCACACGCTGCTTTCGCTGGAGGCATTGTGCCGCCGTTCGGTGCCGGTGCTGGGCGTGGTGCTCATCGGCCCGCCACACGCGGAGAACGCGCGCATGATTTCCCGCCTCGGCGCGGTGCCGGTGCTCGGCACCCTCCCGCCCGTCGATCCGCTGACCCCCGGAACGCTCGCCACCGCATTCGCGGACGGCTTCCGGCGGGAGGATTTCCTCGAAGGCCCAAAAGGACCCAAGCTTTCATGAGCGGCGCCATTTCCTGTGGTTCACCCATCTGGCACCCTTTCACCCAGCACGCCCTTCAGCCCGTCATGACGCCCATCGCGCGCAGCGAAGGGGCCTATCTCTTCACGCCGGACGGCACGCGCATTCTCGATGCGATTTCCTCGTGGTGGGTGGTGACCCACGGGCATCGCCATCCGCGCATCGTGGAGGCGGTGAAGGCGCAGGCCGATACCCTCGACCAGATCATCTTTGCCGGCTTCACCCACGCGCCGGCGGAAGCCCTGGCGCGCGAGCTGGTGGCGCTGGCGCCCGAGGGCCTGTCGCGGGTGTTCTATTCCGACAGCGGCTCCACAAGCGTGGAAGTGGCGCTGAAAATGGCCCTGGGCTACTGGCGCCACATGGGAGTCGCGCGCACCTCGGTGATCGTGATGGAGGGCAGCTATCACGGCGACACCATCGGCACCATGTCGGTGGGCGAGCGCGGCGTGTTCAATGCGGCCTACGCACCGCTGCTGTTCGACGTGAAGCGCATTCCCTTCCCCCGTCCCGGACGGGAGGAGGAAACCTTGAACGCGCTCGCGGCCCACTGCGCGGAGGCGCCGGCGGCCTTCATCGTGGAACCCCTGGTGCTGGGCGCGGGCGGCATGCGCACATATTGCCCGGAGGTGCTCGCCGCCATGAAGCGCATCTGCGAGGCCCATGGCGTGCTGTTCATCGCCGATGAGGTGATGACGGGCTGGGGCCGCACCGGCACCCTGTTCGCCTCGACCCAGGCGGGCATCAGCCCCGACATCCTGTGCCTGTCCAAGGGGCTCACCGGCGGTTTCCTGCCGCTGGCCGCCACCTTGTGCCGGGAGGATATCTTCGCCGCCCATTATTCCATGGATCGCGCGCGCACCTTCTTTCATTCGTCGTCCTACACCGCCAATCCCATCGCCTGCGCCGCCGGGCTCGCCAATGTCCAGGTGTGGCGCGAGGAGCCGGTGGCACAGCGGGTCGCCACCCTTGCGGCGTGGCAGAATGCTGGGCTGGAGCCGTTCCGGGACGACCCACGGTTCGAGAATGTGCGCCGGTGCGGCACCATCACGGCGCTCGATCTCAAGGTGGGGGATGCGGGCTATCTGGCCCAGGTGGCGCCCCGTCTCATGGCCTACTTCCTGGAGCGCGGGTTGCTGCTGCGCCCGCTCGGCAACACCCTTTATGTGATGCCGCCCTATTGCGTCACGCAGGGGGATCTCGCCGAGATCTATGCCGCCATCGACGCCGCGCCCGGGGTACTGGCGTGAGGGGCGCGCCGGCGAGCCGCATCGCCGGCCTTGGTCGACACGCGCCGGCGCGGCGGGTGGAGAACGCCGAGCTGGAAGCGATGCTCGGGCTCGATGCCGGCTGGATCGCGCGGCGCACCGGCATCCAGGCGCGGCGCTACGCGGCGCCTGGGGAGGCCTTGACCGACATGGCCCTGCCCGCCGCCGCCCAGGCGCTGGAGGCGGCCGGCGTCAAGACGGAGGATGTCGGGCTGCTGCTGCTCGCCACCTCCACGCCCGATCATTTGCTGCCGCCGTCGGCGCCGCTGCTGGCGCACCGGCTGGGATTGGCGCGCGCGGGCGGGGTCGATCTCGCCGGCGCCTGCTCCGGCTTTCTTTATGCGCTCACCCTGGCGGATGGCTTGGTGCGGACGCGGGGGCGCCCGGTGCTGGTGGTGGCCGCCAACATCCTGAGCCGCCGCATCAATCCCGAGGACCGGTCGAGCGCGGTGCTGTTCGCGGATGCGGCCGGCGCGGCACTGCTCGTGCCCTCGGATACGGCCGATGCGGGGCTCGTCGGGGCCCATCTGACCGGTGACGGCGCCCATTACGGCCTGATCCACATTCCCGCCGGCGGCAGCCGCAGGCCCTATGCGCCCGATATCAGCGCGCAGGATCTGCTGATGACCATGCCCGATGGCCGCGCGGTCTTCACCCTGGCGGTGGAAATGATGACCGACAGCGCGCGCCGCGCCATGGAGGAGGCGGGGGTGGACGCGGCCGCGATCACCCGCTTCGTGCCGCACCAAGCGAACACGCGCATTTTCGAGGCGGTGCGCAAGGCCCTTGGTCTGGCACCGGAAAGCGTGGTGTCCACCATCGCCGAGTTCGGCAATTCCTCTGCCGCCACCATTCCCTTCTCGCTGGCCGCGAGCGCCGAGGCGCGTCCGCTGGAGCGCGGAGAGCGGGTGCTGATGACGGCGGTGGGCGCGGGGCTCACCGGCGGCGCGGTGGTCTATGCCGTGCCGTGAATGGCGTGCCCGTCACGCCGCGCCCGGCATGGCGCGGCTTCCCGCAGGTGGCGGCCCTGAACCCAGCCGCTCCGGGCGCATCCGTCCCCTCGGGGCCACGTGGCGCCAGCGCCGGCCCCCACGGAGCAGACGACCCGTGTTGACGAGCTGGGCGCCATTGGCGAGGCGTGCATCCCTCTCCGCGTCCGGCGGGGCGCCCCATCCGCAGTTTGAAAGTCGCGCCCAGCCCGAAGCCGGTGACCGCCCTTCAGGCCATCGGCGAAATCGGTCGCGGCGGCCGGGCCGTTGATGGGCGATGGGTACAGGAGGGCCGTCGCCAGGAGTCGGGCGCCGGGCGCCCAGGGCGCGCGCCCGCGAATCAAGGCAGGCGCCCGCGGATCAAGGTGCATCGGGCGCCAAGGCGATGGCGGCGATGAGCCGGCCATAGTCGGCTTCCTTGCGATGGGTGGCGCGCCGGAAGGAATAGAAGCGCGCCTCGTCGGTGTAAGTGTCCAGCATGAGGTCTTCGATCTGGTGCACGCCGGCATCCTCCAGCCGCATGCGGATGAAGCCCGGCAGATCGAATAAGGCGTGGTGCGGCCGATCGGCGGGGGCGAAGAAGCGGGCGTAGTGCTTGTCCACGCCGAGGACGCGGGTCACGAAATCCTCGCCCACCTCATAGCTCGACTGGCGGATGAGCGGCCCGATCACGGCTCGGATGGCGCCGCGCCGCGCGCCCTGGGCCTCCATCAAGGCCACGGTGGCGCCGATGACGCCGCCGAGGGCGCCCTTCCAGCCCGAATGGGCGGCGGCCACCACCCGCGCCTCCGGATCGGCGAACAGCACCGGACCGCAATCGGCAATGGATACCGCCGCGCCCAGGCCGGGCGTGCGGGTGACGATGGCATCGGCCTTGGGGGCCTCTTCGCGCGTCCACGGTGTGGTGGCGAGCACCGCATCGGCCGAGTGCACCTGCCAGCAGGCCAGCAAATGCGGCGCGTGAAGCCCGAGGGCCGCGGCCATGCGGGCGCGGTTTTCCTGCACCGCCTCGGGGGCGTCGGCGGAGCCCATGCCCCCGTTCAGGCTCGCATAGACCCCGGTCGATACCCCACCCGCGCGGGTGAAGAAGGCATGGCGGATGCCGGGCAGGCTCGCGAGGGAGAGAGCCTCGATCTTCATGGGTCGCGTCCTCATGGCTTTCTGATGGCCGTGAAAACAGTGTGTAGCGCTTTCTCGTTAACGGGACGAGGCGCGCGGATTCCCGGTTCCGCGGATCGGCCGTCGGCGGCGGGGCTGCGCTCCATCCCCGCGGGCGGCTCAAGGCTGACGTTGCGTCTTGTGCTCTCGCCGCGGTCAGACCGGCGGCACCCGTGTGCGGACGGGACTTGCGGCCCGTTTGCGGTCGCGCGGCGGTTGATCTCAGCTATATTCAGGTGAATATAATTCTGCACTGGGGCACCGGCGGGCCGGCGAGGATCGCGGCGTGCCGTTCTGGGGGAAAAAGATGCGCAGACGGGCTTTCCTGCTGGGGCTGATGGCCCTTGGATTGAGCATCCTGGGCGGTGGCGCCTCGGGTCCTGTGGGGGCACAGGCGGCCGAGCCGGTCCGGGTGGCCTATGCGGGCTCCATGGGCGTGGTGATGGATCGGGCGCTCGGCCCGGCCTTCACCCAGCAGAGCGGCGCGCCGTTCCAGGGTATCGGCCAGGGTGCCTATGGCCTCGCCCGGCTCATCGCCGGCGGCCAGATCCAGGCCGACGTGTTCGTGTCGATCACGCCCGGGCCGATCGAGATCCTGAAGAAGGCGGGTCTTGTGGATGGCGCGGTGCCGGTGGCGAGCACCGCCATGGTCATTGTCTACAACGCCCAGGGGCCCCATGCGGCCGAGTTCGAGGCGGCGAAGGCGGGCAAGACGGAGTGGTGGAAGGTGCTCGAAAGCCCGAACGTGACGTTCGGCCGTACCGATCCCGCCACCGACCCGCAGGGCCAGAACATCATTTTCACCTTCCTTCTGGCCCAGCGCTATTACAACCAGCCAGACCTGATGCAGAAAGTGCTCGGCGGCGTCTACAACGACCAGCAGATCTTCGCCGAAGGCTCCGCCATGACCCGTCTCGAGGCCGGGCAGGTGGATGCAAGCTCCGGCTATCAGAGCGCCGCGGTCTCGGCCAAGCTGCCGTTCATCGCCCTGCCGGACGAGATCAACCTCTCCAATCCGGCCCTGGCCGCGCAATGGTATGATGCCGTGAGCTTCAAGCTGCCCGGCAAGGACGGCAAGGAAGAGACGGTGAAGCCCCAGCCCATGGTGTTCTACGCCGCGGTGCTGAAGAATGCGCCCAATCCCGAAGCGGGCGCGGCGTTCCTGAAGTTCATGCTGACCCCGGAGGGGCAGAAGCTGTTCCAGGACGCGGGCTATGGTCCGCCCAAGGGCGACAAGATCTGAAGTCGCGGCGGGTCAGCAATCGGGACACGGATCGTGTTTTCCTCAGCCGGAGCCGGCTTTTCAGGCTCGCGACTTCTCGGCGTCGTGGCGGTGTTCGCGGCGCTGGTGCTCGCGGTGATGGTGGCGCCCTTCGCCACCCTCGCCACCGCCACCGACTGGTCGAATTTCCACCTCGCCGACGGGGATTGGGAGGCCATCTCGGTATCCCTGGGCTATGGCGCCGTGTCGATGGGCATCATCATCGTGCTCGGCACGCCGCTCGCGTGGTGGCTGGCGCGCAGCCGCTTTCGCGGCAAATGGATCGCCGACGTCCTGCTGCTGCTGCCGCTCCTGTCGCCGCCGCTGGCGCTCGGCATCCTGCTGGCCTCATTTTATGGGCCTTATGGGCCGGCCGGCTCCCTCCTGCAGCAGGCGGGGGTGCTGCTCACCAACAATCCGCCGGCCTTCATCCTCGCCACCTGCTACGGCGCCGGCCCCTATTTCGTCATTGCCGCCCGCTCGGCATTCGAGGGCGTGCCGCTCGATCTGGAAGAGGTGGGGCTCACCCTCGGCCGGGGGCCGCTGTCGCTGATCTGGCGGGTCACGCTGCCGCTGGCGGCGCCGGGGCTGCTCATGGGGCTGGCGGTGGCCTGGGTGCGGGCCGTGGGCGAGTTCGGCATCGTGCTGGTGGTCGCTTATTTCCCGCAGGGCATGCCGGTGAAGCTGTGGGTGAACCTGCAGGATGTGGGCTTGCAGGCGGTCTATCCGCTGCTGTGGGCGTTCTTCCTGCTGGCGATGCCGCTGCCCCTGTTGATGCGGGTGTTCACGCGGCGTTGGGACGGACCCTCATGACCTTTGATGCCACTGTGGCGATCACACCATGAAGATCACACCATGAAGATCACACCGTGAAAATCACCTGCCGCCTGACCCATCCGGTGTCCATCGACATGGCCTTCGATGTCCATGGCCTCACCGTGCTGCTCGGCCGCTCGGGCGAGGGCAAGACCACCATGCTGAAGGCCCTGGCCGGGTTGCTTCCGTCGGAAGGCACGCCGTTTGACGGCCTGCCGCCACAGGCGCGCCCCATCGGCTATGTGCCGCAGAGCCTGTGCCTGTTTCCCCATCTGTTGATCTGGCAGAACGTCGCCTTCTCCCTCGACGGTGCGGACCGGCGGGCGAAGGCGGTGGCGTTGCTGGAGCGCTTCGGTCTTGCCGCGTTCGCCGATCGCCGGCCGCGGCAATTGTCCGGCGGCCAGCAGCAGCGGGTGGCCCTGGCGCGCGCCCTGGCCCGCGCGCCGGAATTGCTGCTGCTGGATGAACCGACCTCGGCGCTCGATCCGGTGACCCGCGACGAGGTGGTGGCGGAACTCATCGGCATCAGCCGCAACGGGCGTCCGGCGGTGCTCGCCTCCACCCACGACCGGCAGATGGCTTTGGCGGCCGATCATCTGGTGATTCTCGTCCAAGGGCGCGTGGTGCAGCAGGGGCGCCCCGCCGACCTCATGGCAAACCCCGCCTGTGCCGAGGTGGCGGGCCTGCTGGGCCTGAAGCAGAACGCGGCCTGAGCCCGCGGGGGGCGGGTTGACGGCACCACCTTTTAAAGCTGGCCACCCGCCGGCGCCGGGAGCCCCGTGCCATGGTTTTCGGCAAGACGGCTTTCGGCAAAAGGGTTTTCGGCGCGCGCCACCGCTTTCGTGCAAGCGTTGCTTCGTGCGTGATGGCCTCGACATTCCGCATCGGTGCCGTCGGAGGCCATGCCGGTCCACCTTCACCGGCGCGAAGGCGGCGGTTCGCTCCGAGGCGGATCGCTCTCAGCCGCGAAACGCCTCCTCGGGCAGGAAGGCCGGCGGCGCGCCGCGACCCGGCGCGGCGAGGGCCAGCACCTTGAACAGGGTTCCCATCTGGCCTTCATCGGTGCCGGCGAGCCGCAGGGCGGCGGTGGCGATGGCCTCCTCGCCGGCGGCGCCGGCCTGCGCCATCAGCCGCTCGGCCCGTTCCGCCAAACCCAGGCGCAGCAGGAAATGACCTTGCGGGAGGGGACCGAAGGCAACGGCGCCTTGGCCGAGGGCCATGCGCGCGAGGGCGGCAAAGTCCACATGGGCGGTGAGATCGGCGTCACCGGGCGCGGCCAGAGGGTCCGCGAAGGCGTGGCGGGACAGGGCCTGGAGCGTATCGCCGAAGCCGCCGGCATGGCCGTAATCGACCACCAGCGCCACGCCGCCGCCGGTTGCCAGCCGTCGGGCGAGGGCGAGCGCGGGGCCGCTCTCCATGCGCTCCAGCACGGCCCCATCGGGCGCGGGGCCGGGCGGGGCGAAGGCGGCGGCCACCGGCGTCGGGCGCGGATCGAGGCCGAAGATCAGGCGGCCATCCGCGTCGAGGCCCACGCGCCGTTCGTGCCAGCCGTCGGCGGCGCGCACGTATTGATCGATGGGCAGGGCATCGAAGAACTCGTTCGCGAGCACGATGACAGGACCTGCGGGCAGGTCCTCGATCCGATCGTGCCAACTGACATCGTGCCCGGCGAGCGTCTGGCGCTGGGCCTGCCGCAGCACCGGGCTGGTCTCCACGAGATGCACGCGCGCCGCGGCGCCAAAGGCGGGGGCCACGCCGGCGGCGCGCAGGGCATCGGCCATCAGCGTGCCGCGTCCGGGACCGAGCTCCACCAGCAGAAACGGCGAAGGCGCACCCATCTGCTGCCAGGCCGCCACCGCCCACAGGCCGAGGAGCTCGCCGAACATCTGGCTGATCTCGGGTGCGGTGGTGAAGTCGCCGCGCGCGCCCAGGGGGTCGCGGGTCATGTAGTAGCCATGGCGCGGATGGCCGAGGCACAGCGCCATGTAGCGGCTGACCGGCAGCGGCCCCTCGGCGGCGATGAGGGCGCGGATCTCGTCCGCGAGGGTGCTGGTCACGACGCCCTCTTGCGCGTCAGGGCGAAGGCGGCGAGGCTGGCGCCGGCCAGCACCACCGGCACCGACAGCCACATGCCCATGGTGGTGCCGAAGGCGAGATAGCCGAGCTGCACATCCGGTTCGCGGAAAAACTCGCCGACGATGCGCCCGCAGCCGTAGCCCATGCCGAAGAGGCCGGCCGCAAGCCCCGGCCGCTTCAGGGCGCCCATGCGCACCGCGGCCAGCATGATGACGAACAGCAAAATCCCTTCGAGCCCGGCTTCATAGAGCTGGCTGGGATGGCGCGGCACGCCGCCGCCGTTGGGAAACACCACCGCCCACGGCACGTCGGCCGGGCGGCCCCACAGTTCCGAATTGATGAAATTGGCGATGCGCCCGAACAGGAGGCCGA
Organism: Xanthobacter agilis; assembly: GCF_021730435.1. Taxonomy (GTDB): domain Bacteria; phylum Pseudomonadota; class Alphaproteobacteria; order Rhizobiales; family Xanthobacteraceae; genus Xanthobacter; species Xanthobacter agilis. Next base: position 149,290 of record NZ_JABWGX010000005.1, read on the forward strand.
GCGGCGCCACCACCCCCGCCACATCGAGCAAGGAGAGAATGCGGATGCCGCGGGCGCGGGCGAACAGCACCAGCGCGACGATGGTGCCCGTAAGGCCGCCATGGAACGACATGCCCCCCTTCCACACCGCGATGATATCGGCCGGATGGGCGGCGAAATGGGGCAGGTTGTAGAACAGCACATAGCCGATGCGCCCGCCGAGGATCACGCCCAGGGTGGCCCAGAACAAGGCGTCGTCGAGGTCCTGCGGCTTCATGGGCGAGGTGCCGCCCCACAGGCGGGGCATGGCCACCAGCCGCCGGCCGAGCAGCCACCCGAGCACCAGGCCGGCGATGTAGGCGAGCGCGTACCAGCGAATGGAGAGGGGGCCGATTTGCACCAGCACCGGGTCGATGGTGGGGAAGGGCAGGGCGAGCATGCTGTAAAAATCCTGCAAGTGGCGCGCCGGGGCCGGAGAGGCGGGCGCATCTGGCGCGGGGCGGGCGTCGCCGTCAAGGATGCCGGACGGGAAGCGGGCATGCGCACACCGGCGCCGGTGTGCCGCAGCCGCGCGGGCCTTGCACTGTGCGCGCGCTCTCGCCATGTTCAGCCCCGATCGCCATGCGGCATGTGAGCCGCGCCTCGGGCCGCGCCGACCCGCGTGCTGTGGCGCGCGCCGCAGCGCAAGAGCGTCAGGAGACCGCCATGACCCAGACCACCGGCCGCTTTTTCGACGAGATGGCCCGCCTCTTGAACGATGCCGCAGGCGTGGCGCAGGGCGTCCGCCGCGAGGCCGAGACGGTGATGCGCACCCAGGTGGAGCGCTTCTTGCGCGACATGGACCTCGTGAAGCGCGAGGAGTTCGAGGCGGTGAAGGATATGGCCGTTGCCGCGCGCGAGGAAAACGAGCGCTTGTCCGAGCGCCTCGCCGTCCTGGAGGCAAGGCTGGCCGCCGCTGCTGCCGGCTCCGGCACCCTCGACTGATCGCCGGGCGGATACTCGCGCCCCGCGACCGGTGATTCGCCGATCCGGAGCCGGCGCATTTGTGTGCATGCCCACGCGGTGCACACAATCCGTCGTAGCGGCGCCATGTTTACCCGCGATATACTGATTTTCGTGGCGATTCGGAGCCGGTTCGTCGTATCACGGGCGTACGACGGGGCGTAGCCTCGCCCGACAGGTGGTGTGCGGTAAGGGGCCCTCGGGTTCGTCCCGGCCGGTCCTGGCGGCGGGCTGCGTGATGTGCGCCAGCCGCTGTGGCGCGACATTCTCCTGTGCTCCGTCGAAGTGGTTCGTCTTGAAGGAGGTCGTTCCATGGCACGCGGCATTGAGCGCATGCCTTTGGCCTCGTTGCCCGGGCGTCGCCGTGCCTCAGCCGTGTTCGGCCCTCTTCTCGTTCCTCACACCGCGAGGTCGAGGCATGTCTCTCATCGACATTGAAGCCGAAGCGCCGGCCAATCCCGTGGACTTGGTGGAGCAGCTCGCCGCTGTCCACGACTGGGCCTTTGAGCGCTCCGACGACGACGAGATCACCCTTTCGCTCGCCTGCCGCTGGACCGACTGCCATGTGTCGTTCCAGTGGATGGACGAGCTGGAGGCGCTCCACGTCGCCTGCGCGTTCGATCTCAAGGTGCCGGATGGGCGCCGCGCGGAAGTGCTGAAACTGCTCGCCATGATCAACGAGCAGATGTGGCTCGGCCATTTCGACCTTTGGTCCCAGGAAGGTGTCGTCATGTTCCGCCACGCTTTGGTGCTGGCGGGCGGGGCCACCGCCTCGGATCGCCAGTGCGAGGCCATCGTGGATGCCGCGATCGATGCGGTGGAGCGCTATTATCCGGCCTTCCAGTTCGTGGTCTGGGCGGGCAAGACGGCGCGCGAAGCCATGGACACCGCCTTGTTCGACACCGTCGGCGAAGCCTGATCGCTTTTGAAGACCAGCCGCGGGCGGGTTTCCCCCCGCGCGCGGCTGGCTTAAAGCTGAGCCTCGAAAGGCGGCGGTTTCGCAAGGAAACGCCGCTGCGATGCGAGGCGATCATGAGCGATGTGGTGTTGAAGGATCTGTCCGGCCCGGTGGTGCTGCTGGGCGCGGGCAAGATGGGTGGGGCCATGCTGGAAGGCTGGCTGAAGCTGGGCCTGCCGCCTCATCTCGCCGTGGTCATCGATCCCCACCTGCCTGATTCGGTCGCGCTGGCGCTGAAGGCGCGGGGTGTCGCGGTCAATCCGCCCGCCCATGTGGTGGCCGCCCCGGCCGTGCTGCTGCTGGCGGTGAAGCCGCAGGTGGCGCCCGACGCCGTGCCCCAGGTGGCGCCGTTGGCCCGACCGGGCACACTGGTGGTGTCCATCATGGCCGGTCGCACCCTTGCATTTCTGGCCGATCATTTTCCCGATGGCACGCCGCTCGTGCGCGCCATCCCCAATACTCCCGCCGCCATTGGCCGGGGCGTGAGCGTCGCCGTGCCGAGCGCGACCGTTTCGACCGCCGACCGGGCGCTGGCGAGTGCGCTGCTCGGCGCCATCGGTATCGTGGAATGGGTGGACGACGAGGCTTTGATGGACGCGGCCACTGCCGTTTCCGGTTCCGGTCCGGCCTATGTGTTCCTGCTGGCGGAGGTGCTGGCGGAAGCCGGGCGCGCGGCGGGCCTGCCGGCGGACCTGTCCGCGCGCATCGCCCGTGCCACCGTCTCCGGCTCCGGCGCCCTGCTTGATGCGTCCGATCTGCCGGCCGCGACCCTGCGCCAAAATGTCACATCTCCGGGCGGCACCACCGCAGCGGCCCTTGCGGTGCTGATGCACGAGGCGCGCGGCTTCGGGCCGCTGATGGAAGCGGCGGTTGCGGCGGCCACCCGTCGGGGCAAAGAATTGGCCGGCTGACCGGTCCCGGCGCGGCGCGTGCCCCCGCCTGGGTGGGGCCGCACCGCGAATCGGAGCCACGCCGAAGGGAGAGAGCGATGACATCGGAGACCGCCCGCGAGGCTTGCCTGCGCAGCTTCCTGGATCTTCTGGCGCGGCAGCCGCTTCGGCGCATCGACCTCGCGGCGGTTGCCGCGGCGAGTGGTGTCGCTTTGTCGGAGATGCGGGCCTCCTATGGCGGGGTCGATGACCTGCTCGCCGCTTTCTTCCGCTCCACTGATCGCCAAGTGCTGGCGGAGGGCGGCCCCGACGCGGAGGATTTGACCGGCGAGGGGCCGAAAGAGCGTCTGTTCGAGGTGCTCATGCGCCGGCTCGACGCCCTGGAGCCCCATCGCGCCGCGGTGGGTGCCCTGGTGAAGGGGGCCAAGCGCGATCCGCTGCTGGCGCTGATGCTGATGCGCCTGTCCGCGCGCTCGCAGGGCTGGATGCTGGCGGCCGCCGGTATCGACTGCGCCGGGCTGGCGGGCGAGGTGCGGGCCAAGGGGCTGGCGGTGCTGTTCGCTCGCCTCCTGCGTGTGTGGCTCGCGGACGATGATCCCGGCCTCGCGCGCACCATGGCGGCCCTGGACCAGGAACTGGTTCAGGCGGGCAAGATCTTGGACATGCTGGATGATCTGGCGTTCATCGCGCTGCCCTGGCGGCCCAGGCGCCGCAATGGGGGCAGGCCGGACGCGGCACCGGAGGCGGGCGCTCCCGATGCCGGGGGCGAGAGGGCGGAGGCGGCCGGGCTCTGATTCGGCGGCGCCGTCAGGTGCCCGCGCGCCGGGCTTCCACCAATGCGAGGGCCGCGGCGAAAGCCTCCGCGATGCCGAGGGTACTGGTATCGAGCAACGCCGAATCGGGCGCCTGGACCAGTGGCGCGGCGGCGCGATGGGAATCGCGCGCGTCGCGCTTGCGGATGTCGGCGAGGACCTCGTCATAGGTGACGGCGTCGCCGCGGCCGGACAGCTCCTTGAAGCGACGCTCGGCGCGCACCTCGGAGGTCGCCGTGACGAACAGCTTGGCGCCGGCATCGGGGCAAATGACCGTGCCGATGTCGCGCCCGTCGAGCACGGCGCCGCCGGGCTGCGCCGCGAACCGCCGTTGCAGGTCAAGGAGCGCCGCGCGCACCTCCGGTACCGCCGCCACCACCGATGCGGCCTCGCCCACCTCGGCCGTGCGCAGCGCATCGGCATCGAGGGAGGTGAGGTCGAGGTCGTGGGCGATTCGGGCGGCGGCCATGGCGTCGCCCAGCCCGCCGGCGGCAAGGCAGGCGGCGCCCACCGCGCGATAGAGTAGACCGGTATCAAGGTGAGGTAGGCCGTAATGCGCGGCGAGCCGGCGGGCCAGGGTGCCCTTGCCGGAGGCGGCGGGGCCATCGATGGCGATGATCATCGCGTGCTCAATCGATCTGCGCGCCGAGCGCGCGCATCATGGGAAGGAAGGTGGGGAAGGATGTGGCGATGAACGAGACGTCGTCCACCGTTACCCCAGCGTCACTGGCGAGGCCCAGCACCAGGAAGGCCATGGCGATGCGGTGGTCCATGTGGGTCTTCACCGGTCCCCCGCCCATGACCGTGGCGCGGCCGGAAACAATGAGGTCGTCCCCTTCCACCCGGTGCGCGATGCCGCAAGCGGCGAGGCCGTCGGCCACGGCGGCGAGGCGATCGCTCTCCTTCACCCGGAGCTCGGACAGGCCACGCATGATGGTGTCGCCCTCGGCGAAGGCGGCCGCCACGGCCAGGATGGGATATTCGTCGATCATGGCCGGCGCCCGCTCCGGGGGCACCTCCACCCCCATCAGGCGCGAATGGCGCACCCGCAGGCTCGCCACCGTCTCACCGCCCTCGTCGCGGGCGTCGAGGATGGCGATGTCGGCGCCCATCTCCTGAAGGGTGGTGATGAGGCCGGTGCGCAGGGGGTTCAGCATGAGGTCGGTGAGCACCACCTCGGAGCCCGGCACCAGCAGGGCGGCCACCAGCGGGAAGGCGGCGGACGAGGGGTCGGCCGGCACGTCCACCGGCACCGCCTTCAGCCTGGGGTGGCCCTTGAGCGTGATGCGGCGGCCGGCATGGCCGAACGGCTCCACGCGCACATCGGCGCCGAAATGGGCCAGCATGCGCTCGGTGTGATCGCGGGTCGCCTCGCGCTCCACCACCACGGTTTCACCGGTGGCGCCGAGCCCGGCCAGCAGCACCGCCGATTTCACCTGGGCCGACGGCACCGGGGTCTCGTAGGTCACGGCAGCGAGATGGTCGCTGCCCTTCAGGGTCAGCGGCAGGCGCCCGCCCTCGCTTTGCGCCGTCACCTCCACGCCCATCAGGGTGAGGGGATCGAGCACGCGCTTCATGGGCCGGCGGCGCAGGCTGGCGTCGCCATCGAAGGTGGCGGTGATGTCCTGGCCCGCCACGGCCCCCATCATGAGCCGGACGCCGGTGCCGGAATTGCCGAAATCCAGCGGGGCGGCGGGCGAGACGAGGCCGCGCGCGCCCACCCCGTCCACCACCCATTCGCCGGCGCCCAGCCGCTCTGCGCGCGCGCCCAGGGCACGGCAGGCGGCGGCGGTGTTGAGCACGTCCTCGCCCTCCAGCAGGCCGGTGATGTGGGTGCGGCCGTCCGCGAACAGGCCGAAGATGAGGGCGCGGTGGGACACGGACTTGTCACCGGGAACGCGGACCGTGCCATGGAGGGCGTCGGAACGGCGCGCGGTGACGGGCTGGGCCGGTGCGCTGGCGTGGATGCCGGCTACCGGCGACGACGGGGGGGCGGAGGGGCTGGACATGATGGGTCGGGCCTCGGGCGGGCGTCGCGCGGCCAGCCATGCGGCGCCACGCCACGTTCGTCTCATGGGGTGCGCCGGTCGTTTAACACAGCCCTTCCCACAGTGCCACGCGCCGACAGCACTGTTGGAACACGCCGATTCCGCAACATTGAGCCTTGACACCAATCGTGCGAGGCGCCAATGGAGCACGCTCTGTTACAGCCCTACCGAGGAACTTTGCCGTGGCGAAGCCTGAACTCGGCACCAAGCGCATCTGTCCTGTTACGGGGCGCAAATTCTACGACCTGAACAAGGACCCGGTGGTTTCTCCGTTTACGGGCGAATCCTATCCGAGGTCCTATTTCGAGCCCACAGCCCGCGGTGTCAGCCGGACCGAGGAAGTGGGCACCGACGATCACGACGGCGAGGAACCCGCCGCCGAGGTGATCAGCCTGGAGGAGGCCGACGAGGAGGCCGCCACCCCCGCCAAGGCGGGCGCGGCGAGCGCTGATGTGGATATCGACGACGATATCGAGACTGGCGACGAAGACGCCTTCCTTGAGGAAGACGAGGACGACGGCGACGACGTGACTGGCCTCATTGGCGAAGGTCACGAGGACGACGAAGAGGCTTGAAGTCGATCGCGGCCTGTGCTTAAAGGCCGCTCTCGCCCGGCGGACATGAGTCGCCGGGCTCCCGCCGCGGGCTTCCCGGCACATGAGGAAGAGGCAGAACCTTCGGGTTTAGGCATGCTTCCCATGCGCACCCGCGGCTCGGTGGGGCCATAGCTCAGTTGGGAGAGCGCTTGAATGGCATTCAAGAGGTCGGCGGTTCGATTCCGCCTGGCTCCACCAAATTCATCACCTGAACTTTCCAAATCCCGTTGACGGGGCTGATGCAGGGTCTCGAGATCCTTTCGGCTTTGCGTCTTTCCCCTTTCCGCTCAAGGCATTCGCTCGGGTGTGTCAGGGTCGCGTGTCGGCGGCCCCGGGCGGTCCTGGCGAGCGCGGATGCGCGTCCGGTGCCGGCTATCCACAGGCTGAACGCCCCGCGGGCGATTTCCCTCTCTTTTTGTCGATTTCGGTCTCCGGGTGGGTTGCTATCGGCAAATGCCTATGGCAATTACGCGCCTCCCCTGGGGGCCATAGCTCAGTTGGGAGAGCGCTTGAATGGCATTCAAGAGGTCGGCGGTTCGATTCCGCCTGGCTCCACCAGTCCTCTCCAGGGGAGACACCGATTGAGCATTGCTCTCGGTTTGGTTTTTAGCTTCAACACGATGGCGGCTTGCGGGGGCGGTGCTCGCGTGGGTTCGGCGTGTGCGACCGGGCTTGAGCGTCCGGCGCGCCTGGCGCATGGTTCGCGCGCCGCGCCGGACCGTGAACGGCAAAAGATGGCTGCGCGCGCGGCGCGGCGACGGATGGGGGCAGAATGAGCAACGCGGTGAAGCATGTGGCGGCGGGCAATGTGACGTTCGGCAACGACCGCCCGTTGGTCTTCATTTCCGGCCCGTGTCAGATCGAAAGCCGGGACCATGCCTTCCGCATCGCCGCGTTCCTGAAGGCCGAGGCCGAGAAGGCGGGCGTGCCCTTCATCTTCAAGTCGTCCTATGACAAGGCGAATCGGACCTCGCTGAAGGGCCGCCGTGGCATCGGCCTCGACGAGGGCCTGAAGATCCTGACCGAGGTCCGGTCGGAGTTCGGCTGTCCGGTGCTGACCGACATCCACGACATCGAGCAGGCGCGGATCGCCGGCAAGGTGGTGGACATCATCCAGATCCCCGCCTTCCTGTGCCGCCAGACCGATCTGCTGCTGGCGGCCGGCGAGACCGGCGCGGTGGTGAATGTGAAGAAGGGCCAGTTCCTGGCCCCCTGGGACATGGCCAACGTGGCGGACAAGATCGCCTCCACCGGCAACGAGCGCATTCTGTTGTGCGATCGCGGCACCTCGTTCGGCTACAACACGCTGGTGAGTGATTTTCGCGGTCTGCCGATCATGGCCGAGACCGGCTATCCCATCGTCTTCGATGCGACCCATTCGGTCCAGGAGCCCGGTGGGCGGGGCGGGTCGTCCGGCGGCAAGCGCGATTTCGCACCGGCCCTCGCCCGCGCGGCGGTGGCGGTGGGGGTCGCCGCCGTGTTCGCCGAGGCCCATGACGATCCCGACCATGCCCCCTCGGATGGTCCCAACATGCTGCCGCTCGAGTGGATCGCCCCGCTGCTGCGGGACCTGACGGCCCTGGACCGGATCGCCAAGGACCGGTCGTTGGCCGCCGCCTTCTGATTCTGGCCCCGGCTCGCCGCTGATTCGGCCGGACGCTCGGCTCAGGGGGCGGACGCCTGGCTGGCGGCTCGGCCCGCATTTCCGCAAACAGGTGCACCATGAGTGACGTCGCCATCATCATTCCGGCGCGATACGCGTCGACCCGCTATCCCGGAAAGCCGCTGGCGACGCTCAAGGGCGCGACCGGCGTGGCGCGGACCCTGGTGGAGCGCTCGATTCTCGCGGCCCGCGCCGGCGCCGATGGCGCGGCGGTCTATGTGGCCACCGACGATGCGCGGATCGCCGCCGAGGCGGAACGTCTCGAAACGCCGGTCATCATGACCGACGCCGCCTGCCGCAACGGTACGGAACGGGTGGCGCAGGCGGTGGCCCGCGCCGGCATCACCGCCGAGATCATCGTCAACCTCCAGGGCGACGCGCCGCTGACCCCGCCCCATTTCGTGACCGCCCTGGTGCAGGCCATGCGCGATGTGCCGGGCCGGCAGGTGGCGACGCCGGTTCTGCGTTGCGACGCGGAATCCCTGGACCATTTCCTGGCCGATCGCCGGGCCGGGCGGGTTGGGGCGACCACCGTGGTGTTCGACCGCGCCGGCAATGCCCTGTATTTCTCGAAGGAAGTAATCCCCTTCACCAATGGCAAGGCCACGGTGGATGGGGTGGTGCCGGTGTTCCACCATGTGGGGCTTTATGCCTACCGCCGGCCGGCGCTCGATGCCTATGCTGGGATGGCGCAGGGCGTGCTCGAAGCCCTTGAGGGGCTGGAGCAATTGCGCTTCCTGGAGCACGGCCTGCCGATTGCCGCGGTGGAAGTGGACGGGCGCGGCGCCGCCTTCTGGGAACTGAACAATCCCTCCGACGTGCCGCTGATCGAGGGCTATCTGGCGAAGATGGGGATGGCCTGAGGCGTGGCGCTCTGACGGGCCCGCGCTGTGATGCCCTCGCGGTACTGGCCCCGGCCGGGACGCCCGGTATCCGCCGCCGCGACGCCAGGGGCGCGCGACGGTGGCCTGTCGTCCGCGCCTCAGATCGCCGCGAGCGCCTGCGCGAGGTCGGCTTCCAGGTCGTCGGGGTGCTCCAACCCCACCGACAGGCGCAGCAGGCCGTCGCTGATGCCCATTTCGGCCCGCGCTTCGGGCGTGAACCGCTGGTGGGTGGTGGTGGCCGGGTGCGTGATGAGGCTTTTCGCATCGCCGAGATTGTTGGAGATGCGGATCACCCGCAGCGCATCCATGAAGCGGAAGGCGCCCTCTTTCCCGCCGTCCACCACCAGGGTGATGAGGGTGCCGCCGCCGCTCATCTGCCGGCGCGCCAGGGCGGCCTGCGGATGGTCAGCGCGGAAGGGATAGAGCACTTTCGCGACGCCCTTCGCGCCCGCCAGCACATCGGCGAGGCGGGCCGCGCTCGCCTGCATGCGGTCCACCCGCAACGCGAGGGTTTCGAGCCCCTTCAGCATCACCCAGGCATTGAAGGGGGAGATGGAAGGCCCGGTCTGGCGCAGGAACACCTGCAGGTGGTCGTCGAGGAACTGGCGGGAGCAGAGCACCATGCCACCCAGGCAGCGGCCCTGCCCATCCACATGCTTGGTGGTGGAATAGACCACCACATCGGCGCCGAGCGCCAGCGGGTGCTGGAGCAGGGGCGTTGCGAACACATTGTCCACCACCAGGCACGCGCCCACCGAATGGGCGATCTTCGCCACCGCTGCGATGTCGATGATGTCCAGGGTCGGGTTGGTGGGGCTCTCCAGCAGACAGACGCGGGTGTTGGGGCGGATGGCCTGTTCCCAGGCGCCAAGGTCGCTGCCGTCCACCAGGGTCACGTCCACCCCGAACCGCGGCAGCAGTTCCTCGAGGATCCAGCGGCTGGAGCCGAACAGGGCGCGGGCGGCCAGCACATGGTCGCCGGCCTTCACCTGGCACAGCAGCGCGGCGTTCACCGCCGCCATGCCGGAGGCGGTGGCGCGGGCGACCTCCGCCCCCTCGATCAGCGCCATGCGTTCCTCGAACATGGCGGTGGTGGGGTTGGCGTAGCGCGAATAGACGAAGCCGGGATCCTCGCCCTTGAAGCGCGCCTCGCACGCGGCGGCGCTGTCATAGACAAAGCCCTGGGTGAGGAACAGCGCCTCCGACGTTTCGCCGAACGGCGAACGGGTGGTGCCGGCGTGCACGAGGCGCGTCTCGGGATGCAGGGTTTGCGGGTCCCGGGGCGTGAAGGCGGTGGGGCGGGGGGTGCGCGTTTCGGACGCCGATGACATGGCAGTCTCCACGGCCGAGGGGCTGACGCGCATGACGCCCTTGCATGTCCGCGCGTTTCGCGGCACATGCGCGGCGTTGATCCGCTCATCCCCGGCCTTTTAGCAAGTGCGTTTTAACGTGGCTGCAAGCCGGCCGGCTCAAATTGACCACGAGTGGGATCAGTAATGCCGCCGTCCCCTTGGCGTCAAGGAATTCGTTCGTTAAATCGAACGTGACGGATGGCGAAGCGGATGTGGGGATGCGCGTGGCCGAGGTATTGAAGCCGGGGATCCTTCCCGCAGAGGCCATTTCGGAGCTGAAGGCCAAGGGCGCCATCAGTTGCCGGCATGCGCTCGATTCCGATCAGATCCAGCCGGCGAGCCTGGATCTGCGGCTGGGCCGCAGCGCCTGGCGGGTGCGGGCGAGCTTCCTGCCCGGAGCGGGCGCGAGCGTGAAGGAGCGGCTCGACGCCTTGGCGCTGCACAAGCTCGACCTGACCCATGGCGCGGTGCTGGAGACGGGCTGCGTCTATCTGGTGGAATTGTTCGAGCGGATGAAGCTGCCGGCGGATCTCGCCGCCGCCGCCAATCCCAAGTCGTCCACCGGCCGGCTCGACGTGTTCGTGCGCGTCATCACCGACGGGGCGCGGGCGTTCGACACCATTCCGGTGGGGTACCACGGGCCGCTCTATCTCGAAGTGTCACCGCGCACCTTCCCGATCCTGGTGCGCACCGGCTCGCGCCTGTCGCAGGTGCGGTTCCGGCGCGGGGTGGCGCGGCTGTCCGACCTGGAATTGCTGAGCCTCCAGGCCAGCGACTGCCTGGTGGATGCGGCTCATCCCGATGTGGCGGCGGGCGGCATCGCCCTCGGAGTGGACCTTTCGGGGGATGCGCTCGGCGGGCTCCAGGGGTTCCGCGCCAAGAAGCACACCGGCGTCATCGATGTGGACCAGTCGGGCGTGCTCGACGTGGAGGACTTCTGGGAGCCGATCCGCCTGCGCGGGGACGGGCGGTCGCTGGTGCTCGATCCCGATGCCTTCTATATCCTCGCTTCCCGCGAGGCGGTGCATGTGCCGCCCGATTATGCGGCGGAGATGGTGCCGTTCGATCCGCTGGTGGGCGAGTTCCGGGTCCATTACGCGGGCTTCTTCGATCCCGGCTTCGGCAGCGCCGCCGCCGGCGGGCGGGGCGCCCGCGCGGTGCTGGAGGTGCGCTCGCGCGAGGTGCCGTTCATCCTGGAGGACGGCCAGACCGTCGGCCGCCTCGTCTATGAGCGGATGGCGGCCCGCCCCGGCACCCTCTACGGCGCCGACATGCGCTCCCATTACCAGGGGCAGGGCCTCAAGCTGTCCAAGCATTTCCGAGCGTTCAGCGGGGCGTAGGGCGCGTGGCGTCAGGTGGCCCGCATGGGCTCCTGGCTGGCGGCGAGGGTGCGTTCCTTCTGCCAGGGGGTCTCGTCCGTGATGGCGGCGCGCAATTCGCGCAGGGGGCGCAGCAGGGCGTCAGAATATGCAAGGTAGTCAGCAACCAGCGGCAGAATCTCCTTCACCTTGGGATCATCGGCCAGCTTGAGGGCGGTGGATACGGCGGCCTCCACCGCCGGTGCCGCCGCCGCCAGCCCGCCGGCGCCGCCCTCGCCCAGCACGACGGCGAAGGCGGTGAGGCTGCGCGAGCGCGCCGCCTCCACCACCGCCACCATCTCGGGCGCGCAGGCCATGCCGTTCAGACGGGCGGAAATGTCCTCGATGAGGGCGAGATAGGTCGTCAGCACGTCAAGGGTGGAAACCACGTTGGCGGCGTCGCCGGCGGAATGGCGGAACGCCTGCTCGGCGTCGAGCTGGGGCAGCCGGGTCCCCAATTGACGGACCGCGAGAGCCTGGGGCGCCGCCGACGTGGCCTGGCCCGGATGGGGCCACCAGGAGGCCAGTGCGTCGCGGCAACGCCTCAATATGCCCAGCACCTCGGGGCGGAACTGGTCGATGACGTAGACCGGCAGCACCACATAGGAGACGGCGAGCGCCACCAGGGCGCCGATGGCGGTTTCATAGATGCGCGCCAGCATGCCGCTGGTGCCAAGACCGTCGAGGATGTGGAGCCCCAGAACCACATAGAAGCCCATCGCCGCCGAGGCGACGTCATAGCGGTCCCTCGCGGTGATGAGGGAGATCACCTGCGCCACCATGCACAACAGCGCGAGCAGCCACACCGTGTCGCCCACGATCAGGAACACCACGATGCCCGCGATCACGCCGATGAGGGTGCCCACCACGCGGTAGCGGACCCGGACATAGGTTTCGCCCACGCTGTTGCCGATGACGAACATCACCGTCATGGTCGCCCAATAGGCGTGGCTGAGGTGCAGGCCCACATCGAGCGCCGTGGTGATGCCGGTGGCCACCAACCCCTGACACGCCACCTTGAGCGGGGCCGAGAGCCGTCGGCTGCCATCGGCCGCCCGCTCCAACAGGGGGATGGGCTTCGGGGCCGGCGGGGGCTCGTCGGCCGGCGGGTGGGGCGGCGGGAAGGGCTGGGTCTCCGCGGTTTCGATGCCGTTGACCACGAGGGTGAGCCGATCGAAGGCGGTGAGCGCGCGCATCAGCGCGAACCGGTCGGCGGGCGGCAGTTCCGGGGCGAAGGCCTGCTCCCGCAGCAGGCGCAGGGCGCGTTCGAAGTGCTCTTCCGAATGCACGTCGCGCACGTCGATGGCTTCGAGCCGGCGGGCGATGTGATCGCAGGCGGCGGCGAACGGGCTGCGCCAGTCGGGGCCGTCGGGGGTGGATTTGGGAATGCAGCCGGCCAGCAACTGCACGGCCACCCGCAGCCGGTAGAATCGCGCGCGCAGCGCCTCGAAATCGGAGCGGGCGCCGGGGTCTTCCGCGAGGGCGTTGCCCAGGGCATTCCAGACCCGCGCCCGCAGGCGCTCGATGGTGCGCGCGGCATCATCGGTGAACGGGGTGCCGCTGCGCACCGCCTCGGACATCTCGCGCAGATAGGCGGCCACCGCCGCCTGCACGTCGATGGTGGACTGGACATAGGCCGCGACCGCGGATGGCCGCCACGGCGACAGGCGCAGCGCCGCCACCACCGCCGATCCCTGGCAGAAGGCCAGGAGCAGCATCGCCGCTTGCGCGCGGGTGGGGGCCACGATGGTGCCCACCGTCGCCACCACGATCAAGGCGAGGCCGAGGAATTGCCCGCTCATGCCGTAGCGCCGCAGGATCAGGGCACAGGCCGACAGCGGCACCAGCAGCAGCTTCTGCAGCAACGCGTTGTCGGGGCCCTCGCCCGGCCCCACCAGCGCCAGCAGGACGAGGAAGGCGGCCGAGACCAGGAACAGCCGCGCCATGGACCTCGCCTCGGTGCGGCGGCTGGCCGCGGGGGTGAAGGAGACCAGGGTGAGGGCGGCGGTGCCGGCCATCAGCGGGAAGGTGAGGATCATGCCGGGCGCGAACATCTGTGCCGTGGCCGCGCCGGTCAGGATCAGGATGACCAGCGCGATACCGAGGTGCAATGCGCGCGTGCTGTCGATGCCGCCGGGGTCGTGATCGGCGAGCCAGATACCGATCCGGGCCAGCAGGGGCCGCCGATGGAACGCCGGCGGGGTGGGGGCGCGGCCTTGTGGGCCGAGGCTCACTTCACTTTTCGCGCTCACGTGGTCTCCGGCGTGCGACGGGTCGGCGGCTCAAATTTCATGGGTTTGGCCATGCTGTCCAGTGCGGCCCGTCGCCAGAGGGGGTAAAGTCGGTCCGCTTGGGAAGGAGCCTGTTCCGTGCAGCCGATGAAGCTTTATTGTTTCGCCCAGTCCGGCAACGCTTATCGCGCGGCGCTGATGCTGCAGGTGTGCGATGTGCCGTGGGAGCCCGTGTTTGTGGACTTCTTCAACGGCGAGACCCGCACCGCCGCCTTCCGCGCCGAGGTGAACGAGATGGGCGAGGTGCCGGTGCTGGTGGACGGCGACCTCAGGCTGTCCCAATCGGGCGTGATTCTCGACTATCTCGCCCACAAGACCGGCCGCTTCCTGCCCGACACCGAGGCCGAGCGGCGCGAGGCATTGCGCTGGATCCTGTTCGATAACCACAAGTTCACGAGCTATTTCGCCACCCTGCGCTTCATGGTGGCGCTCTCCGGGCAAAGCGAAGGCGACGTCACCGCGTTTCTGCGGCTGCGGGCGATGTCCGCTTACGGCATCGTCGATGCGCATCTGGCGCGCAGTGATTTTCTGGTGGGGGCGATGCCCACCTATGCCGACGTGTCGCTGGCCGGCTACGTCTTCTATCCCGAGCGGGCGGGGGTCGAGCTGGCGCAATTTCCCCATCTCGAACGCTGGGCCGCGCGCATCGCCGCGCTGCCCGGCTGGGTGCACCCTTATGACCTGATGCCCGGCCATCCGCTGCCGCCACGCGCCGCCTGAGCGGCCGCGCGCGTCTGGAATCGCTCCGGACGGGGCGGTTTCTTCCCCTCACCCGGTATCCAGGTCGCGGGGAAATGCTCTAAAGCAGGCGCCAACGGAGGGGGCATCCGGCCACCTTCCCCTAAAAACGCGGTGAAAAGAGGCCCCGGCATCGCCGGGCGCACGGGGACGTTCCATGGTAACTGAAACGACGGCGCGGGTGGCGGAGCTTTATGCGGCGCGGCTCGCCGCCGGCGACATCGAGGCCGACCCGGCTCAGGCGGAGGTGGTGAAGCAATTCGCCCGGCTGGAGCTGGAGCTGCGCCAGAAGGCGCTGGCGCAGAAGTCTTCCTCTCTCGGCTGGCTGTTCCAGCGCCGGGCGCCGGTGTCCGCCCCCAGGGGCCTCTACATCTATGGCGAGGTGGGTCGCGGCAAGAGCATGCTGATGGACCTCTTCTTCGAGGCCCTGCCGCCCAAGGGCAAGCGCCGCGCCCATTTCCATGCCTTCATGGGCGATGTGCATGAGCGCATCTTCAAGGAGCGCCAGGCGCAGAAGACTGGCGAGCGCAAGGGCGCCGATCCCATCACCCCGGTGGCGGCGGCGCTGGCCGAACAGGCCAAGGTGCTGTGCTTCGACGAGTTCCATGTCACCGACATCGCCGACGCCATGATCCTGGGCCGTCTGTTCGAGAAGCTGTTCGCCGATGGCGTGGTGGTGGTGGCCACCTCCAACGTGGCGCCGAAGAACCTCTATGCCGGCGGGCTCAACCGGGCCCTGTTCCTGCCCTTCATCGGCATGATCGAGCAGCGCATGGCGGTGCTTTCCCTCGAATCGCGCACCGATTACCGCATGGAGAAGCTGGAGGGCCTGTCCACCTGGTACACGCCCCTGGGGCCGGACGCGGACGCGGTCATCAATGCCGCCTGGACGCGGCTCGCGGGGCCGTCGGGCGGGGTGCCGGGCGCGATCGAGCTGAAGGGGCGGCATCTGGTGGTGCCGGCCATGGCGCAGGGGGCGGCGCGCTTCTCCTTCGCCAATCTGTGCGAGGCGCCGCTCGGGCCGAACCCGGACTATCTGAGCCTGGCGCGTATGTTCCATACCCTGGTGTTGGAACACATCCCCATCATGGGGCCGGATCAGCGCAATGAGGCCAAGCGCTTCATCTCGCTCATCGACACCCTTTACGATGCCAATGTGAAGCTGCTCGCCTCGGCGGCGGCGCCCCCGGAAGGCCTGTATGTGGCCAGCGAGGGCACGGAGGCGTTCGAGTTCGCGCGCACCGTGTCGCGCCTGCACGAGATGCGATCCGGCGAGTATCTGGCGAAGCCCCACGGCCGCCCGGATTCGACGGCGTCCGGCGACACCACGGGTATCGTGGAGACCTGAACGGAAAAGGGGCCGCACCGGGCGGCCCCTTGGTCTCACGGTCCAGATCCGCCGCCGGTCAGGCGGCGCTGTCGCTGCGGGTGCCGGGCAGGCGCTTGTCGAGATAGGTGCCCACCACGCCCATCAGTTCCTCGGTCTTGCCGTCGAAGAAGTGATTGGCGCCGGGCACCACCTGTTGCTCGATGACGATGCCCTTCTGGGTCTTCAGCTTCTCCACCAGGGTCTGCACCGCGGTGGTGGGCACCACCGCATCCTTGTCGCCATGCACGAACAGGCCGGAGGAGGGGCAGGGGGCCAGGAACGAGAAGTCGTAGAGATTGGCCGGGGCGGCGATGGAGATGAAGCCCTCCACTTCCGGCCGGCGCATCAGCAGCTGCATGCCGATCCAGGCGCCGAAGGAGAAGCCGGCGATCCAGCAGGCGCGTGCGTCCGGGTTCACCGACTGCGCCCAGTCGAGGGCGGCGGCGGCATCCGACAATTCGCCCTGGCCGTGGTCGAACGAGCCCTGGGACCGGCCGACGCCACGGAAGTTGAAGCGCAACACCGAGAAGCCCCGGTTCGCGAACTGGTAATAAAGGTTGTAGACCACCGGATTGTTCATCGTTCCGCCGAATTGCGGATGGGGATGAAGAATGATCGCGATGGGGGCATTGCGGGTCTTGGCGGGCTGGTAGCGGCCTTCGAGGCGCCCCTTTTCGCCGGGGAAGATGACTTCTGGCATGGACGTCCGCAACCTCTTAGGTGGCGATCTCTCAAGGGTCGGTCCGCGTGGGTGTGGTCCGCGGGCCGGTCTCAGAGGGCGCAGCCGGAGGGACCGTGTGGCGTCCTGCCGGCGTTGCCTGTGGGAATTCTGACGAAACGGCGCTGCCGCATCGGTCGCGATCCTTGATGAAACCGGACCCGTGCGTTGAGAGCCTTGACTTCATGACGGGGTCAACCCATCATTTTCAATCATTCTAATGTGTTCCGCTCCGCGCGGCGCCGCGGTAAGGCGACGCTTCAAAGCATGACGCAGGGCAGGAACGGTTGGAATTTGACCTATGACCGAGATTGCTGGCAATTGCAAGCCTGCGGGTGGATCATGCGCCCGCCGGATGCAGCGTGGATTGAGGCCGGGATGAGTGAGCAGCGGCAGGCGGTGACGGGCGGTGGCGCCGATGGAGCGACGGCGGATCGGGTGTATCTCGATCACAACGCCACCAGTCCGCTGCGGCCGGAGGCCCGCGCGGCGGTGCTCGCGGTGCTCGACGCGCCGGGCAATGCCTCGTCCGTGCACCGGGAGGGCCGCGCCGCCCGCGCGGTGCTGGAAGCGGCGCGCGGCGCGGTCGCGGCGCTGGTGGGCGGGGTGCCGCGGGGGGTGGTTTTCACCTCCGGCGCCACTGAGGCGGTGGCGCTGGCGCTCCATCCGGAGGTCGAGATCGACGGCCGCCCGCGCCCCTGCGACGTGCTGCTGGCGAGCGCGGTCGAGCATCCGGCGGTGCTCAAGGGGCATCGCTTCCCGACGGTGGAGCGGGTCGCTGTGGATGTCGCCGGTCGCCTCGATCTCGATGCGCTCGAAGCGCGCTTGCGCCATCATCGCGACGCCGGCCGGCGGGCCATGGTGGCGCTGATGGCGGCCAATAACGAGACCGGCGTGTTGCAGCCGCTGGCCCAGGCGGCGCGGCTGGTGCACGCTTATGACGGCGTGGTGTTCTGCGATGCGGTGCAGGCGGCCGGGCGGATGCCGCTGCACATGGGCGAGCTCGACATCGATCTGCTCGCCGTGTCGGCCCACAAGATCGGCGGGCCGCAGGGGGCGGGCGCCCTGGTGGCGGCGCGGCCCGACTTCCGGGTGGCGCCGCTGGTGGCCGGCGGCGGGCAGGAGCGCAACCGGCGCGCCGGCACGGAGAACGTGGCCGCCATCGCCGGCTTCGGCGCCGCCGCTGCGGTGGTCCGCGATCAGGCCGAGGGCGCCCGCCTGCTGGCGGCGCGGGACCGGCTGGAGGACGAGGTGCTCGCCCGCATCCCCGGCGCCTCGGTGATCGGGGCGGCGGTGGACCGGCTGCCCAATACCTCGCTTATCGCTTTTTCCGGATTGCGCGCGGAAACACTGGTGATTGCCCTCGATCTCGCCCACATAAGCGTGAGTGCCGGTTCGGCCTGCTCGTCGGGCAAGGTTGGCCCCTCCCATGTGCTCCAGGCCATGGGGCTCGACGCGGAGCGGGCGGCGGGCGCGATCCGCCTCTCGCTCGGCTGGTCGAGCCGCGAGGCGGATGTGGACAGGGCGGTGGAGGCCTTGCAAAAGGTCGTGCCGCAGGTGAGAGGCCGCTCGCCGCAGGCGGCCTGAAGAGGACCCGTGGACCGCCGGTCGCGGACCGGATCAACGGGATGAACTTGACCCGCGGGCCTTGACCCCGCGCGGGAGAGGAGACGTGAAATGTCTGCCGTCCAGGAGACCGTCGCGCAGGTGCGCGCGATCGATGTGGATCAGTACAAATACGGGTTCGTGACTGACATCGAGAGCGAAAAGGCGCCCAAGGGTCTGTCCGAGGAGATCGTCCGCTATATCTCGGCTCAGAAGAACGAGCCGGAGTGGATGCTGGAAATGCGGCTCGACGCCTATCGCCGCTGGCTGACCATGCGTGAGCCGACCTGGGCGCGGGTGAGCTATCCGAAGATCGACTTCCAGGCCTATTATTATTTCGCGCGCCCCAAGGCGGCGCCCAAGTCCATCGACGAGATCGACCCGGAAATCCTCAAGACCTACGCAAAGCTCGGCATCCCCTTGCGCGAGCGCGATGCGCTGCTGGGCATCGAGAACACCGATCGGCCCAAGGTGGCGGTGGACGCGGTGTTCGACAGCGTCTCGGTGGCCACCACCTTCAAGGCCGAGCTGGCCAAGGCGGGCGTCATCTTCTGCGCCATCTCGGAAGCCATTCGCGAGCATCCCGAGCTGGTGCGCAAATATCTCGGTTCCGTGGTTCCGGTATCCGACAATTTCTATGCGACCCTCAACGCGGCGGTGTTCTCCGACGGCTCGTTCGTCTACATCCCGCCGGGCGTGCGCTGTCCCATGGAGCTGTCCACTTACTTCCGCATCAACGAGAAGAACACCGGCCAGTTCGAGCGCACCCTCATCATCGCCGATGAAGGGTCCTATGTGAGCTATCTGGAAGGCTGCACCGCCCCCCAGCGCGACGAAAACCAGCTTCACGCCGCCGTGGTCGAGCTGGTGGCCATGAAGGACGCGGAGATCAAATATTCCACCGTCCAGAACTGGTATCCCGGCGACAAGGACGGCAAGGGCGGCATCTACAATTTCGTGACCAAGCGCGGCGATTGCCGGGGCGACAATTCCAAGATCTCCTGGACCCAGGTGGAGACCGGATCGGCCATCACCTGGAAATACCCGAGCTGCATTCTGCGCGGCGACAATTCCAGCGGCGAGTTCTATTCCATCGCCATCTCGAACGGTCACCAGCAGGTGGATTCGGGCACCAAGATGGTGCACCTGGGCAAGAACACGTCGAGCCGCATCATCTCCAAGGGCATTTCGGCGGGCCGCTCCAACAACACCTATCGCGGCCTCGTCTCGGCGCACAAGAAGGCGACCGGCGCCCGCAACTTCACCAATTGCGATTCGCTGCTCATCGGTGACACCTGCGGCGCGCACACCGTGCCCTACATGGAGGCGAGGAACGCCTCCGCCATGTTCGAGCACGAGGCGACCACCTCCAAGATCTCCGAGGACCAGCTCTTTTATTGCCTCCAGCGCGGGCTGTCCCAAGAGGAGGCGGTGGCGCTCATCGTGAACGGCTTCGTGCGCGACGTGCTCCAGCACCTGCCCATGGAGTTCGCCGTGGAGGCGCAGAAGCTGATCGCGGTCAGCCTCGAAGGCTCGGTGGGCTGACCGCCGGAGCCTAGGTCCCAACCCATGTTGCCGCCCGGAGCGGGCGGCGGACCGCGGAAGCGATGGCGCCAGGGCGCCCCCCGCGTGAAAACGGCATCAAGGACTTTGAGACATGCTCGACATCAGAAACCTGCACGCCCGCATCGGCGACAAGGAAATCATCAAGGGGCTCAACCTCACCGTGCCCGCGGGCGAGGTGCACGCCATCATGGGTCCCAACGGCTCCGGCAAGTCCACCTTGTCCTATGTGCTTTCGGGCAAGGAAGATTACGAGGTGACGGCGGGCTCGGTCATGTTCGACGGTCGCGATCTGCTGGCGCTGACGGCGAGCGAGCGGGCGGCGGCCGGGGTGTTCCTCGCGTTCCAATACCCGGTCGAGGTGCCCGGCGTCGCCAACATGACCTTCCTGCGGGCCGCCCTCAACGCCCAGCGGCGCACCCGTGGCGAGGCCGAGATCTCCACCCCGGACTTCCTGCGCCTCATCAAGGAGAAGGCACCGCCGCTCGGGATCTCCCAGGAGATGCTGCGGCGCGGGGTCAATGTCGGCTTCTCCGGTGGCGAGAAGAAGCGCAACGAGGTGCTCCAGATGGCGCTGCTGGAGCCCAAGCTGTGCATTCTCGACGAAGCGGATTCCGGGCTCGACATCGACGCGCTGAAGGTGGTGTCGGAGGGCGTGAACGCGCTGCGCTCGCCTGAGCGCTCCATGCTGGTCATCACCCATTACCAGCGCCTGCTCGACCATATCGTGCCGGACGTGATTCATGTGATGCACCAGGGCCGCATCGTGCGCACGGGCGGCAAGGAACTGGCGCTGGAGCTGGAGGAGACCGGCTATGCCGCCTATGGCGCGGACGCCGCGTGAGGTCGCCGCCATGACCACAGAACCGCAAGCCGATCCGCGCCCCGTGCGCACCGCCGCCGAACAGGCCTTCGCCGCGATGCTGGCGGCGGCGCCGGCCGACGGCTCCAGCCGCATCGGCGCGCTGCGCCGCGACGCGGCCGCAGCCTTCCTCCGGAACGGGCTGCCTCACCGGCGGGTCGAGGCGTGGCACTATACGGATCTCAGGGCCTTGCTGCGGGCGGCTCCGCCGCGCGCCCCTGGCGATGCCGCGCCGGCCGAGGCGATCGCCTTTCCGCGCGCGGCGCGCGTCACCCTCACCGATGGGACAGTGGGACCGCTGCCGGCGGATCTGCCGCCGGGGGTGAGCCTTCTGTCCCTCGCCGATGCCATCGCCGCCGATCATCCGTTGCTCGATCGGCTCGGGGCGGAGGCGCCGGACCGGTACGACGCCGCGCTGGCGCTCAACACCGCCCTGCTCGGATCGGGCGTGGTGTTGCATGTGGCGGCGGGTGTGACGGTGGAGCGGCCGATCCAGGTGGCCCAGGTGGTCACGGGCGGGACATCCGTTTTCACGCGCCTCCTGGTGGTGGTGGAGGAGGGGGCATCCCTCTCCCTCATCGAGAGTTTCGAGGGGCCGGCCGGCGTGCCTTACCTCGACGACGCTGTGGCGGACGTGTTCGCGGGCGACGGCGCGGTGCTGGACCATGTGCGGGTTCAGGCGGAAGGGGCGGCGGCGACCCATCTCGGCACGCTGGGGATCGAGCTGGGCCGCGCCGCGCGCTACGACCTGTTCGTGCTGACCCTGGGCGCGGCCTTGTCGCGGCTGACCGTGCGTGGGCGCTTCGGCGGGCCCGGCAGCCATATGGGCGTGCGCGGAGCAAGCCTGCTCGCCGGCCGCTGCCATGCGGACGTGACCTTGTTCGTGGACCACGCCGTGGGGGGGTGCGACAGCCGGGAGCTGTTCAAAACGGTGCTGGCCGATGCCGCCCGCGGCGTGTTCCAGGGCAAGATCCTGGTGCGTCCGGATGCGCAGAAGACCGATGGCCGCATGATGAGCCAGGCCCTGCTGCTCTCGGGCGACGCGGAGATGGACAACAAGCCCGAGCTGGAAATCTTCGCCGACGATGTACAATGCGGCCACGGCGCCACGGTCGGCGCGCTCGACGGCAAGATGCTATTCTATCTCATGTCGCGGGGCCTGCCGCAGCGCGAGGCGGAGATGGTGTTGATCCAGGCCTTTGTCGGGGAAGCGGTGGAGCATGTGGCCGATCCGGCCGTGCGCGAGGTGCTGGTTGCCCGCATGGCGGCATGGCTCGCGGCCCGCGGCTAGAGCAGTTTCAGCAAAAGTGTGCAGCGGTTTTGCGTCTGAAATTGCGATAAAATAAGGAGCTAGAGCGTTTTCGGTGAACCGGAGTCCACCGAAAACGCTCTAGGCGCGGTGCCGGGCGCAGGTGCGGCCACAAGGCGCGGGCGGTGTGAAGGCGTTGCATGCACGGCCGTTTGGGCTGATATGGAAGGCGGCTCCCGGTCTTGCGGTGCAGCACGCCGACGTTTCGGTGTGCGGCGGCAGGGGCGGGCGCCCGGTGCCTGACTCCCAAGGCCGTGGTGCCCGAGGCCGTTACACCAAAGTTCGACATCTGGTCCCACATTTGGAAAACCGCCATTCCGGCGCCCGGCCCATGGCACAGGATGTGTTCGCATGACCGAGACCCAGGCCCACGAGGCCACTCCCCAGGCCACCCCCGAGACCGCTCAGGACACCGGGGCCCTGCCGCAGAGCCATTCCAGCATCCCGCAGGATGAGCTGACGCGCCTGACCGAGGCGATTGTGGATGGCCTGAAGACGGTGTTCGATCCCGAGATTCCCGTGGACATCTACGAGCTTGGCCTCATCTACAAGGTGGACATCGCCGACGATCGCGCGGTTGCGATTCTGATGACCCTGACCACCCCCAATTGCCCCGCCGCCGCCGAGCTGCCGGGCATGGTGGAAAGCGCGATCCTGGCGGTGCCCGGCGTGTCCGGCGCGAAGGTGGAGATCACCTTCGATCCGCCGTGGGACCAGGGCCGCATGTCGGACGAGGCGCGCGCCACCTTGAACCTGTGGTGAGGCCGCCGCGCCGGCCGTCTGCCGCCGCGCGTGCTGGAGACGGGTCTTCATGGGCGTGAAGCCTTCATGGGCGTGAAGCGCGATGCGTGCCGCTGCGCCCGCCGCACCGCGCTTCGGCCGACGGGGCGGCGGGCGGTCTTCCTCCTGTGCCGTGGATGAAGGGCGCCCCGGAGGCGCCCTTTCGCGCGCTTGGGGCGTCATCGACCCGGCGGGAAACCGCGCGGGATCTGCGT
The DNA here is from genome assembly GCF_021730435.1 of Xanthobacter agilis. Lineage (GTDB taxonomy): Bacteria > Pseudomonadota > Alphaproteobacteria > Rhizobiales > Xanthobacteraceae > Xanthobacter > Xanthobacter agilis. The sequence continues at coordinate 172,282 of NZ_JABWGX010000005.1, forward strand.
TCATGATCGTGCCGTCACGCCGCAACCCAGAGCCTTCGGGTTCCGGCCGCCGGGCCATGAGGTTTTCTTGACTGGTGGTGGCCCGCGGGCCGTCATCGGCTCGCGGGGGCGTCTCGATCACTCCCGCCCTCGCTCCCCCCGCTACGGCAAGGGGCCGTGGCCGCGATGGGGCCCGCCATCACGACGTGGCGGCCGTTTCCAGGGAGGTCAGTGCTTCCAATGCCACCTGCTTGTCGGGGAAACGGGCCTCGATGTCGGCCACCATCAGCGGGCGGCTGAACAGGAAGCCCTGTCCGAGGTCGCACGCGTGGCGCCGCAGGAAGTCATATTGCTCTTTCGTTTCGATGCCCTCGGCCACCACCTCCATGCCGAGGGCCTTCGCCACGGCGATGATGGCGACCGTGATCTCGCCGTCCGCCGCGGAGCGTGGCAGATCGCGGATGAAGCTGCGGTCGATCTTGAGCTTGGAGATCGGAAAGCGCTTCAGGTAGCCGAGCGAGGAATAGCCGGTGCCGAAATCATCCAGGGCGATGCGCACCCCCATCTGGGAGAGGGCTTGGCACTTCTGCTCGGCGGCCGCGCGCGCTTCGAACAGCATGCCCTCGGTGATCTCCACCTCCAGCCGCTCGGGCGGCAGGCCGGTCCGGTGCAGCACTTCGGTGACCTTGACGCAGATGGCCTCGCGGCTGAATTGGCGGGGCGAGAGATTGACGGCCACATAGTCGCAGACGATGCCGTCGCGGAGCCAGGCCGCCATTTGGCGGCAGGCTTCCTCCAGCACCCAGTCGCCCAGCGGGACGATAAGGCCGGTCTCTTCGGCAAACGGGATGAAGCGGTCGGGTGGCACCAGCCCGCGCGTCGGGCTGCGCCAGCGCACCAGGGCTTCGACGCCCCGGATATGCCCCGTCATCAGCTCCACGCACGGCTGATAATGGATCTCGAACTCCTTGCGCGCCAAGGCGCGGCGCAGCTCGGTCTCCAGCTCGATGCGGGACTTGGCGCTTTGGGTGAGCTCCTGGGTATAGAAACTGTAGCTGCCGCGCCCGTTGCTCTTGGCCTCGAACAGGGCCGAATTGGCATGCTGCACCAGCTTCTGGGCGGTGTCGGCATCCTCCGGGTAAAGCGAGATGCCGACGCTCGCGCCCACATAGACTTCATGGCCGTCCGGAAACACATAGGGCGCGCCGAGCGCGGTGATGATGGCGGTTGCGGTTGCGGTTGCGTCCTGGGGACTCTTCCTCTCGTCGAGGATGACGAGGAATTCGTCGGCCCCGTAGCGGCCGAGGGTGCCGTTGCCGCCAAGGACGTTACGCATGCGGGCGGCTGACATCTGGAGCACCTGGTCACCGGCCACATGACCGTAGCTTTCGTTCACCGTCTTGAAGCGATCGAGGTCGACGCACAGCACGGCGCAGCGGGCGCCGGGGCGGTTTACGGCATGGTCGAGGAGGGAGGAAAGCAGGGTCCGGTTGGGCAGATCGGTGAGCGGATCGTAGTGGGCGATGCGGTCCAGCTCGAACTCGGACCGCCTGATCGCAGTGATGTCGTGGAAGGCGCCGATGAAGTTCTGGGGCGCGCCATCGGCGTCATACACCGTGCTGATGACGAGCTGCTGTAGAAACACTTCTCCATTCTTGCGCCGGTTCCAGATCTCACCTTGCCAGATGCCATTCTTCTGAATGTCACGCCACATCTGGTGATAGAAGCTCGCGTCGTGGCGGCCCGACCGCATGACATGCATGTTTCGCCCCGCCACTTCGGTTTCCGTATAGCCGGTGATGCGGGTGAATGCGGGGTTGACGGTGGAGATGGTTCCGCTGAGGTCGGTGACTACCAGTCCCTCGTTCGAGTTGGCGAAGACGGCCGCGGTGAGGCGCAGATGGCGTTCGCTGCGCTTGCTCTCAGTCACGTCGGCGAGCATCCCGACCAGCCTTTCGACCATGCCGTTCCGGTCACGCTTGGCCCAGCCGCGGAGCCGGAAGTCGTGATAGGAGCCGTCGACGTGACGGATGCGCACATCCACTTCGAGCAGGTCAAGGCCAGCGTTGCGCAGGCTGTGCCAGGCCTGACGGAACAGGGGGCGATCCTCGGGATGCAGCAGGTCGCACCACAGACGGGCGAGGTCGATCGGGGCATCGGGCGACAAGCCCAGCAGCGCGTGGCAGCGGGTGGAGAGATAGAGCGCCGCCCCGCTGCGGCGCCAGTCCCAGACGCCCTGCTCGGTGCTGCGCACGGCGAGCTCGAAACGCTCCTGGCTTTCGAGCAGGGCCAGTTCCTGTGCCCGGCACTCCGACATGTCCTGGGCGACGACGATGAAGTAGTCCGGCGTGCCCTTGGCGGTCCGGGCGAGGGATGTGGTGCAGGCGAGCCAGACTTCCGAGCCGTCCTTGCGGGTGTGGCGCTGTTCCGTCTGCACGTTCGGCACCTCGCCGGTGAGCAGGGCACGCCACAGGCGAATGTCGTCGGCCCGTTCGTCGGGCCGGCGCACCGCGCCGTAAAGGTGGCCCCACAACTCGGCCTTGGTGTAGCCGAGCAGGTCGCAGAAGGTCTGATTGACGTTGAGGAATGTGTCGTCCAGGCCGACATGGGCGAGGCCGACGGCCGCCTGCTCGAAGGTGGAGCGGAAGCGGATCTCCGCGTGATCGAGCGCGCGTGCCTGGGCCATGATGCGCGCCGTCGCCCGCCGCTTGGCGGATTCGGTGACGGCAAAGCCGATGGCGAACGCGAGCACCAGGGACAGCCCCGCCACCGCCGCGGACAAGCCGGCGAGGGTCTGGGCATCGCCCAGCACTTCGTCGATATCGATCTTCGCGACGAGATCGGCGGGCGTGCCCGGCAGGTGGCGCCGGAATGCGAGCACCGGGCGGCCGAGGTGGTCGGTTCCGATTCCCATCTGGCTGCCGTTGGGCGTGGCGGCGAAGTCATAGCTGCGCGCGTTGATGGTGGTCCGCAAGGGCGCCGCGCCGTCGCCCCTCTGCGGCGAGGTGATGACCCAGCGTCCATCGGCGGCGGGGCGGATGAAGAAGATGTCGGCGCTCTTTGAGCCGCGCAAGGTGTCCGCCAACAGCGGGTAGATGAATTGCGACGCCGCTGTTTCCGCCAGCAGAACGCCTTGGACGGAGCCCGTCTTGTCGGCGGCATCGACGATGGGGGCGAGAATGCCGCTGCGGATATCGTCGTTGCCGGCATCCCAGAGCGGCACGAACGCGGGGCGCCGCGTCTCGACCACCTGGCGCAGGATGTCGGGCAGATTCGGTGGCGCGGCCCAGCCCTTCGCGGTGCCGAGGATCCGCCGTCCGCCGGCGTCGAAGACCTGGAACGCGGAGAAGTCGAAGCTGACGGTGGCCTGTTGCAGCAGGGTGCGCGCCTCGCCTTCGGCGGGGCCGGCGCGGCCGATCTCATGGTCGCGGATGGCGGCGGACAGCGCGGGAAGGGCGGCGAGCGCCTGGGTGGCGGTGGTTCGCAGATCGCGTTGCCGCAGCAATGTGCGGCCCTGTACCTCTGTCACTCCGGACAGATAGCGGCGGTTGTCATTGAGCAGGCGCCGCGAGGCGGTGTCGTAGGTATAGGCGATGCCGGCCACCACGGCGATGCTCAGAGCCAGCGTGGCGATGGCGACGTGCACGAGCCTGGGCGTGAACCTGCGGCCACGCGCCCCACCGCGGTTGATGCGCCGCAGGATCAGCAGCAGCAGCGGCGCCGAGAAGGCGACGAAAAGGGCATTGCGATAGGGGCTGATCGCCGTCGCCACGTCCGGTCCGATAAGGCGGGAGAGCAACGCATCCGGAACGAGCAGCCAAGTGCCTGCGGTGACCACATAGGCGATCGTCAGGGCCAGGTTTTGACTGCGAATGAACATCTCGAACTCAAACTCTCGATCGGAACGGGCGATGATGGGTCAGTCGATGGCAAAACAATGCAGCGCAGGCTCCCTGTTGCCGATCCGGCCGCGCGCTGCGCGGTGACATACGATGGCCTATGGTCCAATGAGCGGGATCCGGTGCCTTGCCGGCTCCGGTCCCAGCCACCACTTAAGGGCACAGCAGCGTCCCCAGCCGAGGGACGCGGACTGGAGCAATTTCATGAGCGACGTTTCTCCGCCGCCGGGGGCCACACGTTCACGTCCACCGATACTCCGCATCACCGACGCGGCCGCCACGCGTCTGAAGGAGCTTCTGTCCATTGCCGAACGGCCCGGAGAGCTGGTCCGACTCGGCGTCGCCAGCGGCGGCTGCGCCGGCATGTCCTATACAATGGAGTATACCAATGACATCGGGCCGTTGGATACCGTCGTCGAGGACAAGGGGGTGCGCGTTGTGATCGATTCCAAGGCGCTGATGTTCCTGCTCGGAACGGAGATGGACTTTCAGGTGGACAAAATGTCCGCGCAGTTTGTGTTCAATAATCCGAATCAGGTGTCTTCCTGCGGTTGCGGCGAATCGGTGTCCCTGGCCGCCGCGGACGTGTCGGCTTATCCCCAGCCCTGATCGGTGCGGGCGTGGGCACGGCGGGCGCGTGGGCGTATCGTGCCGGGGCTGGTGGCGACGCGGACGTGGCGAAATCGGTAGACGCAGCAGACTTCAATTGGAGTGCCCGCGGGGAAATCCGCGGCGTAGAACCGCTCAAAGTCGGGGAACGCTAACGGGCGAAGGCCCCAGGCCAATCCCGAGCCAAGCCGCCGGCCGAGACCTGTGCCCGGCCGGGGGAAGGTGTAGAGACTGGACGGGCGGCGCCTAAAGCCCCGTTGCCACAGGCAAACGGGGCCATGGCGAAGGGACAGTCCAGACCACGAACGCCAGGGGCGGCGGCGAAAGCCGAAGTGGTACGAAAATCTGCCTCCCTCTGGGAGTACGGGTTCGAGTCCCGTCGTCCGCACCACGTTCCAGAACCATTTTCCGAAATCATGTTCCTGCGGCTTCTTCACGCGGCTTCACGGCGCCCCGTCTGTCCCGGAAGGTCCGGTCCGCGGGCGGATGCGGCCAAGATCTGTCGCGGAAAGCGGCGCGCAGGTGTAAAATACAACCTAAACGTGCTAGCTCGCCTCGATCAATCGGTCGATACCACGCCCGGCGGTACCGAAGCCGGTTTCGACATGTGCTCCTCGATGCGGACCTGCGGCGATTTCGGCGCGGTGACCGCAGGCGATGGATGCGGTGTCGGATGTCCCGCCGGAGCCGTGACGTCCCCGCGTTCCGCCGATGCACCGCATCGTGTCATCCTGCCTTGATCCGAGGTTTCCTTCGATGGCCTCTCCCGTTCGTCTTTCCGAATCCCGTCGCCGCCCGGTCCTGGTCCCGCTCCTGGCGGCGGCGCTGAGCCTCCCCCTGGTGACGGGCTGCGGTACGGCCTTCGCCCAGGCCACCGGCACGCCCGCTGCCGCGCAGGCCAAGAAGCCCGCAGCGACGGCGCCGGCTTCTGCTGCCCCTGCGGCTACGGCCGACGCCGGCAACCCGCAGGCTACCACCGCCACCTATGGCGACTGGGTGGTGCGTTGCGTGGTGCCACAGCCCCAGGCCCCGCGCGTCTGCGAGGCGGTGACGGGTGTCCAGGCCCAGGGCCAGCAGGGCCTCCTGGCGCAGGTGGTGGTGGGCCGCCCGGCCAAGGACCAGCCGGTGCACCTCATCGTGCAGCTTCCGGCCGGGGTATTCCTGCCGCCGGGCACGACGCTCTATCTCGACGAGAAGGCGCAGAGCGGCATTGCTGCCGCCTTTTCCACCTGTCCGCGGGGCTGCTTCGCGGATGCGGAGCTGAAGGCCGATCAGCTTTCCGCCCTCAAGGCGGCCAAGGGCCCCGGCCGGCTGGAATTCGTGGACGGCGCCCACAAGCGCATCGCGGTGCCGATTTCCCTCAACGGCTTCGCCGCCGCCGCCGAAGCAGCCCTCAATCCCAAGGACTGAGTCGGCGCCGCCCCGGCTGCATCCGAACACTGCGGTCCAAGGCGCGGCATCCAAGGCGCGGCATCCAAGACATTTCGAAGGCCGGGGCCGCGCGCCCCGGCTTTTTTATGGGCGGGTTCCGGCTTCCCCACAGGATGCGCCCTGCCCGGCGCGCGCCCTTGGCGGAGCATCCCAAAGGCCCATGGGTTTGAGCCGCGGGCCTTTGGGTCAACCTGATCGGTGCCTGAGCGGAGCCATGGGATACCCGCTTGGCACCGGTCAAAGACCGGGGCGATCGATGTCAGCGCATCTGCTGGGCCCGCGCCACGTGGTCGCGCAGCTCCTGAAGGGAGGCAAAGCGCACCACGCCGTCGGGAAGCTCCGCCTGGATCGAGCCGTCGGAATACAGGGTATAGGCCATGCCGCCGACGATGCCTGACTTCAGGATGCGCGGCTCGTCGGGGAGGGGGGCGACGACTTCCGGCTCCGGCGCTGGCGTGGCGCTGGGAAGCTGTGGCTGAGGCGGCTGCTGTGGCTGCGGCTCCTCAGGGCGTTGCGCCCGCGGCGGAACGTCCAGGCCGGGGCGCGGCCGGGCCGGTGCTGGAGCGCCGTCCTGCCTGGCGGCCGCTTCGGCGCGCCGCTTCAGCCGTTCGCGGCGGGCCCTGACCATCGGGTCCTCGGCCGGCGGCGACTGCGGTGCTCCGGGCGGCACCGGCGCTTGCGGGGCTGGGGCCTGTTCCGCCGGCGCTTCCGTCTGTGGCTGCGGCGCCGAGGGCGTCAGCGGAGCCGGCTCGCGGGATGGCCGGTGGCTGAAGTCGAATCCACCCTGCCGGCGGACCTGGGGCGGCTGTCGCGCCTCGTTTTCCGGCTGGGGCTCGGCTTCGGAGGCATTCTGCGGCGCGTCATCCGGCCGCGGCGCATCGCTGGCGGGGGCTGGCTGGTCCACACGGCCGTGTCGGCGCGGGGCCGGCTCCTCCGCATCCGCGGGGATCTCGTCCACCGGGATCTCCTCCGCCGGCTCACGCACCAATTGCCCGCGGCCGATGGCGGTCTCGATGCGCTGGGACAGGCGTTCCATCTGGCGCAGCACGAGGCCCATGGCGGTGATGACGAGGCCGCCGGAAGCCGCTACCGCACCAGTGGTGATGAGCGTGTTCCCGAAGGTGGTGACGAAGACGAAGATTCCGATCGCAATGACAAAAAGTCCGGCGAGCGCGATCAGTATGCCGAGAAGGACTAGAAACCACCACATCCCGCTACCCCACTCCGCTGTACCGGCGTCGTCCGTTCGCGAGAGACCGACGGCCGGTTGCCCCATTGAGCTATCCGCCTGGATGTGACGCCTCGGTGGCGGCGCACCCAGAAAATTGGCGAGATCGTGGTTGTTTGGCGCACGACCCCGCCCTATCTAGTTCGCAGCTCGGTCGCTCCGCATCTCCCGGCCTCAGGTTGGGACCTGCGATCTGGCGCCGAGTTTCGTGCCGGATCGTTTGCGGAGATGTTTCATGTCCTTTACCCTGCCCGACCTGCCTTATTCCTATGATGCGCTCGCGCCCTACATGTCGCGTGAGACCCTGGAGTACCACCACGACAAGCACCATCTCGCTTATGTTAATAATGGCAACAATCTCCTAAAGGGAACTGAATTTGAAGGAAAATCCCTTGAGGAGGTCGTGAAGGGTTCCTACGGCAAGGTTCCCGGGCTCTTCAACAATGCTGGTCAGCACTATAACCACCTCCATTTCTGGAATTGGCTGAAGCCGAACGGCGGTGGCGCCATCCCCGGTGAGATCGAGAAGAAGATCATCGAGGACATCGGTTCGGTCGAAAAGTTCAAGGAAGATTTCATCGCCGCGGGCGTCGGCCAGTTCGGCTCGGGCTGGGCTTGGCTTTCCCTCAAGGACGGCAAGCTTGAGGTCTCCAAGACCCCCAATGGCGAGAACCCGCTGATCCACGGCGCGACCCCCATCCTCGGCGTCGACGTGTGGGAACATTCTTATTATATCGATTATCGTAACCGCCGCCCTGACTATCTGAAGGCGTTCATCGACCACCTGGTCAACTGGGACTATGTGGCCGAGCTGTATAGCAAGGCAGTCTGATTTTCGGACAAAATGCCGGAGGGGACCGGTCCGGCCTTCGGGGCGGAGCGGTCCTTTCCGTTCGGGGTCTTAAGTCTGGTCGCGATGTGGGACGCCGCGCGGGAGCGTGGCTATTTTTTTGCCAGCTACCGTTTTAGCGGCGCGAATATTCTTTTACAAAACGTGCGGCTAACGTTACGCCATGTCTAAAATGCCTTAATTGTGGCCTTCATCGGCATAATCTTGTTGCAGTTCCAAGGTAGCCGTTCTTATCTGCGGCTGCGTTCGCGGCCTTGTCCTCCGTGGGGTGCTGGGGGCGCCGTCTCCTGGTGCCGTCGTGCGGGGCAGGGTGGCGGATGGGCGCTCCTTTCTGTTTTTCGTTTGGGGTCCTGCGTTCATGTGGAGTTTGCCTGACAGCCGGCGGCCGGGCGCGATCGCCGATGCCTGCTCCATCGCTCTGCTGCTGCTGCTCGCGGCGATCGCCGCCCTGACCTTCGCCGATTACGGGCTCGGGTGGGACGACTTCACCCATTCGCAATACGGCGATCTTCTGTATAAATATTTCGCGTCGGGGATGACGCAACGGAAAGTCTTTTCCTTCGTCAACCTGTACTATTATGGCGGCGGCTTCGACCTGTTGTCGGACATGCTGGCAAAGGTGTTGCCGGTGGACGTGTTCGACATCCGCCGCTTCCTCGGCGGCGTGGTCGGAATGGCGGGCTTCGTGCTCGTGTGGCGTATCTCGCGCCGCCTCGCGGGACCGGTGGCGGGCTTCGCCGCCATCGCCCTGCTGGCCATCTGCCCGCTCTATTACGGGCACATGTTCATGAACGCCAAAGACGCGCCGTTCGCGGTGGCGGTGGCGGGATTGATCTATGCCACGGTGCGGGCGTTCGACGAGTTTCCCAGCCCGACGCCCCGTTCGGTGACGCTGTTCGGCCTTTTCCTGGGTCTGGCCGTGGGCACGCGCGTGGTCGGCATCATGACCGGGATTTATATCGTCACGGCGATCGGCTTTCTGTTCCTGGTCATCTGGCGCCACGATGGCCTGAAGGCCAGCGCGTCGCAGGTGGGGCGGTTCGTCCTCCTGCTGTCGCTCGGCTTGCCGCTGGCCTATTTCGTGCTCGGCGTGGTGTGGCCCTGGGGCGTGGCGGACCCCGCCAACCCCTCGTATGCGCTGAAATATTATTCCAAGTTCTGGGAAGTTCCGTGGCGCGAGATGTTCGAGGGGCGCCCGATCCTGGTGCCGGACATGCCGCGCAGCTATGTGCCGACGCTGTTTTCGGTGCAGATGCCGGAACTGTTCCTGGGCCTCACCCTGGCGGGCGCGGCTGCTGCTTTGGTGGCGGTGTTCGCGGGCCGGGACACGCCGGCCCGGCGCGCGCGCCTCATCGTGGTGCTGATGGCAGCCCTGTTTCCGATCCTGCTGGTGGTGACCACCCGGCCGGTGGTCTACAACGGCATCCGCCATTTCGTGTTCATCTCGCCCTCGCTGGCCATCCTCGGCGGCCTCGCGGCCGGATGGGGCTGGGACAAGGTGAGTTCCTGGGTGCGCGCGGGACGCGTGGTTGCGGTGCGCAGCGTTCTCGCGGCGGTGTTCGCGGTGGGCGTCCTGCTGCCGGCGGCCAGCTTCTATCAGCTTCACCCGTATGAATATACCTATTACAATCATTTCGTCGGCGGCATCAAGGGCGCCGAGAAGATGTTCATGCTCGATTATTGGGGCCTTGCCTTCAAGCAGGCCACCGAGGAGCTGGACGAATATGTGGAATCCCATCGCCATAGCCTGCCGCAGGGGCGCAAGCTCCGGGTGGCGGTCTGCGGGCCGCGGTTCGCCGCGGCGGCGGAGCTCGGTCCGCGCTATGAAACGACCTATGACAGCCAGACCGCCGATTTCTATCTGGCGCTCGGCGAGTTCTATTGCGCCGAGGTGAAGGCGCCGGTGCTGGTGAAGATCGAGCGCGACGGCGTCACTTACGCCCGCGTGTTCGACGTGCGCGGGCGCCCCTTTCCGAGCGTGTTCGCCTCCGGACAGTGAAGACGCGGTCGCCGGGGCGGTGTCGTGGGTTGTGAAGGCCGGGTGGCGCACCGCACCCGGCCTTTCATTTGCGCCGGCGGGGCAGGAGTGATGTCGGCGCTCCCGGTCCCGGCGGCGACCGCGCCGACGGGCCAGCCCTCGACGGATGCCTTTGGACCCGATGTGGCGCGGCCTGCGGCGGGGCCGGCCTTCAGATCCAGCGCAGGCGGCGGAAGGCCCACAGGAAGAACAGGCCCAGGGCGATCAGGATCACGGTGACGATCCAGAAGCCTTCGCCATCCTGGGATCCGGGAATGCCGCCCACATTCATGCCGAACATGCCGGAGATGAGGGTGAGCGGGGCGAACACCACCGTCACCACCGCCAGCACGAGCATGGATTGGTTCATCTGCTCGGAGCGGCGGTCCACCATCTGGTCGCGGATGACGGCGGCGCGCTCGCGCACGCTGTCGAGCTCTTCGGTGAAACGCGTCACACGGTCGGCGGCGTCGCGCAAGCGGTTACGATCCTTGGGGCCGAGCCAGTCGTCGTCTTCGAGGGAGAAGTGGTTGAGGGCCTCGCGCTGGGGGGCGATGTGGCGGCGCAATTTGATGGCCACCCGGCGCAATACCGCCACCTTGGGCAGCAGGACCGAGCTTTCCTCCTTGGCGACAGAGTCTTCCAGGTCGTCGGCCTCGTCGATCAGGCTGTTCACCACGGCGTCCAGCCGGTCCACCAGGCGCATGGCGAGCTCGGCTACGAACTCGCCCTGGGTGCGTGGGCAGCGGCCGCGCCTCAGCATGTCCTCGTAATCGCCGATGGCGGACAGCGATTCGTGCTGCACCGAGATGATTCGCTTGGTGTCGATCCACAGGTGGACGGTGATAAGCTCTTCCGGTAGCGCATTGCGTTGCAGGTTGATGCCGCGCAGCGAGAGCAGGGCGCCATCGGCGAACACCGCGCAGCGCGGCCGCGCCTCCGCTTCCACCAGCGCTTCGATGGCGGAGGGGTCGATGCCCGAGCTCTCACGCAGCCATTTCTGCGGCGCGCGTTCCAGGTGGCGGAAGTGGAGCCACAGGAAACCCTCCGCCGGCGCCGGATTGCTCAGGATCTCGGTCCAGCCGATGGGGGTGGCGGCGCCCTTGCCGTCAAAGGACCAGGCGGAGAGCAAGCCTTCAGCTTCCAGACCGTTCATGGGCAATCCGTATGGCAATTCATGTGGGGAAGAGGTTCGGCCCCTTCCTGGCACGATTGCACGACGCAAGGAAGTCGGTGTCGCAAGGGCATTTCAAGCCTGAGGCACCGCCCGCGCTATCGCGGCACGCCGTTGATGACGAACAGGGCGTTGAGGAACTGGTCGGGCGGGAACTTGCCGAAGGTGCGGGCATAGATGTCGCGGATGCGCTCGGTGCGGTACAGGTCGGCCAAAGTGGTGTCCACCAGCAGGCGGAACGCCTGATCGCCGCGCGGCAGCGCCAGGGCGTAGGTCTCGAAGGTGAAATACTGGTCCGAAAGCGCCAGCTTGCCGGCATAGGGGCTGTTGGTGATGAGGTAATAGAGGATGCCGCGATCGCCGAAATAGGCGTCGAGCTTGCCCTCCGCCAGCATCTTGAGCCCCTCGGGGTGATCGTTGACGGCCACCACATCGGCGCTGACGTGCATCTGTCCGAGGGTGGTCCGCAGGGTTTCCTCGGTGGTGGTGCCCTTCAGCACACCCACCTTGCGCCCGGCGAGGTCTTCCAGGCCCTTCACCGGCGCGCCGCGGGTGACGACGCCGGCGCCATCGATGAAGGTGGGCAGCGAAAAATCCACCATGGCGCGCCGCGACATGGTCATGGACGAGGGTTCGCACAGGATGTCCACCCGCCCGTCGCGCACCGCCTGGAAGCGGTCCTCGGCGGTCACCTTCACATATTCGATGTTCAGCCGGGGCAGCTTGAGCGCCTTGCCCACCCCGGTGGCCACCTCCCGGCACAGGTCCACGATGTAGCCGGCGGGCTGACCATCGGCGGTCGAATAGGAATAGGGCGGGGCGAAATGGCGATAGCCGATGCGAAAGGTCTGGCTGGAGGCCACCTTGTCCAAGGTCTGCGCCGCCGCCGCCGAAACGGATGCCGGCAACAGGGCGGCCAGCAGGATCAACAGCCGCATCGGATTGGCCAGCATCGCGTTTCCCCCATCGTCATTGAGACCGGTGGATGCTGCCATCTTGCCGTCCAAAACGCCACCCGCCTGCCGGGCCGGCGGCGGGTCGCAGGGTTGCGGCGCCCGGCCGCGACATCGTGCCGGTCGGTGCGGGCGTGAAGTCCGCGGACGGCTCGTGTTATATCGGTAAGGATATAGCATATGCTCCGGTTCGGGCGGGTTTGCAGGGGGACGGTTTCATGAGTGGATTGCTTTCGCGCCGGCAGATGCTCAGCGCCTTCGCCGCGTCCGGCCTTGCCGCGATGGGCGCGGGCGGCCTGTCGCGGGCCTTCGCCAAGCCGGCGGAGGGGCTTGAGATTCTCGGGGCGCCGAACGGCTCCACCATCGTGCTGGTGCGCCTTTTGGCCTCTGGCGGGCTGAATGCCGCCGCCCCCGGCTCCACTTTCCGGCTGTGGCGCGACACGGACGACCTGAGGGCCGCCATCGTCTCCGACCGCACCCGCCTGTTCACCACCCCCACCCATGTGCCCGCCAACCTCGCCAATCGCGGGCTACCGCTGAAGCTGTTCTGCATTCTCTCCATGGGGCATCTCACGGTGGTGAGCGCCGACGACAGCATCAAGGATCTGAAGGACCTCGCCGGCAAGGACGTGCTCGGATTCTTCCGCAACGACATGCCGGACCTCGTGTTCCGCGCCTGCCTGAAAGGGGCGGGCATGGACCCCGACAAGGATGTGAAGCTCACCTATGTGCAGACGCCCATGGAGGCGGCGCAGATGCTCGTCGCCGGGCGCGTGACCACCGCCGTCCTGTCGGAGCCGCCCGCTACCGCCGCCATCATGATGGCCAAGCAGGCCGGCAAGAGCCTCTACCGCGCCGTGAACCTTCAGACGGTATGGCGCGATCAGCACAACGGCCTGGGCCTGCCCATGGCCGGCATCGCCGTGCACGAGAAGCTGATCGAGGACAATCCGGAGGTGATCGCGGCCCTGCGCACCGGCCTCGTGCCCGCCAAGGACTGGGTGCTGGCCAACACCGCCGCCGCCGGTGAGCTGGCTCAGGAGAAGATGGGCATGAAGGCCCCCATCTTCGCCGCCTCACTCGATCATTTCAACGTGGTCGCCACCGGCGCGAAGGCGCTGAAGCCCGGCCTTGTCGCCTTCTATGAGACCATCTTGTCCATGCAGCCGGACGCTCTCGGCGGGAAGCTGCCGCCGGACGATTTCTATCTCGACATGTGAGGCGGGCGGCATGAGCGTATCGGCCTCCGCATCGCCCTTCGGGGGCAGGGTGGCGCGCTGGGGCTGGGGCACGCTGGGTGTGCTCGGGCTTCTGGCGGCCTGGCAATGGGGCTTCTACGCCCTTGGGCCGTTCGTACTGCCCTCGCTCCAGGACACGGCGCGGGCGCTGTGGCGGCTGTTCGCGGAGGGGTTGGCGCTGCCGGCCCTGGCGGCAACCGCGAGCCATGCGCTCGGCGGCTTCGTGGTGGGGGGCGCCGCCGGGCTGGTGCTGGGGTTCGCGGGCGGGCTGGTGATGCCGGTGGGCGCCATGGCCGCGCCGGTGCTCATCATGATTCTTGGCACGCCGCCCATCGCCTGGGTGGTGCTGGCGCTGCTGTGGTTCGGGCCGGGCGGCGGGGCACCGGCCTTCACGGTGGCGGTCACCGCCGCGCCGATCGTGTTCCTCGCCGCGCTCCAGGGGGTGCGCAGCCGTGATCCACGGCTTCAGGAGATGGCGCGTGTCTATCGTGCGCCGGTCTGGCAGCAGGCCACCGACCTGATCCTGCCGGCGCTCGCCGACCATCTGGTGCCCGCGTTCGCCACCGCGTTGGCGTTTTCCTTCAAGGTGGCGGTGATGGCCGAGGTGCTCAGCGGATCGGACGGGGTGGGCGGCGGCATCGCCAATGCGCGGGCTTATCTTGATCTCGCCGAAACCATGGCCTGGATCGTGCTGGTGGTGGCATTCCTGCTGCTGGCGGATGCGGTGCTGCTGGCGCCCCTGCGCGGCTGGCTCGCGGCCCGCACCAGCGCGGCGGCGGCGGTGCCGATGGCGGGAGGCTGAGCCATGTTGAGTTTCAACGGCGTCCGGCTCGCCTTTGCCGATGGGGTGGTGCTCGACCAGATCGACCTTGAGGTGCGTGCGGGCGAACTGGTGGTGCTGATCGGCCGCTCGGGCTGTGGCAAGACCACCTTGCTGCGTCTCGCCGCCGGCACCGAGCAGCCGAGCGCCGGCACCCTGCGCAATGGGTTTGCCAATGCGAGCATGGTGTTCCAGGAGCCGCGGCTGCTGCCCTGGGCCGATGCGCGGGACAATGCGGCCTTCGGCCTGAAGGCGCGCGGCGACGCGCGGGCGGAGCGGCATGCGACGGCGGCCGATATTCTGACCCGGTTCGGCTTTTCGGAGTGCGATCTCGGCAAGCGGCCCGCCGCCCTTTCCGGTGGCATGCAGCAGCGGGTGGCCATTGCCCGCGCCCTGGCGGTGGCGCCGGATCTGGTGTTGATGGATGAGCCGTTTTCCGCGCTCGACGTGGGCTTGCGGCAGGAGCTTCAGGCCCTGGTGCGGCGGGAGGTGGAGCGGGCGGGCACGGCGGTGCTGTTCGTCACCCACGATCTGGCCGAGGCGGTGCGCCTGGCGGATCGCATCGTGGTGTTGTCGCCGCGTCCCTCGCGGGTGGTGGCCGAGGTGTCCCAGGCGCCGGCGAGCGATCCTGGCGATATCTATGAGGCGGCGGCGGCGTTGATGCGCCGGCCGGAGGTGGCCGCCGCGCTGGCGGCGCCGCTCCGCCCGATCCGGGCCGCTGTCACGCCTTCGCCGATGGCCGAGGTTGCCCCCGCGGCGGGCGAATGACCGGACGGCGCGCCGTTAGTCCTCCGCGGACCGGCTGGCCCGGACCCGTTCCACGAAACGGGTGACGGCATCCTGCTCCAGGCTGCGCTGAATAGCCTTGGCCGCCACCACCCCGTCGGCCATGGAGGTGATGCAGCACGGGTGCATGCGCTGGGCGATCTCGCCGATGGCGTAAAGGTTGGGAATGGAGGTCTGGCACTCGGGATCGGTCTCGACGAAGCCGCGCGCGGTGCGGGCAAGGTCGAGGTGGCCGGCATAGGGCAGATAGGGCTCCCAGCCATAGAGCACCACCAGGCGGTCGTAACGGCGGTCGGCCACGGCTGGGCGTTCCGGCTCCACATGATAGAGGCCGATGCGCACGTCGTTGGCGGGCACTTTTTCCAGGAACTCGCGGCGGGCGCGGATGCTGCGGGCATAGATGTGCACCGTGGCGGCCCCCCGCTTGCGCACGAACATATAGTTCTCGAACGCGTTGTCGCCGCCCCCGAGAATGGCCACCTCCTGGCCGTCGAAGGCGGCGTTGAACATGGTGCGGCCGGGGCCGATGAGCACCTGGTCGGAAGCCGCGAGCCCCCCCTTCACCGGCCGCACGCCGGTGGCGAGCACGGCGGCGCGGGCGAACACCATGGCGCCGCTGGTGGTGGTGGCGCGGAACCCGCCATCGATCACATCAAGCGTGCTCACCCCTTCGCCCAGGCGGCACACGATGTCATGGGCGAGAACGTGGTGGTGGATGTCGCCCGCCACCTCGTATCCGGTGCGGTTGGGCGCCGAGGCGATCCATTCGTTGGGATAGGGGTTGTCGTTCTGCAAGCCGCCCAGGGTCGCGCGCCGCTCGATGAGGCAGGGGCGGAAGCCCAGCATCTTGAGCCACAGGGCGCAGGAGGCCCCGGCGGGGCCGCCGCCGATGATGACCGCGTCGAACATGCCTCGATCTGTCCCGCGCCCCGCGATGGGTCTTCGTCCGTGGCGGGCGGCCCCGCGTCGTCGCGGATCACCCGTGACCGCATTAGGGCGTCTCGCATCAGCGAACGCAAGAGGCCGTCGCGCTGGGCGTCACCCGACGGCCTAGCGCCAGGCGTCCGCTGCCGGCCGCCGTTCAGCGCTCCACGAAGGCCTTCTCGATCACATAATGGCCGGGCTCCGACTGGCTGCCCTCCTTGAAGCCGCGCGCCTCCAGGAGCGCCACTGTGTCCTTCAGCATCGCCGGGCTGCCGCAGAGCATCATGCGGTCTTCCTCCGGCGACATCATGGGCATGCCGATATCGGAAAAGAGCTTGCCGGAGGACATGAGGTCCGTCAGCCGGCCCTGGTTGCGGAACGGCTCGCGGGTGACGGTGGGGTAATAGATGAGCTTCTGCTTCACCTCCGCGCCGATATATTCATCGTTCGGCAGGTCCTTGGTGAAGAAGTCCTCATAGGCCAGCTCGGCCACCGTGCGGGTGCCGTGGATGAGGATGATCTTCTCGAAACGCTCGTACGCGTCCGGGTCCTTGGTGACCGACAGGAACGGGGCGAGGCCGGTGCCCGTGGACAGCAGATAGAGCCGCTTGCCGGGCAACAGGTTGTCCTGGATCAGGGTGCCGGTGGGCTTGCGGCCGACGAGGATCTTGTCGCCCACCTTGAGGTGCTGGAGGCGCGAGGTGAGGGGTCCGTTCTGCACCTTGATGGAGAAGAACTGGAGGTCTTCCTCGTAATTGGCGCTCGCCATGGAATAAGCGCGCAGCAGCGGGCGACCGTCCACCATCAGGCCGATCATGGTGAATTGCCCGTTGAGGAAGCGGAAGCCGGGATCGCGGGTACAGGTGAAGGTGAAGAGGCGGTCCGTCCAGTGGTGGACACTCTTGACGGTTTCCTCGAGGAAATTGCTGCTCATCTCAAAATCCGGCAGGGCATGCCCCGAACGGCTCGCCCGCTGGCGACGGTTTCAGGGCGCATCAGGAAAAAACGCGCCGCACCGTACAAGATGCGCGCGATGCGAAAAAGTGCGACGGCGTGTCCGCCCGCCCCGCTTCAGGCCCCCGCCGGGGGCTCGGCGAGCAGGGTCTCCACCACCTCGGCCACCCGCGTCTGCCAGGGGGCAGCGCGCACGCCGAAGGTGCGGTGGAACAGGTCGCTGGCGAGCTGCGAATTGGCCGGGCGCTTGGCCGGGGTGGGATAGTCGGCGGTGGTGATGGGCGCCACCTCTGGCGTCCGTCCCAGCCGCGGGCCCGCCACGCGCACGATCTCGGCCGCGAAACCGTGCCAGGTGGTCGCCCCGTCTCCAGCGAAATGATAGGTGCCCCAACGGGCGTCGCCCCCGGCGGCGGCCGCTGCCGCCGTCAGCAGGGCGTCGGCAAGGTCCCTTGTGGCGGTGGGGCAGCCGCGCTGGTCGGCGACGATGGTCAGGCGGTCCCGCTCGCGGGCGAGGCGCAGCACCGTCTTCAGGAAATTGTGGCCATGGGCGCCATAGACCCACGAGGTGCGCACGATGACGTGGCGCTCGGTGGCCGAGCGCACGGCGGACTCGCCCGCCGCCTTGGTGCGACCGTAGACGCCCAGCGGCGCCACCGGGTCCTGCTCCACATAAGGCGCGGGCTTGGTGCCGTCGAAGACGTAATCGGTGGACACATGGACAAGGGGCGTGCGGTAGCGCTCGCAGCGCTCGGCGATGTGCGCGGGTGCGAAGGCATTGATGCGCGCGGCGTGCTCGGGCTCGCTCTCGGCCTTGTCCACGGCGGTATAGGCGGCGGCGTTCACCACCACGTCCGGCCGCTGCGCCTCCAGGGCGCGCGCCACCGCCACCGGATCGCAGATGTCGAGGGCGGTGTGGTCGAGCCCGATCAGCTCAAGCTCCTTCCCTGAGGCCAGATCGGTGATCTCCCGGCCGAGCTGGCCGCCGGCGCCGAACAGCAGGATGCGCATCAGGAGGCTTTCTCCACGGGGGTGAGACCGAGCCGCTGGCCCTGGTAGCGCTGCCGCAGCGGCTCCCACCAGGTGCGGTTGTCGAGGTACCATTGAACAGTGCTGGCGATGCCGTCCTCGAACGAATGGCGCGGCGACCAGCCAAGCTCGCGATGGAGCTTGGAGAAGTCGATGGCATAGCGCGCGTCATGCCCCGGCCGGTCGGCCACGAAGCGGATGAGGCGCGCGCGCGGGCCGGCGGTGTCCGGCACCTTGGCGTCGAGGGCAGCGCAGATGGTGTGCACCACGTCGATGTTACGCTGCTCGCTGGCGCCGCCCACATTGTAGCTCTCGCCCGGCCGCCCACGGGTGGCGATGGTGAACAGCGCTTCCGCGTGGTCCTCCACATAAAGCCAGTCGCGCACGTTCTCGCCGGTGCCGTAGACCGGCAGCTCGGCCCCCTCCAGAGCGTTGAGGATGACGAGCGGGATCAGCTTTTCGGGAAAGTGGTAGGGCCCGTAATTATTGGAGCAGTTGGACATGACCGCCGGCAGGCCATAGGTGTGGTGCCAGGCCCGCACCAGATGGTCGGACGCCGCCTTCGAGGCCGAATAGGGCGAGTTCGGCGCATAGGGGGTGTCCTCGCGGAACAGCCCCTCCGGCCCCAGGGAGCCGAATACCTCGTCGGTGGAGATGTGGTGGAAGCGGAAAGCGACCTTCTGAGCTTCGGGCAGGGCGCGCCAATAGTCCAGCACCTCCTGCAGCAGCGCGAAGGTGCCCACCACATTGGTGGTGATGAAGGCCGCCGGCCCGTCGATGGAGCGGTCCACATGGGATTCTGCCGCCAGGTGCATCACCAGGTCGGGCTTGAATGCGGCGAGCGCCGCCCGCACCGCGGCGGCATCGCAGATGTCGGCCTTGAGGAAGCGATGGCGCGGATTGTCGCTCACCGGCGCCAGGGAGGCGAGGTTGCCGGCATAGGTCAGCTTGTCGAAGGTGAGCGCCTCGTGTCCGAGGCCCACCACATATCGCACCACCGCGGAGCCGATGAAGCCCGCGCCACCCGTGATCAGAACCCGCATCTTGCCTTCACGCCTGTCGTTGCTGGCGCCCCTATACACCATCGGGGGCGCCAAAGCATTCCGTGCGAAACCGGGGCTGCGGGATGGGCTGACGCCCCCGGTCAGAGCGGCTTGCGCGCCACCAGATAGGCGTCGATCGGCCGGGCGGAGGCGGGCATGGAGAGGAACGGGCTCACGATCTTCGCGCCCAGATAGGCCAGCGCGACCGAGGCGTGCCACGACCAGCGGTGGGCGTAGATGCGCGGGTCCGTGGCCTGATCCGTGCGGCGGAACAGGAGCTTGTGCATCCAGAAGAACATGTTCTGGTGCGGGGAGGGCGGCGTCGTGGTCGCCTCCACCACCTCCAGCCCCAATTCCTTGGCGAGGGCGCTGAAGGATTGCGGGTTCCACATGGTCACATGGTGGGGGGGAATGTTGAGGGGAAAGTTGGGCACCTCGGTGAGCGGCGAGGGGTACAGCGGCGCCCCCAGCACCACGAGGCCGCCCGGCTTCACCAGCTTCGCCATCAGCTCCGCATGGCGGCGCGGGTCGGGCACATGCTCGATGACATGGAAGGCGCAGGTCACGTCATAGGCGCCGGGATTCTTTTCCGCGTGCTCCTCCAGGGTCTCGCGGATCACCACGTCGTCCACGTCGGCGCTGGCGTAGGGGTCGAGGCCCACATAGGTCGCATGGGTCAGGTGGCGGCGGAACACGCCGGGTCCGCAGCCGATGTCGAGCACCTTGGCGCCGGCCGGCACATGCTTGGCGGTGTGCACGAAGTCCACGCGCGTGTCCGAGCGGTAGGTGAGGGCGTCGTGCACCTCCCACTTGGTGTAATAGCTGCCGTAGAAGGCGCCGTCGCCCACCACGATGGGGTCGAAATAGACGAGACCGGTGGGGGATTCGTAGAGGCTGAAGCGGTCGATGCCCGCGAGCAGGTGGCTCACGTCCACGCCCTGGCCGATCTTCCAGATATCCTGGACCAGTTCCTTCGACATGGACTGGATGCGCCGCACCGGCGGCAGGCCGGTGATGGGGCAGGGCAGGGCACCGGCCAGCGCGGGATCGGGCTTCGTCTTCTGCGGCTTGGGCTTGGTCGTCTGGATGTCGGACACGAGCAGGTCAGCTCCGTTGAGCGGATGATGCAGGCGCGGCGCGCGGCGTGACGGTGAGCACGATGTCTGGCTCGGGCCGCGAGGTCAGGTTGCCGAGAGGAAGGGGCTCGGCGCCCGCTGTCAAGCCAAACCGCAGGCGCGTGAGCAGCAGCCGGGTGATCTCCGCCATCTCGATATTGGCGAATTGCGCGCCCGGACACACCCGCGCGCCCATGCCGAACGGGATGAAGGCGGTGCGGGCCGGCAGCTCCGGCGTCTCCAGCCAGCGCTCGGGCCAGAAGGTGTCGGGCTTCTTCCAATAGGCGCGATGCCGGTGCAGCACGCGCGGCGCCACCACGATGAAATTGTCCTTGGGCAGGGTGCGGTTCTCGAGCGCCACCTCTTCCTTGTTCTCGCGCAGGAAGAAGCCGATGGGCGGGTAAAGCCGCAGCGCCTCTTGGGTCAGCGCCGAGAGCACGTCCTCGCCGGTGGCGCCGGCGAAGCGGGCCGATTTGTCGTCCGCCACCTGTGTGCCGGGCGCCGCCGCCACCGCCTGCGCCGCCGCGTCCTGCAGGGCGGAATCGCCGGCGAGCACATGACAAAGCCAGCTCAAGGTCGAGGCGGTGGTCTCGTGGCCCGCCAGCAGCATCACCGCGATCTCGTCGAGCGCCCGCTCGTCGTGGCCGGGCGCGGCATATCCGGCATCCGCCAGGGCGCGGGAGAAGATGGCCTCGTCGCCGTCGCGGCCGAGGGGGGCGGACAGGAAGCGTTCGCGCATGAGGGCGCGCATCTCGGCGCCGATCTCCTCGAGGCCGAGCTCGTGGATGATGCGGGCGCGGGTCGCCTCGTCCGCGTGGGCGAGCAGCAGCAAGGTGGCCTTGGCGCGCTGGTGGTAGATGGAGAACAGGTCGGTGAAGCGCTGGGATTCCTCAGCGGTGAAGCGCCGGCCCATGGTGCACACCGACACCACGTCCACCGTCAGGCGCGAGAGATCCACGCCCACCGGGGCCGGTGCGCCCTTCCGGGCCAGCCAGCCGTCCATGTACTCCTGGGTCAGGGTCCGGGTGACCTCGGCGATGTGCGCGGGCGGGATGGCCGCGAGCGCGCGGGCCAGAACGCGCCGGGTCTCCTTGACCGTGTCGCCGCCCGGCTGGCCGAACACGCCTTCGCCGATCAGCGGCTTGAGCAAGGCGTGGAGCACGGTGCTCTTGGGGAATTTGCCGGCACGGTCCAGCATTACCGCCTCGGCGGTGGCGTTGTCGCTCACCAGGGCCATGCGGCGGAACGGCAAGGTGAACACGGTCTGCCAGCCCACCAGCGGCTTGCCGCCGAGGAGCAGCATGGGGTCGCCCAGAAAGCGGCCGGCGATCTTGGCCGCGAAGGGCAGCCGGCCGAAGGTGCCGGCGAACGCCCGGATCAATGTGAGAATGGCCGTCTCCTCTTCACCCGGATGCGATCAGGCCCCTGGACATCGTAGGTCACATGCCCCCATCGCACGGTCCGGGTCCAGGCCGCCCCGAGGATGACGCTGAAATGGAAGGCGTCGGCCACAGGTTGCACGATCCCGAGCGCGAGCTGACCGAGACGAACCGACGCAGGGTCGGGAACCTCGGCCCAGGCGGCCACCACGCCGACCAGGTATTGTTTCGCGAAACCCAGCACCGACAAGGTGAGAAGCGCGCTGACCGCCCATTCGGCGAAGGGCGAGGCGGTGGCGATCAGAGCGACCCCAGCCGCCCAGGCGCCGAGCCGGAGGCCGATGAGCAGAAGGGCCAGCCGCCACAGCCACGGGCGATAGATGTGGCAGATCTGATATTGCCGCCGGGCGAAGCGCCATGCGGGGATAAGGCGCAGGTCCGACGGCGAGGCGACGAGCATGGAGCCGCGCGTCACCAGCTTGAGCCCGCTCTCGGCGGCCTGGCGGGACACGGAGAGGTCGTCGGAGAGGGTATGGTCCAGGCTGCCGCGCAGGTTCATATGGGCGGCGGAATCCACCGAAATGGCCATGCTGCCGCCCCAGACCACCCGCGTGCCGTCGCGGTCGAGGCGCGGGGTGAGCGTTACCGCCCGGTCCACCGCCGTCACCAGATGCGCCCCGAGGCGCGGCGCGGTCACCTGCTGCCAGCGATGGCCGGTCACAAGGTGAAAATCCTCATAGAGGATGGGCGCCACCAGTCCCGACAGCCAATGGATGCTCGGGCGGATGTCTCCATCCATGAGTGCGATCATGTCGTCGTTCACGTCGATCTGGTCGAGGGCCACCTGCTGGTTGTGGCACTTCTGCGCCTGGTCGGTGGCCGGCCCGGCGACGACGACTTCAATGGGGAAGGGTGCGTCCTGGACCATGGTGCGGGCCGCGCCGCAGGCCGGGTCGTCCTCCGATTCCACCGAGATGATGAGCCGGCGCGGCGGCAGGGTCTGTTCCGCCAGCAGTCGCACCAGCTCGCCGAGCTGGGGCACCGCCCCGGTCAGCGGCAGGATCACGCTGACCCGCGCCCGCGCTGGTTCCTTGGGCAGATGCATCCACAGCATCTTGCGGACGGCGGAGGCCACGGAGGCGACGCTCATGGCGAGGCCCAGCACAACCACGGTGACGAGCAGAACGTCCAAGATCAAGCACCCAATTGCGTGCCGAGGCCATGCGTGCGCCGGGGGGATCGCTGCCGGCGGGCGGCCTTTCCCCGGCGGGCGCGGTTGCCGTCCGCCCCGGTGGCGGTGGGCGTGCCTCGTAGATGGTGAATGTGCGGGCGGCCCCGCGGTGATGATGTGGGGGCGGACACGCCGCCGTCCATCCGTCGAAAATGGCTCGGCTGCAAGGCCCCGGCGGTGGGGCCGGGCACGGTGCCGATGACGGGCCGGCACGCGTGGCCTTTTCGCATCGGTGACGCGGATTCCCTTATGCAGGACGGAGCATGCGCGCGGCGACAAGCAAGCTTCGGCTCCGATGCGCCGCACGCTGCCGCTGGACGGGAGCGGTGTGGCCGGGCCGACAGGGCGAAGTCTGACATGCACGCGCTCATTTGCCGATCATGGCCACGAATCCAGGTACCCAGCGGAGGACATACGGGGAAGCGGCGGAAGCCATAGCACAAGAGTCCCCGTCTTCAATTTGATTTCGCCCCGGGGTTGGTCCCGGACCGGTGAACCTCCGGCGGTGGCGTGGGTGTCATCCCGCCGTTCCCGAAACCTGTTACGCACCCGCAGGCCGCAGCAGGGTGGAGCGGGTCCGGCCGCATTTTGCGGGTTGACGGAACGAGGGCGGATCGCCCACACGCTATGTGGAAACCCAATTTCGCCCGATGGCGAATGTATTCGCCTGG
This sequence comes from Xanthobacter agilis, assembly GCF_021730435.1. Taxonomy (GTDB): domain Bacteria; phylum Pseudomonadota; class Alphaproteobacteria; order Rhizobiales; family Xanthobacteraceae; genus Xanthobacter; species Xanthobacter agilis. The sequence goes on from NZ_JABWGX010000005.1 coordinate 195,609, forward strand.
CGACGGCGGCGATGTGGCGCGGGGGGATCCCTCTCCTGCTGAGCGGGGGCGATGGCGGTATGATCCAAGCGACGGTGGCTGTCGGCGTGTCCGCTGGGGTGCTCGCCGCTTTGGTGTGCGACCTCATGGAGCGGGTGTTCACGCCCTCGCCGCGGCGGGCGGGAGCGGTGGGCCGCTACCTGGCGCTGCGCCTTGCCGCCTTCGCCGTGCTGTTCCTGTTCTGGCTGGCCCTTTCGGCGCGCGAGGCGTTCGCGGCGACGGCGAGCATCATCACCACGGCGGTGTTCCTGGTGATCTCGGGCGAGAAGACGCGATATCTGAAAGAGCCGTTCGTCATCACCGATTTCGCCTTCCTGACCCATCTCGTGCGGCATCCCGACCTGTTCTATCTCGGCTGGCGCAAGACGGTCGGGGTATTCGCGGCCATCGGTGGGCTCGTGGCCTTCATCGTCGGCTGGATGATTCTGGAGCCGCGGACCCTGACCTGGGCCGGGCAGGGCATCGCCTTTGGCGTGCTCCTGCTGCTGTTTGGCCTCGCCTTCGCCGTCCCGCGTCTGCTGCTGGCGCCGTGGCCGCAGGCGCTCGGCCTCGTCTCCCTGGAGCCGGCGCGGGTATTTGTCTCGCGCCTCGGGCTGGTACCCTCGCTCATGGTGTCGGGGCTGGCGCTGCGCGCCTTCCCCGCGCCGGCGCCCCGCCCGATCCGCGCGCCGGCCGCCAACGGCAGCCCCGCCGCGGCGCATGTGGCTGACGCCCGCTCGGCTTATGACGCGGTGGTCGTGATCCAGTCGGAATCCTTCTACGACCTTCGGCGCCAGGGCGTGATGCTGGACCTTGCCGGCCTTGACGCCCTCAAGGGGCGGGCGCTGGCCCATGGGCGGCTGGTGGTGCCGTGTTATGGCGCCTACACCTTGCGACCGGAGTTCGCGGTCTCCACCGGCCTTGCGTTCGCCGACCAGGGGGTGGACCGATTCCATCCCTATCTGCGGGCGCGGCGCTTCGCCGGCCATGCCCTGCCGGGGGAGCTGGTGGCCGACGGGTGGGACACCATGTTCATCCACCCTTACGATCCGCATTTCTTCAGTCGCGCGCGCGCCGTCCCCCTGCTGGGCTTTCAGCGCTTCCTTACCGAGGCGGATTTTCAGGGCAAGGAGCGGTTCGGGCCTTATGTGGCCGATGCCGCCGTGGGGCAGCGCATGCGCGCGGAGATCGCCGCCGCGCGCGACAAGGCGCGCCCGCTCTACATCATGGCGGTGACCATGGAGGCGCACGATCCCTACGGCGCCGGCCGCCTGCCGGAGACCGACGACCCGCTCGAGCAATATTGCCGCCACGCGGCCCATGCCGATGCGCTGCTCGCCAGCACCGTGGAGGCGCTCGATGCGCTCACCGAGCGCTCGTTGCTGGTGTTCTATGGCGACCACGCGCCGCTCTTGCCCGGCTTCGACATGCTCGCCGACGATCCGCGCACTGATTACATCGTCATCGAGTGCGGCCACGGCGCGGCGCGGGGCGGCGCCGGCGGCGCGGCGCCGGGGGACTGCGCCCCGGACGGGCTCAATGCCATCCTGCGGCGGATGCTGGGGCGGGAATAGTGCATTTTCAAGCGAAGTGGATCCCGGTTCGCGTGAAGAAAATGCGCCAGCGAAAAGTTTTATGCATTTTCAAGCGAAGTGGATCCCGGTTCGCGTGAAGAAAATGCGCCAGCGAACAGTTTTGTGCATTTTCAAGCGAAGTGGATTCCGGTTCGCGTGACGAAGCGCGGGAATGCCAAGGCCATGGAACGATGCCTCGGAACGATGCCCCTCGGAACGATGGCTTGAAGCGATTGTCGGGCATCCGTACGCGCGGACGACGCGCCGGGGCTTCATGGTTCGGACGGCGCGAACATGCCGGCCGCGGCGCGCCGGTCAGGGGGCGAGGCCGAGGATGAGGGCGTCGGTGGCGGCGAAATGCTGTGCCCAGGTGGGCACGCGGAAGCCCGGCAGGGCCGCCACCTGGGCCGCGCGCGCCACCGACTGCGGGGCGCCGAAGTCCGCGATGGCCGCCATCCAGCCGAGCCCGTCGATGGGGTCGCGATAGCAGGGGAGGTCCCCGGCGATCTCTTGAAATACGGGCAGGTCCGAGGCGATGACCGGCACGCCGAGCGCCAGCGCCTCGGCCAAGGGCAGTCCGTAGCCCTCCGCGAACGAGGGAAAGAGCATGGCCCGCGCGCCCTGCAACAGGCGCTTCAGGTGTCCGTCCGGCAGGCGGTTGCATTCAAAGACGTGGGGCTTGAGGCCGGTGGCGCGGTCGAGCAGGTCGAGGATGTTCTCATTCTCCCAGCCGCGCCGGCCCACCAGCACCAGTTTGGGGGTGGCGGCGCCCTTAAGCTCCGCGAGGCGCCGCCACACATGCAGCAGCAGCAGGTGGTTCTTGCGCGGCTCGATGGTGCCCAGCATCACGAAATAGGGATGGCCCGCAACCGGCGGCGGCGCATCGGCGGGCGATTGAAATTTCGCCTCGATGCCCAGCAGGCTCACGATGCCGGGCGGCAGGGCGCGCCCCTTGCGCCGGGCGAAGGCGGCCATGGCCTCTTCCGTGTCGCGCGAATTGTAGATGATGGCGGCGGCGGTGTTCAGCACCTGCGACATGCGCGCGTCGTGCTTGGCCTCGTCGCCCTCCCGCACATATTCGGGGTGGGTCAGGGGAATGAGGTCGTGGATGAGATAGACCGGCTTCCAGCCGCGCGCGCGCGCGAGCTGCTCGACCTCGCCGGGAAAGGTCAGTCCCTCGTGCGACACGTTGAGATAGACCGCCCCGCGCCCCACCGGCCGGCTCAGCGCCCCGGTGATCCCCGCGCCGGGGGAGAACAGGGTGGCAAACAGAGGGCGGATGTCGGGTGCCGGTGGCGCCCGGCGGGCCGGGGGCGCCGCGAGGGCGCCCGCCGGCAGGCCGAGAAAGCGCTCCAGCCGCGCGATCTCGTCCGTTTTCGCTGCCGCGTCCGCCCCCTCCCATCGCGCCGCGAGGGTGGCGAGGAAGCGCGGCACCGCCGCCGGTCGCAGGGGCCAGACATGGGACCGGTAGCGCACGATGTAGTGCACGTCCGCCGGCACCTGGAGGAGGTGGAGCGCATAGGCGAGTTCCACCCGGTCGATGCCCGTGGGGGTGAACTGAAGGGCGCGCCGGAAGATGCGGGTGATGTCCATCAGGATCGTCATCGCATCTCCTTCACATCATGGCCCGACGCGGCGCGACGCGTGCCGGATGCCGCGTGCCGTCTTGGCGGCAAGCGCGTCAGCCGCGGGCGGCGCCGGCGCCGCCTTCCAGCATGTCCGAGATGCCGGCGAAGGCGAGCTTGCGGATGAACACGTCGGTATTGGGTAGCTCTTCCTTCAGGATCGCCACGGTGGCGTCGATCTGCTCGGGCGTGTGCGCGGCGGTCACGAAGAAGCGCAGGCGCGCGGCCTTGTTCGGCACCGCCGGATGGATGATGGGCAGCACGTTCACGCCGCGATCCAGCATCAGGTTCGACAGCACCACGGCCTTCAGGGAATCGCCGACGATGACCGGCACGATGGCATGGCCATCGGCGGCTCCGGTGTCGAGCCCGGCCGCCTTGGCGGCGGCCAGGAACTGGGCGCTGTTGGCCTGGAGCCGCGCCACCCGCTCCGGCTCCTGCCGCATCAGCCGCAGGGCGGTGAGGGCCGCGAGGGTTGCCGGGGCCGACAGGCCGACCGAATAGACGAAGCCCGGCGCCGACAGCTTCAGATAGTCCACCAGGTCTTTTGACCCGGCGATATAGCCGCCGCAGCTCGCCAGGGTCTTGGAGAGGGTGCCCATCCAGATGTCGACGGCCTTGGGGTCGAGGCCCTGGGCCTCGAACACGCCGAGGCCCTTCGGCCCCAGCACGCCCAGGCCGTGGGCCTCGTCCACCATCAGCCACGCGCCATAACGCTGCTTGAGGTCGATGAGGCGGGCGAGGTCGGGGGCGTCCCCGTCCATGGAATAATTGCCCTCCACCACGATCAGGGCGCGGCCGTAGCTGGCGCGCTCGGCCGCCAGCATGGTCTCCAGGGCGTCGAGATCGTTGTGGGCGAACCAGCGCCGGTGGGCGCGGGAGAGCTGGGCGCCGACGATGGCGCTGTTGTGCATCAGCTCGTCGTGGAACACCACGTCGCGCGGACCGACCAGGGTGCCGATGGTGGCGACGTTGGCGGCGTGCCCGCTCACATAGACGATGGCGTCCTCGGCCCCGTAGACGTCCGCCAATTCGCGTTCGAAAGTGCGATGAAAGGCACGCTCGCCGGCCACGATGCGGCTCGCCGACACGCTGGTGCCGAAGGCATCCACCGCCCCGTGGGCGGCGGCCATCACTTCGGGTGCGCCGTTGAGGCCGAGATAGTCGTAGGAGGCGAAGTTGATGACCTCCTTGCCGTCGATGACGGAGGTGGCGCCGGCCCGAGCCTCGTGGGTGCGGAAGAAGGGGTTGGGAATGCCGAACGCGTTGGTGGCCGCGTGCATGAGCTTCAATTGCTCGAAGCCCGGCAGGGTGGCGAACGAGGTATCATAGTGGGGCGTCGCGGCCGTGGCCGGGGCGGCGACGCCGGGAGATGCACTGCGCATCCGGTTCAGCAGCGCCGCCTTGGCGTCGGCGGAAAGACGTCCCTGATTGTTGGTGCCGCTCACAGAATGCCTCCGCTGGCGTGCTCGCGCTCGCTCACCACCTTCGCGCTCAGCCGCGCGATGGCGTCCTTGTCGAGGTCGAGGTCCACATGCTTGTCCATGATGCCAGCCTCGGCGATCACCTGCTCGGCGGAGGAGCCGGTGGCCTCGGCACTGCCGCGTACCTGCTGCAGCACCTTGTCCGCCACGTCCATGAGCGTGGAGCCGGCGCCCAGCGCCAGCACCGGCAGTTCCACCCCGAACCGGCGCTGCACTTCCATGTCGAGCTCAAGGCTCATCAGGGAGTCCATGCCGATGTCCATCAGCGGACGGGTCAGGTCCACCGCTTCCAGCGGCAGGCGCAGGATCTTGCCGATTTCCTCCGCCAGCAGGCGGGCGATGGTGAGCCGCGCCTCATGGTCGCTCTGGCCGGAAATGAGGCTTTCGAGGTCGGAGCTCTTGCCGAGCGTGCGCTCGCCGCGCCCATCGGTCAGCAGGCCGGTGAAGGTAGGCGCCTTCACCAGGGCCAGCTCGCCGGCGGTGGACCAGTCGATATAGGCGCAGGTCACGGCCGGCGGGTGGATGGCGTCGCCCTCGGACAGGAACGCCCCGAGGTGCTTCAGCGCGGTGGCGGAGGCCATGGCGTGGCGGCCGATGCGGCGCTTCAGCTTCTCGTTGATGGCGGTCTCGCGGGCGAGCACGCCCACGTCCGAAATGGCGCCCCATGACACCGCCAGCGCCGGCAGGCCGGCGGCCCGGCGATCGCGCGCAAGACCCTCCAGGAAGGCGTTGGCGGCGACATAATTGCCCTGCCCCGGATTGCCCACCAGAGTGGTGGCCGAGGAGAACATCACGAAATAATCGGGCGCCGCCTCGGGCTTCAGGGTGCGGGTGGCGGCGTCGAGGTGGCTCGCGCCCTCGATCTTCGGCGCCAGCACCTTTTCGAAGCGCGCGGCGGAAAGGTCGCGCAGCAGGCCGTCGTCCAGCACCATGGCCGCATGAACCACGCCGCTGAGCCGCCCGTAGCGGGCGACGAGCCCGTCCACGAACCGCTGCACCGCGCCGGCATCGCGCACGTCGAGGCTTTCGGAGGTCAGCGTCACGCCGCGCGCCGCGAGGGCGGCGGCGCGGGCGGCGGCGTCCGGCGTCAGCGTGCCGCTGCGCGAGGCCGCGACGATGGCGGTGGCGCCATGGTCGGCCAGCCACATGGCGGTTTCAAAGCCGAAGCCGCCGGTGCCGCCCACCACCAGGTGCACGCCATCCGGTGCCGCGCGGAACGGCGCCGGGGTTTCCGCGACCGGCGGCGGGGCGGCCGGGGGCGTGAGCAGGATCTTGCCCACGTGTCCGGCGCCCTGCATGAGGCGGAACGCTTCCGGGGCGCTGTCGGCGGCAAACTCGCGATAGGGCAGGGGCGTGAACGTCCCGTCCGCCAGCAGCCGCACCAGATCGCCGAACAAGTCCTGGAGCGCGTCCGGCCGGGCTGCGATGAGCTGGTCGGTATCGACGCCGAAATAGGAGAGGTTGCGGGCGAACGGGCGCAGGCCGATCTCGGTATTGCCGATGTAATCGCGCTTGCCCAATTCCACGAAGCGACCGAACGGCTTCAGCACGGAAATGGAACGCTCCATGGCCTCGCCGGCCAGGGAGTTCAGCACCACATCCACCCCACCGATGGCGGCGCGGATGTCGTCCACGAACGCGAGCGAGCGGGAATCGAGCACCAGGTCGGCCCCCGCCAGGGTGGCCAGGGCGCGCTTCTCCGGCGTGCCGGCGGTGGCGACGATGCGGGCGCCGAGCCACTTGGCGATCTGGAGCGCGGCAAGGCCGACGCCCCCGGCGGCGCCGTGGACCAGCACCCATTCCCCGCGCTTCAGGCGGGCCTGGGTAACGAGGCCATACCAGGCGGTAAGGAAGGCCACCGGAATGGTCGCCGCCGCCTTCAGGGGCACATTGTCCGGCACCGGCATGGCCATGCTGGCCGCGACCACCACATGGGAGGCGAAGGCGGCGGGGGCGAAGGCCATGACCCGGTCGCCCACCTTCACGCCGGTCACGCCGGAGCCGACGCGCGAGACCACGCCGGAGCATTCAAAGCCGAGCGAGGGGCCGGTGAAGCCGTTCTCCAGCATCTCGTCGCCGATGACGCCCTGGGCGAACATCACGTCACGGAAGTTGAGGGCGCTCGCGGCCACCTCGATCTCCACGGCGTCCGCGGCCACATGGGCGCGCGGGGCGCCGACCCAGGTGAGGCGATCCATGGAGCCGGGCCGCGACACGAGGCGCGACATGGTGGTGGTGGCTTCGCCCACGGGAAGGCTCGCCTGCCGCGCCGCGGTGCCGGTGGAGGTGCGCACCGCGCCCACCGGCCCCGCGCCGATCACCAATTCCCGTTCGTCCGGCGCCGTCAGCAGCAGCGCGGTGAGGCGGCCAGCGGCGGTATCCGCATCCAGCTCCGGCGCCACATCCACGAGGCGCAGGTCGAGATCGGCGAACTCGTTGATGGCGACCCGTCCATAGCCCCAGCAGGCGCTCGCAAGCGGGGTGCCGGCCACGGGCGCGCCGCCGCGGGTGAGGCCCCACACCTCGGCCTTGCCGGCGTGCGCACGCACCGCCTCCAGCAGCGCCGTGGTGCGGGTGAACAGCGCGGCCAGCGCCGCCGGGTCGGCGGTTGCGGGGATCAGCGGGTGAACCACCAGGGTGCGATGGTCGCCGGAGCCGGCCAGCAGGTCCGACCAGAGCGGGCCAGCGGCCTCGACCCGGTGGAGCGCAGCCACATGCCCCGAACCGTCGATGGCGATGATGAGGGTGGCGGCAGCGGCGCTGTGGCCGAATTCCAGCGCCAGAGCCTCGGCCAGCGCCGCTTCGGCGGCGGGGGTGTCCGTATCCGGCAGGGGCACGCGGGCGAGCAGCACATCCACGGCGGCCTCGGGCCGGACGCAGCGGCGCGTCTTCACGCCCAGAAGGCCGGTGGAGGCCAGCCGCTGGGCGGTCTCGCTCATGGGGCGCAGCGCGCTGGCGCCGTCCTTCTGGGGATCGGCGGCGGCGGTGATGAGGGCGGCGAGCGGATGGCTCTCCATCTGGAGGACCGCCAGCAGGCCGCCTCCCGAGACGCGTTTGGCCAGCCGCGCGGCCAGGCCCTCGGTCTCCAGCACCAGCGGGCGCGGGTCACCGACGATCACCACGTCGTAACGCGCCTCGGCACCGTCATCGGTGGCCGCCGGCGCCAGCAGGGGCGCGAGCGCCGGGTGACGGGCGGCCAGCGCCTCGCGGCTCGTGGCGTCGACCCCGTCCACGGCGAGGCGGATGCGGCCCGACTGCGCCAGTGGGAGCAGCGCCAGTGCCAGCACCCCGGTCCGTTCCACCACCAGCACGCGGGCGGGCGTGGCGCGGTCCAGATCGCTCTTCAGGTCGCTGACGAGGGCGAACGCGGTGTTTTGCAGCGCCCGCGCCCCCGGCGCTGCGGTTTCCCAGTGTTCGAGCAGGGCGCCGGTGAGGCGCAGGGGCGCGCCTTTCGCAAGATGGGACGGCAGGGCGTCGGCAAGATAGGCACCGAGGGTGACTTCCGCGGCCCGCTCCGGCGCGTCGCGCAGCACTTCGGCCAGGATGCTGGCGCTGTCGGGCAGGCCGCTGTCCGCGGCCACGGTCCACACCTGCCCCTCGCGGGCGGCAAGGCCACCGCTCGCGAGGATCGCCAGCAAGGCGAGGAGCGTCGGGCGGGCATCATCGGCGAGAATGCCGCGTTCCACCAGATCGTCGGCGTTCACGGCTGCAAGCTGCGTGGTCTCGCCCTTCAACAGGCCGGTGACCGCCTCGTGGGCGAGGGCGGTGCTGAACGCGTTCAGCAGAATGAAGGCATCGCCGGCGTCCGCGCTGTCGTCGAGGCCGCTGAAGGCGGCTTCCACCTGCTCCACGACCGCGATGTCGGCGACCGCGGCCGGCAGGGCTTCCACATGCTGGCGGTAGTCGGTTTCCGCCTCCGCCATGTTGGAGAGGGTGGCGGCGCGCAGGCGGGCGCCGTCGAGACGGGCCACCAGCCCGCCTTCGGCGTCGAGCAGGCGAATGTCGAGCAGCAGCGAACGCGCGCTGGAACGCACCACCAGCAACTCGGCCCGCGCCACCGGCGCCGTGGAGAATACATGCAGCGCCCCGAACCGCGCCGGCAGATAGACCCGCCCGTCGTCGAGGCTCGCCGGGTCCACCGCCAGCAGCAGGCCGTGCAGGCAGGCGTCGAGCACGGTGGGGTGCAGCACATGCCGGCCACCGAAGGCGCCCTGGTCGGCGTGCTCGCCCATCAGTTCCAGGGTGATGGTGCGCCCGCGCTTCGTCGCCTCGGTCACCAGCCGGAACTGAGGCCCATAGTGCAGGCCCATGCGGTCGGCGGCGGCGTAGAGATCGTCCGCCGTCATCGGCAGGACGGGGGCATCGGCGGGCTCGTCCGCCGGCGGGCGGCCGGTGGGGGAGGAGGCGGAGGGCGCCAGATGGCCGCGCGCGTTCAGCGTCCAGTCGGTGGTCAGGCGCGGACGGCTCAGGATCTCGACGAGGCCGGTGGGCGACACGCGGACCAAGCTTTCGCGGCCCCCCTCGTCACCGAGGGCGAGGGCGTGGAGGATGTCGAACTCTTCCAGCGCCAGCGGCACGTCGCCGTGAATCTCGCGGCCGGCGGCCAGCGCCATTTCGGCCAGCGCGGCGGCGGGCACCACCACCGTGTCGTTGACCTGATGGTCGGCCAGATAGGGCACGATCTGCGGATCGACGAGGCCGTGCCATTCCTGGGAATCCTGCCGCAGGCGGGCACCGAGCAGCGGGTGAACCCGATGGCTGCCGCCCACGTCGGCGGCCTCGATGGTGTCGGGAACGAGGATGGTCTGCCGCTGCCAGGGGGTCAGCGGCAATTGCACCCCACCCAGAGGTCGCGGCGTGCCGAACAGGGTGTCGCGCGCCACCGGCGCGCCTTCCACAAAGCACGACAGCAGGGTGTGAAGAACCGGGTCGCGGTGGGACGGCGCCTTCTCCTGGAGGGAGCCGAGCACCACATGGCTGCCGGACAGGGGCTCCAGGGTTTCGCGCATGTGGCCGGTGAGCACCGGGCGCGGGCCCATCTCCAGGAAGATGTCGATCTTTTCGCGCTCGGCGGCGCTCACCACCGCATCGGCGAACAGCACCGGCTCGCGCACATTGTGCCACCAATATTCGCCGTCGAGGCCGCTGGTGTCGATCAGCGCGCCGGTCACCGTCGAGAAGAAGGGGATGGAGCCCGCGCGCGGAGAGAGCCCCTTCAGGGCCTCGCGCAGGGGCGCCTCCACCGGCGCCATCAGCGGCGAATGGAACGGATAGTCGAGATCCATCCGCTTGCCGGCGATGCCGTTCTTGCGCGCGCGGCGCAGCAGCGCCTCAAGCTCCGCGCGGGGGCCGGCGATGGTGACCACGCTCGGGCTATTCACGGCGGCGACCACCATGCCGGGCGCGTCGGAGGCCGCGATGAGGGCGTTCGCATCCGCCTTGGAGGCCATCAGCACCGCCATGGTGCCGGTGCCGCGGGCGGGCTCCTGGAGCTTGGAGCGCCAATAGATGACGTCCACCGCGTCCTTCAGGTCGAGCGCGCCGCTGATGTAGGCGGCCGGGATTTCGCCCACGCTGTGGCCCAGCACGGCGGACGGCTGGCAGCCATAGGCCATCAGGCTTTCCGCGAGGGCGACGCCGATGGCGAACAGCAGCGGCTGCGCCACCTCGGTGGCCGCCACCCGGTCCTGATCGGCCGGGGTCTCGAGCGCCTCGGCGATGGACCAGCCGGCGCGCGGCATGAAGAAACCGTCGATGCGGGCGATGGAGTCGCGAAAGGCCGCGTTCTTCACATGGGCGGTGCGGCCCATGCCCACATATTGCCCGCCGTTGCCGGCGAACACGAAGGCAACGCGGGCCGCGCGGTCGCAGACGCCGTTGACGATGCCGGGTTCGGGCTGGTCCTCCGCGAAGCGGCGCAGGGCCGGCGCGAGCGGCATGCCGGTGTCCAGGGGCAGCGCCAGCCGATGCGCCAGCGGCGCGCGGCCGTGGGCGGTGGCATTGGCGAGGGTGGCGGCGTCGGCGCCGGCCTCGATCGCCTGCGCATAGGCGTCCGCCAGCTCGGCCAGCGCCTTGCGGCTGGTGGCCGAAAGGGCGAGGGCGGCCGGCAAGGTGGCGTCGTCGGCCACGGCCGGGGCGTCGATCTCGCTTGCCTGTGGCAGGCGCACCACCGCATGGGCATTGGTGCCGCCGAAGCCGAAGGAGGAGACCGCCGCCGCGTTCGCGCCCTCGGGCAGGGGCACCGGCGCCTGGGCCGGCGACAGGTTCAGCGCATCGAATGGGATGCTTTCGTTCACCTCGTCCAGGTGGAGCGAGGCGGGCAGAACCCGATGGTCCAGCGCCAGCAGCGACTTGAGCAGGCCCGCGAGGCCCGATGCCGGCTCCAGATGGCCGAGGTTCGACTTCACCGAGCCGATCGGCAGCGGCGCGGAACGGCGCCGGCCGATGGCATTGCCGATGGCGTTGGCTTCGGCCGGATCACCGACGCGGGTGCCGGTGCCGTGGGCTTCCACGAAGGCGAGCGCATCGGGGTCTATGCCGCGCGCGGCATAGACGGTCTCGATCAGGGCCTGCTGGGCACTGGTGTTGGGCAGGGCGATGCCCACCGTGCGCCCGTCGGAATTGGTGCCGGTGCCCAGCACCACCGCGCGCGGTGGCTGGAGGGTGCCACGGGTGGCGTCGAGCCGGCGCAGCACCATCGCGACGGCGCCTTCCGAGCGCACATAGCCATCGGCCTGCGCCGAGAACGGGCGGCAGCGGCCGGTGGGGGACAGCATGCCGGCGCGGGCGAAGCCCACGAAATTGTAGGGGCTGGCGAGAATGTTCACGCCCGCCACCACGGCCACTTCCACCTCGCCGCTCTCGATGGCGCGCACCGCCCGGTCGAACGCCACCAGGGACGAGGAACAGGCGGTGTCGATGGTCAGGCTCGGCCCGGTGAAGCCGAACGCGAACGAAATGCGGTTCGAGATGATGGAGAGCGCGTTGCCGGTGACGAAGTGCGGGTCGATGGAGCACACGTCGGCGGCGAACCGCACCGAATAATCGAGGGAGGAGGCGCCAACGAACACGCCCACCGATTTCCCCTCGACCTCCGACAGCGGCAGGTTGGCGTGCTCGAACGCCTCGCGCGTCAGCTCCAGGAGGATGCGCTGCTGCGGGTCCACCTGCTCCACCTCGCGCGGGGAGAGGCCGAACGCGCCGGCGTCGAAATCATAGATGTTGTCGAGAACGCCGGCGGCGAACGTATAGGTTCGGCCAGGCTCGCCCGAGCGCGGGTGCAGGAAGCGCTCCTTCGCCCACCGGTTGGGGCTGATCTCGGTGACGGCGCACCGCCCTTCCGACAACAGGGACCAGAAGGCGTCCACGTTCGCAGCCCCCGGCAGCCGGCAGGCGTAGCCCAGAATGGTTGCAACGTGGGTCGATCCAGTCTCGGGCATCGGCGTCTGGGCACGGCTGATGCGGTTCGTCATACATTCCCTCTTCGCCCCGGATCCGCCGCGGCCCGACGTACCCAACTTCAATCGTCATCCGCTCGAGCAGGGGAGGGATGCCGTATTCCCGTCCCCGCCTTGGCATCGGGCCCCGCCGGAACCGGCGTTCGCCCCATCCGGCCGTGGGCCGGAGATCGTCCTGTCCCGTTTATGCTGCATCGCAATGGACATGACGCAACGGAATGCTGTCACGGTCCATCTTGCGCTGCGATTCGGAGTCGTTCCGTTACGATCTTGGTGCCCACCGCGTCAATCAAGTCGAGATACCTCTTCGACGCTTGGGCCGCCAGAGCGGCAAGGCGAGATCGAGCCAACCTTTGGCATCCTGGGGGATCGCCTGTATTGACGTACCGACGTTAGGGTGCCGATATCGCAATCGCGCATTTCGGAGGTTGTAAAATACCATAAGGCGACCTCGACACCGGATCGGACTCACAGTGTTCCACAGGCCGGATCGGTCGACTGCCGTCACGTTCACCTCCGCCAGCGGTAGGTAGCACAAGTGCCGGCTCTCGCCCAAGGGTGTTGGGGAGCTGCTCTTTCGGGTGGCGGGGCGTTCATGGGGCGGGGCCGAGCAGGCGATCGTACAGGGCGGCGACTCGCTCCCGGTAGCGCTCGGGCGAGAACAGCTCGGCTTGCCGGCGGCCCTTGGTGCTCAGGTCGGCGCACAACGCATTGTCGGCGGACAGGGTCTGGAGCGCGTCGGCGATGGCGCGGGTGTCGTAGGGGTCGACATGGATCGCGGCGTCACCGGTGATCTCGGGGATGCTGGAGCGGTCCGACGTCAGCACCGGCGTGCCGAGCAGCATGGCTTCGAGGATCGGCAGGCCAAAGCCCTCGTACAGCGAGGGGAACACCACCGCCTTCGCGCCGCGGATGAGGCTGACCAGGAACGGGAACGAGACGTATTCGAATCGGCGGACCCGGTCGCCGTGCGATGTTTCGGACAAAACCCGCAGTTCGCGGTCGGCCTTCCAGGCCGGCTTGCCCACCAGCACCAGGGGTTCCTTCACCTGGCTCGACAGGTAACCTTCGATGATCCGACCCACGTTCTTCTTCGGCTCGATGGCGCCGAAAAAGAGGAAATAGGATTTGTAGGGCAGGTTGAAGACCCCCTCCACTTCCTGCCGCACCACATCGTCGCTCTTGTCGCGCAGGGGCTGGGGGATGGAGACGGCTTGATAGGTGTTGGTGATCTTTTCTTCCGGATAGCCGAAGATATCGACAATGTCGCGCTTGGACGATTCCGAGACGGTGACGATATGATCCGCGCGCTTCAGGAGATTATTGATAAGGCTGAAATAATATTTTCTGTTGTCCAGCGTCGTATAGGGCAGGCGCAGGGGCACCAGATCGTGGATCGTATAGATATTCTTGGTGTTCTTCAGGCGAATTGGCAGAGGATAGGTCCAATGCATCAGGTCCGGTCGGTCCATGCCGGTTACGGTGCTGAAGAGACGGTAAGCGTAATAGAGCGTGAAGGCGCGGTCGAACAGGTTCGCCACATTCCAGATGTGATCGAAATGGGGCATCTGGTTGGCGAACTGGTCGATGATGACCCGGCCGCTGACCGGAATGGACAGCGCGCGCGGGTTGAGGAACGGCGTGGTCAAGCTGTGCAGGTCGCGGGCAAAGCGGGTGGACCACTTGGCCCGCTCCGGCTGGGTGGCGAAGAAGGATACTTCGCGGAAAAATGGGTCCTTCGCCGTGGACGACGGGATGCCGTAGAGCAGGTCCGTGCGGTAGCCGAGGCTGCCGCAGGCGTAGCTCAGATTACGGGCATAGGTCGCAACGCCCGTCCCCCGCTCCAAGGCGAGATTGTAGCCGTCGATCATGATGGTGCGGCGCGCGGGGGCGGAGCGGCTGGCGGCGGGCATGGGATGTCCTGTCACTGGGGGCTCCGGGTGTGGGGCTGCGCGGGGCGGCGATCGGCCATCGGCTTCATGAGGCGCCGGGCCAGCCGCTTGAGGCCGGGACCCGCCGCGTCTTCCTCGCCCTGGCCCCGTCCGGGCTGCTGGAAGGGGATGGCGCGAATCAGCGGGTGGTCGAACACGCTCTCCCCCGGCTGCGGGTGAAGCGGGGCGACCGCGAGCGGGAAGGCGTCGAGCAGGGGCTCATAATCAAAGGGCTTGGGTTCCCACACCCGGTCGATGGAGCGCATCAGATGGGCCCAATTGGTGGGCAGCAGGCGGGGCTGCACGTAGACATGCAGCTGCTTGAGGCCGAGCCCCTGATACAGGTCCGTGATGCGCAGGTCGTTGCCGTCGTCGGGATCGAGCGGGCGCGGGACCAGGCCGCGCCGGCGTCCCTTGGGCGCGAAATAAAGGCATGGAATGCCGTAGCTCTCGGCGAACACCATGCCGTGCAGGCTGGTGGAGACGAGCCGGCGGCAGGCGAGGATCTCATCCAGCCGCTCGCGCATGGCGTCGGCTGAGATGGCGGTGCGGGTCTGGATGATGTGGATGGACCCGCGAAAGTCCTCGGGGATGTGGTAGCGCAGCAGTTCCGGGCGCACCTCGGTGTCGAGCCCGTCGCCGTTCAGCTCGGACAGGTGGACGATCACCCCGAGATCCCATTTCTTCGCGATGGGCGGGCGGTAGAACTGGGGCAGCAGCCAGACCGGATCGCCGAAGACGGCGGGGCCGAGGGTGTTTTCCGCGCCGAACAGGGCGCGCGACACCGGCCCGCGCGTGGCCGCCACGCGATAGCGCGTGCCGGGATAGGGGGCGAAGGTAATCCGCTCCTCGCCCGGCGCCACATGAGGATTGCAATAGCGCGACGATCCGGTGCCCCAGAGGGTGACCTCGCCGTTCCTCAGCATGTGGCCGATGGTGCCAACCGCGGCCATGCGGCTGCTTTTCGCGCTGTGACTGGTGTGGACGACGGGCAGGCTCGACAGCAGGGCCACCATCACCGGGCTCAGGGCGTCGCCGAGATTGACGTGGGACTGATCCGCTGTCGCCGCGGCCCAGACCAGCGGAACCGCGCCCAGGGCCGCAGTTCTCGCTCGAAGGGGGGACCGCTCCATCATGCCTCCACATCAGACCATTGGCCCCGGTCTTCGACCGGTGCCGAGAGAGTGTCGCTCCGGCGCCGCGCAGGCACAGCCTGGAACGTCGGCCCACGGGCCTGCTCCGGAGCCCGCCGGGCCATGGGTATCACACCCCGATCGGGTCGCCGATGCCGCAGGGGCGACCGGTCGGGAGCGTCGATAGTTCCGGTTGATAGCCGCATTTTGGCGTGAGGGCATCCCGGAAACATGACGATGCGCCGCTGTGCGCGCGCCGGCGCCGATTTATATCCGGTTCGGTGGCCTTACGTGCGATGCGTTCCGTGATGGGCGTAATCACGGTGCGGAAGGGGTGTGACAGGGGCCGGCACGGTCTATATGTGCGCGGCGCGGAGCCGGGTGGATGGGGCGATGGACGGGGGGACAGCAAGACGGGCATTGATCTTCCGCATGACGGGGGACGAATCCGCCGCCAATGCGGCCCTGCTGGCAGGCACCGCGCGCGCCGCCGGCCTGGAGGTGGTCACCGTTCCCTTCTGGTCCGATGACGCCCACGCGGCCAGGGATGCCGGTGCCCCGACGCTGCTCGACGGCGGCTTCGATTTTGCGCCGCGACTGTCGGATTTCGCCTTCCACGCCCGGTACGGCTTCAGCCCCGACCTGATCGAACTGTCGGCCCACAGCCTCGCCATCGGCGATGCGCGCATCGACAACCTGCTGACCGAATCGGTCTGGAGCCAGCAATTGCGGGGCGTGGCCGGGCGCGCCATCGCGGTGATGGCGGACCTGGCGCCGGACGTGGTGTTCGTTCCCCATGGGGCGGAAGTGCTCTCGCGGCTGCTGGCGGAGACGGCGGCGCATCTCGCCATCCCCTATCTCTATTGGGAAAGCCCGTTTTTCCCCGGCTATCATTTCGTCGATCCCTTTGCGCCGCACTTCTTTCGCGGGGCGCACCGCATCGATCGCACCTGGGCCGGGGTCGCGGCGGCGGAGGACGGCGCGGTCGCCCGTGCCCGCGATTTCATCGCCCGCGCCCGCGCCGAGCGCATCACCAAATACCGCCAGACCACGGCTCCGGCCGAGCTGGAGGCGCTCAGGGGCTGGCTGGGGGAGCGGGCGGGGCCGGTTCTGTTCGTGCCTGGCCAGATCGCTTTCGACGCCAGCATCACCGTGAGCCTGCGCGACTATCCGAATCTCGGCCGCATCTATCGCGCGGTGTTTGCTGCCATGCCGCCGGGCTGGCGGGTCATCTTCAAGCCCCATCCGCGCGGTCCCGACGCCGACCGTGCCGAGGGGCTGCCGGAGCATGTGCGGCTGGTGCGGCAGGTGTCGATCCACGACCTCTTTCCCCTGTGCGACGTGGTGGCGCTGCATTCCTCGAATGTCGGGCTTGAGGCCCTGATGGCCGGGCGGCCGGTGATCGCCTGGGGCGATCCCTATTACGGGCGCAAGGGACTGACCCTCGACATTGCCGATGGCGCGGACCTGGGGCGGGTGCTGGCGGCAGGGCCACCGGTGCCACCCGATCCCGGCAAGGTCGCGGCCCTGGTTGGGCACATTCTGGAGCAGGGCTTGGTGCGGCAGGGGGATGGCGCGGCCTTGCGGCAGCGCATCGCGGAGGCCTCGTCGGTGGCGCCGGAGCCGCGTCTGCCGTGGTATGGCGCCCCCATCCGCCGGCTGGCGGCGGCCGGCGTGGCGCTGAACCGGGCGTTGGCGGCCAATCGTGGCATGGCGACCGCGCTTCGGACCCTGCCTCGGGATGATCGCGCCACCCTGGAACAGCGGTTCGGCCCGCGGGCGTTGCGGCGGCATTGCCGCGGCGCGCCCCGGCTGGAGGTGTGGGGCCTGCTGCGCCGGCTGGCGGTGGCCCGCGCTTTCGGCGCGCGGCTCGGCTGCAAGGTCCGCTTCGACGCGCTGGACCTTCAGGCCGTGCACGACCCGGCGGCGGCGCTGGAAGACCTCGCCGCGCGGGCGCGGCTGGGGGCCCGTCTGGTGCTGGTGCGCCGGCGCCCGCCGAGCGGGCGAATCATCCAGCAGATCAGCGGCGCTGACGCCGTGGGAATGCTCGCCGAGGCGGCCCCCGACCTGGTGGTGGACGTGTTCGGTTGGTCCGGCGCCGGTCCGCTTCCGGCGGCGCCGGGGGAGGCTGAGGCCCTGCTGTTGCTGCGGCCCGCCGGCGCGTCACCCCTCACCGGCGCGGATCGCGCCGTCCTTGCGCGTTAAGGCGGCGCGCTTTCAGCCGACGGCGATGGGCTTGCCGCTGGCGCCCCATTCGGTCCAGGACCCGTCATAGAGCGCCTGCGGGCGCTTGCCGATGGTCTCCAGCGCCAGCCACAGGATGGCGGCGGTGACCCCCGAGCCGCAGGAGGTGATGACCGGGCGCGAGAGATCGAGCCCGGTGGCCTCGACGATGGGGCGGACCTGATCGGGCGGCAGCAGGCGGCCATCAACGATGAGCTCGCCGTACGGCAGGTTGAAGGCGCCGGGCATGTGGCCGGAGGGCAGGCCCTCGCGCGGCTCCGGCGCCTCGCCACGGAAGCGGGCCGCGTTGCGGGCGTCGAGCACCTGGGCGCTGCCGGCGTTCAGAACCCGCTCCACGGTGCTGATGCTCGCCACCATGGAGTGGTCGAGGCGGGCAGTGAAGGTGGCCGGCGGACGCCGGGCGGGGCCGCTGTCCACCGGGCGTTCCTCGGCGCGCCACTTGGGCAGGCCGCCGTCGAGGATCATCACATCCTGCGCGCCGAAGACGCGGAAGGTCCACCACACGCGGGCCGCGGAGAACAGCCCGGCGCTGTCATAAACGACGATCCGCAGCCCGTCGCCGATGCCCAGCGCCCCCACCGCCTGGGAGAAGCCGTGGGGGTCGGGCAGCATATGGGGCAGGTCGGTGGCGTGGTCGGCGATGGCGTCGAGGTCGAAATGGACGGCGCCGGGAATGTGCTGTGCCTCGAACTCCCTGGCGCCGCTGCGGCCGGTGTTCGGCATGTGCCAGGAACCATCCACCACGACGAGGTCCGGCGCGCCGAGATTGGCGGCGAGCCATTCGGTGGACACAAACGGGGGGGTGTCGGCCATGGCGCAGTCTCCTTGTCCATCCGGCGGGGCACTTCTGTCCCGTTCTAGCGCTGCGGGGCGCCGCCGTCGGCGCGGGCCGGCGGCGTCATCCACAGATCCGGCGTCGCAGGCGTCACAGGAAGACGCTGGGCACCTCGGTCTTGCGTTCGAGCCAGGCCGGCACCGGCAGGTTCTTGGAGCGCAGGAATTCCGGATTGAACAGCTTCGACTGATAGCGCGTGCCATAGTCGGCGAGGATGGTCACGATGGTGCGGCCCGGCCCCATCTCCTTGGCGAGGCGGATGGCGCCGGCCACGTTCACCCCGGAGGAGCCGCCCACGCACAGGCCCTCGTGCTCCAGAAGGTCGAACACGATCGGCACCGATTCGGTGTCCGGGATCTGGAAGGCGATGTCCACCGGCGCGCCCTCCAGGTTGGCGGTGATGCGGCCCTGGCCGATGCCCTCGGTGATGGACGAGCCCTCCGCGTGGAGCCGGCCGGTGGTGTAATAGGAATAGAGCGCCGCGCCAGGCGGATCGGCGAGGCCGATCTGAATGTTCGGGTTGCGGTTCTTGAGCGCGATGCCGATGCCGGCGAGCGTGCCGCCGGAGCCCACGGCGCAGACGAAGCCGTCCACCTTGCCATCGGTCTGGGCGAAGATTTCAGGGCCGGTGGTGTCGATGTGGGCCTGGCGGTTGGCCACATTGTCGAACTGGTTGGCCCAGATGGCGCCGTTGGGCTCGGTCTTCGCCAGCGCCTCGGCGAGGCGGCCGGAATATTTCACGTAGTTGTTCGGGTTGGAATAGGCGACGGCAGGCACCTCAACCAGCGTGGCGCCGGCGAGCCGCAGCATGTCCTTCTTTTCCTGGGACTGGGTCTCGGGAATGACGATGACGGTGCGGAATCCGAACGGCGCCGCCACCAAAGCGAGACCGATGCCGGTGTTGCCGGCGGTGCCCTCCACGATGACGCCGCCGGGGCGCAGTTCCCCGCGAGCAATGGCGTCGGTGATGATGCCGAGGGCCGCGCGGTCCTTCACCGACTGGCCGGGATTGAGAAATTCGGCCTTGGCGAGGATCTCGCAGCCGGTCTCCTCGGAGGCGCGCTTCAGGCGAATAAGGGGTGTGTTGCCAATGGATTCCACAAGACCATTACGGATCATGATGGGCTAAGCCTTTAAATAAACTGGCCTTAGGCTAACTCATCAAAGATGGCTGTATCAAGTCAAAATATCCGGAATTAGTGTGTGGATTTGAGGGCGCGCAGAGCCCGTTCCCGAGCGGCGGCGTGGTCCACGATGGGGTGCGGATAGGTGGCCCCCAGGGTGACGCCGGCGGCGCGCAGCGTGGCGGCATCCGCCGTCCACGGCTTGTGGATGACGCGCGCGGGCAGGCGCGCCAGCTCCGGCACGAAACGGCGGACATAGGCGCCGTCGGGGTCGAACTTTTCCCCTTGCAGCACCGGATTGAAAATCCGGAAATAGGGCGCGGCGTCGAGGCCCGTGCCCGCCACCCATTGCCAGCTCGCGGGATTGCTGGCGGGGTCGGCATCCACCAGCGTATCCCAGAACCACGCCTCACCCTCGCGCCAGTCGATCAGCAGGTGCTTGACCAGGAACGAGGCGACCACCATGCGCACGCGGTTGTGCATCCACCCGGTCTGCCACAGCTCGCGCAGGCCGGCATCGACGAGCGGGTAGCCGGTGGCGCCCGCCTGCCACGCCTTCAGCTCGCCAGGGCAGTCGCGCCAGGGGAAGGCGTCGAAGGCCGGCTGGATGTTGCGCCGGGCAAGGTCGGGCGTGGCGGCAAGCAGATGGTGGCTGAACTCGCGCCAATAGAGTTCCGCCAGGAACTTGGCGGCATCCGTCTCCGGCACGCCGCCCGCCGCCTCGGCATGGGTGACGGCGGCCAGAATCTGCCGGGGCGAGACCTCGCCGAAACGCAGATGGGGCGAGAGGCGCGACACATGGTCGAGCGCCGGGATATCGCGGCCTTCGCCATAGCCCTTCAGCCCGTCCGCGACGAAGGTGGCAAGACGGGCCTGGGCGGCGCGCTCCCCCGGTCGCCACGCTTTGCACAGCCCGCCGGCCCAGTCGGGATGCGAGGGCTCCAGCTCCCATGCCTCCAGCGGATCGCTGTCGAGCGGTGACGCCGGTGTCAAATGTCCCGGAGGCGGCAGCGGCGCGCCGGGGGGCGGCAGCCGCAGGGCGGCACGGTGAAAGGCCGAGAAGGTCCGGGGCAGGCGGCCGGCGCCCGACAATATTGTGCCCGGCGCGTGGAGCAGATGGCCGCAGAAGCGCTCCACCTGCCGCTCCTCCTGGCGCAGGCGCGCCACCACCGCGGCATCGACCTTGGCTTCGGCCGCGCCGGCGCGATCATTGAATACCACCAGTTCCGCGCCGAGCTCCGCCGCCACGTGGGGCACGATGCGGGTGGCGGGGCCGCGCCGCAGCATCAGGTCCAGCCCGTGTTGACCCAATTGCGCCGCAAGGGCGCGCAGCGCGCCCGCCAGCCACCAGCGCGCCGCCCCGCCCATCGGGCGCAGGCCCGGCGCCTCCTCGTCCAGCACGAACACGGCGGCGAGGGGCCGACCGCTGGCCACCGCGGCCAGAAGAGCGGGATTGTCGGACAGGCGCAGGTCGTCGCGAAACCAGATCAAGGCGGGATGGCGGGTCATCGATCGCTCGCATCGGGCAGGCGATGAGAGTTCCGCTGTTCGGTCGCCCGCGCAAGGGGGCCAGCGCAAGAAGCGGCTACGCTAAGGCATGCAGCGTGTGCCCGATGCGCGCCAGCGTCACCGGACTATTGCGCGGCGTCCTGTTCGGTCAGGTTGTCGAGGCCCTGGATCACATGTTGCGCCAGGGCGTCGGCCAGCGGAGAAGCCTCGTGGCGGTTGCGCAGCAGGCCGATATCGCAGGGCGGCAGCGCCGGAAAGCCATCGGCGGTGCCGAGCACCCGCATGCCCGGCCGCAATGCTGATTCGGGAAACACCGAAACCGCGAGCCCGGCCAGCACTGCCGCCGCCACCGCCCCGCTGTTGGGGCTCGAATACAAAATGCGGTGTCCGCGCCCGGCGGTGGCGAGGCGCGTCACGGCGATGTCGCGCCACTGGCAGGTGGTTCGCCCCAGCGCCAGGGGAACCACCGGCTCCTGATGCACCGCATGGCGCGCCGATGTCACCCACATGAGCCGCTCGCGCCGGATCACCTGGGCGTTGCGCGCGGTGATCTCGGTGGCGGTGATGATGGCAAGGTCGATGGTGCCGGCGGCGATGCGTTGCACCAGCTCGTTGGTGGGCTCGCAGATCACCGTCAGCTCCACCGAGGCGTGGGTGCGCGAGAAGCGCGCCATGATGTCCGGCAGGTAGCGGTCCGCATAATCGTCCGGCACGCCGAGGCACACCCGCCCCGACAGCTCCGCATCGGCGAAGCTGGTGACCGCCTCCATGTTCAGCCGCACGATGCGGCGGGCGAAGTCCAGAAGCCGTTCGCCGTCCTCGGTGAGGCGCGAGGCGCGCCCGTCGCGGGCGAAGATCGGCCGGCCGACGCGATCTTCCAGCCGCTTCATCTGCATGGACACGGCCGACTGGGTCTTGTGCACCACCTCCGCCGCGCGGGTGAAGCTGCCGGTCTCGGCGATGGCGACGAACGTGCGCAACTGGTCGGGGTCGAGCAGAACGGTCATGGCGGCTTCCGCGGCGGCTTTCGGTTCATTCATCACGCAGACTGATATCTGGAATGAATAACATTCGCTAGTGTGATCTTTCCAGGCGCGGCACAAGAGGCCGTGCCGTCGCTGAGGCGGCCGGAATCGGGTGGCGACGCTCTGGGTCTTGATCCAGAAGAAGCGACCTGGAGCATTTTCAAGCGAAGTGGTTTCCGGTTCGCGTGAAGAAAATGCATCGATGCAAAACCGAGGGCCGATGACGTGCGCCAAGGCGAACGGAGAACGCTCGAGCAGAGGAGTGCGGCATCCGTGTCGCAGTGAGGGAGATGGTCATGAGCATGTCTGGCGAAACGCGCAGATTGGTGGTCGCCCCGGTGGCTGAGGCCCTGGCATCGCTGCTGATGATGACGGTTGCGGCTGCCTATGGTGCGAAGCGCCGGGCCGACGCCCTCGGCCACATGCTCGAACGCCGCCGCGCGATGGCCGCTCTCGCCACCCTCGACGATCACATGCTCAAGGATATCGGCATCACCCGCGCTGATGTGCGCGATGCGGTGTCGGCGCCCCTCGGCGCCGATCCCACCCGGCTGCTCGTGCTGCGGGTGAGCGAGCGCCGCGCGGCCCGGCAGCTCGCCCGCCGCGAACTGGGCCTGGGCTGAGCGCTGACGATTTCGGCGGGCACGCCCCTCGGGTCCGCCGTATCTGGACCCGCGCCGACCGCAACCGGCGCGGGTCCTTTTTCATTTATTTCTCGTCGCCGTCCTTCTTCACCAGACGAGGCTTTTCCGGGGGGATGATTTCCGCCTCGGTCCCCGGCTGGCGGGTACGGGCCAGCACGTCCATCCAAAATTCCGGGAAGGTGTAAGGCGGCCGCTCCGGATTCGCCGCGCCCGGAAAGTTGGGCGGAAAGCCCTGGGCGAACATCTTCGCGAAAAACTCCTGGAACGGCTGAAGCGGGTTGGCTGCGGCGTCCTGCGGCGCGTAAGGCTGCGGCGAGGGCGCGGGCGGCGCCGGTGGGGCCACCGGGCTGGGGGCCGGCGCGCCGGTCTGCGCGAGGGTGCTCGCCATGGCGTTCACCACGTCCTGCCACGCGTTGGCCGGATTGGCGCGCTGCTGCGGCGAGGCCGGCGCCGCCTGCTGGAACATCACCCGCGCGAACGCATCCGCCCAGGGGTTGCCCGAAGAATAAGAGGGGGCGCTCGCGCTGGTGGCGGAGAAGGCGAGGAAGGCGTCGATCCAGGGATTGCCGGAGGAGATGGGCGCCGGCCGGGCTTCCGGCTGGCCGATGGGCAGCCGGCTGAGCAGCGCCGCGGTCACGGTCTGGAGCGCGCCCGACGCCGCAAGCGACTTGGCGAGGCCGCCGACGAACAGATTCGCGAAGGTCGGCATCATCTGCCGCACCATGGCGATGCCGAGCCCGGTGGTGGCCGCGACCTGACTGGCCACCGCGCGGCTCACCTCGCTGGAGCCGAACACCGCGTTGAGCGCGTCCATTCCCATCTGGTTGATGTCCGGCTGCGGTTGGCGGGGGGGCGGCGGCGGCGCCTGCTGCGTCCCGTAAGGCGCGCCGAAGCCGTTCGGGTTGCCGTAATAGGCGCCGTAGGGGCCGTTCAGCATCAAAGCCATCAGCGAGGCCATGGCTTCCGGCGATTGGGTGACGTGGCGAAAATTGTCGGCGAAGGCGGGCATCAGGGCATCGGCGACAGCCTTGGCCTGTTGCGTGGACAGGCCGTAGACCCGTGCAAGATTCTCCATCCCGTGTCCCCCTTGAGCCGCGCGCAGCAGCTCCACGAACTGATCCATCCCCCCTCCTTCGCCGGCTGTCACCGAAGGGCTGTCATGCCTCCGGCCGTTCCGGTCTGTTTCCGCGCCGCGACTCGCTGGCCTTTACACCTGAATGGTGCGCCGCGTCGTTCTTTGCAACCGGTCAAATCGGCTTGCCGGCGATGGGGGGGAAGCCCTGGCCACACGGCTCCGGCGCTCCCCCGGCCCATCGCCACCGGCGCGGTTCCGTTCGGGAATGCAATCTCCGCATGGCCCGAGAGCGAGAGTACGCCAAAGGGGCGTCAAAAGCACGAATGTATCGTCGCCCGGCGATCAGCCGGAAAATTCCGTCTCGTGGGACAGAATGTCCTGGGCTTCCGCATTGAGCGGGCGCGCCGGCTTTTCGGGGATGTGAAGCGGTTCCGGCTCCACCTTGCGCGGGCGCTGCGGTTCGGGTGGGGCGAAAATGCCTTCCTCCAGTTGCCGTTCGAGGCGGGCCCGGTCGCGGGCGCGCACATCGGCAACGCGGGCGCCGGCCGCCTCGGCGCTGACGCCCATGGCCTGCAAGGTGCGCCCGCCGAAACCGAGCGCCGATTCCAGGGTCTCGCGGATCTCGAAATCCACGCCGAGCCGCATCAGCTCCATGGAATGAATACGGTCAAAGCTGCGCACGAACAGCTCGGTTCCAGGCATGGAGGCCTTCACCACCTCGACGATGCGGTTGGCGTCCTCCTTGTCGTCCACGCACACGCAGATGACCTTGCAGCTCTCGGCCCCGGCGGCGCGCAGCACGTCCAGGCGGGTGCCGTCGCCATAATAGATGTGCACGCCGAAACGCCCGGCGCTCTGGATCATCTCCACATCGTTGTCGATGATGGTGACGCTCACGCCCTCCGCCAGCAGGCATTGGGAGACGATCTGCCCGAAGCGGCCGAAGCCGATCACCAGCACCGAGCCGTCGGCATCGGAAAAATCATCGGCCTCGGGCTCCGGTTCGGCTGGCGCCAGGCGCGGCAGCAGCCGGGCGATGGCGGCGAACAGCAGCGGGCCGATGATCATGGTCAGCGCCGCCATGGCGATCAGAAGGTCGGCCTGGTCGGGCTTCAGGATGCCGGTGCTCAGGCCGAGCGGGAACAAGACGAAGGCGAACTCGCCGGCCGGCAGAAGCACCACCGCCGCCAGCGCGGATTGCGGCGATGGGATGTTGTCGTTGCGGAAGACGGAATAGACCACCGCGCACTTCGTCAGCGATACCAGCAGCGTGGCGATCAGCAGCGGGCCCATGTTGTGGACCACCACCGCCACGTTCAGCGACATGCCCACGCTCATGAAGAACATGGCGAGCAGCAGGCCGCGGAAGGCATCCACATTGGCCTCCAGCTCGTGGCGGAAGGTGGATTCCGACAGCAGCAGCCCGGCGAGGAAGGCGCCGAGCGCCATGGACATGCCCACCGCTTCCATCAGCCCGGCGGCCCCCAGCACCACCAGCAGCGCCGCCGCGGTCATGGCCTCGCGCGCGCCGGACCGCGCCAGCACCCGGAACAGCGGATTGAGCAGATAGCGCCCCGCCACCACGATCACGGCGAGGGCGACG
The DNA here is from genome assembly GCF_021730435.1 of Xanthobacter agilis. Taxonomy (GTDB): domain Bacteria; phylum Pseudomonadota; class Alphaproteobacteria; order Rhizobiales; family Xanthobacteraceae; genus Xanthobacter; species Xanthobacter agilis. The sequence continues at coordinate 220,890 of NZ_JABWGX010000005.1, forward strand.
ATGGCCGTGCCCGCGCGCAGCAGGGCGGCCATGGGGTCTTGGGCCAGGGTGCTCTCGCCCGGCGCCAGCAGCGGCACCAGCGCCAGCAGCGGCACCACCGCGATATCCTGGAACAGCAGGATGGAAAAGGTGCGCTGGCCATAGGGGGAGGTGAGGTCGTTGCGCTCGTTGAGCAGCTGGAGGGCGATCGCCGTGCCCGACACCGAGAGCGCCATGCCGCTCACCAGCGCCGCCGCGACACCGAATCCGAACACGAAATAGGCCAGGAGCGCGAAGGCGAGCCCGCTCAGCAGCAGTTGCGCCGCGCCGAGCCCGAAGATGTAGCGGCCCATGGACAGGAGCCGCGACGGCTTGAGCTCCAGGCCGATGAGGAACAGGAGCATCACCACGCCGAGCTCGGCCACCGTGGACACCACGGACGGGTCGGCCACATTGAGGCCCACCGGACCGATGGCGATGCCCACCAGCAGGTAGCCCACGATCGGAGAGAAGCCAAGCCGCCGGGCGAGGGGAACCGAGATCACCGCGGCTGAAAGAAGCGCGAGCGCTGAAACGAACAGCGCGTGATCTTCCCCGTGCATCCGTCACTCTCCCGTGCCGCCGCGTCGGGCGGACCCGTCACCATGCGTTGTTCGTCCGAAGGGCCGGACACCGGCGACAAGGTCCGGCGGAGGTCCTGCGGATCCGAAACGCGAGATACCCTGTCGTTATGACATGTCGTGCGCCCGGCGCCGACCAACAGCGCATCAAAGCGTGTCCAAACCGTGCCGAGGATGGGGCAGGCCGGGGGCGCTGTCCCGAAACGCGAGCGGTGCGGCAGTATGGACACGGTGTCCGGCCGCAAGGGGCTCTCGTGCGGGCGCTACTTCAGCGCGTCGAAGCCGGGGCCGAAGCCTTCCAGGCTGAGCGGCACGCCGATGCCCTCCTCGGGGGTCTGGAAGATGATGAAGGTGGCCTGCTTGCCGGTCTTGAGGCGCGAGATGAGGGTGTCATCCATGACCACCTCGGCGACGCAACCGTTGGGCAGGCAGCGCACGAAGCCGGCGCGGCCCACATCCTGGTCGTCGATCTTGAGGCCGAGGCCGGCGGGCAGCAGCACGCCGAGGGGCGCCAGCACGCGCAGCAGGCGGCTCTTCTGGTCGGCGGTCTTCAGCACGATCACGGTCAGGCCCACGTTGGGCCGGTCCTCGGCCTGCACCGACTGGAGCAGCACGCATTGCTCGCCCTGGGCGCCGGGCGGGGTGTCGCAGCGGATCTGCCATTCCCCATGCACCGATTTCACCACGCCCTGAGCGGCCGCGGGACGCGACAGGCCGAGCACGCCGGCGAGCAGCAGCATGGCCAGCAGCAGGCCCTTGAACAGGCCGGAGGCGGCGAAGGCCGACGTCCACCGCCCGGCTCCGCCGTGCGAGGCCACGCCACGCGAAGCCGGGAAAAGGGGGAGACCACGGGACGACACGACCATCAACACGACTCCGGAAGCTGCGGGCGCCTCGACCTCGGGCCGAGCTCCATCTCGAATAGCGGCATTTCGCAACGATTGCCTTAATGCTCAGGCGTTCCTGTCAACAATGGGGCGATTCCCCGCTGGCGCGCCCGGTGGCGGAAGAGGGGGCTTATCGCGTCTCCGTGAGGCGTGGGAGCGCCCGCGGTCCAGATTTGATGGGTTGCTCTGCGGTAAATTGTCTCGCTAAGGCTTGGCGTGGGCGGCGGGTCCGAGCGTTACGGAATGGCGCGTTTCGCGATAGGTGTTTGTCTGGATTGAAGGATTTTTGCGTGGGGCGGGGCCGCTCGGCGCCCGGTCCAGCCTCTCCAAGCGAAAGCGGTACTGTGTCGCAGTGCAAACTTGCCGTCGCTCATTGCGAAGCACAAACGAATGTGTTTGCCGAACTTTCTCGATAGTGGCAGCCTGAGCATGACCGGCGAAGATCCGGCAATTGCGGCGAAAGCCGGAACGCCCGAAACGGGCACGCTCATCGGCAATCAATAGCCGAGGCAGGGAAGGGGCGAACAAGAGATGTCGCGCAAGGGCGTTGCCGCTTGCGTCGCGTCGAGTTTCTCCGCGGCGCTGTTTCTCGCTCCGGCCGCCCTCGCGGGCACCGGTCAACCGTCTCCCTGGCAGATGAACCTGCAGGGCGCCGCCACGCCCGTGATGGAGAGCATCCGCTCTTTCAACACGTTCCTGCTCGTCATCATCATCTCCATCGTGCTGTTCGTGCTGGTGCTGCTCGCCATCGTGGCGGTGCGCTTCAATGAAAGGGCCAATCCGGTCCCCTCGCGCACCAGTCACAATACGCTGATCGAGGTGGCGTGGACCGTGGTGCCGGTGATGATCCTGGTGGCCATCGCCATTCCCTCGTTCCGCCTGCTGCACCTGGAATTGCGGGTGCCGGCCGCCGACCTCACCGTGAAGGCGGTGGGGCACCAGTGGTATTGGTCCTACGAATATCCGGACAATGGCGGGTTCGGCTTCGATTCGATGCTGCTGCAGGACCAGGATTTGAAGGCGGGGCAGCCGCGCCTGCTCAGCGTGGATAACGAATTGGTGGTGCCGGTGAACAAGGTGATCCGCATGCAGGTCACCGCCGCCGACGTCATCCACTCCTTCGCGGTGCCCTCCTTCGGCATCAAGATCGACGCGTTGCCGGGGCGCCTCAACGAGACCTGGTTCAAGATCACCACCGAGGGCGTCTATTACGGCCAGTGCTCCGAATTGTGCGGGCGCGACCACGCCTTCATGCCCATCGCCGTGCGGGCGCTGAGCGAAAAGGATTTCGAGGCCTGGGCGGCGAGCGCCAAGGGCAGGTTTGCCGCGTCATCCGACGCGCAGGGCCGCCTCGTGGACGCGCGCTGAAGAGGGCGCGCGCCGCAGGTGCGGCCCGCGCCTTGAGGCTTTCGGGAGGTGCCGCGGCCGGTCCGCTGGTCGGCGGCGCCACGGAGCGAAGTCAGTCACGGCAGAGGGGCGGGGCTCCATCGGGGCGTAAGATCCCGAGGAGCCCCGAAACCCCGGCGGGCGCGGCGCCCGCATCCGGGGAACACCCACTGGGGAACACCCACCAAGGGAGAGACGGGCATGTCGACATATGCGGTGTCCGGCACCGATCACGCCGCCATCCCCACCGGATGGCGGCGCTGGCTGTTCTCCACCAATCACAAGGACATCGGCTTGATGTACCTGATCTTCGCCATCATGGCGGGGATCGTGGGCGGGGTGCTCTCCATCGGCATCCGGCTGGAGTTGCAGCAGCCGGGCCTGCAGATCTTCTCCGACCCGCAGGTGTTCAACGTCTTCACCACCGGCCATGGGCTCATCATGATCTTCTTCATGGTGATGCCGGCGCTCATCGGCGGCTATGGCAATTACTTCGTGCCGTTGATGATTGGCGCGCCCGACACCGCCTTTCCGCGCATCAACAACATCGCCTTCTGGCTGCTGCCGCCGGCCTTCATCCTGGCCTTCTCGTCCCTGTTCGTGGAAGGCGCGCCGGGCTCCAACGGCTTCGGCGGGGGATGGACCATCTATCCGCCCCTGTCGTCGAAGGTGGGCCACCCCGGCCCGGCCATGGACCTGCTCATCTTCGCGCTGCACCTTGCCGGCGTGTCGTCGCTGCTCGGGGCCATCAACCTCATCACCACCATCTTCAACATGCGCGCGCCGGGCATGACGCTGCACAAGATGCCCCTGTTCGTATGGTCGCAGCTCGTCACCGGCTTCCTGCTGCTGTTGTCGCTGCCGGTGCTGGCGGGGGCCATCACCATGCTGCTCACCGACCGCAACTTCGGCACCACCTTCTTCGATCCGGCCGGGGGCGGCGATCCGATCCTGTTCCAGCATCTGTTCTGGTTCTTCGGTCACCCGGAAGTCTACATCCTGATCCTGCCAGGGTTTGGCATCATCTCCCATGTGGTGTCCACCTTCGCCCGCAAGCCTGTGTTCGGCTATCTGGGCATGGCCTATGCGATGGTGGCCATCGGGGTGGTGGGCTTCGTGGTTTGGGCGCACCACATGTACACGGTGGGGCTTTCCGCCGGCACGCAATCCTATTTCGTGGCCGCGACCATGATTATCGCCGTCCCCACGGGGGTGAAGATCTTTTCCTGGATCGCCACCATGTGGGGCGGTTCCATCCAGTTCCGCACCCCGATGCTGTGGGCTATCGGCTTCATCTTTCTCTTTACAGTGGGCGGCGTGACGGGCGTGGTGCTCTCCAACGCCGGCATCGACCGCTCGCTGCACGACACCTATTATGTGGTGGCGCATTTCCATTATGTGCTGTCACTCGGGGCGGTGTTCGCCATCTTCGCGGGATGGTACTACTGGTTCCCCAAGATGTTCGGCTACATGATCCCGGAGTTCTGGGGCAAGCTGCACTTCTGGGTCACCTTCGTCGGGGTGAACCTCGTCTTCTTCCCCCAGCATTTCCTCGGGCTCGCCGGCATGCCGCGCCGCTATGCGGACTATCCTGATGCGTTCGCGCCCTGGAACTTCGTCTCTTCCGTGGGATCCTACATCTCCGGGGTGGCGGTGCTCATCTTCCTGACCGGGACCACGCTCGCCTTCCTGCGCAAGGAGAAGGCCGGCGACAACCCCTGGGGCGTGGGCGCCACCACGCTTGAGTGGACCTTGTCCTCGCCGCCGCCGTTCCACCAGTTCGAGGTGTTGCCGCGGATCCGCTGAGGATGGCGAGGGGAAGCGACGGCGCGGGCAGACGCCGCCGCTTCCCAGTCTCCCGTTTCGCAAGCCGTGAAGGCGTGTCGCGAGGATCTCCGTCATGAGCGATTTGGGCATCGGCCATTCCATTCCCCGCGGCGGCCTCAGCGCGGGGCACGCCGAGGAGCTCGCCGAGGGGCTCGCGACGCCGGGCGATTATCTGGCCCTCATGAAGCCGCGCGTGATGTCGCTGGTGGTGTTCACCGCCGTGGTGGGCCTGGTCCGGGCGCCGGGTGATCTGCATCCCCTGCTCGCCTTCACCGCGCTCCTGTGCATCGCCACCGGTGCCGGTGCGGCGGGCGCCCTCAACATGTGGTGGGATGCTGATATCGACGCGGTGATGGACCGCACCCGGCGGCGGCCCATTCCCGCCGGCCGGGTGTCGGCCGGGGAAGCGCGGGCCTTCGGGCTCCTGCTGGCGGCGTTTTCGGTGGTGACGCTGGGGCTCCTGGTGAACCTTGTGGCCGGGGCGCTGCTCGCCTTCACCATCGCCTTTTATGTCGGGGTCTACACCATGTGGCTGAAGCGGGTGACGCCGCAGAACATCGTTGTCGGCGGCCTCGCCGGTGCCCTGCCGCCGCTGGTGGCCTGGGCGGCGGCGGCGGGCACGGTGTCGCTCGAGCCGATGCTGATGGTCGCCATCATCTTCTTCTGGACCCCGCCGCACTTCTGGTCGCTCGCGCTGTTCCGCACCGACGATTATGCGCGGGCCGGCGTGCCCATGCTGCCGGTGGTGGCGGGGCCGGACCAGACGCGGCTGCTGATCCTGCTCTACACCCTGTTTCTCGTGCCCCTGGCCTTCAGCCCCGCGGTGCTGGGCTTCGCCGGTCCGGCCTATGGCGCCGTGGCCCTGGCGTGCGGGGCGGTCATGGTGCGCCTTGCGTGGGAAGTGTTCCGGCAGCGGCAGGGCGTGGCGGCGGTGACGGCGGCCAAAAGGCTGTTTGGCTTTTCCATCCTTTATCTCTTCGCGCTGTTCGCGACCCTGCTCGGGGAAGCGCTGGCGCCGCAGGTTGCGGAGGCTCTCCCATGGTGACGCGCAGCAGGAAGGTGATACCGGGACCGGCCTTCACCGGCGCGGATGAGCGCCGGGATGGCCCCCAGGGTGGCCCTCATGACGGGGCGCGGGTGGCCGTGGTGATCCCCCTGCCGCGCAAGGACGGGGCGGAGGCGGGCGTGGTGCTCACCCCCGAGCAGCAGCGGAGCCGCCGGGCGCGCTCCCTCGCCATCGCCGTGGTGCTCGGCGCGCTGGTGGTGCTGTTCTACGCGGTGACCCTCGTGAAGCTCGGCCCCGGCGTGCTGAACCGGCCGTTGTGAGCAAAGGAGGCGGCGATGGCATGCAACGGGACGGATCGGGGGCGGCTGGTGGCCTTGGGCCTGGCGGCCTTCATCGCCGCCATGGTGGGGGTCACTTATGCCTCGGTGCCCCTTTATGCGGCCTTCTGCACCCTGACCGGCTTCGGCGGCAGCACCCGCGTGGCCGCCGCTCCGCCGCGGCAGGCGGCGGAGCGCGAGATCGCCATCCGCTTCGATGCCAACGTGGCTTCAGGCCTGCCGTGGACCTTCGCGCCCGATGCGCGGGAGATGGTGGTGAAGATCGGCGCGCCGAGCCTTGCCTATTATCGCGCGCGCAGCGCCTCCGGCCGGGAGACGGCGGGTAGCGCCAGCTACAACGTCTCCCCGCCTCAGGCCGGCGCCTATTTCGTGAAGATGCAGTGCTTCTGCTTCGAGGCGCAGCACCTGGGCCCGAACGGGGCGGCGGAGCTGCCGGTCGCTTTCTATGTGGACCCGGCCATCCTCGACGATCCGGACCTGAGGACACTGCCGGCCATCACCTTGTCCTACACCTTCTTCCCGGCGCGGACGCAGGCATCGGCGGGAAGCGCGCGGGACAAGAAGCCCTTGTAGGGGCCTGAAGGATGCCGGCGCGACGCCGGGAACATAAGGCACGGAGGACCTTCGCCATGGCTCACACGGATGTCGAGGCGCATACCGAGGGGCACGCCAATGGGCACCTCAAGGGGCACGATTATCACGTCGTCAATCCGAGCCCCTGGCCCATCCTTGGCTCGGTCTCGGCGCTGGTGCTCACCGCCGGCGCGGTGGTGTGGATGCATGGCGGCAGCGCGGCGTTCATGGCGCTGGGCGGGCTCGGCATCCTCCTGACCATGGTGGGCTGGTGGCGGGACGTGATCCGCGAGGGGCACCAGGGCTTTCACAGCCAGGTGGTGGTGCTGGGCCTGCGTTATGGCATGATCTTGTTCATCGCCTCGGAGGTGATGTTCTTCGCGGCCTGGTTCTGGGCCTTCTTCGATGCGTCGCTGTTTCCGGGCGAGGCGATCAATTTCCAGCGCACCGAGGTGACCGGGGGCCTGTGGCCGCCCAAGGGCATCGAGACCCTCGACCCCTGGCATCTGCCGCTGCTCAATACCCTGATCCTGCTCACCTCCGCCACGACGCTGACCTGGGCGCACCATGCCCTGATCGAGAACGACCGCGACGGGCTCAAATGGGGCCTGTGGTGCACGGTGGGGCTCGGCGCGCTGTTCACGCTGGTCCAGGCCTATGAATACATGCACGCCCATTTCGATTTCGCGGGCAACATCTATGGCGCCACCTTCTTCATGGCCACCGGCTTCCACGGCTTCCATGTGATCGTCGGCACGGTGTTCCTGGCGGTCTGCCTGTTGCGGGCGTACCGGGGGGATTTCACGCCGGAGCGCCATTTCGGCTTCGAGGCGGGGGCCTGGTACTGGCATTTCGTGGATGTGGTGTGGGTGTTCCTGTTCGCCTTCATCTATGTCTGGGGTTCCATCGGCGGTTCGGCCCATTGAAGAGGGTGCCATCCATGCCCGGCTCTTTCGACCCGCACGGCGCTTCTCCGCTCGCGGCGGGCCTTTCCGGGCATTGCCCGCGCTGCGGCCGGGGACGGCTGTTCAAGGGCTTCCTGAACCTTGCCCCGCGCTGCGATGTCTGCGGCCTCGACTATGGCTTTGCCGATGCCGGGGACGGGCCGGCGGTGTTCGTCATCCTCATCGGCGGCGGGGTGGTGGTGGCGCTGGCCCTATGGGTGGAAGCGACCTATGCGCCGCCGCTATGGGTGCACGCGCTTTTGTGGATTCCCGCCATCCTGGCGGTGACGCTCGGCCTGCTGCGCCCGCTCAAGGGGGTGATGGTGGCGCTTCAGTATCGCAACCGGGCAGCGGAGGGACGGTTCGACCGGGGCGGGCCGCCATGAGGCCCGGTATCGGGCCGTCAAAGGCGTCATCGCGGCCCGGTATCGGGCCGTCAAAGGTATCATCGTGGCCCGGCATCGGGCCGTCAAAGGCGTCATCGCGGCCCGGCATCGGGCCGTCAAAGGCGTCATCGCAGCCCGGCATCGGGCCGTGGCGTGTGCCATGAGGCGGCGCGGATGGCTGGTGGCTCCGGCGACGGTGGCCGTCGCGTGTCTGCTGCTGGTGGGGCTCGGCACCTGGCAGATGCAGCGCGGCGCCTGGAAGGCGCATCTCATCGGCATGGTGGCGGCACGGGCCCATGCGCCGGCCCAGGAGGTGCCGCCGGTGGCGCAATGGCCGGCGCTGACCCGCGATGGCGACGAATACCGCCATGTGCACCTGCGCGGCGTCTTCGACCACGCCCGCGAAACCTTGGTCTTCACCGTCCGTGGCGGTGACGCGGGGCCGCCGCAGGGGCCGGGGGCGCTTGTCATCACGCCGCTGATGCGCGCGGACGGCCCCCCGATCCTGGTCAATCGCGGCTTTGTACCCGAGGCGCGGCGCGACCCGGCAACCCGGCCCGAAGGGCAGGTGGCGGGCGAGGTGGAGATCACCGGTCTCCTGCGCCTGCCCGAGGAGGCAAGCTGGTTCGTGCCGGACAATGATGCGGCCCGTGGTGCCTTTTATCGCCGGGATCCGGCAAGCATCGCCGCGGCCCGCGGCGTGACCGGGGCCGCGCCCTTCATCATCGATCTCGACGCCGGCCCGGTGCCCGGCGGCCTGCCGGTCGCGGGCGCCACGCGGCTTTCGTTTCCGGACCGGCATCTTGAATATGCCCTCACCTGGTATGGTCTCGCCGCGACCCTCCTGGCCGTGAGCCTTGCCGTGTGGGTGTCGCGCCGATCGCGGCAACGTGGAAAGCTGTGATGGAAGATTTGCCACGCGGTCGCCGCAGGATCGGCGTGCGGGTGTCATCGGCCGCGCCTAAGATCGCACGGTCCCATCGGGAGTCTCGGGTCATGGCACGTTGCGATGTGGTGGTTCTGGGCGCGGGAATCGTCGGGGTCAGCGTGGCACTGCATCTTCAGGCGCATGGCCTGTCGGTGGTGCTGATGGACCATGCGGCACCGGGCGAGGGCACCTCCTTCGGCAATGCCGGCGTGATCGAGGGCAGCGCTTTGCTGCCGGTGGGCTTTCCGCAGGATCCCGTCACGCTGCTGAGCCATGCCATGAAGCAGACGTCGGAGAGCAATTATCACCTCGCCGACCTGCCGGCCCTTGCCCCGTGGCTGTGGGACTATTTCCTGCATTCCTCGCCCCAGGCGCTCGCCGCCACCGCGCGCGACCTGCGCCCGCTGTTGAGCCGCGCCCGCGCCGAGCACCATGCCCTTGCCGCGCCGGCCGGCGTCATGGATCTCCTGAGGCCCAGCGGATGGATGAAGCTGTACCGGACCGAGACGGCCTTTGCCGCCACCGCCGCCGAGCGCGCCTTGGCGGACGAACTGAAGGTGGCCTATTCGGTGCTCGACGCAGCCGGTGCCATCGCGCTCGAACCGTTTCTGAAGCCCTGCTTTGAAAAGGCCATCCATTGGCACGACTGTGACAATTGCTCTGATCCGGGCGGCCTCGTGAAGGCCTATGCGGCGCTGTTCGAGGCGCGGGGCGGCGTGTTCCTCCACGGTGACGCCCTCAGCCTGCGCCGCACCGGCACCGGCTGGCGGGCGGAGACCGCGGAAGGGCCGGTGGATGCGGAAGAGGCGGTGGTGGCCCTTGGTCCCTGGAGCGTGGAACTGCTCGAACAGCTGGGCGTGAAGGCGCCGCTGGTGGCCAAGCGCGGCTACCATGTGCATCTGGCGCCGGAGAACGGGTTGACCTTGGGCCGCGCGGTGGTGGATGTGGCCGGCGGCTACGCCTTGCAGAGCACGCGCTACGGCATCCGCCTCACCACCGGGGTCGAGATCGCGGCGCGCGATGCGCCGGCAACCCCGGTCCAGGTGGAGCGCGACATTCCCATGGCGCGGGAGCTTCTGCCCCTCGGCGCGGTGCGGGAGGCCGAGCCGTGGCTGGGCCGGCGCCCGGCGCTGCCGGATTCAAAACCGATCATCGGTCCCGCGCCCGGCATCGGCGGGCTGCATCTGGCCCTCGGCCACGGCCATTGGGGGCTGACGCTCGGCCCCGTCACCGGCCTGCTCCTGGCGCAGATGATGACCGGGAACACCCCGTTCACAGATCCGAAGCCCTTCTCGGCACGGCGCTTCCTCTGATTCCCTTGCCTCAGCCGCGCACCTAAAACCATCGGCCCCCGTCTTTGACCGGTGCCAAGTGGGTTCGCTCAGGCGCCGCGCGGGCTTGACCAAAGCCCCATGAGTCAAGCTCAAGGGCCTTTGGTGTAATAGGCGCGCGGCCGGGTGCCCTCCTTGAAATAGCCGAACAGCGCGGCGGTGCCGAGCGCCTGCGCCAGCAGGCCGGGGGCGAGGGCGGCAAAATCGGCCATGGTGGCGCCGTCGGGGGCCATGGCGGCGCGGATGGAGAACTGGCTGTAGGCCGAGACCGCCACCCAGGCCGCCAGCAGCCAGGGGGAGACGGTGAGCGCGTGGCGGGACTTCATCACCGTGAGCACGACGAAGCTCGCGCCCCAGGCGAACAGCACCAGTTGCGGCCACAGGCCGAGTCGCAGCAATTGCGCCTGGATGGTGGCGCCGCCAAAGGTTTCGCCGAGCGCCCAGGTGGCGCCCGAGACGCCGGTGGAGGCGATCAGCGAGAACAAGCCCGCGAGCGGCAGCGCGGTGATGCCGCAGGCGCACCAGAACAGCACCATCAAGGCGCCGCCCAGCTTCGGCGTTTCCCGCTCCTGGGGGCGCCGGCGCGGCTTGGGCTGCGGGGATACGGGCACGGCGGAGCGCGTTTCGGTCATGACGGGTCCTTTGGTGCGCACCCGGACCCGGCGGGCCGGCGCGCAGGGGAAGAGCGCATCGATGGCCGACCTTTAGAGCATTTTCACGCGGAGCGGATACCGCTTCGCGTGAAGAGAAGGCGTTCGCGCGGCGGGCTTCAGCCCGCGTGCGGGGCGGCTATGGCTGGAGCGGCGCCGACGGCGCGCCGAACAGGTCGCGCCAGCTCGGCTGGGCGCCGGGAAAAGGCAGGGCTTTGGCGCTGAATACGGCTCGCGCCACGGCCCGCGCCAGCACCGCGGCGGCACAGGCGCCGATGCGGGCAAGGTCCGGGATGGGCGCCGCCAGCGGCCGGCGGCCGGTGGCCAGCGTGAACACGCAATCGCCGTCGAGCGGGGTGTGGATGGGAAACAGCGACAGGGCGAGGCCGTCCTGCGCCATCACCGCCAGGCGGTGGGCCTGGGCGGTGGTGAGCACCGCATCGCAGGCCACCACCGCAAGGGTGGTGGCCGAAAGCGGAACATGGCCCTTCAACGCCGGGGCCGACGCTTCATCGAGAAACGTGGCCGGCAGGCCCAGGCCGCCGAACTCGGCATGGCGCTCATAGGGGGCGGCACGGAAATGCGGGCCGGCGCCGAACAACGGGCTGCCCACGGCATTCACCGCCACCACCGCGCCCACCACATGGCCCGAGGGCAGCACCGCCGAGGCTGAGCCCAGCCCGCCCTTCACGATGGCGGTGGTGGCGCCGTAGCCGGCACCGATGGTGCCGAGGGGAAAATCGAGCCCGGCGCCATGGAGCGCGTCGCGGCCGAGATGCCGGTAGGGCGGGTCCAGGCCCCAGGCCTTGTCGCCGCCGTTGTTGAGATCGAACAACACCGCGCCGGGCACGATGGGCACCCGCGCCGGCCCTACCGCAAAGCCGCGCCCCGCCGCCGCCAGCGCGATCATCACGCCCGCCGCCGCATCGAGCCCGAAGGCCGAGCCGCCGGAGAGCACGATGGCATCCACCTTCTCCACCGTGGCCGCGGGGTCGAGCAGATCGGCCTCGCGGGTGCCGGGGCCGCCGCCGCGCACGTCCACGGCGGCGATGGTGGGTTCGTCGCACAGCACCACGGTGACACCCGTGGCGCAGCGTGCGTCGTGGGCATGGCCCACCTTGAGGCCGGGCACGTCGGTGATGAGATTGCGCATCCGCGGTTTCCGCCCCGTTCGCTGATCGCACAATTGTAGAGCGCTTTCATGCCGTTGCGAAAGGGCGCGCGCCCTTGGCAGGCGTAGTGGGGGTGCTCACAAGGCGGCGAGCGCGGCGAAGTGCGGCTTGCCGCGGGCGCCGGGCGGGACCATGACGGGGCGGACTTGAACAGACTGCCGACAGGGTTCCATGGCCGACGTCACCCTTCCCGCCGCCTTTCTGGCCGGCCTTGTGAGCTTCGTGTCCCCGTGCGTGCTGCCGTTGGTGCCGCCCTATCTGTGCTTCCTGGGCGGCAGCACCCTGGAGGATCTGGCCGGCGACGAGCCGGTGAAGGCGGTGGGGCGGCGCGCCATCTTCGGTTCGGCCCTGTTCGTGTCCGGCTTCTCCGTGGTGTTCGTGCTGCTGGGCGCGGGCGCTTCCGCCATCGGCGACCTGTTGCGCGCCCATCTCGACGTGTTGTCCATCATCGCCGGCCTCGCGATCGTCGTGATGGGGCTGAACTTCCTGGGCGTGTTCAAGATCCAGCTCTTGCACCGCACCGCGCGGCCCCATGTGAACGAGCCGGCGGGCCTGTGGGGCGCGTTCGTGATGGGCCTCGCCTTCGCCTTCGGCTGGACCCCGTGCCTGGGGCCGGTGCTGGGCGCGATCCTGGCGGTGGCGGGCTCGGAAGGCACGGTCGCCAAGGGCGCGCTGCTGCTCGCCACCTATTCGCTGGGGCTCGGCGTGCCGTTCCTGCTGGCGGCGGTGGCGGTGCGCCCGTTCCTGGCGAGCCTCGTCCATGTGCGCAAGCTGCTGCCGGTGATGGAGAAGGTGATGGGGGCGCTGTTGGTGCTCACCGGCATCGCCTTCATGTCCGGCTGGATCGCGCACGCCAGTTACTGGCTGCTCGAGATGTTCCCGGCGCTCTCGACCATCGGCTGATGGCAAAGGCTTGCGCGCTTTGCGCACGGGGCTTCGCTCAAGTCCCGCGCGGCGCCATGCGGACCCGCTCCGGCGC
>NZ_JABWGX010000059.1 GCF_021730435.1 Xanthobacter agilis
AAGCTCAAACAGTTCCGGCGCGTCGCCACACGATACGACAAGTTGCTCGTCAACTTCATGGGCTTCGTCAAACTCGCCGCAATCGCCATCTGGCTCAGACAGTTAAATCGTCACTACGGCCTAGATCAATTCCAGCGAGATCGTGCAGCGGTTTTGCACCTGGAATTGCGACAAAACAAAGACTTAGAGCATTTCCGGTGAACGGGGAGTTCACCGGAAATGCTCCAGGCGGGCGCGCTCAGTGGCTGCGGGCGAACATCTCGTTGAAGGAATATCCCGCGCCGCGCACGGTTCGGATCGGGTCCGACTGGCGGCCGCGGTTGATCGCCTTGCGCAGGCGGCCCACATGCACATCGACGGTCCGTTCGTCGATATAGACGTCCTGCCCCCAGACCCCATCCAGAAGCTGCTCGCGGGAGAAGACCCGGCCCGGGCTCTGCATGAGGAATTCGAGCAGCCGGAATTCGGTCGGCCCGAGATGCACTTCCCGCCCGGCGCGATGCACCCGGTGGGTTTCGCGATCGAGCTCGATATCCCCCGCCCGCAGCAGCGTCGCCACATGCTCCGGCTTGGCCCGACGCAGCAGCGCGCGCACCCGCGCCAGCAGTTCCGGAACCGAGAACGGCTTGACCACATAATCGTCGGCACCGGTTGAGAGGCCGCGCACGCGCTCGGTCTCCTCCCCGCGCGCCGTGAGCATGATCACCGGCAGGCGCTCGGTTTCCGGTCGCGTGCGCAGCCGCCGACACAACTCGATGCCGGACAAGCCCGGCAGCATCCAGTCGAGAATGACCAGGTCCGGCACGCTTTCGCGCAACCGTGTTTCGGCATCGTCACCGCGGCCGACATTCTCGACGGCATACCCCTCCGACTCCAGATTGTAACGGAGCAGAAGGGTCAACGGCTCTTCGTCCTCGACGATCAGAATACGCGCCGGCACAGCCCTACATCCATGTCGAAGAGATCATCGCCAATCGTCATCCGTGGCGCGCGCCCGACTTTCGCGCGCCCTGGAGGCCGTTACGGCACCCGCCGGCGGCCGCGGCGCGCGTCAGAAACGCGCGCACCGCCTTTCGCATCACCCCTGCACGGTCTTGCCGGGAAAGGCCACCGTGGTGTCGCTGGAGGCGTCCGCCTTCGGACGACTCTCCGGCAGGGTCTGACCGGTGACCATGTAATACACGATCTCCGCGATATTGGTGGCATGGTCGCCCATGCGTTCAATATTCTTCGCGCAGAACAAAAGATGCGTGCACACTGAAATGTTGCGCGGATCTTCCATCATATAGGTGAGCAATTCGCGGAACAGCGAGGTGTACATGGTGTCGATGGCGTCGTCGCGCCCCCACACATCCAGCGCCTTCCGCTCGTTGCGAGCCGCATAGGCGTCGAGCACCTCCTTGAGCTGCTCGAGGACGAGGTCGGACATGTGCTCCACCCCACGCACCAACTTCTGCGGATGATACTCGCCCTCAATGGCGATCACGCGCTTGCCGACATTCTTGGCAAGGTCGCCAATGCGCTCGAGATCGTTGGCGATGCGGATCGCCGCCACGATCTCCCGCAGATCGCTCGCCACCGGCTGGCGCTTGGCGATGACAAGCACCGACTTTTCCTCGATCTCGCGCTGCACCTGGTCGATGCCGGCATCAAGCGACACCACCTTCTGGGCGATGGCGATGTCGCGCTTGATGAGCGCGGTCACGCTGTCGGCCACCAGGCGTTCGGCCTGACCGCCCATCTCGACCACCTTGCGGCCGATGTCCTTGAGCTCGACGTCGAAGGACGTCACGGTATGGTCTGGCATCTCGCCCATCCTTCTTCCGTCAGCCGAAGCGGCCGGTGATGTAGTCACGTGTCTTGATCTCCTTCGGGTTCGTGAAGATCACGTCCGAAGGCGCCACCTCGATCAGCTCGCCCAGATAGAAGAAGGAGGTGATATCGGCACAGCGTGCGGCCTGCTGCATGTTGTGGGTCACGATGACAATCGTGAAGTCCTGCTTCAGCTCGTCGATCAGGTCTTCGATCTTCGAGGTCGAGATCGGATCGAGCGCGGAGGTCGGCTCGTCGAGCAGGATCACCTCCGGGCGCACCGCAATCGTGCGGGCGATGCACAGGCGCTGCTGCTGACCGCCGGACATGCCCAGCGCCGAGGTGTGAAGGCGATCCTTGGTCTCGTCCCAGATGGCCGCCTTGCGCAGGCACCATTCCACGCGCTCGTCCATCTGCGCCTTGTTCAGCCGCTCGTGCAGGCGCACGCCGAAGGCGATGTTGTCGTAGATAGACATGGGGAAGGGTGTGGGCTTCTGGAACACCATGCCGATGCGGCTGCGCACCACCGTGGAGTCCAGCTCCCGGCCGATGATGTTCACGCCGTCAAACAGCACCTGCCCCTCGGCACGCTGGCCGGGATACAGGTCATACATGCGATTGAACACGCGCAGCAGCGTGGACTTGCCGCAGCCCGAGGGGCCGATCATCGCCGTCACGCGCTTCTCGGGGATCTCGAAATTGATGCTCTTCAGCGCATGGCTCTGGCCATAATAGAACTGAAGATTTTCCACCTTGAGCTTGACCGGGGCGGGCGGCGCATCGGCCTTGGCCGCGACCGAGGTGGCGATGCTGAGGGTGGGATCGACCGCAGACGTCATCTGAGCCTCACTTGAATTTTGATGCCCGGGGGCAGCCGGGCTTTGGATCTTCGGCAACCCGGCGCCCATCGCGCCGGATGAAATCAGCGGTACGGACCCGCCGGGCGGGTGCGCGCGTCGCGGTCAATGACCGCGAGCCAGCACCAGGCGGGAGGCCACGTTCAGCACCAGCACGCCCACGGTGATGAGAAGCGCGCCCGCCCAGGCCAGCGCAACCCAGTCGTCAAACGGGCTGCCGGCATACTGATAGATCGCGACCGGCAGGCTGGCCATGGGCTTGGTCAGGTCCAGCGACCACGCATTGTTGCCAAGCGAGGTGAACAGCAGCGGCGCAGTTTCGCCCGCCGCGCGCGCGATGGACAGCAGCAGGCCGGTGACGATGCCGGCGCGCGCGGCGCGCCAGGTCACGAACATCACGACCTTCCATTGCGGCGCGCCGAGGGCGAACGCGGCCTCGCGCAGGCCGACCGGCACTAGGTTCAGCATGTCCTCGGTGGTGCGTACCACCACCGGGATCACCAGGATGGCGAGCGCCAGTGCGCCTGCCCAGCCGGAGAAGCCGCCGAGCGGCACCACCAGCAGGGTGTAGATGAACAGGCCCACCAGGATGGACGGCGCCGACAGCAGGATGTCGTTCACAAACCGGGCCGCGGACGCGACCCGGGTGCCCTTGCCGTTCTCGGCCAGGAACGTGCCCGCGAAGATGCCGATGGGCGCGCCGATGAGCATGGCGATGCCCACCTGGATCAGGGAGCCGACGATGGCATTGGCGAGGCCGCCGGTCTCGCCGGGCGGGGCCGTGACGTGGGTGAACACGGACAGGCTGAGCGCCGGCAATCCGCGCGCGAGCAGCGTCCACAGGATCCAGGCCAGGAGGAAGAGAGCGAAAACCGCGAAGCCCGTGGACACCGCCTTGACGGCGTTGTCCTTGGCGCGGCGGGCGGCGAGCGAAGCCATGCGCGACGACTCCCGGTCAATCCATCCGCGAGCGCACGAGCGCCCGGGACAGAGCCAGCACGATGAAGGAAATGACGAACAGGATGAAGCCGAGCTGCAGCAGCGAGGTCAGCTTCAGCGAGCCGATGCCCGCCTCCGGAAATTCGTTGGCGATAGTGGAGGCGATGGTGGCGCCCGGCGCGAACAGGGACGCCGACAGACGGTTGGCGTTGCCGATCACGAAGGTAACCGCCATGGTTTCGCCCAGCGCACGGCCGAGACCGAGCATGATGGCACCCACCATGGCCGTATTGCCGTAGGGCACCGACACGTTCTTGTAGACCTCATAGGTGGTCGCACCGACGCCGTAGGCGGATTCCTTCAGCATGGCGGGAACCGATTCCAAGGTCTCGACAAACATGGCCGTGATGAAGGGCAGGATCATCACCGCCAGGATGAGGCCCGCGGTCAGCATGCCCGAGCCGAGCGGCGGCCCCTGGAACAGGAGGCCGATGACCGGCAGGTCGCCGAACAGGCTGATCAGCGGCGGCTGCACATAGGCCGCCATGAGCGGCACGATGACGAAGAAGCCCCACATGCCATAGATGATGGAGGGCACCGCGGCCAGCAGCTGCACCGCCACGCCGATCGGGCGCTTGAGCGCCTGGGGCGCGATCTCGGTGAGGAAGAAGGCGATGCCGAAGGACAGCGGCAAGGCCACGACCACGGCGATGACGGCACTGAACAGCGTGCCGTAAATCATCACCAGCGCGCCGTAATTCTCAGTCACCGGGTTCCAGGTTGCGGTCCAGATGAATTCGAGGCCGAAATGCTGCAGCGCCGGCAGGCCACCCTGGAACAGCTCGGCAATGATGAGCCCGAGCAGCACGAGAACGAAAATGCCGCTGGCCCACAGCAAGCCCACGAAGATGGGATCGGAAATGCGTCCCGTCCCCTTCGCCTTGTTGATGGGCTCGAGCGGAGCCGTGCCCAAACCGTCCATCGTCGCGTCCATCTGTGCCCATCCCCGCGCCGCCCCGGCGCGACCTGAAATTGCGACCACCGCTGCGCCCCTCGAAGCTGGGCCGCAAGAATCTCGTA
>NZ_JABWGX010000060.1 GCF_021730435.1 Xanthobacter agilis
CTGGAGCCCGGCGCCGAGGTTCGACGATCGCCCCCCAACAGGGCCTTCGAAAAGGAAGGGATTCTCGCCGCCCTGATCGTCCCTTCCTTGCAGCGAGCGTGTTTCGGCACGCTCGCTGCTCCCTCCATACCCCGCCCGCAAGGTGGGTCCGACATGCCCCCGACCCGGGCATCCGGCCGAGAACGGCCACCCCTCCCCGCCGTCCAGGCCACCGCCCCCCGGTGACCTGGAGCCCGGCGCCGAGGTTCGACGATCGCCCCCCAACAGGGCCTTCGAAAAGGAAGGGATTCTCGCCGCCCTGATGATCCCTTCCTTGCAGCGGGCGTGCCTCGGCACGCTCGCTGCCCACTCCATACCCCACCGCCGCAAGGTGGGTTCGACATGCCCCGACGCGGGCGTCTGGCCGAGAACGGCCACCCCTCCCCGCCGTCCAAGCCACCGCCCCCCGGTGGCCTGGAATACGGCGCGAGGGCGATGATTGCCCCCAACGGGGCGTTTGAAAAGGAAGGGATTCTCGCCGCCCTGATGATCCCTTCCTTGCAGCGGGCGTGCCTCGGCACGCCCGCTGTGCTTTTGGCGCGGACCCCGAACAACACGCACGCCGGGGCCGGATCAGCCCGCCAGGCGGGGGCCGGACATGTGGGGGCCGGACATGCGCGGCAGGAAGCTGCCGCCCTCCTTCGCCAGGAACGCCTGCAAGGCCGCCCCCGCCGGCAACAGCCGCTTCTCCCGCGCCCGCACCACCAGCCACTGTCGCATCACCGGCAATCCCACCACATCGAGCACCGCGAGACGCCCGTCGGCCACCTCCGCCGCCACCGTGTGGGCGGAGATGAAGCTGAGGCCGAGGCCCGCCATCACCGCCTGCTTGATGGTCTCGTTGGAGCCGATTTCCATGGCGATGAGCGGCGCCGTCGCGCCCGCCGCGTCGAACACGCGCGCCATCAGGATGCGTGTGCCCGACCCCTGCTCGCGCACCAGGAAGGCCTCCTTGGCGAGATCGTGGGGGGACAGCCGGCGGCGACGCACCAGCCGGTGATCGGTGGGCGCGATGATGACATGGGGATGGTCGCCGATCACCTCCATCTCCGCATCGAGCTCAGCCGGCGGGCGCCCCATCACGGCGAGATCGACATTGAGGCTCACCAGCCCCCCGATGATCTCGGCCCGGTTGCCGATGACGAGCTTCAGCTCAATGCCCGGATGGCGCTTGCGGAACGCCGCCAGGGCCATGGGCGCGAAATATTTCGCCGTGGACACCACCCCCACCACCACCGAGCCGGCATCGGGGCTTTTCAGCGCCAGAATGGCCCGTTCGGCTTCGTCCAGGGCCTGAAACACACGCTGCGATGCAGCAATCAGCTCCTTTCCCGCGGCGGTCGGTCGCAGCTTGCCGGCAATGCGCTCGAACACCGGAACCCCGAGTTCATCCTCGAGCGCCTTCATCTGGGCGGTCACCGCCGGCGGGCTCAAATTGAGCGCCGATGCGGCTTTGGCGAAGGAGCCGCAGGCCTCCGCCAGAGCCACGAGCCGCAGCTGTTTCAAGGTCCAGTGCACCGCGATATTCCATTTATGTGAAGGTGAACTTCAGATCATTCAAATTTACCTAATCCGCGGCCTGATGCAACTTTCGTCCAACAAGACAGGAGGGCCGCCAACATGGGTGCCGACGCCGCCATCGGGCAGATCAAGGACGCGAAGAAGAGGTACGCCGCCGGCGTGCTGAAATATGCCCAGATGGGCTATTGGGACGGCGATTATCAGCCGAAGGACACCGATGTCCTGGGCCTGTTCCGCGTGACCCCCCAAGAGGGCGTGGACCCCATCGAGGCCGCCGCCGCGGTCGCGGGCGAAAGCTCCACCGCCACCTGGACCGTGGTGTGGACCGACCGCCTCACCGCCGCCGACGTCTACCGCGCCAAGGCCTACAAGGTCGAGCCGGTGCCCGGCCAGCCGGGGCAGTATTTCTGCTGGGTCGCCTATGACCTCGACCTGTTCGAGGAAGGCTCGATCGCCAACCTCACCGCCTCCATCATCGGCAACGTATTCTCGTTCAAGCCGCTGAAGGCCTGCCGCCTGGAGGACATGCGCCTGCCGGTGGCCTATGTGAAGACCTTCCGCGGTCCGCCGACCGGCATCGTGGTGGAGCGTGAGCGCCTCGACAAGTTCGGCCGCCCCCTTCTGGGCGCCACCACCAAGCCGAAGCTGGGCCTTTCCGGCAAGAACTACGGCCGCGTGGTGTATGAGGGCCTCAAGGGCGGCCTCGACTTCGTGAAGGACGACGAGAACATCAATTCTCAGCCCTTCATGCACTGGCGCGACCGCTTCCTCTATTGCATGGAAGCCGTCAACAAGGCCCAGGCCGAGACCGGCGAGGTGAAGGGGCACTACCTCAACATCACCGCCGGGACCATGGAGGAGATGTACCGCCGCGCCGATTTCGCCAAGGAGCTCGGCTCGGTGGTGGTGATGGTGGACCTCATCGTCGGGTGGACCGCGATCCAGTCCATCTCCAACTGGTGCCGCGAGAATGACATGCTCCTGCACATGCACCGCGCGGGCCATGGCACCTACACCCGCCAGAAGGGGCACGGCATCTCGTTCCGCGTCATCGCCAAGTGGCTGCGCCTGGCCGGCGTCGACCACCTGCACACCGGCACCGCGGTGGGCAAGCTGGAAGGCGACCCCATGACCGTGCAGGGCTATTACAACGTCTGCCGCGAGACCACGACCCGGACCGACTACACTCGCGGCATCTTCTTCGACCAGGATTGGGGCGGCCTGCGCAAGGTGATGCCGGTGGCCTCCGGCGGCATCCACGCCGGCCAGATGCACCAGCTCATCGACCTGTTCGGCGAGGACGTGGTGCTTCAGTTCGGCGGCGGCACCATCGGCCATCCCGACGGCATCCAGGCCGGCGCCATCGCCAACCGCGTCGCGCTGGAAACCATGATCCTGGCCCGCAACGAGGGCCGCGACATCAAGAACGAAGGCCCGGAAATCCTGATCGAGGCCGCCAAATGGTGCGCTCCGCTCAAGGCCGCCCTCGATACCTGGGGCGAGGTGACCTTCAACTACGCCTCCACCGACACGTCCGACTTCGTGCCCACCACGTCCGTCGCCTGAGGAGAAGACCCATGCGCATCACTCAAGGCACCTTCTCCTTCCTGCCGGACCTCACCGACACGCAGATCAAGGCCCAGGTGCAGTATTGCCTGGAAAAGGGCTGGGCGGTCTCGGTGGAACATACCGACGATCCGCACCCGCGGAACAATTACTGGGAGATGTGGGGCCTGCCCATGTTCGACCTGCGCGACTCCGCCGGCGTGTTCGGCGAAATCGCGGCCTGCCGCGCCGCCTTCCCGAACAACTATATTCGGGTCAACGCCTTCGACTCCAGCCAGGGCTGGGAGACGGTCCGCCTCTCGTTCCTGGTGCAGCGTCCGGCCAAGGAAGAGGGCTTCCGCCTCGACCGCACCGAAGGCCCCGGCCGCACCCAGCGCTACGCCATGCGCCATCGCGCCCAGTTCGAGGCGCGCTGACCTCGAACGACAGCGCCGGGGCCCCCCC
>NZ_JABWGX010000061.1 GCF_021730435.1 Xanthobacter agilis
GTGCCCGCCGCCGAGCCTCACTTCGCCAGAATCCAGGGCCGCGTGCCCGGCGTCACCACGGCGGCGCGCTCGATGGCGGGGAGGGGCGCTGTCGTATCGATGAGGCGGTGGTCATAGAGATAGCCGGGCAGGTAGCCCGAGGCGAGGATGCGCCAGTCGAACGGAATGTTCGGCTCTACGATGCGGGCAAGACGAAACACCACGGTGGTGCAGTTGGTGGTGATCGTCTGGTAGAATTCCGGCCGCTGCGCCAGCGCGTTGCCTTTGTTCGCGAAGATCAGGAAGGCGGCGCGCATCTGCTCGGGCGACAATTTCAACGGATAGCGCGTGACATGCTCGCCGCGCGCGTCGGTGCGCAGATGAATGATGTCGTCCGGCGTGGCGGCGATGAGCACCAGCTCAAATTCCTTGAAGAAGCCGCCGATTTCCGAGAACTGTTCGCCCAGCTCTCGGCGGATCTCGGCCGAGAACACGACATATTGCCCATCGGAGAAACCAAAGCCCACCAAAGTGTGCGCGATGGCCGGGCTGGCCCAGACCGAGGAATAAAGATCCACCCGGTCGAGCTGGTCGAGGTTGAGGGAGAGCGTCCGCCAGCGCGGCGTGAAGTCGTCCGGCGTACGCCATTGGAAGTCGCGCACGTCGCGGAGTGTCACGTCGCTCCCACGGATTTCGGCGGTGACGCCGCGCGAGACATCGGGGGCCCAGCTCCGGTCGTTCGATGGCGCGATGGCGGACCACCACAGGCCCACCGCCGCGAGCGCCACGGCGAGGCCCGCAAGCCCGCGCAGGGGGCGCCCGATGGCCGCGACGGCGAGCGCCAACGCCATGATCCCGCTCGCCCCCATCAGCGGCAGGCGCCAGGAGGCGCCGGCCTGATACCACAGGGCGGTGGCGGTCCAGGCGCCGAGGCTCACGGCGGCCAGGGCGATGGCGATGCCGGCGGCGACGGTGCCGGCCGATCGCCTCCTGGGCGGGGCTGCACTGCGGTGATCTGGTATTGCTTCGTTCATTCCAATCCTGCGCCGGCTCGCTGCCGAACGGCCCTCCTACCACGCGGAGGGGAGGAGGTAGCATCGGCATCGGCAGCATGCACGGGGGACCGGCGGCGCCCGGTGGGCCGCCATCGACGGGCAGGCGAAGCTGGCGTAGACCGCAGGTTCGGGCGTTCCGCGCCCGGCGGTCCAATCGCGTGAAGGAGTGTCGCCATGTCACAAGCTGTCCATACCCCGGTTCGGCGCGTCGCCGTCGTCGGCGCCGGCACCATCGGCGCGAGCTGGGCGGCGCATTTCCTGGCGCATGGCCTCGATGTGGTGGTGAGTGATCCCGCGCCGGGCGCGGAGGGGCACACCCAGCACCTCATCGACGGCGCGTGGCCGGTGCTTCAGGCCCTTGGCACGGCACAGGGCGATCCCAGGGGCTGGCGGTTCGAGCCCGATCCGGTGAAAGCGGTCGAGGGGGTGGATTTCGTTCAGGAGAACGCGCCCGAGCGCTACGAGGTGAAGCGCAAGCTGCTGCCCCTTATCGATGCGGTGCTGCCGCGAGAGGTGGTGATCGCCTCGTCGTCGTCGGGGCTGCTGGTGTCGCGCTTTTCGGACGGCTGCCGGTTCCCCGATCGCTGCGTCATCGGGCACCCGTTCAATCCGCCCCACCTCATTCCACTGGTGGAAGTGGTGGGCGGCAAGACCGCGAGCCGCGCCGCCATCGACGCCGCCATGGCCTTCTACAAGGCCATCGGCAAGCGCCCCATCGAGATCCGCAAGGAGGTCACCGGCCATGTGGCCAACCGCCTGCAGGCGGCCCTGTGGCGCGAGGCCATCTATCTGGTGCAGGAAGGCGTCGCCTCGGTGGCGGACATCGACGCGGCGGTGACCGAGGGGCCGGGCCTGCGCTGGGCGCTCATGGGGCCGCATATGACCTTCAATCTGGGCGGCGGACAGGGCGGGCTCGCCCACTTCATGGACCACCTGCTGCCGGCGGTGGAAAGCTGGTGGGCCGATCTCGGCACGCCCAACATGACGCCGGAATTGCAGCGGACCCTGGTGGAGGGCGTGAAGGCCGAGGCCGAGGGCCGGTCCATGACCGAGCTGGCCCAATGGCGCGACAAGCTGCTGACGCAGATCATCACCCTGCGCGCGGCCAGCGCGGCGGCGGCGGATCTGGCGGCGGTGGAGGCCCGCCTCGACGAAGCGCTGGAGGAGACCTTCCCCGGCAGCGATCCGGTGTCCGTCACCCGCCAGACACCGGCGGAGGATATCGAGGGCGATCCCTCGGCGGAGCGCTGAGCCCCGCAAGACACCTGCGCAAGACACCTGCGCAAGACACCCCCCGCGTGGTACCGGC
>NZ_JABWGX010000062.1 GCF_021730435.1 Xanthobacter agilis
TAGAGGTCGCAGCCGGTGGCGATCCCCTTGCGCTCCAGGACCGCGATCAGGGCTTCGAGCGGCGCGTTGCCGGCGCCGGCGCCCATGCCGGCGAGCGAGGCATCCACCCGCACCGCCCCGGCCGCGATCCCGGCCACCGCATTGGCCACCCCGAGGGTGAGATTGTGGTGGGTGTGGACGCCGATCTCGGTTTCGCTCTTCAGCGCGTCGCGCATGGCCTTGACGCGGGTGAAATAATCCTCGGGCAGCAGGGCGCCGGCGGAATCCGTCACATAGACGCATTCGGCGCCGTAGCTTTCCATCAGCTTGCCCTGCTCCACCAGCTTTTCCACCGGGGCCATGTGGGCCATCATCAGGAAGCCGACGGTGTCCATGCCGAGCGCGCGGGCGGCCTCGATGTGCTGGCGGGCCACGTCGGCCTCGGTGCAATGGGTGGCGATGCGCACCGAGCGGGCGCCGGCCGCATGGGCCGCCTTCAGATCGTGCACGGTGCCGATGCCCGGCAGCAGCAGCACCGTCACCACCGCATGGGTGCACACCTGCGCCACCGCGGCGATCCATTCGGCATCGTCATGGGCGCCGAAGCCGTAATTGAAGGTGGAGCCGGTGAGGCCGTCGCCATGGGTGACCTCGATGGCGTCCACCTTGGCGGCGTCGAGGGCGCGGGCGATCGCCTGGGCGGTGTCGAGGCTGTATTGGTGGCGCACGGCGTGCATGCCGTCGCGCAGGGTCACGTCCTGGATATAGATCTTGTCCGGATTGGCTCGGGCCATCACGCGGCCTCCTTCGCAAGGACCTTGGCGGCCCAGTGATCGGCGGTGACGAGGGCGGCCGAGGTCATGATGTCGAGGTTGCCGGCATAGGCGGGCAGGTAATGAGCGGCGCCTTCCACCTCCAGCAGGACGGTGGTCTTGAGGCCGTGGGCATAGCCGATGCCGGGAATGCGCACCGGGGCGTTGTTGCCGATCTCCTCGAACTGCACCTGCTGCTTCAGCCGATAGCCGGGCACGTATTTCTGCACGGTCTGCGCCATCTCCTGGATGGAGGCGATGATGGCGTCGCGGTCGCCGCCCTCGGAGAGGGTGAAGACGGTGTCGCGCATGATCGGCGGCGGCTCGGCGGGATTGAGGATGATGACCGCCTTGCCGCGCTCGGCCCCGCCCAGAACCTCGATCGCCTTGGATGTGGTCTCGGTGAATTCGTCGATATTGGCGCGGGTGCCGGGTCCGGCGGATTTGGAGGAGATGGAGGCGACGATCTCGCCATAGATCAGGCGCCGGGTGGCGCGCTTGACCGCATACACCATGGGGATGGTGGCCTGTCCGCCGCAGGTGACCATGTTGACGTTGGGCTCGTCGATATTGGCGTCGCCATTGATGGCGGGGATGGTGAACGGGCCGATGGCGGCCGGCGTCAGGTCGATGACCTTCTTGCCGTCCTTCTGCAGGAGCGCGTTGTTATAGAGGTGGGCCTTGGCGGAGGTGGCGTCGAACACCACCCCGATCTCGGCATAATTGGGCAGGCGGGTGAGGCCCTCGATGCCCTCGTGGGTAACCGGAACCCCGAGCCGCGCCGCTCGCGCCAGCCCGTCCGACCGCGGGTCGATCCCCACCATCGCACCCATCTCAAGGTGCCGCGCCGTCCGCAGGATCTTGATCATCAGGTCCGTCCCGATGTTCCCAGATCCAAT
>NZ_JABWGX010000063.1 GCF_021730435.1 Xanthobacter agilis
TGACGTGACCCCCGTTTCTCATCCAGCCATAACGAGAGTCCTGGGTTGATTTGAGCCTTGGTGGTGGTGGGTGGCAAGAGGCGTCCGCGCGGAGCCTCCAGGCTGCGCAGCGCGGTCGCCGGACTCTCCGGATAAGGCGCGGGCGTAGTCCCTTGGCGTCATCCAGCCGAGCTTCGAGTGGGGGCGCTGCTCGTTGTAATCGCGCCGCCAGTTCTCCAGCACGGCGCGGGCGTGGGGCAGAGACCGGAAGAGTGTCTCATTCAGCAGCTCGTCGCGCAGCCGGCCGTTGAAGCTCTCGTTGTAGCCGTTCTGCTGCGGCTTGCCGGGCGCGATGTAATGCCAGCCCACGCCGGTGTCGTCGGCCCAGCCGAGGATGGCGTTCGAGGTGTATTCCGTGCCGTTGTCGCTGACGATGGTGTCCGGCCGCCCGCGCTGGGCGATGATGGCGTCGAGCTCGCGCGCGACCCTGCCTCCCGACAGCGAGGTATCCGCCACCAGGGCCAGGCATTCGCGTGTGCAGTTGTCGATCACCGTCAGGATGCGGAAGCGGCGGCCGTCGGTCATCTGGTCGGACACGAAGTCCAGGCTCCAGCGTTGATTGGGCGCCAGCGGGAGCTCAAGGGGCCGCCGGGTGCCGATCGCCCGCTTGCGGCCGCCGCGGCGGCGCACCGTTAGCCGCTCCTCGCGGTAGATCCGCTGGATCCGCTTCTTGTTCACAATCTGGCCCTCGCGTTTCAGCAGCACATGCAGCCGTCGGTAGCCGAAGCGTCGTCGCTCCTGGGCCAGGGCTTTTAACCGTTCGCGCAAGGCCCCGTCGTCCGGCCGCGTGGCCTGGTAGCGCACGCTAGTCCGGTCGGTGTCGATCACCCGGCACGCCCGTCGCTGGCTCATCTCGTAGGTCGTCTGCAGGTACGCCGCAGCCTCCCGATGCGCGGCGGGCGTCACCATTTTTTTCCCAGCAGGTCCTTCAGCGCGACGTTGTCGAGCATCGCCTCGGCCAGCATCCGCTTGAGCTTGGCGTTCTCGTCCTCCAGCGCCTTCAACCTCCGCGCCTCCGACACGTCCAGCCCGCCGTATTTAGCCTTCCACTTGTAGAAGGTCGGCGAGCTGAGCCCGTGCTTGCGGCACAGGTCCGCCACCGGCACGCCCGCCTCCTGCTCGCGCAGGATCCCGATAATCTGTTCTTCCGTGAACCTTGATCGTTTCATTCGTCCGTCCCTTTCATCGGGCGGACTCTAGCTATTTCTGGAGGAGTTTCAGGGGGTCACGTCA
>NZ_JABWGX010000064.1 GCF_021730435.1 Xanthobacter agilis
AGAGTCTGTCCGGGAACATCACGCAGGATTGCATAACCTTCGCAGCATGAGGCGGATGGAGGCGAGACGGAGGAAGGCGAGGCCCTTGCGGTTGAAGCACTCCCAATCCTTTGCCAACCTGCGGCAGCGATTGAGCCAGGCGATAGTGCGCTCCACGACCCAGCGTCGTGGCAGAACATCGAAGCCTTTGGCGCAATCTGATCGCTTGACGATTTCAATTTCGATGCAGCGTGTCACGGCGGCCAGACCATCACGGAACTGAGGGCCCTGATATCCGCCATCGGCGAAGAGTTTCTTCAAGAACGGATGCAACCCGAACGTCGTCGCCATCGTCATGACCCCGCCATCGCGATCCTGGACATCGGCGGAATGCACGATGGCGTGCAGCAACAAGCCGAGCGTGTCTACGAGGATGTGGCGCTTCTTGCCCTTGATCTTCTTGCCCGCATCATAGCCGGGTGCATCGTGAGCCCCCCTTTTTCCGCGCCTTTCACGCTCTGGCTGTCGATGATCGCCGCCGTCGGACTGGTTTCGCGCTCGCCCTGCTCGCGGCAGGCGACATAGAGGGTGTGATGGATGCGATCCAGCGTTCCATCCCAACTCCAAAGGTCGAGATAGTCAAACAATGTGCTGCGCGGCGGCAGGTCTTTGGGGACTGCCCGCCACTGACAGCCGGTGCTCAGGACGTAAAGTATCCCGTTCATCACCTCGCGCACATTGATATGGCGGCGATTGCCGCCCCGCTTGGCGGGCGGAATCTGGGCCTCGACAAGCGCCCATTCTTCGTCCGACAAATCGCTGGGGTAGCGAAGCTTGCTGCGGTCGTAACGCTTGCAGTTCTTTGCTGTCCACATCGGTGACCATCCTCGAATCAGGCCACCTCTCTTGAATCACATCCGATTCAAACAATTCAAGATGTTCCCGGACAGAC
>NZ_JABWGX010000065.1 GCF_021730435.1 Xanthobacter agilis
ACCTTTGCCGCGCCCCCGCCCGGGTGTTGGGCTCCGCTCACAGAACGAGGCTGCTCGCGGACAGGCTGCTCACATTGCTGAGCGTGATGGACAGGTCGGCGACCTTGTCGCCATTCACGTCCGCCTGCAAGGTGTTGCTCGAGAAGCGCAGTTCCCCCGCGCTGCCCGAGAAGCCCGACCCGCCAATATAGACGAAGGTGTTGTTGGTGGCGGGCGTGAGCGTATTGGCGTCGATGGCGGACAGGTCGACCAGGTCGCCCTGTGCTGCCGAGAAGTCCGTGATCGTGTCCACCGCGCTTCCCACCGACGTGTAGATGAACGTGTCGGCCCCGGCCCCACCGGTCAATATATCGGTCCCGGCCCCGCCGACCAGCGTGTCGTCACCGGACCCGCCGTTGAGGCGATCATTGCCCGCCCCGGCCGTGAGGGTGTCGTTGCCGGCCTCGCCGACCAGCGTGTCGTCGCCGGCCCCGCCGTTGAGGCGATCATTGCCCGTCCCGGCCGTGAGGGTGTCGGCGCCCGCCCCGCCATTGAGGACGTCCGCGGCGGCCCCACCCGTGATGGCATTGGCGCGGCTGTTGCCTGTGCCGGTGAAGGAGGAGGCACCGGTATAGGTCAGGTTCTCCACATTGTTGGTGAGGGTGTAGGCCGACAGCGTCGTCTGCACCGTGTCCGTGCCTTGGCCCGCAGACTCCGTCACGGTGTCGTCGGCCGAGTCCACCACATAGGTGTCGGCCCCGGCTCCGCCGACCAGCGTGTCGTCGCCGGACCCGCCGTTGAGGCGATCATTGCCCGTCCCGGCCGTGAGGGTGTCGTTGCCCGCCCCGCCATTGAGGACGTCCGCGGCGGCCCCGCCCGTGATG
>NZ_JABWGX010000066.1 GCF_021730435.1 Xanthobacter agilis
CTAGGGTCTAAACTCAACGGCTGAATAATGATTCAATTGGCTCATGGGAGGATGATTCGCCATGAGCCGGTTGTTCTGGTTGAACGAAGAGCAGTGGGCCAAGATCGAGCCGCTTCTGCCGCACTACGGCAGTCCGCCGCGCGTCGATGACCGGCGCATCCTGTCCGGCATCATCCATGTGCTGCGCTGCGGCTGTCGGTGGTGCGACTGCCCTTCCGATTACGGCCCCTACACAACCGTCTACAACCGCTTCAACCGCTGGTCCCGCAAGGGGATCTGGCAGAGGATCTACGCCGCGATCACCGGCGATGAGCGAACACCCCGCCAGCTTCTGGCAGACAGCACCCATGTGAAGGCGCACCGCTCGGCGGCCGGCGCTGAAAAAGGGGGGAGCAACGTCAGGCGATTGGTCGCTCCCGCGGTGGTCGAACGACTAAGATCCATGCCCTGAGCGACGGTAAGGGCCGCCCCCTCGTCCTGGTGCTCACGCCCGGCCAGGCCGCCGACATCAAGATGCTGCCGGTGATGCTCGACGCCGCGCCCCCGGCCCGCGAGCTGCTCGCCGACACCGCCTACGACAGCGACAAGGTGCGAGACGATCTGGCCGGGCGGGACATGCGGGCGGTCATTCCCAACAATCCCACGCGCAAATATCTGCATCCGTTCGACAGGAAGCGCTACAAGAAGCGCAACGCCATCGAGCGCATGTTCTGTCGCCTCAAGGACTTCAGGCGCATCGCCACACGATACGACAAGCTGGCGAGGAACTATCTCGCCTCCTTGTGCCTCGCCGCACTCGTCTCATGCTGGATACGTTGAGTCTCGACCCTAG
>NZ_JABWGX010000006.1 GCF_021730435.1 Xanthobacter agilis
CGAGGCCACAAAGCTGTCCATCGCCCGCGCCGTCAAGGGTGAGCCTTCCGCCAAGGAAGCAACCGAAAAGCGCGATATCGTCAAGCACCCCTTCCAGGCCTGAGCCCATCGCTCTGGTCGGTAGGATGCGATGAGAAAGCCCGGCCGTCTGGCCGGGCTTTTTTTTTCGGCTGCTGAAGGGATGGGGCTCAGGACGGCGCGAGCAGCACGATCAGAACGAGGGCGGTGCTGGCGACGAGGGAGAGCAGCGGAACCAGGGCCTCCTCATTTCGACCCTTGAGCGGCTGTCCCATGGCCCTGCCCTTCGCTGTCAGTCGTCGTGCGCGGCGCACGTTAGGGCGGAGCCGTCGGGGGTAGAATTCCACTTTCGGCGCATGCCCGCCCGCGTTCCGGAGCGTTTTCGCTTTCGCCCCGCGCAGGCCCATGGGAACATGGGGCCGCGAGGGCGGCGGGTCATGGTGACGCCTTTGGTGCCTGGAAGGAGGCTCCGATGGCGGCGGTTCTCATCATCGTGTTGGTGGTGCTGACCGTGGCGGCGCTGCCCACCTGGGGGTACAGCGAGCGCTGGGGCTACGGACCGGGCGGTGTCGCCGCGGTGCTCCTCGTCATCGTTGCCGCGCTCACCCTTGCGGGCTACATTTAGGGCGTTCTTCGCGCGCGCAGGCTCCCATCATTCCCTGTAAGATTTGGATTTCATGCGCTTTTCATGCGCATTGGAGCCGCTTTGCATGAAAATCCCGGCGCGGCGTTTCCACGCGCGGTGGCGACCGCGTGCCGCGGCGGAGAACCATCGCAAGGCGCAGCCGGCGCCCCGCCTTGCGACCGCGTCGCCTTGTTTCGGCCGCCCCGATCGGCAAGCTACGGCCGGCGCTGCGCGCGGGAAACGCCGGGCCATGGGGCCTCCCCTCTTGCACGCGCATCGGTTCTGACGGACAAAGGCTCCATGACCGAGGGGAATGCCGGCAACAGCTTACCAATCAATGATCCGTCAACGGCGGAGGCACCCGCATGCGCGGCTTGCGAGGAGAGCGCCGCGACCGTTCCGCCGGAGCCCGAGAGCGGCGCCGCCGCATCCGAAGACACGTCGGACGGCGATCCGTCTTCCGAATGGGAGAGAGAGGTTCGGGCGGCGCTCGCCCGGGTGCTGGCCTCCGCGGATCTGTGCACCTCGCCGCGTCTCGCGGCGTTCCTGCGCTATGTGGTGGAGGCCACGCTGGCCGGCCGCGCGGAGCAGATCAAGGGCTATACCATCGCGGTGGAAGCCCTCGGCCGCGCGCCCACCTTCGATCCCCAAGCCGATCCCATCGTCCGCGTCGAGGCCACCCGCCTGCGCCGCGCCTTGCAGAATTATTACAACACCATCGGTCTGGCCGATCCGCTCCTGATCCATATTCCGAAAGGCGGCTATGTCCCGCAGTTCGAGGATCGGCGGGCCAGCGCGCCGGCCGCGCCGCCGCCCGAGCCGGTTCTCCCTCCGGAGCCGCAGGCAGGGGCCGAGCCGGGCGCGGTGGAGCTTGATCCCCCGCCGCCGGTGCGGCGGAAGCTGGGCGCGGTGCGCCTTGCGGCGGCAGCGGCGGTGGCGGGCGTGCTTCTGACCGGCACGGCGTTCCGCCTGATGGACAATCTGGACCTGCCGGCGCCGGTGCAGGCGTGGCTGGGGGCGCGGCCGTCGATGGCCGATCGGGTGCGGCTGCCCATCATCGAGGTGGGCAACCTCGAGGCCAGCGACGGGCGCGGTCCGTCCCGCGGCGACCTGCACGGCATCGAGGAACGGCTGCGGGACAGCTTCGCCCAGTTCGATTTCGTGGAGGTGCGCGCCGGCAGTCCGCACGGCGATGTCGCGGCGCGCGAATGCAGCGCGCGCCGGCCGCGATCGGTATTCTCCCTCGGCGGTTTGGCCGAGGCGCGGGAGGACGGCACCTATGCGCTGCTGGTCCATCTCACCGATCGGTGCGAGGGCATCATCGTCTGGTCGCATGCCATCGAAGGGCTGAGGAGCACGACGCCCGGCGACGCCGAACAGCGGGTGGTGGGGGAAGTCGCGGCCGCGCTTCTGGAAAGTTACGGCGTGGTCTCGGTGCGGGCGCGTTCGCAGGCGCTGGCCCATGCCCCGGCGTCGGGCTTCGGCTGCATCGCGGAGGCGTTCGCGGTGCTGCGCAACGACGGTTCGGCATCGAGCGCGGTGCCCCGCGCCTGCCTGACCCAGCTTGTCAACCGCGACGGCGAGTTCGCCCTCGGCCATGCGGTGCGGGCCGCCGCCATGCTCGACGAGGGCATGGGTGATCCGGTCGCGTCGCTCCCGCCGGAACGGGTTGCGGAGATGCTGCACGAAGCCGAACTGGCGGTGGATCTCGCGCCCGCCAGCGCCTATGCGGCGCGCACGCTCGCCCTGGTGCAACTGTTCGTGGGCGAGACCGAGGCCGCCAGCGCGACCGCGGAACAGGCGCTGCGCCTCAATCCGCTCGATCACGACATTGCCGCCTCGATGGGCATGGTCTTCATCGGTGCCGGCCGGGTGGCGGAGGGCGAGACGCTGCTGCTGTCGGCCCGCACCCACGGAGCCGCCCGCTCGCCGCTGCAAGAGACCTATCTCGCCATCGCCGCCTTTCTGCGGGATGATCCGTTTTCCGCCCAGGCCCTGGTGCCGCAGCTGCGGATGCACCCCAATCCCGGCAACCGGCTGGCGCTGGCCCTCGCCCTGCATGCCCTCGATCGCGACAGCGACGAACGCGAGGCGGTGCGCAGCCTGGCCCATCTGGAGGGCGGCGGGCCCGAGGCGGTGCGCCGGATGGTGCGTCATCTGCTGCCGGCGCCGGTGGCCTCGGAGCGGGCGCTGACCGCGCTGGAAAGCGCCGGCCTCTCGCAGGAGGCCGCGACCGGCAAGCGCCCACGCGGGTGACCGTCGTTCGTTGGGCTTGCGAAAGGCCGCCCCGGCGGGGCAAAGGTTTGTTTACGGGCCGCGAGGCAATTTGGCCGCCAGCTGCCCTTCGCTCCGACGTGCCGAAATGACTGCTGTCCGACCTGTCCAGAGCACACGCGTCCTCGTCTGCGATCCCGATCCGGCCCTGCGGCGCATGATGCGCGCCGCCCTGGCGCGGCGCGGTGTGCTGAACATGATCGAGGTTGAGGGGCTCGATGCGGCCTTCACCGCGAGCGCGAACTGCGACGCCGCCCTGATCTGCGTGCCCCAGGGGGAGGAGGCGATCGTGGCGCGGCTGCGCGCGGCGGGCCTCACCGGCACCCTGGTGGTGTCGCTGGCACAGGGTTCGGTGGCGGGCGCGGTCGCCGCCATGCGGGCCGGGGCCGACGATGTGGTGCTGAAGCCGGTCAAGGCGGAGGACGTGGTGGAGCGCCTGTTGACGGCGCCCGGCGGACGGCCCGAGCGCCGGCGCGCGCTGCGCGAGGATCGCCGCCCCTCGCCCACGGCGCAGAACGGCGATTTCTACGGCTTCCTCGGCCGGTCCGCGCCCATGCTCCAGCTTTATGAGCGGATCAACCGGGTGGCGCCCTCGCGGGCCCCGGTGTTCGTGACGGGGGAGAGCGGCACCGGCAAGGAACTGGCGGCCAGCGCGGTTCATGCCCGCTCGCCGCGGCATACGGCGCCGTTCCATGCCCTCAATTGCGGTGCCATCCCCCGCGAGCTGATGGAAAGCGAGATTTTCGGCCACGCCCGCGGCGCCTTCACCGGCGCCCATGCGGACCGGGCCGGCGCGGCGGAGCTGGCGGACGGCGGCACCTTGTTCCTCGACGAGATCGGCGAGATGGATCTCGCCCTGCAATCCAAGCTCCTGCGGTTCCTTCAAGACGGCAAGGTGCGGCGGATCGGCGAGGGACATGAGCGGCAGGTGGACGTGCGCATCGTGTGTGCCACCAATCGCGATCCGGTGGCCGAGGTGAAGGCCGGCCGGCTGCGCGAGGACCTGTTCTACCGCCTGCATGTGCTGAACCTGCACCTGCCCCCGCTGCGGGAGCGGGGCGACGACGTGATCCGGCTGGCCGAGGCGTTCCTGGCGCGCTTCGCGGGCGAGGAAGGCCGGCCGCTGCCGCGCCTCACGGCCGATGTCTGCGCAGTGCTGCTGCGCCGCCAGTGGCGGGGCAACGTGCGCGAATTGCAGAACCTCATGCGGCGGGCGGTGGTGCTGAGCGAAGGCGGGGTGCTGTCGCCGGCGCTGTTCGCCGAGGATCGCATGGCCGTGCCGGTCATCAACGCGCCCGAGCCGGCGGCGGACGCCGGCGTGTCCCTGGCGGAAGGATGCCCGTCGCCATCGGACGATGCGGCCGCGAAGGTGGAGCCCCTGGCCGTCACCGAGCGGCGGGCCATTGAGGGGGCCATCGCCGCGTTCCAGGGCAATATCGCGCTGGCCGCCGCCGCCCTTGATCTCAGCCCGTCCACCCTCTACCGCAAGAAGCAGTCCTGGGAGCAGGGGGCGCGGCGCGAAGGGAGCGCGCGCGCCGCCGGCACGCACCACATGGCGTGACCCATGTCCGCCGGCGCCGCCGGCTCAGGCGCGCTTGCGCAGGATCTTGAGGCGGCCGAGCAATTCGGCGACGGCTTCCGGCGGCAGGTGACGGATGTCCTGGGCCAATAGGTTTGCAAGCTCGGTGGCCTCCGGGCTCAGGCCGGAGGTGTCCACGGTGACCTTCGGCTGTGACAGCTCGGCCAGCCGCTGCAGCTCCTCGGCCTCGTCCCAGATCACGTTGAAATAGGCGATGATGCGTTGGACCATGGCCCAGGTGGGCCGGCCGCGCTTGCCGGTCTCAAGGGCCGAGAGATAGGTGGGGGTCACGCCCAAAGCGTGGGCCATGTCGGTCAGGGTGACGGTCCGCGCCGCCCGCAGCTCACGCATCCGCCGGCCGAAGGGGGTCATGGGCGGCGCCGCGGACGGGGGGGCGGGGAAAACGCGGCGCCGACCGCGCCATGCCCTGCGGGTGCGATCCCGCCACGGCCGGGCACGCCGGCGGCCACCGGGCGGCGCGCCATGGCGCAGGTGCGGGAGATGGGATCGCGGATCATCCCCAAGGGTATCATGCGCCGCCGGCTCAAGATCAAGGGTCGCCGGCCCGGTGATCCGGCCGCGAAACCGGGGCGCATCCCGCGCGCGGCATCTACATGCGCGCGGCCATCGGCTGACGCCATGTGCCCTTGGCAAAGCCTGCGCGGCGCTCGGGCGTGCCCACCTGGCGCCGGTCAAAGACCGGGCCGATGGCATGAAGCGTGACAAGCGCCGAAGCAGGGCGCGAAACGGCGACGGCCACCGGCAGGAGAGCGCCTGCCGGTGGCCGTGGTTCCTGGCGGAATGCGGGTCCTGAGCCTCTTCGAGCGAAGCGCAGACCGTTCGGGTCAGGACACGCTCGGGAAGACGGGCCGGCGCGCCGGCCGCGCCTTGAACTCAGGTCCAGTCGCTGTCGTCGCCGCCGCCGGCATCCCAGCCGCCGTCGTCATTGTTGGCCAGTTGCTGGTCGCCATTCCAGATGTCGGCGGGCGACTGGCCGCCAAGGGCCTGCTGGGCGGTACCGCCCAGGTCGCCGAAGCCGCTGGCGGCGTCGGTGGCCGGCTTGATGGCTTCCGCCGCCGACTGGGCGATGGCCCCTTCGCCGCCGGACATCATGTTCTTGATGCCGTCGAACAGCAGAGCGCCGCCCGCGACACCCGCCGCCGTCGCCAGCGCGCCCTGCAGGAAGCCGCCGCCGCCGAAGCCGCCGCGCTGCTGCATGGCCGGCTGCTGACCCCAGGGGCCACCCGGCTGCTGGCCGGGCTGGGCATAGCCTTGCTGGCCATAACCCTGTTGCGGATAGCCACCCTGCTGCGGATAGCCTTGCGGGGGGTAACCTTGGGGCTGGCCGTAGCCTTGCTGGCCATAGCCCTGCTGTCCATAGCCGGCGGGGGTGGCCGCCGGCTCATTGGGCACGCGCGAGCCCGCGGCGGGAACCGACGAACGCCCGCCGCCGAACAGGCCGCCGAGGAAGCCGCCGGACGCGGGCTGCGCCGCCTGCTGGCTCGCGGCCTGGGCGCGGGCTTCGGCGTCCTGAAGCTGGGCTTCCAGCTCCTGCACGCGGGCATAGGCCTGCTGCAGGGCATGTTCCTGGACCAGCACGCTCTGGGCGAGCGCGTAGGGCGCGTGAGGTGCCATGGCGATGCGGCGCGCGATAAGCGCCTCCGCCTCGGCGTCTCGCGGCGCGTTCTCGAATTCCCGCATGCGGTCGAAAAGGCCGTCGATCAGGGCACGTTCCTCGGGGGTCATCTCCGCCTCCGGTGGTTGAACCGGATCGCATATGAGCAGCCGAGCACGGCGGGGGTAGGGCGCCGCCGCATGAAATTTTGGTAACGTCGGGGAGCTAGGTACCGTTGATGCCGCTTATTCCGCGGCATCCGCCGGCGCCTTGCCGCCGGGAGCACCGAAACGCTGTGCCACATAGACCTCCACCATTTGGCGGAACTCCTCCTGGATATGGGCGCCGCGCAGGGTCGCCACCTTCTTGCCGTCGATGAAGACGGGGGCGGAGGGGGTTTCGCCGGTGCCGGGCAGGGAGATGCCGATATCGGCGTGCTTGGATTCGCCGGGACCGTTCACGATGCAGCCCATGACCGCCACGCTGAGGGTCTCGACGCCGGGATAGCGCGCCTTCCAGGCCGGCATCGCGTCGCGGATCATGGTCTGGACGCTCTGCGCCAGCTCCTGGAACACGGTGGAGGTGGTGCGGCCGCAGCCGGGGCAGGCCGCCACCAGCGGCACGAAGGTGCGCAGCCCCATGGTCTGGAGGATTTCCTGCGCCACCTGCACCTCGCGGGTGCGGTCGCCGTTGGGCTCGGGGGTGAGCGACACGCGGATGGTGTCGCCGATGCCCTGCTGGAGCACCACGCCCATGGCCGCGGTGGAGGCGACGATGCCCTTGGAGCCCATGCCCGCCTCGGTGAGGCCGAGATGCAGGGCGTAATCGGAGCGGCGGGCCAGCTCCGAATAGACGGCGACGAGGTCCTGCACCGCCGAAACCTTGGCGGACAGGATGATGCGGCTGCGCTGAAGGCCGATCTCTTCCGCGAGGCCCGCCGACAGCAATGCCGAGCGCACCAGTGCTTCGCGGGTGACGGCGCGCGCTTCCGCCGGACGGGGCAGGCGGGAGTTTTCGTCCATGAGGGCGGTCAGCAGCTCCTGGTCGAGGGACCCCCAGTTGGCGCCGATGCGCACCGGCTTGTCGTGGCGGATCGCGGTCTCGACGATGGCGGCGAACTGCCGGTCCTTCTTGTCGCCGAAGCCCACATTGCCGGGATTGATGCGGTATTTGTCGAGCGCCTCGGCGCAGGCCGGATGATCGGCCAACAGTCTGTGGCCGATGTAATGGAAATCCCCCACCAGCGGTACGTCGATGCCGCGCGCCAACAGCTTTTCCTTGATGTGGGGAATGGCGGCTGCGGCCTCGTCCCGGTCCACGGTGAGGCGCACCAGCTCCGACCCGGCGCGGGCGAGCGCCGCCACCTGCGCCACCGATGCCGCGATGTCGGCGGTGTCGGTATTGGTCATGGACTGCACCACCACCGGCGCGCCGCCGCCCACCCTCACCTTGCCCACGGCGACGCTTACCGTGGCGCGGCGCGGCGCGGGCCCGGCCTCCAGCAGCTCGGCGGGGACCACGGGCGCGGTGTTGGCGGGCGCGGGGGTGAGGGGCGCGGAGGTGAGGGGCGCGGGGGTGAGGGGCGCGGTCATGGGGCGGGGATCCTCGATCGGCACGGCGGCCATCGCTGCCTTCGAGGTAGGCCGCCGGCCGTTCAGCGTCAACCGTCCGGTGGGGCCGGCGCCGGCGGTCAGGCGCCGGAGGCGGGGGGCTCGACCGGCTTCGCGGTGGTTTCCGCCGCGCGGCAGTGGGCGCACAGGCCGGCCACTTCCAGCACCCGCTGGCGCGGCGTGAAGCCGGCGGCACGGGCGGCCCAGGCGAGGTCGCGCCCTACCGCGTGGGCGGCGACTTCCCGCGTCAGCCCGCAGCGCTCGCAGATGAGGAACACCACCACCTCGTCCGCATCATGGGGATGGGCGCAGGCGAGGAAGGCGTTGCGGCTCTCGATGCGGTGGGCAAGCCCCTCCGCCACCAGGAAGTCGAGGGCCCGGTAGACCGACATGGGCGGGGAGCTTTCCCCCGCCGCCGCCAGTTGCTCCACGATCTCGTAGGCCCCGAGCGGGGTGTGGCTCGCGGCCAGCAACCGCGTCACGTTCCGGCGCAGCGCGGTGAGCCGCAGCCCCTTGTGGGCGCAGCAGGCCTCCATGCGCGCCACCGCCGTCGCGACGCACTGGGCGTGGTCGTGGTCGGCGGCGATGTCCGCGGGGGGGTGCTCTTTAGGGGCGGGTTCGGTGCTCACCGGTCAAATCTAGTCCATCATTCGAGGTTTCGCCATCGCCCGGCCTTAACCATGGAACACGCGGTGGGTGCCGCCAAGGCGGAGCAGCGCATTGCGCTGCCGCAGCGGGCGGGGCAATCTGCGCCGCGCGGCGGCCTCCGGGGTGCCGCGCCGTGACAGCATCGTCACACCGGCCCGCTAGAGGGTGGACGGCACAGGTGCCGGATCACCCGCGCCTGATTGGGGAAAAGCCATGATCAAAGGGAAGGTCGCCGTCGTCACCGGTTCCACCAGCGGCATCGGGCTCGCATATGCGCGCGCCTTCGCCAAGGAAGGCGCCAACATCGTGATCAACGGCCTGGGTGATGCGGCCGCCATCGAGACCGAACGCGCGAAGATCGAGAGCGAGTTCGGCGTGAAGTGCCTGTATTCCCCGGCCAACATGCTGAAGCATGAAGAAATCGAGGGCATGATCAAGCTCGCGGAGACCGAGCTCGGGTCCTGCGACATCCTGGTGAACAATGCCGGCATCCAGCATGTGGCGCCGATCGAGGAGTTCCCGATCGACAAGTGGAACATGATCATCGCCATCAACCTGTCGGCGGCCTTCTTCGCCATGCGCGCGGCCATCCCCGGCATGAAGGCGCGCAAGTGGGGCCGCATCATCAACACCGCCTCGGCGCATGCGCTGGTGGCCTCGCCCTTCAAGTCGGCCTACGTTTCGGCCAAGCACGGCATCGCCGGCCTCACCAAGACCGCCGCCCTGGAAACGGCGCAGTTCGGCATCACCGTGAACGCCATCTGCCCCGGCTACGTCTGGACCCCCCTGGTCGAGAAGCAGATTCCCGATACCGCCAAGGCGCGCGGCATGACGGAGGAGCAGGTGAAGAAGGACGTGCTGCTCGCCGCCCAGCCCACCAAGGAGTTCGTGACGGTGGAGGAAGTGGCGGCGCTGGCGGTGTTCCTGGCTTCCGACAACGCCCGCTCCATCACCGGCTCCATGCAGCAGATCGACGGCGGCTGGGTCGCGGAGTGACCGCGGCGCGGCGGGTCGAGATGCGGTCCTGGGCCAGCCCTTCGAGGGCCCCATGCTGAGGAGGCGATCGCGGATGACCCGTCGTGACGGCGAGAAAAAACATATCTCGCTCGCGCTCCAGGGTGGAGGCGCCCATGGCGCCTTCACCTGGGGCGTGATCGACCGTCTGTTGCAGGATGAGCGCATCGGCATTTCCGGCATTTCCGGCACCTCGGCCGGGGCCATGAATGCGGTGGTGCTGGCCAACGGCCTCGCCAAGAACGATCCGGAGGAGGCCCGGCACGGCCTGACCCAGTTCTGGCGCGACGTGTCGCGGGACGGGCGCATGTCGCCGCTCCAGCGCAGCGCCTTCGACCGGCTCATGGGCAATTGGTCGCTGGCGAACAACCCTGCCTATCTGGCGCTGGAAGTCGCCTCGCGCTTCTTCTCGCCCTATGACTTCAACCCGCTGAACATCAATCCGCTGCGCGAGATCATCGAGGCGCATGTGGATTTTGAGGCGCTCCGGCGCTCGCAGGTGAAGGTGTTCATCTCCGCCACCAATGTGCACACCGGCCGCGCCCGCATCTTCGGCCACAGCGAGATGACCGCCGACGCGGTGATGGCCTCGGCCTGCCTGCCCTTCATGTTCCAGGCGGTGGAGATCGAGGGCGTGCCCTATTGGGACGGCGGCTACATGGGTAATCCGCCGCTGTTTCCGCTCTATGAGAAAGCGGATGCCGACGACATCCTGCTGGTGCAGATCAACCCGGTGGTGCGCATGACCACGCCGCACACCGCCGCTGAAATTCATAATCGAATCAACGAGATCACCTTCAACGCCTCGTTGCTGGCGCAACTGCGCGCGATTGACCACGCGGCCAAGCTGATCGAGCAGGGGCTCATCAGCCGCTGGACCCTGGGCGGCTCCAGCTACCGGCGGGTGCGCTTGCACCGCATCGGCGGCGAGGACCAGCTCGCGGCCCTCGACTCCACCTCCAAGCTCAATGCGGAATGGACTTTCCTGCAGCACCTGCGGGATCTGGGCCGGGCCTCCGCCGAGATCTTCCTCGACACCCATTTCGACGATCTGGGCCGGCGCTCCACCTTGGATCTCAGGCTGGAGCTGGCGGACGACTAAAGGCACGGAGCGGGTCGTCTTTCGCCGGCATGCCGGAGCGTGCCCCGGTGCCGGTCATGCCCGGATCTGGGGCATCGCAGATTCGGGAGATGCCGAATCCCTGGGCGGCGCGCACACGGCCGCAGCCTGCGGCATTGCCGGAACAGATCCCATTGTCGACCGAAGCCGGACCGGAAGCGGCGCGCCGCCGCCTCCGGAGCTCCGGGCGACTCAGGCGCCGCGCGAATCCTTCTTGGCCTGGGCGACGGCGACAAACTTGGTGACGCGACCGGCCTCGCCGGAGCTCGAGCCGAAGCGGTCGATGCGGCGCTTTGCCTTGTTGGCCACGCCTTCGTGGGGGCGCGGCAGGGTGGCGGGGCGGGTGGCGCGCTTGGCGTCGCGCTTCAGTTCCATGGCGCGGTGGGCGTTGGCCATCAGGGCTTCGCGCGCGGCCTCGGCCTGCCGGCGGGTGGCCTCGCGGCGGGCGCGGGTGAGCGCGTCGGTCAGCACGGAGGCCTTCTGGCGATTGCCCGAATCGGCCTTCTCGAACGTGACCTCGCCGCGTCCGCCTTTGCCGCGCAGGGCCCGGCGCTGGTTGTTGGCGATGGTGAGCGCCCGCTCGCGCCGGTCCCGCAGATGGGTGATGAGTGTGTGGAGGTCGGAATCCGACAGCTCCATGAGCGCCGGATGGCGGGCCTTGGCCACGAACTCCATCTCCGCGTCGGTGAGCAGCTGCCGTTCGATTTTCCGCGTGTGAGCCATGGTGAGGTGCCTTGAGGTCTGAAAAGAGCCTGAATGGCTATTACATGGAATGTGAAGCCCGTAAGACACTTCGCGTTGTTTTGAGCCTGATCCGCCATGCCGCAGACGTCTTCGACCACCTCCGCCTTCGCCTGGGGCGGCGCGCGCCTTGAGGTGCGCGTGGGCGACATCACGCGCCTCGCCCTCGACGCCGTGGTGAACGCTGCCAATTCCTCGCTGCTGGGCGGCGGCGGGGTGGATGGCGCCATCCACCGGGCGGCGGGGCCGGAACTGCTCGCCTGCTGCCGCGCCCTCGGCGGCTGTCCGCCCGGCGAGGCGCGGATCACCCCCGGCTTCGCCTTGCCGGCGCGGTGGATTATCCACACCGT
This sequence comes from Xanthobacter agilis, assembly GCF_021730435.1. Classification (GTDB taxonomy): domain Bacteria; phylum Pseudomonadota; class Alphaproteobacteria; order Rhizobiales; family Xanthobacteraceae; genus Xanthobacter; species Xanthobacter agilis. Next base: position 11,595 of record NZ_JABWGX010000006.1, read on the forward strand.
GGGGCCGGTCTGGCGCGGCGGTGGGGCGGGGGAGGACGAGCTGCTGGCTTCCTGCTATCGCCGCAGCCTGGCGCTGGCGGCGGCCGGGGGCTTGTCCTCGGTCGCCTTTCCGGCCATTTCCACCGGGGTCTATGGTTTCCCGCCGGAGCGGGCGGCGCCGCTGGCGGTGGCGGCGGTGCTCGATCATCTGGAGGCCGCCGCGGGTCCCGGCGGGGTGGCCCGCGTCGTATTCTGTTGTTTTTCCCCCTCCGCCGCCGAGCTGCACCATGACGCCCTCGCCCGAAGCCGTGCCGAACCCCTCTGAGCCCACCGGCCTGCGCATCCTCCACCGCGACGGCATGATGCTGGTCATCGACAAGCCGTTCGGCCTGCCGGTGCACGCCGGGCCCAAGGGCGGGGAGACCTTGTCCGATCAGCTCGACGGACTGCGCTTCGGCCTGCCGAAACGTCCGGAGCTGGCCCACCGGCTGGACAAGGACACCTCCGGCTGCCTGGTGCTGGGCCGCCATGCCAAGGCGCTGGCCCTGCTCGGCAAGCTGTTCGCCGAGGGCGGGGTGGACAAGACCTATGTGGCGGTCACGCGCGGCGCGCCGGCGGGCGACAGCGGCCGCATCGACCAGCCCCTGGCCAAGCGTTCGCCCCATCGCGGCTGGTGGATGCAGGCGGTGCCGAAGGGGACGCCGGGGGCGCAGGAGGCGGTCACCGACTATCGCGTGCTCCACCGGGGGGAGGGCATCGCCGTGCTGGCCCTGTCGCCGCTGACCGGGCGGACCCACCAATTGCGCGCCCATCTTGCGCACATCGGCGCGCCGATCCTGGGGGACGCCATCTATGGCGGGGCCTCGCGCCTGCCCGGCGGACCGAAGCTGCACCTGCATTCACGCCGCATCGTGGTGCCGCTGGCCAGGAAGGGGCCGCCGGTGGCGGTGAGCGCCCCGCTGCCGCCGCATATGTGCGAGACGCTGCGCGCGCTCGGCCTCTCCCCGGACGAGATCGGGCAAGCGGCGGATGCCGCATTCGGAAGCAAAGCGGCGGATGCCGCATTCGGAAGCAAGGCGGCGGACGCCGCATTTGCGAAGACCACGGCGGACGCCGCAAGGACGCCGGTGCCGGCGGGCGTTCCGCCGGAATCGGTGTGAACCGCAAGGTGAATGGCGCGGGTCGCCGGCGTGCTGGTGCGTGCGGCGGGGCGTGATAAGCTGGCGCGGAGCCATGGCCTGCGGGTCCAAGCTGAGGAGATGGCGTGAGCCCGGCAAATCGGCCTTCGGCCCGTGCAGACGAAGAGCGCAAGGTTCCGGTGGAGGCCGCGCGCGAGGCGGTCGCCCGGCAGACGCTGGCGCGCGCCGTGCGCCGTGCCCGGCTGGCCCTGTTGTGGGAGCGGGCGTGGCCCGGGCTTGCGGCGATGCTCGCCGTGGGTGCGCTGTTCCTGGCTCTTTCGTTCGCCGGAATCTGGCTGGACCTGCCGACGCTTGGGCGCATGATCGGGGTCGGTCTGTTCGTGGTGCTGTTCGCCGCCGCCGCCCTGCCGCTGGTGCGCCTTGAGGTGCCCGACGACGCGGACGGCGTGGCGCGTCTCGACGCCCGAAGCGCGGTGGCGCACCGTCCGGCAACCGCTTTGTGCGACAGCCTTGCCACCCGGCCGGATGATCCGGTCGGCGCCGCCCTGTGGCGGGCGCACCTGTCTCGCGCCGTGGCCGCCGCCGGCCGCCTGCGGGCCGGTCTGCCGGCGCCCGGCCTTGCCCGGCGCGATCCCTATGCGTTGCGCGCGCTGGCGCTGCTGGCGCTGGTCGCGACCGTGTTCATGGCGCCGGGCGAGCATCTTTCGCGCATCCGCGCCGCCTTCGACTGGCACGCGCTGACGCCCCCGGTGCCGTTCCGCCTCGATGCCTGGGTGGATCCGCCCGGCTACACCGGCCGGCCGCCGGTGGTGCTGCCGGGCTTGAGGTGGGACGAGCCCTCGACCCTCAATGCCGCCGCGCTCCAGGTGCCGGCCGGCAGCGTGCTGGTGGTGCGCGGCGCCGGGGTGGACGTGTCCGCCCTGAAGCTCGACGGCGGCATCAGCCCCGAGGCCGAACACGACGCGCCGGCCAAGGCGGATGCCGCCGAAGCGGCGCATCCGTCGGCCGAGCGCCGCTTCGTCATCCGCGACACGGCGGACGCGAGCTTCACGGGACCAGACCAGCAGCGGGTGAGCTGGCATTTCAAGGTGGTGCAGGACTTGGCTCCCACCATCGCCTTCGCCAAGGAGCCGCAGCCGGGCCCGCGCAACGCGCTCCAGCTCGCCTATCGCGTGGACGACGACTACGGGGTGAAGGAGGCCGATGCCCTGTTGGCGCCGGTGCCGCCGGAACCGCCCCTGTTCCCGCGTCCGGGCACGCCCGCGCCGCGGGCTCCGGACAAGCCATTGGTGCCGCCGCCGGAGGTGAAGCTGTCGCTGCCGCCGGGCGGCCGGTCGGGCGCGGCCCAGACCACCAAGGATCTTCTGGCTCATCCCTGGGCCGGCGCCAGCGTGACGCTCACCCTGCGCGCCCGTGACGAGGCCGGCAACGAGGGCTTCAGCGACACCCGCACCCTGCGGCTGCCTCAGCGCCCCTTCACCAAGCCCCTGGCGCGCGCCCTCATCGATGAGCGGCGGCTGCTCGCCTTCGACGCGCGCCACCGGCGCCGGCTGGTCCATGTCCTGACCGCGCTCACCGATTTTCCCGAGCAGTTCGCGCCGCCGGCGGGCGAGTATCTGGGCCTGCGCACGGCGCTGGCGCGGGCGAGGACCGCCCGCAACGACGACGACCTGCGGGCCCTCGTGGATTATCTGTGGGACATCGCCGTGGAGATCGAGGACGGCACCCTCACCGCCGCCGAACGGGCCCTGAAAGCGGCCCAGGAGGCATTGCGGGAGGCCCTGGAGCGCGGCGCCAGCGACGAGGAGATCCAGCGTCTTACCCAGGATCTGCGCGCCGCCATGGACAAGATGATGCGCCAGCTCGCCGAGCAGTCGCGGCGTGACGGCGGCACCGATGCCCGCCCGCTCGATCCCAACACCCGCATCGTGCGCCCGCAGGACATCCAGCGCATGATGGACCAGATCGAGAATCTCGCCCGTTCTGGCAATCGCGAGGCGGCGCAGCGGCTCCTCAACGAGCTTCAGGCCATGATGGAGAACATGCGCCCGGGCAATCGGCAGGCGGGCCGGCAGGACGGGCAGCAGCAGAACGAGCTCGGTGGCATGATCCAGCAGCAGCAGCGCCTGCGCGACCGCACCTATCGCCAGGGTCGGGAATTGGGTCGGGAGCCGGGCCAGCAGCAGGGGCGCGGCGAGCCCGGCCAGAAGGACGGCCAGCAGAATGGCGACGGCTTCGACGATCTGAAGCAGGGCCAGCAGGAGCTGCGCCAGCGCCTCGGCAAGATGCTCGATGCCCTGCGCCAATACCAGCAGGGCCGGCAAGGACAGCAAGGACAGCAAGGACAGAACAGCCCGCAGGGGCAGAACGGCCAGCAGGGGCAGGACGGCGAAGCGGGTGAAGACGGCGACGCCGCGCAGGCCGAGGCCCTCGACCGCGCCGGCGCGGCGCTGGGCCGGGCCGAGCAGGCCATGCGCGAGGCGGAAGAGGCGTTGGGCCGCGGCGCCGGTCAACCCTCGCTCGATGCCCAGGGCCGGGCCCTCCAATCCTTGCGGCAGGGCGCCCAGGCCCTGGCCGAAGGTCAGCGCGGCAGCCAGGGGCAGGCCGGTTCCGGTGGCCCCGGCGAGGAGAGCGCCCAGCGCACGGACCCGCTTGGCCGCCCCCTGCGCAGCCAGGATTATGGCGACGATTTCACGGTGAAGGTGCCCGACGAAGTGGACGCCCAGCGCGCCCGCCGGGTGCTGGAGGAATTGCGCCGCCGCCTGGAGCAGCCGGAGCGTCCGCAGGTGGAGCTTGATTATCTGGAGCGCCTGCTGAACGGCCTGTGAGGCGGCCGGCGCGGGGTGGTGCCGGCTGGGATGCCGATGGCGTTCGGAACCGTGTGGCAACAGGCCGCCAATCGGTTCCGCCGCTGCCGTGGCACGGCTGGCGGTGTCCGGCCTACTCGTCCGGGGCCGGGGCCGGGGCCGCCCGCCGACGTGGCCTAGGCCCGCAGGTTGGCATCGTGCGGGCGGTTCGCGCCCACGCGGCGCACAGGCCAGACACGCGCCCGCCGGCGGCGCGAACGGCTCGGGAAAATCGCTGAGCGCGGTCAGGATGTGGTCCGGTCGGCTCCGGTGGCCGGCGTCGAAGGCGCGCCGTCACCACTCGCCGATGAGAGCGGGCGCCAGCGGCGTGGTGAAGGGGGGAGCCGGCGGGCGCGCTGCGCGGGGGGACGATAGGACCCTTGCGCGTGTCCGGATCCCGATGGCGACGCGGTCCGGAGGGCCGTGTTTGCGGGCAGGCGCCAGGAGGCCGCCCAACGTCTTTCCGGGAATGCGCCGTTCAGCGAACTGGCTCCGCGCAGCGAGCGGGTTCCGTTCAGCGACTTGACTCCGTTCAGCGATTTGGGTCGTCGGCCCCCGACGCTCCGGCGGCATGGCTTCCGGCGGCGAGCGGATGCGCGCCCTCCTTCACGCCGTCAGCCCAGGTGCTGGCCCCTGCGGCTTGGCCAGGCCCGGCGCGGATTCGCCCGGTGCAGCTTGGCCCAAGTCTCCGACCCTGTCCGCGCGGGGACTTGGGCGGGGAATTGGGCGGGGGCGTGACGTTCCCAGGCGTCTGGCGTCAGTTCGTGGCGGCGCGCACCAGCTCGTCTTCGGCTTCCGCCAGCAGGGCCTCCTCGGCATCGCCGCCGACGCCCTCGCGGCCGATCTCCAGCAGCACCGGTACCGACAGCGGCGACACCCGCGCCAGCGGCTGATGCACGATGCGGCCCTTGATGCGCGCCAACATCTCGGCGAGGCGCTTGACGTCCAGAAGGCCGGTGGCGGCATCCGCCCGCGCCGCCCGCAGCAGCATGTGGTCGCTCTGGTGGCGGCGCAGCACGTCATAGACGAGATCGGTGGAGATGGTGACTTGCCGGGCGCTCTTCTCCTTGCCGGGAAAGCGCCGCTCGATGAGGCCGGCGATCACCGCGCAATAGCGGAAGGTGCGCTTCATGAGGCTGCTTTCGTCAAGCCAGGATTCCAGGTCGTCGCCGAGCATGTCCGCGTCGAACAGGTCGGCCAGGGACAGCCGGCCCTGGGTGATGGCGTGGCCCAGGTCGCCCACCCCATAGATGCCCAGCGCATAATCGTTGGCGGTGAACCCCAGCGGCTTCAGTCCCGCTCGTTCCAGCCGGCGGGTCAGCAGCATGCCGAGCGTCTGATGGGCGAGCCGCCCCTCGAACGGATAGGTGACGAGATAGTGGCGCGCGGCCCGCTCGAAGGTTTCCACCAGCAGGTCGTTGCGACCCGGCAGGCGGGACCGGGCGCGTTGCAGCTCCAGCCATTCGGCCACCTGTGGCGGCAGGCTGGCCCAGCGCTCGGGGGCGGCCAGCAGCGCCCGCACCCCGGCGGCGAGGAAGGTGGAGAGGGGAAACTTGCCGCCCGCATAGGCCGGCACCTTGGGTTCCTTGGCGCTGGCACGGGAGACGTAGATCTCGTCTTCCACCATGGCCTCGAAGCGCAGGATCTCGCCGGCGAACACGAAGGTGTCGCCCGCCACCAGGCTCTCGACGAAATATTCCTCCACCTCGCCCAGCACCCGGCCGCCCCAGCGCACCCGCCCGGCCACCCCGCTTCTGGCCGCGCCGCGGGCGGAGACGAGGCGCACCTTGATCATGGGGCTTTCGACGATGGTGCCGATGTTGAGCCGGTAGGCCTGGGCCACCATGGGGTTCGCCACCCGCCACAGGCCGTCGCGGGTCCGGCGGATCTTGGCGAAGCGCTCATAGGCCCGGAGCGCATAGCCGCCGGTGGCGACGAAATCGAGCGCCGCATCGAAATCGGCGCGGGAAAGCGCGCGGTAGGGGGCGGCGGTGGTGACCTCGGCGAACAGGGCGTCGGCGTCGAAGGGGGCGGCGCAGGCCATGCCAAGCACATGCTGGGCCAGCACGTCGAGGGCGCCGGTCCGCTCCGGCGGGGTGTCCTGGGCGCCGGCGCGTACCGCCTCCAAGGCGGCGTGGCACTCCAATACCTCAAACCGGTTGGCCGGCACCAGCACCGCGCGGGAGGGCTCGTCAAGCCGGTGGTTGGCGCGGCCGATGCGCTGCATGAGGCGTGAGGAGCCCTTTGGCGCCCCCACGTTGATGACGAGGTCCACATTCCCCCAGTCGATACCGAGATCGAGGGATGAGGTGGCGACCACCGCCTTCAGCCGCCCGGCCGCCATGGCCGCCTCCACCTTGCGGCGCTGGTCCACGGCGAGCGAGCCGTGGTGCAAGGCGATGGGCAGATTGTCGTCATTGATGCGCCAGAGTTCCTGGAACAGAAATTCCGCCTGCCGCCGGGTGTTGACGAACACCAGGCTGAGCCCGCTGGCGCGAACGGCGGCATAGATGTCCGGCACGGCGTGCAGCGCCATATGGCTCGCCCAGGGCATGGGGGCGGCGGTGTCGAGCATGGCGATGTCGGGCGCGGCGCCGCCGTGAGCCACCACAAGGTCGGCGCGCGGTGTGCCGCCGGTTTTGCCGGGGTCCGATTGGGGCACGAGGTAGCGGCGCAGATCGTCGGGCTCGGCCACGGTCGCCGACAGGCCGACGCATTGCAGGCCGGGCGCGAGGGCGCGCAGCCGCGCCAGCGCCAGCGCCAGCAGGTCGCCGCGCTTGGAGGTGACAAGGGCGTGCAACTCGTCCAGCACCACCCGCTTCAGGCCCGAAAACAGCGTTTCGGCATCCTTGGAGGCCAGCAGCAGCGAGATCTGTTCGGGCGTGGTGAGCAGGATGTCCGGCGGATCGCGCCGCTGGCGCTGGCGGCGGCTGGCCGGGGTGTCGCCGGTGCGGGTCTCGACCCGGATCGGCAGCTCCATCTCGGCGATGGGCGCCTCAAGATTGCGGGCGATATCCACCGCCAGCGCCTTGAGCGGAGAGATGTAGAGCGTGTGCAGCGGTGACACGCGCGCCTGTTCCGTCCAGCGGGCGAAGGGGGCGGCGCTGGGTGCGAGGGCGTCAGGCCTCGCCGCATCCGCGTCCGCGCCGTGCGGTGGGAGCGCGGCGGCAGGTTCGGTGATCCGCTCCGCGCGGCCATTGGCCTTCGAGCGCGCCGGGTCGGGGGACGCGATCCCCGGACGGGACTTGATCCCTGTCGCGGACTTGGTGCCGGGCGGTGATGTGGTACCGTCCTGGGACCGGGACGCAGTCGGCGACGTTGCGGGCCCCGGTCTCTCTCCCCCTTCGGCTGCCGCGTCCTCGCCCGGCCCCCTTGCGCGGGCGTGCGCTGTCGTTGCCATGCGGCTGGGGCGCCCTTCGGCCAGCTCCACCAGGGTCGGCAGGAAGCCGGCCAGGGTCTTGCCGGCGCCGGTGGGGGCGATGAGCAGCACCGAGCGCCCGGCGCGCGCCGCCGCCAGCAGGTCGAGCTGGTGGGCGCGCGGCGCCCAGCCCCGCGCCGCGAACCAGCGCCGGAAGGTCTCGGGCAGCGCCTCCGCCTGCGGCGCCGCGCCCTTCCGGGCCTTGCGGCGCGGCGCCTTGGCGCGCGCGCTCTCGGCGCCGGGCGCTTCCGGTGTCGGCGCTTCGGTGTTGGAGGGGCTGGCGTTTCGGATCATGGGGGCCACGCTGGCAAATATAAGCGGTGGCGGCCGGTTTCGCGACCGGCGACGACGGCGTTTGCCGCCGGCGGCGGATGGCGACGGATCGCGGTGGGTCGAACGGACGGCGCCAGCGCGGCGTTCACGCCTGCGGCATCGCTTCCGCCCGGCATCGCTCCCATTGGCCGGAGACCGCGCGGCTTTAATCGCCCGTCAACCGTCCGCGACGCATGGTGCGCGAAATGTTCCGTGCTGGAGTTGCCGTCCCATGATGTCGCGCGCCGATCGCACTGTCCTGAGCGAGTGGTGGTGGACGGTGGACCGGGGCCTGCTCGCCGGCCTGTTCGCCTTGATGGTGGTGGGCATCGTGCTGTGCCTCGCCGCGAGCCCGGCGGTCGCCGCCCGCCTCAACATCGCCGATCCGTTCCATTTCGTGAACCGGCAGGTGCTGTTCCTGGTCCCGGCGGCGGTGGTGATGATCGCCACCTCCTTCCTGTCGCCGCGCGCCATCCGGCGGGTGTGCATGGTGGTGTTCGCGCTGTTTTTCGTGCTGCTGCTCGCCACCCTGGTGGTGGGCCCCGAGGTGAAGGGCGCCCGGCGCTGGCTCACCATCGCCGGCATCACGGTGCAGCCGTCGGAGTTCATCAAGCCGGCGTTCGTCATCATCGCCGCCTGGCTGTTTTCGGAAAGCGCGAAACGGCCGGAAATGCCGGCTCAGCTGCTCGCCATCGGCCTGTTGGCGAGCGTGCTCGGGCCGCTGGTGAAGCAGCCGGATTTTGGCCAGAGCCTGCTGATCTCGCTGGTGTGGGCGGCCCTGTTCTTCCTCGCCGGCCTGCGCTGGATCTGGATGATCGGCCTCATTGGCGTGGGTGCCGGCGGCGGCGCCATCGCCTATATGACCGTGTCCCACGTTCAAAAGCGCATCAACCGCTTCCTGAACCCCGAATCCGGCGACACCTACCAGATCGACGCGGCGCTCAACTCGTTCCGCAACGGCGGCTGGTTCGGCCAGGGGCCGGGGGAGGGCACCATGAAGCGCCTTCTGCCGGACGGCCATACCGACTTCGTGTTCGCAGTGGCGGCCGAGGAGTTCGGCATTATCTTATGCCTCATCATCCTGGCGCTGTTCGCCTTCATCATCCTGCGCGCGCTCGCCCGCGCCATGAACGAGAACGACCCGTTCTCCCGCTTCGCCATCACCGGGCTCGCCCTGCTGTTCGGCCTGCAGGCGGCCATCAACATGGCGGTGAACGTGCACATCGCGCCCGCCAAGGGCATGACGCTGCCCTTCATCTCCTATGGCGGCTCCTCGCTGATCTCGCTGGCGTTCGGAATGGGCATGTTGATCGCCCTGTCGCGCAAGCGGCCGGGGGCGGCGGCGCTGGCCGCTTTGTCCGAACCCAAGGTCGTGAGCGGGCCGCAGATGGCCATGCCGAAATCCTTCGTCGCCGCGCCCGGCCCCGCCGATGGCGCCGCCCATCCGGCCTGAGGCCGCCGCCCCTGCCGACCGCGCGGCAGGGGACGAGACCCCACCGTCGCCTTATTGGCGTCGCACATGCGGAACATGAGGGCGTCGTGACACCGCTTGTTCTTCTCGCCGCCGGGGGCACCGGCGGCCATCTGTTTCCCGCCGAGGCCCTCGCCGCCGTGCTCGATGCCCGTGGCCTGATGGTGGACCTCGCCACCGATGAGCGCGCCGCGCACTTTGCGGGCGCGTTCCCCGCGCGCGAAGTGCATGTGCTGCCGGCCGACACGGTGCGTGGCCGCTCGCCGGTCGCGCTTGCCCGCACCGGCCTGGCGCTCGCCTCCGGCTTGGTGCGGGGGCTCGCCTTGATGCGCGAGCTGAAGCCGGCGGCGGTGGTGGGTTTCGGCGGCTATCCCACGCTGCCGCCGCTGCTTGCGGCGTCGCTCATGGGCGTGCCCACGGTCATTCATGAGTCGAACGGCGTGATGGGCCGGGCCAACCGGCTGCTCGCCGGCCGCGTCAGCGCCATCGCCACCGGGTTTCCTGACCTTCTGAAGGCCAATCCCGCGCTCGCCGCGAAGGCGGTGTGCACCGGCAACCCGCTGCGCCCGGCCGCGCTCGCCGCCGCGCGGGTGCCCTATGACGCGCCGGTGGCGGGCGGGCCGCTGCGTCTGCTGGTGTTCGGCGGCAGTCAGGGCGCCCGCGTCATGTCGGACGTGGTGCCCGAGGCCATCGCCCAGCTTCCGCCCGAGATCCGCGCCCGCCTCACGGTCACCCAGCAGGCGCGGGAGGAAGACCTGCCCCGCGTGCGCACCACCTATGACGTGCTCGGGCTGAAGTCGGAGCTGGCACCCTTCTTCGAAGATTTGCCGGCGCGCATGGCGCGGGCTCATCTCGTCATTTCCCGGTCTGGCGCCGGCACGGTGGCGGAGCTTGCCGCCATCGGCCGTCCGTCCATCCTGGTGCCGCTGCCCCATGCTTTGGACCAGGATCAGGCCGCCAACGCCCGCGCCCTCGCCGACATCGGCGGCGCCCTGGCGCTCCGGCAGGTGGAGTTCGACGCCGGCCGCCTTGCCGGGGAGCTCATGCGCTTCGCCGACGCGCCGGACACGTTGACGCAGATGGCGGAACGCGCCAGAAGCGCCGGCGTGCTCGACGCGGCGGAACGGCTCGCCGATCTCGTGCAACATTTGGCCGGCGGGGGCACGGCCGCAACCTTCCAAGGACCACGTTCATGAAGCTGCCGGAGCGCCTCGGCCCCATCCATTTCGTCGGCATCGGCGGCATCGGCATGAGCGGCATCGCCGAGGTTCTGAACAATCTCGGCTATACGGTGCAGGGGTCCGACGCCTCCGAGAATGCCAATGTGAAGCGGCTGCGCGCATTGGGCGTGACGGTCGCCGTGGGCCACGACGCGGCCAATATCGACGGCGCGGCGGTGGTGGTGGTGTCTTCCGCCATCAAACGCGACAATCCCGAGCTGGCCGCGGCCCGGGCCCAGCGCCTGCCGGTGGTGCGGCGCGCCGAGATGCTGGCCGAGCTGATGCGCCTCAAGAGCTGCGTCGCCATCGCCGGCACCCATGGCAAGACCACCACGACCTCGCTGGTCGCCACCCTGCTCGATGCCGGCGGCTTCGATCCCACCGTCATCAACGGCGGCATCATCAACGCCTATGGCACCAACGCGCGCCTGGGCGACGGCCATTGGATGGTGGTGGAGGCGGACGAGAGCGACGGCACCTTCCTGAAGCTGCCCACCGAGGTCGCCATCGTCACCAATGTGGACCCCGAGCATCTCGACCATTTCAAGACCTTCGACAAGGTGCAGGACGCCTTCGAGAGCTTCGTGGAGAACCTGCCCTTCTACGGTTTCGCGGTGATGTGCATCGACCATCCGGTGGTGCAGGCCCTGGTCGGCCGCATCGAGGACCGTCGCGTCATCACCTATGGCGAGAACCCGCAGGCGGACGTGCGCCTGGTGGACGTGGACCTCAAGGGCGGCATCACCAAGTTCGGCGTCATCTTCCGCGATCGCTCCGGCGCGGTGACCCACGAGATTTCCGGCCTCAAGCTGCCCATGCCCGGCAAGCACAACGCCCTGAACGCCACCGCCGCCATTGCGGTGGCCTATGAACTCGGGGTGCCGGACGCCAAGATCATCGAGGCGCTCGGCGGCTTCGGCGGCGTGAAGCGGCGCTTCACCCGGACCGGGGATTGGAACGGCGCCACCATCTTCGACGATTACGGTCATCACCCGGTGGAGATCGCCGCGGTGCTGCGCGCCGCGCGCGGGGCGAGCGAGGGGCAGGTGATCGCGGTGGTGCAGCCGCACCGCTATACCCGCCTCCAATCCCTGTTCGACGAGTTCTGCACCTGCTTCAACGATGCGGACCATGTGATCGTCGCCCCGGTCTACGCCGCCGGCGAGGCGCCCATCGCGGGCGTGGATCGCGACCATCTGGTGGAAGGGCTCATCGCCCACGGCCATCGCAGCGTCACCGCCTTGCCGGGACCGGAGGCCTTGGCGGAGATCGTTGCTGGCCTCGCCAAGCCCGGCGACTATGTGGTGTGCCTCGGCGCCGGCTCCATCAGCGGCTGGGCCTATGCGCTGCCCGGCGAGCTTCAGGCCCTGAAGCCGGCGGCCTGAGGCCGGCCGGTTGCGTTGCCCCCCGCGCATGCGGCTATGTTCGCGCGGGGCTGTGCTCGCGCAAGAAGTCCTTGTCGTGATCGCTACAAATGTCTGTCCATCAGTGGCGGACGGCTTCGACTGCGCGGATAAGTTGTGTATGACCACGGGAGAGGGGGAGACGCTTCCGCGGGCTCCCTCACTCTGGGAAGGTGCGCGCTCTTTTCGTTGGTACGATGTTCGGGACCGTCTCGACCGAGCCTGGGTCCGGTCGAGGTGTTTTCGCCCCCCTGTATTGGCGAGAATTGCGCTGCGCCACACTTGGGTTCAGCAGGCGTGTTTGGATTCGACTATTTCGTTCCCTTCGACTTGCGGACCTTGTTCCGGCTCATCTTCATCACGGATCTCGTGGTGTGCGCCATGCTGCTCGCCTACCGCGAGCAGGGCGGCGAACGGCGTCTTGTTCATCATTTCGTTCTCGCCCGTGTCCTTCATGCCGCGGGTTGCCTGCTGATTGGCCTGCGCGGCGACATTCCCGCGTGGGCGTCGGTCGATGTCGCCAACACCTTTATGTATTTCGGCTTTGCCCTTGAGCTGTCGACGATGGTGGGCATGCGCGCGAAGCACCGCGTGCTCTCGTGGCTGTTTTTCCTTGTGGCCGCCATCGGCAGTCTCGCCATCATCGTCGTCGGGACCTCGGCGGGACGGCTGGTGGGCGTCGCCAGTCTGAGTGTGGCGGCACTGTTCGCCCCGGCCGCGGTCGTGGTCGCCATCGCGCCCGGCGCATCGCGGCTGCAGCGTGCCATCGCCGCCGTCTATGCGGCCATGGCGCTCTCCTTCCTGGCGCGGGCATATTCCGGGTTCGTGGAAGGGCATTCCACGTTCGACCGGAATCTGGAGCAGTTTCTCGGCCTCATCGTCATGTATGCCTATGCGGTGGCGGGCGGCATCGGCTTCCTGCTGCTGATGAAAGAGGATGACGACCGCCGGCTGCGTCATGCCGCCACCATCGATTCGCTGACGGGCATCCTGAATCGCGGTGCCTTCTTCGCGGCCGCCCGCACTGCGATGGAGACGGGCGCGCGCGCTGGGCGTCCGCTCGCCTTGCTCATGGTCGATGTGGACCATTTCAAGCGCATCAACGATACCTATGGCCATCCGGCGGGCGACAGGGTGCTCCAGGCCTTGGTGCGGGTTATCGCCGGCGGCATTCGTCCGGCCGATGTCTTCGGGCGCCTGGGCGGCGAAGAGTTCGCGGTGCTGCTGCCCGATGCCGCGCGCGGTGACGCGGTGGTGGTGGCCGAGCGCATTCGCCTCTCGGTGCGGGGTCTCGTCGTGTCCGACCTGCCTCAGATCTCATGCTCCATCAGCATCGGCTGCGCCGTGCTGCGGCCGCAGGGGGGCGAGGATCTGGATCTGTTGATGTCGCGCGGCGACGAAGCGCTCTATGACGCCAAGCACAATGGGCGCGATTGCGTGATCGTGGCGGGAGATGCCGCGGCCGCCGCGCCCAGCGATGCGGTAAAGGTATGAGATGTTCCAGCTTCTGCCCGTCATCCGTCGCCTGCGCCACGGCCTTACACTCGGCGTGCGGGTGCTCGCCCATGATGGCGAGGGCCGGCTGCTGTTGGTGAAACACAGTTATACCCCCGGCTGGCACCTGCCCGGCGGCGGCGTGGATGCGGGCGAGAGCGCGGCCGCGGCGGCGCATCGCGAGCTGAAGGAAGAGGCAAATGCACAGGTGGAGGGGCCGCTGGAGCTGCATGGCCTGTTCTTCCACCCCGCCTATGGCGGGCGCGACCATGTGGTCTGCTTTCGCGGCCGGGTGCGCGGTGGTCCGGCGCCGCGGCCGAATCTGGAAATCCTGGCCGCGTCCTTTTTCCCGTTCGACGCGCTGCCGCCGGACACCACCCCCGCCACCCTGCGCCGCATCGCCGAGTGGCGCGCCGGAATGCCGCTGAGCGAGGCGTGGTGATCGCGGCCCCGTCGCTCGCCTTGCCAAGGGGAGCGCACCTGCTTAAGTGCAAACGGAACAGGGCGCCGATCGGCGACGCATCGGTGTGCGTTCTCACACCGCAAGGGTCATGCGGCCCGGTCGCGGTGGCCCAAATGTGAAGGCAGGAGGCAGGGATGTCCCTCGACGCCGACCAGATCGTCGATCGACGCAGGCTGCGCCGCAAGGTCACCTTCTGGCGCACCCTGGGGGTGCTTGCCGTGGTGGCGGCGCTGGCGGTGGGCGTGGGTGTCTTTGCCGCCGAGCGGGTGCCGGCCGGCAGCCCTCACGTGGCCCGCGTGGTCATCGGCGGCATCATCCGCAACGATCGCGAGCGAGTGGAGATGCTGGAGGAGATCGGCCGCTCGGGGGCACAGGCGGTCATCCTCTCCATCGACAGCCCTGGCGGCACCGTCACCGGGTCCGAGCAGCTCTATGACGCCCTGCGGCGCCTTGCCGCGAAGAAGCCGGTGGTGGCGGTGGTGGAGGGGGTGGCGGCGTCCGGCGCCTATATCGCCGCCATCGGCGCCGACCACATCGTCTCGCGCCGCAACGCGCTGGTGGGCTCGGTGGGCGTGATCTACCAGTTTCCCAACGTCACCGAGCTGTTGAAGACGGTGGGCGTGACCATGGAGGACATCAAATCGTCCCCCCTGAAGGCCTCCCCCAATCCCTATACGCCGGTGACGCGGGAGGCGCGGGCGGCGGTGGAATCCCTCGTGGCCGACAGCTACGGCTGGTTCAAGGGCCTCGTGGGCGAGCGCCGCCAGCTCTCCGGTAGCGGCCTCGCCACCGTCTCCGACGGGCGGGTGTTTACCGGGCACCAGGGGCTGGACCTGCAACTGGTGGACCAGATCGGCGACGAGCGCACCGCGCGCGCCTGGCTGGCCAAGGAGAAGGGGGTCTCCGAGCACCTGAAGGTGCGGACCTGGACCACCGGGCGGGTCACCAGCGAGTTCGGCTGGCTGCTCGGCCTTGGCCACGCCGCCCTCGAATCCGCGGGTTTTCCACAACTTGCGAGTGTCTTTTCGCGGAGCGCGCGGGCGGCCGCGAGCCGGGTGCAGCTTGACGGCTTATTGGCGGTCTGGCACCCTCCCGTCGAGTGATGATCGGGGCGCGGCCTTCAATCTCAGGCCACGATTTTCCTTAAAATCAAAACGTGCCCACCGCTCCCTGCGGATCGGTCGTGAGGGGAAGTGAAGCCATCATGATCAAGTCCGAACTCGTCCAGAAGATCGCGGAAACCAATCCCCATCTCTATCAGCGGGATGTGGAGAACATCGTCAACGCCATCCTGGAGCAGATCGTCTCCGCCCTGGAGCGTGGCGACCGGGTGGAGCTGCGCGGCTTCGGCGCCTTCTCGGTGAAGAAGCGCGAGGCGCGCGTCGGCCGCAATCCGCGCACCGGCAAGCAGGTGGACGTGAGCGAAAAGACCGTGCCCTATTTCAAGACGGGCAAGGAAATGCGCGAGCGTCTCAACGACGGGAAGTGATCCTCCGTGGCGCGTGTTCTGTCCATTCTCATCGGCCTGCCCCTGGCGGTTCTCGTCATCGCGCTCGCGGTGGCCAACCGGCGGGACGTCCTGGTGTCCCTTGATCCGTTCTCTCCCAACGCGCCGGTGCTGGCCGCCAGCATGCCGCTGTACGTGGTCATCTTCGGGGCGCTGATCGTCGGGGTCATCCTCGGCGGGGCGGTGACATGGGTGCGGCAGGGGCGGTTCCGCCGCGAAGCCCGTTACGCCCGGCGCGCGCAGAAGGCGGCCGCAAACGCGGCGTCCAGCAGCCTGGGCCTGCCGGCTCCGCGCGCCTGACCCTCCGCGTTGCCGCCGATCGTGCGGAAGGTGGTCCTGGTTCTTGGGGTGCCGGCAAGGCCGATGGCGCGCGGTCTTCGATGGGGCCGGTGGGGTTTCGGCTTGGATCGACTCGCGATATTCCCCGCCGTGCATTGAAGCCAGGCCCTTTCCTGTCGTGCGCCGCCTCCTCGCCCATGGAAGATGCGGTCAATGACATCGCCGTGGGCTTGCCACTGGCTTTCCGGGTGCAGCCGGTTCCGATTCTGACCCCCTTTCCAATCCTCCCCTTCCGCAGGAGCGTGGCGTAACGCGCGGGTGAGCTTGGCGGGTAAGCTTGGAGGTGACCTTGGCAGGTGACCTTGGAACGAATCGCGATGGGGTCACGCAACGGCCCCGTCTCGGGCGTCCGACCCCGGCGAGGGGTCTTCCGGGGCGGCCTTCGGCCCGTGGGGCGCCGCGTCTCAAGGTCGCGGGTCAGCCGGCGGCGTCGCGGCTTTCGGTGGGGCTGTGGGCCTCGGCGCGTTCGATCAGAAACTTCGCCACCAGGGTGAACAGGGCCACCGCCGCAAGCACGGTCGCGGCGGCGAAGGCGGCCAGCACCTGGCTGTCCTGGTAGAGCAGTTCGATCTGAAGCGGCATGGTGGAGGTCTGGCCGCGGATGTTGCCGGAGACCACCGAGACCGCGCCGAACTCGCCCATCACCCGCGCGTTGCACAGGGCCGCGCCATAGAGCAGCGCCAGCTTCACATTGGGCAGGGTGACGAGGCGCAGGGTCTGGAACCCGGACGCGCCGAGGGTCACCGCCGCCTCTTCCTCGTCGCGGCCCTGGGCCATCATCAGCGGCACCAGCTCGCGCACCACGAACGGGGCGGTGACGAACAGGCTGGCCAGGATGATGGCGGGCACCGCGAACATGATCTTGATGTCATGCTCCGCGAGCCATGGCCCCAGCAGCCCCTGTCCGCCATAGACGAACAGATAGGCGACGCCGGCGATGATGGGGGAGATGGAGAACGGCAGCTCCACCAGCGCCAGCAGCAGGCTGCGGCCGGGAAAGGTGAATTTGGTGACGGTCCAGGCGGCCGCGATGCCGAAGCCGATGTTCACCGGGACGCACACCAGCGCCACCAACAGGGTGAGCCCGAGGGCGTGCAGCGTATCGGGCCGCGCCAGCGCGTCCAGATAGGCGGGAAGGCCGCGCCGGAAGGCCTCCACGAAGATGATGGACAAGGGGGCGATCAGCACCAGCGCGGTCACCGCCAGCACCAGTCCGGTGAGGCCGACGCGGAACAGGGGCGCATCGCCCACCCGCACGCGATAGCGGTTGATCCGTTGCGCCATGTCAGTCCTCCCCCACCGTGTGGCGCTGGTGCCAGGCCTGGATGATGTTGACGACCAGCAGCATCACGAAGGCGACGGCGAGCAGGGTGACGGCGATGGCGGCAGCCGCCGCGTAATCATATTCCTCAAGCCGGATATAGGCGAGCAGCGCCACGATCTCGGTGCGGAACGGCTGGTTTCCGGCGATGAACACCACCGCGCCAAATTCCCCGAGCGAGCGGGCGAAGGCGAGCGAGGCCCCCGCCAGGAAGGCCGGGAACAGGGCCGGGAAGATCACGGAGCGGAAGATGCGCGCGTCGGTGGCGCCCAAGGTGGCGGCGGCTTCCTCCAGCTCCGGTTCCAGATCCTCCAGCACCGGCTGCACCGTGCGCACCACGAACGGGATGGAGGTGAAGGCCATGGCGCAGGCGATGCCGGCCGGAGCATAGGCCACCTGGATGCCCCATTGCGCCAGGGGCGCGCCGAACCAGCCGTTCTTGGCGAACAGCGTGGTGAGGGCCAGGCCGGCCACGGCGGTGGGCAGGGCGAAGGGCACATCCACCAGCGCATCGAGCAGGCGCTTGCCGGGAAAATCATAGCGCACCAGCACCCAGGCGAGGGCGAGGCCGTACACCGCATTGAACAGGGTGGCGGCGGCGGCGGTGGCGAACGTGACCTGGAACGAGGCCAGGGTGCGCGGCGAGGTGATGATGGCGATGTAGCGCGCAAAGCCCACATCCGCAGACTTCAGAAGCAGCGCGCAGATGGGCAGCAGCACGATGAGCGCGAGATAGGTGAGGGTCAGCCCCAGGGACAGGCGAAAGCCGGGAATGACACTGCGGCGGGTCCGCCCCAGCGGGAAGAATCCAAAGGATGAGAGCATCGGCGGCAAAAGATCGAGGGGGTAGCGGTGCGGACGGTGGTCTGCGGCGCGGCCCGTTTCAGGTCACTCGGCCTCACCTGCGGACCGCATTTATGCATCGTCGCCGTGGATTTGTCATCGCATTTTCGGAGAATACTTAAATTACGATTGTTGAATGTTGTTTTGGCCCACAAAAAAGGGCCGCGCCTGCGGGCCGGCCCCTTTTTCCGCGCGCGGCGTTCAGTAGCCGGGCAGGTCGAACGGACCCGGTAGCGGCCAGCGCAGGCCGGTGATGGGGCCGGGGCCCACGCCCGAGCCCTGATAATTCGGGTAGTTGTAGTCCATGGGCAAGGCGTAATCGAGATACGACTTGGAGCCGGGCTTCACCATGGTTCCCGCGTCCAGGTAGGAGCGCTTTTGAATGGTGAGCTTGGTGCGCTTCTGGGTCTGCTGCGCGTCGGCGGAACCGGCGACCGCAACCGAGCCCGCGAGCGCAATGACGAGCGCGGCGGCAAGGGTATGAAGCGGCGCGAAACGCATGGGACCCTCCTCGAAACGGCACATCACAGAACATCTGCCGTCTAGCTTGAATTAGGGCACTTGCACGCCTTGCGCAAGGAAACCTCGCCGGCCGGACGCGGTTCCCCGCCGGAGAAATTTCTCCCGTGGCGAGGTGGCAACACCTTCGCGCATCCTTCCCGAGCGTTCCGGCGGGGGCGGTGCCCGGCCGCCGGCCCATCCGGTCCGTTCACGTTCGCGGGGCTTCCCCTTGTTCCGGCGGCGCCGTCGCCTAATTGATTCGGTACAATTGAATCACGCGCGCGTTCGTCATACAACGCGCGTTCACCGGCAAGGGCCGGCAATCCCGAGGATGTTTTATGGGTTACAAGGTCGCCGTCGTCGGCGCCACGGGCAACGTGGGCCGGGAGATTCTCTCGATCCTCGCCGAGCGGGGCTTTCCCGCGGACGAGGTGGTTGCACTCGCATCGCGCCGCTCGCAGGGCACCGAGGTCTCGTTTGGCGACAAAACCCTGAAGGTGAAGGCCCTCGACACCTACGACTTCTCCGACACCGACATCTGTCTGATGTCGGCGGGCGGCACCGTGTCGAAGGAGTGGGCACCGAAGATCGGCGCGCAGGGCTGCGTCGTCATCGACAACTCGTCCCAGTGGCGTACCGATCCGGACGTGCCGTTGATCGTGCCCGAGGTGAATGCCGACGCCATCATCGGCTTCAAGGCGAAGAACATCATCGCCAATCCCAATTGCTCCACCGCCCAATTGGTGGTGGCGCTGAAGCCCCTGCACGACGCGGCGACCATCAAGCGCGTGGTGGTCTCCACCTACCAGTCCGTCTCCGGTGCCGGCAAGGACGGGATGGACGAGCTGTTCACCCAGACCCGCGCCATCTTCGTCTCCGACCCGGTTGAGACCAAGAAGTTCCCGAAGCGGATCGCCTTCAACCTCATCCCGCAGATCGATGTCTTCCTGGACGACGGCTCGACCAAGGAAGAATGGAAGATGGTGGTCGAGACCAAGAAGATCCTCGACCCCAAGATCAAGCTCACCGCCACCTGCGTGCGGGTACCGGTGTTCATCTCCCACTCCGAAGCGGTGAATGTGGAGTTCGAGAAGGAGCTTTCCGCCGAGGACGCGCGCAAGATCCTGCGCGAGGCCCCCGGCGTGCTGGTCATCGACACCCGCGAGCCGGGCGGCTATGCCACCCCGCACGACGCGGCCGGCGAGGACGCGACCTACATCTCGCGTCTGCGCGATGATCCGACGGTGGACAATGCCATCAATTTCTGGTGCGTGTCCGACAATCTGCGCAAGGGCGCGGCACTGAACGCGGTGCAGATCGCCGAGGTGCTGGTGAACCGCAAGCTCATCACGCCCCGGCGTCAGGCGGCGTGATCCAATCCCGACGGCCCTCCACGGAGGGCCGCTTTCGTCTGGTCGGTCCGGGCGTGACGTCGGCGCGCCGCTTCGCGCGGTGTGAAGAGGCTTCAGGTCCTTGCACAGGTGATATCCATGCCCCAGTCCCAGCGTTCCGGTCACGACGTGGACCCCAAGCTTCTGGAAATCCTGGTGTGCCCCCTCACCAAGGGGCCGCTGGAATATAATCGCGAGCGCCAGGAACTGATCTCGCGCGGGGCGCGCCTCGCTTATCCCATCCGCGATGGCATTCCAATCATGCTGGCCGACGACGCCCGCCCCCTCGACGAGGCCGAACTGAGCAAGTGAGCGCCCGCGCTGACGGCGCGGGGTGGCGGATGCCGCCCTCCCGCGCCCGGCGTCGCACGGATGATCGTGCCTTAGAGCGCTTTCCGTTCGCACTGGCTCACGTCATCCGCTCCAGGTTTTGCATTCACGCATTTTCGTCACGCGAACGGGAATCCACGTCGCATGAAAATGCTCTAGCTCCTTGTTTTAGAGCAATTTCAGACGCAAAACCGCTGTCCACTTTTGCTGAAATTGCTCTAGTGGTAGGTGCCGTCCTTGTAATACATGCGCTCGGACCCGCCGGGGGTCTTCAGCGACAGGTCGCGCCAGCCGTCGTTGCTGTCCTTGCCCGGAGCAAGGCCGAGGCCGATGAACTGGCCCATCACCCGCGGCTTGCCGCTGAGGTCCACCACGAACCAGGTGCAGCCGGTGTCGCCGCACCAGGTCGGATCGGTGAGGGTGATGATGGCTTCCGGAGCCCCGTCGCCATTGAGGTCCACCGGGGTGATCTTCAGCTTGTCGGCGACCCTTAGCCCTTCGGCCTGATCGACGAAGATGGCAGCGGCGATCTCGCGTGCCGGCGGCACGCCGCCGCTGCGGGCGGGCTTGCCGGGCTCCGCCGCGACGGTCGCCGGGGCGGCCTGCGCGGCGGTCGGCGCCGCTTCCGGCGGCTTGGCGGCGGCGGCTTCGGCGGGCTTGGGGGCCGCGGGTGTCGTCACCGGCGCCGGGGCGCCGCAGATGGTGGCGGCCTTGGCGAGCAGCGCCGTGCCCTCGCTCAGGGGAATGACGAGGCCGCCATTGGCCTTCCCCTCACCCATCTTCACCTGCTTGCCCGTACCGAGCGCCTTCACCAGCGGATCGGTGAGGCGTACCGGGGCCACCACCGCGCCGCGCGGTCCGCCCTCGGCGTTTTCGTCCACGGCGATTCGGCCGCGCACGGAAAAGCGTTTGCCGTCCACATCGAGGGCGAGGGTGGTCGCCCGTCCGGGGCGCGGCCGCACGCCTTCGGGCAGGGGGGCCTGGATGAATGGCCCGGAGCCGGCGCCGCAGCCCAGCACGAACAGGGCGATGCCGCCGGCTTCCCCATAGGACGCCCCACGCAACGGACCCTGCAGTTCGCTCCAGGCGGGCGCCGCCTGGGCCGGCGACAGCTGGGCCGCGCCCGCGACCAGGGCGAGGGCCGCGATCCAGCGACCAAATCCTGAGTCCATGCGCCGCCGGTGCGCGCCGGAGCGTTGCCGCGTTGCACGGGTCTGCGGCCGGAGCCGCAGCTCCTGTGCCGACTGCGTGTCCGCGTCCCTGTCCGTCATGAGTAAACCCTGCCTCTTTCGTTGCTGCCCGCCGGGCCGTCACGGCGCCATCGGCGCCAGGTTCCACAGGTGGCGCATATACGCCACCGCGAACGGCGCCATCTGCGGCGAGATGTCCTTGACGTTGCGGACGATGGCCATGGCGCTCAGCTCCGGCAACGTCTCGCGGCCGAGAAAGGCGTGGATGCGCCGGGCGGCGTCGGCGGCGGGCTCCGGCAGTAGCAGCCGTCGCAGCAGGGCGAGGCGCGGACCGTCGAACACGGCGGTGAAGCCGGCGTCGCGGGTGACATCGGCCACGGCAAGGCCGGTCTCCTCCGCCAGCTCGCGCCAGACCGAGCCGGCAAGGTCCAGGTGTCCGTCCGTGGTGAGGTCGGAAAGGTCGGGGGTGCCGCCGGGAAAATAGATGCGGCCCGCGGATGCGGTATGGGCGCCCATCACGCCCATCAGGAAAGCGCCGTCGGCGCCTTCCAGGGCTGCGAGGGCGAACACGTTGACCATGCCGAGATCCGGCCAGCCCTGGTCGCGCCACCACAGGAAAGAGGCGAACGTGGTGCGGCGCACCCGGCCGTCGAGGTGCCCGTCCGCGAAACGGTGGTCGCGCAGCAGCAGGATGTCACCATTCCACAGATGGGGATTGGCCCGCTGCCGTAGGGCGAAATGGGAGTCGATCTCCGCCTGTCGGGCCTCGGCCTCCGGCCAGCCGCCATCTTCAAGGGTGAGGCAAACGGAGCGGACCGGCGCGACGCGCCGGTCCTTGGTGTCATCCTGACCCCAGAGGGGGTCGGCGCTCACGCCGCGCTGTCCAGGGTCGGATAGTCCAGATAGCCCTTGATGCCGCCGCCATAGAGGGTGTCGCGGTCGAGTTCGTTCCAGGGGGCGTTGCGGCGCAGGCGCTCCACCAGATCGGGATTGGCGATGAAGGGCCGCCCGAACGCCACCAGGTCGGCCTTGCCGTCCGCCACCGCCTGGCTGGCGAGGTCGAGGTCATAGCCGTTGTTGACCATCCAGGTGCCGGTGTAGCGCTGGCGCAGCTCCGCGAAGGAGAAGTCCGGAGCAATGTCGCGCGGGCCGCCGGTGGCCCCTTCCACCACATGGATATAGACAAGGTGCCGCTTCTCCAGCTCCTCCACCACATGGTTGAAGAGCGGCTGCGGATGGCTGTCGGAGATGCCATTGGCGGGGGAGACCGGCGACAGGCGGATGCCGGTGCGCGCGGCGCCGATCTCGCCGACGATCGCGTCGGTGACCTCCAGCAGGAAGCGGGTGCGGTTCTCGATGGAGCCGCCATAGGCGTCGGTGCGGGTGTTGGCGCCGTCCTTCAGGAACTGGTCAATGAGATAGCCGTTGGCGGCGTGGATCTCGACCCCGTCGAAGCCGGCCTTGATGGCATTGGCCGCCGCGCGGCGATAGTCGGCGATGATGCCGGGGATCTCGGAGAGCTCCAGGGCGCGCGGGGTGGAGGTGTCGGTGAAGGCGTTGTTGACGAAGGTCTTGCTGCCCGAGGCAATGGCGGACGGCGCCACCGGCGCGGCGCCGTCTGGCTGCAACGCGGTGTGGGAGACGCGGCCCACATGCCAGAGCTGGATCACGATATGCCCGCCCTTGGCGTGAACCGCATCGGTGATCTTGCGCCAGGCGGCGACCTGCGCCTCAGTATAGATGCCGGGGGTGTCCTGGTAGCCCTGGCCCTGCTGGCTGATCTGGGAGGCTTCGGTGATGATGAGGCCGGCGCTGGCGCGCTGGGCATAATAGTCCACCGCCAGCGGGCTCGGCACGAAGCCGGCTTCGGCGCGGTTGCGCGTCAGCGGCGCCATGACGATGCGGTTGGAGAGCGTCAGGTCGCCCAGGCGGTAGCTGTCGAACAGGGTCGGGGTGCTCGCACTCATGGGGGTTCCCTTCGGAAATGCCCGGACGCGACACGGCCGGGCTGATGCGATGCGCCGAACATAGGCGCGCCCGCGCCCGCGCCAAGGGGGGACGCCGGCCCGCGACCCCCGATTTCACCCATTTCAGAGACGCTTTATTTCAATAATATTCCATGAGTTTTCTTCATGGATGCGTCGCTCGGCTCCCGGATATAGCGGAACGGCGCTCCTGGCGCTCACATCTAGATATGCAGCACGCCCTCGGCCACCAGAACGGCCGCGCCGCCGATGGTGGTGGTGCCGTCTACCAGACGGCCCTCCTTCACCGAGAAGCCGAGATCGATGCGGCTTGGGCGACCCATTTCGAAGCCCTGGTCGATGCGCACCTTGTGGTGGCCGTCCACGCGGGTCTCCGCGTCCATCAACACCGCGGGAAAGGCGGCGGCGGCGGCGCCCGTGGCCGGGTCCTCCAGGGTGCCGAGGCCGGGGGAAAACATGCGCGCGCGGTAGTCTCCGTCGCCGTCCTCATCGACCGTATAGACGAAGACGGCATCGCCGAACGCGCCGATGCGGGCCAGAGACGCCGCCTCGTCCGGCCGCGCCCGCGCCAGGGCGGTGAGATTGGCCAGCGGAATGAACAGGAACGGCACGCCGGCGGAGGCCACCACCGGCCGGTGGGCATCGAAGCCGATGTCGGACGGATCGAGATTGAGCGCCTCGGCGCAGGCCTCCCGCGTGATGTCGGCGGGCTCGAGCGCCGCCCGGCGCGGCACGGTGAACACGGCGGTGCCCTTGCGCGCGCCGGCGCCCTGGGTGGTGAGCGTGCAGCTCACGGTGCCGATGGGCTGCTCGATCTGCATGGTGCCGGTCTCGATCCGGTCCTCCAGCGCGAGAAGCACCGCCGTGCCCACGGTGGGATGCCCGGCGAAGGGCATCTCGTGCGCCACCGTGAAGATGCGGATGCGGGCGCGATGGGTCTTGTCGCGCGGGGGCAGCACGAACACGGTCTCGGACAGGTTGAACTCGCGGGCGATCTGCTGCATGGCCGCGTCGTCGAGGCCGGTGGCGTCCAGCACCACGGCGAGCGGGTTGCCGCCGAACGGGCGGGT
This sequence comes from Xanthobacter agilis, assembly GCF_021730435.1. Taxonomy (GTDB): domain Bacteria; phylum Pseudomonadota; class Alphaproteobacteria; order Rhizobiales; family Xanthobacteraceae; genus Xanthobacter; species Xanthobacter agilis. Next base: position 35,817 of record NZ_JABWGX010000006.1, read on the forward strand.
CGTGAAGACGTCCAGCGTCACATAGCGGCGCGGCATGGCAGGGTCCGGGGAGAGGTTCGAGGGCGGGCGCCGGCCTGTAGCGGGGTGGGGCGGGCCGAGCCGGCGCCCCAGGTCCTCCGCCACGTCCGGCGCCACAAATTTGCCTCAAACCGCCACGGGCGTGAAGACCTTGGAGGGCTTTACGAACTCGTCCTGGGCCTCGACAAGCAGCAATTCCCGCGAGTGTGCTTTTTCGGTCCTCTCGAGGAGGCCGAAGATGGAGGAGGCGGCGGCCTCCAGCGCGGCGGCGGTGCTGCCGGTACGCTTCACATGGAAGAAGAAAAGGGCGGCGATGGCATCGCCCGCCCCATTCAGCGCCACGTCGAGGCGCGGCGTGCGCACCAGGAAGCGGCCGTCCGGTCCGGAGGCGAGGAGGTCGATGGCGTCCTTGGGCGTCTCGCGGGTGTGGAGGCTGGTGACCAGGATCACCCGCGGCCCCGCCGCGTGCAGCGCGGCGCAGGCGGCGACCGCATCGGCCTGATCGGTCACGGTGTGGCCCGATAAAAGCTCCAGCTCGAACTGGTTGGGGGTGATGACCTCGGCCGCCGGCACCGCCTGTTCACGCATGAATTCGGGAATGCCGGGCCGCACGAAGATGCCCCGGCCCACGTCGCCGATCACCGGATCGCAGCAATAATCCGCCTTGGGATTGGCCGCGCGCACCCGCGCCACCGCATCGAGGATGGCGGCGCCGATATCGGCCGAGCCCATGTAGCCGGAAAGCACGCCATCGCAGCGCGGCAGCGCGCCGCGCTCGGCGATCCCTTCCAACACGTCTGAGATCACGCCCGCCTCGAACACCTGCCCGCGCCAGGCGCCATAGCCCGTGTGGTTGGAGAACTGCACGGTATGGATGGGCCACACCTCCACCCCGAGCCGCTGCAGGGGGAAGACAGCGGACGCGTTGCCCACATGCCCGTAGGCGACATGGGACTGGATCGACAGCAGATTCATGACGGTGGCCGGTGCTGGAGGACACGCTGTCCGCCGTTACTCCCACCCATCGCGTCCGACAAATGGAATTTCATCATGGCTGGCAGCAGCCCCGCTGATGGATGCGCTCAACGCGAGCGGGAGGCGAGCATGAAGCGGGTGGCCTCGCCCACCAGCCGCCGGGGCGCGAGGCGGATGGCGAAGATCATCACTTTGTTGAGAAGGCCCACCACGGCCACCCGCCGGCCGGCGGCCATGGCCTTTACGCCACAGTCCGCCACCGTCTCCGCCGTGACCATGGGACCCTTGAACAGGCGCGTGCCGTCCCAGCCGGCGCGGTCGAAGAAGCGGGTGGCGGTGGGGCCGGGGCACAAGGCGGTGACGGTGACGGGGCTGCCCTTCAGTTCCTCCGCCACCGCTTCCGAGAAGCTGAGCACGAACGCCTTGGTGGCGCCGTAGACGGCGGAGAAGGGCAGCGGGGCGAAGGCGCCGGTGGAGGCCACGTTCAGGATCCGCCCCTCGCCCCGTGCCAGCATGCCGGGCAGCACCGCGGCGGTGAGGCGGGCGAGGGCGGTCACATTGGTATCGATCATGTTCAAGGTGAGGCCGGGGTCGATCCCGGCGAAGTGGCCATAGGCGCCGAAGCCGGCGTTGTTGACCAGCACGTCGGGCACCTGGACGGTGAGCGTGGCGGCGAAGTCCTCAAGCTCATAAGGGTCGGACAGGTCCACCTGGCGGACCGCCACCCGCCGGCCCAGGGCGACGATCTCGTCGGCGGCATCCGCGAGGCGGTCGGCGTCGCGGCCCGCCAGCACCAGGTCGTAGCCCTCCTGCGCCAGCCGCTTGGCGAGGGCGAGGCCAATGCCGCTCGATGCGCCGGTGACCACGGCGAAGCGCATATCGTTCGGGGCAGGGGTGTCCTTCGGCAACGCAACCTCCTGAAGACGCGGTCGGACCGGCGGTACCGGCGGCGCCCAGTGTAGCGGACAGGATCGCGCTGCCGCAGACCCCGTTTCTACGACGAAAGGCGCCTGTGCCGAAACGGTCGCGGCGGCGTGTCCCCAGGCCGAGAGGGTGTCCTTGCGGCGCGGGGGCCGGCGGATCTATGGAGGAGATGGAACCGCCGTGGAGCGGTTGGCATCGCGCGGCGGACGGTTGCCGCGCCTGGGTGGCGTCTTTTCGCCACGCGCCTGCGATTTGATGCCGAATGCGGCTTCCCTTCCCCGCCCCCACCATGCAGAGTTGTGCCCGTGTCCCACTTGCTCGTTCGCCGCACCGCCGCCTTTGCATCCCTTCTCGCTGCCCTTGTGGTGGCGGGCGGCGCCCGTGCGGCCGGGCCTGCGTGCTATCCCCCGGCGGCGCTGTCGGCCCGGCCCGGCGAGGAGCAGGTGGAACCCCATCCGCGCGGCGAGCCGGTGACCTTGCCGGCCACGACGCTGGCGCCTGCGGCGCCGGTGCCGACGACCCTGCGCGGCTCCATCCGGCGGGTGGACCTGCCGGCGGGTGTCAAGATGGTGGCCCTCACCTTCGACCTGTGCGAAGCCTCGGCGGAACGCTCCGGCTATGACGGCGCCATCGTCGATCTGCTGCGGGACGAGCAGGTGCCGGCCACCTTCTTCGGCGGCGGCAAGTGGCTCATGAGCCATCCCGAGCGCGGCGCCCAGCTCATCGCCGATCCCGGCTTCGAGATGGGCAACCACACCTGGTCCCACGCGAACCTCACCGTGCGCAGCGGTGAGGCCATGCAGCGCCAGGTGGACGACGCTGATATCGCCTTCGCCTTGCGCCGCTCCGATGCACAGGCCCAGGGCTGCGCACTGTCCGCGGTGCCGGCGCGTCCGTCCCTGTTCCGCTTTCCCTATGGGTCGTGCAGCGCCGAATCCCTCGCCTATGTGAACGACACCGGCCATCTCGCCATTCAATGGGATGTGGATTCCGGGGATCCGGCCCTCTTGGGGGCCAAGCTGATGGCCGACGATATGCTGCGGCAGATCCGCCCCGGTTCCATCGTGCTGATGCATGCCAATGGCCGCGGCAAGCACACGGCCGAAGCGCTCCGGCGGCTGGTGCCCGCCCTGCGCGCCAAGGGCTACCGCCTCGTCACGGTGTCCGAGCTGCTCGCCGCCGGCCGGCCGGTGATCGCCGACACCTGCTATTCCCTGAAGCCCGGCGACACCCGCGTCTATGACGAGGCCGCGCGCACCGGCAAGCGCATCCTGCCGGTGCGCTGAGGCGTCTTGATGCGCTGAGGCGTTCGGGCATCGGGTAAACGCGCGAGCGCCGGGGAGGAGGCTCACCCGGCGCCGCGATCATCGATCCAACCCTGTTTGTTGATGGTTCGGGGGGCCGCGCGTGGCCGTCGGGCTGCGTCAGACCATGCCCAAGATGATCGCCCCGATGAAGCCGAAGGCAGCGCACATCTCAAGCATGGTGAGCAGCTCCGAGAGCATTGGAGTCTCCCGCCGGATCGATGTCGAGATTAAACTTAGCAAAATATGAAGTCGTGAGGAAATGAATTCGCTGCTGCAGTGCGGGTGTGTCGTTCTGCATTGCAATACTGCGGCTCGAGCGGGGATTCTCATACCGTTCTGCCGAGATGACGGGTGCGCCGCACGCGCCGCTAGAGCTGACGGGCACCGCCGCGCGGGCCGTCGGTTTCGCGATCGTCACACGAGTGTTGTGCAATGCGGCTATGGCCTGCCGATCGCAACGGAGTGACCCGATGCTTGTGATCGAGGGCCTCAGTCGCCGGTTCGGCGACAAGGCGGCCGTATCGGATGTGAACCTTCAGATCGCCCATGGGGCGTTCGTGGGGGTGATCGGTCGTTCCGGTGCGGGCAAGTCAACGCTCCTACGCATGGTGAACCGCCTGCAGGACCCCTCGTCCGGCCGCATCCTGTTCGACGGGTGCGACGTGACCGCCCTGAAGGGCCCGGCCCTGCGCCAATGGCGCGCCCAGGCGGCCATGATCTTCCAGCAATTCAATCTGGTGGGCCGGCTCGACGTGCTCACCAATGTGCTCATGGGCCGGCTCGCCACCGTGCCCACCTGGCGGGCGCTGACCAAGATGTGGAGCCGGGAGGACCGGGCGGTGGCCCTTTCCGCTCTCGAGCAGTTCGACATCGCCGCGCTCGCCGCCCAGCGGGCGGACAGCCTCTCCGGCGGCCAGCAGCAGCGCGTGGCCATCGCCCGCGCCCTCGCTCAAGAGCCGGGGCTGATCCTCGCCGACGAGCCCATCGCCTCGCTCGACCCGCGCAACACCAAGATCGTGATGGATGCGCTTTTGCGCATCAACAGGCACTTCGGCATCACGGTGCTGTGCAATCTGCATTCCCTCGATCTCGCCCGCACTTATTGCGATCGCCTGGTGGGCATGGCCCAGGGCCGCGTGGTGTTCGACGGCGCGCCCGAGGCCCTCACCGATGGGGTGGCGCGCGATCTCTACGGCCTGGAGGCCGGCGAGGTGATGGATGTGGCGCCGGCCACGGTTCCCGTGGCGGCATCGATCCCGATGCCCGATGCCGCGCTCGCCTGAGCGTCGGGCTTTCTCCCTTTGCGGGCTCTTCCGCGTCGGCGGGAGGCGCTGCGCCTGAAGACGGGCCTTGTCCGGCCGTGACGCCCGTCTCGCCATGCGGCCGGACATCCGCACTCCGCCGGGCCAAGGCCCTGGGGAGCGTGGCGGATCGTGCGTTTTCAAGCTCTGAACCCGAGCCCGAACCTTTTATGTCCTCGTCCGACTGGAGCCGAGCCATGTTGAACCGTCGTACCCTGATCGCGGCCGCCGCCGCCCTTGCCTTTTCCGCCGGCGCCGCCGCCGCGCAGGACTACAAGGCCAAGTATCCCGAGCTCACCTTCGCCTTCATCCCGGCGGAGAATGCCACCGGCGTCACCGAGCGCTATGCGCCGCTGATGGCCTACCTCACCAAGGAACTCGGCGTTCCGGTGACCCTGCGCATCGCCAACGACTATGCGGCGGTGATCGAGGGCCAGCGCGCCGGCAACATCCAACTGGCCTATTATGGCCCGGCGGCCTTCGCCCGCGCCCTGAAGACCGGTGCGCCGGTGGAAGCCTTCGCCATCGAGGTGAATGCGGACGGCACCAAGGGCTACCACTCGGTGCTCTATGTGAAGAAGGACAGCCCCTACAAGACCGTCGAGGATCTGAAGGGCAAGAACATCTGCCTCGTGGACCCCAATTCCACCTCCGGCAACAATGTGCCGCGCTATGCCCTGAGCAAGATGGGCATTAAGCCCGACGAATATTTCGGCAAGGTGGTCTATGCCGGTTCCCATGAGAACGCCGTGCTCGGCGTGCAGCAGGGCACCTGCGACGCCGCCTTCAACTGGTGGAACGACGACCAGGAATCGGCTTTGCGCCGCATGGAGCGCAAGGGCATGGCCAAATATGACGACTACCGGATCATCTATAAGTCCGACCTGATCGTGAACTCGCCCTATGCGTACCTCGCCACGCTGCCGGCGGACCTGAAGGCGAAGATCCGCGATGCCTTCTTCTCCATCGAGAAGAACGACAAGGCCGCGTTCGACAAGATCTATGAAGGCAAGTCGCAGATGTGGCAGCCGGTGGACAACGAGGCCTATACGCCGGTGGTGGAGCTCATCACCTTCGTGGACAATCTGCGCAAGCAGAAGAACTGAGCGCCGCGCCCCCTTGTGGGGGTGAGGATTGAAACGGCGGCCCCTGTCCATGGGCATGGGGCCGCCGCCTTTTTCGCGTTGCCCGCGTCGCCATTGCCCCGCCCGCGGACGGCGCGTCGCGGCCGTCGCGGTTTGAAGACATCGCCGGTTCAAGAGAGGCGCCCTTGCCCCACGCCATCCCGATCCTGCCCGACGACCAGCTCGCCCCCATGTTCGCGCGCTATGACAGCGCGGTGCGGGCGCGGCGGCGCCACACGCTCATCATGGCCGCGGTGGTGGGCGTGTGCATCGTCCTGTCGTGCTGGATGGGGGAGGTGCGGCCGCTGGTGTTCCTGGCGCATGCCGACCGGCTGCCGAACTATTTCTGGAGCATCCTGCCGACGCTCCATTGGAACACCTTCTTCGCCGACTTGTCCGAATGGTATTGGAACCTCGACCACTGGCTGAAATTACTGGTGGACACCATTTTCATCGCCTATCTGGGCACCCTGCTTGGTGGTGTCGGCGCCTTTTTCCTGTGCTTTCTCGCCTGCGCCAATCTGGTGGCGAACCCCTTCATCCGCGTGACCGCCCGCCGCTTCCTGGAGTTCTGCCGCACGGTGCCGGAGCTGGTGTTCGCGCTCCTGTTCGTGGTGGCGTTCGGCCTCGGCCCGCTGCCGGGGGTGCTGGCGCTCGCCATCCACACCCTGGGGTCGCTGGGCAAGCTGTTCGCGGAGGTGGTGGAGAATATCGACATGAAGCCGGTGGAGGGCGCCACCGCCTCCGGCGCCTCCTGGGCGCAGAGCGTGCGTTTCGCCGTGGTGCCCCAGGTGGCTTCCAATTTCGCGTCCTATGGCCTCCTGCGGTTCGAGATCAATGTGCGCGAGGCGTCCATCATGGGCTTCGTGGGCGCCGGCGGCATCGGCCAGGATCTCATCGAGGCCATCCGCAAGTTTTATTATTCCGATGTTTCGGCCATCCTGCTGCTCATCATCGCGACCGTAATGGTGATCGATCTTCTGACCGAGCAGGTGCGCCATCGCCTCATCGGAATGGAGGATCGCCGATGACCCGCGCCCGCTTCGATCTCGGCTCCGCCGACCACGCGCGCCTCGCCGCCGCCTTTCCGCGGGGCATGCGGCCTTCCCCCGCCGGGCGGGTGCGCATGGGGCTTGCGGTGGCGGCGGCGGTGGCGCTGGCGGCCTATGCCTTCTGGCGGCTGGGCTTCAGCCTGGAGCGGCTGGGCTCGGGTCTGGCGCAGCTCGGGCATTTCGTGCTCATGATGTTCCCGCCCGATCCGGGCACGCAGCTTCCGCTCTATATCCACGCCTTGGGCGAGACGCTGGCCATCGCCTTCCTCGGCACGCTCGGGGGCGCGCTGCTGGCGGCTCCATTCGGCTTCCTGGCGGCGAAGAATGTCATTCCGAACATCTTCGCCCATTTCGCGGTGCGTCGCTTCCTCGACACGGTGCGCGGGGTGGATCGCCTGATCTGGGCGCTGATCTATGTGACGGTGGTGGGGCTTGGTCCGTTCGCGGGCATCCTGGCGATCGCCACCGCCAGCTTCGGCGAGCTCGGCAAGCTGTTCTCCGAGGCGGTGGAGGCGCTGGACCGCAAACCGGTGGAGGGGGTGGTTTCCACCGGGGGGTCCCCCCTCGAAGGGGTGCGGTTCGGCATGTTGCCCCAGGTGCTGCCGGTGCTGGCGAGCCAGCTTCTTTATTATTTCGAGTCCAACTCCCGCCAGTCCACCATTGTCGGCATCGTCGGCGCCGGCGGCCTCGGCCTGCACCTGGCCGAACAGATCCGGGTGCTGGAATGGCAGAAGGTGTCGTTCCTGGTGCTGATGATGCTGGTGATGGTGGGGGTGATCGACTTCATCTCCTCGCGCCTGCGCTTCGCCATCATCGGCAAGGCGCGCATCACCACCTGAGCGGGTGCCGGCCCGCGGCGCTCAATAGAGCGCGGCCGCGTAGCGGCGCTCCATCTCCGCCTGGGTCTCCACCGGACCGCCTTTGCCGATCTGGTCGTGCAGCATCTCGCCCATGGTGGGCAGGGCGGAGTGGGGCACCCGTGCGTCCGGGCTCCAGAGGTTGGAGCGCATGAAGGCCTTGGCGCAATGCAGGAAGGCCTCTTCCACTTCGACCGCGATCACCGTGCGCGGCTGGCGGCCGGAGATGGCGAACCGGGCCTTGAGATCGGCGTCGTCGCTGATGGCGGCGCGACCGTTCACGCGCAGGGTCTCGTTCACGCCTGGAATGAGGAACAGCAGGCCGATACGCCCGTTGGCCAGGATGTTGGACAGGCTGTCGAGCCGGTTGTTGCCGGGCCGGTCGGGGATGAAAAGTCGGGTCTCCTCCGCCGCCACGAAGCCGGGCGCGTCGCCGCGTGGGGAAACGTCGGCGGCGCCCGCCGCATCGGCGGTGGCGATCAGCACGAACGGGCTCAGGCCGATGAAGCGCCGGCAATGGGCATCGAGCCGGGCGAGCACCTTGTCGCGGGCGCGGCCGGAGGGCTCGCCATACAGGCGGCGCAGGTCGGCCAGGGTCTCGATGGGGGCCATGCGGTCTCCGTGGGCAGGGGGCGCGCTTCAGATCAGGGCTTGAACACGAGCTGTACCCGGTCGGCGGCGAAGGAGGAGCGGCCCCATTGCAGCGGCCGTCCGTTCGGCTCGACGTCCACCCGTTCCAGTACGATCACCGAGCGGCCGGCGGCGATGGAGAGCTGTTCCATCTCCCGCGCATTGGCGGGGCGGGCGGTGATGCGGGTTTCCCGGCGGCGGAAATCCTCGATGCCAAGGGTGGCCAGAGCCCGCGTCAGGGATCCGGTGGCGGCGTAGATCAGGTCGAGGTCGGGGCAGCGGGCGGCGGCGAACCAGGCGATGCCGCAGGAAATGGGCACCCCGTCCGCCTCGTGGATGCTCTCGATGCGCAGCACGTCGGTACCCTGCGGGATGTCGAGCTCGCGCGCCACCTCGGCATCGGCCGGCTCCACGCGTGCCTCGAGGAAGCGGCCGAACGGCCAGCGCCCGCCGGCGGTGACGATCTCCGAGAAGCGCGTGCGCGGGCCGATGGGATAGCGCAGGGGCGGGGCCTTCACGAAGGTGCCGCGCCCGGCGGTGGCCTCGATGAGGCCCGCCTCGGCCAGGGCGGCGAGGGCGCGGCGCAGGGTGTGGCGGTTGACGCCGAAGGCGCTCGCCAGCTCGGCTTCCACCGGCAGGCGCTCGCCGGGCTGCCAGCGGCCGGCGGCGATGTCGGCCTCCAGGCGCTCGGCGATCTGCCGCCACAAGGTGACGCCCGTGCCGCGCGGCACGGCGTCCGTCATCTGGCTGTGACCGTCTGCCCGCACATTCTCCGGTGATCCCGCCACGCGCTGCTCCCGTTCCGTCCCGACGTCTTGCACATTTGTATAGACGAACAGACAAATTGAGTCTAGTGAAGCGCCCGTGATGCCGCCGCGCGGTTCGCGGCCGGGCGGCCAGACCAAGCCCGATCGGACCCTGTCCGATCCGACCGAAGCATCGAGAGCGCCATGATCTGCGACACCCCCAGCGCGGCCTCGGCCGCCGCCGGCCCGGCCAGTCTTTCCACGACGCCTCCGGAGGGGCCAGAAGTCGAAGCGCGCAAGGCGCTCATGGGCCTGCTCGCCCGCGCCACCCTGCGCGAGCTGCACGCGGCCATCGAGCGTTTCCAGCCGTTGCCGAAGCTCAAGGACCTGCGCCCGCCCGAGGTGGGGCTGGTGATGGTGCAGGGCCGCGCCGGGGGTGATGGCGGCCCCTTCAACCTGGGTGAGGCCACCGTCACCCGCGCCGCGGTGCATGTGGAGGGGGGCGCCACCGGCGTCTCCTACCTGCTTGGCCGGGCTCCGGAGCGGGCGCGGGCGGCGGCGGTGCTCGACGCCCTGTGGCAGGACCCGGCGCTGCGGATCGCGGTGGATGATGCGGTGCGTCCGGTGCGCCGGCGCCTCGCCGCCGAAGCGACGGCGCAGTCGGCCGAGACCGAGGCCACCAAGGTGAACTTCTTCACCATGACGCGGGGAGAAGACTGATGACGGCCTTCGCCACCGGGCCCGCGGCGGGCTTCATCGATCCCGTGCACGCGGCTCAGCGCGTGTTTTCCGCTCTCATGCGGGCGATGGCGGAGCCGGGGCGGGTGCAGCCGCTGGCGAGCGATCTGGTCCCGCCCGCGCCGCTGTCGCCGGAACTGGCGGCGGTGGCGCTGGCCCTGCTCGATTATGAAACGCCGGTCTGGCTTGACGCCGCTTTGGCCGCGTCGCCGCAGGTGGCGGCGTTCCTGCGCTTCCACACCGGGGCGCCGGTGGTGGCGGATCCGGGCAAGGCCCGCTTCGCCTTTTTCGCCGACGGGCAGAGCCTGCCCCCGTTCCAGGCCTTCGCCCAGGGCGAGCCGGATAATCCGGACCGCTCCACCACCCTGGTGGTGGCGGTGGCGCGGTTCGAGGCGGAGCCGCTCACCCTGGCGGGGCCGGGCATCGACGGCACGCGCGGCTTTGGCGCGGTGCCGCTGCCGGTGGATTTTGCCGCGCGGCTCGAGGCCAATGGGTCGGCCTTTCCGCTTGGCGTGGATCTCATCTTGTGCGCCCCCGGCGCGGTCGCGGCCCTGCCGCGCACCGTGCGGCCGGTGGCGCATCCGTCAGTGCGCGCCTGAACGGCGCCGGAAAGCGGAGACCGAACCATGTATGTGGCGGTGAAAGGCGGAGAGGATGCCATCCGTAACGCCCATGCGCTTCTCGCGCGGCGGCGGCGGGGGGATCGCGGGGTGCCCGAGATCGGCCTCGACCAGATCGACGGGCAATTGGGCCTTGCCGTGGACCGGGTGATGGCCGAGGGCTCGCTCTATGATCGCGAATTGGCGGCGCTGGCCATCAAGCAGGCGCGGGGCGACCTGATCGAGGCCATCTTCCTGGCCCGCGCCTTCCGCACCACGCTGCCGCGCTTCGGCAGCAGCGTGCCGGTGGACACAGGCGCCATGCGCATCGCCCGCCGCATCTCGGCCACCTTCAAGGACTTGCCCGGCGGGCAGGTGCTGGGGCCCACCTTCGATTACACCCATCGCCTGTTGGACCAGGAGCTTGCGACCTGGGCCGCCCCCGGAGCCGCGCCGGCCGGTGATGACGGCACCGGGCCGGTGCCGCCGGCCGTGGCCGACGAGAGCGCGGACGACGTCTTGATCCCGGCGCCGGCGTTCATGCCCCGCGTGACCGACCTGCTCGGCGGGGAAGGGCTCGTCGAGCCGTCGCCCCCGGACGACGGCACGGCGCCGCCCGATCTCACCCGCGCCCCGCTCGCCTTTCCGGCGGAACGGCCGCTGCGGCTCCAGGCGCTGGCGCGGGGCGACGAGGGCTTCCTGCTGGCGCTCGGCTATTCCAGCCAGCGCGGCTATGCGCGCACCCATCCGTTCGTGGGCGAGATCCGCTTCGGCACGGTGGAGGTGAGCCTTTATGCCGAGGAATTGGGGTTCGCGGTGCCGCTCGGCGACATCGCCCTCACCGAATGCCAGAGCGTGAACCAGTTCAAGGGCTCGGCCAGCGTGCCGCCGCAGTTCACCCGTGGCTATGGCCTGGTGTTCGGCCAGTCGGAACGCAAGGCCATGTCCATGGCCCTGGTGGATCGCACCCTGCGTTTCGCGGAGCTGGGCGAGGAAAAGAGCGCCCCGGCCCAGGACGAGGAATTCGTCCTGTCCCATTGCGACAATGTGCAGGCCACGGGCTTCGTGGAGCATCTGAAGCTGCCCCATTACGTGGATTTTCAGGCCGAGCTGGAGCTGGTGCGCCGCATGCGCGCGGCGCAGGCGGCCGGGCGCATGGCCGGGGGCGCGCACCCCCGCAAGGAGGCCGCCGAATGACCGCCGAAACCGTGACGACGCCAGCGCCGAACGGCGCGGAACCGCCGGCCATCCGCTACAATTTCGCCTATCTCGACGAGCAGACCAAGCGGATGATCCGGCGGGCGATCCTCAAGGCCATCGCCATCCCCGGCTATCAGGTGCCGTTCGCCGGCCGCGAGATGCCCATGCCCTACGGCTGGGGCACCGGCGGCGTGCAGGTCACCGCCGCCATCCTCGGCGCATGCGACGTGCTGAAGGTGATCGACCAGGGCTCGGACGACACCACCAACGCGGTCGCCATCCGCTCCTTCTTCGAGACCACGGCCGGGGTGGCGACCACCACCCGCACCGCCGATGCCACCGTCATCCAGACCCGCCATCGCATTCCCGAGACGCCCCTGAAGGCGGGGCAGGTGCTGGTGTTCCAGGTGCCGATCCCGGAGCCGCTGCGCTTCCTGGAGCCGCGCGAGACCGAGACCCGGCGCCTGCACGGCCTCGGCGACTACGGGCTGATCCATGTGAAGCTCTATGAGGACATCGCCCGCCACGGGCACATCGCCACCACCTATGCCTATCCGGTGACGGTGAACGGCCGCTATGTGATGGACCCCTCGCCCATCCCGAAATTCGACAATCCCAAGATGCACATGAGCCCCGCCCTGCAATTGTTCGGCGCCGGGCGCGAGAAGCGCATCTATGCGGTGCCGCCGTTCACCCCGGTGGTGCCGCTCGATTTCGAGGATCACCCGTTCGCCGTGCAGCACTTCGCCGAGCCCTGCGCCCTGTGCGGGGGGCAGGGGGTCTATCTCGACGAAGTGATCCTGGATGATGCCGGCGGGCGCATGTTCGTGTGCTCGGACACCGACTATTGCGCCACCCGCCAGGGGGAGGGCCACACCGGCCGCATGAGCGCGCCCTATGCCGCGCCCCCCGCGACCGCCGCGACCGGGGCGGAGCCGCCCATCGCCGCATCCGGGTCGGGAGATCGCCCATGAACGCCCCCCTGTTGAACGCCCCCCTGTTCCCGGCCGCCGTCGGCGCGGCCGACACCCCGCTCCTGATCGCCGAGGGCCTTACCCGTTATTATGGGGCGCGACTTGGCTGCGGCGACGTGAACCTCACCCTTCATCCGGGCGAGGTGCTCGCCATCGTCGGGGAATCGGGCTCCGGCAAGTCCACGCTGCTCGGCCTGCTCTCCACCGAGCTTGCGCCCAGCGCCGGGCGGGTGCTCTACCGCATGCGCGACGGGGCGACGCGGGACCTTGAGGCCCTCACCGAGGGCGAGCGGCGCCTGCTGCTGCGCACCGACTGGGGCTTCGTGCGCCAGCATGCGGAGCAGGGGCTGCGGATGGCGGTTTCGGCCGGAGGCAATGTGGGCGAGCGCCTGATGGCGGTGGGGGAGCGCCACTATGGGCGGATCCGCGCCGAGGCCATCGACTGGCTCGGCCGGGTGGAGATCGCGGCCGAGCGCATCGACGACGATCCGCGCACCTTCTCCGGCGGCATGCGCCAGCGCCTGCAGATCGCCCGCAATTTGGTGACGCGGCCGCGCCTCGTGTTCATGGACGAGCCCACCGGCGGGCTCGACGTGTCGGTGCAGGCGCGCCTGCTCGACCTCATCCGCCAGCTGGTGGCCGAGTTCGGGCTGGCGGTGGTGATCGTGACCCACGATCTCGCGGTGGCGCGGCTTTTGTCCCATCGCATCATGGTGATGAAGTCCGGCCATGTGATCGAGGAAGGGCTCACCGATCAGGTGCTGGACGACCCGCGCGAGCCCTACACCCAGCTCCTCGTTTCCTCGGTGCTCATGCCATGATCGCGACCGCGCTTTCCGCTGCCGGAACGGCAGAACCGCTGCTGGCCGTCGAGGCCATCGCCAAGCGCTTCACCCTGCATCTTCAGGGCGGGGTGACGCTGCCGGTGGTGGCCGGCGTCTCGTTCTCGGTGTTTCCCGGCGAATGCGTGGCCCTCGGCGGTCCCTCGGGCGCCGGCAAGAGTTCCATCCTCAAGATGGTCTATGGCAATTACCGCACCGATACCGGCCGCATCCTGGTGGCCGATGCGCCGGCGCCAGTGGATGTGGCGACCGCCGAACCGCGCCGCCTCATCCGCCTCCGGCGCGAGCGCATCGGCTATGTGAGCCAGTTCCTGCGGGTGATTCCGCGGGTCTGCGCCCTCGACGTGGTGGCCGAGCCGCTCGTTGCCGAGGGCGTGGACAAGGGGGCGGCGCTGGCGCGGGCCGGCGCCCTGCTCGCCCGCCTCAATTTGCCGGAACGCCTGTGGCGGCTGCCGCCGGCGACCTTTTCCGGCGGCGAGCAGCAGCGGGTGAACGTGGCGCGCGGCTTCATCGGCGCCCAGCCGCTGTTGCTGCTGGACGAACCCACCGCCTCCCTCGACGCCGCCAACCGCGCCGTCGTGATCGATCTCATCGCCGAGAAGAAGGCCGCCGGCTGCGCGCTGGTCGGCATCTTCCATGATGCCGACACCCGCGATGCCGTGGCCGACCGGGTGGTGGACGTCACCCGCTTTTCCGCCTGAGGCCCGCCACGATCGCCCGATGGGGATCGCGCCGGAGGCAAGAAGGAACAGGACATGACCGAACTCGTGCTCGCCAACGCCCGCCTCGTTCTGGCCGGGGAGATCCTTGAAGGCCACCTGCGCATCGTCGACGGGCGCATTGCCGAGATCGGCACCGGCGCGGTGCCCGCGGGCGCCGAGGATTGCGGCGGCGACTATCTCCTGCCGGGCCTGATCGAGCTGCACACCGATCATGTGGAGGGTCATCTCGCGCCCCGCCCCAAGGTGAGATGGAACCCGCTCGCGGCGGTGCTCGCCCATGATGCGCAGATCGCCGCCTCGGGCATCACCACCGTGTTCGATTCCCTGCGGGTGTGGCCGGACAAGCGGGCGGTGGGCATGGACGGCGACGCCCCCGCGTTGATCGCCGCCTTGAAGGCCGCCCGCGCCGCCGGCGCGCTCCGGGCCGACCATCGCATCCACCTGCGCTGCGAGGTCGCCACCGACACCGTGGTCGAGGATGCCGCCGCCATCATGGAGATGGCGCCCATCCACCTCATCTCCCTGATGGACCACACGCCGGGGCAGCGGCAGTTCGCGAGCGTGGAGCAGTTCCGCAGCTATTACATGAAGAAGAGCGGCGCCACCGCGGAAGAGATGGATGTCATCGTCTCCACCCGGCTCGAATATCACGCCCGCTACGCCCGCAAGAACCGCACCGGGCTGGTGGCCCTTGCCCATGCGCACGGCTGCGTGGTGGCAAGCCATGACGACGCCACCCCCGAGCATGTGGCCGAGGCCATCGGCGACGGGATCGCCATCGCCGAGTTTCCCACCACGGAGGAGGCGGCGCAGCTGTCCCATGATGCCGGCATCCGGGTGCTGATGGGGGCGCCGAACCTGGTGCGTGGCGGCTCCCATACCGGCAACGCTTCGGCCGAGACGCTGGCGCGGGCCGGGCTGCTCGACATCCTCTCCTCCGATTATGTGCCGTCGAGCCTGTTGTGGTCCGCGTTCGATCTAGCCCGGCGGGTGCCGACCATCTCCTTGGCCGCGGCGGTGCAGCGCGTCACCAAGATCCCGGCGGAGGTGGCGGGGCTCTGCGACCGTGGCGAGATCGCGCCCGGTCGGCGGGCGGATCTGGTGCGTGTGGCCCTGCTCGGGGAGATTCCGGTGGTCCGCGGCGTCCACCGGGAGGGGCGGCGGGTGGCATGAGCCCGGACGCCATCTCCCCTCGGCTGGGGCCGGGCGCCCTCATCCTGGTGGTGGGGCCCTCGGGCGCCGGCAAGGACACGCTGATTGACCTTGCCCGCGCGCGCTTCACCGGCGCGGGGCGGGTGTTGTTCGCGCGGCGTCTCGTTACCCGCCCGCCGGGGGCGGGGGAGGCCCATGGCACGCTGAGCGCGGCGGAGTTCGAGGCGGGCTGCGCCGCCGGGCGCTTTCCCCTGTGGTGGCGGGCGCACGGGCTCGCTTATGCCCTCGGCCCCGAGGTGGCGGACCAGATCCGCTCCGGCGGGGTGGTGGTGGCCAACGGCTCCCGCGCCACGCTGGACGAGGCCCGCCGGCGTTTCGCGCGGCTCGCGGTGGTGCTGGTGACGGCGCCGCCGGAGGTGCGCGCCGCCCGTCTGGCCGCGCGCGGCCGCGAGGACGAAGCCGACATCCGCGCGCGCCTGATGCGCCAGCCGGAACTGGCGCTCGCGCCCGATCTGGTGATCGAGAATGTGGGCCTGCCGGAAGAAGCCGGGGCGCGCCTGTCGGCCTTCATCGCCGCCGCGCTGGCCTGAGGCGATCGGCCCCGGTCCTTGACCGGCGCCGCGCGTACCCCATGGGCAGGCTCAAGCGCCGCGCGGGCTGAACCAAAGCCGCGCGCAGGATTTTGCGTGGCGGGGCGGAGGGGGACACCGCAACGAAAAAGCCCGCCCGCCGGCGGAACCGGTCGGGCGGGTGGAGGCGGCTTGAGCTTCTCCGCGGCGGCGCGCGGTCTGCGTGCGGAGCCGTCGGGGAGTTCGGAAACGGGTCATCGGCCTCTTGTCCCGGTGGAACCGGGCGCCGGGCCGAGCTGAGGGCTTCACCCCTCGACACCGGCCCAGCCTGGGCGGTCCGGCGTTTTGGCCGGAGGCGCCGGCCTATTGCCGATAGTGCTGGATGCGCGTGGTGCGCAGGCCGGGCAGGCCATGCCGGTCGATGGAGGCCTGCCAGGATAGAAATTCGTCCACCGTGAGCGTGTACCGCTTGCAGGCTTCCTCAAGGGACAGGAGGCCGCCCCGCACCGCCGCCACCACCTCCGCCTTGCGCCGGATGACCCAGCGCCGGGTGTCGGGGGGCGGGAGGTCCGCAATGGTGAGCGGGCCACCATCCGGGCCGATCACGTACTTCACTCTCGGCCGATACGCATCGGTCATCGTTACGCCACCTGTACTCTGGCTTACACTGGTACGAAGATGACGCCTGCTCCTGAATATTTCGCTAAAGTATTGGAATTAAATATCATTTACTTCTCTTAAGAGAGCCTGAAGGGAAAGTGTCCGGAAAGTAAACACGGCAGGTCGTCCAGCGGGCTCCCCAGGCCCGGTTCGCGAGGATCGCCGGAGCCCGCGCCGGGGGGGCCGGAGCGGCTCCCACAGCTTGGCGTGTGTCTTCCGGGCGATGGCCCGAGGGGGGCCGTGCGGGCTGGGCCAAAGGCCCGTCCGCCACGTTCTCAAGCCCTTGGCATCATTGCGCATCGGCATGGGTGGCGGGAGCAGGCGCGATGGTCCGCGGGGTCAGCGTCACGCGCGCGGCGGTGCCGGCGACCGTCACCACGGCGTCGAGGTCCGGATCGGGGGACGCCACGGCATCGAACTCGCCGGTGACGCCGCCGGCGGCGGTCAGCAGGATCCAGGACCGGCCGGCGGCCGACGGGAGGCCGGGGCTCAGCTCCAGCCGGCCACCGAGCCGCGCGGCGCCCTGGGCTTCCAGCACCTGCGCGCCGATGGGTGCCTTCACGACCGATTCGGGTTCCAGCACCGTGTCGGAGGCGACGCGGATGGGTCCCTGGTCCGGCTGCAGTAGGCCGGCGTTGCGCAGGGTGCCGGCGAGGGTGCCGGCGCCGGACAGGCGGCCGAAATTGAAAAGGTCGCCGGTGATGCGGCCGGTGTTGGTCGCGGCGCCGAAATTGTAGAGGGCCGCGCCCACCGAGCTGAATTGCCCGGCATTGGTGAAGGTCGCGTCGGGCGCCACGACATAGCCGCCGGTGCTGTAGACGGCGGCCTCGGGGGCGATGGCGAGGCTGCCCGCGAGGGCGCCCGAGAGGGCGAGGGCGCCGGCCTGGACCTGGGTGCCGCCGGTGAAGGTGCCGTCGCCGGCCAGCAGCAGCGTGCCGCTGCCGGTCTTGGTGAGGCCGCCGGGGCCGGAAATGTCGTTGGTCCACATGTCGAAGGCGTGGAGCCCGCCGTTGGCGGCGTCGAGCGTCACCGTCACATGGCCGGGGAAGGCGCCGTAGCCCCCGCCGGCGGCGTAGAGGTCGAGCCGCGCCCAGCCCAGGCCGCCGTCGAGGGGGCTGTTGGCGGGCAGGCTGGTGGTGGCCAGGATCGCATTGCGCTGGGCGGTGTCGAGATAGGGGAAACGGGTGGCGATGAGGCGCTCGGCGATGTCCGGAATCACCGGTTCGGGCGGGTTCTCGCCCATGGGCGGCAGGCCGTAGGTGAGGCGCCAGAAGGCCTTTTGCCGCGCGGCGCGCCAGGTCTTCGCGCCGGGCACGAAGCCGCTGGACAGGCAGTTCGCCACCGACGCGCGGCAGGCGGCGTGCAGCGGCGACACCAGCTCAGGGCCGAGCGCCACCGCCAGGGCGGCGGCATTGGCCTCGGCCCGCGCGGGGAAGCCGGCCGAATAGG
Organism: Xanthobacter agilis; assembly: GCF_021730435.1. Taxonomy (GTDB): domain Bacteria; phylum Pseudomonadota; class Alphaproteobacteria; order Rhizobiales; family Xanthobacteraceae; genus Xanthobacter; species Xanthobacter agilis. Next base: position 53,656 of record NZ_JABWGX010000006.1, read on the forward strand.
CGGGGTTGCCCGCCAGCAGCTCGGCCAGGGTGCGCTGGGCGACGATGCGTCCGCCGATCACGTCCAGCGCGTAATGCACGCCGATGATGTTGCGATCGATCCCATAGGCCTGCCCGGCGCCGATCAATTGCTGGTAATAGGTGGGGGTGAGGGTCGCGTAATAGAGCGCGGTGGTGGTGCCGAAGAAGGTATGGCCGCTCGGGAACGAGGGCATGGTGGCGAGGGTGCGCCACTCCTTCTGCTGGGCGGCGACGATGCCGGGCGGCGTGGCGGGCGCGCGCCACGGGGCGTCGCCGATGGCCGGCAGCGCCAGATAGGGCCGCGGATCGTTCACCAGCCCCGGCGGCGCATGATAGGCGTCGCCATAGATGTTGGCCTGCGGGAAGGTGTTCTTCAAATAGCCCACCTGCTCCACGGAAAAGGCGCCGGAGAGGTCGGCGGCGATGGTGCCCGGCAGGCGGTTGGCCGAGGCCAGGGTCATCATCACCGTGCTGGCGGGGCCCGTCACCAGGTTCCAGATGTTGAAGCTGGTGATGGCTGGATTATCCGGGTCGCGGGCGTTCTGCGCCGCCTGGATGCGCTGCGCCAGCGTCGCGCTGTCATAAATGTGGGTGGTGACGGCGGCATTCGCCTCCAGCAGGCGCTGTCCGGCCGCGGTGTGGCCGAGCGCGTGCAGCACGGTGAGGGCGGCACCCTGGCCCTGCTGCTGGTCGCCGGCACAGGCCGGCGTGGTGCAGAAGGCGCCCGGCCCGTCCGCCGGCGCCATGCCCTCGGCGCGCCCCGGCGCCGGCAGCAGCGCCAGCACCAGCGCCGAGCCGGCGCCCGTCACCGCGCGCCGCATGAAGCCTTGTCCGAGGCCTGTCCCGCGTGATCGCGCCCCTGAAGACTGAGGCATTCCCGTCCCCTGCCGTGAATCCGCCCCATCCTGCTGCGGAACAGGTCTTTTCGCCAGCGGCCGGAAGGTCTTGCCGGAATGTATTGCCCGAATCTCTGGCCGGGACCATCGGCGCGGGTGCGCGCGTGAACCGGCGCGGCATTGGCGAAGACCGCGCCGCACGCCTTCGGCGCACCGGCGCCCGGTCCGCGACGCGGTTTTCTGACCCTGAAGAGAACAGGCGGCCGCGCCTCGCGCGCAGGGGCGATGATGCCCGCCCGGTGGTCCGGGCAGGGGGCGCGGCGCTAGTCTCGCTGGAGGGAGGGCCTTGCGGGCGGGCGGCTCACGCGGGCGTGTCGCCCGCGCGGGGGGAGGTCAGCCCTCGATGCGGTCGAAATCGGCGATGGCGCGGGTGGCGGTGCGGATCTCGTCCAGGAGCTTCAGCCGGTTCTCGCGCAAGGCGGCATCCTCGGCATTCACCGTCACCGCCTCGAAGAAGGCATCCACCGGCGCGCGCAGGTCGGAAAGCGCGGTCATGGCGCCCTCGAAATCCTCCGCCGCGATGGTCTTGGCCAGATGTTCCTTCACATCGTCGATGGCGGCGGCGAGCTTTTCTTCCGCTTCTTCCTTGAGCAGGGCGGCGCTGGTCGGCCCCTTGAAGGCCTTGCCGTCCTTCTTCTCCTCGATGCGCAGGATGCTCGCGGCGCGGCGATAGCCGGCGAGCAGCGTCTTGCCGTCCTCGCTTTCCAGGAAGCGCGCCAGCGCCTTCATGCGCAGCACCAGCTCGAAGAGATCGTCCTGGCCGGGCAGCGCGAACACCGCATCCACCAGATCGAACCGCGCTCCGTTCTCCCGCAGATACACCTTCAGGCGATCGGCGAAGAAGGAGAGAAGGTCGGCGGCTTCTTCGGTGGCCGCGCCGGGTGTCCGATAGCGGAACTCGCCCTTGACTTCCGGCAATTCCAGGCGCTCCGCCAGATCGGCGAACAGGCTGGATAGCTTCAGCCTCAGCCCGTTCTCCAGAATGATCCGGATCACCCCCAGCGCCGCCCGGCGCAAAGCATAGGGGTCCTTGGAGCCGGTGGGCTTCTCGTCGATGGCCCAGAAGCCCACCAAAGTGTCGATCTTGTCCGCCAGCGCCACGGCGATGGAGACCGGGGCGGTGGGGGTGCGGTCGCCCGGGCCTTGCGGCTTGTAATGTTCCTCGCAGGCGGCGGCGACCTCGGCGGCCATGCCCTCGCCTTGCGCATAATAGCGGCCCATGAGGCCCTGCAGCTCGGGGAACTCGCCCACCACCTCGGTGAGCAGGTCCGCCTTGGCGATCAGCGCCGCCTCTTCCGCCAGCACCGGATCGGCGCCCACCTGGGGGGCGATGATCGTGGCGAGGTTGGCGATGCGCGCGATGCGCGCGGCCTGGGTGCCGAGCTTTTCGTGGAAGGTGATGTGGTCGAACTTGGGCATGCGGCTTTCCAGGCCGTTGGCCCGGTCCGTGTCCCAGAAGAACTTGGCATCCGACAGGCGGGCGCGGATGACCCGCTCGTTGCCGGCGACGATGGCCGCGCCGCCGTCGGTGGCGACAAGGTTCGAGATCAGAATGAAGCGGTTGGCGAGTCGGCCAGTCTTGGGGTCCTTCAGCACAAAGCACTTCTGGTTGGCGCGGATGGTGGCGCGGATGACCTCATCGGGAATGTCGAGGAAGCGCTCCTCGAACGCCCCCATCAGCACCACCGGCCATTCCACCAGGCCGCAGACCTCGTCGAGCAGCCCGTCGTCCTCCACCAGCTCCAGCCCGGCCGCCAGCGCCAGATCCTTGGCATCGTTGAGGATGATATCCTTGCGGCGGTCGCGGTCGGCGACCACCTTGGCGGCCTCCAGCTTCGCCATCCAATCGTCCAGCCGCTTCACGGTGAACGGCGCGGGCGCAAGGAAACGGTGGCCGCGGGTGATGTTGGACGCCGTGATGCCTTCCACCTCGAATGTCACCACTTCCGGCTCGTCCCCCTCGGCGCCGAAGGTGCACAAAATGGAATGGAGCGGGCGCACCCAACGCAGGCTGCCGGTGCCCCAGCGCATGGATTTCGGCCAGGGGAAGGTGCGGATGACCTCGGGGATGACCTCGGCGATCACCTCGGCGGTGGGGCGGCCCTTCTTCTCCACCACGGCGATATAGAAATCGCCCTTCTTGGGATCGGACTGGATCTTGGCCTGATCGATGGAGGCGAGCCCCGCGCTCTTCAGGAAGCCGGCGAGGGCCTGTTCGGGCGCGCCGACGCGGGGACCCTTCTTCTCTTCCCGCTGGTCGGCCTGCTTGCCGGGCAGGCCGTGCACCGCCAGCGCGAGCCGGCGCGGGGTGACGAAGGCCTTCGCGCCCTCGTAGAGAAGGCCCCGGTTCACCAGCGCGTCGGTGACCAGCTTGCGCAGGGTGTCGGCCGCCTGGGCCTGCATGCGGGCGGGGATTTCCTCGGAGAAGAGCTCAAGCAGAAGGTCGGGCATCGGATCGGACTCGTCCCCGGTACGGGGAGACAGGCGCGCGAAGCACGCCGGGGTGAACGTTCGAAGGGTGTGCTAAAGGGTTTCGGCCATCGCGTCGAGGGGCCGGGGCCTAATCGAGCGGGCGGCCGGCGCGGTCGGGCACGCTCAGCACCGCCAGGAACGCCAGGGTCGCGGCGCCGATGAGATAGCCCGCCGGGGCCAGCGGATTTCCGGTGGCGTTCACCAGCAGCACCGCCACCATGGGCGCGGTGCCGCCGCCGATGCCGATGGCGATGTTCCAGCTCAGGCCCACCGAGGTGCAGCGGGTGCGGCGGGAGAACATCTCCGCCAGCATCACCGGCATGGCGCCGCCGGTGGCGATGAGCACGGAAAAGGCGATCTGGCTGATGAGCGCAAGGGTGGGATCGCCCGAGCGCATGAGCTGGAACAGCGGCCAGGAAAACAGCGCCAACCCGAGGAACCCGGCCCCGAGCACCAGCTTGCGCCCGACGAGGTCCGACAGCGCGGCGAAGGCCACCGCCATCACCAGCACCACCAGCATGCTGATGGTGTTCAATTCCAGCGCCAGCGCCGGGCTGAAGCCGTCCACCTGCTGCTGCCAGGTCGCGAGATAGACGAAGATGAGGTAGAAGGAGAGGCCCACCACGAAATTGAAGCACGACGCCCGCAGGATATCGCGCCAGCCGTCGCGGAACGCCGCCACCAGTGGCAGGCCTTTTTCTACGCCCAGGGGTGTTTCCGGCACTGTGCGCCGCAGCACCAGCGTGAACCCGCCCAGGACGAGGCCGAGCAAGAACGGCAGCCGCCAGCCCCAGGCGTCCAATTGGTCGGGGGTGAGCACCTGCGTGGTCAAGGCGCCGATGCCGGAGCCCACCAGCGTGCCGCCGTTGCAGCCCACCGTCGCGAGGGCGGCGCAGGCGCCGCGCCAGCGGCTGGGAGCGCCTTCCGCCAGGAACACCGCCGACGACATGTATTCGCCGCCGATGCACAGGCCCTGCACCAGCCGCAGCGCCAGCAGCAGGGCCGGCGCCGCCACGCCGGCCACGGCATAGGTGGGCAGCAGCCCCACCGCCACCGTCGACACCGTCATGCACAGGGCCGAGGCCAGCATGGCGGCGCGGCGGCCGTGCCGGTCGCCGATGTGGCCGAACACGATGGAGCCCAGCGGCCGCATCAGGAAGGAGGCGGCGAACACCCCGAACACCGAGATCAATCCGGCGCTGGGACTGGAATCGGGAAAGAAATTGCGCGCGAACACCGTGGCGAGGAAGCCGTAGACCGCGAAGTCGTACCATTCCAGCATGTTGCCCATGGCCGCCGCGGCCATGGCGCTGGCGGAGAGGCGCCCACCCCGCTCCCGAGGATGTTCGCAGCCCCGCGCAGGGTCCGCTGGCGGAGAGGCGGCTGCGGTCACGCTCATGCTTGCGGCTCCATCTCGCGGCGCCACCTTGCAGCGCCATCCGGCGGCGCCACTTGGCGGCGCGTCCTTGCGGCTTTTGGGCGCGCTTGTGGCCGGCGCCTTCAGGGCATGGGCCGTCTGGCGCGGTCGGTCATGAAGAAGGTGGCGGCCAGCGACAGCGCGGCCACCGCCATGATGTAGACCGCCGGCCCCATGTCGTCATGCAGGCCGCTGACCAGATAGACGCCGATCATGGGCGCGGTGCCGCCCGCCAGGCCTCGGCTGACATTGTTGCTGACGGCGGCGGCGGAGCAGCGCGTGGCGCGCTTGAACATCTCCGCCAGGATCGCGGGCGAGACGCTGGTGTAGGCGGCGATCAGAACGGCGAAGCCCAATTGGCCCATGATGGCACTCTGTTCGGTGGTGGCGCTGAGCAGCCGGAACAGGGGCCATGAGAACAGCACGAAGCCGATGAGGGCGCCGGCCAGCACTCGCTTGCGGCCGATGACATCCGACAGCGCGGCGAACAGCGGCAGCAAGGCCACCGTGACGATCATGCTGAAGGTGTTGACCTGGAGCGCGCTGCCCGGCGACAGGCCATCCACCTGCTGCATGTAGGTCACCAGATAGACGAACAGCATGTAGGTGTTCACGCCGCCGGCGAGATTGATGAGCGTGCAGACGAGCATGGCCCGCCAATCGTCGATGAAGGCCCGCATCAGCGGGCTGCGCGGCCGTTCCGGCGGCTCCTCCTGCGCGGATCTCATGCCGTAGCGCAGCCAGAGGGTGGTGATGCCGAGCAGCAGGCCCACCAGGAACGGCAGGCGCCATCCCCATGCCATGAGCTCTTCCTGCGACAGCAGGGAGGCGGTGGCCGCGCCCACCAGCGACCCCAGCATGGTGCCGCCCATGGCGCCCACGGAGCAGAGGCTGAGCAGCAGCCCGCGCCAGCGCGGCTGGGCCCGCTCCGCGAGAAAGACCACCGAGGTGGAATATTCCCCACCCAGGGACACGCCCTGCAACAGGCGCAGCAGCAGCAGCAGCACCGGGGCCGCCATGCCGGCGGTGGCATAGGTCGGCAGAAGGCCGATGCTTGCGGTGGAGACGCACATCAGGCCGGCGGAGAGATAGAGCGCGTGCCGGCGCCCGTGGCGGTCGCCGATGTGGCCGAAGATGACGCCGCCCACCGGCCGCATCAGGAACGAGGCCGCCAGCATCCCATAGGCCGCCAGCAGGCCGGCGAAGCCGTTGTCCGCGGGAAAGAAATTGCGCGCGAAGATGGCCGCCAGGAAGCCGTAGGCGCCGAAGTCGTACCACTCCAGCATGTTGCCCACGCTTCCCGCCAGCACCAGGCGGAGCGACAGGGGCGGCGGGCTGTCCGCCGTGGTGGCGGCGGTGGCGTCCGCGGTCGCGGTTCCAACGCTCACGCGGGGGCACCGGTGGGTGTCGCCGGTGGGGCGCGGCGCCCGGCCGGGGGAGCCGTCACCCGGCGGGGATGCGAGCGCCGGTGGCCCGGTGCCGGGCCGAGGCGCCGCGACGTCTGGCGCGGACGCGAAATAGAGCCGTCGAGCACGAAGCCCCCCCCAAGGCGCGTGTAACCCGTTCCACCATACCTTCAAGGACCGGGTGTCGCCAAGGGGGAGCGCGCGCGGGCGATGGCTGGTCGGGGCGGCTCAGGCGCCGCCGCCGGCGGTCTTCAGCCAGGCGGCGCCGCAGGCCTTGGCCAATTCGCGCACGCGCAGGATGTAGCTCTGTCGCTCGGTCACCGAGATGACGCCACGGGCGTCGAGCAGGTTGAAGACGTGCGACGCCTTGATGCACTGGTCGTAGGCCGGCAGCGCCATCAGGTGCTTTTCGCCGGCGTCGCCTGCCGCGAGATATTTGTGGCAGGCGCCCTCGGCCATGCGGAACTGCTCCAGCAGCATGTCGGTGTCGGCATATTCGAAATTGTGCCGCGAATATTCCTGCTCGGCCTGGAGGAAGACATCGCCATAGCTGGTCTTTTCGGCGCCCTCGCGGCCGTTGAAATTGAGGTCGTAGACGTTCTCGACCCCCTGCACATACATGGCGAGGCGTTCCAGCCCATAGGTCAGTTCACCCGCCACCGGCGCGCACTCGAAGCCGGCCACCTGCTGGAAATAGGTGAATTGGGACACCTCCATGCCGTCGCACCAGCACTCCCAGCCCAGGCCCCAGGCGCCCAGCGTCGGGCTTTCCCAGTCGTCTTCCACAAAGCGCACGTCGTGGATCTTGAGATCCACGCCAATGGCGTCCAGCGACTTGAGGTAGAGCTCCTGGAGGTTGTCGGGCGAGGGCTTCAGGATCACCTGGAACTGGTAATAATGCTGGAGCCGGTTGGGGTTCTCGCCATAGCGCCCGTCCTTGGGCCGGCGCGAGGGCTGCACATAGGCCGCCTTCCAGGGCTTGGGGCCGAGCGCGCGCAGGGTGGTGGCGGGGTGGAAGGTGCCGGCGCCCACCTCCATGTCGTAGGGTTGGAGGATCACGCAGCCCTGGTCCGCCCAGAAGCGCTGCAGGGTCAGCAGCAGGGCCTGGAAGGAGCGGTCGGGCCGCATGTGGGGCGGAAGGGCGGGATCGATCATCAGGAGGCTCGCGAGACATCGGGCGGACGGGCGCGGGGCCGGGAGGGCCACGCGCGCCGCGCCGCGGGCGGAGTGCGCCGCCGCGCGGGCGGACACTAGATTTTCACCCCGAGGAGATCAAGGGAAGCGGGCGCGGGCGCGCGCAGGTCCATGCGGAAAAGCAAAAGCCCCGGCGCCGGGCGCCGGGGCTCGATGTGGTCGCGGGCGCGATGCTGTGCCGGGCGCGATCAGCCGCGGGCGCGGGCGCGCACCATGTAGTCGTCATAGGTGAACTCGACAATCTGCCACCACAGATAGCCGTTGTTGCGGAACACCTTCACGTCTTCCCAGATCTTCTTGAACTCTGGGTTCTTGGCCGAGATTTCATCATAGAGGCTGTGGGCCGCCTTATAGGCCGCGTCCAGCACGTCGTTGGGGTAGCGGCGCAGCTGGGTGCCGGACTTCACCAGGCTCTGGATGGCGATGGGATTCTTGGCGTCGTAGCTGGCGAGCATGCTCTCGTTGGCGCGGGCGCAGGCGGCGGTAAGGGCGGCGCGGTAGGATTTTGGCAGCTTCTCCAGCTCTTCCAGGTTGAAGAAGAAGTTGAGCGCCGCGCACCCTTCCCACCAGCCGGGGTAATAATAATACTGCGCCACCTTGTAGAGGCCGAGCCGCTCGTCGTCATAGGGGCCGACCCATTCGGCGGCGTCGATGGTGCCCTTCTCCAGCGCCGGGTAGATGTCGCCGCCGGCGAGCTGCTGCGGCACCACGCCGAGCTTGGCCATCACCTGCCCGCCCATGCCGGCGATGCGCATCTTGAGGCCCTGGAGGTCGGCGACCGTCTTGATCTCCTTGCGGAACCAGCCGCCCATCTGGCCGCCGGTGTTGCCGCCGGGCAGCATGGAGACGCCATACTTCTTGTAGAAGTCGTTGAGCAGGGTCAGGCCATTGCCATAGAGGAACCAGGCATTGGTCTGGCGGGTATTGAGGGAGAACGGAATGGCGGTGCCGAGGCCGAAGGTCGGATCCTTGCCCACATAATAATAGGAGGCCGAGTGGCACATCTCGACGGTCTTGTTCTGGGTGGCGTCAAGGGCCTGCAGGCCGGGCACGATCTCACCCGCCGCGAACACCTGGATCTGGAACTTGCCGTCGGTGGCCTCGGCCACCGTCTTGGACATGAGCTCCGCGGCGCCGTAGATGGTGTCGAGCGACTTGGGGAAGGACGAGGTGCAGCGCCACTTCACCTCCGGCGCGGACTGGGCGATGGCCGGCATGGCCACGGCGGTCGATGCGGCGACGCCGGCTCCGGCGGCGGTCAGGAAATCACGGCGTTTCATGCGGGCAGCTCCCTAGGACGTCTTTGACGACGCCATCCGCGCCTCGGGCGAAGCGGCGTCATTGATCTATCTAGAGCGGGCATCTGCCTAGGGAAAGCATGTTTGCACCGCAAAAATGGCGTTGAGGCACCTAAAGATGCTTCAACGCCATCTCTTGCGACATAAAATGACGCAGTCTATTCGATGACGATGCGCGGCGCGGTCTTGGCGCCGGCCTCGACGCGGTCGAGGGCGGCCTTCACGCCGGCTGCCACATGGCGATAGGCGGCGGCCTGCTCGCCTTGCGGGTCGGACACCAGGACCGGCGTGCCGGCGTCCGACATCTCGCGGATGCGCATGTGCAGCGGGATCTCGCCCAGGAACGGCACGCCCATCTTGTCCGCTTCCTGGTGGGCGCCGCCGTGGCCGAACACGTCCGAGCGCCCGCCGCAGTGGGGGCACACGAAATAGGCCATGTTCTCCACCACGCCGAGAATGGGCACGTTGACCTTCTCGAACATGGCCACCCCGCGCCGGGCGTCGATCAAGGCGAGGTCCTGCGGGGTGGACACGATGACGGCGCCGGCCAGGTTCACATTCTGGGCCATGGTGAGCTGAGCGTCGCCGGTGCCGGGGGGCATGTCCACCACCAGCACGTCGAGGGGCCCCCATTTCACGTCCCGCAGCATCTGGGTGATGGCGCTCATCACCATGGGGCCGCGCCAGATCATGGGGGTTTCTTCTTCCACCAGGAACCCGATGGACATCAGCTTCAGGCCGAAGTTCTCGAGCGGGATGATGGTCTTGCCGTCCTCCATCTCAGGCTTCTGGGCAAGTCCCGTGAGGCGCGGCAGGGACGGGCCGTAGATGTCGGCGTCGAGCAGGCCCACCTTCAGCCCCAGGTCGCGCAGGCCCAGGGCGAGGTTGATGGAGGTGGTGGATTTGCCCACGCCGCCCTTGCCCGAGGCAACGGCGATGATGGCCTTCACCCCCGGCACGGCGGTGCCCTTGGGCGGTGCCGGCGGATGGGCGTGGCCGTGGGCGGGTTTGGCGGCGGGCGCGGCGGTGCGCTCGGCGGTGAGCGCCACCAGGGCCGAGCTGACCCCCGGCACGGCGGCGACGGCGGCCTCGGCGGCCATGCGCACGTTTTCCCAGGCCCGCACCTGGGCCGGGTCCACATTGACCGACAGATAGACCTTGCCGGACGTGACCACCACGCCGGACAGGGCCGGGGAGGCGGACAGGGCGACGCCCTCGGGCGTCTTCACCTGTTTGAGAGCGGCACGCACGGCGTCTTCGGTCACCGTTGCGGTTTCGGCTACGCCATTGTCGGCCATCACGTCTCTCCCGCGCCGCCGCTCCCCGGTGGCGCCCGGCAGCAGGGCGCCGAGCGCGCGAGCGGCACTCTGGAACCAATCGAATGTGCTCTTGCTTCGCACGATGCGGCCTTTCTGCAAAGCCTCACTAATGAGCGCTGCCTATGCAAAAGGCAAATTTTCCGCACAACCTTCGATCATGGGATATTCATTGCATACATTGATGGCGCAAGATGGGAAACGCGCGTCACGAGGGGCTGTCGCCGAGGCGCAGAATGCGGGCGATGTCGGCCTTCAGCTCCGGCAGCAGCTCGGCCTCGAAGAAGGAGTGGCGCTTCAGCCAGCCGGTGTTGCGCCAGGAGGGATGGGGCAGGGGATAGAGGATCGCCGGCGGATCGAGGCGGAGCCCCTCCGCCCGCACGGTGCGCCATGCCGCCACGGTTTCCGTCAGCCCGGCCTTGGCGAGATGGGGCAGGCCCAGGCGTTTCAGGTGATAGGCTTGGGCCGGGCGACCCACCGCCAGCACCAGCCGGAACGGCGGCAGGGTGGCGAACAGGGCGTCGTGCCAGGTGGCGACGCACTCCCGCCGGGGCGGCAGGTCGGCGCCCTTGGCATCCTGGCCGGGGAAGCAGAAGCCCATGGGGGCGATGGCGATGCGCGTCTCGTCATAGAACGCATCCCGGCCCACCCCCATCCAGGCGCGCAGCCGGTCGCCGGAGGCATCGGTGAAGGGCAGGCCGCTGGCATGCACCTTGGTGCCCGGCGCCTGGCTCGCCACCAGGATGCGCGCGGTGGCCGACACCCGCAGCACCGGGCGCGGGGCATGGGGCAGCGGCGTGCCGCGCGGCGCCTCCACGCACACCCGGCAGGCGCGGATGCGCGCGAGGAGGGTGTCGAGGGCGGCTTCAGACATCGAGCACGAGGCCATCCGCGGCGAGCAGGAACAGGGCGCCGTCCACCTCGTCCCGCCGCGCCAGCATGTCGGCGCCCATGTGGGTGAGCAGGATGCGCCGGGCCGCCAGCGCCGCCCGATGGGTTGCCAGGGCGCGATAGGACATGTGGCCGGCGGGAGCGTCGTCGAACGCGGAACATTCGCAGATGAACAGGTCGGCCCCGTCCGCGATGGGGCCGAGGGCGTCGGTCCATGCGGTGTCGCCGGAAAAGGCGAGGGTGCCTTGCCCGTCGCTCAGGCGCAGGGCGGTGGCGGGGGCGCCGGCGGCATGGCGGACCTCGGCTGTGGTCAGGGTGAGGGGGCCGAAGGCGGTGGTGGAGCCCGGCGCCACCTCCTTCACCCGCCAGTCGAAGCGCCACGCCATGGCGCCCATGCCGGGGAACATCGCCTCCATCAGGGCATCGAGCCGGGTCCGCGTGCCGGGCGGGCCGACGATGGTGAGCGGCCGGCTGCGGGCGCGCTCGAACTGGCCGTCGATCAGCAGGATCGGCAGGCCGCCGAAATGGTCGCCGTGCAGGTGGCTCAGCATCACCATGTCGAGGCGGGCGCTGTCGATGCCGAGCCGGGCAAGGGCCAGCGGGGCGGTGGCGCCGAAGTCGAGGGCGAGGACGCTGTCGCCGCTCTCGACCACATAGCAGGTGTTGCTCCGCCCGCCGGAGCAGAAGGCATCGCCGCAGCCGGCTACCGTCAGTCGCATGGGATCACGCTTTCATGCTGGGCCGCTGGGAGACGATGTCGCGCCAGCGCAGGATGTGGGTCAGCTTGTCCGGCACCTCGGTGCGGATGGCCCGCATGAAATCGACGGTGACGATGGCGGTGATGTCGGCCACCGTGAAGCGGTCGCCGGCGACAAAGGCGCGGTTCGCCAGCTCGGTGTCCAGGAATTCGAGGAAAGCGATGATCTTTGGCCGGTTGGCCTCGCCCCAGGCCGGCACCTGCGGCACCTCCATGGCGGCCATGGCCGGGTTCAGGTGGCGCAGCACGCTCATCACCGGCAGCAGCAGCTCCAGCTCCACCCGGCGCTGCCACATCTCCACCAGCGCCTGTTCCAGCGGCGTCGCGCCGAACAGGTTGGGCTCGGGCTGGAGAGCTTCGAAATAGCGGCAGATGGCCACGGTCTCGCAAATCACCGCGCCATTGTCCAGCACCAGCGTCGGCACCCTCTGGCGTGGGTTGAGGCGGGTGAAGGCCTCCGACTTGTGCTCCATCGTGGTGAGGTCCACCGGCACCAGCGGCACCGTGATGCCCTTCTCGGCGAGGAAGATGCGCACGCGGCGCGGATTGGGGGCGCGGGTGGAATCATAGAGTTTCATCGCCTGGGTCTCCTCCGTGAGAGCTGCGAGAGACGACGCCGTCTCGCTTGGCGCAAGGTGGCGGGGCCGTTCAGTCCGGACGCGGGTGGGCGGCGCGATAGTCGCGCGGGCGTTCAAAGCGGCCCGCCCACAGCCCGCGCCGGGCGGCGCGGGCCTCGGCCTCGGCGGTGCCATAGCGACCATCGGCGAGCGCGAGGCCCTGGCGCACCAGCTCCTCGGCGATGTCCACCCCGTCGACGGTGCAGCGCGCCAGCATGCGCCCATAGGCATCCGCTCCCGAGCCGGCGCAGAACACGTCGCCGCGCTGCACCAGCTCGACCAGGGCGAACCGGGCGGTGGCGCCGCAGGGCCAGCTTTGGCCGTCGCGCATGCAGGTCTGGGCCAGTTCCGGCGCATCCATGCCGGTGAGGCGGATGCGCTGGCCGTCGAGGCGCAGGGTGTCGCCGTCGATCACCGTCGCCGGGCCGGCGACCACGTCCTTGCGCAGCATCCATTCCGCCACGAACCCGATGGCGAGCACGAGGGCGAAGGCGACGATCACGTCGAAGATGCGCATGGGGCGGTCGGATATGCTGGCGCGGCCATGGGGCCGCGTGGTTGTGGTTGACGTAGGAGCCTGGACGGGGGACCGTTAAGGCTTCATTAACTGCCTTTCGGCGAGGTGTCGAAAGATCCATTCGTGGCGGACGGCGTATTCCGGCGGCTGCCGCGCAGGGGAGCGCAAAAGGCGCCAAAGGCTCGCATGCACGGCTCCGTTCGGCTCCGGGTGACGGACGCGCCCGATTCCGCCCGCCGGGAGGGCGAGGGGGTATTGGCGCGTCGCTCCACCGTGCCCGGCATCGGGCTGGCGGCGGCGCTGGGCGGTCTCGGCGCGACCGCCGCCGCCTTGGCCTTCGGCGGCCCGCTCGCCATGGCCATCGTGGCGACCGTGGCCCTTGCGCTCGGCGCGGCGGCGGTGGCCTGGGCGCGCGGCATCGATCGCGCCGGCGCGGCGCTGGAGGCGCGGCTCGCCGCCGCCGAGGCGGCCCGGGTCCAGGCGGAGGCGGACAATCTCGCCAAATCGCGCTTCCTCGCCGAGATGAGCCACGAGCTGCGCACCCCCCTCAACACGGTGATGGGCTTTTCCGAGATGATGGCGGACGAGGTGCTGGGGCCGCACAAGGTCCCCGCCTATGGGGGCTATGCCCGCGACATCCTCGCCTCCGGCCGCCACCTTTTGGCGCTCGCCGACGATCTTCTCGACCTCGCCCGCATCGAGAGCGGGCATCGGGTGCTCTTGGAAACGCCGGTGCATCTGGAGCGGCTGGGGCAGGACTGCCTCGCCATGCTGAAGCCCGATGCCGCCGCCCGCCGGCTGGCCCTGCGGCAAGAGGGGAACGTGTCGGGGGGCACCCGGCTGTGGGGCGATGAGCGCGCGGTGCGGCAGATGGTGCTCAACCTCCTGGCCAATGCGGTGAAGTTCACACCCGTGGGCGGCGAGGTGCGGCTCGTGACCGGCCTGGACGCGAGCGGGGCGCCCTTCCTGTCGGTGGAGGATACGGGCGCCGGGGTCAGCGAGCGCGAATTGCCGCTCGAGGATGCCCGCCACCGCGAGAGCCGGCTCGATGTGAAGAGCGGGCGCGGGGCGGGCCTGGGCCTTGCCATCGTCCGGGCGCTGGCCACCCTGCACGGCGGCGAGCTCAGCCTGACCCGCCGCGCCAGTGGCGGCACCAGCGCCCGCGTCAGCTTCCCGAAAAGCCGGGCGCTTCAGGCGTCAGCGGTCTGAAGTGGCGTCCCGCCACTCGTCGCGCACGCCGGCGTCGTCTTCCCGATCCGCATGGGCGGCGGCCTGGGTGCGCACGGCATCGGGCGGCAGCAGCCGGGCGAGGGCCCACACCGCCGCGCCCCGCACCAGGGCCGAGCCATCGCGAAGCCGGGCCGCGACCGCGTCGGCGAGCGCGGGGTCGGAGCTGTTGCCCAAGGCGATCAGCACGTTGCGGATGAAACGGTCGCGCCCCACCCGCTTGATGGGGCTCTTGGGAAAGCGCGCGCGGAAGGCCGCGTCGTCGAGCGCGACCAGATCGGCGAGGCGCGGCGCCTCGTTGTCCGCCCGCGCGGCCAGCTTCGCCTCGTGCCCGGCGACGGCGAACTTGTTCCAGGGGCAGGCGGCAAGGCAATCGTCGCAGCCGTAGATGCGGTTGCCCACGAGGGGCCGCAGCGGGCGCGGGATCGGCCCCTTCAGCTCGATGGTGAGATAGGACACGCAGCGCCGCGCATCGATCCGGTAGGGGGCGGGAAAGGCGTTGGTCGGGCAGGCGTCGAGGCAGGCGCGGCAGGAGCCGCAATGGTCGCGCTCCGCCGCGTCGAACGGCAGCTCCAGGGTGGTGGCGATGGCGCCGAGGAACAGCCAGGAGCCGAACGGGCGCGAGACGAGGTTGGTGTGCTTGCCCTGCCAGCCGAGGCCGGCGGCGCCCGCCAGCGGCTTCTCCATGAGCGGGGCGGTGTCCACGAACACCTTCACGTCGCCGCCCCCGGCCGCCGCCAGCAGGCCGCGGGCGATGCGCTTCAATTTCGGCTTGATGACCTCGTGATAGTCCTCGCCCCGCGCATAGACCGAAAGGGCGCCGGCCGCGGGGTCGGCGAGCACGGCGCGGGGGTCCTGGCGCGGGCCGTAATTGAGGCCGAGCATGACCACGGCGCGCATCTCGGGCCACAGCACCAGGGGATCGGCGCGGCGCTCCAGCGTTTCGGCCATCCAGCCCATGTCGCCATGGGCGCCCTCGGCCACCCATTGGGCGAGCCGCGCCCCCGCCGGTCGACCGGCGCGCGGATCGGCGATGCCGATGGCGTCGAAGCCTTCCGCTAGGGCAAGTTCGGCAAGGTGCGCCTTGAGCGCGACCGGTGTCGGCGCCGCCTTCAGAAATCCAGATCCGCGTAGGTCTTGGAGGGCGGCATTCCCGGAATGCTCTCGTTGAGCAGGGCGCGGAAGGTCGGGCGCGACTTGATGCGCGCATACCAGTCCCGTGCGTGCTCGTCCTCGTCCCATGGGACGTCGCCCAGATAGTCCGCCACCGAGAGATGCGCGGCGGCGGCAAGGTCCGCCTGGCTCAGCCGCTCGCCCGCCAGCCATTTGCGGGCCTTGGCCAGCCAGCCGATGTATTTCAGATGATAGCGCAGATTGGTGCGGGCCATGCGCAAGGCGGTGGCGTCGGGCGGGCCGCCGCCCTGCTGGCGCGTCATATAGCGCTTGTGGATGCGCTCGCGGACCAGGGGCTCGGTGGATTCCACGTACATCTTCTCGTGGAACCAGGCGGTGAGCCGGCGCACCTCCACCCGCTCGCCGGGGCTTTCCGGCAGAAGACGGTGGTCGGCGAGGGCGAGGCCGCGGGTCTCATCCAGATATTCGGCGATGATGCCGGCACCGGGCACGGAGGCGCATTGCTCCTCCACGATCACCGGCGTTTCGCCGGCGGGGTTCAGGGCCAGGAAGCCGGGCCGGCGCTCCCACACCCGTTCTTCCACGAGCTCCGGTTCCAGCCCGTACTCGGCGAGCAGCAGGCGAACGAAGCGGGAATGGGGGCAGAAGGGATGATGGTGCAGATACATGAGGTTCTGTTTCGCCGGGGCGTTCGAGCGCCGTGCGCTCACCCGGCCCGTTCATGTTTAGGGACGGAGTCTTTCCGATTGGTTCCATTCGGAGCGCGCGGTGTTGCATCGCCGAAAAGGTGGGGAGGATTGTCCCCGTCATCGTGAACGGAATGCGGCACGGCCATCGGCGCGTGCTTCATCCCCGGTGTAGTGCGCCCGCGCCCGCCCGGCAAGGCATGGCGCAAGGGAAGGGTGGCGTCGCGGTCGGCTGCGCCCCTCCCGAGGTCGGGCGCGGGCCGGTCTCGCGGATGCAGGCGGGCGACCCTGCGGCAGGGATGGTGCGGGCCGTAATTGCAGCTTAATGGCTCTGTGCGCACGATGCCGCGTCCGGCGCGGCCGTGCGCGCCCGGTCGTCTTCTCTCCTTCGGATCTTCCCGCCCATGACCCTCGGCGACATGTTTGAAGCGCTCGTGCTCGGCCTCGTGGAGGGCCTGACCGAGTTCATTCCCGTCTCTTCGACCGCCCATCTGCTGCTGCTCGGCCATTTCATGGGCTTCCAGAGCACCGGGCGCACCTTCGAGGTGCTGATCCAGCTCGGCGCCGTCCTGGCCATCCTCACTGTCTATTTCGAGCGTTTCGTGCGGGTGGCGAGGCAGTTGCCCACCAATCCCGGCGCCCGGCGCTTCGTTCTCGGCGTGGTGGTGGCGTTCCTGCCGGCGGCGGTGATCGGCGCGTTCGCGCACGGCTTCATCAAGGGCGTCTTGTTCGAGACGCCGGCGCTCATCTGCGCCACGCTCATCTTCGGCGGCGTCGTGCTGCTGTTCATCGACAAGGTGGTGCCGGAGCCGCGCTACAACAACGCCATGGGCCTGCCGCTTCCGGTGGCGCTGAAGATCGGCTTCTGGCAGTGCCTCGCCATGATCCCCGGCATGTCGCGCTCGGGCTCCACCATCGTCGGCGGCATGCTGATGGGCGTGGACAAGCGGGCGGCGGCGGAATTCTCCTTCTTCCTCGCCTTGCCCACCATGCTCGGCGCCTTCGCCTATGACCTGTACAAGAACCGCAACGCGCTCTCGCTGGACGACGGGCTGCTGATCGCCATCGGCTTCGTCGCGGCCTTCTGCGCGGCGGTGGTGGTGGTGCGCTCGCTGCTCGATTTCGTCTCCCGCCACGGCTACAAGCCGTTCGGCTGGTGGCGCATCGCGGTCGGCATCGCCGGGCTGATCGGGCTCGCGCTGGTGGGCTGAACGCCGTCGTCTTCACCCGCCGGGCGCACCCCCGGCGGGTTTCTCCCCTCGGGCCTTTCATCTCTCGGGGGGGCGGGGCCGGTCAGGCGCGCTTGACCGTCAGGGTGGGGCCGTCCGCGGCCACCACCTTCACGTCGGTGCCGGCGGCGGTGTCGGGGCCGGTGACACGCCAGACCGTATCGTCGATGCGCACCCGGCCGGTGCCGTCGACGATGGGTTCGTCCAGGGTGAACACCCGCCCGACGAAGCCCTGTGCCCGCCGGTTCAGGAACGGCCGGTCTGAGGCCTTGCCGGGGCTGGGGGACACCTTGCGGCCCACCAGAACGGCCACCACCGCCAGCGCCGCGAAGGCGACCACTTGCACTTGCCAGGAGAGGTCCGCCACGAGGCCGAGGGCACCGGTGGCGAGGGCGGCAAGCCCGAGCCACAGCAGGAAGGCGCCCGGCGCCGCGATCTCGGCCACCAGCAGCAGGGCGCCGAACACGAACCAGGCCCAGGGTCCGAGGTTGGAGAGAAACGTCATGTCCGCCTCACGCGGTGGGCGGCGTCGCCGGGCCGGTGGGGCGCGCGCGGCGAAGCTGAGCCGGCGCCTCCGGCCCGAACGCGCCGCGGGCGATCTCGCCGATGCCGGCGAGGGACGAGAGCAGGGCCGTGCCCTCGTAGGGCATCAGCACCACCTTCTGGTTGGGGGCGGCGCCCAGGGTCTCGAACGCCTTCACATATTTCTCGGCGATGTAATAGTTGAGGGCGGCCGGATCGCCGCTGGCGATCGCCGCCGACAGCATCTCGGTGGCGCGCGCATCGGCCTGGGCGAGGCGCTCGCGGGCCTCCGCGTCGCGGAAGGCAGCCTCCCGACGGCCCTCCGCCTGCAGGATCTGGCCCTGTTTCTGGCCTTCCGCCTTGAGGATCTCCGACTGGCGCAGTCCCTCGGCCTCCAGGATGGCGGCGCGCTTCTCGCGCTCGGCCTTCATCTGCCGGCCCATGGCGTTCACGAGGTCGGCGGGCGGCACGATGTCCTTGATCTCGATGCGGGTGATCTTGACGCCCCAGGGTGAGGCGGCGGCGTCCACCACCCGCAGTAGGCGCACATTGATTTCGTCGCGGTGGGAGAGCAATTGGTCGAGATCCATGGAGCCCATGACGGTGCGGATGTTGGTCATGGTCAGGGCCAGGATGGCCACGTCGAGCCGGGCCACCTCATAGGCGGCGCGGGCGGCGTCGAACACCTGGAAGAAGGCCACCCCGTCCACCGAGACGGTGGCGTTGTCCTTGGTGATGACCTCCTGGGTGGGCACGTCCAGCACCTGTTCCATCACGTTCATCTTGGTGCCGATGCGGTCGATGAACGGGACGATGATGTTGAGACCCGGCTGCAGGGTCTTGGTGTAGCGGCGAAAGCGTTCGACCGTGAACTGGTAGCCCTGGGGCACCGTCTTCACTCCGGCGAAGACGACGGCGATGGCAAGCACCACGAGCACGATCACGAAGAGGTTCGGGCCGATCTCGAACATGTCATCTCCTGTGGGCCGCTCCCGAAGGGCTTAGGGCTTTGCTCCGCCGGCGGGCGCCGTTGCCGGAGCGTGAGGGGGGCGGCCGGCGCAGTCGAGCATGGCCCCGCCACACCCGCAAGGGGCGGATGGCCCGCACGCCGGCGGCGCGAGGGAACGAAGCGCGATTGTGCCCGGTGCAGCGATTCGCGCGCGTTTTGTTCCCGGTTGTTCCGGCTGGCGGGGGCGGGTGTCACAAAATGGGATGGTCGGGAGCCAGCCGTGGGGACGGCTCCGGGACGAAAGAAGGGCGCCGGTCGCCGGGGCGAGAAGGGCCGCCCGGCGTCGTCGCGCATGGTCCTGCCCTCCAGTGGGGGCCGGCGCGGGGGCGGTGGCATGGCGGAACAAAGCGCGATCGTCCCCGGAGCAGCGATTCGCGCGTGTTTTGTTCCCGGCTGTTCCGGCCGTCAGGGGCGGGTGTCGCGAAATGGGATGGTCGGGAGCCGGCCGTGGGGACGTCTCAGGGACGAAAGAAGGGCGCCGGTCGTCGGGGCGAGAGGGGTGGCCGGGGTCGTCGCGCATGGTCCTGCCCGCCAGCGGGGGCTGGCGCGGGGGGGCCGGCGGCATGGTGGAACAAAGCGCGATCGTCCCCGGAGCAGCGATTCGCGCGTGTTTTGTTCCCGGCTGTTCTGGCCGCCGGGGGAGAGTGTCGCGAAATGGGATGGCTGGGAACCGGCCGTGGCGGCTGGTCCTGGGAAGGAAGAAGGCGCCGGTCGCCGGAGCGCGAGGAGGCCCGGCTGGCATCGTCGCGCATGGCCTCGCTCGCCAGCGGGGCCGGCGCGGGGGCGGCGGCATGGTGGAACAAAGCGCGATTGTCCCCGGAGCAGCGATTCGCGCGTGTTTTGTTCCCGGTTGTTCTGGCCGCCGGGGGAGAGTGTCGCGAAATGGGATGGCTGGGAACCGGCCGTGGGGACGGCTCCGGGACGAAAGAAGGGCGCCGGTTGCCGGGGCGAGAGGGGCCGGCCGGCGTCGTCGCGCATGGTCCTGCCCGCCAGTGGGGGGCCGGCGCGGGGGCGGCGGCATCGTCGCGCATGGCCCCGCTCGCCAGCGGGGCAGGTGTGGTGTGACTGCGGCATGGCGGAACGAAGCGCGATTGTCCCTGGTGTCGCGATTCGCGCGTGCTTTGTTCCCGTTCGGTGCCCGGCCGGAGGCGGTCGCGTGTCGCAATGGGACGGCGCCCTGGCAGGGGCGTCGCCGGTCGCTCAAGGGGCGACGGCGTGACGGTTCGGTTCGCCCACGGCGAACCGCAGCAGGATGGTGCGCTGGATGGGGCTGAAATTGTCGTCGGAGATCATGGTCAGCAGGGTTTCGCCAGCGGCATTGGTGGTCACCGCCAGGCCCTCCATATTGTCGATCTCATAGCCGTTGTCGAAGGTGCCGAGCACGGTTCCGCTCACCACCGCGCCCGGCTTGACCTCGGCGAGGGCGAACCAGCGGACCTGCATCAAGACCCCGGTGGACAAGGAAAAATGCCGCTCCAGCAGATACATGTCGCCATTGGGGGCGATCGCGAGGTCGGTGGCGTTGAAGGGGCGGCTCTTGAGGATGGTGAAGCGGCCCGGGGCGGGGCCGCCGATGATGAAGCCCGGCAGGTCCTCGCCCTTCTGGATGCCATCCTCGCCGATGCCGATCAGCGCGCCCTTCAGCGGGCCGGACGGCACATAGGCGAGGCCTTCGAGGCCGAGATTGTTACGCAGGTCGCGCACCATGGGGGCCGGCACGCGGGTGCCGTTTTTCCCCATCGGGTCGCGCGGATAGCGCCAGACCTCGTTGACGTCCTCCATGCCCACATAGACCGCGTCCGGGGCGATGGTGAGGGATTCGCTGTCGCCGCGCCCGCGCTGGGCCTGGAGCCGGCCGGCGTCATCCTTCAGCGCCGCCGCCATCACGTCGGAGAGGCCGGTGGGCCGGTCGCCGTCCACATCGAGCCGGCCGGAGAGGAATACGCCGGCATCGGTGACGGCGAGGAAGCGGTTGTCCGGGGCGAGCGTGAAGCCGGAGATGCCGCCGAAGGCCGGATAGGCGGAGTGCAGCACCAGCCCGCCGCGGAAGCTGAGCGCGCCGAAACGGGTGCCGTCGTCGCCGATCTTGAAGCGGGTGATGGGGGTGGCCGTGACGCTCAGCGCTTCCGGCTGCTCCGGCAAGGCGGTGGGCTTGGAGGTGGCGGTGCCCACCACCACCGCGCCGGCGAGGCCAAGGGCGAGCACGCCGGCGGCGGCGATGCTCGCGATTCGTGCGAACCGGGACCTTGAACCTGCGCCCATCAATGCGCCCGCCGGCCGCGGACCGGTGCGGCGGCCTTTTCCGCGAACAGCTCGGCGAGCTTCTCGGTCATCACCCCGCCCAGCTCCTCCGCGTCCACGATGGTCACGGCGCGGCGGTAGTAGCGGGTCACGTCATGGCCGATGCCGATGGCGATCAGCTCCACCGGCGAGCGGGTCTCGATCTCCGTGATGATGTGGCGCAGGTGCCGCTCCAGATAATTGCCGGGGTTCACCGAGAGGGTGGAATCGTCCACCGGGGCGCCGTCCGAGATCATGATCAGGATGCGCCGGGCTTCGGTGCGCGCCAGCAGGCGCTGATGGGCCCAGTCGAGGGCCTCGCCGTCGATGTTTTCCTTGAGTAGCCCTTCGCGCATCATCAACCCCAGATTGCGCCGGGAGCGCCGCCAGGGGGCATCGGCGGCCTTGTAGATGATGTGCCGCAGATCGTTGAGCCGTCCGGGCCCGGCCGGCTTGCCGGCGGCGAGCCACGCCTCGCGGGATTGGCCGCCCTTCCAGGCCTTGGTTGTGAAGCCCAGCACCTCCACCTTCACCCCGCAGCGCTCGAGCGTGCGGGCGAGGATGTCGGCGCAGGTGGCCGCCACCGTGATCGGCCGCCCCCGCATGGAGCCGGAATTGTCGATGAGCATCGTCACCACCGTGTCGCGGAAGTCGGTGTCGCGCTCCTGCTTGAAGGATAAAGCGGCGGTGGGGTCGGTGACCACGCGGGACAGGCGGGCGGGGTCGAGTACGCCCTCTTCCAGGTCGAAATCCCAGGCCCGGTTCTGCTGCGCCAGCAGGCGCCGCTGCAGCCGGTTGGCGAGCCGCGCCACCACCCCCTGAAGGTGGGACAGTTGCTTGTCCAGATAGGCGCGCAGGCGGGTCAGCTCCTCCGGGTCGCAGAGGTCCTCGGCGTGCACTTCCTCGTCGAACGTAGTGGTGAACGCGTGGTATTCCGGTCCGCGATTGTCATGGGTCACCGGCGGACGGGGCTGCCAGGGCTCGGCGGCCTCGTCGCTGTCGCCGGGCTCGGCGCCGTCGGGCATGTCGTCGGGCGGAGCGGCGTCCGCGTCGATCTCGCCGAGGGGCAGCTCCTCCTCGGAGAGCATGGCCTCGCTTTCGGAGGCGCCCTGCTGGCTCTCGTCCTGCTTGGACTGGCCCTGCTCGGCGCCCTCCTCCTCGGCGCCGCCCTGGTTCTCGTCGTCCTCCTCGTCGTTCTCGGTGTCGAGGCTGGAATCCTCGCCCATGTCGAGGGAGGAGAGCAGGTGGCGGGCGATCTCGCCGAAGTGCTTCTGGTTCTCGATGGAGGCCGCGAGCCGTCCGAGGTCCTTGCCGGCCCGCTCCTCGATATAGGGGCGCCACAAATCCACCAGCTTGCGGGCCTCGCGCGGGGGCGCCTCGCCGGTCAGCCGCTCGCGCACCAGGAGCGCGATCGCGTCCTCGATGGGCGCCTCCGAACGCTCGGTGATGTCGGCGAGATTGCTGCGGTGGTAGCGGTCCTGGAGCATGGCCGCGATGTTGCGCTTGGTGCCGGGCATGCGGTTGGAGCCGATCGCCTCCACCCGCGCCTGTTCCACCGCCTCGAACACGGCGCGGGCGGTGTCGCCGGCGGGCAGCATCTTGCGGTGCGTGGCCGGGTTGTGGCAGGCGAGCTTGAGGGCCAGGGCATCCGCCTGCCCGCGCACGATGGCGGCGTCATGGGCGGTGAAGCGGCGCGGCGGCTCGGACAGGCGCACCCGGCCGGGGGAGAGGCCCGGCCGCTCGCTGGAAAAGGTCACCTCGAACTCGGCGACCCCCGCGATGGCCTTGAAACAACCGGTCACCGCCCGCTTGAAGGGCTCGACGGCCGCCTCCGAGGACGCCTTTCCGGGGGTGCGGTTGGTGGGGGCCATGGTGCGGCTCTTTCTCGGCTCTCGTCACGCGGGGCAGGTTGGGCCGGCCCTTGGGCCGGCGCCGGAAAGCAGGGATCCTCAGGAGAGGGCGACGTTCACCGTGCTCTCGGTCAGCTCCTGGCCGAAGCAGCGCTGGTAGAACTCGGCCACCAGCGGGCGTTCCAGCTCGTCGCACTTGTTGAGGAAGGTGACGCGGAAGGCGAAGGCGATCTCCTTGAAGATGTCCGCATTCTCGGCCCAGGTGATGACCGTGCGCGGGCTCATCACGGTGGACAGGTCGCCGTTGATGAAGGCCTGCCGGGTGAGATCGGCGAGGCGCACCATGCGGTTCACCGTGTCGCGCCCCTCCTGGTTCTGGAAGTGCTTGGCCTTGGCCAGCACGATGTCCACTTCCTTGTCGTGGGCCAGATAGTTCAGGGTGGCGACGATCGACCAGCGGTCCATCTGCGCCTGGTTGATCTGCTGGGTGCCGTGATAAAGGCCGGTGGTGTCGCCGAGGCCGATGGTGTTGGCGGTGGCGAACAGCCGGAACGAGGGGTGGGGGCGGATCACCCGGCTCTGGTCGAGCAGGGTCAGGCGGCCGGAGGATTCCAGCACCCGCTGGATCACGAACATCACGTCCGGGCGGCCGGCGTCGTATTCGTCGAACACCAAAGCGATGTTGTTCTGGTAGGCCCAGGGCAGGATGCCGTCGCGGAACTCGGTGACCTGGAGCCCGTCCTTCACCACGATCGCGTCCTTGCCGATCAGGTCGATGCGCGAGATGTGGCTGTCGAGGTTGATGCGCACGCAGGGCCAGTTGAGCCGCGCCGCCACCTGTTCGATATGGGTGGACTTGCCGGTTCCATGGTATCCGGTAACCATTACGCGGCGATTGTGGGCAAATCCGGCGAGGATGGCGAGGGTGGTCGGCCGGTCGAACAGATAGTCGGGGTCGAGGTCCGGAACGTGCTCGTCAGGCTCGGAATAAGCCGGCACCTCCATGTCGATGTCGATGCCAAAGGTCTGGCGCACCGACACTTTCATGTCCGGGGTGGGGGCAAGGATCTCGGTGCCGCTCATAGGTCCTCCGTGGGCGGATGCTGTGCGCCCTTCACGTCTGAATGGCTGCCCTGGAGGCTCGACCGAAGCCGGCCCGGGGGCAATATGAAAAATGTCACGCCCGGTCCTGCCGGGTCAGCAAAAGCCCGCCTGCTTGAGGTTGGCATAGGCCTGGATGACGGAGCGCAGCCGGTCCTCCGAGGAGCGGTCGCCGCCGTTGGCATCGGGATGGTGCTTTTTCACCAGTTCCTTGTACCGGGCCTTGATTTCGTCCGCGCCGGCGGACATCTCGAGCCCCATGACCTCCAGCGCCCGCCGTTCGGTGGTGCGGATGATGCGGCCGTCCGGCTCCTCGCGGTCGGCCCGGAAGGTGCGGCCCATCTCGCCGGCGAAGCCGAACGGGTCCTTGACGTTTTCCTTGAATCCGCCGTCCCGCTCGGGGCTCTCGTTCCCGCGCGCGCCCATGCGCCAGGTGGGACGATGGCCGGTGAGCGCGTCCTTCTGATAGGCCGAGACCGCGTCGTCGGGCATGCCCGCGAAGTAATTGTAGGACTGGTTGTATTCCTTCACATGGTCGAGGCAGTAGTGCCAATACTGGCCTTCCAGGTGTCGTCCCTTCGGCGCGCGGTGGGTCGCGGGCGCGGTGCATCCGGGCCATTGGCAGCAGGCCTGCTGGGGGGGGCGCGCGCGGCCCTCGCCAGATTTTACGCGGATGCGATCGAAGAGCGGGGAGTTCAGCTTCATGATGAAACGATTATGAGGGTCGCGTCGCGGCGCGGCAAGGAAGGAGCTTGGGCCTGAGCGGTCCGGGGAAGGCCACCCCGGCGCGCGGGGCGCGAGGATAGGCGGGCAATGATAATGCTTATATAATGGCTTCAGGCCAGTGCACCATCGTGGTGCGCGGCGCCCATCCTTTCATTCCGGATATCGGTTTCATTATGTCCCAGATTTCCCTCGCCACCATTCGCGAGACGCTGCAAAGCGGCCTCAATCCCCTGGCCCTCGACCTCGTGGACGAGAGCCACAAGCATGCCGGCCATATGGGCGCCAGCCACGACCACAAGGGCTCCAGCCGCGAAGATGGCGGCGTAACTCATCTCAAGGTGAGGGTGGTGGCGGCGGACTTCGCCGGCAAGAGCCGCGTTGAGCGGCACCGGATCGTGAACACCCTGCTTCAGGGCGAGATCGCCAAGGGTCTCCATGCCATCTCCATCGACGCCAAGGCGCCGGGGGAGTAAGGCTGCAGGCTGGACCGGTCGGCGTGGGCGGTGGCGATCTTGGATGTATGTGCAGGGGTCGCCGCCGCGCGGATTTCGCCGCCGCGCGGACCTGGGAGACGAGACTTAAGCCGACATGACCACCGCCGCCGCGCGTTTTTCCGAAGGTGCCGCCCAAAGCGCCCCGCAAGGGGCCTTGGTGCTGTTTTCCGGCGGCCAGGATTCCACCACCTGCCTGGCCTATGCCCTTGAGCAGTTCGACCGGGTGGAGACGGTGGGTTTCGCTTATGGTCAGCGCCATGCGGTGGAGCTGGAATGCCGCCCCCGCGTGCGGGAGGCCCTCTCCCGGCTCAATCCGGTCTGGCGCGGCCGGTTGGGCGAAGACCATATGGTGAGCCTCGATGCCCTCGGCCAGCTCTCCGACACGGCGCTCACCCGCTCCGTTGCCATCGAGATGGAAGCGGGCGGCCTGCCCAACACCTTCGTGCCGGGGCGTAATCTGATTTTTCTCACGTTCGCGGCGGCGCTGGCCTACCGGCGGGGGCTCCGGCACATTGTCGGCGGCATGTGCGAGACCGACTTTTCCGGCTATCCCGATTGCCGCGACGACACGGTGAAGGCCATGCAGGTGGCGCTGAACCTCGGCATGGAGAGCCGGTTCGTGCTCCACACGCCGCTCATGTGGATCGACAAGGCCGCCACCTGGCGTCTGGCGGAAACCCTCGGCGGCGCCGCCCTGGTGGCGCTGATCCAGGAAGAGACACACACCTGCTATCTCGGCGAGC
Organism: Xanthobacter agilis; assembly: GCF_021730435.1. GTDB lineage: Bacteria > Pseudomonadota > Alphaproteobacteria > Rhizobiales > Xanthobacteraceae > Xanthobacter > Xanthobacter agilis. The sequence continues at coordinate 79,458 of NZ_JABWGX010000006.1, forward strand.
GGGGATCACGGCACCCCTGGGGCTATGGCTGCGGGACCTGTCCCGCCTGCCGTCTTCGCGCCGACGGATATGCGCGCTACCGTGCCGGGGTCCGTGGCGGCGCCATGCCGGCGGCAGACTGAGGAGACGGTCATGGGCATGGGTTTTCGTTCGGCGTGTCGCGTGCGTTCGGTTGTCTTTGCGGCCGCTCTGCTGCTGCCCTTCGCGGGCGGGCTGGGCTCGGGCGCCGCGGCGGCGGCCAGCTTCGATTGCTCCACCGCCAAGGCCACCGATGAAAAGGCGATCTGCGCGAACTGCGGCCTGCAGCAGCTCGATGTGAAGATGACCACCCTCTACGGCGTCATCACCAAGCTCGTGGCCATGGGCCAGCGCGGCGACATTCAGGACGCCCAGCGGGCCTGGCTCTCGCGGCGTGCCCTGTGCGGCAGCGACGCGGGTTGCCTACGCCAGGCCTATGAGGGCCGCATCCGCGAGCTGGAAGCCGGGCTTTCGGAAATCTATTCCCGCGGGCCGTTCTGACCGGCCCCCTTCCGATCCGGTGCGCCAGGGCGCACCCGACGAGCATCACATGACCCTCATTCTTCCGCAGTCCCGTTTCCAGCAGGTCGAGACCTGGGTGTTCGACCTCGACAACACCCTCTATAGCGCCGACCATGACCTGTGGTCGCAGATCGACGCGCGCATGAAGGCCTACATCGCCGATTTCCTCGGTATCGCGCCGGACGATGCGTTCAAGTTGCAGAAGGACTATTACCGGCGCTACGGCACCTCCCTGCGCGGGCTGATGATCGAGCACGGGATGGACCCCGATGCCTTCCTCGATCATGTGCACGACATCGACCTCTCCGGCCTGTCCGCGACCCCCCGGCTCGGCGCCGCCATCGACGCCCTGCCGGGGCGAAAGATGGTCTACACCAACGGCTCCGAGCGGCACGCCCGCAATGTGCTGGAAAAGCTCGGCATCGACGATCGCTTCAGCGCGGTGCACGACATCGTGGCGGCCCGTTTCCAGCCCAAGCCCACCGATGCCGCCTATCGCTGTTTCCTGGACGCCCACGGCGTGGACCCGCGACGCGCCGCCATGTTTGAGGATCTTTCCCGCAATCTGGAGGTGCCCCATCGCCTCGGCATGGCCACCGTGCTGGTGGTAACGCAGGGCACTCCGGCCGAAACCCGCCCCGGCAGCCGCGAGGCCTGGGAACTGGAAGGCCGCGATGCCGCCCATGTGGACCAGGTGACTGACGACCTGCCCGCCTTTCTCGAACGGCTGGTCTGACCTGGGTGGTGTCCTGGTGCGTCAAATGGGGGTGCACGCAAAAGTAGAGATGCGTTGCGGAAAATTTCACCTGTACAGCCGCGCGGACCGCGTTACCCTTGCTCTCTGGCAGCTCCGCAACAGGTGTCGCGGGCATGATCGGCGGGCATGGGGTCTCCTGAGGGATGAACACAGATCGCTTCGCGTGGCTCGATCTGGTCTACACCCCTCTGCTCGCCATCGAGCCTGATGGCCAGACGGTTCGGCGCGCCAATGCCCAGGCGGCGGGCCTGTTCGGCCGCGATCCCACCGGGATGGATCTGAGCGAGCTTCTCGGCGCCTATGCGGCGGGGCGGGTGCGCGGTCTGCTGATGGCCGAGAGCCACGACACCGAAGAGATGGTGCTTTATTGTCGCACCCCGATCGGCCTCGCTACGCTGGGTTTCAAGGCCTCGCAGCTTCGCGATGAATGGGGCTCGATTGTGACGCTGCGCGATCACGGCACCCGCGGGCCGGCGCCGGGGCGCGGCGGTTCCACCACGACGGTGCTGGATTTTTCCACCATGCTCGAAGACATCGTGCGCTCGCTGCCGGTGGGGGTGGAAATCTACGACAGCAATATGCGGGAATTGTATTGCAACGAGCAGTCCGAGCATCTCCTGGGCTATGGCTATCTGGGGCCGGCGCCCCATCATGACGATTGGTGGGAAAAGGGCTTTCCCGATGATGCGCTGCGGGCCCAGGTGATCGCGGACTGGCGGGCGCGCATCGAGCGCGTGCGGGCTGATCCCGGGGAGGTGGAGAAGGTGGAGTGGGATGTGGTCTGTCGGGACCGGCAGACGCGCACGCTCCAGTTCCGGTTCCGTTTCATTAGCGATACTTACATCGTGGTCTACTGGGACGTGTCCGAGCGGCGGCGGCTGGAGGAGGAGTTGCGCTACCTCGCCGTGACCGACGAATTGACCGGCCTGTGCAACCGCCGGCGCTTCTTCGAGGAGGCCGACCGCGCTTTCCGCGTCGCCGTGGCGACCGACAGCGACCTCTCGGTGCTGATGCTGGACCTCGACCACTTCAAATCCATCAATGACAATTTCGGTCACGGCGCCGGCGACGTCGTGCTGCGCGAGGTGGCGCAGCGCTGCCGCGGCGCGCTGCGGACGCGCGATGTGGTGGCGCGCATGGGCGGCGAGGAGTTCGCGGTGTTGTTGCCCAGCACCGATATGGAAGGCGCGGCCCAGGTCGCGCGCAATCTGATCGCGTCCATCTCCGGCACGCCGGTGGATATCGGCTCCGTGACCCTCGACGTGCGGACGAGCATCGGTGTCGCCGCCATGGTGAAGGGGGACCGTGACATCGAGGACATCCTTGAGCGCGCCGACCGCGCCCTCTATGGCGCCAAGGATGGCGGCCGGAATCGGGTGATGCTGTCCGCGCTCGGACAGGGGAATGGCGACGGTGCCATCCGCGATGGCCCGTCCCGAGATGGCCTGTCCAGGGATGGCGAGTTTCGGGACGGTGCGTTCCGGGACGGCGTTTCCCATGAGTGAGGATCTCCCCATTCGTCCGCTCTCGGCGGCGGAGGTGGAGATGGCGGTGGAGTGGGCGGCGCGGGAGGGCTGGAACCCTGGCCTTGCCGATGCGGCGGCCTTCCACGCCCAGGATCGCGAGGGCTTTCTCGGCCTGTTCGCGCACGGTGAGCTGGCCGCGACCCTTTCGGCGGTGCGCTACGGGGCGAGCGGCCCCGGCCGGGCGGGGTTCGCGTTTTTGGGGTTCTACATCTGCCGTCCGGACCTGCGCGGGCAGGGCCTGGGGTTTCGCCTGTGGCAGGCCGGCATGGCCCGCCTCGCCGGCTGCACCATCGGCCTCGACGGGGTGGCGGCGCAGCAGGCCAATTATGCCGCCTCCGGCTTCGTGCTCGCGCACCGCAATATCCGCTACGGCGGCGTCGCGGCAGTGGGGGACGGGGTGCCCGATGCCAGGGTGATCGCCGTCACGCCGGCATTGCGGGCGGCAGTGGCAGCCTGCGACACCGCCCATTTCGGCGTCCCGCGCCCGGATTTCCTCGCCCTTTGGCTGGAACCGCCGGTCGGTGCCGCGCGGGTGCTGGTGGAAGATGGGGCGGTGACCGGGTACGGGGTGATCCGGCGCTGCCGGGAGGGCTTCAAGATCGGGCCCCTGTTCGCGCCGACCGCGGCCGGTGCGCGGGCCCTGTTCGCCGCGCTGGCGGTGGAGGCAGGGCGCGCGGAGGCAGGGGGTGCGCCGCTCTTTCTTGACGTGCCCGAGCCGAACGGGGCGGCGCGGGCGCTGGCCGAGCAGGCCGGTCTCTCCCCCGTGTTCGAGACCGCGCGCATGTATCGCGGCCCCGCGCCCGACCTGCCGTTGGCGCGCATCTTCGGCATCACCAGCTACGAGCTCGGTTGAGCGCTGCGTCATTCTGACCCGCTGGGCCGGGCGCAGACGGCCGCGAACGGACAAAATGTCCATATGTGTGCCGGGGCGTTCATTGAAATGCCACCGTAAATCAGCCGGTTGCGGGCGATCTGGTGTTGGCCTCCCCCTTGCTAATCGGACACCACCGCGCCGTGACGCGGCCGGCGGACCGCCGGAACAAGAAGATGCCAGGAGGAAGCATGTCCGTTTCGACCCTCGCCCCGCCGCCGTTCCTGAGCCGGGAGCGCACCATCGCCGGCGCTGGCTTCAATCGCTGGCTGGTGCCGCCGGCGGCTCTCGCCATCCATCTGTGCATCGGCATGGCCTATGGCTTCAGCGTGTTCTGGCTGCCGTTGTCGCGCGCCGTGGGCATCACCGCGCCGGTCGCCTGCCCGGCCGACATGGGCTTCATCGCCGGCCTGTTCGCCACCGCGTGCGACTGGCAGATTTCCCAGCTCGGCTGGATGTACACCTTGTTTTTCGTGCTGCTCGGCTCGTCGGCGGCGGTGTGGGGCGGCTGGCTGGAGACGGCGGGGCCGCGCAAGGCGGGTCTGGTGTCCGCCTTCTGCTGGTGCGGCGGGCTCGTGATCTCGGCGGCGGGCGTCTATCTGCACCAGATCTGGATGCTGTGGCTCGGTTCCGGCGTCATCGGCGGCATCGGCCTGGGACTCGGCTACATCTCGCCGGTGTCCACCCTCATCAAATGGTTTCCGGACCGGCGCGGCATGGCCACCGGCATGGCCATCATGGGCTTCGGCGGCGGTGCCATGATCGGCGCCCCGCTCGCCAACATGCTGATGCAGCATTTCGCCGGTCCGACCTCGGTCGGCGTGTGGCAGACCTTCCTCGCCATGGCGGCCATCTATTTCGTGTTCATGGTGGTCGGCGCCCTGGGGTATCGGGTGCCGCGCGAGGGTTGGAAGCCGGCCGGCTGGACCCCGCCCGCCGCCAGCGCTAATGCCATGGTCACCCATCGCCATGTGCATCTGAACGTGGCTTGGAAGACGCCGCAGTTCTGGCTGCTGTGGGCGGTGCTGTGCCTCAATGTGTCGGCGGGCATCGGCGTGATCGGCATGGCCTCGCCCATGCTCCAGGAGGTGTTCGGCGGGCGGCTGATCGGCCTCGATCTCACCTTCTCGCAGCTTGATGCCGCCCAGAAGGCGCAGATCGCGGCCATCGCCGCCGGCTTCACCGGCCTGCTCTCCTTGTGCAACATCGGCGGGCGGTTCGGCTGGGCCTCCTTCTCCGACCGGCTGGGACGCAAGATGACCTATGCGGTCTTCTTCGTGCTGGGCTTCGCGCTCTATGCGCTGGTGCCCACCACCGCCCACATGGGTTCGGTGGTGCTGTTCGTGCTCTCCTTCTGCATCATCCTGTCGATGTATGGCGGCGGCTTCGCCACCATCCCGGCCTACCTTGCCGACATCTTCGGCACCCACATGGTGGGGGCCATCCATGGCCGGCTGCTCACGGCCTGGGCCACCGCCGGCGTGCTTGGCCCGGTGCTGGTGAACTATCTGCGCGAATACCAGATCGCCTCCGGCATCCCGCGCGAGGCGGCCTATGACCAGACCATGTACATCCTGGCCGGACTGCTGGTCCTGGGCTTCGTCGCCAACCTGCTGGTGAAGCCCGTCGCCGAGCATCTCTACATGACCGACGACGAGCTGAAGAAGGCGGGCAAGCTCGCCGCCCAGTCGAAGGAAGAGAAGGTCCACGCCGACTTCGAGGATTTCGAGGAAGAGGCCAAGGATGGCACGGCCGGCGCCGGCCGCGCCTCCACCCCGGTGGCCCGGGGTGCGACCCCGGTGGCGCTGGCGGTGGTGGCATGGCTCGCCGTGGGCGTGCCGCTGGCCTGGGGCGTGTGGATCACCCTACAGAAGGCGGTGATCTTGTTCCGTTGAGCCGGACCTTTTGCGACCGCGAGCGTTCAGACCGGCCGGGCCTTGTGCCCGGCCGCGTCGTTTCGGGGTGGGCGCGGCCGCGCCATTTGATTGCCGCAGCGATTTGAGCGATTGATAATCCTGATGACGAACGGGCCGCGCGGGTTCTCCCGGCTCAGAAGCCCGCCGTCTCGGGGAGGAGGCGTGGCGCCAGGCGCCAGGCCTCGAGGATGGCTTCCGCCGCTGGTCGGCGCGGGCCTGGGACCTGCGGCCGACCACATGACCATGACCAGCCTCGCTCCGGCGGAGCCCGCCACCGACCTCACCTTCAGCCCTCACCTGGCCGAGTCCTCGGTGCTGGTGGTGGATGACGAGCCGGGCATGCGCAATTTCCTCACCCGCATGCTCGAGACCCGCTGCCGCCATGTGGCCGAGGCGGCGGATGTCGCGAGCGCGGCCCGCCTGCTGGAGGCGACGCCGTTCGACCTCATCATTCTCGACAACATCATGGCCGGGCGCACCGGCCTCGACTGGCTGAAGGAGCTGCGCGCCACCGGTTTCTACCGCGAGGTCATTCTCATCACCGCGTTCGCGGACCTGGAAACCGCCATCGAGGCGCTGCGGGCGGGGGCGGCGGATTTCGTGCTGAAGCCGTTCCGCTCCAACCAGATCCTGAATGCCATCGCCCGCTGCCTGGAGCGCGGGCGCCTCAGCCGCGAGAATTTCGTGCTCAAGCGGGCGCTCGGCACCCTGCCGCTGGCGCCGTCCGGCCCCTCGACTTTGGTGGGTGAATCGCTCTCCATCCATGCCGTGCGCGCCATGGTGGCCCGCGTCGCGCCCATGCCCACCACCGTGCTGGTGACCGGGGAGAGCGGCACCGGCAAGGAGGTCACCGCCCGCGCCCTCCACACCGCCTCGTCCCGCGCGGCCAAGCCGTTCGTGCCGGTGAACTGCGCCGCCATCGCGCCCGAGATCATCGAGAGCGAGCTGTTCGGCCATCTGAAGGGCGCCTTCACCGGCGCCGCCTCGTCCCGCGAGGGCCTGTTCTTTTATGCCCAGGGCGGCACGCTGTTCCTGGACGAGGTGGGGGAACTGCCGCTCGGCCTCCAGGCCAAGCTGCTGCGCGTGATCGAGGACAAGAAGGTGCGGCCGGTGGGCGCCGAGCGGGAGGTGCCGGTAGATGTGCGCCTCGTGGCCGCCACCAATTGCGACCTGAAGGAGATGGTGGCCTGCGGCCGGTTCCGGCAGGACCTCTATTACCGCCTCAACGTGGTGAACATCGACCTTGCCCCCCTGCGCGAGCGGGCGGCGGACGTGGCGCCCCTGGCGCGGCTGTTCATGGCGGAACTGTCGGCCCAGCTCGGCGTGCCGCCGTTGGAGCTCACCCCGGCGGTGTTGCGCGAGCTTGCGCGCTATCCCTGGCCGGGCAATGTGCGCGAGCTGCGCAACGTGATCGAGCGGGCGCTCATTCTCGGCGATTTCCCCCGCGATGTGGTGCCGGCCGAGGACGGGGAAGGCGAGGAGGCCCATTCCCAAGCGCTGGAGGCGGTGGAAAAGCACCACATGCTGAAGGTGCTCGCCGAGGCCGGTGGCAACCGGGCGGAAGCCGCGCGCCGGCTCGGCGTGTCGCGCAAGACCCTCGATCGCAAGCTCAAGGCCTGGCATGGCTGAGGACGGCGGCCCCGCGTTGGGCGCGCCGCGTCCCACCGGCGACCTCGGGCCGCCAAGCGCGCGGGGACGGACAGGTCCCCTGTATCGGTCGGGCGTCTTGGGGCGGCTCGGTTCGGTGCGCATGCGGCTGCTCGCCATCGCGCTCCTACCCATGCTCATCATCCTGCCGGTGGTGCTGCTGCTGGTGGTGGGGTGGTGGACGCGCCAATTCGACCGCCTGCTCATTTCCAAGGTGCAGGGCGACCTGACCATCGCCCGCCAGTATCTCGACCGGCTGATGGAGCGATCGGACGAGACCTTGCACGCGCTCGGCGATTCGGTGGCGTTCGAGAAGGTGGCGGAAGGCGGCGATCGCGGGGCCCTCGATGCCTTCCTCGCCGCCCGGCGCGCGGCCCTGGGGTTCGATTTTCTTTATGTGCTCGAGGCCGATGGCGCCCTGGTGGCGGCCTCCCCGCCCGGCGCGCGGCCCGACGCGGGGCTGGCCTCGTCGGCGGTGGTGGAACGGGCGCGCGCGGGCACGGCTGGGTCCGCCATCGACGTGTTCGGGCCGGAGACCCTCGCCCGCTTGTCGCCCGATCTCGAAGCGCGGGCGCGGGTGGAGCTCGTGCCCACCCCCGGCGCGGGGCCGACGGCCCGCGCGCTGGAGGAGCGGGGCATGGTGGTGCAGTCGGCGGCGCCGGTCCGGCTCGCCGGCGACCGGCGCGGGGTGCTGGTGGGCGGGGTGCTGCTCAACCGCAACCTCGATTTCATCGATACCATCAATGATCTGGTCTATGGCCGCGGCGTCCTGCCGGCCGGCAGCGAGGGCACCGCCACCTTGTTCCTCGACGACGTGCGCATCTCCACCAATGTGCGCCTGTTCGAGGGTAAGCGGGCGCTCGGCACCCGCGTATCGGGGGAGGTGCGGGCGGCGGTGCTGGGCGAGGGGCGAGTGTGGCTCGACCGCGCCTTCGTGGTGAACGACTGGTACATTTCCGCCTATGAGCCGATCCTCGATTCGGCTGGGCACCGGGTGGGGATGCTCTATGTGGGCTTCCTGGAAGCGCCGTTCCTGGCCTTGAAGCGCACCATCCTGATCGCGGTGGGGGTGGGCTTCGTGCTGGTGGCGGCGGTCACCATCCCCATCCTCCTGCGCTGGGCGGCGGGCATTTTCCGGCCGCTGGAAGCCATGAACGTCACCATTTCGAAGGTGGAGGAGGGCGACCTGTCCGCCCGCACCGGCCTGTCTGGCCAAAGCGACGAGATCGGCCGGCTGTCCCACCATCTCGATGCCATGCTGGACCTGCTGCGCCAGCGCGATGCGGAATTGCGCCGCTGGGCGGACGAGCTGGACGCGCGCGTCGCCGCCCGCACCCGCGAGCTTCAGGCCGCCAATGCCGAGCTGGCGGCGGCCCAGAAGCAACTGGTGATGAGCGGCAAGCTCGCCGCCATCGGCGAAATCACCGCCGGCATCGCCCATGAGATCAACAATCCGGTGGCGGTGATCCAGGGCAATCTGGACGTGGCGCGTGAGCTGCTGGGACGGGCGGCGACGCCGGTACGCACTGAGTTCAACCTGATCGACCAGCAGGTGCACCGCATCCACATCATCGTGTCGAAGCTCCTGCAGTTCGCCCGCCCCGGCGAGTTCGCTGGGGTCAGCGACCCGGTGATGCCGAGGGAGGTGATCGGCGACAGCCTGCTTCTGGTGCAGCATCTGGTCTCCCGCGCCGAAATCGCGGTGGTGCGCGGCGACGGCGCGGGTCGCGTCGTCTTCATGAACCGGGTGGAATTGCAGCAGGTGCTCATCAACCTGATGGTGAACGCGGTGCATGCCATGCCCGGCGGCGGCACCTTGAGCCTGGAGAGCCGCGACGAGACCCGCGGCGGGCGGGCCGGCGTCGCCATCGTGGTGCGGGATACGGGCATGGGCATTCCGGCCGCGCATCTGGCGCGGGTGTTCGACCCCTTCTTCACCACCAAGGGTCAGGGCGGTACCGGGCTCGGCCTGTCCATCAGCTACACCCTGGTGGAGCGGGCCGGCGGCATCATGGGGGTAGAAAGCGTGGAAGGCGTGGGCAGCGCCTTCACCATCTGGCTGCCGCAGGCCCCGCCGGCGCATGATGCGGCCAGCCGCTCCTGACCGATGACACGCTTTGGACCTGAGGCGCGCGGGACGGCTCCGGGACCTGCGCCACAGTGCGATCTTGAGAACGCCAAAGTGCTGCTTTAGCTCCCGGTCGACCACGAGGGAGACGCTCTTGACCTATGGATTGATCGGCGGGACCGGCCTTGGCCTTGTCCTCGGCGGCCCGCTTGGCGCCCTGCTCGGCGCGCTGGCGGGCCATGTGCTGGACCGTTTGCTGCTGGCCCCGGCGCCGAAGCCCGCCGCCTTCTCGGTGGCGCTTATCGCCCTGTCGGCCAAGATGGCGAAGGCCGATGGCGTGGTGGTGCCGGCCGAAGTGAAGGCGTTCCAGGAGGTCTTCGACATTCCGCCCGAGGATTTCGACGCCGTGTCCCGGCTGTACAATCTCGCCAAGGCGGACGTTGCCGGCTTCGATGCCTATGCCCGCCAGGTGGCGCAGATGTTCGCCGACGATCGCGAGACCCGCGAGGATCTCATGGACGCCCTGTTTCATGTGGCCAAGGCGGACCACGCCCTGCATGAGCGGGAATTGGTCTTCCTGGAGGAGGTGGGGCGCATCCTGGGCTTCACCGGCACCGCCTATGCCCGCATCGAGGCGCGCCATGTGCGCCGGGCCGATGATCCCTATGCCGTGCTCGATCTTGCTCCCGATGCCTCCGATGCCGAGGTGAAGCAGCGCTGGCGGTCCCTCGTCTCCACCCACCATCCCGATCGCATCGCCGGCCGCGGGTTGCCGCCGGCGGCGGTGAAGCTCGCCACCGACCGGGTGGCGGTGCTGAATGCCGCCTATGGTCGCATCGCCGAGCTGCGGGACTTCCGGTGAACGATATGTCTCCTTTTGCGCCCGACAGCGTGCGGGTGACCGCCCTTGCCCCCTCGCCCAATTTCGGCGAACGGCTCCGGCCGATCGACATGCTGCTGCTGCACTATACCGGCATGGACACGGCGGAGGCGGCCATCGCCGAGCTGCGCAGCCCGGAGGCGCAGGTCTCCGCCCATTATGTGGTGCTGGAGGACGGCGGCGTCGTGCAGATGGTGCCGGAGCGCGCCCGTGCGTGGCACGCGGGCGCGTCCGAGTGGGAGGGGATCGGCGACACCAATTCCCGCGCCATCGGCATCGAGATCGTCAATGCCGGCCATTCCGGCGGCCTGCCGCCCTATCCGCCGGCGCAGATCGCGGCGGTGACGGCATTGTGCGTGGATATCGTCGCCCGTCACCGCATCCGCGCCGACCTTGTGCTCGGCCATTCGGACGTGGCGCCGGCGCGCAAGGACGATCCGGGCGAGCATTTTCCCTGGCATGTGCTGCATGCGGCGGGCATCGGCCATCTGGTGCCGGAGGCGCCGGCCTTGGGCGGCCGCTTCCTGATGCCCGGCGACAGCGGCCCGCCGGTGGAGGCGCTCCAGGCCATGCTGGCCCTCTACGGTTACGGCATCGCCGTGAACGGCAGCTATGATCTTGCAACCGAGCAGGTGGTCCGGGCGTTCCAGCGCCATTTCCGACGCGCGCGGGTGGACGGGGTGGCGGATGCCTCCACCATCATGACCCTGCATCACCTCGTGTCCTCGCGCCCGATGGTTGCGTGAGGACCGGCTTTACCGGCGCCGCCGCGTCAGGCGACGCCGATGTGCAGCAGGTCGTGGATGTGCAGCACGCCCACCGGCCGGCGATCATCCGCCACCAGCAGCGAGGTGATCTTCTGGGCGTTCATGATCTTGAGCGCCTCGGAGGCGAGCTGGTCGGAACGCACGGTCTTGGGTGAGGGGGTCATGACCCGCTCCACCGGCTGGACCACCAGGTCGTTCGCCATGTGGCGGCGCAGGTCGCCGTCGGTGACGATGCCGGTGAGGTGGCCCTGCGCGTCGATCACGGCGACGCAGCCGAGGCCCTTGCCGCTCATCTCCACCAGGGTCTCGCCCATGAGGGTGCCGGTCCTGACCAGGGGCAGCGCCTCGCCGCCGCGCATCACGTCGCGCACGAAGGAGAGGCTGGCGCCGAGCTTGCCGCCGGGATGGAACTGCCGGAACTGGAGCGCGGTGAAGCCCCGCCCCTCCAGCAGCGCCACCGCGATGGCGTCGCCCAGGGCCAGCAGCATCACCGTGGAGGTGGTGGGCGCGAGGCCGAGCGGGCAGGCTTCCTGCGCCGCCGGCACTTCGAGCAGGGTGGAGGCCATGCGCCCCAGCGTGCTGTCGCCACGGGCGGTGAAGGCGATCAACGGCGCGTCGAAGCGCCGGGAATAGTTCACGAGGTCGCGCAGCTCCGCCGTCTCGCCCGACCATGACAAGGCGATGATGACGTCGTCCGCGGTGATCATGCCGAGGTCGCCGTGGCTCGCCTCGGCCGGGTGGACATAATAGGCCGGGGTGCCGGTGGAGGCGAGGGTGGCCGCGATCTTGCGGGCCACATGGCCGCTCTTGCCCATCCCGGTCACCACCACCCGCCCGCGCGCCTCGCGGATGGTGGTCACCGCCTGCGCGAAGGCAGTGGCGAGCGGCCCCTTGAGCGCGCGGATGAGGGCCTCAAGGCCATTGCGCTCGGCTTCGACGGTGGCGACGGCCGATGCGACGGCCACCTGGCGCACATCCGTTGCGTCGTCGTCGCGCACGGAGGTTTGTTCGGATGTCATCATGCCCCTTCTCTTAGCACCGATTCGCGCGGGCAAGGAATCACGGTGCGCAACCAGGGGGAAACGAGGCGACGGGTCAGGCGCCGTGCTTCTCCAGGAACGCTTCCACCGACAGCGCGCGGAAATCGGCGAGGGCCGTCCGCAGCGCCTCGTGGCTCCAGTCCCACCAGGCCAAGGCCTGGAGGCGTTCGGCGATATCGGGGGGGAAGCGCCATTTCACGAGGCGCGCCGGCACCCCGGCGACGATGGCATAGGCCGGCACGTCCTTGCTCACCACCGCGCCGGCCGCCACCACCGCGCCGGTGCCGATGCTGCGCCCGGCGAGCACGATGGCGCCGTGGCCGATCCAGACGTCATGGCCGATGGTGAGCCGCTGGGCGCGCCGCCAGGCGAAAAAATCCTCTTCGTCCGCCTCACCAGGGAAATAGGCGGAGGCGCGATAGGTGAAATGGGCCTGGGTTGCCCGCCATGTGGGGTGGTTGCCGGGGTTGAGCCGGGTCATGGCGGCGATGGAGCAGAACTTGCCGATCGCGGCGGACGCGATGTCGGCGTCGTTCACCACATAGGAATAGTCGCCCATCTCCACGTCGAGGAGCTTGGTGCGGGCGCCCACCTCCGTATAGCGGCCGAGCCGGGAGGCGCGCACCTCGGCGGTGGGGTCGATCAAGGGGTCTGGGCCGAGCTGCTTCATGTTCAAGCTCCGGTGCCGAGGGGAATGCGGCGGGCGAGGCGGAACCGGGCGCCCGGCCGGTCCTGCACATAGAGGCCGACATCGCTCACCCGGAGCGGCACGCTGGCGCCGGAGGCGGCGTAGGCCTCGGTCAGGGCATTGAGGGCGTGGGTGTGCGCCGCGTCCTCGAGCGGTCCGGTGAGCGTCATGTGGAAGCGGAAGTCCTCGCACACATAAGGATAGCCGTATCGATCGAGATGGGCGCGCTGGCGGGCCGAGAGCTGGTCCGGCCTGCGGCGGGCCAGTTCCTCGGGGGTGAGGGGCGCGCGCGCCGGGTCCACCTCCACCACCGCGCAGCGGGCGAGGTCGTCCAGGGTCGGCACCGGCCCCGGCGGCACCAGCGCCACGAACGTGCCGATGGCCCTCACCACCAGTGGCGGCAGCTCGAACGGATGGTGTTCGGCGGCGAAGGCGTGCAGGAGCGCGTCGAGATCGGCCTCGGTCTTGTCGTCGGCGAGCCGGAAGGGGGCCTTGAGCGTGCCGTGGAAACCGTAGCGGCGCGGCTCGGCGGTCAAGGCGTGCCAGTTCTCCGGATCGAAGCCGGCGATGTCGGGCGCCGGCGGCTCGGCGCCGGTTGCGGCATCATAGCCGATGATGGCGGAGCCGAAGCGCCACAGGGGGCTCTCGGTCGCGGGGGCGAGATAGACGGCGTAGCGGTGCGCCATGGACGGGATCAGCCCTCGAGGAAGGGATTGTGGGCGCGCTCGTCGCCGATGCTGGTCAGCGCCCCATGGCCCGGCACGCACACCACGGCATTGCCGAGGGGCAGCAGCTTGCCGACGATGCCGGCGATGAGCTGGGCGTGATCGCCATAGGGAAAGTCGGTGCGCCCCACCGAGCCGCGGAACAGGGTGTCGCCGACGATGGCGATGTTCTCGGCCTTCAGCACATAGACGAGATGGCCGGGCGTGTGGCCCGGCACATGCAGGATGTCGAGGTTCAGCGCGCCGATGGCGAGGGGATCGCCCTCGTTCAGGTAGCGGTCCGGGGTCACGGCGCGCCCGCCCTCGAAGCCGTATTTGGTGGCCATGGCGGGAATGCCGTCCAGCAGGAACTGATCGGCGGCGTGGGGACCCTCCACCGGCACCTTCAGCATCTCGGCGAGGTCCGCGGCGCCGGCCGCGTGGTCCACATGGCCGTGGGTCAGCAGGATCTTCTCGATGGTGGCGCCGGTCTCGGCGATGGCGGCCACGATGCGGTCGAGATCGCCGCCGGGGTCGATCACCGCCCCCTTCATGGTCGTGGTGCACCAGACGATGGAGCAGTTCTGCGCGAACGGCGTGACGGGCACGATGGCGATCTGGACCGGCTGCATGTCATCTCCGCTGCCGCCGTACGGCGCTGGCGTTTGCGGGTTGGGGTGTGTCCTCACAGGGTGATCCCGCGGGCCAGCTCCACGAGGCGCCGCACCACAGCGGACTCGGGGTCGGCGAGGGGGTCGAGGACGGTGAAATGGTTGGCCGCCGGCGTCTCCGCATAGCGGGTGGCGGCGCCCTGGGCGGCCCAGATGTCGGCCAGGCTCCGGCTTTGGCGCAGGAAGGCGGGGCTTTCGTCGGTGCCGACCACGGTGTCGAAGATGCGGCCCGGCGGCACCGGCCAGGCCGAGGGCGACAGCCGGCGGGCCTCTTGCGTGGTGAGCTTGAGGGCCCTGTTGAGCGGGGTGGAGACCAGCGGCTCGACATCGTAGACGCCGGAGAGCCCGACCCCGGCGGGCACGAGGTCGGCCGGTGCGCCGGGGAATTGCTCGGGCCATGGGGTGCACACGAGGGCGGCGGCGAGGTGGGCGCCGGCCGAATGGCCGCACGCGACCAGACGCCGTCTCACCAGCCGCGCGAGGCACAATGCGGCGGCGCGGGCCTGACCGAGAATGGCGGACAAGGTCACGTCCGGGGCGAGGTCATGGCCGGCGACCGCCACCGCCACCCCGTGGGCGAGGCAGCCTCTGGCGATGAAGCTGGCGTTGCGCGGATGGCCGCGCTGCCAGTAGCCGCCGTGGAAGAACAGCACCACCGGTGCCCGGCGGGACGGATCGGGCCACAGAATGTCGAGGGTCTGCCGGGGCGAGCCGCCATAGGGCACGCCGAGGTCGGCCGCCGCCACATCGGCCCGCATGGCGGCGGACCGGCGCGCCCAGCCCGCGACGATGGCCGGATAATCGGGGACCCGGGCCCGGTTGTCGTATTCGACCGCGAGATCCACACCGCCCTCCGCTGGGGTCGTCCGCTGGGGTCGCCCGCGCCAACCCTGGCCTCAATCGTGATCGCTATGGGCGCGCCGGATGCGCCGCACCACCCACCAGACCCCGAGCACCGTGAGCGGCACCGAGACGGCGGTCACCAGCCCCACGTCCAGGTGCAGGCCGAGGGCTTCGGCGATCCCGCTTTCGTGCAGCCCCTCGGCGAGGTGCTGGATCAGGCTCACCACATAATAAGAAATGGCGGCCACCGAAAGCCCTTCCACCGTCCGTTGCATGCGCAGCTGGAGGCGGGTGCGCTCGTTCATGGAGGTGAGCAGGTCGCGATTCTGCTGCTCCAGCTCCACATCGACCCGGGTGCGCAGCAGGTCGGCGGCATTGGCGAGCTTGCGGGCGATCTTCTCCTGCCGCTCCTCGATGGAAAGGCAGGTCCGCATGGCGGGCGCCATGCGCCGGTCGAGGAACTGCTGCCAGGTGGGAAAGCCTGGCACCGGCACCTCGCGGATGGTGGCGAGCCGCAGCTTCACGATTTCCAGGTAAGCCCGGCTGGCGCCGAAGCGGAACAGGGAGCCGGCCGCCGCCGCTTCCAGCTCGGCGGCGAGCGCCACCAGCTCGTCGAGCAGCTTGTTGTTGGCGGAAAGGCCCTCCGAATGGGTCATGGCGTTGGCGGCTTCCGCGAGACGGCCCTCGATCTTGGTGATGGCGGGGGCGAGGCGTTGCGCCTCCGGCAGGCCGAGCAGGGCCAGGGTGCGGTAGGTCTCGATCTCCAAGAGCCGCTGCACCAGGGCGCCGGCGGCATCCGGCCCGAGCCCCCGGTCGCGCACCAGGATGCGCACGAAGCCGGACGGGTCGGCGCGGAAGTCGCAGGCGATCTCCGCGAGCCCGTCGTTGACGTCGGCGCGGGCCAGACTTGCCCGGTCGAACACCTTGTCGAGGAACAGGTCTTCCGCCGTGTCCTGGATCAGGTGCAGATCCACCGCCACCAGCAGCGGCCCCGGCTGCGGCATCTCGCCGAACGGCGTCGCCAGCGTCGCGACCGCCGGCTGGAACGGCAGCATGCCGGGCAGCACGCCGGGGGAGGGCAGGTCCCAGGTGTAGGTCGAGAACTCGGCGTGGCTCTCCCAGCGCAGATCGGCGCCGCCGAACGACACATGGTGATGCTTGGCGCCCGCCGCCGGGCCCGCCAGCCCGCGCGAGACGCACAGGGTGGTGAGCGCCTCGCGATCCCTGCGGGCACCGCCCGCGTCGAGCAGGAATGCCGCATGCAGGATACGCCGGGGCGGCTGCGCCGGCACGAACGGGCGCGCGTGCAGCTCGCGCAGCACCGCGGCCCGCAGCGGATGGGCCGACAGGGCGCGCCCCTCGCCGATGAGGAGATCGGCTTCACCCATGGTCATCTCCCGCGCCCCGCATCTGGCCCCTCCCTTACGTCTTTCGTAAGGGGGTCGCACGGGGGCGCGGCGGGATCAAGCAGGGACGTGGGCCGCATTCCGTCGCATGGGGCGCGGGCGCGGGGCGTATGCCGATCATCAAAGGCTGGTCCGCCGATGCCGCCCGTGCCGCAGGCACGGGCGGCTTCAGCTTGCTGCCGGCGACGGGCGCCGCCGGCAAAAGGGCTCCTCGCGGCCGGTGTGCGCTGGGGTCTATTCCTCTTCCTCGAAGATCCAGAGCTGGGTCGAGCCGGGCGTCGGCCCATCGGTGGGAACCTGGAGGCCGATGAAGGCCGGCAGCCGGTTGAGCTGGGCCGGGGTCAGCACCGCCACGAACGGCTTCGCGGCGACCACGAAGGCCTTCAACGACTTGGCCCGCGCCTCCTCGGAATCGGCGATGATCGAGAGCACGTCGAGGGCGGTGGCCGGCGGCGGGGCGGCCATGCGGGCCTCGCGGCGGGCGATGGCGCCCTTCACCGCGTCGCGAATGGCGGCCTCCACCGGGGGCCACAGCTTCTCCTGCTCGGGGGTCAGCTTCAGCACAGTCTTCAGGGCGGCGAGGCGCGCATCGAGGATGGCGGCGGCATCCTCGGGCGTGTAGTAGGGCGCGGCGGCATGGGCGGGCTGCGCCGGTGTCGCGGGCTGGGCGAGGGCGGGGACAGCCACGCCGGCGCCAAGGGTGAGGGCGATCGCAAGGGCGGGAAGGATGCGCATGGAAGGAACGGGCTCCGTGGTCGGAAGCGACGCTTGGTAAGGTGCGGCATTTTCGAGCCCGACGGAAGCCGAACCCTGCGCGGAAAACGATGCGCCACGAGATTGGGAGCGATTCCAGGGTGCAGGAGCGGGGACGGTGGGTTCCGATTCGGGGCGGGGCCAACGCGCCATGGGCGAGCGTCCTGGCGGCTTGCCCATGGCGCGGGTGCTCTTGGATCTTACAGGTGTCGCAGCACCCGCACCGGCGGCACGCCGAGGGCGCGGACGGTGCCAAGGAGGCCGAAGCCCACGGTGAGCACGAGCGCGCCCGCCACCGCGCCCGCCGCCGCCGGGACCGAGAAGGTGAAGGGGATCTCCATCACCTGGGTGACCACCCCATAGGCGGCAAGTCCGCCCGCCGCCACCGCGAACACCGCCGTGACGAGGCCGAGGCCCGCATATTCCAGCGCATAGGCGGCGATGAGGCGGGGCCGGGTGGCGCCCAGCGTCTTCAGGATCACGGCGTCATACACCCGGTGCTGATGCCCCGCCGCCAGCGCGCCCGCCAGCACCAGCACCGAGGTGAGGAGGGTGACGAGGCTCGCCGCGCGGATGCCCAGGGAGAGGCTGTCGAGCATGCGCCGGGCTTCCTCCAGCGTCTCCTTCACCCGCACCGTGGTGACGGCGGGATAGGCGGCGGCCACCGCCTTCAGCACCGCCATTTCGCGCGCGGTGTCGCCGCCGTCCGGGAAGGCGAGGGTGGAGAGCACGGTGTAGGGCGCGCCGGCAAAGGTGTTGGGCGAGAACACCATGACGAAATTGATGCCGAGCCGCTCCCAGTTCACCTGCCGCAGGTTGGTGATCCGCGCGGTGATGGTGCGGCCCAGCACGCTCACGCTGACCGCGTCGCCGAGCTTCAGGCCGAGCCCGGCCGCCAGCTTGTCCTCGAACGAGAGCTGGGGCTCGCGCGCGTCGGCGCCCCACCATTGCCCCGCCACCACCTTGGAGCCCTCCGGTACCTCGGCGGCCATGGAGATGCCGCGGTCGCTCTGGAGCACCCAGGCGGCGTCGGCGCTGCCCTTCACCTGGTCGGCGGGCACGCCGTTGAGGGTGGTGATGCGTCCGCGCAGCATGGGCACGGATTTCAGGACGCCGTCCGGGGCCTCGGCCGCGATGAAGGCGGCGAACGCATCCCGCTGGGCGGCGGGCACATCCACGAAGAAGAAGCTCGGCGCCTTCTCCTGCATGGGGCCGGAGAGTTCCATGGTGAGGCTGCGGTCCACCAGGGCCAGCGCCACCATCAGCGACAGGCCGAGGCCGAGCGAGAGCACCACCGTGGGGGTGAGCGCACCCGGCCGGTGGATGTTGCCGAGAGCGAGCCGCGTCAAGGCGGAGCGCGGTCGCGGCAGGCGTCGCGCGACCGCCATGATGGCGAGCGCCACGCCCCGCAACAGCACGAACACCGCCGCCGAGGCGGCCAGGAAGATGGCGGCCGTGCGCAGATCGTCGGAGCTGGCGAGCGCCACCCCCGCCACCCCCGCCGCCAGGGCGCCGATGAGGGCCAGATAGACCAGGGCCGGGCGCTGGATGCGCGCGCCCAACCCGTCGCGGAACAGAGTGGAGACCGGCGCCTCCTGGGCGCGGGCCAGCGGCCAGATGGTGAACAGGGCCGCCACCGCGAGCCCGTAGAAAGCGGCCAGCGCCAAGGCCGCGATATCGAGCCGGGGCGCCAGCGGGAACGGCACCAGCGCGGCGATGGCGCCCGCCGCCGCGAACGGCAGCGCCGCGCCCAGCAGCAGGCCGAGGGCGATGCCGACCAGGGCGATCAGCACGATCTCGATGCCATAGGTGGCGAAAAGGGTGTTCCGGGTGGCGCCCAGGGCCTTGAAGGTGGCAATGGTCTCGCGCTTGGCTGCGAGGTGGCTTGATACCGCATTGGCGACCCCGACCCCGCCCACCAGCAATGCGGTGAGGGCCACCAGGGTCAGGAACTGGCTGATGCGCCGCACATTGCGTTCGAGCTGCGGCGTGGCGGCGTCGCGGGTGCGGATCTCGAAGCCGGCGGGGCCGAGAACCGGCTTCACCCGTGCCAACACGTCGGCGAGCTGCTCGGGGTGGTCGAGGGCGACGCGGTAGCTCCAGCGCACGAGGCTGCCCGGCTGGATCAGCCGCGCCGCGTCGAGCCCGGCCTCGGACACCAGGAGCCGCGCGCCGAAGCCGACGCCGGTGGAGAGCTTGTCCGGCTCGGAGACGATGCGGGCGCGGATCTCGAACGTGGCTTCGCCGACCATGATGCGGCTGCCGACGCCAAGCCCGAGCCGGCTCATGAGCACCGCGTCCGCCGCCGCGCCATAGGCGCCGTCCACAAGGCGGAACAGGGTCTCCAGGGGCTGGGGCGGGGCGAGGTCGAGGCGGCCCACCAGGGGATAGGTGCCGTCCACGGCCTTCAGCTCCACCATGGTGGCGTCGCCTGAGGGGGCACGGGCCATGGCCCGCAGCTGCGCCACCGTGCCGATGGTGCCGCCGGCGCCGATCGCCGCCAGCTCGTCGGGCGTCGCTCCGCGCTGCACCAGCGTAAAGGCGGCATCGCCGCCGAGGATGGTGCGGCCCTCCCGCTCCAGCCCCTCGGTGAGGGCACGGGCGAAAGAGCCGATGCCGGCGATGGCCATCACCCCCACCGCGAGGCAGGCCAGAAAAATGCCGAAGCCGCGCCGCGCGCCGCGCAGCTCCCGCGTCGCGAGCCTCAGGGCGAGGGGAAGACGGGTCATGCCGTCACCTCGGCGCCCGCCGTGGTGCGGGTGCTGTCGGCGACGATGAGGCCGGAGCGCACCTGCAGCACCCGGCCGCAGCGTTTGGCCAGGGCCGCATCGTGGGTCACCAGCACTAAAGTGGTGCCGCGGGCGGCATGGGCGGCGAACAGGAGGTCCATGATCTGCCGGCCGGTGGCTTCGTCGAGGTTGCCGGTGGGCTCGTCGGCGACCAGGATCGGCGGTTCGGGGGCGAGCGCGCGGGCCACCGCCACCCGCTGCTGCTCGCCGCCGGAGAGCTGGGCGGGATAATGGCCGGCGCGATGGGCGAGGCCCACCGCCTCCAGCTCCCGCGCGGCGCGGGCGAAGGCGTCGCGCCGGCCGGCAAGCTCCAGCGGCACCGCGACGTTTTCCAGCGCGGTCATGGTGGGGATGAGGTGGAACGATTGGAACACGATGCCGATGTGGCGGCCGCGAAAGCGGGCGAGCGCATCCTCGGACAGGCGGGTGATGTCGGTGCCGGCGACCGCGACGGTGCCGCTGTCGGGGCGCTCCAGCCCCGCCATGACCATGAGCAGGGTGGATTTTCCCGATCCGGACGGCCCCACGAGGCCCACCGTTTCCCCCGCCGTGATATGGACGCAGACGTCTTTCAGCACATGCACGCGGGCCGCGCCGGCGCCGAGCGACAGGTCCACGGATTTCAGGTCGAGCGCGCGCGGGGACAAGGAAACATCGTTCATGCCTGACAGGACCCTCGAACCGAACGGAACCGACGCGCCGCGCCGGGGGCGCCATGCTGCGGCGCGCCCGCGTTTATGGGAAGCGGCATTTAAGGCGGCGCGAGGGCTGCTCGCGCTCGTCGCGCTCATCACGATCACGTCACCGGCGTTGGCGCGCACGGTGCGGGTGGTGGCGCTGGGCGACAGCCTCACCGCCGGTTACGGCGTGGCGCCGAAGGAGGCCTTTCCGGTCCAGCTTGAGGCGGCGCTGCGGGCCAGGGGGCATGACGTGGTGATCGAGAATGCCGGCGTGTCCGGCGAAACCGCGACCCAGGGGCTCGCCCGGCTCGACTGGTCGGTGCCCGAGGGGACCGATGCGGTGATCCTGGCGCTGGGCGCCAACGACATGCTGCGCGGCCTGCCGCCCAAGGTGACGCGGGCCGCGCTCACCCAGATCGTGGCGCGGCTGAAGGCGCGCGGCATCACCGTTCTCGTCGCCGGCATGCGGGCCGCGCCCAATCTCGGGGCCGTCTACGCCGCCGCGTTCGATCCCATCTTTCCGGAGGTGGCGGCCGAGCAGGGGGTGCTGCTCTATCCCTTCTTCCTGGACGGGGTGGCGGGCGATGCGACACTGAACCAGAAGGACGGCCTGCACCCCAATCCCAAGGGGGTGGCGGTGATGGTCGCCGGCATCCTGCCAAAGGCCGAGGAGCTGTTGGCCGCGGTGACGGTCCGGGCGAACGGCTCCAATTGAGCCGCTCCCGGCCGTCGCGCGCCCGCCGGGACAAAACAGCACCAGCCGGCCTGTAAGCCGGGTTCTGTACGGCGGGCCTTGCGGCCCGCGTGGCGGCCATTCCTCTGGGACGCCGGTTGCCCGGCGCCTCTAGCAGTCAACCCGGACGACGCCCCGAAGACGGGGTGGTTTCCCGTGTCGTCCCTATTCGACTTTGCTCCCGGTGGGGTTTGCCGTGCCGCTCCCGTTGCCGGTCGCGCGGTGGGCTCTTACCCCACCGTTTCACCCTGGCTCGTGCACGCACGAGTGGTCTGATTTCTGTGGCACTTTCCCTGGGGTCGCCCCCGCCGGACGTTATCCGGCACCGTGTCTCCGTGGAGCCCGGACTTTCCTCGATGCGGGGCGTTCAATCCCTCGCACCGCGGCCGCCCGGCCGGCTGGTCGCGGGAGGAATGGGCGCTTCGCCGCCGCCCGTCAAGAGCCGGAGCGGTGGATATCCGGGCAAGCCCGAAGGTTGCCCAAAGTTCCAAGTGCCGCTATGGAGGCGCCAGCGACCCGGCGCCCGCTCGATCCGGCGCGGACAAGGTTTTTGGGGATGGTTCCGAACGTCACGCTCTCTTCGCCGTCTTGGTGCGCTCTTTCGCGCCGTGGGACGCCGCGGCTTCGAAAATGACGCCCGGCTGAGGCCGGCGCCGGCCGAAGACCGCTTCGCGCCGCGCGCCGTTTCAAGACGTTCTCCCCGCATCCCGTGTGAAGAAAGGCGCGAGCGATGGCTCGGCTGGTGATGAAGTTCGGCGGCACCTCGGTCGCCAATATCGAGCGTATCCGCAACGTGGCGCGCCATGTGAAGCGCGAGGTGGAGGCCGGCTACCAGGTGGCGGTCGTGGTCTCGGCCATGGCCGGCAAGACCAATGAGCTGGTCGCCTGGTGCAAGGAGGCCGCGCCCCTCTACGACCCGCGCGAGTATGACGCGGTGGTGGCTTCCGGCGAGCAGGTGACCTCCGGCCTGCTGGCGCTCGCGCTGCAGCAGCTCGGTGTTCCGGCCCGCTCCTGGCAGGGCTGGCAGATCCCCCTTTATACCGACGATGCGCACGGCTCGGCCCGCATCATGGACATCGACGGCGCGCGCCTGGGCGGCGCCATCGACGGCGGAGAGGTGGCGGTCATCGCCGGCTTCCAGGGCATCCATGCCGAAACCGGCCGCCTCACCACTCTGGGCCGGGGCGGCTCCGACACCAGCGCGGTGGCCATCGCGGCCGGGCTCAAGGCCGAGCGCTGCGACATTTATACCGACGTGGACGGCGTCTACACCACCGATCCGCGGGTCGTGCCCAAGGCGCGGCGGCTCGACCGCATCGCCTTCGAGGAGATGCTGGAAATGGCGTCGCTCGGCGCCAAGGTGCTCCAGGTGCGCTCGGTGGAGCTCGCCATGGTGCACAATGTGCGCACCTTCGTGCGTTCCAGCCTCACCGACCCCGACGCGCCCGAGATGGCGAATGTGGAAAAGGCCGGCACGCTCATCTGCGACGAGGAGGAGATCGTGGCAAACCAGATGGAATCCCAGGTGGTCACCGGCATCGCCTTCTCCAAGGACGAGGCCCAGGTGTCCATCCGCCGGGTGGCCGACAAGCCCGGCATCGCGGCCTCCGTGTTCGGGCCGCTGGCGGACGCCCACATCAATGTGGACATGATCGTTCAGAACGTGTCCGCCGACGGCTTCACCGACATCACCTTCACCGTGCCCACCGCCGATTACGAGCGGGCCAAGGCAGTGATCGACGGCGCCAAGGCGGCCATCGGCCACCAGATCGTGGAAGGCGCCGCGGACGTCACCAAGGTGTCGGTGATCGGCATCGGCATGCGCTCGCACGCGGGGGTGGCGGCCAAGGCGTTTGAGGCGCTGGCGGCCAAGGGAATCAACATCCGCGCCATCACCACCTCGGAGATCAAGATCTCCTTCCTCATCGATGCGGCGTATACCGAACTTGCGGTTCGGACTCTGCATTCGCTATACGGGCTGGACAGCTGACGGCGGACGCCATGGCGCCCCTCCCGGTGCCGTTGTTCGTTGGTGGCTTTGCGGGTGTGCAACCCGCTGCAATTTAAGGATGCGGCCGATGCGTGGCGCGCTCGGCGGTCCTCGTGTGCTGCTCCGGCGTCTCCGCGAGGTGATGGCGGAGCCGGTCAGCGCGCAGGATCGTCTCGACAAGATCGTGGTGCTGATCGCCGCCAACATGGTCGCGGAGGTCTGCTCGGTCTACGTGCTGCGCGTCGATCAGACCCTGGAGCTCTATGCGACCGAGGGTCTGAACCGCGACGCGGTGCACCAGACCGTGCTCAGCGTGGACGAGGGTCTCGTCGGCCATGTGGCGCGGGAGGCCGAGTCGCTCGCGCTCTCCGACGCCCAGGCTCATCCCGAATTCTCCTACCGGCCGGAGACGGGGGAGGAGATCTACAGCTCCTTCCTCGGCGTGCCGATCCTGCGCGCGGGCAACACCCTTGGCGTGCTGGTGGTGCAGAACCGGGCCCGCCGCACCTACACCGAAGAGGAAATCGAGGCGCTCCAGACCACCGCCATGGTGCTGGCGGAGATGATCGCCTCCGGTGAGCTGACCGCGCTCGCCCGCCCCGGCGCCGAGCCGGCGGTGCGCCGCCCGCTGCATCTGAAGGGCGTCAGCCTCGCCGATGGCCTCGGCCTCGGCCATGTGGTGCTGCACGAACCGCGGGTGCGGGTCACCAACGTCATCGCCGACGATGTCCAGCGCGAGACCCATCGGCTCGACGCCGCCATCGGCAAGCTTAGGCACGCCATCGACAAGATGCTGGAGGATGACGGCCTCGCCAAGTCCGGCGAGCATCGGGACATCCTCGAAGCCTATCGCATGTTCGCCCACGACCGGGGCTGGATGCACAAGATGCGCGAGGCGGTGCTGTCCGGCCTCACCGCTGAGGGCGCGGTGGAGCGGGTGCAGTCGGACACCCGCGCCCGCATGATGCGCGCCTCCGACCCCTATCTGCGCGAGCGCCTGCACGATCTCGACGATCTCGCCAACCGGCTCCTGCGTGAGCTGCTGGGCCGCGCGCCGGGACCGGACCGGGAGGCGTTGCCGGAAAACGCCATCATCGTCGCCCGCAACATGAGCCCGGCCGCCCTTCTGGACTACGACCGGACCCGCATCCGCGGCCTGGTGCTGGAAGAGGGCGGCACCACCAGCCATGTGTCCATCGTCGCGCGCGCGCTGGGCATTGCCGCCGTGGGCCAGGTGGACAACATCACCGGCCTTGCCGATTCCGGCGATCCCATGATCGTGGACGGGCAGGCGGGCGAAGTGCATCTGCGCCCGCCGGGCGACGTGGAGGAGGCCTATGCCGAGAAGGTGCGCTTCCGTGCCCGCCGACAGGCTCAATATGCGGCCCTGCGCACCCGCCCGTCGGTGACCAAGGACGGGGTGCATGTCGCGCTCCATCTCAATGCCGGGCTGGTGGTGGACCTGCCCCATATCGCCGAGACCGGGGCGGCGGGCATCGGCCTATTCCGCACCGAGCTTCAGTTCATGATCGCCTCGGCCTTCCCGCGCATCTCGGAGCAGTTGAAGCTCTACCGCGCGGTGCTGGACGCCGCCGGCGAGCGGCCGGTGACCTTCCGCACCCTCGACATCGGCGGCGACAAGGTGCTGCCCTACATGCGCGCGGTGGAGGAGGAGAACCCGGCCCTGGGCTGGCGCGCCATCCGCCTCGGGCTTGACCGACCGGGCCTGCTGCGCAGCCAGGTGCGGGCGTTGCTGCGCGCCGGAGCGGGGCGCGACCTGCGCGTCATGTTCCCCATGGTGGCGGCGGTGGAGGAATTCGACGCCGCCCGCGCCATCGTCGAGCGCGAGTTGACGCACCTGCGCAAGCACGGCCACAGCCTGCCGGAGCGGGTGTTCGTGGGGGCCATGGTGGAGGTGCCCTCGCTGCTGTTCCAGCTCGACGAGATCCTGGCCCGCGCGGACTTCCTGTCGGTGGGCTCCAACGATCTGGTGCAGTTCCTGTTCGCCGCCGACCGCGCCAATGTGCGGGTGGCCGACCGCTTCGACCCCCTCTCCCCGGCCGCGCTGCGGGCCTTCCGCATGGTGGCGGAAGCGGGCAGCCGCGCCGGCAAGCCCATCACCCTGTGCGGCGAATTGGCCTCGCGGCCGCTGGAGGCCTTGGCTTTGGCGGCGCTGGGCTATCGCTCCTTGTCCCTGTCGCCGGCGGCGGTGGGGCCGGTCAAGGCGGCGCTGCTGGAACTGGACGTGAGCGCCGCCCGCAAGGTGCTGCTGCCGCTGCTGGAAGACCGTTCCGGGACGGCGCGGATCCGCGAATCGCTGCAGGCGTTTGCCGAGATCACGGGCGTGCCCGTGTAGCGACGGCAGCCGACGCCCCGTCCTTCCGCGATTCGCACCCCCTTCGCTCGAAAGCGCCCCCTCCGCCATGTCGTCCGTCCTGCCCCTCGCCAAGCTCGACCAATTGGTCGCGCGCCATGCGGAGATCGAAGCCGCCCTCGCCCGCGGCGCGGAGGGCGAGGAATATGTGCGGCTCGGCCGGGAGTTTTCGGAGCTCGGGCCGGTGGTGGCGCAGGTCAATGCCCTGAAAAGCGCCGAGCGCGACCTCGAAGGCGCCCGCGAGCTATTGGCCGATGCCGCCTCCGATCCGGAGATGCGCGCGCTGGCCGCCAGCGAAGTGGAGCGGCTGGAAGCCCGCATCGAGGATCTGACCCACGCCGTGCGGCTCGCGCTCCTGCCCAAGGACGCCATGGATGAGCGCGGAATCATCCTGGAGGTGCGCGCCGGCACCGGCGGTGACGAGGCCGCCCTGTTCGCCGGCGACCTTTACCGCATGTACACCCGCTATGCCGCTGAACGCGGCTGGACCGTGGAGGTGCTTTCGCAGAGCGAGGGCACCATGGGCGGCTACAAGGAAATCGTCGCCGCCATCCACGGGCGCGGCGCCTATGCGCGCCTGAAGTTCGAGAGCGGCGTGCACCGGGTGCAGCGGGTGCCGGCCACCGAGGCCGGCGGGCGCATCCATACCTCGGCCGCCACCGTCGCCGTCCTTCCGGAGGCGGAAGAGGTGGACGTGGACATCAACGAGGCCGATCTGCGGATCGATGTGTTTCGCGCCCAGGGCGCCGGTGGCCAGCATGTGAACAAGACCGAGAGCGCGGTCCGCATCACCCATCTGCCCACCAATACGGTGGTGGCGGTGCAGGACGAGCGCTCGCAGCATCGCAACAAGGCGCGCGCCATGGCGCTGCTGCGGTCCCGCCTGCTGGACGAGGAGCGCACCCGCGCCGCCGCCGGTCGCGCCGCCGAGCGCCGCGGGCAGGTGGGCTCGGGGGACCGCTCCGAGCGCATCCGCACCTATAACTTCCCACAGGGGCGGGTGACCGACCACCGCATCAACCTCACCCTCTACAAGCTGGAGGAGGTGATGGCGGGCATCGCCCTTGACGAGATCATCGCGGCCTTGCTGACCGAGCATCATGCGGCATTGCTGGCGGCCGCCGATGAGACGTAAAATGGCCTTGGATCGCAGCTACTTATGGTTGTGTCTATCGTTTCGAGTTGCTGCACGATGATCGCTGCCCCTTCGTTCACGGTCACCGCCTTCCGTCGCCAGATGGCGGCTGAACTGACGGTGTCCGGCGTCGAGGCGCCGGATCTGGAAGCGCGGCTCCTGCTGGCCCATGCCCTGCAATGGGATCGCGATGCGCTGTTCGCGCGCGGTGATGAATCCATGCCGTCCGCCGCGGCCCGGGAGGCCCAGGGGCTTCTGCTGCGCCGGATCGCCGGTGAGCCGGTGAGCCGGATCCTGGGACATCGCGAATTCTGGAGCCTCGATTTTCAGTTGTCGCCGGACACCCTGGTGCCGCGTCCGGACACCGAGGCGGTGGTGGAGGAGGCCTTGGCGCTGTTTCCGGAGCGGGGCGCGGGCCTGCGGATTCTCGATCTCGGCACCGGCTCGGGCGCCATTCTCGCGGCTTTGCTCACCGAGCGGCCGGCGGCCCTGGGGGTCGGGGTCGATCGTGCCGAGGGCGCGGCCCGCACCGCGCGCGACAATCTGGCCCATGCGCGGGTCGAGACGCGAGGCGCGGTGCTGGTGGGTGACTGGGGCGCGAGCCTGTCCGGCGGATTCGATCTCGTGGTGTCGAATCCGCCCTACATCACCCATCGCGCCATGGCGAGCTTGCCGCGGGAGGTGCGCCTGCACGACCCGGAGCTCGCCCTCGATGGGGGCGACGACGGGCTCAGCGCCTATCGCGCCATCATTGCGGACCTGCCGCGTCTGCTCGCGCGCGACGGCGCGGCGGTGCTGGAGCTCGGCGCGGGGCAGGAGGCGGCCGTGGCCGCCATCGCGGTCGAGGCGGGACTTGTGGTACCTGCGCCGGCCCGCCGGGACCTCGCGGGCATTCCGCGCGCGCTGACCGTGCGGCGGTCGTAAGGGCACTCCCGACCAAGGTGTGGGAAGGGGCCGAAAAAATTCACTTGGAACAAGGCCGGGAACTGGCTAGTGTCCTTTTCAGGAATCGAACCGCAGCATCCAAGGTAGCGGATGCGGGCTTCCGAAAGCTCAAAAAGCAGTTTCGGGTGCTGAAGGACGGCCAATGAGGTGGCGCGCGGATCTGCTGCGCTCCCGAAGGCATCCAGCGGATGATTGTTTCATGAAGGGCGCGCGTCTTGGTTTTCGAGCCAGGCGGTGTGGGGTTGGGCGGCCGCTAAGGACTCCGGAATGAGATTCCTGCGGGATGGAGCTCGATAAGCGGACGAATCCGGAACCTTAATCGACATGAGTGTGCGCGAGCACCCGAAGCAGGCGGGGCTCGTTGAAGACGACGTTCATCACCTGCGGTGAAAGATGCGGACGCTGCCGCCGATTTTCGCACACCACGATTTTCGGACACGCCGGGATCATCACATCCACGGTGACGCGCGCCGACACTGGGGCGGTTTTCACGCCGCGCGAATAGAGAAGATCCAGATGAGAAATGGTCAGCAAAAGCGCATGCGCGGCCGAAATAACCGCCGCGGCTCTAATCCCTTGACGCGGGTCTACGAGTCCAACGGTCCGGACGTGAAGGTGCGCGGTACTGCTCATCATATCACCGAGAAGTACCAGCAGCTCGCCCGTGATGCCCAGTCGTCGGGCGATCCGGTGGCTGCGGAAAACTATCTCCAGCACGCTGAACATTATCTGCGCCTCATCGCCTCCCTCCAGGGTCAGTTCACGCCGCAGCTCGGCTTCGGCCGGGATGACGATATGGACGACGAGGACATGGACGATGTGGGCGGGCTCGACGCCCCCCAGCCGTTTTCGCGTCAGGAGCAATATGCGCCGCGCGAGACGCGGGAGCCTCGCGAAGCGCGCGAGGCCAGGGACGGGCGGGAGCAGCGGGAGAGCCGGGAGCCGCGCGAGCCAAGGGACACGCGCGAGCCAAGGGAGGCTCGGGAGCCGAGGGACACTCGGGAGTCGCGAGACTCGCGTGAGCCGAGGGACACGCGCGAATCAAGGGACACGCGTGAGCCTCGTGAAGGTCGCGAGCCGCGTGAAGCGCGTGAGCCGAGGGCCGAGGGCCGGACGAGCCGGGAAGGCCGCAATTTTCGGCGCACCCGCGAGGAAGAGGGCGCCGAGCCGCGCGAATATCGCGCGAGCCGCACCCCGCGCGAGGACGCCGGCGAGGGCGCCGGCTATGCGCCGGCTCCTGCGCCGCGCCCCGCGCGGAGCAGCCGGAGCCGCGACGAGGCCGAGGCGGCCCCCCGCGCGCCCCGTGCCGAGCGCGCGGAAGAGGATCATGATATCGGCCTGCCGGCTTTCATCACTGGCACCCCCGCGGTGACCAAGGAGGTTCGGGTCGAGCCGAAGGCGGAGGGCGAGGAGCCCATGGCGGCCGACGACGCGACGGATGCTGGCGACGGGCGTGTGACGCGCCGCCGCCGCCGTTTCCGCACCCGTGCCGAGCGCGCGGAGGAGACGGGGGCGGGAGACGCCCCGGCGCCGGAGCAGCAGGTGTTGTTCGGCGAGTGAGCGCCAGCAGCGCCGGTTGGCGCGCGGTTTGATGATTGTCATGTGTCGATGCCCGGGGCTTGCCCCGGGCATTTTTATTGCGAGATCCGCAGGCGGCAGTCTCGGGCTTTCCACCATCCGTTTGATCCAGGCGCCCGAGCGCCATCGCCGCCGCGGACTGTGGGGCGATGGTGAAAAGGTGCGCCGCCGGCAGATCCGCTCAAGCCATGCGCGCAACCGCGCATCGTGATCTTGCGCCCGCTCTTGCAGGGAACACGCGGCTGGAAAACCGCTGCGGTTCCAGGAAAAACAAGCGGCCCTACAGGCGGCGCAGGCTGACTTCGGCCACCTCGTGGTCTCCCGCCTTGCGCAGGATAAGGTCGGCGCGCTGGCGGGTGGGCAGGATGTTGTCCTTGAGGTTGGGCAGGTTGATGGTGCGCCAGATGGACAGCGCCCGTTCGCGCGCGCCCTCGTCGGTGAGCTGCGAATAGCGGTGGAAATAGGACAGGGGATCGCGGAAGGCGGTGGCGCGCAGGCGCATGAAGCGCGAGACGTACCAGTCCTCCAGAACCTCTTCCTCGGCATCGATGTAGATCGAGAAGTCGAAAAAGTCCGAGACGAAGGGAATCGCCTTGCTGTCCTTGGGCGGACGGGTGGTCTGCAGCACGTTCAGCCCCTCGACGATGAGAATGTCGGGGCGCTCCACCTCCACCACCTGGTCCGGCATCACGTCGTAGAAAAAGTGGGAATAGAGCGGCGCCCGCACCTGCCGGCGCCCGGCCTTGATGTCGGTGAGAAAGCGCAGCAGCAGCGGCAGATCATAGCTCTCCGGGAAGCCCTTCTTGTCCATCAGTCCCTCGCGCTTCAACACCGCGTTGGGGAAGAGGAAGCCGTCGGTGGTCACAAGGTCCACCTTGGGGGTATTGGGCCAGCGGGCGAGCAGCGCCTGCAACACGCGGGCGGTGGTGGACTTGCCCACCGCCACCGAGCCGGCGATGCCGATGATGTAGGGCATCTTGCCCTCGCCCTCGCGCTCGGTGTCCTTCTGGTCGAGGAAGTAGCTCATGGCGCGGAACAGCTTCTGCGTCGCCGCCACATAGAGCGAGAGCAGGCGCGAGAGCGGAAGGTAGATTTCCTCCACCTCGCCGATGGAGAGGTGGGCGTTGATGCCTTCCAGGCGCGCGATGTCGTCGGGCCGCAAGGTCATGGGCGTGTCGCGCCGCAGCGCGGCCCATCCATCGCGCGAGAAGGTGCGATAGGGAGAGAGGCTGGAGTCGATCCGGCGGTCCATCTGGGGCCTCGCTCCGGTGTGTCAGCTCTGGGGCCGGCTGGCTTTTTCCGCAAGGCCGGATTGTCCGGTGCGCCGGGCAAGCTCGGCCTGGATCTCGCTCAAGGCCACACCCCGCGCCCGCAGCACCACCATGAGGTGGTAAAGGAGATCGGAGGTCTCGGACACCAGCTCCTCCCGCGAGCCGGAGACCGCCGCGATCACGCTTTCCACCGCCTCTTCCCCGAGCTTCTGGGCGCATTTGGCGACGCCCTTGTCGAGCAAGGAGCGGGTGTAGGAGGCGCCGGCATCGGCGCCCGCGCGCGCGGCGATGATGGCTTCGAGGTCGGCGAGGGTGAAGGCATCGCCGGCGGCGGTGTCACGGGTAAAGGTTTCGCTGGTGAACGGCTCGCTCATGGGGCACCCGGCGGTTCCCCGCCGCAGGTGCGGACGGGTGGGAAGAGGCGCGAACGACCCACGCGGCGCGGCGTGGGGGCGGCAACGGCGGGAGCGCCACGACGCGGTCGCGGTCGATCACACATCCAGGCGGACCGGCAGGCCGGCATCGGCGAGGCACATCTTGGCTTCGCGGATGGTGAAGGTGCCGAAATGGAAGATGGAGGCGGCCAGCACCGCCGAGGCCCCGCCTTCGCGGATGCCGTCCACCAGATGCTCGAGCGTGCCCACCCCGCCGGAGGCGATGACCGGCACATGCACCGCGTCCGAAACCGCGCGGGTGAGGGCGCAGTCGAAGCCGAGGCCGGTGCCGTCGCGGTCCATGGAGGTGAGCAGGATCTCGCCGGCCCCCAGGTCCACGACCTCGCGGGCATAATGGATGGCGTCGATGCCGGTGGGCTTGCGCCCGCCATGGGTGAAGATCTCCCAGCGGTCAGCCTCGCCGGGGGCGGACACCTTCTTGGCGTCGATGGCGACCACGATGCATTGCTCGCCGAATTTCTCCGCCGCCTCGCCCACGAAGGCGCGGCGGTTCACGGCGGCGGTGTTGATCGAGACCTTGTCGGCGCCCGCGTGGAGCAGGGTGCGCACGTCGTCCACGGTGCGCACGCCGCCGCCGACCGTGAGCGGCATGAAGCATTGCTCGGCGGTGCGCTGCACCACGTCGAGGATGGTGCCCCGGTTCTCGTGGCTGGCGGTGATGTCGAGGAAGGTCAGTTCGTCGGCACCCGCGGCGTCATAGGCGCGGGCGGCCTCCACCGGGTCGCCGGCGTCGCGCAGGTCCACGAACTGGACACCCTTCACCACGCGACCGTCCTTCACGTCGAGGCAGGGGATGACCCGGACTTTCAGCATGGCACACCTACCGTCCGGCCACCAGGGCCAGCGCCTCGCGGGGGTCGAGCCGGCCGTCGTAGAGGGCGCGGCCGGTGATGGCGCCTTCGAGCTTTAGTGCCCGCGGCTCCAGCATCGCCTCGATGTCCTTGAGCGAGGCGAGCCCGCCGGAGGCGATGACCGGGATCGAGACCGCATCGGCGAGCGCGATGGTGGCTTCCAGGTTCAGGCCCTTCAAAAGGCCGTCGCGGGCGATGTCGGTGTAGATGAGGGCGGACACGCCCGCATCCTCGAAGCGCCGGGCGATGTCCACCGCCGGCAGGTCCGAGGTCTCGGCCCAGCCCTGCACCGCGACCTGTCCGTCGCGGGCGTCGAGGCCCACCGCGACGCGGCCCGGATGGGCCTTGGCGGCGGCCTTCACGAAGTCGGGATCGCGCACCGCGGCGGTGCCGAGGATGACGCG
This sequence comes from Xanthobacter agilis, assembly GCF_021730435.1. Taxonomy (GTDB): domain Bacteria; phylum Pseudomonadota; class Alphaproteobacteria; order Rhizobiales; family Xanthobacteraceae; genus Xanthobacter; species Xanthobacter agilis. The sequence goes on from NZ_JABWGX010000006.1 coordinate 111,740, forward strand.
GGTGACGCCCTTCCCCAGCCAGGCGTCCACGGTCGCCATGTCGCGGATGCCGCCACCGAGCTGCACCGGGATCGAAACCGTCTCCAGGATCCGTTCCACGGCGGCGGCGTTCACCGGCTTGCCGGCGAAGGCGCCGTTGAGGTCCACCAGATGGAGATAGCGGAAGCCGAGGGTTTCGAACTCCCCGGCCTGGGCGGCGGGGTCGTGGTTGAACACGGTGGCGCGCGCCATGTCGCCCTGTTCGAGGCGAACGGCGAGGCCGTCCTTCAGATCGATGGCCGGAAAAAGGATCACGGATGCCACTTCAGGAAATTCGCGAGCAGGGCCAGACCGAGGGTCTGGCTCTTTTCGGGGTGGAACTGGGTGCCGGCCACGTTGTCGCGGGCGACCATGGCGGTGATGGTTCCGCCATAGTCGGTGGTGGCGACGAGGTCGAGCCCGTCGGCCGGTTTCATGTGGTAGGAATGCACGAAATAGGCGTTGAGCCCACTTTCCCCGGTGCGGATGCCCGCGAGCAGCGGATGTTCGCGCGCCGGGTTCAGCGTGTTCCAGCCCATGTGCGGGATCTTGAGGTGCGGATCGGCGGGCGTGATGCGATCCACCTCGCCCCGGATCCAGCCGAGGCCCTGCGTGACCTTGTGTTCCAGGCCGCGCTCGGCCAGGAGCTGGGCGCCGACGCAGATGCCGAGGAAGGGCCGGCCCTTCTCCTTCACCGCCTCGGTCATGGCCTCCACCATGCCGGGCACGGCATCGAGGCCGGCGCGGCAATCGGCGAAGGCGCCGACGCCGGGCAGCACCACCCGGTCGGCGGCGCGCACCACATCCGGGTCGCTGGTGACGATCACGGTCTCGTGGCCGAGGCTCTGGGCCGCCCGCTCCATGGCCTTGGCGGCCGAATGCAGGTTGCCGGAATTGTAATCGATGATGGCGACGGTCATGGACTTCAGTGTCCCGGAAAGGTGCCGATGACGGACGACACCGCCGCCAGCCCGGCCGTCTCCGCCCGCGGCGCGGGGCGCGGGGCGAGGGCTTCCGGCGGTGCCGGGCGACGCGGCGTCCAGGCCGCGAAGAAGCGCTGTTCGGCGAGATCCCGCTTCGGTGCGATGACCACGCCCTCCTCCACATAGCCGCCGCGGGCGAGCTTGCGCGCGCGCAGCGCCGGCAGATCGAAGGCGATGAGCAGGCTGAAGCCGATCATCACCACCTCGACGCTCGCGGCAGGGGCGCCGGCCACGGACAAGGCGACCGCCATCAGCAGCGACACCGCCACATAGGCGGCGAACACCATCCACAGCCGATGATAAAGCAGCACCAGGGGCGTGAACAGAAGCGCAAGCCACGAGAAGGCCTCGCGCACGAACACGACGCGCCCTTCCGCTGCCGCCACGGTATCGCCGGGGCGGGTGCGGGAGAAGACCGTGAAGGTCGCCATGATGTGCTCCCGTCCGTTCGTTCAGCTACCCAGCGCGCCCTTGGTGGAGGGGATCTCCCCCGCTGCCGCCGGATCGATGGCCACCGCCGCCCGCAGTACCCGGGCGAGGCCCTTGAAGCAACTCTCGGAGATGTGGTGCGCATTGAGCCCGTACAGGGTCTCCACATGCAGCGTCACGCCCGCATTCATGGTGAAGGCCTGGAAGAACTCGCGCACCAGCTCGGTGTCGAAGGTGCCGATCTTGGCCACTGGAAATTCGGTGCGGAACACCAGGAACGGCCGTCCCGAGACATCGATGGCGACGCGGGTCAGGGTCTCGTCCATGGGCATGAGGCAGTCGGCATAGCGGGTGATGCCGCGCAGGTCGCCCAGCGCCTTCTTCACCGCCTGGCCGAGCACGATGCCCACGTCCTCGGTGGTGTGATGGAAATCGATGTGGAGATCGCCCTTGGCCTTTATCGACAGGTCGAAGCGGGCATGACGCGCGATGGCATCCAGCATATGGTCCAGGAACCCGATGCCGGTGGAAATGTCCGATTTCCCCGTCCCGTCGAGATCGACGGAAACGGAGATCTGCGTCTCCTTCGTCTCGCGAACGATATCTGCCTTGCGCATGACCGCCTCTGGTCCACCTTCAGGAGGCTGCTGGAACCTCTCCAAGGCAGCGGGTTCTAGCAGCATCCCTGCTGCAACGCCATATGGCGATGAGATGACGCGGCCCCGGCGCGGCCGAAGCGCGCGGGGCGTGCCGGATGGTCCCCCCTGAGTGTAGCAAACGGGAGCCGTGATGCCGACCACGTCCAATGACGATATCGTTCTCGATTATCAGGTGAGCGGCGAGGGGCCGCCCGTGCTCCTCATCTCCGGCCTGTCGGCGCAGCGGCCCTTCTGGGGGCTTACCCGGCCGCTCCTGTCCGGCTTCACCCTGGTCGAGTTCGACAACCGCGACATCGGCAAGAGCGGGCAGGCCCGCGGCCCTTACACGGTGGCCGACATGGCGCGCGACGCGCTGGCGGTGCTCGATGCCGCCGGCATCGGCAAGGCCCATGTGGTGGGCCACTCCATGGGCGGGGCCATCGCCCAGGAATTGGCCATCGCCGCGCCCGGCCGGGTTGACCGGCTGGTGCTCGCCAACAGCTTCGCCCGGCAGAATCTTTATACGCGCGGCATCATGCGCCTGTTCGCCGACCTGCGCCGGCATGTCGCCGACGAATTGGTGTTCGGCGCCGGCCTCACCAGCTTCGTGCTCGGGGAGGAGTTCTTGCGGCGCAACGACCTTTATGCCGTGGTGCAGGCCTCCCTTGACGCCGGCCTCGACCAGCCCAAGGCGGCGTTCCTGCGCCAGCTGGAGGCCTGCGTGGCCTCGGATACGCTGGACCGCCTGCACGACATCAAGGCGCCGACGCTGGTGGTGTATTCCGACGGCGACCGGCTGTTCTCCCCGGCCATGGCGCGGGAGCTGGCGTCGGGCATCCCGGCCGGCGCCGACCTCGACGAGATCGTGGACAGCGGCCATTGTCCGATGGTGGAGCAGCCCCAGGCGTTCGCGCAGGTGGTGCGGCGCTTCCTCGGGGCCGGGGGGCGCTGAGGCGCCTTTCCGTCGCCGTGTTGCGTTCGCGCATTGCATGGGCGCGCGAACGACATAAGTAACGGCAGGAGTCAGCCCCGCGGGTGGAGCCCACCCGCGGGAGATCACGCGCCGCGCCCCGTTTCCCCGCCGCGGGGGGAGGGCGCGGCCCGAGCGGAGCGCTTGATGCATTCTTCCCCGGATACCATTTACGGCACTACCATCGTTTCCATCCGCAAGGGCGGCAAGGTCGCCATCGCCGGCGACGGGCAGGTGACGCTCGGCAATACCGTGCTGAAATCCAACGCCCGCAAGGTGCGGCGACTGGGCCGGGGCGACGTGATCGGGGGCTTCGCCGGTGCCACCGCCGATGCCTTCACCTTGTTCGAGCGCCTGGAAGGGAAGCTGGAGCAGTATCCCGGCCAGCTCCAGCGGGCCGCCGTGGAACTGGCCAAGGACTGGCGCACCGATCGCTACCTGCGCCGGCTGGAGGCCATGATGATCGTGGCCGACGCCGCCGTGACGCTGGTCCTCACCGGCACCGGCGACGTGCTGGAGCCGGAAGCCGGAGTGGCCGGCATCGGTTCGGGCGGGTCCTATGCGCTGGCCGCGGCGCGGGCGCTGCTGGACCACCAGGACGACCCCGAGGCGATCGCCCGGCGGGCGCTCGAGATCGCCGCCGACATCTGCATCTACACCAACCGGAACATCGTCATCGAGACCATCGGCGCCTGAGGGCCGCCGGGTTTCGATGCCACACGCCCCGTTACGGAAGCAAGACCTGACATGAGCAGCGACTTTTCCCCCCGCGAGATCGTTTCCGAGCTTGATCGCCACATCGTCGGCCAGGCCAATGCCAAGCGGGCGGTGGCCATTGCCCTGCGCAACCGCTGGCGCCGGCTGAAGCTGGACGACAAGCTGCGCGAGGAGGTTCTGCCCAAGAACATCCTGATGATCGGCCCCACCGGGGTCGGCAAGACCGAGATTTCCCGTCGCCTCGCCAAGCTCGCCGGGGCGCCGTTCCTGAAGGTGGAGGCCACCAAGTTCACGGAAGTGGGCTATGTGGGCCGCGACGTGGAACAGATCGTGCGCGACCTCGTGGAGGTCGGCATCGGCATCGTGCGCGAGGTCAAGCGCAAGGACGTGCAGGCCAAGGCTCATCTGGCCGCCGAAGGCCGGGTGCTCGACGCCCTGGTGGGGGTGAATGCCTCCCCCGCCACCCGCGACGCGTTCAGGAAGCGCCTGCGCGCCGGCGAGTTGGACGACAAGGAAGTGGAGGTCGAGGTGCAGGCCGGCGGCGGCGGGATGCCGTTGTTCGAGCTGCCGGGCATGCCGGGGGCGCAGATGGGCGCCGTCTCGCTCGGCGACATGCTGGGCAAGGCCTTCGGCGGGCGCACCAAGACCCGCCGGGTGAGCGTGAAGGAAGCCCATCCCCTCCTGCTCACCGAGGAGGCCGACAAGCTCATCGACCAGGAGGCCACCGTTCAGGACGCCATCCACGCGGTGGAGAACAACGGCATCGTGTTCCTGGACGAGATCGACAAGATCGCCGGGCGCGAGGGCCGCTCGGGGGCCGACGTCTCCCGCGAGGGCGTGCAGCGCGACCTGCTGCCGCTCATCGAGGGCACCACCGTATCCACCAAGCACGGGCCGGTGAAGACCGATCACATTCTGTTCATCGCCTCCGGCGCCTTCCACGTGTCGAAGCCCTCGGACCTGCTGCCCGAGCTGCAGGGCCGCCTGCCGATCCGGGTCGAGCTGGAGGCGCTCACCCGTGCCGATTTCGTGCGCATCCTCACCGAGACCGAGGCCAGCCTCGTCAAGCAGTCGGTGGCGCTGATGGCCACCGAGGGCGTCGCCCTCACGGTCACCCCCGAGGCCGTGGAGGCCATCGCCGACGCGGCGGTGGAGGTGAATTCCAGCGTGGAGAACATCGGCGCCCGCCGGCTCCAGACCGTGATCGAACGGGTTCTGGACGACCTCTCCTTCACCGCTCCCGACCGCTCCGGCGAGGCGGTGGTGATCGACGCGGAATATGTGCGTTCGCGGGTCGCGGATCTGGCCAAGAACGCCGACCTGAGCCGCTTCATCCTCTGAACGGCGCAGGTTCTTGCGCAGGTTCTTCCGCGGGTCCTTGACCGCGGTTCATGGGACCTGTCGCCGGATCCCCGCGGCGGCGCCTCAGCCGCCCTCAGCCGCGGCCATGATGTGTGACACGGCGGGAATCACCTGGGCGCGCATGGCCCGCCCGTAGAACAAGGCGAAGTGCCCCGCCTTGGGGACCACCAGCCGGGCTCGCTTCGCCTCCGGGATATTGGGGCACAGGTCATGCGCCGCCTCGGTCTGGCAGAGGGCGGAGATGTCGTCCTCCGCCCCCTCGACGGTGAGGAGGGCGGTCTGCCGCAGTGCCGCCGGGTCCACGCGGTGCCCCGCCACCTCAAGGGTGCCCTGCACCAGGGCGTTGGCCTGGAAGATCGTGGCCACGTTCTCTATGAAGAACTCGCCCGGCACGTCCATGAGCGTCCAGCACAGCCGCGCCAGGGGAAAGCGGAACGGGTCGTCGCCCTCGTCGAAGGCAAGCTGGAGCGGCAGCCGCCCGCCGGTCATGCTCTGGCGCCAGAGGTAGAGAGCGAAGGTGTCGGTCTGCCGCCAGGCCGGGAATACCAGCCGCCCGGCACCGGGAAAGCGCTCCGCCACCGGCTCGATCACCTGCCGCTCCAGGGCTTCCAGCGTGCGCCCCTGGAGCATCCGCCACAGGCGCGTGGGATTGCGCGAGGGGTCGATGGGGCCGCCGATGAGGGTGAGGCTGGCCGGTGCAAGCCCGGCCTGCGCGAGCAGCGCCGCGCCCACCAGGGCCGGAACCGAGCCCTGACAGACGCCCACCACATGGGTCGAGCCCGCCTCTTCGGAGAGGGCGCGAATCATCTGCGCGGTCTCGATGCAATTGTCGACGAAGCTGAACGGGCCGGCGGAAACGGGCACATAGCGGGCGTCCGGCCAGTCGGTGATGGCGACCTCGTCGGCGATGGCGAGCAGGGACACCACCAGGTCACGCATGAGGAAGGGGAAGCCGCCGGCGAGCGGCGATACCACCAGCACCCGCCGCCCGGTCGGGGGCGGCGCGCCCTCGCCCGTCCGCTTGAAGCTGCGCAGCATTCCGTAGGGTAGGTGGGCGCGGACCGTGTCGGACACGGCAAAGTCGGTCGTGGTCGTTGAAATGTGGTCGATGCCGAAGGGGCGGAACGCATCCTCGTCGAGGCACCGGTCGGGAGCCGGGGCGCCGGGCGCGAGGGGGCGATGATCGTCGAGCCACATGACCCACTCCTAAGGCATCTGGCTCGATCGTAGCAGGGGGCGGGGGGCGTCCGCGAGGGGGTGTGATGTCCCAATGGCATCGGGGTGGCGCCTTGGCTCACGACGGCGGCCCGAACAGGGCGCTCAGGCGGGCCCTGGAGCCCCGTGCGTCCCGGACCGCGCGCAACAGGGGCACCCAGCCGACCATCGCGACGGCGAGCGGGTTGACGCCGGGCGCACCGCCGGCGAGGCCGAAAACAAGGGCCTCGTCTCGCGGCGCCTCCGCGAAGGTGCCGAACAGGCGGTCGAACACGATCAGCACGCCGCCGAAGTTCCGATCCAGGCAGGCCCGGTTCGAGGCATGGTGCACCAGATGATGGCGCGGCGTGTTCAACACCCATTCCAGTGGCCCGAGGTGGGGCGGGTGCGCGAGATGCAGGGCGAATTGATAGGCGAGGCCGAGGCCCAGCATGCCGAACACGGCGAAGGGTGAAAAACCAAGCGCGACCAGGGGCAGGTAGAACACGATGCCGCCGGTGAGCGGCCCGCCCCAGCCGAGCCGCACCGCCGCCGTCAGGTTGATGCGGCGCGCGGAGTGGTGCACCGCATGGGTCGCCCACAGCCAGCGGACCTTATGCATGGCGCGGTGGTGGATGTAATAGGCAAGGTCCACCGCCACGAACAGCACCGCGACCATCCATGGGCCGTCGATCCTGATGTCGAGCAGGCGGTGGTCGGCGACGAACAGAACGGGCACCGCCACGAGGCCGGCGGTGAGGACGCCGATGGCCTTGTGGCCCAGGGCCACCAGCAGCGAGGCGGCGGTTTCCGCCCCATCGTGGCCGGGTCCGCCGCTGATGCGGAGATACAGGGCCTCGGCCAGCATCAGCAGCAGCGCCAGGCCGGCGAGCATGAGTCCGGCGCCCGAGGCCTCGGCCGGGGCGGCCGTCAAGAGGGCCATCATGTTGAATCTCTCCCTGTGCGGCCGCCGCCCCCGGCCGCCGTTCCTATTTCTGGCGGGCCTGCGCGGCGGCGGCCATGGCGCTCTTGCAGGCCGGCGAGATCTGCTCGGATTTTTCCATGAGGCATTGCTTGATGCGTCCGCCGCCCGGCTGCACGCCGGCGCACAGGGTCTTCACGTCGGCGCCGCAGGCCTTCTGGAGGTCTGCCAGCGACTGGGCGAAGGACGGCGCGGCCAGCAGCAGAGCGCCAATGGCGCAGATGGTGGCAAGGGTCGGACGGAGGGGACGGATTCGAGCCATGGACGGTCTCCTGTCTGGAAGGGAAAGGGCGGCATGCCCCAGCGGCTGACGCTGACCGAGCCGGAGAGCGGGGGACGCTGTTGCCCGCCGGAGCCGGAACGTTTCCGGGCGTGGCCCGGAGCGATGGCGGCGCGCGGGGTGGTGCGATTTATGGCAGCCTCCTTCGGCGGCGAAGGGCCGGTTGCGATGGTTCGACTGTGGGCGGCGCCGTTTACGACCTGATTGCGCGGCCTGTGCCGCATGTAACTTTTTGTAACGGGCGGGGGCCTTTGCATTGATGCCGGCCGCCTTCGCCGCGACACTGGAGCCATGCCGCAGCAACGCACCCTTCTCCTGGTGGAGGACGACCGGGAAATCCGCTCCCTTCTCGCCGATTTCCTCGGGCGGGAGGGGTATCGGGTGCTGGCCGCCGGGGACGGCATCGCCATGGACCGCCTGCTGCACGTCGCGCGGCCCGACCTGGTGGTGCTGGACCTGATGCTGCCGGGGGAAGACGGCCTGTCCATCTGCCGGCGCCTCCGCTCCCGCGGGGGCCTTCCGATCCTCATGCTCACCGCCAAGGGCGATGACGTGGACCGCATCGTCGGCCTGGAAATGGGCGCGGACGACTATCTGCCGAAGCCGTTCAACCCGCGCGAGTTGCTCGCCCGCATCCGCGCCGTGCTGCGGCGCGCGGACGGCCAGGGTGTGCCGGACCTCAACCGGCGCCTGGCGTTTGCAAGCTTCGTGGCCGATCTCGATGCTCGCGGCCTCGCCCATGCCGGCGGCGCCCCGGTGGAGCTCACGTCCGCCGAATTCGATCTGCTGACCTGCTTCCTGGAGCGCTCCAAGCGGGTGCTGTCCCGCGAGCAGCTCCTGGACTGGACCCGCGGCCGCAGCGCCGATCCCTTCGACCGAACCATCGACGTCTCGGTGAGCCGGCTGCGGCGCAAGCTCGCGGCGGTCGATCCCGAAGCGTCGGGCTTCATCAAGACCGTGCGCAACGGCGGCTATCTGTTCGCGCCGGACGTGCGCGCCCTGTGATGGGACGGCATCGCTTCGGCATCGCGGCGCGGCTGGCGCTCATCCTGGTCGGCGCCCTGGCTTTGGCGCAGCTTCTCATGCTGGCGGCCTACATGGCGGAGCGCCGCCGGGCCGAGGAGGCCCGGTTCACCATCGTGCCGCTGATGGTGCAGATCGCCGCCGTGGTGCGGCTGGCGGACGCGGTCGACCCCGCTCAGCGCGCGCTGGCGCTGGCGGCGGCCACCAGCACCGGCTTCATTCCCCGTTATCTGCCCGCCGTCCCCGAGATCGGTTCCCCGCCCGTCTTGGCGCCGCTGGCGCAGCGGCTCCAGGGCCTGCTTGGGGACGACCGGACGGTGATGGTGGCCATGCTGACCGCGGAGACGCGGGGCGAGCAGGCGGTGGAGAGGCTGCGAGACCTGTCCGGGGCGCGGCTGCGGGTCGTGGTGCCGCTGAAGCACGGCGGCGCGCTGGAGGTGACAGCGGGGGGCGACCTGGTGGTGCGGCTGCTCGGCCTTCCGGTGGGGCTGCTGGCGGGCGTGCTCGGCTTTCTGGTGGCGTTCGTCGCGCTGCTGGCGGTGCGACGGGAGATCCGCCCATTGTCCGACCTCGCCGCCGTGGTGGAGCGCTTCGGCGCCGATCTGGAACCGCAGGAGGTGGCGGAGCGCGGTGCCCCCGAGGTGCGCGCCGTCACGCGCGCCGTGAACACCATGCAGGCCCGCATTTCCGAGCTGGTGCGCGCGCGGGCGCTGGTGCTCGGCGCCATCAGCCACGACCTGAAGACCTATCTCACGCGGCTGCGGTTGCGGCTGGAGCTTCTGGGGGAGGCGCCGCAGGTCATGAAGGCCAAGGCCGACCTGGACGACATGGAGGCGCTGGTGAACGACGCCTTGTCCTATGCGCGCGCGGCCTTCTCGGGCGCGCACGCGGAGCCGGTGGATCTCGCGTGGCTGGCGCGGGCCGAGCACGACGCCCGCCTTGCCCAGGGGGCAAAGGTGACGCTCGCGGGCGCCGACACGCCCCATCCGGTGCTCGGCGCGCCGGGAGCGCTGGCGCGGGTTCTCGCCAATCTGGCGGGCAATGCGCTGGCCTATGGCGGCTGCGCCGACATGGCCCTGGCGGCGCGCGCCGACGAGGTCGAACTCCGTGTCGAGGATCGCGGCCCCGGCATTCCGCCGGCCGCGCGCGCCGCCGTGTTCGAGCCGTTCTACCGCCTGGAGCCCTCGCGCAACCGGGAGCGGGGCGGGGCGGGCCTCGGCCTCACCATCGTGCGCCAGATCGTGGAGGCCCACGGCGGTCGCGTCGAGATTTCGGACCGGCCCGGTGGCGGTGCGCGCGTGAGCGTGGTGCTGCCGCGGCACCTGCCGGAAGCGGGCGGGTCGGCGCGGGCGGAGCCGCCGCCGCGCTGAGCGCCCAGGCCGAGGCAAAGGCTCAGGCGTCAGTGTTCAGCGCCAGACGGCCCAGGGCAATTTCGCGAAAAACCCTGTTTCACTCCCATCACGCTCCCGTAAGGCTCGTGGCCGCCAGCCTGAGCGGAAGCCGGCCCAGGGGGCGGACAACGTCCCGGCGTCGCTGAGGACTGGGATGGGTATGACGGAAATCGACCCCATTTCTGGACGTCAATCGCCGGTCGATTGACACCCTTCGCAAAACCTCCCTAGGCTCCTTTCGGGATACTGGGACATAGGGGGTGCACATGCGGTTTTTTCGTCTTGCAGGACTGATGTTGGCGACGCTTTTCATCGCCGCGCCAACATTCGCCTTGGCGGCCGACACGTCAAAGGTGCAGATCGTCAACAAGCGGACCGAGCACTTGCTGGTGTCCTATTCGGAGGCGAGCCAGATCACCTGGGGCGCCGGCTGCACGGAGGTCGCGCACGGCGCTGTCATTGCCGCAGGGAAGACCTGCACCGCGACCGTGGCCGACGACAACGCATCAACCCGCTTCTGCGCCACCGATGTCACGAGCGTGGCCGCGGCCCATAAGGTGCGGCTCGACTGCAGCAAGGCCCAGAACGGTAATCTGACCATGGTTGAAACCATCTTCCAGCCGTCGACGGCGGGCGGATGCTTCAACAAGGGCACCTGCGTCTGGTACGACATCAGCATCATTCCGCTGAATTGCACCGACGCGCTGTGGAAGCAGAACAAGTGCGCGAATGCCGGTGGCGCGTCCTACAATCTGCCGGTATCGCTCGGCTGCGGCGGCGAGACGTTCTATGTTTGCCAAGGCCCGGTGAGCACGAAATATGGTGCCGCAATGTATCCGAGCAATTGCGGCAACCCCAATTCAAAGACGCAAGGCGGGAAGACCGGCCAGAACGCCTATTTCTACCCCATGTTCTATCCGCCAGAGAAATACTACCAGCCGAACCGCGCCTGCCTCGGCGGCGCTACGCTGATGGTGACCTTCCTCGCGGGCAAATGAACACCTGAGGCACCTAAAACCAAGGCCCCGTGCGTGTCACGCACGGGGCCTTGGTCAAGTCCGCGCCTCGCCCGTGCCGCGGCGGGTTCGTCGAAGGCACGGTCACGCCTAGCGCCGCAACTGCTCCAGGAAGGCGAGGTCGGGATAGCCGTCCGGCAGCAGGCCGCGGCGCACCTGGAAATCCTGGATGGCATTCTTGGTCTTCTGGCCGAGAATGCCATCCACATTGCCGATGTCATAGCCCATCTGGGCGAGCCGGCCCTGGATCTCCTGGCGCTCGGCCTTGGACAGGCCTCGCTCTTCCTTCGGCCACGCCTGGGCGAAATCACCGCCGCCGCGCAGCCGGTCCGCGAGGTGGCCGATGGCGAGGGCATAGGCGTCGGCGGGGTTGTATTTCAGAATCGCGTTGAAATTGCCCATCATCAGGAAGGCCGGGCCGTTGGCCCCCGCCGGCAGCAGCAGATAGGCCTGGTCGGAGGCGCGCGCGAAGCCCTTGCCGCCGGGCCGGGTGACGCCAAGGCTCGCCCACTGGCCCAGCGACTGCTTGAAGGTGCGGTTGGCGTAGCGGTAGTCGAAGCCCTGCGGCAGCACCACCTCGTAACCCCAGGGCTTGCCGAATTCCCAGCCGTCCAGCTTCAGGTTGTTGGCGGTGGAGGCGATGATGTCGGGGATGGAATCCACCACGTTGCGCTTGCCGTCGCGATCGAAGTCCACGGCGAAGCGCTGGAACGAGGTGGGCATGAACTGGGTGGGGCCGAACGCGCCCGCCCACGACCCCTTCAGGTGGTCATAGGGCACGTCGTCCTTTTCGAGGATCTGGAGGGTGGCGATGAACTCGTCGCGGAAATAGTCCTGGCGCCGGCCGATGCAGGCCAGCGTCGCGGTGGAGACCAGCACGTTGCGATTGCCGATGCCCTTGGGATCCCCATAGGTGGATTCGATGCCCCAGATGGCGGCCACCGCGTAGCGGTCCACCCTGTAGGCTTTTTCCACCTGATCGAACACGGGCTTGTAGCGGGCGAGGATCTCGCGGCCCTTCTTCACCCGCCAGTCGCTCACCAGCATGGTGACATAGGCGCCGGTGGGCTTGGAGAACTCCGGCTGGCTGTCCATGAAGTCCATGATCTTCATGTCGGGCTCGAGCGCGCTGGTGTAGCGCTCGAACGTGCGCTGGGACACGCCCTTGGACTGGGCCAGCGGCCACATGGAGGCGATGCAATTGCCGAAATTCGCCTGCGCCGCGGCGATGGCCTCGGGCCGCATCTCCGGGTGGCCGACGCCGCCCTGCGGCTGCTGGGGCGCGCCGAAGCCGGTGAAGCCGCCGAAGATGGAGCCGGTGGTCTGGGCCTGGGCACTGGCCGGCGTGATGAGCGCGACTGCCGCAAGAGCCAGTGCGGCGCCAAGGAAACCCGTGACCGCGGTACCCTTGGTGGTCGTGGAAGCCATCTCGTGAGCCCTCGTCGCGTCTTGCGCCGCCTGATGCGGCTGGTGTGCATGTCGTCCCTACTGGGCGGCCAAGCTGGTTGCGCCACGGTTAACAGAAGCCCGGAATTTATGCCTTTTGGAGGGCGCGGGCGCGTTCGCGGCCGGGGTGTCCCGATGGTTCCCTGCGGTTAGGGAAACATCAACCATGATGCGCCAGATTTCAGCCTGCATTCTGATCGATAGGTGCGCGGCATTCATGCGCCCCGGGGCCGCGCGCCTCCCAAAGAGTTAAGGCGGACTTCACGACATGCGTAAGCCCATTCGCAAGGCCATTTTGCCCGTGGCAGGCCTCGGCACCCGCTTTCTTCCGGCCACCAAGGCGGTGCCGAAGGAAATGCTGACCGTGGTGGATCGCCCCATCGTCCAACATGTGGTGGACGAGGCGCGGGCCGCGGGCATCGAGCACATCGTGTTCGTGACCGGGCGCAACAAGGCGGTGATCGAGGATCATTTCGACCGCCAGTTCGAGCTGGAGCGCACCCTGCTGGAGCGCGGCAAGACCAAGGAGCTGGAGCAGCTCGACCGCGACACGCCGAAGGCCGGCACCACCTCCTTCACCCGCCAGCAGCTGCCCCTGGGCCTTGGCCATGCGGTGTGGTGCGCGCGCGACCTCATCGGCGACGAGCCGTTCGCGCTGCTGCTGCCGGACATGTTGCACCGGGCGAAGAACGGCAAGGGCTGCCTCGCCAGCATGGTGGAAGCCTACAATGAGACCGGCGGCAACGTGCTCTCGGTGTACGAGGTGCCGGACGACCAGACCCACCAATACGGCATCGTCGGCACCGGCGCGTCGCACGGCAAGGCCCACGCCATCACCCAGATGGTGGAGAAGCCCAAGCCCGGCACCGCGCCGAGCAATCTCGCCATTTCCGGCCGCTACATCCTGCAGCCCACCATCTTCGACCTGCTCGCCAAGCAGGAGCAGGGCGCCGGCGGCGAGATCCAGCTCACCGATTCCATGCTGAAGCTGAAGGAGACCGAGAGCTTTTACGCGGTCACCTTCGACGGCGCCATCTATGACTGCGGCTCCAAGATCGGCTTCCTCATGGCGAACGTTGCCTACGCCCTGTCGCGCCCTGACATCGCCGGCGATTTCCGCCTGGCCCTCGACCAGATTCTCGCCCGCGACTGATCCTCGGCCGGACCGCCGGCTGTGGCGGCGCCGCGCGCGCCGCCACCATTCGGCCGACTTCCTGGGTCACAGGAACAGCGATGAGGGAGCGATGAGGATGATGCGTTTCGCGCTGTTGGCTACGGTCCTGGCCCTCGCCATCGTTTCGCCGCGCCCGGCGGCCGCCCACCCCCATGTGTGGGTGACCATGAAGACCGAGATGGTCTACGGCCCGGACGGAGCCCTTACCGGGCTCCGGCAGGCCTGGACCTTCGACGACGCCTTCTCCGCCTTCGCGCTCCAGGGGCTGGAGAGGCGCAAGGACGGCACCTATGGCGACGACGTTCTGAAGCCACTGGCGCAGGTGAATGTGGAGTCGCTGAAGGAATACGATTATTTCGTCACCGCGAAATCCGCGACGACCAAGCTCGCCTTCAACGAGCCGGTGGATTATTACCTGACCTATGCCGATGATCTGCTCACCCTACACTTCACCTTGCCGTTGAAGAAGCCGCAGCCGGCCAAGGGGACCGTTTCTGTGGATATTTACGACCCCACCTATTTCATCTCCTTCACCTTTACGGAGAAGGATCCGGTGAAGCTGGTGGGGGCCCCGGCGAGCTGCACCGAGCATGTGGTCTCGCCCGAGCAGCAGACGGTTCCGCTTGATGAGAACTTCTTTGCCAGCCTCAACGCGTCCAGCACGTTCGGCGCCCAATATGCCGATAAGATCACGGTGAAGTGTCCGTGACGCCCGGCGTCCGGCTTGCTCCGCCTTCGGCGACGGCCAAGGGAGGGGCGACGTGGGTGGCGACGTGGCTGGCGACCGCGGCGCTCCTGTTGGCGAGCCTTGCCGCGTTCGCGCTGCTGGTGGCGCTGCTGATGTTTCCCGATTTCGCCTTCGCCCAGGCCCTGGGGCAGGCGGTGAGCCAGGGCGCCAAGGCGACGCCGTTCGGCCTGGGCGGCGGCGCTCCGCCCTCGGGCATCGGCGGCTACATCATGGCGCGACAGTCCGAATTCTATCATGCCCTGGTGAAGGCGGTGCGCGCGGCCAAGGCGGACGGCCATGGCGCCTTCGTGCTGGTCGGCCTGTCGTTCGCCTATGGTGCCTTTCACGCGGCCGGGCCGGGCCATGGCAAGGCGGTGATCTCGTCCTATCTCCTGGCCGATGGCGGCACGCTGCGCCGCGGGGCGGCGCTGTCGCTGGCCGCCGGCATGGTGCAGGCGCTGGGGGCCATCGCCTTTGTGGGCATACTGGCGCTGCTCTTGGGCGCCACAGCGGTCTCCATGGCGCGGGCGATGAATGTTGTCGAAATTGCCGCTTATGGCGGCATCGCCGTGTTTGGCTTGTATTTGACCTTCGCCAAGGGGCGTGGGCTGATGCGGGCCTTGCGCGGCGAGGACCCGCACGGCGCCGATTGTGGCTGCGCGGACACCCATGCGCCGGACCCGGTGCTGTTGGCGCAAGGCGGCTGGCGCCGGGCGGCGGTGGCGGTGGTGTCCGCCGGCGCGCGGCCGTGTTCCGGCGCCATCCTGGTGCTGACCTTCGCCCTCTCGCAGGGGGTGTTCATGACCGGCGTGATGTCGGTCTTCGCCATGGGGCTCGGCACGGCCTTTACGGTGACCGCCATCGCCGCCTTGGCGGTGTATGGCAAGCGCCTCGCGGTGCGTCTTGCCGGGCGCGACAGCCGGTGGGCGGTGATCGCCCGTGGCAGCTTGGAAGTGGGCGCGGCCATTCTGGTGATGCTGTTCGGCCTCGCCTTGCTCACCGGCTATCTGGAGAGCGAGCGCCTGTTGCCGGGCTGATCGGCCGCGCTGCACCGCAAGCGGCCTTCGCCTGGAACATATTGCGCCGCCGTGGGTTTTATCCCGCGTTGCGCCAAAATGCGTCACGCCCGTTTTCCGGGCAATTTCCTTGCGCCATGGCATGAAACAACGAAATTGCAGGGTGCGACACTTCGTGTCAGCCTAAAGTTGAACGGCTGAGGGCTGCTGTTCCGGCAGGTCCGCCGCTGCCGGCGCGGCGCCGCGACAACAGCCGGCACGGAGGCGCCCCCCATGGCCTTGAAGTCCGTCTCCCTCGACGACAAATACGACCTTGCCCAGGAGCGGGTGTTCGTCTCGGGCACCCAGGCGCTGGTGCGCCTCGCCTTGATGCAGAAAGAGCGCGACCGCCGCGCCGGGCTGAACACCGCGGGCTACGTGACGGGCTATCGCGGCTCGCCCCTCGGTGGGCTGGACCAGCAGTTCCTGCGCGCCGAAAAGGTGCTGAAGGCGAACGCCGTCACCTTCCAATCCGGTCTCAACGAGGATCTGGCGGCCACCGCCCTGTGGGGCTCCCAGCAGGCGGAACTGCGCGGCGAGGGGCGGTTCGACGGGGTGTTCGGCCTCTGGTACGGCAAGGGGCCGGGGGTGGACCGTTCCGGCGACGTATTCCGCCACGCCAACAATGCGGGCACCTCGAAGCATGGCGGTGTGCTGGCCCTGATGGGCGACGACCACACCTGCGAATCGTCCACCACCGCCCACCAGAGCGAGTTCCACTTCGTGGACGTGATGATGCCGGTGCTGAACCCCGCCGGGGTGCAGGAGATCCTCGATTACGGGCTCTACGGCTGGGCGCTCTCGCGCTTTTCCGGGGCCTGGGTGGGGCTCAAGGCGGTGAAGGACACCATCGAATCCACCGCCATCGTGGATGGGCGCCTGGACCGGATCGCGATCACTCCTCCCGCCGATTTCGCCATGCCGCCGGGCGGGCTCAACATTCGCCTCGGCGATACGCCCATCGCCCAGGAGGAGCGGCTGCAGGAGTTCAAGCGCGACGCGGTGGTCGCCTTCCTGCGGGCGAACACGCTCAACCGCTTCATCACCTCGGGCGGGCCGCATGCGCGCATCGGCATCGCCACCGTGGGCAAGAGCTATCTCGACCTGCGCCTTGCCCTCGACGAGCTGGGTATCGACGAGGTGCGGGCCAATGATCTGGGCATCCGCATCTGGAAGGTGGGCTGCCCCTGGCCGCTGGAGACGCAGGGGCTGATGGCGTTCGCCCGCGGGCTCGACCTTGTCATGGTGGTGGAGGAGAAGCGTTCGCTCATCGAGGTGCAGGTGCGCGAGGAATTGTACGGCACCGCCAACCAGCCCCGCTGCATCGGCAAGAAGGACGAGGCCGGCCGCTGGCTGTTTCCGGTGAAGGGCGCCCTTGATCCCAACGACATCGCCATCGCGCTCGGCAAGCGCCTGCTCGCCTATGGGCCGATCCCGGACATCGCCGCCCGCGTGGCGCAGCTGGAGGAGGCGCAGAAGGCGCTCGCCGCCACCCAGGATGTGGCCACCCGCATCCCCTATTTCTGTTCCGGCTGCCCGCACAACTCCTCCACCAAGGTGCCGCGGGGCATGCGCGCCTATGCCGGCATCGGCTGCCATTACATGGTGCAGTGGATGGACCGGGAGACCACCGGCTTCACCCAGATGGGCGGCGAGGGCGCCAATTGGATCGGCGAGGCGCCCTTTTCCAAGCGCGCCCATGTGTTTCAGAACCTGGGTGACGGCACCTACAACCACTCGGGCTATCTTGCATTGCGCGCCGCCTGCGCGGCCAAGGTGAACGTCACCTACAAGATCCTGTTCAACGACGCGGTGGCCATGACCGGCGGCCAGCGCCACGATGGCGACCTCACGGTACCCGTCATCGCCCGCCAGGTGGCGGCGGAGGGCGTGGAGCGGGTGGTGGTGGTTACCGACGAGCCCGGCAAGTATCCGGCCGGCACCTTTTGGCCGGCGGGGCTCACCATCCATCACCGCGACGAATTGGACGCGGTGCAGCGGGAGCTCGCGGCCATCCCCAGCGTCACCGTGCTCATTTATGACCAGACCTGCGCGGCGGAAAAGCGCCGTCGTCGCAAGCGCGGCGCGTTCGCGGACCCGGACCGGCGCGTCATCATCAACGAGCGGGTGTGCGAGGGTTGCGGCGATTGCGGGGTGAAATCCAACTGCGTTTCGGTGCAGCCGCTGGAAACCGAGTGGGGGCGCAAGCGCGAGATCGACCAATCGTCCTGCAATAAGGATTTCTCCTGCGTGGGCGGCTTCTGCCCCTCGTTCGTCACCGTGCACGGCGCCAGTCCGCGGAAGGTGGAGGCGGCGGCCACGGGCGCCACCGACTGGCCAGCGCTGCCGGAGCCGGCGCTTCCCGAGATCCACGGCACCTATTCCATTATCGCCACCGGCGTGGGCGGCACCGGGGTCGTCACCATCGGCGCCATTCTGGGCATGGCGGCGCATCTGGAAGGCAAGGCCTGCGGCATGATCGATATGGCCGGCCTCGCCCAGAAGGGCGGGGCGGTCTACAGCCACATCCGTCTCGCCAACGACCCGGCCGCCATCACCGCCATCCGGGTGCCGGCGCGCGGCGCGGATGTGGTGCTGGGCGGCGACATGGTGGTGGCGGGCACGCGCAAGGTATTGGCGGCGGTGAAGCCCGGCGCGACCCTGGTGGTGGTGAATACCCATGAGGTGCTGCCCGGCGATTTCACCCGAAACGCCGATTATGCCCTGCCCACCGCGCGCATCCGGCGCACCATCGCCGAGGCGGCGGGCGCCGCCAACACCCACTTCATCGCGGCCAGCCGGCTGGCGACCGCCCTGTTCGGCCATGCGCTGGCGCAGAACATTTTCCTGCTGGGCTATGCCTACCAATATGGCGCGTTGCCGGTGTCGGCGGCGGCGCTGGAGCGGGCCATCGCGCTCAATGGCGAGGCGGTGGCCATGAACCAGGCCGCCTTTCTGTGGGGCCGCCGCGCCGCCCATGATCCCGCTGCGGTGGAGGCCCTTGCCGCCCCGAAAGGCGGGATCGCCAGCGATGCCCGTCGCCTGTCCGGGAGCCTCGACGAGATCATCGCACGCCGGGTGGAGGAGCTGACGCGCTACCAGGACGCGGCCTATGCCGCTCGCTATCAGGCGCTGGTGAGCCGGGCTCGCCGCCGCGAGGCACAGGCCGCGCCGGGCCGCGCGGGGCTGACCGAGGCGGTGGCGCGCAACCTGTTCAAGCTCATGGCCTACAAGGACGAATACGAGGTGGCGCGGCTCTATGCCGATGGGGCGTTCGCGCGGCAGGTGGCGGCGGCGTTCGAGGGGAAGCTGCGGTTCGAGTTCCACCTCGCCCCGCCGTTGTTCGCCCGTCCCGATCCGGCGACCGGGGAGCCCCGAAAACTCCGCTTCGGCCCCTGGATGCTCAAGGCGCTGGGCGTGCTCGCCACGTTCAAGGGCCTGCGTGGCGGGGCCTTCGACCCCTTCGGCCACAGTGCCGAGCGGCGCACCGAGCGGGCCTTGATCGCCGATTATGAGCGGCTGATGGACGAGGTGCTCCGCGTGCTTGATCGCGACAACCATGCGGTCGCGGTGGCGCTCGCCTCGATCCCGGAGAAGATCCGCGGCTATGGTCCGGTGAAGGCGCGCCATCTCGCGGCGGCGAAGGCGGAGGAAGCGGACTTGCTCGCGCGCTTCCGCGCACCGCCGCAACCGCAAGCCGAGGCGGCGGAATAGGGCGGGGTGCCCGCCCCAAGTGCCTCGTTCCGCCTGTCGCGGGCGGAAAGACACCTTTGCCGGCGGGCCGCGCAATCATCTGCGCGCGCCGCCTCCCCGACCCGGCCCTTTGCCCGGCGGCCGCGGGGAGGGGCGGGCGGGAAAGTGCTGCGGGCGCTGGAAAATCGCGCGTCCCTGACGGGCGCGGGCACCGGCGGCGGCGCGCCGGGCCGTGCTCGGCGGTGTCCGGCCCCGATCGGCCGGCGGATCGGCGGACCCCGCCGACGCCGCGAGACTCGCGTTGCGCGGGCCGCCGACCCGTGCGATGCCGCCGGCCTGCCGCTGCCGTGGACGGAACCCGAGACGCGGCACCTGCCTTCCGAGGACCGCTTCATGACCCCGACCGATGCCGATTCGCTGCGCCGTCTCATCGCCGAACGGGCCGACGACCAGCGCCGTTTCCTGGCCGAGCTGGTGAAGGTGCCGTCCGATAATCCGCCGGGCGATTGCGCCCCCCATGCCGCGCGGGCGGCCGAGCTGCTGGAGGGCCTCGGCTTCACCGTGGAGCGTCACCGCGTGCCGGAAGAAACCGTGAGGGCGGCGGGCATGATCTCGGTGACCAATCTCATCGTGCGCCACCGTTTCGGCGAAGGCCCCACCATCGCCCTCAATGCCCATGGCGACGTGGTGCCCCCCGGCGAGGGCTGGACCCACGACCCTTACGGCGCCGAGGTGGTGGACGGGGTGATGTATGGCCGTGGCGTCGCGGTCTCGAAGTCCGATTTCGCCACCTATGCCTTCGCCCTCGACGCGCTGAAGCGCTCGGGCCTGCCGCTCAAGGGCACGGTGGAGCTGCATTTCACCTATGATGAGGAGATCGGCGGCGAGATCGGGCCGGGATGGATCCTGGCCCAGGGCCTCACCAAGCCGGATTATGCCATTTCCGCCGGCTTCAGCTATGGCGTGGTGTGGGCCCACAACGGGTGCCTGCATCTGGAGGTGGAGGTGACGGGCCGGTCCGCCCACGCCGCCATTCCCGCGACCGGCATCGACGCCCTGGAGGCGGCGACGCACATCCTCTCAGGCCTCTATGCCTATCGCGACACGCTGAGGGGCAAGGTCTCGGAGGTGGCGGGCATTGGCGCGCCGCAGCTCAATGTGGGGCTCATCGCGGGCGGCATCAACACCAATGTGGTGCCGGACCGTGTCACCTTCCGCCTCGACCGGCGGATCGTGCCGGGCGAAAGCGTGGAGCAGGTGGATGCGCAGGTGCGCGCGGTGATCGCCGGCGCGGCGGCGGATTTTCCGAAGGCGCGCGTGGCGGTCAAGCGCATCCTGCTGGCCCGGCCGCTGGTGCCGGACGCCGGCGCGCGGCATCTGGCGCAGATCCTCTGCCGCAACGCCTCCGCCGTGGTGGGGGAGGAGGTGCGCCCCACCGGCGTGCCGCTCTATACCGATGCGCGGCTTTACGCGGAAGCCGGCGTGCCGGTGGTGCTCTATGGCGCCGGCCCCCACACCATCGAGGAGGCCAACGGCCATCGGGCCGACGAGAACTTGCGCCTGACCGACCTCGACAAGGCCACCGAGGTCATCGCGCGGACGCTTCAGGATCTGCTGGCCTGACGGACCTGCGCGGTGTTTGGGCCTCATGCCGGGATTTTCCCGGCATGAGGCTCTATCAGTCGTCGAGGCCGAGGGTGGGGGCGGCGCGGCGCTCCAGCACGTCGCGGATGGCGGCGACAAGCTCCTCTTCCTTCACCGCGAACTGGGCCGGGCGGGCGGCGCGGTATTCGGCATTGTCGGCGATGGAGGCGGCGATCTTGGCGCCTTCCACCAGATCCTTGACCTGCACCTCGCCGGCGGCCTTCTCGTTGGACCCCTGGATGATGACGGCCGGGGCGCCGCGCTTGTCGGCATATTTCATCTGCGCCTTCATGCCGCCGCCGCCCTGGTACATCTCGGCGCGGATGCCGTTGGCGCGCAGGTCCGACACCATCTTCATGTAATCGGCGATGCGGGACGGCTCCTTGTCCATGGTGAGCACCACCACCGGGCCGACCTCGGCGTCGCTGTCCATCTTGCCGAGGGCGGCCAGCGCCGAGAGCAGGCGCGACACGCCGATGGAGAAGCCCGTGGCCGGCACCTTCTCGCCCCGGAAGCGGGCCACCAGCCCGTCATAGCGCCCGCCGCCCGCCACCGAGCCGAAGCGCACCGGGCGACCGGCCTCGTCCTTGATCTCGAAGGTCAGTTCGGCCTCGTAGACGGGGCCGGTATAGTATTCGAGGCCGCGCACCACGGACGGGTCGATCTTCACCCGGTCCTCATAGCCGGCGGCGGCCACCAGCATGCGGATGTCGTTCAGTTCCGCCATGCCCTCCAGGAACGCGGCGTTGCTGGCCAGCAATGCGGCCAGCTCCACATCGCCGTCGAGCTCCACCTTCACCCCGTCGGCGTCGGCGCAAACGCCGGCGCCGGTGAGCATGGCGAGCACCACGGCGGCCTGCCGTTCACTCAGCCCCGCGCCCTTGGTGAAGTCGCCGCTCTCGTCCTTGCGGCCGGTACCCAAGAGCAGCGCCACGCCCTCGACGCCGAATTTGTCGAACTTGTCGATGGCGCGCAGCACGGTGAGGCGGCGCCCGGCATTCTCCTCGCCACCGAGGCCGATGGCCTCCAGCACGCCGTCGAGCACCTTGCGGTTGTTGACGCGGATCACGAAATCGCCGCGCGGCACGCCCACCGCCTCCAGCGCGTCGGCGGCCATCATGCAGATCTCCGCGTCGGCCGAGACCGAGGGCGCGCCCACCGTGTCGGCGTCGCACTGCATGAACTGGCGGAAGCGCCCCGGGCCGGGCTTCTCATTGCGAAACACATAGCCGGCGCGGTGCGAGCGGTAGGGCTTGGGCAAAGCGTCGAAATGTTCGGCCACATAGCGGGCGAGCGGCGCCGTGAGATCATAGCGCAGCGACAGCCACTGCTCGTCGTCGTCCTGGAAGGAGAAGACGCCGGCGTTGGGGCGGTCCTGGTCGGGCAGGAACTTGCCGAGCGCGTCGGTATATTCAAAGGCCGGGGTTTCCAGCGCCTCGAACCCGTACAGGGCATAGACCGCGCGGATCTTGGCCAGCATGGCATGGGTGGCGGCAAGCTCCGCGCCGGTACGGTCGGCAAGGCCGCGCGGCAGGCGGGCCTTCGGCTTCAGATCTTTCGCCATGGCACTCTTCAACGCTCGTGTTCGAATAGGGATCGTCCCGGCGTCTTAGAGGACGGGACCTTGCCCCGCAAGGCGGCGCCGCGCCGGAGCGAACCTGCTTGGCGCCGCCGGAAGACCGAGGCCGGCGGCATCAGGTCCGCGCGGCGCTCTGGCCTGGCCTCAGATCAGCGGCGGGATGGAGGGATCGATGGGCACCTCGATCACCACCGGGCCGTCACCGGCAAAACCCTGCGTTACCCGCGCCTTGAGGGCGTCAAGATCGACGATGCGTTCCGCCGCGCAGCCATAGCCTTCGGCGAGGCGCACGATGTCGAGGCCGGGAATGTCGAGGCCGGGCACGCCGGGGGTTTCCTCCAGCACCGCGAAGGATTTCAAGATGCCATATTCTCCATTGCGCAGAACGATGAAGACGATGGGCAGCTTGTTTTGTGCGGCGGTCCACAAGGACTGAACCGAATACTGGAATGAACCGTCGCCGATGACGACGATGACCGGCCGCCCGCGCCCGGTGTCGCGCTCGCCCAGGGCGATGCCCACCGAGGCCGGCAGGTTCCAGCCCAGTCCTCCGGAGGCGAAGGTGAAGAAGGTTTCGGGCTCGGTGATGGGCCAATGGCGGTGCAAATCTGCAAGGTTGGAGGGGGATTCCTCCACCAGCACGCAATGGGCGGGGCGCACCTCGGCCAGGGCCGCGAACACGTCGGCGGCGGTGGGTACGCCATCGACGCCGCCCGGCGGCTGATCGGGATGGCGCGCCGGATGGGGCGCCATGCGGTGCGGCGCGGGGGCCACCCGGCTCGCGGTGGCCGGGCGCGCGGGGGCTTTCACGAGGTCGATCAGCGCGCGGGTGGAAAGCACCGGATCCGCCACCAGACTGTCGCCCACGGGCGCGCGGGCGGTTTCCGCCGGATCATCGGAAATGTGCAGCAGGCGCGTGCCCTGGGGCAGGTAATCGCCCGCCACATATGGATAATAGCGGAACACCGGGGCGCCGATGACGATCGCCACATCATGCCCCTTCAGCCGCGCGCAGAGCGGGCCGATGGCGAACGGCAGGCCGCCGGCATAGAGCGGATGGGTCTCCGGGAACGGGCAGCGCTCGGACGCCGGGGCGGCGAACACGGTGCCGCCCAGCTTCTCGGCCAGCGCGACCGCCGCCGGCCAGCCCTGGCCGCGATCGATGGCGGCGCCGTAGATGAGCGCGGGGGCGGACGCCTTCGAGAGGATGTCCGCGAACTCCCGCAGGCGGTCGAGGTCGGGCGCGCCGCGCCGGCTCACCGTGCGCAGCACGGCGGGGCCGTCGAGCGGCTTATCCCAGTCGTCGAGCGGCAGGGAGAGGAAGACCGGGCCGGCGGGGGCCTGCATCGCGGTGGCATAGGCGCGCATGAAGGCGCCCGGCACATCCTCGGGCCGGGCCGGCTCATAGGCCCATTTCACCCACGGGCGGGGCAGCTGGGTGGCGTCCACATTGGTCAGCCACGGCTCCATCAGCAGCATTTCGCGGGTCTGCTGGCCGGCGGTGATGATGAGCGGGGTCTTGTTGAGGCTCGCCGTGATGAGATTGCCCATGGCGTTGCCGAGGCCGGCGGCGGTGTGCACGTTCACCAAAGCCGGCTTGCCGGTGGCCTGGGCGTAGCCGTCCGCGATGGCGATGGCGGAGGCTTCCTGCAAGGCGAGGTGATAGGTGAAATCCGCCGGGAAATCCTTCAGGAAGGTTTCTTCCGTCGATCCCGGATTGCCGAAGAAGGTGGTGAGTCCCAGCTTGCGCAGAAGGTCGTGGGTGACGGTGCGTACGGTGGAAGTCGCCATGGGGCCGCCCTTTATGCGTCGTCCCGGCCGCCGCCGGTCCGCTCCGGGGCGTAATCTCGACGAATTTCAGCGTCTTCGCCAGCCGCTTTGGACGCCCGTCCAGGGTCGCGCGACATGGTGAACGGTGCTGGCGGATGGGGCCGGGATGTGCCCGCCCCCTCCTGGGCCGGCGCTCAGCCGGCGACGTAGACGCGGGTGCCGGGTGGCACGCGACCGTAAAGGTCGATGATGTCCTGGTTGAGCAGGCGGATGCAGCCTGACGACACCTGCTGGCCGATGCTCCAGGGCTCGATGGTGCCGTGGATGCGGAACATGGTGTCGCGATCGCCGTCGTAGAGGTAGAGCGCGCGCGGGCCGAGCGGGTTGTCCTCGCCGCCCGGCAGGCCGGCGGCATAAGGGCCGTAGCGCTGGGGCTGTAGCTTGATCATGTTGGCGGTGGGGGTCCAGTGCGGCCACTGTTCCTTGCGCTTGACGGTCGCCCAGCCCTTGAAGGAATAGCCCTGCTTGCCGACGCCCACGCCATAGCGCAGCGCCTTGCCGTCCTTCTGGACGAGGTAGAGATACTTGTCGTTGATGTCGACCACGATGGTGCCGGGTGCCACCGGCGGCAGGTTGCGGGGATAGTCCACTTCCTGGCGCAGATACTTGGGGTCCACCTCGGTGATGTCGATGGCCTCCACCGGGTGGGGCTCGCCCTCGATGGGGCCATACATGCGCGCCATCGGATTCACCGGCGGCGGTGAATTGGTGACGCAGGCGGCAAGGGCGAGGGGGGCCGCGAGAACGAACAGGCGACGCGTGAGAAACTCAGGCTTTCGGGGATCACTGGCCATGGTCTGCCCAACACGGAAGGAAACGGATTGCCATCGCGCATCAACGCACGGCGCGCAGCCGGAGGCCCGCCTGCTCTCTGCGTATGTCATCGCGGTGAGGTATCGTTAAGGTTAACGCAGCAGAAAAATCCGCTTCGGAGTTTTTCGCAGGCGCGAGCGAGGCTTTAGCACGCAGGCCTCCGCTACGGGTGGCCTGCATGCAACACTCCCGTCGGGAATGGGCGTCTGGCGCCATTTTTTGCATGCATGCGCGGCACTCAGGCCACAGGACTGATGCGGCCGGGGGCGACGCTGAAGCGCTCCGCCCCCTCAAGGGCGGCGAAGGCGGCGGGATCGGCACCGGTCATCCAGACCTGGGCGCCGAGGCGCGCGAGCGCCTCGAACAGGCCGGCGCGGCGGTCCGAATCAAGGTAGGCGACCACGTCGTCCAGCAGCAGCACGGGGGACAGCCCCTGCATGGCCGCCACCAGCCGCGCATGGGATAAGGTGAGGCCGATCAGCAGGGATTTCTGCTCGCCGGTGGAGCAGCGTGCCGCTGGCAGGCCCTTGAGGCCGTGGCTGACCTGAAGATCGGTGAGATGCGGCCCCTCCAGGGTGCGGCCGGCGGCCCGGTCGCGGCCGCGATTGTCGCGCAGCACGGCCCGATAGCGATCCTCGGCCGCCAGCGCCGGCATCTCGGCGATGAGGCGTTCGAGGGCGCCGTCGAGGGCGATCTGTGCAAACGGGAAGGGGGAGGCATCGTCGCGATGGGCGGCGATCTCGGCTTGGAGCCGCGCCACCGTCTCCAGCCGCGCCGCGGAAACCGCCACCGCGAGTTCCGCCAGCTCGTGTTCCACCGCATCAAGGAAGCGCGGCGCGCCGTTCTCCTCCAGGAGGCGGTTGCGGGCGCGCAGGGCCCGCTCCAGCGCATTGACGCGGGCGCCGTGGCCGCCGTCCACCGCCAGGACCAGACGGTCGAGATAACGCCGCCGCTCGGCGGGCGGACCGGTGAACAGCCCATCCATCTCCGGCGTCAGCCAGATCACCTTCAGGTGGTCGAGAAAAGCGGTGGCGGAGGGCACCGGCTCGCCATCGATGCGGCACCGGCGGTGGGTCGCCTCGGGTGTCTCGAGGCCGGTGCCCAGGCGCACCTCGCCCAGGGCGCCATCCACCAAGGCCGAGACCGCCCAGGCCTCGGGCTGGGAGGAGCCGGCCGGCAGGTGCCCCACATCGGCGATCTGCGCCCGCCGCAGGCCCCGGCCGGGCGAGAGAAAGGAGATGGCTTCGAGCACATTGGTCTTGCCGGCGCCATTGGGACCGGTGAGCACCACCGGTGCTTCCCCAACGACAAGCTGCGCCGTCACATAGGAGCGGAAGCGGGTGAGGGCGAGCTTGCGGATGCGGGCATGGGGCATGGGGTATGGCGTGGAATCACGGGGGTGGGCCGCCGGCGCGCGGCTCGGTCCCGTCACGCGTCGCCCCCCGCGCGGGATGGCGCGGGCGCGCTCACACCCGCATGGGCATCAGCACATAGAGGGCGTCGGTCTTGGTGGAATCGCGCACCAGCGTGGGCGAGCCGGGATCGGCCAGCTTCAACTCGGCGGTATCGCCCTCAAGTTGTGCGGTAATGTCCAGAAGGTAACGGGAGTTGAATCCGATCTCCAGGGGCTCGGCGGCATAGTCCACCTCCAGCTCTTCGGTGGCGCTGCCCGAATCGGGATTGGTCACCGACAAGGTGAGCTTGCCGTCGCCGAGCGCCAACTTCACCGCCCGCCCGCGCTCGCTGGACACGGTGGACACGCGGTCCACCGCGGCGGCGAACTCGTCCTTGTCCACGTTCAGGATCTTGTCATTGCCCTGGGGAATGACGCGGCCATAGTCGGGGAAGGTGCCGTCGATGAGCTTGGAGGTGAGCGTGATGGCGCCCACCTGCACCCGGATCTTGGTGGTGGAGACGGAGACCGTGGCTTCCGCTTCCTTGTCCTCCAGCAGCTTCTGGATCTCGGCCACGGTCTTGCGCGGGACGATGACGCCCGGCAGCCCGGCGGCGCCCTCCGGCGCGTCCAGCTCCGCCTGGGCGAGGCGGTGGCCGTCGGTGGCGA
Organism: Xanthobacter agilis; assembly: GCF_021730435.1. Taxonomy (GTDB): domain Bacteria; phylum Pseudomonadota; class Alphaproteobacteria; order Rhizobiales; family Xanthobacteraceae; genus Xanthobacter; species Xanthobacter agilis. Next base: position 138,766 of record NZ_JABWGX010000006.1, read on the forward strand.
CCGCCCGCAGCATGGGTTTGCCGGTGGCGGCGGCATCGGTCACATGCAGATAGATGCCGTTGAGATAATACCGCGTCTCCTCGGTGGAGATGGCGAACTGGGTTTTATCCACCAGGCGGCGGAACTCCACCCCCTTCACCTTGAAGGTGTGGGGGAAGTCGCCGGCGGCCAGGTCCGGGAAATCGGCTTCCGGCAGGGTCTGCAACTGGAACCGGGCACGGCCGGCGCGCACGGTGAGGGTGCCGCGCTCGCCGCCGGCTTCAAGCTGCACCTGCGCGCCCTCGGGAAGCTTGCGCACGATGTCGTACAGCACATGCGCCGGCACCGTGGTGGCGCCCGGCTGGCCCACCTCGGCGGGCACCGTCTCCACCACCTCCAGGTCGAGGTCGGTGGCCTTGAGCTCCAGCCCACTCTTGCCGGCGCGCATGAGCACGTTGGCGAGAATCGGGATGGTGTTGCGCCGCTCGACGACGCGATGCACATGGCTGAGCGACTTCAGAAGTTCGGTGCGCTCGACGGTGACCTTCATGGCCCTGGCCCGCTTGTTCTTCGCTCTGGCGCGTCCCCGGTCCGCCTCAGGCGCCCGTGGGACCCTCCAGATCATGGATCTTAAGCATTTTCTTCACGCGGACCGGCCCCCGACCCGCTCGAAAACGCTCCGGAACCGAACCTCGCCGGATGCGGTCGATCCGAACGGCAAGGTCGCCTCCACATTCAAAGGACAGGAACATCGGCCCGGTCCCCCCCTCGCGGGGCGCACCGGAACTGCTCCAGGGTAGCGGCATTCGCACAAGCGAGCGCCGGGCCGCCGACATTGCCGCTCACGCCCGCGCAAAGCAAGGGTAAGGGGCGAATTTCCCGCAACGGCCCCGCTTGTCCCGGCCAATCCACAGGGCCGCTCCCGAGGGGGCGCGACGGTTCGCCGGCTGCGCGGTCGCGCCAAGGTCGCGCCAAAAACGCCGAAGGCCGGCGAGATGGGCTCGCCGGCCTTCGGCAGGGGGATTTGAAAGGGCGAGATGGGGCCGCGCGTCCGCTCACGCCTCCTGAATGGCGCGCTTCAGGACCTCGATTTCGTCAGCAAGGGCGCGATCGGTGCCGAGGAGGCGGTCGATCTTGCGCACTGCGTGCAGCACCGTGGTGTGGTCGCGCCCACCGAAGCGCCGGCCGATCTCCGGCAGCGAGCGCAGGGTGAGGGTCTTCGCCAGAAACATGGCCACCTGGCGCGGCTTCACCACATTGGCGGTGCGGCGCTGGGAGAGGAGATCCGCGCGGGACACATTGTAGTGCTTGGCCACGATGCGCAGGATGTCGTCCACCCGCACCCGCTTGGGGTCGCAGGGGCGGATGATGTCCTTGATGGCGTTCTCGGCCATCTCCAGGGTCACCGGTTCGCTGGTGAGCTGGTTGAAGGCCAGAAGCTTGTTGAGCGCGCCGTCGAGATCGCGGCCGCTCTGGCCCATGGAGCGGGCGAGGAATTCCAGCACCGGGGCCGGCACGGTGAAGCCGGCGTGCTGCTCGGCCAGGGCCTGGTAGCGGGTCTTCAGGATCTGGAGGCGCAGGTCCTCCTCCAGTGGGGCAAGTTCCACCACCAGTCCGCCGGCGAGCCGCGAGCGCACCCGCTCGTCGAGATGCTCAAGGTCGGACGGCACGCAGTCGGCGGCCACCACCACCTGCCGCCCGCCATCGAGCAACGCATTGAGGGTGTGGCAGAATTCCTGCTGGAGATTGTTGCCCTTCAGGAACTGGAGATCGTCGATCACCAGGGTGTCGATGGTGCGCAGGGCATCCTTGAAGGCGATGGCCGAATGGGTCTTCAGGGCGGCCACGAAGCCGTACATGAAGCGCTCGGCGGTGAGATAGATGGCGCGTCGGCCCTTCTGCCCCGCGGCCCAGACCACGGCCTGCAATAGGTGAGTCTTGCCGAGGCCCACCGCCGCGTGCAGGTAAAGTGGGTTGAACACGGGATTGGCGCCGCTGGCGGCCTCGGCCACCTGCCGGGCGGCGGCGTGGGCCAGCGAGTTCGACTTGCCCACCACGAAGGTGTCGAAGGTCAGCCGCGGGTCCAGCGGCGAGCCCGACGACATGTCGGAGGCAATGCTGTTGACCGAGGCATTGGCCGTCGCTGACGCGGGCATCACCGTCGCGGTCGCCGGGACGGTCCGGGTGGGGCGCGCCTCGGGGCTGCGCTCGCTCACCACTTCACGCCGGCCGGAGGCCTTCAGCGGCATGGGACGGGCCACCGCGCTGCGCACCGCCACGTCCACCCGGCGCCGGGCGCCGCTTTCTTCCGCGAACAGCTCGGAGATCCGCGGCAGATAGTTCTCCTGGATCCAGGATTTCAAGAAACGCGTGGGAACCGAAAGATGCACGGTTTCGTCGCTGAGTCCGTCGAGCTCCATGCGGGCAAACCAGCTTGAGAACTTCTCTTCTCCGATCTCGTCGTGAAGGCGCTGGCGCACACGCTCCCAAGGGGTCATTTCGGCATCGGTCCCCACTGTGACGGCAAGGCCCGCGGGAAAGGCGGTTCTGCCAGGGCGTGTATCATCGGTGGACTGCGGTTTGAGCATAAAAATCCTGCCGCGCCCGAAGCGCGGTCCCGATTGGTGCGCAGGTCTCCTTCGCGCCCGGAGCGGGCGGCGTGGTCCTCATGCGCGGGTTGGGGTCAAAAGAAGCGGTCTGTTTCCCGTGCGATGGTGCGCTATTGCGGCATCATGCGCTCGTCATCGCGTTGGCGGGGACCGCACCGGTCCGTGCGCGCGCAGGGCTGGGGGGCAGCGATGGGGCGGGCCAGACGGCGCACCGGAAGAGCGAAGAGGCAAGAGCTGCTGCATTCAATCCGCTGCGTGTGCGTAAAGTCATAGCCGCCCCATCTATCGCCGGCGGGTGCCCCCCGGCCGTCGCTTGAATGAACCAGATTTCTTGCTGCTTTTAAATCACCGGAGAGGAGATCTGATGTCCGCTCTCAGCATAGCTTTCGCAGGTTGAAGTCCGTAGGTGTGGAAAACACAGAAGATGTCAGGAGTGTCTTGTATACTTAAAGGCAAGGCACTTTCTTCTTCTCCTGCGAAGAGTCTCGAAACCTTCAATCTGTTGGTGAAATCTCGGTTTCGCCCCCGAGGTGAAATTGAACATACACAGCCCCTCGGGGGGGTGCAACGCCTTTCCCCTCCCTTGTGGGATAGCGGGTAAAAAGGTCGCTTTGAAGCCCATCCACAAGCGCTTCAGTCAGTCGGCAAACCTCTGGCGAAGCAGCGAGAATCCCAGCCTTCCGTACGATCATGCCGGCTTCGCGGGGCACGTGTGGTCCGGTGTTTTCGTACCCATGGCGGGAGGGGGAGAGGGGGCGGGTCGGGCTTTGCCCCTTAAGTCGCTAAGCCGCATATTGATTTTCTGCGCGATGGAAAAGCGGGTGAGGGAAGCGGGGTGCAGGCTCCGGGGGGTGCTCGACTTGACGCGTAATGCGGATTGGGCAGGGGGTGCGATTCGCATTTGGCGACGCTCGGAGCGGCCGCGGGAGCACAAAAAAGGCCCGGCTCAGCCGGGCCTTTTGCAACCTGAGAACTGGCGGACCTCAGCAGCCAGAAGATGCGAGGCGCGTCACGTGCCCGCGATCAGGCGCTCAGCTTGCGCACCCGCGCCGCGAGGCGGGACACCTTGCGGGACGCGGTATTCTTGTGCAGCACGCCCTTGGTGACGGCCCGCATGATCTCGGGCTCGGCCACCTTGAAGGCAGCGGCGGCAGCGGCGGCGTCGCCGGTGCCGATGGCATCCTCGAGCTTGCGCAGATAGGTGCGCACGCGAGAGCGACGCGAACGGTTTACTTCAGTGCGGCGCTCGATCTTGCGCGCCGCCTTTTTGGCGGAAGGCGTATTGGCCATCGGCCGTCCTTGCTGGTTTGCGCAATGCGGATCGCTGCCTTGCGGCCAACCCGTCCTGCGTTGGAATGGCTGAAAACGCGGGCGGCTCGCGCCACCTGCGAAGTGCCGGGCTTATAGTGGGCGCAGGCCCCGCCGTCAAGCCGGGGCCCATTCGGCGCTCCGCCGCGGCCCGCCGCGGAGCGCCAATGGATCGCTCACGGACCTCCGGACCTCAAGGGTGGATCTGCGGGACCTGAGGTTCGGCTGCTTGAACCTGATGTTGAGTCTCTTGGCCGCTGGACGGAAACGGTCTCCATCGCGTATGTCCTGGCGACGTTCTATATAAGTGTGCGTCCGGGTGGCCCGGCCGCATGCCGCGATCAGGGGCCGGGGCCGTCACAGCAGCCGGCTGAACGGGCAGATAGGAGCGGGGGTCAGGCATGAGCGACGTGGCGGTGACCGATCGTCCGGTGAACGACAGCCTGGTGACGGTGTTCGGGGGCTCGGGCTTCCTGGGCCGGCATGTGGTGCGGGCGCTGGCGCAGAGGGGCTATCGCGTGCGGGTGGCCGTGCGCCGGCCGGAGCTTGCGGGTTTCCTGCAGCCCCTCGGCTATGTGGGGCAGGTGCAGGTGGTGCAGGCCAACGTGCGCTTCCCTGAGTCGGTGGAGCGTGCGGTGGCGGGGGCGTCCGCCGTGGTGAATCTGGTGGGCGTGCTGGTGGAGAGCGGTCGGCAGCGCTACGACGCCGTGCACGTGACCGGCGCCCGCACCGTGGCCAATGTCGCCGCCAAGGCTGGCCTGCCGCTGGTTCACGTTTCCGCCATCGGCGCCGACAAGGGTTCGCCGTCCGGCTATGGCCGCAGCAAGGCCGACGGCGAGGAGGCGGTGCACGCGGCCCATGGCGCGGCCGTCATCCTGCGGCCGTCCTTGGTGTTCGGGCAGGAAGACATGTTCTTCAACCGGTTCGCCGCCATGGCGCAGCTGTCGCCGGTGCTGCCTCTGATCGGCGGCGGGGTCACTCGGTTCCAGCCGGTATTCGTGGGCGATGTGGCGCTCGCGGTGGCGCGCGCGGTGGACGGCAAGGCCAAGCCCGGCGCCATCTACGAGCTGGGCGGGCCGGAAGTGCGCACCTTCAGGGAGCTGATGGAGCTGATGCTGCGCGAGATCGGCGCCAAGAAGCTGCTGCTGCCCGTGCCGTTCGGCCTCGCGAGCCTGATCGCGGGCCTTACCCAGTGGATTCCCGGCGCGCCTTTGACCACCGATCAGGTGGCCATGCTGAAGGCCGACAATGTCGTGTCCGCGACCGCGGTGAGCGAAGAGCGCACCCTGGCCGGGCTTGGCGTGATGGCGACCGCCCTCCGGGTCGAGCTGCCGACCTATCTTTGGCGGTTCCGCAAGGCGGGCCAGTTCACCCAATTGGAGTTCTGACGGGCCGGCGTCCGCCGGCTCCACCGCCGGGCGCCTCGCGGTGCGATTGAGGCCGGGGCGGATTTCATCCGGGGACCAGATCCATGGGATTTGAAATCAAGATCTGCGGCTTGAAGACGCCGGAGGCGCTCGACGCGGCGCTGGCGGCCGGCGCCGACCTCGTGGGTTTCGTGCATTTCCCGAAGAGCCCACGCCACGTCACATGGGAGGCGGCGCCGCGGCTCGCCGCCCAGGTGCGCGGGCTGGCGCTGAAGGTGGCACTGGTGGTGGATGCGGACGACGCCCTTCTCGCCGACGTGATCGCCGCCCTCGATCCGGACCTGCTGCAACTTCACGGTCATGAGACGGTGGAGCGGGTGGCACAGATCCGCGCCCGTTTCGGCCGGCCGGTGATGAAGGCGCTGCCGGTGGCCGTGCGTGCCGACCTCGCCCCGGTTTCCGACTATGCGGCGGTCGCCGACCGCCTCCTGTTCGACGCCAAGCCCGTGCCCGGCGCCCTTTTGCCCGGCGGCAACGGGCGGGTGTTCGACTGGGCGCTGATCCGCGGCCTTGACGCCGGTCGCCCGGTCATGCTTTCCGGAGGGCTTGATGCCGGCAACGTCGTTGAGGCCATCGCGGCGACGGGCGTGGATGGGGTGGACGTCTCCTCGGGGGTCGAAACGGCGCCCGGCGTGAAGTCGCCCGAGAAAATCCAGGCCTTCATCGCCGCCGCGCGCCGGGCTCGCGACATTGCGGCTCCCTGTTCGAACCTCTCACCGAAAGCCCAGGCTTCGTGAACGCGCCCAATTCCTATCGCACCGGCCCCGATGACGGCGGTCATTTCGGCATCCATGGCGGCCGTTTCGTCGCCGAAACCCTGATGCCGCTCATCCTGGAATTGGAAGCGGCCTACAAGGCGGCCCGCGCCGACCCCGGCTTCCAGACCGAGATGGACAGCTATCTGTCCCACTATGTGGGCCGGCCCTCGCCGCTCTATTTCGCCGAGCGGCTGACGGAGCATCTGCGCCAGATCTCCGCGGCCTCCGGCCGCAATGGCGGCGCCAAGGTGTATCTGAAGCGCGAGGAGCTGAACCACACCGGCTCCCACAAGGTGAACAACGTGCTCGGCCAGATCCTGCTGGCCCGCCGCATGGGCAAGACGCGGATCATCGCCGAGACGGGCGCCGGCCAGCATGGCGTCGCCACCGCCACCCTGTGCGCCCGCTTCGGCCTGCCCTGCGTCGTCTACATGGGTGCGGTGGATGTGGAGCGGCAGGCGCCCAACGTGTTCCGCATGAAGCTGCTCGGCGCCGAGGTGGTGCCGGTGCAGTCGGGCTCGCGCACCCTGAAGGACGCCATGAACGAGGCGCTGCGCGACTGGGTGAGCAACGTTTCCGACACCTTCTATTGCATTGGCACGGTGGCCGGGCCCCATCCCTATCCCTCCATGGTGCGCGACTTCCAGTCCATCATCGGCCGCGAGACCCGCGCCCAGATGCAGGAGATGGAGGGCCGCCTGCCGGACAGCCTGGTGGCGGCGGTGGGTGGCGGCTCCAACGCCATGGGCCTGTTCCATGAGTTCTTGGACGAGCCGGGCGTCGAGATCTTCGGGGTCGAGGCGGCCGGGCGCGGCCTTGAAACCGGCGAGCATGCGGCCGCGATCATGGGGGGGCGGCCGGGGGTGCTGCATGGCAACCGCACCTATCTGCTCATGGACGGCGACGGCCAGATCAAGGAAGCCCATTCCATCTCCGCCGGCCTGGATTATCCCGGCATCGGCCCCGAGCACTCCTGGCTCAATGACGTCGGGCGGGTGAAGTACATTCCCTGCACCGATCAGGAGGCGCTGGACGCGTTCCAGCTCCTCACCAAGCTTGAAGGCATCATCCCGGCGCTGGAGAGCGCCCATGCGGTGGCCAAGGTGATCGAGCTCGCGCCGACCCGGCCGAAGGATCATCTGATGGTGGTCAATCTCTCGGGACGCGGCGACAAGGACGTGCCGCAGGTGGCCGAGATTCTGGGGGCAAGCCTATGACGCGAAACGCATTGAGGATCGCCTGCGCCGTCGCCTTTCCGCTGCTCTCCTCCGGTGCTGCCCTGGCGGCCGTCCCGGAAGGGTTGAAGCTGACCTCCGGTCCGGTGCGCACCGATCCGGCCGGCGCCTTCGTCTCGGTGGGGGTGGCCAATACCACGACGACCATATTCGGCCAGATCGTGGTCACCTGCACCTTCACCGGCGGCGGTCAGACGCTGGGCACCTCGTCCACCACCCTGTTCTCGGTGGTGGGCGGCACTACGGGCAACGATCAGGTGCGCCTCATCGGCGCCACCTCGGCCACGGCCGCCACCTGCGAGATCACCAGCGCCCAGTGAGCGCGACCGCTCTCCTCGAGCATTTCGCTGCTCCACGGCAGCGAGGAAATGCTCTAGTGACTTGAGTTGACGCGTTTTCTTCACGCGAACCGGTATCCACTTCGCTAAAAAACGCTCCAGGGGAGCGGCAACCATGGCATGTCCCATCCGATGACCACCCGCATCGCCGCCCGCTTCGCCGCGCTCAAGGAGGAGGGGCGCCCCGCCCTCGTCACCTTCATCACCGCCGGCGATCCCGACGCCGAGACCTCGCTCGGCATCCTTCACGCCTTGCCGGGCGCCGGTGCCGACATCATCGAGCTGGGCATTCCCTTCACCGATCCCATGGCCGACGGCCCGGCCATCCAGGCCGCCGGCCTGCGCGCCCTCAAGGGCGGGCAGACCCTGGCCAAGACCCTGGCCATGGTGAAGATGTTCCGGATGGAGGAGCAGGCGACCCCGATCGTGCTCATGGGCTATTACAACCCCATCTACGTCTATGGCGTGGAGCGGTTCCTGGCCGATGCGCGGGAGGCGGGCGTGGACGGCCTCATCATCGTCGACCTGCCGCCGGAGGAGGACGATGAATTGTGCCTGCCGGCGCTCCGGGCCGGGATCGACTTCATCCGCCTCGCCACCCCCACGACCGACGACAAGCGCCTGCCGACGGTGCTGAAGCATACGGCGGGCTTCGTCTATTACGTCTCCATCACCGGCATCACCGGCTCGGCCACCCCCGACGCGGACGTGGTGGGTCGCGCGGTGGCGCGCATCAAGGCCCATACCGACCTGCCGGTGGCGGTGGGCTTCGGCGTGAAGACGCCGGAGCAGGCCAAGGCTATCGCCGCCGGCGCCGACGGCGTGGTGGTGGGCTCGGCCCTGGTGGAGGCGGTGCGGCATACCCTGGACCGGGAGGGCCAGGCCACCGCCAACACCGTGCCGGCGGTGGAAGCGCTGGTGGGGTCGCTGTCGGAGGCGGTGCGCAGCGTCCATCGGTGACGGCTTTGCGGTCATCCCCGGACGGTGGTAGGTTGTTGCTGCATCCCGGACGCTGCGCTGGCGCCGGTATCCTCCGGCTGGAGTTCCGCCGTGACGTTGGCTGACCTCTCCTGGCTCGCGCTTGCGGCCTATGCTGTTCACATCATGGAAGAGTATCAGTTCAACTGGCGGGACTGGGCCCGCGCCGTCGTCGGCCTGCCGGTGGAGTGGAATGACTTCTATGTGACGAATGCGGTGGTGGTGGTTCTGGGCATTGTGCAGGCGCAGCTTGCCGCCCGCATGCCGGTGGTGTCGCTTGCCTTCGCCGCGCTGATGCTCATCAACGCGACGTTTTTTCATGTGATGCCTTTCTTGCGCACGGGGGGGCGTTTTTCGCCGGGGCTGCTGACGGCGGTGGCGCTATTCTATCCGCTGGGTGTCGCCATGTTCCTGGCGGCGGCACGCGAAGGCACGCTCAGCCTGGGTGTTGCGGCGGGCGCAGGTGTAGCCGGCGCGGTGCTCATGGCCTTGCCCGTTGCCTTTCTGCAGTGGCGCGGGCTTCCCTATTTCCGGCAGGATCGCTAGCCGGTTGGCCAGCGACGGACCATCTTGCCGCACTTTCGCCGCGACGGGCTTGCCATTAGAGCAAGGTGCGCCAATGCTGCGCCGCGACGCGCGGTGGTGTCCGCCCGTTTTCGGAGATGAACCCTGTGAACTGGATTTCCAACGTCGTCCGCCCGAAGATCCGCGATTTCCTGGCGCGCCGCGAGGTTCCGGAGAACCTGTGGGTGAAGTGCCCCGAAACCGGGCAGATGGTGTTCCACAAGGATCTCGAGGCGAACCTCTATGTGATTCCTGGGTCCGGCTATCACATGCGCATGGACGCGGTGAAGCGCCTCAAGGCCACCTTCGACAACGGTGTCTATGAAGAGGTGCCGCTGCCGGAGGTCGCCATCGACCCGCTCAAGTTCCGCGACGAGCGCCGCTATATCGATCGCCTGAAAGATGCCCGCGCCAAGACCGGCTATCAGGACGCCGTGAAGGTGGCCACCGGCCTGCTGGGAGAATTGCCGGTGACCATCGCCGTGCAGGACTTCGGCTTCATGGGCGGCTCGCTGGGCATGGCCGCCGGCGAGGCGGTGGTGAAGGGGCTGGAAACCGCCGCCGCCAAGGGCACGCCCTTCATCATGTTCGCGGCCTCGGGCGGAGCGCGCATGCAGGAGGGCATCTTGTCCCTCATGCAGATGCCGCGCACCACGGCCGCGATCCAGGAGCTGCGCGAGGCGAAGAAGCCCTACATCGTGGTGCTCACCAACCCGACCACCGGCGGCGTCACCGCCTCTTACGCCATGCTGGGCGATGTGCAGATTTCCGAGCCCGGCGCCCTCATCGGCTTCGCCGGCCCGCGCGTGATCGAGCAGACCATCCGCGAGAAGCTGCCCGACGGCTTCCAGCGGGCCGAATATCTCTACGCCCATGGCATGCTCGACATGGTGGTGCACCGCCACCAGATGCGCGAGACGCTGGGCCGCCTGTGCCGCCTGCTCATGAAGGCGCCGGCATTGCCGCCCCAGGGCCGGCTGGCCGGCCCGGTCGCGGCCTGAAGGACCTGAAGGCATACGACGACCATGGCCCTGCCGCAGCTGAAATCCGAGCCCGTGGAGATCCTCGCGCGCCTCTCGGCGCTCCACCCCAAGAAGATCGACCTATCGCTCGCCCGCATGGAGCGGCTGATGGCGGCGCTGGGCCATCCCGAGCGCCGGCTGCCGCCGGTGGTCCATGTGGCGGGCACCAACGGCAAGGGCTCCACCATCGCCTTCATGCGCGCGATGCTGGAGGCCTCGGGCCGGCTGGTCCACGTCTACACCTCGCCCCATCTGGTGCGGTTCAACGAGCGCATCCGCCTCGGCGCGCCGGGGCGCGGGGAACTCGTCAGCGACACCCTGCTCGCCGATGCCCTGGACCGGGTCGAGGCGGCCAATGACGGCGCGCCCATCACCTTCTTCGAAATCACCACGGCCGCCGCCTTCGTACTCTTTTCCGAGCATCCGGCGGATGTGCTGCTGCTGGAAGTGGGGCTGGGCGGCCGGCTCGACGCCACCAATGTGGTGCCCTCGCCGCGAACCAGCGTCATTACGCCGGTGTCCATCGACCATGTGGATTTTCTGGGCGCCACGGTGGCGGCCATCGCCGCCGAGAAGGCCGGCATCATCAAGCCCCGCGTGCCGGTGGTGGTGGGCGAGCAGCAGGCCGAGGCCCTGGCCGTGATCGAGCGCACCGCCGGGCGCCTGCTGGCGCCCCTGTTCGTGCGCGGCGAGCACTGGCATGTGCATGAGGAAGCCGGCCGCCTGGTCTATTCGGACGACGACGGGCTCGTGGATCTGCCGCGTCCGCGCCTCGTGGGGCCGCACCAGATCGACAATGCGGGGCTCGCGGTGGCGGCCCTGCGCAGCCTGCGCCTGTCGGGCCCGGCGCAGGAGGAGGGAATCCTGGCGGCCGAATGGCCGGCGCGGCTGCAGCGCCTCGCCACCGGGGCGCTGGTGGCGCGCGCGCCCGGCGGCGCCGAGGTGTGGCTCGACGGCGGGCACAATGCCGCTGGCGGCGCGGCCCTGGCCCATGCCCTGTGCGGGCTGGAGGAGCGCTATTCCCGACCGCTGGTGATGATCGTCGGCATGCTCGGCACCAAGGATGTGAGCGGCTTCCTGGCGCCCTTCGCGGGGCTGGTGCGGGAGGCCATCGCCGTGCCGGTGCCGGACAATCCGGCGGGCCTGCGGCCGGAGGAGGTCGTGGCGGCCGCCGGCGCCCTCGGCATCAGTGCGCGGGTGGCGCCGGACGTGGCGAGCGCCATCGACGGCCTCGCCGCGATGCCGATGGTGCCGCCGGCGCGGGTGCTCATCTGCGGCTCGCTCTATCTGGCGGGCTCGGTCCTCGAAGCCAACGGCACGCCGGTGACGTGAGACCGGTGCGCTTGGCCTGTGGATGCCGGGTGTATCCGCCGCCCCGGAGCGGCGCGGGCCGGAATGGGGTTCGGGCGCGTCGTCGCGCCCCTTCAACGCGCCCGAGCCCTCCGGTAAAGTCTGGTTGACGAAATCATGCTTGATTCGGAGCGGCGCCGCTCGGTGCGCGCAGCCGATGGTTGAGGTGCGGTCCCGGCGCGGGGCCGGGCGCCTGTTCCGGGCTTTGGGTGCGCCACCGGGTGCATCCGATGGGGCATTCGTTGGTTGCACCACCGGGTTCCCGGCGTGGGGCCGGGGCATGTGCTGCGGCCGAGGTTCAAGGCCGTCCCGATCCGGCGCGGGTCCGGTGGGGCGGGTTCACGAAGAGGGCAGGGGCAAATGGTGGAGCGCGGCGCGAACAGGAGAGCGGCACGGCGCGCGGGTCCGCGATCCTCTGCCGGGGCTCCCGGTGCCATCGGGCGCGCCCTGTCGGCCAAGGTTCCGTTGGCCAAGGTTCCGTCGGTTAAGGCCCTGTCCCTGCTTTTGTGTTCGACGGCTCTGACCGCCTGGAGCGCGCCGGCCGCGGCCGGTATCGGCGCCTCGGTGGCCGGTGCGTCGGTCGCCGATGCGGCGCCTTGGCTCGCGGTGCTGGTGGCGGGCGCCGCCGCGGCTGCGGCCTGGGGCTTCGGCCATCGGCGGGTGGCTGCGGCGGACGCCGCCGCGACCGCCGCCGAGGCGCGCGCGGACGAGGCCGCCGGCAGCGCCGCGCGGGCCCGCGCCGAGGCCCACAGCCTGCGCCACCTTTTGGGCGCGGGTGCCGATTGCACCCTGGTCTGGCTGCGCGCGGGCGAGGCGCCCCAGGCCTTTGGCGCGCAAGGTTTCGGCACGCAGGCCGATGTTCGTTGGCTCGGCGCCGCCGCCGCGCGGGAGGTGGACGCGGCGGTCGCGGCCCTGCGGGGCGGGCAGGAGCGGCTCGATCGCGACCTCACCGCCGCCGACGGCCGGGCCTTCCGCCTCGCGGGGCGAGCGCTCGGCGGCGCCGGGATGCTCATGCTCCATCGGCTGCCCGCTGGCGAGGGGCCGCTGGAGCGGGAGACGCGGGCCGGTCTTCAGGCGATGCTGGACGCCGCGCCCGCCCCGGCGTGGCTGCGGGCGGACGACGGCACCCTCACCTATGTGAACCCGGCCTTCGTGGCCGCGGTGGGTGCATCCTCGTCCGAGGATGCACGGGCCCAGGGGCTCGACCTGCTCGACAGCAAGGCGCGGGCCGCGGCCGCCAGCGCGGAGCAGGGGTCCGGCGCGTTCCGGGGGCGGGTGCGGGCGGTGGCGCGCGGCCAGCGTCGGCAGCTCGACGTGGTGGAGGTGGCCGGTCCCTTCGGCATCGCCGGCCTCGCCGTGGACGTCACCGACCTTGAGGCCGCGCGGGCGGAGACGGCGCGGACGGTGGCCGCCCATCGCCGCACGCTGGACCAGCTCACCACGGCGGTGGCCATCTTCGGCGCCGACGAGCGGCTCGTGTTCCACAATGCCGCCTATGAGCGGTTGTTCGATTTCTCGCCCGCCTTCCTCGATCAGCGCCCGTCCGACGGGCAGATTCTCGACAATCTGCGCACCCGCCGGAAAGTGCCGGAGCAGGCTGATTTTCCGGCCTGGCGGGCGCAATTGAGGGAAGCCTATCGCGCGCTGGAGCCGGTGAACGACTGGTGGCACCTGCCCGGCGGCGAGATGCTGCGGGTGGTCATCACCCCCAATGCGGAAGGTGGCGTCACCTATCTGTTCGACGACCTGTCCGAGCATGTGGCCCTGGAGAGCCGCTACAACACCTTGATCCGCATCCAGGGCGAGACGCTCGATGCCCTGGCGGAGGCGGTGGCGGTGTTCGGCAGCGAGGGGCGGCTGCACCTCTACAACGAGGCCTTCCTTTCCCTGTGGGAGCTGGACGCGCAGACCCTCGGCGACAAGCCGCATATCGACGCGGTGGCGGCCCTGTGCCGTTCGCGCCACGGGGAGAGCGCGGCCTTCTCGCGCATCCGCTCGGTGGTCACCGCCATGGAGCATCGCGAGGCGCAGAACCTGCGGCTGGAGCGCGCCGATGGCCGGGTGCTGGACGGCACCGCCCAGCCCCTGCCGGACGGCGGCACCTTGGTGACCTTCCGCGATGTCACCGACAGCGTGAAGGTGGAGCGCGCCCTGATCGAGCGCGCCGAGGCGCTGGAGGCGGCGGACCGGCTGAAGAACGCCTTCGTCAGCCATGTATCTTATCACCTGCGCACGCCCCTCAACACGCTGATGGGCTACGCCGACATGCTGCGGGAGGGGCTCGCCGGCCCGCTCAACACCCGCCAGCGCGACTATCTCGACCATATGCGCCAGTCGTCCGATCAATTGCGCGCCCTCATCGACGACATCCTGGACCTTGCCAGCATCGATGCCGGCGCCATGGAGCTGGACCTTGCCGAAGTGGATGTGCGGGAGATGCTGGAGAGCGTCGCCGAGGCGGTCCACGACCAGGTGGAGGAGGCGGGCGTGCGCCTCGCCATGTCGGTTCCGGCCGACGCCGGGCGCTTCATGGCCGATCCGAAGCGGGTGCGGCAGATCCTGTTCAACCTGCTCGCCAATGCCATCGCCGCCTCGCCCGAGGGCGGCACCGTGACGCTCGGCGCCGAGCGCCGGTCGCAGGCGGTGCTGCTCGCCGTGCGCGACGAAGGGCCGGGGGTGCCGCCGGAGCTGGCGGAAACCCTGTTCGAGCGGTTCGAGAGCCGCAATGCCAATCCGCGCCATCGCGGCGTCGGCCTGGGCCTTGCCATCGTGCGGTCCTTCATGACCCTGCATGGCGGTTCCGTGAGCGTGGTGCCGGCATCCACCCGCCAGCCCGGCGCGCGCGGTACTCTCGCCACCTGCGTCTTCCCCCTGAGCGGATCCTCGCACCAAGAGGCGGCCTGATGAGTGCCTTCATCCAGCGCATGGCCGACGAGGCCGGCGCCTATCAGGTGATCCTGCCCGACGTGGCCGCCACCGAGCGGCTCGGCGTGCTGCTCGCCTCCTGGTTCGGCGCCGGCGACGTCCTCACCTTGAGCGGCGACCTCGGGGCCGGCAAGACTGAGCTGGCCCGCGCCATCATTCGCGCCGTCGCGGGCAGCGACGACATCGAGGTGCCGAGCCCCACCTTTCCCATCGTCATCACCTATGACTTCACCCGTGGCCGGGTGGTGCATGCGGACCTCTACCGCATCGTCGAGGACGAGGAGCTGGACGAGATCGGCTGGGACGAGATCGGCGACGATGCCCTCCTGCTGGTGGAATGGGCCGACCGCGCCGGCGAGCGCCTGTCCGAAAGCCGGGTGGATGTGCTGCTGGCGTTGGCGCCGGACCTTGGGCCCCACGCGCGCATCTGTGTGCTCACCGGTCACGGCGCGCTGGCGGAGCGGCTGAACCGCCTGCATCTGGCGGAGAGCCTCGTGGAATCCGCCGGGTTCGGGCCGTCCGAGCGGCAGTTCGTGCAGGGCGATGCCTCGACCCGCTCCTATACCCGTTTGGTGCTGCCCAGCCGCACCGCCATCCTCATGAACGCGCCGGCGCGGCCTGACGGGCCGCCCATCCGCGAGGGCAAGTCCTACAGCCGCCTCGTGCATCTGGCGGAGGACGTGAAGCCGTTCGTGGCCATGGACCGGGCGTTGCTGGCGCAGGGGTTCTCGGCGCCGCAAATCTACGCCGCCGACATCGACGCCGGCCTGCTGGTGCTGGAGGACCTGGGGCAGGAGGGGGTGGTGCGCGGTGATCCGCCCGCCCCCATCCGCGAGCGCTACGAGGCCGCCATGGGCGTCCTGGCGGCCCTGCACAACCGTCCCCTGCCGCAGATCCTGCATGTGGCGCCGCGGGTGGAGCGCCCGCTGCCCGCCTACGACGTGGCCGCCTTTCTCATCGAGGTGGACCTGATGCTGGACTGGTACCTGCCGTCCCGTGGCATCACCGTGGACGGCGTGATGCGGGAGGAGTTCCACCTGTTCTGGCGCGGCGCGCTCAATCCGGCGCTGGCGGAGGCGCCCACCTGGGTGCTGCGCGACTATCATTCGCCCAACCTCATGTGGCTGCCGGGCCGCGAAGGCCTGCGCCGGGTGGGGCTCATCGACTTTCAGGACGCGGTGCTGGGGCCGGCGGCCTATGACGTGGTGTCCCTGGCCCAGGATGCGCGGGTGGATGTGCCGGAGGCGCTCGAGCTTCAGCTCGTGGGCCAATATGTGAAGGCGCGGCGGGAGGTGGACCCCGCCTTCGACGTGCGCGGCTTCGCCCGCTCCTATGCGCTGCTCGGGGCGCAGCGGGCCACCAAGATCCTCGGCATCTTCACGCGGCTCGATCGGCGCGATGGCAAACCGCAATATCTGCGTCACATCCCGCGCGTACGGCGCTATCTGGCCCGCTGCCTCGGCCACCAGGAACTCGGCTCGCTGCGCGCCTGGTACGAAGCGGCGCTGCCTGCGAAGGATCTGAACTCGTGACGCCGATCAACAAGGCGATGGTGCTGGCCGCCGGCCTCGGCACCCGCATGCGCCCGCTTACCGACCGCACGCCCAAGCCCCTCATCCCGGTTTATGGCCGCCCGCTTCTCGACCATGTGCTCGACGCGCTTGCTGTGGCCGGGGTCGCCGAGGCGGTGGTGAACGTGCATCATCTGGCCGACCAGATCGAGGCCCATCTCGCCATGCGCCGGGGCCCGCCGGCCGTGACCCTCTCGGACGAGCGCGGCGTGTTGCTGGAGACCGGCGGCGGCGTGCGCAAGGCGCTGCCGCTGCTGGCGCCGGGGCCGTTCCTGGCGATCAATTCCGACACCATCTGGATCGAGGGGACGCGGCCCAATCTGGTCCGGCTGATGGAGGCCTTCGATCCCGAGCGCATGGATGCGCTGCTGCTTCTGGCGCCGGGCGCCTCCTCCATCGGCTACGACGGGGTCGGCGATTTCGTGATGGACGCCAACGGTCGCCTCTCCCGCCGCAAGGAGCGGCTGGTGGCGCCGTTCATCTATGCCGGCGTCTGCATCCTGAAGCCGGACCTGTTCGAGGCGACGCCCGAGGGCCCGTTCTCCCTCAATCTGGTCTTCGACCGGGCGGCGGAGCGCGAGCGCCTGTTCGGGCTGAGGCTCGACGGGGTGTGGATGCATGTGGGCACGCCGGAGGCGATCGCCCTGGCGGAGGAGGCGATCCAGCGCTCCAGCGAGTAGGATCGCGCATCCGCCCGATTCTCTCACCGAGGGCCGCCCTTTGTCCCGTGTGCTCACCATCCCGCCCACCGCGCCCTTCCTCGCCACCCTGGCGCGGGCGCTCCTGGACGGGCGGTTGATCGCGGGCTACGCGCCCCGGCCCGAGCCCAGGTCAGCCCCTCCTTCGGCCGACCATTCTTCGGCCGACCTGTCCCTGGCGCTGGCCGACGCCACGGTGTTCCTGCCCACCCGCCGCGCCTGCCGCCTGTTCGGCGAGGCGCTGCTGGCGGAAGCCGGGACGCCGGCGCTGCTGCTGCCGCGCATCGTGCCGCTCGGCGATGTGGACGAGGACGCCCTCGCCTTTTCCGAGGATGCCCCGCTGCTGGCGGCACCTCACGCCATCGCCCCGGTGCATCGCCGGCTGGTTCTGGCCTCTCTGGTTGCCCGCTGGCGGCAGACGCTGAAGGAAGGGGAGGGGCGCGCGGCGGTGGCGGCCGGTCCCGCCGCGACCCTCGCCCTCGCCGACGAGCTGGCGCGCCTGTTCGACGACCTTTCCACCGCCGGCGTGCCGCTCTCGCGTTTCGACGGGCTCACCCCGCGCGAGCTCGACCCCTATTTCGAGATCAGCCTCGACTTCGTGCGCATCGCCCGCGCCGGCTTCGACGCTTATCTCGCCGCGTCGGAGCGGGTGGAACCGGCGGTGCGGCGGGATGGGCTGGTGGATGCGGAGGCGGGCCGGCTCGCGGCCCTGGGCGCGGCCGCCGGGCCGGTGATCGCCGCCGGCTCCACCGGCTCCATGCCGGCCACCGCGCGGCTCCTGAAGGCCATCTCGCGTCTGCCGAAGGGGGCGGTGGTGCTGCCGGGCCTGGATCAGGAGATGGAGGACAGCGCCTTCACCCTGCTTCTCGATCCCGCCCAGGGGGCGCCGGATCATCCCCAATACGGCCTCGCGAAGCTGCTGCGCACCCTGGAGATCACCCGCGCCGACGTGACGGCGCTGGCGGACGCCGGCGCGCGGGAGCGGCTGCTGAGCGAGGCGATGCGGCAGGCGGAAACGTCCGACCTCTGGTCGCACCTGCCCGAGCGCCTGCCGCCGGTGGTGCGTGCCGAGGCCACGACGCGGCTGACGGTGGTGGAGGCGGACGATCCGCGGCAGGAAGCGCTCGCCATCGCCCTGCTGCTGCGCGAGAGCCTGGAGCGGCCCGGTGAAACGGCGGCTCTGGTGACGCCCGACCGGGACCTCGCCCGCCGGGTGGTGTCGGAGATGGCGCGCTTCGGGGTGAGGGTGGATGATTCCGCCGGCACGCCTTTGGCCGAGGCGCCCATGGGCCGGCTGGCGCGGCTGGTGGCGCGGGTGCCGGCCGAGGCGTGCGCTCCGGTGCCCTTGTTCGCGCTCCTGAGCCATCCCTTGGCCCGCTTCGGGCTCGATGACGACCTGAAGGGCGAGGCGCTGGCGGCGCTGGAGCTGGCCGCCCTGCGGGGGCCGCGTCCGCGAGCCGGCGTGGCCGGGCTGCGGGCTACGCTCGCGGCCTGCGATCCCGATGGGTTCCGCAGCGGCGATCCGCGCCGCCGCCTCACCGATACCGCCCTCGACCGGGCGACGCTTCTGGTCGACCAGCTCGATGCGGCCCTGGCGCCGCTCCTGGCCCTGGCCGAGCGGCGGGGACCGCTGCCGTTGTCGGATCTCGTGGCGGCCCATCGCGCCGCCATCGCGGCCATCGCCGGGCCGCTCGACGAAAATGATGCCGATCCGGCGATGGCCGCGCTGGCGCGGGCGTTCGTGGCGGTGGGGGAGGCGGCCGGCGACGGGCCGGACCTCAGCCTTGCGGATTATGCGGACGCCGTCTCCGCCCTCATCGGCGATGCCATGGTGCGCCCGGTGGGCGAGCCCCATGGGCGCCTGCGCATCCTGGGACCGCTGGAAGCGCGGCTGGTGCGGGTGGATCGGGTGGTGCTGGGGGGGCTCGTGGAAGGGGTCTGGCCGCAGCAGGGGGAGACCGATCCCTGGCTCAGCCGGCCCATGCGGCTTGACCTCGGGCTCGATCTGCCCGAGCGGCGCATCGGCTTGTCCGCCCACGATTTCGTGCAGGCCTTCGGCGCGCCCGAGGTGGTGCTGACCTATGCCGCCAAGGTGGGCGGCACCCAAAGCGTGCCCTCGCGCTTCCTGAAGCGGCTTGAAACCGTGCTCGGGCCCGCGCTTTCGGAGGCCGCCCGTGGGCGCGGTGCCCGGTGGCGCACGGCGGCGGT
This sequence comes from Xanthobacter agilis, assembly GCF_021730435.1. Lineage (GTDB taxonomy): Bacteria > Pseudomonadota > Alphaproteobacteria > Rhizobiales > Xanthobacteraceae > Xanthobacter > Xanthobacter agilis. The sequence continues at coordinate 157,736 of NZ_JABWGX010000006.1, forward strand.
GGCGCTTGACGTGGCGCCGCCGGTGCCCCGCGCCAGCCGCCCGGCCCCGGCCCCGCCCTTGGCGCTTCGGCCCCGGCGGCTGACGGTGACGGAGATCGAGACCTTTCTGCGCGATCCCTATTCCATTTTCGCCCGCCACGTCCTCGGCCTCAAGCCGCTTGACCCGCTTGATGCGGCCCCCGGCGCCGCCGAGCGCGGCTCGGCCCTGCATGAGGCGCTGGGCACCTTCACCATGGCCTTTCCGAAGGCGCTGCCGCCCGACGCATTGGGCGAGCTCCTCAAGCATGGTCGCAAGGCGTTCGCGCCGCTTTCGGTGTTTCCGGCCGAGCACGCGGTGTGGTGGGCGCGGTTCGAGCGGGTGGCGGCCTTCATCGTGGAGTTCGAGCGTCGCCGCCGGGCCAATTGCGACGCCATCGTCGCCGAGACGCCGGGCCAGCTCGATCTGCCTTTGGGCGAACGCAGCTTCCGCCTTGCCGGCCGCGCCGACCGCATCGAGGTGAAGCGCGACGGCAGCCTCGCCATCCTCGACTACAAGACCGGCACCGCGCCGAGCGCCAGGCAGGTGGCCTCGCTTTCGCCTCAGCTCGCGCTGGAGGCGGCCATGGCCGCCAAGGGCGCCTTCCGCGATGTGCCGCCGCTACCGGTCTCCGAGATCACCTATGTGGAGCTGAGGGGCGGCGCCACCGGCGGCGAGGAGAAGCCCATCCGCTACAAGGATCGCACCCCGGCCGACGTGGCCGACACCGCGCTCTCCGGGCTCATCTCGCTGCTGGCGGCATTCGAGGACGAGACGCAGGGCTATCGCTCGCTGGCCGCGCCCCAGTGGCAGGGCGGCTTCGGCGATTACGATCATCTGGCACGGGTGCGCGAATGGGCCCTCGGCGGGGAGGAGGAGCAATGAGCGTGACCACCGCCACCGGTCCCAAGGCCGAGGCCACGCGCCGCCAGTCCCTGGCGTCGGATCCCGCCCATTCCGCCTGGGTCTCGGCCAATGCCGGCTCGGGCAAGACCCATGTGCTGGCTCGCCGCGTCATCCGCCTGCTGCTGAACGGCGTGGCTCCGGCCCGCATCCTCTGCCTGACCTACACCAAGGCGGCGGCGGCCAACATGTCGAACCGGGTGCTTTTCATCCTCGGCCGCTGGGTGGGGCTGGATGATGCCGGGCTCGACGCCGAGCTGGTCGCGGCCACCGGCGCGCGCGTGACGCCGGCCCTGCGCGCCCGCGCGCGGCGGCTGTTCGCATTGGCGCTGGAAACGCCCGGCGGGCTCAAGATCCAGACCATCCACGCCTTCTGCGGCGGCCTGCTGCATCGCTTTCCGTTCGAGGCCGGGGTGGCGGCCGGCTTCCGCGAACTGGACGAGGTGGGTCGCGCCGAGCTGATGGCCCGCATCCGCCAGGAGCTTATCATCGAGGCCACCGGGACACCGGAAGGGGAGCTGGGCCGGGCGCTGGCGCAGCTCATGGCTGATCTTTCCGATTCGTCCATCACCGCCATGCTGGATGCCGCCATCGCCGAGCGCGCGCGCATCACGGCCCTGGGCGAGAGCGCCGCCGCGCGCCGCGCCGGGCTGGCGCGCGCCCTGGGCGTGCCCCATGGGGCCGGTGTGGCCGAGCTGGAAGCGCAGATGCTGGACAGCCCCCATCTGCCCTGGAGCGAATGGGAGGCGGCGGCCGGAGCTTTGGCCACCTCCGACAAGAAGACCGACCAGGACCGCGCCGCGGCTTTGCTCGCCGCCTACCAGTCGGGCGATCCGGAGGAGGCGCGCGCGGAATATCTTAGCGTCTTCCTCACCAGCGAGCGCGCGCCGCGCGCCGACCGCAGCCTCGCCACCAAGTTCGTGGCCGACACCTACCCCGATCTCCTCGCCCGCATGAAGGCCGAGCGCGACCGCCTCGCGGCGCTGGAGGGCGCCTTGCGCGGTGCGCGCATCCTGGAGCGCACCGAGGCGGCGCTGGTGCTGGGCGCCGAGGCGTGCCGGCGCTACGAGCGGGAGAAGGCCCAACGCGGCCTGCTCGATTTCGACGACCTGGTGGCGCGGGCCTCGGGCCTGCTCAATCAGGTGCCGGCCTCGTTCGTGCATTACAAGCTCGACCAGGGCATCGACCATGTGCTGGTGGACGAGGCGCAGGACACCAGCCCCGCCCAATGGCAGGTGGTGCATGGTCTCACCTCCGATTTTTTCTCGGGCGAGGGCGCGCGCCCCGGCGTCCAGCGCACCATCTTCGTGGTGGGGGACGAAAAACAGTCCATCTTCTCGTTCCAGGGGGCGGACCCGCGCGCCTTCGGCTCCATGCGTTCCGAATTTGCCCTGAGGGCCGGCGCCGCCGCTTTCGAGGAGGTGACGCTGCCCCATTCGTTCCGCTCCGCGCCCGGCGTGCTGGAGGCGGTGGACCGCATCTTTTCCGGTGCCGGCGCCCGCGCCGGCCTCACCCTCGATTCGTCCGCCCCCGTGCACGCGGCCATCCGCGCCGATGCGCCGGCCCTGGTGGAGCTGTGGCCCACCACCGTGCCCAGCCCCGCCCCGGAGGTGGACGACTGGCGCCGGCCGCTCGACGCGGTGTCCAGCGACGATCCGGTGACGCTTCTGGCCGAGCGCATCGCCGGCTTCGTGCAGGCCGGCATCCGCGCCGGGCTCGCCATGCCCTCGCGCGGCGGCCGGGCCATGCGCGCCGCCGACGTGCTGGTGCTGGTGCGCCGGCGCGGCCGGGTGTTCGAGGCCGTCATCCGCGCCCTGAAGGAGCTGAACGACGCCGAGGTGGCGGTGGCCGGCGCCGACCGGCTGGTGGTGGCCGAGCACATCGCCGCCCTCGATCTGATGGCGCTGGGCGATGCCCTGCTGTCCCCCGACGACGACCTTGCCCTTGCCAGCGTGCTGAAAAGTCCCCTGTTCGGCCTCACGGACGAGGATCTCATGGCGCTGTGTCCCGGCCGACCGGGCCGGCTCGGCGATGTCCTGGCGGCCGCGCCCGACCCCCGCGCGCGGGCCGCCGCGCTCCAGCTTGCCGGATGGCGGGCGGAGGCGCTTGGGCTCCGGCCGTTCGATTTCTATGCCCGCGTGCTCGGCCGCGACGGCGGGCGGCGGGCCATGCTGGCGCGTCTCGGGCCCGAGGCGGCGGACGTGCTCGACGAGTTCATGACCCTCGCCCGCACGTACGAGGGCACGGAGCCGGCAAGCCTCACCGGTTTCCTCGCCTTTTTGCGTCGCGGCGGGGCCGAGACCAAGCGCGACATGGAGAGCGGGCGCAACGAGGTGCGGGTGATGACCGTGCACGGCGCCAAGGGGCTGGAGGCGCCGCTGGTGATTCTCGCCGACACCGTGGACCTGCCCCGGCCGCGCACCTCCGGCGGTTTCCTGCGCCTGTCCGCCGGCGGGCGGGAGGTGCCGGTGCTGGCCGCGCGCAAGGCGGAAGATTCCCCGGCGCTTGCCGAGGCGCGCGCCGCCGCCGCCGCCCGCGATCTCGATGAATATCGCCGCCTGCTCTATGTGGCCCTCACCCGGGCCGAGGATGCTCTCGTCGTCTGCGGTGCCGAGACCCGGCAACCGGCCAAGGACAAGGATCATGCCCGGCCCGAAGGGTGCTGGTACGAGCTGGTGCGGGAGGCCCTCGCGCCCGAGGCGGAGACGGTGCCGGCCTTCGGCTTCGAAGGCGCGGTGCTGCGCTGGGGCAAGGGCGGCGGGGTGTTCGGGCTCGCTCCACGCGCGCCGGATGGGGGGCCGGAAGCTGTGGCCGCCCCGGCCCTCGTCTTCGCGGCGCCGCCGCCCCACGAAGCGCCGGAGCGGATCCTGCGGCCCTCGCACGCGGCGCCTGCCGTGCCCCACGCCGGCGCGGCGGCCGGCCTCTCCCCCTTGGTGCGGGGCGATCTGGTGCATCGCCTCCTGGCCGGCCTGCCGGATCTCGATCCCGACCGGCGCGACGCGGCGGGCTTGCGCCTTCTGCGCCATGCCGGCCACGGCCTCGACGGGACGATCCATGGGGAGATCCTGGCCGAGGTTCTGGCGGTGCTGGGCCATGCGCCGCTTGCGGATCTGTTCGGCCCGCACAGCCGGGCGGAGCTGCCGGTGGCCGGTCATGTCCAGCTTGCCGGCGGCGTCAGGGTCGCGGTGAACGGACGTATCGACCGCCTCGCCATCGGGTCCGATCGCATCGTGGTGGCCGACTTCAAGACCGATCGCACCCCCCCGAAAAGCCTTGGCGACGTGCCGCGGAGCCACGTGGCGCAACTGGCGCTCTATGGGGCGGCGCTGTCCCAGGTGTTTGCCGGGCGGGCGGTGGAGGCGCGCCTTGTCTACACGGCGGAGCCGCGCGTGTTCGTGCTCGACGACCGGCAGCTTGCCGCCGCCCTCGCGAGCCTTGCCGTGCTCACCTCGGCGTGACGCCGCTTGACGGGACGGGGAGGGGATCCCTACGTTCCTGAGCAAGATTCAGTGGTTTTCCCCTTCTGCCCCTACGAGGTATGCCATGGCCGTCGAAAAGGTGACCGATCAGAATTTCGAGGCCGACGTGCTCAAGTCCAGCGCGCCGGTGATCGTGGATTTCTGGGCGGAGTGGTGCGGTCCGTGCCGCATGGTGGCGCCGATCCTGGAAGAAGTCTCCGGCGAGCTCGACGGCAAGGTGCGCATCGTGAAGCTGAACGTGGACGAGAACCCGCAGACGGCGTCCAAGTACGGCATCATGTCCATCCCCACCCTGCTCATGTTCAAGGACGGCAAGATCGCCTCCCGCCAGGTGGGCGCCGCCCCCAAGGCCAAGCTGGTGCAGTGGATCAACACCGCCGTCTGAGGCGGGTCCCACGCATCTCGGTTTTCGGGCGGGGCAGCCGGGCTGCCCCGCCCTTTTTCATGACACCGCGGGCTCCGGCGTCCTCTGGTAGTGCGGAACGATGTCCACGAACACCGCGCCGTAATGCGGGTTCGCGAACAGGCCCTGCAACGGCCGCATCCGCCCGAGCCGGTCGAGGAGCGCCTTCGCCTTGGGGCTGGAGACGGTGCCGCAGACCTGAAGCGCGATCGCGCGCCGGTGCTGGGCCTGGTTGTTCATGAGGAACAATTGGGTCGCGAGGTTGCCCGCCATGTCGGACGGCATGTCGCCGGGGAACTGGGTGCCGATGACGATGCCGACGCCGAAGGCCCGGCCCTCCCGCGCCAATTGCTCCAGGCGACGCGAATCCTTCACCCGGTGGGCTTCGTCGCACACCAGGAGGCGGGTGAGCCGGCGCGGCTGCTCGCCCCTGAGTAGGTGGCCGTGCAGCTGCACGATGAGGATTTCGGCGATGGCGGTCTTGATGTCGTCGCCGGGGAGGGTGGACAGCTTCAGGCACACCCGGCCCTGAAAGAATTCCGCGGCGCGGTTGGGCGAGGGGCCGCCGGTGCCGAACAGGCGAAAATCCTTGAGCGCGCCGAGGCGGCCCACCAGCGCACCGTTGTCGCCGGCCTCGGCCAGGAGATCGACCACACGATTGAAGCTCGGCCACGCGATGGTGTCCGGCTGAACCCATTCCTGCGGATCCACCCCGCATTCGCGATAGGCCGCGCAGATGGCCTCCCTAAGGCGCGCCTCCTGGACCGCGCCGAGGCGGAACACGCGGGCGAGGATGCCGGCGATCTCATAGGCGTGCTCGATGGGCTGGGCTCCCGATGCGCCCCGCGGCGGCGGCTCCAGCGGATTGAAGGGCAGGCCCTGGGCGCGGACGTCCACCACCTTGATGCCGAGCGGCCCGGAGAAATCCGGCCCGCAATAATCTGCCTTGAAATCGAAGATGGTCACGGCAAGGTCTTCGCGGCAGGCGGCATCGATGAGCACGCGGATGGTCTGGGTCTTGCCCGAGCCGGCGTCGCCGGTGACCAGCACGGAGAAATTGTTGAGATGCCCCGGCGGCGGCGCATAGGGCGCCCAATAGACCGCCTCCCTGGCCTCGGTGGCGCCGATGAGCACGGGGAACGGCGCGGCGGTCCCGTTCACCGCAACCGGCCCCTCCTTGCCCGTCGCTCCCGTTCCCGCGCCCCCCACCGGCGGCAGGGGCTGCGCGCGGTCGCCGTCGCGGTCGGGCGCGATCACCTCGGGCAGTGCGATGAGCGGCAGCAGCGGCGCGACGAGGCGGCGCAGCCACTGGGCATCGCGCCGCCAGGTGATGAGGCCGGCCTCGTGCTGCCAGCGGGCGAAGAAATCATGGGCCCGCGCCAGGGTGTCCCATTCGGTGTCGTTGAGGTAGAGCACATCGCCGCCGATGGCGCGCAGCTTGCGCAGCGCCGGTGCCACCTGGGACGTGGGGCTCTTGGCGAAGCCGTTGGTACGCAAGGCGAACGGGATCGCGCCGTCGCTCGCCTCCAGGAACCGGGTGATTTGGTCCGCCAGCTTCTGGTTGCGGTTGGGCGCCTCGCACAGAGCGAGCTCGCGGCGCTCGATCACCTGTCCGTTTTGCTGGAGCTGGATGTCGATGACGGGGGTGCGCAGATCATCGCCGAGATGGGTGACGCGCACCTCGGCAGGGTCCGCCGTGACGTGCTCGCGGCTGGCCTCGTGGGCCCACCATGCCAGAAGCTCGGCCTTCTTGGTGTCGAGCAGGCGGCGGGTGGTGGTGGCGCCCTGGTCCTTGAAATCCTCCCACAACTTGGCGAAGTCCATCTCCCGCGCGGCTGGCGGGGGCGGGACGATGGTGCCGAGAAATTCCTTTTCCGAGGGCAGGCGGCCGCGCTTCATGGCGTCGGTGCGGAATTCCGACACCCGGCGCAGGGCGGCGCGGATGCTCTGCGTCGCCTCGATGGCTGGCATCAGCCACGGCGGCAGCGGCTCCAGGGAGCCGGGCGCGGCCGGCAGATGGGCGCGTGTCCGCAGCAGGGACAGCCGCTTGGCCACCACCTCCCGGCGAAAATCCGGGGCTCAGGCGCCCAACAGCACCGGGAACGGTGCCTCGCGCTCGATGCGGTCGCGATCGGAAATGGCGAGCGCCCGGCCGCCACGCCCGCCGTCGGTGATGTCGTCATATTCATCGGAGACGACGGCGAGCACGACCGCGCAATTGGGGATGCTTTCCACCAGTCGGACCGCCTGGGTGAGGGCGTGGACGAACAGGCCTTCGTCTCCCAGCCGGGTGGTGTTCTCCACCTGATCGAAGCCCAGCACGAGGCAACCGTGAACGAGCTGCGCCAAGCGGCTGAGGCTGCGGATGGCGTCGATGCGCTGGCTCGGGGTGGCGATGGGCGGCAGCCTTAAGGGGGCGAGGCGGCTGTCCGCGTGGCCATGGCGCAGGTAGTTGAGGGCGGAGGGGTCGTTGAAGCCGGCCAGCAGGATGGCGCCGACGAGGCCGGGGTCGAGCCCTTCCGCGCTCCAGGCGCGCGCCTCGCGTGCGATATTCTGGCCGATCTTGAGGGCGATTTCGATTTCCCCGTCGCTTTCGAGGTCCTCGATCTCCTCCTGGAACGTGGCCTGCGTCGCTTCTTCCACATAGGCCTGAAGCAGCTTGTCCGCGAGCCGCCGCAGCGGGCTCAGGCCCGCCTCGTCGCCGAAATGGCGGGCCGACAGTTCGCGGATGAGCGCATCGAGCAACCATACGTCGTAAGTGGCGATGGTGACCGGCGCCGTCAGCTGGAGGATGGCGGGATAGACGGCATAGGCACGATGCTCGGTGATGGAGGCGAAGTCGCGCAGCGTGGTGGTGAGCACATGGCTTTTGCCGGAGCCGGCATCGCCCTTGATGAGGGCGATGCGCGCGCCAGGGCTCGGACTGAGCTTCAGCGCGTGGACGATGGCATCGAAAATGGCGCTCCGCGCCTCCTTCTGATGCTCGCCCACATTCAGCTCGGTCAATTCCCGGGCATTGGTGAAATTGGCAATGGTGGTGAACAGGTCGTCGTTGCGGGCATCGAGAAAGGCGGATGTGAGGGGCATTGGCCTATCTCCGACCGGTGATGACGAAATGGACGCAGTCCCGGCCCCAGGCCGCTTCGCTGCGCAGCCGGAGGTCGCGATCCATGCGCTCGGGCATGTCGAGCCGGCCCAGCTCCAGAAGGTTGGCATAAGCGGCGGCGATGAGGCGCGCCTTGAAGCTTTGCAGGGAGCCGGCGTCGGGGTGTTCGCGGCCATAGGCGTCATAAACCTGGGCGATGGCGACGCGCCCCTGGAACGGGGGCGTGGTGAGCGCCGCCGCCACCTGCCGCACCCGCTCCGCGAAGCCCGCCCCGTCGGCGCCATTGACGGTGGGCGTTGCGGCTGGTGGGGGCGTTGGCGTGGGATGTGGCGACGCCGCGCCCATCCCTCCGGCGCGCGCGAGCGACAGGCGGAGGACGCGGAAGACGGCGGCCTTATCGTCCGCTTCGGGCAGGCCCACGGCGGCACCGGTGAGCGCGTTCAAAACCTCGGTCTTGTCCTTCTCGCGGACCGGGCGGTGTTCCGGAAGACCGCCGAGGCCGGCCAGGATCACCCATTCCGTGATGCCGAGCGTCTTGATGATCGGCATCCGGCTCGTGCCGAGCAGGGGACCGAGCCCCGCCTTCAGCGTCCGCCAGACCAGTTCCTCGCACACAGCGTTGAGCCCGATGGTTTCCTTGGGCAGGCCGAAGGCGGTCGCGATGATGGCGGCTTGCCGCTCCTTCGGCTTGGCGAGCCGTGTCGATGCCCCGTTTGGATCAAGCCCCAGGCACAGCGGCAGCAGGCGCTGCGTCATCACTTTTGGCCATGTGAGCTTGGGGCCGGACCCGAGCAGGGCCGAAGCGGCGTCGCGCCCGGCGTCGGTCAGCACCACCTTGGCGTCGGCGGGATTGGGTTGGGTCCGGCTCCGGCCTTTCGGCTTGGCCTCGAGGGTGGCAAGGCCACGCTCCGCCAGTTCCGAGGCCGCCGCCACGATCGGTTCGGCGCCGAGCAGGTCCTTGAGCTTGTCGGCCAGCGCCTTTAGCGTCGGTGCCGTCTTCTGGCCACCGAGGTAGGCGAGCAGCAGATCGCCGGCGGCGAGGGGGGCGAACCGGGAGAGGTCCGCGCGGGGGAAGGCGGGGTGTGACATCAGGCTCCTGCTCCCTTTTGGGCCGCACGCGAAAGGGTGTCGGCGATGTCCCGCCACACCCCGACCGGGTTTTCGATGACGGTGGCATTGCTGAAGCGGGTCACGCGGTAGCCCTCGGCTTCGAGGTCGCGCTGCTTGTCCGCGTCCATGCGGCGGCGGCGCGGGGCGTCATGCTCCCGGCCGTCGATTTCCACCACGAGGCGGGCCTCGACGCAGGCGAGGTCCACCTCGTGGCTGCGCCTGGCCCGGCCGTTCAGGCGGGCATTGGGCGTGAAGCGGCCCCGTGTTTCGGGTCGCGCCTCGAGCATGTAGAACAGGATGCCTTCGCACGGGCCGCGCAGCAGGGGCACCCGCCGTCCGGCGGCGATCTGGGCCATCACCCGGCGTTCGGCGTCGTCCACCGGCACCAGCCCTTGCAGGGCCAAGCCCACGAAGGGTTGCGCCAGGGCCGGATCCAGCAGGCTTTCCACCATGTCCGCGATGCCGCAGGTGAGCGCGAGCGCGAGCTTCGGTTGCCGCTCCGAGAGCTGGGCCGCCACCGGCAGCGCCTCGCGCACTGAACCGGGCAGCCGCAACACCGGTGATCGGCGCGTAGTGCCGCCCGACGGCAGGCGTGCGCGATAGGCCGCGAGGGCGGCCTCGGCGTCGGCCTGGGGCGCGGTGATGATCACCCGCTGGCGGGCGTCCGCCCAGGTGCCCAGCCACACCCGGGCATCCAGCGCGGAGCGGGCATTGATGATGGTGATGATGGGAAAGCCGCTGGCCCGCAGGCGATCATGGGCGGCGAGAAGCTGTTCGGGTGCGTCAAGAAGGGTGCGAAGAAGAGCCATCCGCCGGAGCCACGCCTGCAACCACTGCAGATCCCGTGTAGCAACCCGAACGCGCACAACGCAAGGTCGTCCTGAGGCCATCGGCCGCGACACCTTGGTCGCGACACCCGTCTGGGGCGCGTGTCATCGCCCGCGCGATGGGGACCGGCCTGCCGTCCCCGTCACGGGACGGAGGGTCAAACGCCCTCTTCGGCGATGCGCATCAGGTAGCGGCCATAATCGCTCTTGCCGAGCTTCTGGCCCAGCTGGTGGAGCTGGTCGCGGTCGATCCGGCCGGACAGGTAGGCGATCTCTTCCGGGCAGGCGATGCGCAGGCCCTGCCGACGCTCCAGGGTGCGCACGAAGGTGGCGGCGTCGATCAGGCTGTCGTGGGTGCCGGTGTCGAGCCAGGCATAGCCCCGGCCCATCTTCTCCACCTGCAATTGTCCCCGTTCCAGATAGGCGCGGTTGACGTCGGTGATCTCCAATTCGCCGCGCGCGGAGGGCTTCAGGTTGGCGGCGATCTCGACCACGCTCGGGTCGTAGAAGTAAAGGCCCGTGACCGCCCAGTTGGAGCGCGGCTGCCTGGGCTTCTCCTCGATGGTCAGGGCCCGGCCCTCGGCGTCGAACTCCACGATGCCATAGCGCTCCGGGTCGTTGACATAATAGGCGAACACGGTCGCCCCCTCGGTGCGGTGGGCGGCGGGCTGGAGCAGTTCCGGCAGGCCGTGGCCGTAGAAGATGTTGTCGCCGAGGATGAGGGCCGAGCACTCGCCCGCCACGAAGTCGGCGCCAATGATGTAGGCCTGCGCGAGCCCGTCCGGGGAGGGCTGCACCGCATAAGAGAAGGAAATGCCCCACTGGCTGCCGTCGCCCAGCAGGCGCTGGAACTGGGGCATGTCCTGGGGGGTGGAGATGATGAGGATCTCGGTGATCCCGGCCCGCATCAGCACGCACAGCGGGTAATAGATCATCGGCTTGTCGTAGACCGGCATCAGCTGCTTGGAGGTGACCAGGGTCAGGGGATGCAGGCGCGTGCCGCTGCCGCCGGCGAGAATGATACCCTTCATGCGTTCTCTCTGCTTTCCGGTCGTGGGGCGGCCGTCGCCGCCGGTCGTGCGCGCCGAGATCGCCGGTCCGGCGGGGGCCGCGTGGCGCGTGGCGTTCCGCCATGTCGCCGGACAATGCGCCGTGAAGAAGGCGGCCGGCGCCGGGCCGTTCAGTCCGATCCGAACAGGTCGCGGGTGAAGACCTTGTGGGCGACGTCGGCCAGCTCGTCCGTGCAGCGGTTGGCGACGATGACGTCGGCGTTCGCCTTGAAGGTGGCGAGGTCGCGCTCCACCGGCGAATTGAAGAAATGGGCGTCCTTGAACTGCGGCTCGTAGACCGTGACCGGAATGCCCTTGGCCTTGATGCGCTTCATGATGCCCTGGATGGAGCTGTCGCGGAAATTGTCGGAGCCCGCCTTCATGGTCAGCCGGTAGATGCCCACATGGCGGGGCGCCAGCGCCAGGATGCGCTCGGCGATGAAGTCCTTGCGGGTGGAATTGGCGTCCACGATGGCGCGGATCAGGTTCTGCGGGACGGTGGAATAGTTGGCGAGCAGTTGCCGCGTGTCCTTGGGCAGGCAGTAGCCGCCATAGCCGAAGGAGGGGTTGTTGTAGTGCCCGCCGATGCGCGGGTCGAGGCTGACGCCGCCGATGATCTCCCGCGAATCGAGGCCGAAGGCGAGGGCGTAGCTGTCCAGCTCGTTGAAGAAGGCCACCCGCATGGCGAGGTAGGTGTTGGCGAACAGCTTGATGGCTTCCGCCTCGCCGGGGCCGGTGAACAGCACCGGCACATCCTTGCGGATGGCGCAGTCCTGGAGCAGCCCGGCGAAGGTGTGCGCGACCTCGGTGTGGTCGCCGACGATGATGCGCGAGGGGTGGAGGTTGTCGTGGAGCGCCTTACCCTCGCGCAGGAATTCCGGGGAGAAGATGATGTTGTCGCGGCCGAGCCGGGCACGGATCTGCTGCACGAAGCCCACCGGGATGGTGGACTTGATGATGATGGTCGCCTCCGGATTGATCCGGAGCGCCGTGTCGATCACCTCTTCCACCGAGTGGGTGTCGAAATGGCTGGTGTGAACATCGTAATTGGTCGGCGTCGAGACGATGACGAAGGCCGCGCCGGCGAAGGCCTCCTGCGGGCTCAGGGTGGCGGTGAGGTCGAGCTCCTTTTCCGCCAGATAGTGCTCGATGTCGGGATCGACGATGGGGGAGCGGCGGGCGTTGATGCTGGCGACCCGGGCGGCATCCACGTCGAGCGCCGTCACGGTGTGCTTCTGCGCCAGCAGAACCGCGTTGGAGAGGCCCACATATCCCAATCCCGCGATCGCGATCCGCATGTTACCCAGGTCCCGTCGGTTCACCGTGAGCGGTTGCCGGTTCTCGTCCGGGGGATGTTCCAGCCCCCGGCCCGACCCGCCGTGTGGGAGAACGCTCTAGACCCTTGCGCCAGCGGCGCCAAGGGCCGCGCCATAAACGGGCGGCGCCACACGGGCGCGACCGGCTCCGATGGCTCCGGCGGTGACCGTTGGCGCATATGCGGGCGGTCCGGCCCCCTGGTGCGGGGCCGGCGCGCCGCCGGTTCTCAGCGGATCATCGCCTCGAAATCCGCGAGGGCGCGCTCGAAGCGGATGAGGTTGGTGGTGGTATAGGCGCGGTAGTCGAACGCGATCTGCGACTCGAGTTCCGAAATCATGCTCCACAGGCTTTCGCGCAGCAGGGACGCGACAAAAAGGGCCTGGAACTTGAGGCGCAAGGCGTCGTCGGGCTCGCGCTCGTAGTAGAGGCGCAGCAGCTCCCGGCGCTGGGCGAGGTCGAACTCGTTGTTGGAGGCGAGGTTGCCGAGGTCGAACAGGGGCGTGTTGAAGCCGCCGTAGTCCCAGTCGATCAGCCACAGCCGCGTGCCGTCGTCGATGAAATTGGCCGGCAGCAGGTCGTTGTGGCCGTATACGATCTCGGTCGGGCCGGCCACCGCCTCCAGGCGTTCGGTCACCTGCGCGAGGCGGGACAGACCGGCGGCCAAGCGGTGGCGCCGGTCCGCCAGCGCCGCCAGATAGTTGCGCAGCACATGGAAGGTCCAGAAGGCGAGCGCCGGGCCACGGATGTGGCGCGTCACCTCGCGATGGCTGCGCTTCACCAGATCCACCACGCGCGGCAGGTTCGCGCGCACGTCGCTTTCACTGAAGGTGCGCCCCTCGATGAAGTCGATGACGATGAGGCCGGGCTCGAAATAGCGCAAGGCGGGGGAGACGCCGGCCGCCTCCGCCGCCAGCGCCGCGGCGCGCTCGTTGAAGCGCATCACATTGTGCAGCGGAATGTCGGCGCCGAGGCGGACCACATATTTGCGGGGTCCGTCCTCCACCAGGAAGTTCGAATTGGTGATGCCGCCACCAAGCGGCTGAGGATCGACCGGTCCGCCCCAGAAGGACAGGGCGCGGACGCGGTCCGCGGCGTTGCTGCTCATGCGTGTTCCCTGCCGGTTCTCAATGTCCGTTGCGGGCCTTCAGCCGGGCGCTGCCGGCGGCAATCAGCCGGTCGGCGATCATGCCGATGAAGGCCACCGAAAGGCCCGCCACCAGGCCCAGGCCCACGTCGGCCTTGGCGAGGGCGGCATAGGTCACCTGGCCGAGGTCGCGGGTGCCCACCAAAGCGGTGATGACCAGCATGGAGAGGGCCAGGAGAATGGTCTGGTTGAGGCCCAGCAGCATGTCGGGCACCGCCAGCGGCAGCCGGATGCGGGTGAGGATCTGCCGTCGCGTGCAGCCGCTCATGACGCCCGCCTCGATCAGGTGGGGCGACACCTGCGCCACGCCGTGGGCGGTGTAGCGGATGGCGGGCGCGATGGCGTAGAGCACGATCGCGATCAGGGCGGTAAAGTCGCCGACCCGGAACAGCATCACGATGGGGATGAGGTACACGAACGCCGGCAGCGTCTGCAGGGTGTCGATGATCCATTCCACCACGGTCCGCAGCGCCGGGCGCTGGGCGCAGGCGATGCCCACGGGCACGCCGATCAGCACCGAGATCATCACCGCCACGCCGCACAGATAGACCGTGATCATGGTTGCCGGCCACAGCCCCACCACCGCCATGAAGGCGCACATGAGGCCCACCGTGAGCGCGAGCCGCACGCCCCCGAGCCAGTAGCCGGCAAGGGCCGTCACCGCCACCACCCAGGGCCACGGCAGGGCCAGCATGAACTGCTTCACCGGCGCCAGGATATTGAGCAGGATGAAGGTTTTCACCGCATCGAGGGGGCCGTTGAAATTGATGTTGATCCAGGACACGAGATCGCCCCAGAACGGCGCCGTGGACAGCCGCCAGCCCTCCGGATAAGGCGCGATGGTGGGCCAATGGGCCGCCGCGAGCCAGCCGGCCGCCGCCAGCACCAGCGCGGCATAGACCGCGTGCCGCACCCGCCGCCGGCTGTGCTCGGCCCGCCGGTTGCGCCGGGCGTTGAAGGCGAGCGCCTGGGCGAAGCGGTCGAGCAGGATGGCGAGCACCGTGATGGCGAGGCCGGCTTCCAGGCCGCCGCCGATGTCGAGCCGCCGTAGCGCCGCCAGCACGTCCCAGCCGAGGCCGCCGGCGCCGATCATGGAGGCGATGATGACCACGTTGAGGGACAGCATGATCACCTGGTTCACGCCCACCATGAGCGCGGGCATGGCGGAGGGCACCAGCATTTTCCAGGTGATCTGGTGGCGGGTGCAGCCGGTCATGCGGCCCAGCGCCTCGATCTCCTCCGGCACCGCGCGGATGGCGACGATGGTGATGCGCACCATGGGCGGCACCGCATAGATGATGGTGGCGATCATGGCCGACACCGGCCCGAAGCCGAACAGGATCAGCATGGGCAGGAGATAGGCGAACACCGGCATGGTCTGCGCCACGTCCAGCAAAGGCGAGATCAGCCGCTCCAGGGTGCGCGAGCGCACGCAGGCGAGCCCCAGCAACAGGCCGCCGATGGCGCCGATGATCGACGACACCAGCACCGAGGCGAAGGTGACCATGGCGCTGGTCCACTGGCCGAACACGGCGAGATAGGCAAGGCCGAGCGCCATGCCGAGCGCGAGCCGCAGCCCGCCGATGGCATAGGAGACCGTGGTGGCCGCGATCACCAGGGAGAACCAGGGGATCGGCGGGAATAGCTGCACCGCCTGCGAGCCTTCGCCCTGCATCACGCCGGTGGCGAAGATGGCCTTGGCCATGGTGAGCGGAATGTTGAGCACGGCCGAGAGGGCGCGGGTGAGGTCGCGCACCGTGAACAGGCCGAATGAGGCGCTGTTCATCAACCATTTCATGACATCGGAGATCCACGCCGCAAGCGGCAGGTGCCACGCCGCGGGATATTTCACGGCCCAGGCCGGCAACAGGTCGGCCGGCAGCATCACTACCACCGCGGTGAGCACCGCCACCGCGGGCCACACCAGCCGGCGCCAGCGGAAGGGCGCGGCGGGGGGCGCCTGCTCGGGGGCGTTCTGGCGGGCGTCTTGGTGGGTCGCTTGGCGGGTAGCTTGGCGGGTCGCTTGGGTGGTCGCCATGGTCATGCGGCCACGCTCCGGGGCTCGCGGCCCACGAGCACATCGATCATGGCGAGCCGGTCGATGGCGCCGAGGATGCGGCCGTTGTCCACCACCCCATAGACCGCGTCCGTGGATTCCACCTGATGGGCGAAGGCGGCGATGCGGGCGCGCGCATCGATCAGACCGGCGAACCGCGCGTCGGCCGGGGCCGGGCGCATGACGGCGCGGGCGGTGAGGATCTTGGCGCGCGGCGCCTCGCGGGTGAAGGCGCGCACATAGTCGGTGGCGGGGGTGAGCACGAGCTCTTCCGCCGAGCCGATCTGCTCCACCTTGCCGTCCTTCATGATGGCGATGCGGTCGGCGATGCGCGCCGCCTCGTCGAAATCGTGGGTGATGAAGACGATGGTCTTCTTGAGCATGCCTTGCAGGCGCAGCACCTCGTCCTGCATCTCGCGGCGGATGAGGGGGTCGAGGGCCGAAAAGGGCTCGTCCAGGAACCACAGATCGGGATCGGCGGCGAGCGAGCGGGCGATGCCCACGCGCTGCTGCTGGCCGCCCGACAATTCGCTCGGGAAGCGGGCCTCGCGGCCCTTGAGGCCCACGAGCTCGATCATCTGGTGGGCCTTGGCCTCGCGCTCGGCGCGGGTGCGGCCCTGGACCTCCAGCGGGAACGCCACGTTCTGCAGCACGTTGAGATGGGGCAGCAGCGCGAAATGCTGGAACACCATGCCCATCTGGTGGCGGCGGATCTGGATCAGCTCGCTCTCGGAATATTTGAACAGATCGCGCCCTTCGAACAGCACGGCGCCGGCGGTGGGCGCGGTGAGGCCCGACAGGCAGCGCACCAGCGTGGATTTGCCCGAGCCCGACAGGCCCATGATGACGAAGGTCTGCCCGCGCTGGATCTCAAGATTGACATCGCGCACGGCGGCGGTGACGCCCGCTTCGGCCAGGGTGGCGGCATCGGCTGAAAGGCGTCCGTCGACGACGAACTTCCGGGCTTTCGCCCCATAGAGCTTGGCGACGTCGCGACAGGCGAGAACGGGATGGCTCATGGCTGTGTGGCCTTGGAAACGAAGGGGGCGGCGCACGCACCCGGGCGGAGCGGTCTCCTCCCGGGTGCGGTCTTGGTTTCAGGACAAGGGAGCGCCCTTCAGGCCGCGGTCACGGCTTCACCCAGGGCTTCCAGGTGGGCTCGTTCTTACTCACCCAGTCCGCCGCCACGTCTTCCACCTTCTGGCCCTCGATGTCCACGCGGGCGGCAAGCTCACCCATGGTCTGGTTGTCGAACTTGTATTCCTTGATGATTTCGTAGGCGCCGGGCCACTTCTTCTGCATGCCGGACCACACCGCCTTCCAGATCGGGCCGCGCGGCTTGGCGCAGTCGTACTTCATTTCCTTGTTCACGCCCCAGGCCGGATCTTCGTAGCAGGCCGCCTCATAGGCCGGGAACTCCACGAACTCGCCCTTGTACTTGATGGGCGCCCAGTGGGGGGTGTAGATCCACAGGATGATCGGGGCCTTGCGCTCGTAGGCGCTCTTCAGCTCGGCGAACATGGCGGCGTCGGTGCCGGCGTGGATCACCTCGAACGGCAGGCCCAGGGCCTCCACGCGCTCCTCGTCATAGCCGCCCCAGGTGGACGGGCCGCCCAGATAGCGCCCCTTGGGCGCGGTGTCGGGGGTGGCGAAGGCCGCGCCGCACTTCTTCAGGGCCTTCCAATCGGGCAGGCCCGGGCACTTTTCCTTCATGTATTCGGGAAACCACCAATCCTCGCGGGCTTCCATGCCGGAGGAGCCCACATTCTCCACGCCGCCGGTCTTCACCGCAGCGTCAAGGGCCTCCTGGGCGGTGGTGGCCCACACTTCGGGCGCAACCGTCAGATCGCCGGTGCCCATGCCCGAGAATTGGGCAAGATAATCCGCCGGCACATATTCCACGTTGTAGCCGGCCTTCTTCAGAATCTCGCCCATGATGTGGGCGCTGAGGAGCTCGCCGGTCCAGTCGTTGAGAGTGATCTTGATGGGATCCTTGGATTCGGGCGCGGCGTTGGCCGTGCTGACCGCCATGGAGACGACGCCCGCGAGGGCGATGCGAGACAGAGTGTGAAGCATGCGGAACCCCTTTGGAAGTTTATCGGCGGCTTACTCCGAAGCCGTTCACTCAACAGAAATTTCAATTCGTGTCAGGAATGAAGTGGAGCATATTTTGTTTTTTTCCAACCTGCCTGCGCGAATTTGTGGCTTTCTGTGACTATTTTGAAAGCACCGGGTTGAGCCTCCTTTGTTGATCGATGGCGGGGATCGGGGCAGGCGGAAGCCACGGCCGGAGGGGCTGCGGCTTCCGCGAGGTCGTTGGCCGGTCAGGCCAGAATCTTCTTCATGTCGGGGTCGTAGAGGGGCGCCAGATGCACCTTGGCGGGCACCCGAACCGTTCCCACATCGAGCTCATAGTGTCCCGACAGCACGAAGGCGTCGTCGAGCCCGGTCTCCGGCTGGCGCACATAGCCGTAGCCGATGGGCTTGCCGATGGTGTGGCCGAAGCCGCCCGAGGACAGCCAGCCGACCCGCTCGCCATCGCGATAGAGGGTCTCGCGGCCAAGCAGCACCACGCTCGGGTCGTCCACGGTGAAGCCGGCGAGGCGCTTCCGGAGCGGCGCGGCCCTCTTCTGCTCCAGGGCTTCGCGGCCGATGAACGGGGCATGCCCGTCCAGCTTGATGGCCCAGCCGAGGCCGCTCTCGAACGGGGTGTGGTCGGGGCCGATGTCCGAGCCCGAGGCCCAATAGCCCTTCTCCAGCCGCAAGGTCTCGATGGCCCGATAGCCGGCATTGCGGATGCCGAATTCGGCGCCGGCCGCCATCAGGGCATCATAGACGGTGGCGGCGAATTCCACCGGAATGTGCAGCTCCCACCCCAGTTCGCCCACGAAGGTGAGGCGCAGCGCCATCACCGGGGCGCCCGCCAGATTGATGGTGCGCAGGGTGGCGAACGGAAAGCCGGCGTTGGAGACGTCGTCGCGGGTGAGCTTTTCCAATACCTTGCGGGCGTTGGGCCCCATCAGCGACAGCACCGAATACATGGACGAGACGTCCATGAGGTGGGCATCGAGCGCTTGCGGCAGGTGGCGCTTCAGCCAGTCGAAGTCCTTGGTGGCGGCGCCGGTGCCGGCGACGATGTAATAAGCGGTCGTAGACAACCGCCCCACCGTGAGGTCGCACTCGATGCCGCCGCGGGCGTTCAACATGGGCGCATAGGTGAGGCTGCCCACGGGCCGGGTCATGTCGCCGGCGCTGACGAAGGAGAGCGCCGCCTCGGCGTCCTTGCCGATCAGCATGAACTTGGCGAACGAGGTCTGGTCGAACACGGTGACGCCCTCGCGGGTCGCCTGGTGCTCGCGGGCCACCGCGTCGGTCCAGTTGGGACGGCCGAAGGTGTAATGGTCGCTGGCGTCTTCGCCTTCGGCGGCGAACCAGTTGGGGCGCTCCCAGCCGAGCTTTTCGCCGAACACGGCGCCCTGGGCCTTCAGCCGGTCGTAGAGGGGCGAGCGGCGCAGCGGGCGCCCGCTCTTATGCTCCTCGTGGGGCCAGGCGATGGTGTAATGCTTGGAATAGGCTTCGAGCGTCCGCGCGCGCACCCAGTTCACGTCCTGGTGGTTGCGGCCGAAGCGCAGAATGTCCACCGGCGAGAGGTCATAGGGCGGCTCGCCGCCGACGATCCATTCCGCCAGGACCTTGCCCGCGCCGCCGCCGGAGGCGATGCCGAAGGCGTTGAAGCCGGCGCCCACATAGAAGCCGGTGAGTTCCGGCGCCTGCCCGAGGATGAAGTTGCCGTCCGGGGTGAAGCTCTCGGGGCCGTTGATGAGCTGCTTGATGCCGGCGGTCTGGAGCGCGGGCACGCGGCCCAGAGCCAGCTCCATGAGCTGCTCGAAATGATCGAAATTGGACTGGAGGAGCTGGAAGTTGAACTTCTCCGGAAAGCCGCCAACGGCCCACGGGATCGGGTTCGGCTCGTAGCCGCCCATGACGAGGCCGCCCACTTCCTCCTTGTAATAGGTGAGGCGGTCGGGATCGCGCAGGGTCGGCAGGTTGGAGGTGACGCCGGCGATGCGCTCGGTCACCATGTATTGGTGCTCCACCGAGACCAGGGGCACGTTGACCCCCACCATGGCGCCCACCTCGCGGGCCCATTGGCCGGCGCAGTTCACCACGATCTCGCAGGCGATCGGGCCGCGGCTGGTTTCCACCACGGTGACGCGACCGCCCTCCACCTTGAAGCCGGTGACCTCCGTATCCTCGAAGATGCGGGCCCCGTTCATGCGTGCGCCCTTGGCGAGGGAGCCGGTGATGTCGGAGGGGTTGGCCTGGCCATCGGTGGGCAGGAAGGCGGCGCCCACCACGTCCGAGATGTCCATGAGCGGCCACAGCTCCTGGGCTTCCCTGGGGGTCAGCAGGTGCATTTCGAGGCCGAACGAGCGGGCGGTGGTGGCCTGGCGCTTCACCTCGGTCCAGCGTTCCGCGTTGCAGGCGAGGCGCAGGCCGCCATTCATCTTCCAGCCGGTGGCTAGCCCGGTTTCCTGCTCCAGGGTCTGGTAGATCTTCACCGATTCACCCAGCAGCTGGGTGATGTTGGCATTGGAGCGCAACTGCCCGACGAGGCCGGCCGCATGAAAGGTCGAGCCGGAGGTGAGCTTGTGGCGCTCGATGAGCACCGTGTCCTTATAGCCCAGCTTGGCGAGGTGATAGGCGGTCGACGTGCCGATGATGCCGCCGCCGACGATGACGACCTGGGCCTGGGTCGGAAACTCAGCCATGAAGATCCCCTGAAATGGTCCCTGGCGGGCTGCGCGCTCACGAGGCGGCGCACGGTGCTGGAGCCCGCGAACCCCCACATGATTCCCGTTGGAGCGCGTCAAAGTCAACGAAAATCCACAAACAAATATTGCTTTGTGTGGCAAATGGAGGTTTTTGGGGGTGGTTGCACGGTGCCCGGAGAAAGCCGGGCTGCCGGCCGCGGGCGGATCCTCCGGCGTCCCGCGCAGAGAGGGAATTCAATGACCGATATGGATGCGGATCTGGTCGCGGCCTTCGCCGCCGAGCTTGCCGACACGGCGCGGACGCTGGCCCGCGCGCACTTCCGCAAGACCACCGCCTTCGAGCGCAAGGCGGACGAGAGTCCGGTGACCATTGCCGACAAGGCGATCGAGGCGGCGCTGCGCGCGGCGATCACGGCGCGCTTTCCCGGACACGCCATCCTCGGCGAAGAGGCGGGCCTGACCCGCGGCGACGATCATCTGTGGGTGGTCGATCCCATCGACGGCACCAAGAGCTTCATCACCGGCATGCCCCTGTTCGGGGCCCTCATCGCCTTCGCGCGGAGGGGGGAGCCGCAGGTGGGGGTCATCGAGGTGCCCGCCCTTGGCGAGCGTTGGGTCGGGGTGCCGGGCCGCACCACCTTCAATGGGGAACCCGCCCGGGTGAGTGGCTGCGGGGCGCTGGAGGATGCGCGGATCTACACCACATCGCCGGACTTCTTCACTCCGGACGATTGGGCGCTCTATGACGCGCTGAGCCGCAAGGGTGCCATGCGTCGCTTCGGCGGCGATTGCTATCAATACGGGCTGCTGGCCTCCGGCCATTGCGACCTCGTGGTGGAGACCTCGCTTCAGCCCTATGATTTCATGGCGCTGGTGCCGGTGGTGGAGAATGCGGGCGGGGTCATGACCGATTGGCAGGGGCGTCCGCTGGGCCTCGGCTCCGATGGAAAGGTGGTGGCGGCGGCGTCGCCCGCGCTGCATGCGCAGGCGCTGCGCCATCTCGGCGCCTGAAGCAGCCGGCCCCGGTCGGCGCCAGGCGGGTTGCACCCCGGCGCCGCACCCGCCCTGACCCAGGGGCCACGTGCCGCCCTCAGGGCCGATTGGCGCAAGCACGCGATGGTGCTCCGGCGCGCGGGCCTCCCGGCGTCCGCTCCCTCGGACCGGCGGGGGCCCTCAAGCGCTGGCTTGAAACCGGCGCGGACCGCCCTGGTGCGGTACGCTTGGCGTGGTGCGTCTCCGCGATCCCGGCGCGCGCGTCGGTGGGAAAGGCGGGTCAGGCCTGGTTGAGGGCACGCAGGAACTGGCTGACTTCCTTTTGCAGGTTGTCGGCTTCGCCGGCCAGCCGGTTGGCGGAGGACAGCACGCTGCCGGCCACGGCGCTGGTCTGGTCGATGGCGTCGGCCACGCCGGCGATGTTTCTGGAAATCTCGCCGGTCCCGATGGCGGCCTGCTGGACGTTGTCGGAGATTTCCACCGTTGCCGTCACCTGCTGCTGGGCGGAATTTGCCACCGCCGCCGCGGTTTCGCTGATGTCGGCGATGGACCGGCTGATGCCGCGGATCGCCGCCACCGTGGAGGAGGTGGCGCTCTGGATGTCGGCGATCTGCGCCGAGATGTCCTCGGTGGCCTTGGCGGTCTGCCCGGCAAGGGATTTCACCTCGCTCGCCACCACGGCGAAGCCCTTGCCCGCGTCTCCGGCACGCGCGGCCTCGATGGTGGCATTGAGGGCCAGCAGGTTCGTTTGCTCGGTGATCTCGCGGATCAGCTCCACCACCGAGCCGATCTTCTCGGCATCCTTGGCCAGGCGATCCACCACGGTGCCGGTGCGATTGGCCTCGTCCACGGCGGCGGCCGCCATGTCCGACGCGGTGGACACCTGCCGCCCGATCTCGCGGCTGGAAACGGTCATCTCCTCGGTGGCGCCGGCCACGGCCTGCACGTTGGCGGAGGCGTCCTGTGACGCGGAGGCCACCACATTGCTCCGCTGCTGGGTCTGCTGCGAGGTGGCGAGCATGCTGGCGGCGCTGGTCTGAAGTTCCGTGGCCGCGCCGGTCAGGCTTTTGACGACCCTGGTGATGACCGCCTCGAAATCGCGCGCGAGGGTCGCGATCCTGTTGCCGTGGGCGATCTTGGCGTCGGCTTCGGCCCGGTTGGTGGCCTCCAGCCGGGCCGTCTTGATGAGGCCCTCGCGCAGGATCTCGAAAGAGCGCGCGAGATCGCCGATCTCGTCCTTCCGCGACTGGTAGGGGATCGTGAAATCCGTCTGTCCGCGTTGCAGGGCGGAGGTGATGTCGACGATCCGCCGCAGGGGCGGGACGATGGTCAGAATCAGGATGCAGACGATGACGCTGCCGATGGCGATGCCCAGCAAGCCGAAGACTAATGTCGGCGTGAACGATTCTGGATGGAATTGATACAAATTGACGAGGTGGAGAATGAAAAATGTCCACGCGGCGACGATCGGAGGCAGGAAGCAAAGGACAATGCGAAGGCCCAGTCCTCTGGTGAAAATGCCAAGAAGTGTCACAATAGCGTAAAACACGATGGCATTCCCCCGCCTCAACGCAGCACAACATGGCTTGGGCCAGGATCGCGGCACGCACAATGCCGTTCTGTTGGGATGGCCATGATTATTGGGAGGCAAGCACATGGAGCTTGCCGGAAGCTGGGATCGTGCGCCCGCACCAGCGCCGCCCGCACCTTGACGGCGCCGGGCCTTCGTTTTGGGTTGCCGCGGGCCTGTCTTATGCTTGCGAGGCAAGGGGACGGACATGGCGGAGATTGATCTTCTGGAGGTGATCGAGCAGCTCTACGGGGCGGCGCTCCAGCCGGAGCAGTGGCCGCAGGCGCTGGAACGGATGTCCGGGGCCTTTGGCGCGGTCGGCACCTCGATGGTGCCGCTTGGGATGGACACCGTCATGCGCTCCCTGGTCTCCCCTGACCTGGTGGATGTTCAGGCGGACTATGAGCGCCTCTGGTGGCGCCACGACACCCCCGGCCAGCGCATTGTCGCGCGCGGAATGAGGCCCGGAACGACGGGCAGCGACCGGATGGTGATGAACGAGGAGGAAGTCCGACGCGATCCCTTCTATCGGGAATTTCTGTGGCGCCATGGCATTGGCGAGATCCTGGCCGCTTTGGTCGGCGGCCGTGACGGTCGGCTGGTGTCGGTCGCCGTTCACCGTCCGCTTGCACGCGAGCGCTTCCAGCAGGACGAGATCGCCCGCATGGCCCGGCTGAGCGCGCATATCGGGCGGGCTGTTTCCATCACCACCACGCTGGTGGAAGCCCGCCGCCTCTCCAGCGATCTTGCCGATGCGGTGGACCGCTTGGCCTGGGGCGTGCTGCTGCTCGATGGCGATGGGGCGGTCCGCCATGTGAATGCGGTCGCGGAGCGCTTGCTCGGGGATGGCCTGACGGTTTCAGCGCGCCGCGCGCGGGCGGCCCATGCGCAGGATGACGCGCGGCTTCAGCGCGCCATCGGCGCCGCGCTTCCGGGCTCCGGCGGGATGCCGGCCCGCGGTGTCTTGATCCGCCGGCCCAGCGGCCGACCCGCGCTCTATGCGGAGGCGGTGCCGGTTCGCCCACGCTGCGAGGCGCTTGAAGTCATCACCTTTGGTGCCGGCGGCGCGATGCTGCTGGTGCGCGACCTCGGCGCGTCCGTGCCGAACCTCACCCAGCACCTGTGCGATCTGGGTCTCACGCCGGCCGAAGCCCGCCTCGCGGATGCCATCGGGCGGGGCGGTCGGCTGCGCGAGATCGCCGATGCCCAGCGGATTTCCTACGAGACCGCGCGCAGCCATCTGCGGTCGATCTTCATCAAGCTCGGCATCGGGCGGCAAACCGAGCTGGTGGCCATCCTGAGCCGCCTGGAGGCGGTGACTTCGCCTTGAATCCGGCGCGCCCGGGAGCGCGCCGGATTCAAGGTCAGCGCTCGTCGTCGCGGTCGCGGCCGAAGGAGAGGATGTCCCGTTTGCCGGCGTGGTTGGCCGGGCCCACGATGCCCTCGTTCTCCATGCGCTCCATGAGGCTCGCGGCCTTGTTGTAGCCCACCTGCAGGCGGCGCTGGATGTAGGAGGTGGAGGCCTTGCGGTCGCGCAGGACGATGGCCACCGCCTGATCGTAGAGATCGCCGCCGCCCTCGCCCATCTCGCTCTTGTCGAACACCGCGTCGTCGCCGCCGGACGGGCCGTCGGCCTCTTCGTCCTGTACCACGTCCTCGAGGTATTCCGGTCCGCCCTGGGCCTTCAGGAAGGCAACCACATGCTCCACCTCGTGATCGGAGACGAACGGCCCGTGCACGCGGGTGATACGCCCGCCGCCGGCCATGAACAGCATGTCGCCCTGGCCCAGCAGGGTTTCCGCGCCCATTTCGCCGAGGATGGTGCGGCTGTCGATCTTGGAGGTGACCTGGAACGAGATGCGGGTGGGGAAATTGGCCTTGATGGTGCCGGTAATGACGTCCACCGACGGGCGTTGCGTCGCCATCACGAGGTGGATGCCGGCGGCGCGGGCCATCTGGGCGAGGCGCTGGATGGCGCCTTCGATCTCCTTGCCGGCCACCATCATCAGGTCGGCCATCTCGTCCACGATGATGACGATGTAGGGCAGCGCGGAGAGGTCCATCTGCTGCTCTTCATAGAGCGCTTCGCCGCTTTCCTTGTCGAAGCCGACCTGCACCTGGCGGGTGATGACCTCGCCCTTTTCCCGCGCCTCGGCCATCCGGGCGTTGTAGCCGTCGATGTTGCGCACGGCGAGCCGCGCCATCTTGCGATAGCGGTCCTCCATCTCCTTCACCGCCCACTTCAGGGCGATGATGGCCTTCTTGGGGTCCGTCACCACTGGGGTGAGCAGGTGCGGGATACCCTCGTAGACGGAGAGTTCCAGCATCTTGGGGTCGATCATGATGAGCCGGCAGGCCTCCGGCGTGTGCCGGTAGAGCAGGCTCAGGATCATGGTGTTGATGGCCACCGACTTGCCGGAACCGGTGGTGCCCGCCACCAGGAGGTGGGGCATGCGGGCGAGATCGGTGATGACCGGCACGCCGCCGATGGTCTTGCCGAGGCACAGCCCCAGCTTGGAACGCGCCTCCTCGAACTCCTGGGACGCCAGCAGTTCGCGCAGCCACACCGTGTCGCGGCGGCGGTTGGGCAATTCGATGCCGATCACGTTGCGCCCTTCCACCACCGCCACGCGGGCCGAGACCGCGCTCATGGACCGGGCGATGTCGGCGGCGAGGGCGATCACGCGGGAGGATTTCACGCCTGGCGCCGGCTCGAACTCATAGAGGGTGACGACCGGGCCGGGATTGGCGTCGATCACCTCGCCGCGGATGCCGAAGTCGCGCAGGATCTGCTGGAGCATGGCCGAGCTCTGGTCGAGGAATTCCTCGGACAGCTCGAAATCGGGCTCCAGCTGGGGCGGTTCACGCAGCAGGTCCAGGGGCGGCAGGTGGTAGGCGAAGGGGTTGTGCGCCACATCCGCCGTTGCGCCGGCGGCATCAGCCGCCGGGGCTTCCGGCGGCGTCGGGCGCGTGGGCAGGGCCGCGCACACCGTGTCTGCGACGGTCGCGCCCGTCGCTTCTTCCGCCGTCGCCTGGGCGGGCGAGCTGCTGTTGATGCTCAGGTGATAGGGTTGCCAGGCGAAATGGGCGCTGATCTGGCTGGCCGCACGGGTGGCGGCGTCCGCCTCCGCAGCCGGGGCCTCCGGCGCGCGTGGTGCGAGGTCCTGTTCCCGCACCGGTGGCAGGACGAGGCGGCCCACCACGATCATCCGGGTGAGCGGGCGCAGATGGGCCGGTGCCACATCTTCCGCCGCGGCACGGACCTGCGGCGCCGCCGCTTCCAGGCGGGCCGTGGCATCCTCCAGGGCGGCGGCGGCAAGCTGCGCCAAGGTGCCGTCCAGCGGCGTGTCGTCCAGGCTCTCGGCGAGACTGTCGGTTAGGGAATGGGTGTCGTCGGCGCCGTCGGTGGTGTCATCGGTGGCGGTGTACATGGCTATGTCCGTGGCGGATGGTTCGCCCGACGCCATCTCCGCCGACACGACCTCCTCGACCGCCGGGGTCTCCGGCGCGCGCTCCGGATGCTGGATAAGGGGCGTATCGCCGAGCATCGGGCCGACCTGTCCGGGGATGCCATCCCCGTCGAACGCAGCGGCCGCCGTCGCGGGCGCGTCCTGCGGCGTCAGCGCATGGCTTTCGCCGATCTCCATCGCTGCCGCGTCAGCTTGCGGCAGGACGGTGCTGGGCGCCACTTCGGCGGCCGCCGTCGCGGCTTCGCACCCTTGCGGGAGGGGCGATGTCGCCTCGGCGATCAGGGCGTCTGTTCCGATGGGGGTCGCGCTGGCAAGCCCGGTGTCGTCGGATGCGGGCGCGAAAACGGGGGCGGACGGCGCCTCGGCTTCGGCCGGCTCCGTGGCGCGCATCGCAGGCAAGCTCTCCGATTCGCAGGCCATCGGGGGGTTCTCCGGCGAGGAGAATGCCTCCCGGTCGGTGGCGGCCCCGTCCCCGTCGGGGATCGGCGCGGGTGCCCAAGCCACCGGGTCGGTCGGCGCTTCGGCCGCCGGGAGGGGGGTGGCCGGCGCCAGGATGATGGTCTCATACGCGCAGGGCAGCGGCGCGATGAGCGCCGGCGCCGGGATGGCCGCGACGGTGGGTTCAAGCTGTTCCGTGACGGTCGCCGACGGGATGCCGGGGGCTTCGGCACCGGCGTTGGCCGCGCCGTCGAAATCACCGGCCGGGTGTTCGGGCATGGGCGCGTCGTGCCAGGACAGCACGGTTTCCACGCCGCTCTCGTCCACGCTCCAGCCCTCGGCGGCGGGGGCGTTGTCGTGGATGCTGTCCACGGCGTCCGGCCAGGCGTTCTCGCGCGTCGCGCGCAGGGCGGGAAGGTCGGAGAAGGCCTGCTCCAGCGCCGCGATGTCCGCCTTCACGCTCGGCACCGGCAAGGCATCTTCCTGGACGTCCAGCGGCATTTCCAGGAAGTGCCACGAGGCCCCCGCCGTGCCGTAGCTGGGCAGCGGTTCGGGCTCGGGCTGGGCCTGGGGCTCCTCCGGCGGGCGCAGAAAGTGGTCTGGCGTGCGGGTGAAGCGAGTGTTCTGGTCGAGGGTGAAGGGCCGCAGCCAGCTGGGCACGAAATCGGCGTTGATCCAGCTGTGCACCGTGGAGCGACCCGGATTTTCGAGGGTGGCGTACTCCTCATCCTCCGAAACCAGGAGCGAGGGGAAGTTCACCATTCTCGGAGGCTGGTTCGAAGACGACATCGGTGCAAATCCACAGCAACGCAGGACCCTCCAAGGCATAGGCGCGCGACCTTAAAAGGAGGTTTCGTGCGCCGGCTTCCGGCCATCGCGGCGCCTTTCTTTCCTGTGCACGGCGGTGGATCATGCGCCGGCGGGGCCGCTGTCCGTGCGCTTTCGGTTCAAGCGATCGGCAAAAGGGGGTACACCGGGAGCCGTTTGCAGCACTCGGCAGCACTCGGCAGCATCCTGGGGCGCTGGGCCCGGCGCGTTGGGTCTTCTGCGCTTTCATCAGGCTGCGGGCCGCGCGCGGAATAAAGCGTGAATGCCGTCATGAGAGGGTTTGACGTGCGCCGTGGCGCGCGGAAGACGCTTCAAGGTCCAGCCTGCTCGGTGCCCGAGCAAACCCTGTTCGCGCCGGTTGAGGGGCGGGGCCGTTGATTCAGCGCCGGCCCGAGGGTTCACGCATCCCATGGTTTCCACACCCATCGCCATCATCGGCGCCGGCCCGGCCGGCCTCATGGCCGCCGAGGTCCTGTCCGCCGCCGGCGCCGCCGTTTCGGTGTTCGAGCGCATGCCGTCGCCCGCGCGCAAGTTCCTGATGGCCGGTCGCGGCGGGCTCAACCTGACCCATGGCGAGGCGCTGCCCCGCTTCCTGTCGCGCTACGGGGCGGCGGCCGGGCGCCTGGAACCGGCCCTTGCCGCCTTCACTCCCGATGATCTGCGCGCCTGGGCGGAGGGGCTCGGCGAGCCGACCTTCGTCGGCACCAGCGGGCGCGTGTTTCCCCGGAGCTTCAAGGCGAGTCCTCTGCTGCGGGCCTGGCTGCGGTGCCTCGCGGGGCAGGGGGTGATGCTCCACACCCGCCATCACTGGCAGGGCTGGGACGGGGCGGGGCGGCTGCGCTTCGCCACCCCGGACGGCGATGTCATGGTGGCGCCGGCGGCGACCCTGCTGGCGCTGGGCGGCGCCTCCTGGCCGCGCCTGGGTGCCGATGGCGGATGGGCCGCCCTACTGCGGGCGCGGGGGGTGGAGGTGCACGATTTCCGCCCCGCCAACATGGGCGTTAAGATCGCCTGGTCGGAGCTTTTTCGCGCCCGGTTCGCCGGGGTTCCGCTGAAGCGCATCGCTGTCACCTGCGGGTCGGCGCAGGTCCGTGGCGAGGCGGTGGTGACCGAGACCGGTCTTGAAGGCGGCGCCATTTATGCGGTGTCCGGGCCGGTGCGCGAGGCCCTGGCGGCCGGCGGCGCCACCCTTCACATCGACCTGCGGCCGGATCTCGACACGACCGCCCTGGCCGCCCGCCTCGCCGCGGCTCCGGCGAAGCTGTCCTTCGCCAATCTGCTGCGCAAGGCGGCCGGGCTCTCCCCCGCCGCGGCGGGGGTGCTGCGCGAGGCCATGGGCGGCACCCGCCCGGCGGATGCCGGCGCTCTGGCGCGACTCATCAAGGCGGCGCCGCTTGCGGTGACCGGCACCGGGGACCTCAGTCGCGCCATTTCCAGCGCGGGCGGCATTGCCTGGGACGCGGTCGATGCCGATTTCCAGCTCCGGCCGGTGCCGGGCGTGTTCGTGGCGGGGGAAATGCTGGACTGGGAGGCGCCGACGGGCGGCTATCTTCTGCAGGCCTGCCTGTCCACCGGGCGCGCCGCCGCCGGGGGCATCCGCGCGCGCCTCAGCCTGTGAAGCCGCCGGCGTCGAGATAGGCCTGCTCGTCCGCCGTCATGGCCCGACCCAGAATCGGGTTGCGGTGGGGGAAGCGCCCGAAGCGGGCGATGGCCTCCTGATGGATGAGGGCATAGGCGAGCCCGTCCGCGTCCCCCGCCGCCCGATAGAGGTCCACGCAACGCGCCTGGCAGGCGGAATCTTCCGCGTGCATGAAGGGCAGATAGAAGAACCCGCGCAGGCTGGGCGCCGCATTCAGCGCCGGATCGGCATCGAAGCCGCGGGCGATGGCGCGCGCCGCGACGGCCCGCGCGGCGTCGTCGGTGGCGAAGGCGCGGGCGGTGCCCCGAAACACGTTGCGCGGCACCTGATCCAGCAGAATCAGCAGCGCCGCGGCACCGCTCGCTTCTGCCGCCCATCCATCGAGGTGGCCGGCGGCGGCTTCCCCATGGGTGGGCAGCAGGCGGGTCCGCACCTGCGCATCGAAGTCCGGTCCGCCGCCGAACCAGCGCGCCCGCCCCGCCTGCCGCCACCAGGAGAGCACGGCGTCGGGGGTGTCACTGGCGGTCATCGGGCCAGCCCCGGCGGGGCCAGCGGATTGTCGGTGAGGGCGGCGCGATCGGGCGCGTCTACCTCGGGTACGCCGAGGAAGGCGTTGAACAGGCGCTCGATCACTTTGGGATCGAGATCGCGCACGATCATCACGAGGCGGGTGCGGTGGTCGTCGTCGGGCCAGGCAGGAAGGCGTACGGGAGGATGCAGCACATGCTGCACCCCGTGCAGGACCACCGGGGTGGTCTCGTCCTCCTTCAGCTTCACAATGCCCTTCAGCCGCAGCACGTTGGCGCCATGGGTGGCGCGCAGCAGCTCCAGGAACAGGTCCAGGGTGGCGGCGGGAATGGCGGCATCGGTGGCGAGGGTGAAGGCGCGGATGCGGCTGTCGTGGTGGTTGGGCTCAACCTCATCCGTTCCGGTTGCGGCCGCCGCGACCGCTTCGGCGGCGAGCCAGCGGGCGACATCGGGGATCTTGGCGGAGGGGTCGTAGAGCCCGGCATTGAGCAGGGTCGCGGCGGATGCGTCCGCCACGTCGAGCAGCACCGCGCCGGGTGCGAGGCGTTTCAGGCGCGCCTTCAGGGCGTCGAGGGCCTGCGCGTCCTCGGCGGTGGCGAGAAGATCGGTCTTGGTGAGCACGAGGCGGTCGGCCATGGCCGCCTGCTTCACCGCCTCCTCCTGGGCGTCGAGGGTCGCGGCGGCATTCACCGCATCGACGACGCACACCAGCCCGTCCAGGCGATAGCGCATCGCAAGATAGGGGTGCGTCATGAGGGTGTGGAGCACGGGCGCCGGATCCGCCAGACCCGTGGTCTCGATGATGACCCGGCTGAAGGGGGGCAGGCGATCATTGTCGCGGCCGCGCAGCAGGTCCTCCAGCGCCGCTACCAGATCCCCGCGCACGGTGCAACACAGGCAGCCGGAGGACAGCATGACGATGCCCTCCTCCACCGGCCGGACGAACAAATGGTCGAGGCCGATCTCGCCGAATTCGTTGATGAGCACGGCGGTATCCGCCAGCGCCGGATCGGCCAGCAGCCGATTGAGCAGGGTGGTCTTGCCCGCGCCCAGGAAGCCGGTGAGCACGGTGACGGGGATCGGCGGCGGCGGGCCGCGGCGGGGCGGGGCGGGACTGTCTTCGGAAGCGGGAACTGGCATGCAGGGAAACTAGCCCATCCCGGTGGTCCGCGCATCCCTCGGTGACGCTGGGCGAGACGGTCCGGGCAGGGGATGCCGGAGGCAGCAGGCGCCGTGCGAGGAGGCCAAGCGCTTGCGCGACCCCCTTTTGGCTCCCCCCTTGGCCCCCTTGGTCCCTTTTGGCCTCTTTGGCCCTGGCCCCGTGGCCCTGCTCCTATCTCCCGTGGCGTGCTACCCCTCCGGGTTCGGCTCTCGCCCATGCCTCATGCGCGCCGCCCGCTTCGTGGGCGTATCGTCTGACGATTACGCGCGGGGCGTCCGGGGCGCCCTCGGTGAGGCTTGACGCGGCAAGGGTGGGTAGAGCGGTGCCGTGGGCGTGATCGGAGACGGTCGAGCGGGTCCCCCCGGCGCGCTCTGCCTCGTCAGAGCATTTTCAAGCGCAGCGGATTCCGGTCCACATGAAGAACGTGCGTGAATGCAAGAACCGAGAGCAGACGGCGGGGGCCGGTGCGAACGGAAAACACTCTGGTCGCCGGTTGGGCAGGATCAGCCCCAGCAAAGGCGCCAGCAAGCCCAGGCCGGAAGGCATGAGGCCGCTTCGCGCGCAACAGCCCGCCGACAGCGTCGTCGCAGACCCGGCACCCGGCTCGCAAGGGGCGGCAGCATGCCGCCCCGGTCGGTCATTCGTCGGCTTGATCCGATGCGGCCGCCGGCGCATCGAGGTCCGGCCGCGGCATGGCCAGGGGCTTGGGTGACAGCTTTGGCTTTGGCGCTGCGGCGGCGGAGGCCGTGACCGGCTTTGCACCTTGCGTGGTGGTCTTGGTGCCGCCGGACGATGCTTCCGTTGTGCCGCTCGGCTTCTTCGCGCTCGGCTTCGGTGCGGGCTTTGCGCTGGAGGCGGTGGCGGGCTTGGTCTTGGAGGCTTTGGCGTCCGCGGGTTTCTTGGTGGTGGCTGCGCTGGCTGCCGCCGGCTTCTTTTTCGGCTTGTCGTCGTCATCGGCGGCGTAAGCGGAACCGAGGTCCTGGGGCGCGGTGCGCGTGCCCACAAAGACCGGCACCGGCGGCATGGAGGGCGGCAGCGTCTGCAGCAGATCGGCGCCGGAGCGCGGCATGGTCGGGTTCCCCGCCGCCAGGGCGAAGGAAATGGCGCTGCTGCTGACGCTCGCCCCGTCGTCGTCGGCCTCGGAGGCCGTCGCCGCCCGCTTGCCACCGCAGACATAGGGCTTCATGTCGAACGGCTCGCCGCCGGTGTTCTGAATGGCGGAGAGGGTGGGGGCGGCCGACCCGAAGATGCCCCAGGACGCCTGGAAGCCCTTCTCGAACAGCATCGCCGCTCCCTCCGCGCGGACGGTACCGGAGCGGGCGCCCAGCACCACCGCGATGAGGCGCTTGCCACCGCGGGTGGCGGTGGCCACCAGATTGTAACCGGAGCCGCACACGAAGCCGGTCTTCATGCCGTCGGCGCCGGGATAGCGGTCGATCAGGCGGTTGTAGTTGCGCAGTACCGCCTTGCCGAGCTTGATGGACGGGATGCGGAACAGCATCTCATGCTCGGGGAAATGATAGATCAGCGCCCGCGCCAGGATGGCGAGGTCGCGGGCGGTGGAGATCTGGCCGGGATCCGGCAGGCCGTTGGGATTGGAATAATGGGTGCCGGACATGCCGAGATGGGCGGCGGTGGCGTTCATCTCGTCCACGAAGGCGGGCATGGAGCCGCCCACGCCCTCGGCCACCACCATGGCCATGTCGTTCGCCGACTTCACCAGCACCATCTTGAGCGCGTTGTCGAGGGTGACCACGGTGCCGGGCTTGAAGCCCATCTTGGATGGCTGCTGGGAGGCGGCGAGCGGGGAGACGGTGAGCGGCGAGTCCATGGTGAGGCGGCCGTTCTTGACCGCGTTCAGCGCCACATAGACCGTCATCAGCTTGGTGACGGAGGCCTGATACCAGGGCTTGCCGGCGTCCTGCTGCTCCAGCACGCGGCCGGTGTCGGCCTCCACCAGCAAGATCGGATTGGCGTGCGCCGTGCCCGCGGCAAGGCCAGCCACCAGCATGATGCCGGTCGTGAGCTTTGCCGTTGCGGTGCTCAACCGCGTGCGCCACCGCGCGAAACGCGCAGCTAACGCAGATGCGGCCAGAAGGGATTTCGAGCGCGCCAACCTGTTCCGCTCCTCGTGTTGGAAGGAGGCCCCCGCCTGAAGGCTTCTTTCCTAGCCGGTTTCGCAGTCGCGGGAAAGTCGAAACCGCGGCGCGGCATCGTCATGGGTGCTGAAATCGCCGCGAGGCGCGTTCAAGCTCTGCCACATTCTTGCCGAAGTCTGGAACGGCGCAAGAAAACCTTTGGCCGCGCGGTGGTTCAGGTCTCCACGATCGGGCCTTTCGCGCGGTCCGCCGCGACCATGAACTGCGCCCGCGCCAGCGCGGCGAATCGGCCGCCGAGGCGGACCAGCTCGTCGAAAGTGCCGGCTTCCACCACACGGCCGTGCTCGAACACCAGGATGCGGTCGGCATTGCGGACGGTGGCGAGGCGGTGGGCGATGACGAAGGTGGTGCGGCCCTTCATCACCTCGTCGAGGGCGGCCTGCACCTTGCCTTCGGTGGCGGCGTCGAGGGCGCTGGTCGCCTCGTCCAGGATCAGGATGGGCGGGTTCTTCAACAGCGCGCGGGCGATGGACAGGCGTTGGCGCTCGCCGCCGGAGAGGGCGCGGCCGCGCTCGCCGGCCACTGCCTTCAGCCCGAGCGGATTGCGGTCCAGGAGTTCCAAAGCCTGGGCGCGGGCGAGGGCCTCGCGCAGCTCGGCCTCGGTGGCGTCGGGCTTGCCGACGCGCAGATTGTCCTCGATGGAGCGGTTGAACAAAAGCGGTTCCTGGAACACCACGCCGATACTCTTGCGCAGCGAGGACAGGGTGGCGTCGCGGATGTCCATGCCGTCGATGCGGATGGCTCCTGATTGCGGATCGAACATCCGGTGCAGCAGGGCGAGCGCGGTGGACTTGCCGGCCCCGGTGGTACCGACCAAGGCGAAGTTCTGGCCCGGTGCCGCGTGGAAGCTGACGTCCTCCAGCGCCGGCCGCTTGCCGTCATAGGAGAAGGAGACGTTGTCGAACACCACATCCCCAGTCACCGGCGGCAGCGGCTTTGCCCCTGGCCGGTCGTGCACGGCGCCGACCGTGTCCAGCACGTCGAAGAACTGGGTGAGCTGCGGCGCCGACATCATCAGCCGGTTGAAGAAGCTGACCGTGTGATCGAGCCGCCCGATCAGCATGTTGGCGAAGGCCACATAGGTGACGATCTCGCCGATTCCCGCGAGGCCGTGCACATAGAGCCAGGTGCCGACGAGCAGGATGGCAAGGATG
The DNA here is from genome assembly GCF_021730435.1 of Xanthobacter agilis. GTDB lineage: Bacteria > Pseudomonadota > Alphaproteobacteria > Rhizobiales > Xanthobacteraceae > Xanthobacter > Xanthobacter agilis. The sequence goes on from NZ_JABWGX010000006.1 coordinate 191,862, forward strand.
GTGAGCGTGGTGGCCGCCTTGGTGGCCATGGAGACCAGGGCCCACCACGACAGCACCGGAATCTGCACCGCCAGCACCCGGTTCACCGTATCCCGAAGTCCGCCGACCTCCGCCTCGATCCGGGTGTAGCTCTGGATCACGGCGACGTTGCCGAGCGCGTCGGAGGTCTGTTCGGCGAGGTCGGAATTATATTCCTCCACCTGCACCTGCATGCTCTCGGTGCGGCGGATGACGTAGGCGGTGACGAGGCCGAACACCGCCATCAGCGCGATCAGCACCAGCCCCAGCCGCCAGTTGACCCAGATCCCCACCGGCACCAGCACGATCAGCGAGAAGATGGCGGCGCAATCGTCGCGGAAGAAGGACAGCCACAGGCCCCACAAGGCGTCCACGCCCTCCAGCATCACCTTCAGCAGGCGGCCGGAATGGGTTTCGCCATGAAAGCTGAGCGGCAGTTGCAGCACATGCTCGAAATATTGGGCGAGGACCCCCAGCCGGCGGCGGTGGGAGAGGCGATCGGCATGCAGCGAGATCAGAACGCCGGCGCCGATGTTGAACAGCCCGAAGCCCACCCATGCGGCGAGCAGCGGCGTGAGATCGGCGAAAGAGGGCAGCCGCGCGGCCGCCTGGGCATTGGCCAGGGCCTCGATGATGCGGCCGAACAGGATCGGCTCGGCGAACTGCGCCACGGCCAGGACCAAATTGCCGAAGGCCAGCAGGGCGCCCAGCTTCGCCTGCGGCCCGAGCAGGGAGAGGGTGCGCAGATAGACGCGGATCAGGTTCAAGGGGGCTCTCCGCAAGCGCGGCCGCAAGATGGGCCGCGCCCTTGATGCGCCGTGCCCTCGCCGCGCGCAAGGCGGGGCCGGAAACCGCCCGTTTGGGCTCGCTGCGCCCGGCGTGCGTCGCCGATGTCCGCGTTTGGGCCGGTTCCGGAGATTGACGGAAGCCCGCCGCCCCCCTATAAGCCTCGCCAACTCAGGCGGCCCTGGCGGCCGGAGCTCAGTGGGTATTTGCGTGCCGACCTCGTTTCTCGAGGCGGCAGTGGCGGCGCGAGCCGCTCCCGTGCTGGGCGCCGTTCCTTGGCCGTGACCACCCAAGAATTCGGAGAACAGACCCGTGAAGCGCACTTATCAACCCAGCAAGCTGGTGCGCAAGCGTCGCCACGGCTTCCGTGCGCGCATGGCGACCCGCAACGGCCGCAAGATCATCGCTGCCCGCCGCACCCACGGCCGCAAGCGTCTGTCCGCCTGACGGCGGGCCGAGCGGAGCCGTGCCGATCGTGGATCAGCTCCGCAAGCGCCGTGATTTCCTGGCGGCGGCGAAAGCGGAGCGCGCTGGTGTCTCCGCTTTTCTGCTTCAGGGCCGCAATCGCGGTGACGAGGGCGATATTCGCATCGGCTTCACGGTCACCAAGAAGACCGGCAACGCGGTGGTGCGCAATCGCATCCGCCGGCGTTTGCGTGAGGTGGTGCGTCAAGTGCTGCCCGAGGCCGGGCGCCTTGGCTATGATTATGTGCTGGTGGCCCGCGAGCAGGCGCTCGCTGCGCCATTCAGCAGTCTCTTGAGCGATCTTGGTCGGGCGCTGCGCAAGCTGCATGATCCGGCGCGTCCGCCGCGCCAGGGGGCGCCGCGACGTCCGTCGCCGGCGTCTGCGGGTGGCGCACCTGTTGCGGCGGCAACCGACCGCCGTGGCGACGACCCCGCCGACGCGGCAGGATCACATGCGCCGTCGCGGTCCGCCGGGCCGCGCAAAGGTCGCGGCGCCGGATTTGGCCGCGACGACGCGTCGGCAACCTCCGGCAAGGCCACGCGCGCCGGTGCCCGGCGGGACGACCTCGCGGCCGGGCGGGCTTCGGCCTCCCATGGCGAAACGCAAATCAGTTCCGATCCCCTGGCGCCATCCGCCGACGGAGGCCATTCGGCATGAGTGACAACCGCAATATGATCATCGCCATCGCAGTGTCGGTGGCGATTCTCATTGGCTGGCAATATTTCTTCGGCATGCCGCAAGCGGAGCGGCAACGGCAGGCGGCGGAACAGCAGCGCATCGCGGCGCAGCAAGAGGCGCAGAAGGCCGAGAGCACGGCGCCCACGCCCGGCACTGTGCCCGCGCCCGGAGCGGTGCCGCAGGCCGGTGCCACACCGTCCGTGACGCGGCCGCTGACCCGTGAGCAGGCCGTGGACGCCACCCCCCGCGCCCGCATCGAAACGCCGCGGCTGAAAGGCTCCATCTCCCTCAAGGGGGGGCGCGTCGACGATCTGCTGCTCACTGAGTATCATGAGACGGTGGACCCGAAGAGCCCGAACATCGTTCTGCTCTCCCCCTCGGGCGCGCCCAACCCGTTCTATGCGGAATTCGGCTGGACCTCGGTGGCCGGTGCCACGGCGAAAGTGCCGGGGCCGGATACGCTGTGGACATCCAGCAGCGGTACACTCACTCCGCAGACGCCCCTCGTCTTCACCTGGGACAATGGCGACGGCCTGGTCTTCCGCCGCACCTTTACCGTGGACGACCATTACATGTTCGCCGTGAAGGATGAGGTGGACAACAAGACCTCCGCCCCGGTGACGCTTTATCCTTATGCCCTGGTCTCGCGCCACGGCGTGCCGCAAACCGCCGGCTTCTACATCCTGCACGAGGGCCTGATCGGCGTGCTCGGCGACAACGGCCTGCAGGAAGTCACCTACGCCAAGGTCGACAAGGAGAAGCCGCAGACCTTCTCCGCCACCGGCGGCTGGCTCGGCATCACCGACAAATATTGGGCGGCCACCGTCATTCCCGACCAGAGCGTCAAGTTTGACGCCAAATTCTCCAGCGCCATGCTGGGAGGCACCCAGACCTTCCAGGCGGACTTCCTCGCCGCGCCCAAGACGGTGGAGCCCGGCGGCAGCATCGCTGCCACGTCGCAGCTCTTCGCCGGCGCCAAAGTGGTGCAGGTGGTTGATGGTTACCAAAAGACCTACGGTATCGACCGCTTCGATCTGCTGATCGACTGGGGCTGGTTCTACTTCATCACCAAGCCGTTGTTCCTGGTGCTGGATTGGATTTACAAGCTGGTCGGAAACTTCGGTGTCGCCATCTTGATCGTGACGGTGATCCTGAAGGGCATCTTCTTCCCGCTGGCCAATAAGTCCTATGCCTCCATGGCCAAGATGAAGGCGGTGCAGCCGGAACTCACCGCCATCCGCGAGCGCTACGCCGACGACAAGGCGAAGCAGCAGCAGGCGATGATGGAGCTGTACAAGAAGGAGAAGATCAATCCGGTGGCGGGTTGCCTGCCGATTGTGATCCAGATCCCGGTGTTCTTCGCCCTCTACAAGGTGCTGTTCGTGACCATCGAGATGCGGCACGCGCCCTTCTTCGGCTGGATTCGCGACCTGTCCGCGCCCGACCCGACCACCATCTTCAACCTGTTTGGGCTCATTCCGTGGGATCCGGGCTCGGTTCCGGTGATCGGCAGCTATCTGCTGCTGGGCGCGTGGCCGATCATCATGGGCGTCACCATGTGGGTGCAGATGAAGCTGAATCCCGCCCCGCCGGACCCGACCCAGCAGGCGATCTTCAACTGGATGCCCATCATCTTCACCTTCATGCTGGCCCATTTCGCGGCGGGCCTGGTGATCTACTGGGCGTGGAACAACACCTTGTCGGTCGCCCAGCAGGCTTTGATCATGAAGCGCAATGGCGTGAAGATCGAGCTTTGGGACAACGTCAAGGGTGCTTTCAAACGCAAGCAGTCGGCCAAGAGCTGAAGTCCCCCCCAACAGAGCGCCGCCGATCGCGAGATCCGGCGGCGCTCTGCGTTGGGGGGGGCGAAGCCGTCTCGGGCCGCCCTGCGGAAGCGAAGCTGCGAATTACGTGACCATATTGACACGTAATGAAAACGGCACATAATAAGCATATGGACGATGTTTTCGCGGCGCTCGCAAATCCTGTGCGCCGTGCGCTGCTCGATTTTCTTAAGGGAAAAGACGGGCAGACGCTGGGCGAGCTGGAGCGACAGACGCAGCTCACGCGGTTCGGTGTGATGAAGCACCTCAAGGTGCTGGAGGACGCGCGCCTAGTGCTCACGCGTAAGGTGGGGCGGGAGAAGCATCACTATCTCAATCCCGCGCCGATTCAGCTTGTGAGCGACCGCTGGATCTCGCGCTACGCCGCGCCCCAGGTGGCCGCCATGGCGAACTTGAAGGCTCTACTGGAGGCAAACGACCCCATGTCTACCGTGCCGACTCATGTCTATGAGCTCTTCATCCGGGCCACGCCCGAAGCCCTTTGGGCGGTGTTGACGGACGATAGCAAGACCCCCCTCTACGAGCATTTCAACATGACAAGCCGCACCGACTGGCGCGTGGGCGGCGCGCGGGAATATTTCATGGGCGAGCGGCGGGTGATCGAGGGCCAGCTGGTGGAAATTGATCCCCCCCGGCGCATCGTGATGACGTTCTCAGCGCAGTGGGCGCCCGATGTCGCCGTGGACAGGCCCTCCCGCGTCACATGGGAGATCACGCCGATTGGAACGGACGCCTGCAAGCTCACGCTCATCCATGACGGATTTGGTGGCGAAACCGCGACGTCGAAGGCCGTGGCGCACGGCTGGCCAGAGGGCCTCTCGCGTCTTAAGACCCTGGTGGAAACCGGAGTCGCCTTCGTGGTGGCACCGTCGGCAGCCTGACGCGGTTGCGCAAAGAAAATGCCCCGGACCAGCCGGGGCATTTTTGCATTCAAGTCTGACGAATGGCCTCAGCCGCCGGCCACCGGCAACGGGATCGGGGCCGGGCCGAGGGCGACGCGTCGCGAATTGGCGCGCTCGACCACGCGGTCGGCATAAGGCAGTTCCAGCCGCTCCCACACATCCGAGAGCGCCGTCGCCAGATGGGCGATGAGGGCGTCGTCATGGAAGGGCGTGGGCGTGATGCGCAGGCGTTCGCTGCCGCGCGGCACGGTGGGGTAGTTGATGGGCTGGATGTAGATGCCATATTCGGCCAGCAGAAGGTCGCTGGCCATCTTGCAGGCCTTGGCGTCGCCCACCATCACCGGAACGATGTGGGTGGGGGTCTCCAGCTGCGGCAGGCCTGCGGCGGCCAAGGCCGCTTTCACTTTCGCGACCTGCGCGCGCTGGCCCTCGCGTTCGGCCTGTGAGTCCTTCAGATGGCGCACGGAGGCGGCGGCGGCCGCCGCCACCGCGGGAGGCAGGGCGGTGGTGAAGATGAAGCCCGGCGCATAGGAGCGAACCGCATCGATGATGACGCGCTTGCCGGTGATGTAGCCGCCGACCACGCCAAAGGCTTTGCCCAGTGTGCCCTCGATGACGTCCACCCGGTGCATTGCCCCGTCGCGCTCGGCGACGCCGCCGCCGCGCGCGCCATACATGCCGACCGCATGCACCTCGTCCAGATAGGTCATGGCGCCATAGCGCTCGGCGAGATCGCAGATACCATTGATGGGGGAGATGTCCCCGTCCATGGAATAGACGCTCTCGAAGGCGATCAGCTTGGGCCGGTCGCCCGCCGCCTGCAGCAGCTCTTCCAGATGGTCGAGGTCGTTGTGGCGGAAGATGGCCTTCTGCCGCCCGCCGTGGCGCACGCCCTCGATCATCGAGTTGTGGTTGAGCTCGTCCGAGAGCACCACGCAATCGGGAATGAGCTTCACGATGGTGGAGATGCCGGTGTCGTTGGAAATGTAGCCCGACGTGAAGACGAGGCCCGATTCCTTGCCATGGAGATCGGCCAGCTCGCGCTCCAGCATCACGATCTCATGGCTGTTGCCGGAGATGTTGCGGGTGCCGCCGGCGCCGGCGCCGCGGGCCTGGGCCGCGCCGCACATGGCCTCGATCACGGCCGGGTGGCTGCCCATGCCCAGATAATCGTTGGAGCACCACACGACGATGTCGCGGGGGCCGCCTGGAGAATGCCACACCGCGCGCGGGAAATGGCGCGCGTCGCGCTCGATCTCGGCAAAGGTACGATAGCGGCGCTCCTTGCGCAGAGCGTCGATGGCTTCAGCGAAGAAATGATCGTAATTCATTCCGGACCCTGCAGACGGCGCGCGGATCGCGGGCAAACGATCCTGCGTTTTTTCCATATTATGATGTCACACTGCTCCTTGTATCGATGCCAATCAAGGGCGCGTGAGGGGTGCGCGGCGATCGAGCGCGGGTGCGGCGGGGCAGGGGGGGCGGAAAGGGCGTGGGCGCAGCGCCCGTTCAGCGGGTGAGAGGGGGGAGCTGGGGCAGAAATGCCTCGAAATTGGCCGACACCTGTTCACGCGAACCGGCGACTGCGACCACAGTGACCGTCGCTGCGGGGCCGGGAAGGAGACCGTTCAGCGCGAACATCTTGGTGCCGTCGCCGTAAGTGCGGTCCTGCCAGGCGGTGAAGACCTGGACCCCATCCTGCATTGAGATGGCGCGTAGGCTCACCACCGATTTCAGCCCCGGATTGAGGGCGATGTCGCCAGCGTTGTTGTCCGCCTGGAGCTTCATGAAGAGTTCGAGTGTGATCCCGGACAGAACCTCGTGGTGGCGATAGATGGTCATAAGGGCGTCCGGCCCCCCACAGCTGGCCGACTGGCATCGAAATATGATCATGCTGCCCCGGGGCGGCATCTGCAGCCAGCCTTCCACCACGGGCAGTCGGCGCGACTCGGCTGCCGACGCCGGAGCGGTACCGCCAGCCCAAAGAACCAAGAGCAGCCCCAACACGACAGTTTGAAACAGGGTGCGTCGGATCCGATTTTCGCGCATGAAGAGCCTGTGGGGAGCGGCGAGTACAATGAACAGTTGAGTGACTTTAGAGCTCCTCCGCGAAGATTGTCGCCTTGATTTTCATCAAATTGCCGCTTGCGTCGGCAGGGAGAATCCCCTACATCCGCCCTCGCCCATATTCGCACGTGCCTGTGGTCGCGTGTCGGTCGGTAGGATCTCCGGACAAGAGGCCGGAAAGCTGCCAGGACGACCGATAGCCGGAGGGAACCGGCCCACCCCGCTCCTCAATGCGGGGGACGTGACTTGAAGCAACGACGTAAGGGCTTTTTTGGTCTCAGTCGGCCCTCCAAAGGTCGGCGGCACTGAAGAGGCACTACATCTTGCCGGCCGTGCGGAGCGGGATTTCCCTCTCCAAACGTGCGCAATCGTCTCAACTCTCCTGGCTATGCTCGGGCGGGATGAGCGGCTGCCGTTCGGTCCCATGATGCGGCCGGTTGAAAGACCGGCGAAGCGGGCACGGCCCGCGGCTTGGCTCGGCGCGTCCACATCGCCGCTCCGCCGCTGGTGCATGCCCCGACTGGGCCGGTACTCCACCTTCGTGTCGAAGGCGGAAGCGGCTTTGTTCGTCCTGTCGGCGCGCGGCTCGTCCGCGCTTCACGAGGCTTCAGGTCACGGGGGAGGACACCATGACCGACCGCATCCGCGAGTTCCTGCGTACCCGACGAGAGGATGGCCCCTGCGTGGTGGTGGACCTCGACGTGGTGCGCGCCAATTACCAGGCGTTCGCCCGCGCTTTGCCCGACACCCGCGTGTTCTATGCGGTGAAGGCGAATCCCGATGCGGCGATCCTGAAGGCGCTGGAAGACATGGGCTCCTGCTTCGATTGCGCCTCCACCGGCGAAATCGAGATGGTGCTCGCCACCGGCGCCGGGCCGGAGCGCATCTCGTACGGCAACACCATCAAGAAGGAGCGCGACATCGAGCGTGCCTTCAAGCTGGGGGTGCGGCTGTTCGCGGTGGATTCCTATGAAGAGGTGGAGAAGGTGGCGCGCGTTGCCCCCCGATCCAAGGTGTTCTGCCGCATCCTGTGCGACGGCGCGGGGGCGGAATGGCCTTTGTCGCGCAAGTTCGGCTGCGAGCCGGAACTCGCCGTCGAGGTGCTGGAGCACGCCCATCGGCTGGGTCTTGCCGCCCATGGCGTGTCCTTCCACGTGGGCTCGCAGCAGAAGAATGTGAATGCCTGGGACGGTGCGCTGGCGTCCGCCGCCCGCATCTTCCGCGATTGCGCGGAGCGGGGCATCGCCCTGGCCATGGTGAATCTGGGCGGCGGCTTTCCCACCCGCTACCTGCAGGACGTGCCAGCGGCCAAGTCCTATGGCGAGGCGATCTTCTCCTCCCTGCGCAAGCATTTCGGCAATCGCATTCCCGAGACCATCATGGAGCCGGGGCGCGGCATGGTGGGCAACGCCGGCCTCATCGAGGCCGAGGTGGTGCTGATTTCCAAGAAGTCCGACACCGACGCCATGCGCTGGGTCTATCTCGACATCGGTAAGTTCGGCGGTCTGGCGGAGACCATGGAAGAGGCGATCCGCTACCCGCTGCGCACGCCGCGCGACGGCGACGACACCGCCCCCTGCGTGCTCGCCGGCCCCACCTGCGATTCCGCCGACGTGCTCTATGAGAAGACCCCGGTGGAGCTGCCCCTGTCGCTGTCGATCGGCGACAAGATCATCATCGAGGCGTGCGGGGCCTATACCACCACGTATTCGGCGGTGGCGTTCAACGGCTTCCCGCCGCTGAAGTCCTATGTGATCTGAACCGCCCGCCCGTGGCGGACCGGTTCCGCCGCAGGTCCTCGACCGCGCTGGCGGCACCGCAGCCGGGATGCTTCAGGCATCCCGGACCCTCGTTGCTGTGGCAACAGGCGTCCCCGGCACCGGCTGTGCCGTCCGGGATCCAAGGGGAGGGGGTGTCCCCCTCGTCTTCCGCACCGTTCCTGAGAAGGGCTTGCGTCTTGCGAGCCTGGTCGCGATCGCGGCCGGGGCGGCGTTCTTCACGTCTCGGTTTTGGCACGGGAGGTGCCGATGACTGACATTGTGCTGGAATCCGTGGAAGAAGTGGCCGCGCGCGAGGCCCTGCTCGACCTGTGCCTGGGCGAGGAGCGGCGCGCCAAGTCTTCGGAGCGTCTGCGCGAGGGGCGCGAGCCGGCGGCGGGGCTCGCCTTTTCCGCCCACGGGCCGGATGGCCGGCTGGCGGGGACGGTGCGGCTGTGGAACGTCTCGGCGGGTCCCGGCAAGCCGGCGCTGCTGTTGGGGCCCCTGGCCGTGCACCCCTGGTTTCGCCAGGACGGCCTTGGCGGCGCCCTCATGCGCACCGCCCTGGACGCGGCGCGCGCGCGGGGCCATGGCGCCATCATTCTCGTGGGGGACGCGCCTTATTATGCCCGCTTCGGCTTTTCCAGCGCCAAGACCGGCGGCCTGTGGATGCCGGGGCCGTTCGATCGGAACCGGCTGCTGGGCCTGGAACTGACGGCCGGTGCGCTCGACGGGGCGCGGGGCCTCATCAGCCCCACGGGCGTGGAAGCCGCCCGTCCCTCGCTGGCTGAGCTGATCGCCGGCGACGTGCGCCGCTCGGCCTGAGGAGAGCCAAGGGGCCATGTCGCCGGCCGGGCCGCCGGATGTTCCGGCCGCCGGTGCAGTGCCGAGGGGTGCGGCATCGGCGCGGCGCCTTCATCGGCTCGATCGGTCGTGCTCCAAGCCTCTGCAATCCCCGAGGATCGCGGTTCGCGTGAAAGGGTGAGCGGTTTCGGCTCGTCCCGCACGATCAGCGAAGCCCGTGCGAGCCGATACCGCTCCAGCACGCGCCGGCCCATTGCCGACGCGTCTCGGGCATGGACGTTGGACGGAAAAAAGGCCGCTTCCTTCGATGGGAGCGGCCTTTTTGCGTTCCTGAGGGGCTGCGACAAGCGTCCAAGGGGTCGCCCGGAACGGTCGGGAGCCGGCGCATTGGGCGCGCGACCCGGCCCCTTCGATCAGGCCGCCCCCGCAAATAAAAAGCCCCGCTCCGGATGGAGCGGGGCCTTGAGCGATGGCGGCGCGTCAGCGCACGATGATGTTCTTGAATTGCCAGGGGTCCTCGATGTCGAGATCCTCGGCGAACAGCTTTTGACGGTCGGTCAGGGGGGTCCAGTCGGTATAGGTGCCGATCACCGGGCCGAGATAAGGGGTCTGGACCTTCAGGCAGCGGTGGAAATCCATCTCGTCCGCCTCGACGATGCCGGCGTTCGGGTTCTCCAGCGCCCACACCATGCCGGCGAGCACGGCCGAGGACACCTGCAGGCCGGTGGCGTTCTGATAGGGGGCAAGTTCCCGCGCCTGCTCGATGGAGAGCTGGGAGCCGAACCAATAGGCGTTCTTGGCGTGGCCGTAGATGAGCACGCCCAGTTCGTCCGCGCCGTCGACGATCTCATGCTCGTCGAGGATCTTCCATTTGCCCTGGAAGTGCCAGCCGTTGCCGAACATCTCGTGCAGCGACAGAACGGCGTCGTTGCAGGGATGATAGGCATAGTGGCAGGTCGGGCGGTAGACCACCGTGTCGCCGTCGCGCACGGTCAGATAGTCGGCGATGGAAATGGCTTCGTTGTGGGTGACGAGGAAGCCGTATTGGGGGCCGGGGGTCGGGGTCCAGGAGCGCACGCGGGTGGCGGCGCCGGGCGAAAGCAGGTAGATGGCCGCGCCGCAGCCCTCGGCATGGGTGCGCGCTTCCGGCGGCAGCGCCTTCTCGTGGGTGCCCCAGCCGAGCTCGGCCGGCTGCACGCCTTCGGAGACGAAGCCCTCCACCGACCAGGTGTTCCAGAATTCGCCCATGACTTTGGGGTTGCGGGAGCGCTGGGTGTCGCGCTCGGCGACGTGAATGCCCTTCACGCCCAGGGCGCGGGCGAATTGCGCCCATTCCTCGCGGCTCTTGGGCTCGGGCCGGTTAAGGCCGGTATCGGCGGCGATGTTGAGCAGCGCCTGCTTCACGAACCAGGACACCATGCCCGGATTGGCGCCGCATGTGGACACCGCGGTGGTGCCGCCGGGATTGCGGCGGCGGGCGTCGAGCAGGCCTTCGCGCAGCGCGTAATTGGTGCGCGCGGCATTGTCCATGCTCTCGTCGAAATAGAAACCCTTCCACGGCTCGATTACGGTGTCGACATAGAGCGCGCCGATTTCCCGGCACAGCTCCATGACCGCGATCGACGACACATCCACGGAGAGGTTCACGCAGAAGCCCTGGCCGCCGCCATTGGTGAGCAGGGGGGTGAGCAGCTCGCGATAGTTCTCCGGCGTCACCTCGGCCTGGATGAAGCGGATGCCGCGGGCATCGAGCAAGGTGCGGTGCTCCGCCACCGGGTCGATCACCACCATGCGGTCATGGTCGAAGTCGAAATGGCGCTCGATCAGCGGCAAGGTGCCGCGACCGATGGATCCGAAACCGATCATCACGATGGGGCCGTCGATCGTCGCGTGTACCGGCCAGTCGCTCATAATAAGGGACACTCCTCCTGAATGGGGCCCGTCGTGCGGGCCGGAGCACCATGCGGATGCAAAGCCGCGCCGTCAACGGGCATTCGGCCGCGTCCTGGTGCGAGCGGCATGAAATGGAAGCGGAAGGTGCTGTTCGGTATCGGTGAATGGAGTTGATTCGGCCGGAATGGGCGGTTGACATAAGATTTTTAGATAGCGAATAACTTATTTTCTGGTTTTAAATAGATATGTATTTTTATTAAAAAGATGAACTATTTCAATAAAAAGATGAAAACGTCATAATGGCGTCATTTGTTGTGCCTTGATGGGCTCTCGCCCGCGCCGGCATCGATGGCCTCAAGGCGGGGTTTGTGGGGTGTGGCCCAGCGGATCGTGTGATTTTGAGCCGACCGGGCCGGGTATTCCAGGCACGCTGGCGGTTCGGCTTCCTGTTGTCTGGTGCGGCGCGCGGAGGGTTTGGCGGGGCACCCCTTCGAAACCCGGCGGAAGCGACACGGCCTTCTGGCGGCAACGGGCGACGGGGACGCCGTCGGACGGCTGCGTTCCGCGCTCACCTGGGCCGTGCGCCAGCCGTTGGGCGCGGCATCTCGTCCACGCGTCGCAGCTCCGGGAACAGGCGCATCCAGGCCGCCACCACCACCAGGGTGCCGAGACCGCCCACGAGCCCCGCCCCCACCGGGCCGATCAGGGCGGCCACCATGCCGGATTCGAATTCGCCGAGCTGGTTGGAGGTGCCGATGAACAGGGAGTTCACGGCGCTCACGCGTCCGCGCATCTCGTCCGGGGTGGACAATTGCACCAGGGAGGAGCGGATCACCACGCTCACATTGTCGGCGGCGCCGGTGATGAACAGCGCGAAGAGCGACAGTAGGAAATTCTGCGACAGCGCGAACACCACCGTCGCGAGCCCGAACACCGCCACCGCCGCGAACATGGACGGCCCGACCCATCGGCGCAGGGGCAGGCGCAGCAGCAATAGCGACATCAGCGTCGCGCCCACCGCCGGCGCCGCGCGCAAGAGGCCCATGCCCTCGGCTCCGACCTGGAGCACGTCGCGGGCGAACATGGGCAGCAGTGCGGTCACGCCGCCGAGCAGCACCGCGAACAGATCGAGCGAAATGGAGCCGAGCACGATCTTCTGCCGTCGGATGAAGGTGAGCCCCGCGAGCAAGGTGGTGAGCGTCAGCGGCCCGCGCCGCTCCGGCGGCACCCGGCGGCGGATGGCGAGCAGGGCGAGCGTCGCCGCAGCGTAGCAGGCGGCCGCGCCGGCAATGGGGGCGATGGGCCCCAGCACATAGGCGAGGCCGCCCAGGGCGGGGCCGATGATGGTCGCAGTCTGGATGGCCGAGGAGGAAACCGCCAGCGCCTTGGGCAGCACCGTGCCGGGCACCAGTCGCGGCAGCAGCGCCGAAAGGGTGGGGTGCTCGAAGGCGCGGGTCGCGCCGATGAGGGTGACGGCGCCATAAAGGCCCGCAAGGCCCAGCACGCCGGCGGCGAGCCCGGCCGCGAGCATCGCCAGCGTGGCGGTGGCGACTGCCAGGCAGATGACGACGATGCGCCGTCGATCGAAGCTGTCCGCGACATGCCCCACCAGCAGCGACAGGCTCAGCATGGGCAGAAACTGGCACAGGCCCACCAAGCCGAGGGCCACGGCGCTGCCGGTCCAATCATAGATCATCCAGCCGGCGGCCACGCCCAGCATCTGAAAGGCGAGGGCGGAGGCCACGCGGCCGATCCAGAACAGGACGAAGTCCGGATGATCGCGCAGGCGCGCTTCGGCGGGCTGGGTCAAGGCAAGCTCCGGTGCGGGGCGGCCAGCAGGTGCGGCGGCTGCGTTCAAACCCCGGACGGACCAGCATGCGCCGCCCGGCTGGCGTGCTGTCGCTTCCGGGGAGTCATCGCCATCGCCAAGGCCATCGCCACCTGCCGGGATTGCCGGCGCGCGGACCAGGGAAAGCACGGACAAGGGAACGCGCGGCCATGGGGATGCGCGGCCATGGGGGCCTGAGATGTCGGGCCGGCATGCGGGCATCCCCGCGTGCCGGCCGGCGGCTCAGTCGCTGGCGAGGATGTGGTTACGGACGATGGGATAAACCTGCCCCGCCCATTTCCGGCCGGAGAACACCCCATAATGGCCGACGCCAGCCTGCATGTGATGGCGTTTCTTGTGCGGGCGCAGCTTGTTGCACAGGTCCTGGGCGGCCACGGTCTGGCCGAGGGCGCAGATGTCGTCCCGCTCCCCTTCCACCGTGAGCAGCGCGGTCCGGCGGATGGCGCCGAAGTCGAGCGGTCGTCCGCGATAGGTCAGCTCGCCCTTGGGCAGGCGATACTCCTGGAAAACGTAGCGCACCGTTTGCAGGTAGAAATCGGCGTCGAGATCCAGAACGGCGAAGTATTCGTCGTAGAAATTCTTTGTAGCGTCCGCCTTTTCGGTCTCGCCCTCCGCAAGGCTGTTGTAGAGGTCGAAATGCGCCTTCATGTGGCGGCCGAGGTTCATGCTGATGAAGGCCGAGAGCTGCATGAAGCCGGGATAAACGCGCCGGCCCGATCCGGCGAACCCGCGCGGCACCCGCGAGATGAGGTTGCGTTCGAACCAGGACATGGGCTTGGTGGTGGCGAGCCTGTTCACCGCCGTGGGATTGATGCGGCAATCGATGGGCCCGGCCATCAGCGTCATCGAGCGCGGCGTCGCCGGATTGTTGTCCTGGGACATGACCGCTGCGGCCACCAGCGCCTGAACGCACGGCTGGCACACCGCCAGCAGGTGCGCGCCCGGTCCCAGCACCTCCAGGAAGCGGATGACGTGCTCCACATAATCGTCGAAGCCGAATGGCCCCGCGGAAAGCGGCACGTCGCGGGCATTGTGCCAGTCGGTGATATAGACGTCGTGATCGGGCAGCAGGGTCTTCACGGTATTGACGAGCAGGGTCGCGAAATGCCCCGACAGCGGCGCCACCACCAGCACTCGCGGCTGCGCCACGGTCACGTCCTTCTTGAAGCGCAGCAGGGTGCCGAACGGCAGGACGGCGGTCCTCTCCTCGGTCACCGGGACTTCATGGTTGCCGACCTCGACGGTGCGGATGCCGAAATCCGGTCGCCCATGGCTGAGGCCGGCGCGCTCCACCAGTTCATAAGCCGCCGCCAGATGGCGCAGGCCGGCATGGGCATAACCATTGACGAGCGGGCCGTTGAGAGTCTGTCGCGCGAGCCCGGCTGCGAACCGCATCGGTCGCATGAGGTCGGCCTGGGTCTGATATGCCAGATACATCATGGCGTCCTGTACCGCGGGGTTCCGGCGCTGGCGGACAGCATCGAACACAGAGGAGACCCGATCATAAGACTGAACCGTCCTTCCGCTCCACCTCGACGTGGTGTGTCCGCGCGCCGAACGTGAAACCTTAAGTTATTGTCGCAGGGGTGTTTTCGTTCTTTCCTCGTGGACCGATCAGTTGTACCGTCAAGAGAGATATTGAAGCGGAGCGTGGTGCATTGCAATATGCTTCGTCGCCGGAACCGTCGATGGGTCGACGCCGCCAGGGCTTGTGCGGCAGGCGCTGACCCACGGTATCACCCCGTCGTCCCGAAGTCCGTGGAACAGCGCGAGGCGCATGGCAAGCATGGCAACTCTCACCATCTCCAGCAAGAATTACTCCTCCTGGTCGCTGCGCGGCTGGCTCTTGTGCAAGATGGCGGGCCTCGCCTTCGATGAAGAGCGCGTGCCGGTCGACGATCCGGACGCCAAGGCGGAACTGCTGCTGCTGTCGCCCTCGTTCCTGGTGCCGCGCTTGGTGCTCGACGACATCACGGTGTGGGACACCCTCGCCATCGGTTCCGTGCTTGCGGAAATCTTCCCCGAGGCCGGGCTTCTGCCGGCGGACCGGGCGGTGCGCGCCCATTGCCTCTCCATTTCGGGCGAGATGCATTCGGGCTTCGCCAATCTGCGTTCGGCGCTGCCCATGAACATCAAGGCGCGTTATCCCGGCTTCAAGGTCTGGGCCGGGGCGCAGGCGGACATCGACCGCATCCTGCACATCTGGCGCGGCTCGCTCACCGCCCACGGCGGCCCGTTCCTGATGGGCGCCCGGCCGTGCCTCGCGGACGTCATGTACGCGCCGGTGTGCTCGCGCTTCACCACCTATGACGTCCCGCTCGACGCCAAAACCGCCGCCTATCGCGATCGGATCATGGCCCTTCCCGCCATGCAGGAATGGATCGCCGGCGCTTTTGACGAGCCGGAGGAGCTGGAAGAACTCGACGTGGAGTTCTGACCCTGCCGCCGGCGTCTGGGGAAGGGCATAAGGCATGATGACGGCGACCTTGGTGATCGGCGCGCTGGCGCTGGTGGTCGCCGGGCTGGTGAAGGGCGTCACGGGGATGGGGCTGCCGACGGCGGGCATCGGGCTTCTGAGCCTGGTGATGAGCCCGGCTTATGCCGCCGCCATGATCGTCGTGCCGTCCGCGGTCACCA
Organism: Xanthobacter agilis; assembly: GCF_021730435.1. Taxonomy (GTDB): domain Bacteria; phylum Pseudomonadota; class Alphaproteobacteria; order Rhizobiales; family Xanthobacteraceae; genus Xanthobacter; species Xanthobacter agilis. The sequence continues at coordinate 207,563 of NZ_JABWGX010000006.1, forward strand.
ATGTCTGGCAATTTGCCTACGGCGCCCGGCCCATGGCCACCGCGCGCCGGTTTATCGGTCTGAGCGTGGGGCTGGTGGTGGGCACGCTGCTCGGGGACCGGTTCCTGGGCGGCCTGGCCTCGCCTGCGGCGTTGCCGGCGCTGGGCGGGGTTCTTGCCCTTTATGGGGTGCTGGGCCTGACACGGTTCGCTCTGGTTGTTCCGCCGCGCCTGGAATCCTGGCTTTCGCCGCTCATCGGCCTGCTGACCGGGCTCGTCACCGGCACCACCGGCGTTTCCGTCATCCCCGCCGCGCCGTATCTCCAGGCGCTGGGCCTCGGCCGCGACGATCTGGTGCAGGCGCTTGGCCTCACCTTCACTGTGTCCACCTTCGCGCTCGCGGCGACGCTCGCCTTGCCGGGGGGCGCCACCCAGGGGCTGTTCGCGGATCCGGCGCTTGTGGGAGCGTCCTTGGCGGCGCTTCTGCCGGCGCTTCTGGGCATGGAGCTTGGTCGCCGCGCGCGCCTGCGCATGTCGCAAACGCTGTTCCGCAAGGTCTTCTTTGGCGGTCTCGCCGCGCTGGGCGCCTATATGCTGGTTCGCCCGCTGCTGTGAGGGCCGCCCCCGTGGTCCCGCCGGCGAGGGCGATGCAGGGCCTCTCTGTCACGCGCGGTGGGCGCGCCGCCAGGCGGCGGGGGTGAGGCCGCAGAAGCGGCGGAAGGTGCGGGTGAAGTGGGCCTGGTCGGCGAAGCCCGCGGCGACCGCCACCTGCGGCAGCGGCAGGCCGGGATCGGCCAGCAGGTGCTCCACTTTCCGCATCCGCGCCCGCATGTGCCGTTGGTCGGGCGGCAGGCCGGTGGCGGCCTTGAAGGCGTGGCTGAAATAGGATTGCGACAGGTCGGTGAGGTCCGCCAGTTCCTGCAGCCGGATGTTGCGCAGGCAATTGTCCTCGATGAACGCGGTGACCCGCTTGAGCTGCCGGTCCGAGAGGGTCGAGCGGCGGTTCGCGGGCGTGCGGGCAAGCTGCATCAGATCGATGAAGAGGGATAGCACCAGCCCATCCCCATGAAGGTCGTGGCGGACGTCGGGCGCGGTGCATTCCTCGGCAATCAGGCGGGCGAGGGCGTGCATGCGCTCGTCCATGAAGCCGAGCCGGGGCATCTCCAGGCGGCTGGTGTCAAGGGTCTCGCCGATGCGCTCGGACAAGGTCGCCACGTCGAAATGCAGATCCAGGTGCCGCAGCTCCCCGGCGGCCTCGATGCGCGACCACAGGGGCATGTCGGCCGGCACGAAGCTCATGTGCACCGGCGCGCGGCAGGGGCGGCCAGCTGAACCTGCGTCGTCCCGCGCTCGCGATCGAGCACCACGAACAGCCGGGCATCGCGCGAGATGTATTCCCCGCGCGCGCCGGCGGCGCACTGGACGTGCCAGACATCGGCCACCACGCCGTTCCAGCGGCGCCAGCGCAGGTCATCGAGGAGTGTGATGCCCTCAATGGAAGAGGTCATGCGCGGTTGGAACGCCGTGCTGCTCGGGTCTCTCCTGTCGTCCGCCGCTCCGGCTCCGTGATGGCGCGCGTTCCGGCGGGTCGGAACCGGGTCTGCCGCGAGCGCCGGTCCGATCGCCGGGAGGATGCCGGCGCAGTCGATCGTCTTGAATTCCTATGAAGTGTCGCGCGGCAGCCGTGATTTGGCTTCCGGTCTGCTACGCAGCGCAATATCAGGACATAAATCGTCAAAGCTCAAGATAAATGGACAATCCGCACGTACACGCCATCGCTATCAGAGCTCCTCGTCGCCGCCGGTGGGCGGACCGCTCGACCCGCGCGCGGAGCCCGCCTCTTCGACCGGAGGCGCGACCCGCCGGCGGCCTTCACACGACACGCCGCTCCATCGCGGCGCATGGGCGCGGCGGCCATGCGGGCATGGCGGCGCGCGACGGAAAGAGCAATCGCGACATGAGCATCCTGCACCAGTTCTTCACCTTTTACGCCCCGTACAAAGGGCTGTTCCTGCTGGATTTCTCCTGCGCCATCGTGTCCGGCCTGCTGGAGCTCTCCTTTCCCATGGCGGTGGCGGTGTTCGTGGACCATCTGCTGCCGCCCCGGGACTGGAGCCTGATCGTGCTCGCGGCGCTGGGGCTTCTGGGCATCTATGTGGTCAACACCGGTTTGATGGCGGTGGTGACCTATTGGGGGCACATGCTCGGCATCAACATCGAGACCGATATGCGCCGGCGCGCCTTCGACCATGTGCAGAAGCTCTCGTTCTCCTATTTCGACAGCCACAGGACCGGCCATCTGGTGGGCCGCCTCACCACCAATCTGGAAGAGGTGGGGGAGATCGCCCACCATGGGCCGGAAGACGTGTTCCTGGCGGTGATGACCTTCATCGGCGCGTTCGTGCTGATGCTCACGGTGAATGTGCCGCTGGCCCTCATCACCGGCGCCATCGTGCCCCTGGTGGCCTTCGCCACCACCCACTACGGGCGCGAGATGACATAGAACTTCCACGACCTGTTCGGCCGGGTGGGCGCCTTCAATGCCCGCATCGCGGAGAATGTGGGCGGCATCCGCGTGGTCCAGGCGTTCGCCAACGAGGATGACGAACGGGCCCTGTTCGAGGAGGCCAATGCGGGCTACCGCGGCACCAAGCTCGCCGCATACCGCCTGATGGCGGCCAACATGTCGCTGGGTTACCTGGGCATGCGCCTGACGCAGGTGGTGGTGATGCTGGCGGGCACCTGGTTCGTGATCCGGGGGGGAATTGTCCAACGGCGGCTTCGTGTCGTTCCTGCTGCTGGTGTTCTTCCGGCCGCTGGAGAAGATCGCGGCGGTGGTGGAGATCTATCCCAAGGGCATCGCCGGTTTCCGCTCCTATCTCGATTTCCTTGAGACGCGGCCCGATGTGGTCGACCGGCAAGATGCCCACGAGCTTGATGCCCGCGAGCTTGGTGCCGGCGATCCGGGTGCCGGCCCGGCCCCGGTGCGGGGGGAAATCCGCTATGAGGGCGTGAGCTTTGGCTATGCGCCCGGTCGGCCGGTGCTGAAGCATCTGTCGCTGCAGATCGCGGCCGGGGAGACGGTGGCCTTCGTCGGGCCGTCGGGGGCGGGCAAAACCACCGTGTGTGCGCTGCTGCCGCGTTTCTACGACGTGGGCGAAGGTCGGATCACCATCGACGGCACGGATATCCGGGATGTCACACTCGCCTCGTCCAGCCGGCGCGGTGCCTGAGCGGGGTACGGCGCGGCGGCGTGGGCATCGTCGCGGCTTGGCCGAAGGTGACAGATATTGGCCGGATCGCGCGAGGATGTGCTATATGCCGCAACGTCGAACCCTGTGTTCTCCTGTGGGCGCTCACCTTCGCCCCGTGGGCGCCGCGGAGCCCGAACAGCGGGGCATCGGACGGGTTAGGCTGGATATTTTGCCGCCTGGGGGCGGGATGTGCTGAAGGGAGAAGACAATGAAAGCGGCTCTCATCGTTGGCGCCATGGCGCTGGCTCTCGCTGGGTGCAGTGAGTATTCCCGTCAGGATCGCGCCGTGGGCGGCGCCCTGATCGGTGGCGGCGCGGGCGCCGCGATCGGCGCCGCTGCGACCGGCACCGGCACGGGCGCCCTGGTGGGCGGCCTCATCGGTGCCGGCACCGGCGCCATCATCGGCGCCGAGACCACCCCGAAGGCCTGCTGGGCGCGGGATGCCTACGGCAACAGCTATCGCGTGCAGTGCCGCTGATTCCTCCGCTCGGGCGCTGACCCGAGCCGTGACGGGATCGGTAGATGCGATGCAGAAGGGCGCTCCCGGGAGCGCCCTTTTTTTTGCCGGAGCGGTGGCCGGCGCTGTCCGTTTTCACAGGGCTTCGGCTTCGGGCGACGCAGACCGTCGCCGCGCAGCCTCACGCCGTCGTGAGATCGCCGCGCCGGGAACCGGCTTCGACCTGGTGCGTTGTGTTCGCGATGACGAGGATGGAGGACGGCATGAAAGAGATGCAGTCGACGAAGGAACGGCCTTTGCCGTCAGCGTGCGAGCCTCTCCCCGGGTATGACATCCTGGAATTCTCTCCGCAGGAATGCGTGCGCGATTTTCCCAGTCGCATGGTCCGTCGTGCCAAGGTGCGCATGGCGGATGAGGAGCGCGCGCTGCTGCGCCGCGTTATGGCCGAATTTTCGGCGCCCAACACGGTTCGGCAGGGGACAGATGAGTCCTCTTCCGAAGAGCCACCGGTCGGGGACGGCTCCAGCCGCCTCTATCGGGATTGAGCCTGTGGTGCAGCCTGCGCGACGGCGGGGATGTCATGAAAGATACGGCAAGACGCGCAGGGATGCTGCGGAATTCCCCCATATTGAAACGTGGGAAAGCGGATGCCACACGAAGGTGGCTTCGCGTGCAGAGCGGTCCGAGATGATCGGAACCGCAGTTGAAGTTGCCATGCGGCGGTGCATCAATCGGCTCGTGGTGTGGCCGGTGACGTGGCCGGTGACGTGGCCCGTGACGTGGCCCGTGATGTGATGGCCTAATTCCCCATGACCCGACAGGATCAGAAAGAGACCGGCGGCATGCGCATTCCTCATCGACGCGACATCTCCGCGCGGCAGGATTTGCTGGGTCGGGAGCTGCGGCAGCTCTTCGAGGACTTTGTTCAGGAAGACGTTCCGCACGAGTTGCAGAATTTAGCACTACAACTCCAAATAGCAATGGCGGAATCGCCGCCGGGAGCGCAAGCGGTGACGCCGGTTGTGGATGACGCCCCGCCTGCGCCCGTTACAGAGCCCGTTGCGCCGCAGTCGCCTGATGCTGCGCCGGCGGTTCCCACAAGGGTCGGCGCATCCGCCCGGAGGTGATGCTTCTTCAGCGGTGATGTCCGCCGGGGGGCTGGCTTGGTGCGGCCGGAGCCCAAAAGGCACCTGGAAACCGGCGGTGGCCGCAAAAATCTCACCCGTCTTAACTTCTCCGCAAGAGCGGGTCCGCCAGTGTTCCGCCCATGATGCGCGGCGGTTATTGGTATCTCGTTGCTCCGCTCGTCGGTGCCCTGCTCCTCACCGGATGTCGTTTCGGCGACAGCGGGCGGGATCCCTGGCGCGTCGAGGCTGAAGAGCAGTGCTTGGCGGAGAAGGGCGTGGTGCCTTCCGCCTTCATGGAACCGTTGTCGGCGATCAGCGGCGATGGTGGATGTGGCATGGAATATCCCTTCCGTGTCCATGCCTTCGCCGAAGGCAACGTGGTGGTCGAGCCATCGGCGCGGCTGGCCTGCCCCGTCATCCGCGAGCTCGACGCCTGGGTGCAGGCGGTGGTGGAGCCGGCCGCCGAGGCGTGGCTGGGGCAGCCGGTGGTGGCCATCCGCCAGATGTCCTCTTATTCCTGCCGCACCATGAACGGGCAGGCGGGCGCCAAGATCTCCGAGCATGCCTTCGGCAACGCCCTCGACATCGGGGCCTTCCGCACCGCCGACGGGCAGTGGATCACCGTCAAGAACGGCTGGAAGGGCACGCCGGAGGAGCGTGGCTTTCTGCTCCAGGTGCAGGCGGGGGCGTGCGAGCGCTTCACCACCGTGCTCGCGCCCGGCTCCAACATTTTCCATTACGACCACATCCATGTGGACCTGATGCGGCACGCCAAGGGGCGCACCATCTGCAAGCCCGCGCCCAAGCCCATGCCGGCCCCGGCCATGGCGACCATTCAGCCGCCGCCGGCCCTGCCGCAGGTCCGGGAACCGCCGCAAGTCCAGGAGCCGCCCCCGCAGGCCATGGCGCCGGAGCCGATTCCCGAGCGGCCGCAAATGCTGGCGCCGCAGCCGGTTCAGGCGCCGGTCGAGCAGGAACCGTTGCCGCCGCCGGCGCCGCTGCCGGCGCAAGCCGCGCCGAGCCGCGCCCCGGCCCCCCGTCCGGGCCCGAACCAGTTGCCCCCCGGCTGGCAGGTGGGACCGGAGGGCATACGCCAGCCCGGACCCATGTCCTATGTGCCGGGCAAGGGTGGGACCGACGTGACCGGCTCGATCCCCAAGCGCAAATATTACTCGGCGTCGAACCCGCAACCGTCCACCATTCCGCTGCCGCGCGCCCAGGCGGGCGAGGACTGAGGCGGGCGACGACTTGAGCGGCCTCCGGATCGGGGGCCTTCACAAGCACCCCGGCCGGTCGGCCTCCCCTGGCGATGGGGAGCCCCCAGGGGGGCAGGTATGCCGGACCCTGTTGGGGCGCGGGGCGCCATTCTTCCGCTGCTCGGGGGCGGTGATCGCGGCCGCGCGGCGGGTGTGGTGCCCGCGCCGGCGGGAATGCCATCCGTCGAAAGGCTCCGGGCCGTGACCGACGGCGGGCCGCCGTCACTATTGCGGACGCTGGGGAATCAGCCCCATCCGCCGGCCCCGGAGCCGGCCAGGCCGACACCAGCGTCCCGCGGGATACAGGTGGATGCGCACTCAGCGCAAAGCGCCCTTGCGCTGAGTGCGGGGCTGGACCACCGAATTGATGCGCATGTCCGCGTGCCGCGCGCCGAAAGAGTGGCATATGGCAAGGCTTTGCGCTTTCGTGATCGCGCTGGGCGCGACACTTTGGGCTTGTCGGTTTTCATCAGCGCGTGAAGGGCGTATTGCCTTTAGTTGAATTCCGAGGAAGCCGTCGTGCTGGCTATGCGCGACAGGGAAAAGTGTTTGAGGAAACCCTCGGGGGAACGCCGCCATGCCTCAAGACCGTATTCGCCTCGCCTCCCTGCGTGACAAAATCGTGTCCGCCGACGAGGCCGCCAGCCATATCAAGGACGGGATGATCGTCGGCATGAGCGGGTTCACCCGCGCCGGCGAGGCCAAGGCCGTGCCGATGGCGCTGGCCGCCCACGCCAAGCAGGCCCACGCCAAGGGCGAGCCGCTCAAGATCACGCTCATCACCGGCGCCTCGCTGGGCAACGACCTCGACAAGCAGATGGCGGAAGCCCACCTGCTGTCGCGCCGCATTCCGTTCCAGTCCGATCCGGCGCTGCGCAAGGCGATCAACTCCGGCGAAGTGATGTTCGTCGATCAGCACCTCTCGGAGACGGTGGAGCACCTGCGCACCCATCAGCTCGGGCCGATCGACGTGGCCGTGATCGAGGCGGTGGGCATCACCGCGTCGGGCGGCATCGTGCCGACCACCTCGGTGGGTAATTCGGCCACCTTCGCGATCCTGGCCGAGAAGGTCATCATCGAGATCAACCTGACCCAGCCGTCCGAGCTGGAAGGCCTGCACGACATCTACATTCCCACCCGCCGGCCGTTCCGCGAGCCGATTCCGGTGGTGACGCCCGAAAGCCGGGTGGGCCTGCCCTTCATCCCGGTGCCGCCGGAGAAGATCGCCGCCATCGTCATCACCGAGAAGCTGGATTCGGCCTCGAACGTGCTGCCGCCCGACCATGAGACGGCGGCCATCGCCTCCCATCTCATGGAGTTCCTGAAGCACGAAGTGAAGATCGGGCGGCTGACAGAGCGCCTGCAGCCGCTCCAGGCGGGCATCGGCACCATCGCCAACGCGGTCATGCACGGCTTCATCGAAAGCCCGTTCCACGACCTCACCATGTATTCCGAGGTGCTTCAGGATTCGACCTTCGATCTGTTCGATGCCGGAAAGCTCAATTTCGCATCGGGTTCGTCCATCACCTTGTCGAAGGGCAAGCATGACCAGGTGATGCCCCACATCACCGACTACAAGTCGCGGCTCATCCTGCGCCCGCAGGAAATCTCCAACCATCCGGAGATCATCCGTCGCCTCGGCATCATCGGCATCAACACGGCGCTCGAGTTCGACATTTATGGCAATGTGAACTCCACCCATGTGGGCGGCACCCACATGATGAACGGCATCGGCGGCTCGGGCGATTTCGCCCGCAATGCCTATCTCTCGGTGTTCGTCACCAAGTCCATCGCCAAGGGCGGCGCGCTGTCGTCGGTGGTGCCCATGGTGAGCCATGTGGACCACACCGAGCACGACGTGGATATTCTCGTGACCGAAGTGGGCCTCGCCGATCTGCGCGAGCTGGCGCCGCGCGAGCGGGCGCGCGTCGTCATCGACAATTGCGTGCACCCCACCTTCCGGGACGAGATGGAGGATTATTTCGACCGCGCCACCGCGCGCGGCGGGCATACCCCCCACATCATCGAGGAAGCCCTCGCCTGGCATGTGCGGGCGCGCGAGACCGGCTCGATGCATGCCAAGGCCGAGCGCAAGATCGCCTGAGGGCGAGATCTCCTGCGGGTAAGATCGCTCGGGTGGCGCGTCCGCAATGAAAAAGCCCTCTCCCCGTGGGGGAGAGGGCCGCCCGGCCGCCTACGGAGAGAGCGACGGCCGGACATTTGAAAAGCTGAAGGCAAGGCGCGATCGCGTCGGGGCTTTGGTCAAGCCCGCGCGGCGCCTGAGCGACCCCACTCGGCACCGGTCAAAGACCGGTGCCGATGGTGTCATGCGGCCGCGGCGGATCCGGTGGCGGCCGCGATTTCGCCCATCATGGCGGTGATGGTGGCGCCATAGTCTTTGGCACCGAAGATGGCGCTGCCGGCCACGAACGTGTCGGCGCCAGCCGCCGCGATGGCGCCGATGTTATCCACCTTCACGCCGCCGTCGATCTCGAGGCGAATGTCGCGCCCCGAGGCGTCGATGCGTTCGCGGATCGCCTTCAGCTTGTCGAGCGCGTGGGGAATGAAGGCCTGTCCGCCGAAGCCGGGGTTGACCGACATCACCAGCACCAGGTCGAGGGCGTCCAGCGTGTAGTCGAGCACGGAGAGGGGGGTGGCCGGATTCAGCACCAGGCCCGCCTGCACGCCCTTCGAGCGGATGAGCTGGAGCGAGCGGTCCACATGTTCGCTGGCCTCCGGATGGAACGAGATGAGGTCGGCGCCGGCGCCGGCGAAGGCCTCGATCATGCCATCCACCGGCTTCACCATCAGATGCACGTCGATGAAGGCGTCGGTCACCCTGCGCAGGGACTGGAGCACCAGCGGCCCGATGGTGAGGTTGGGCACGTAATGGTTGTCCATCACGTCGAAATGGATCCATTCGGCGCCGCCGGCAAGCACGGCCTCCACTTCCGCGCCGAGGCGGGCGAAATCCGCCGACAGGATGGACGGGGCGATGACGGGATGGGCGCGGGCCATGGCTCTCTCCGGGCTGGTCGTCTGATGATGCGTGTTCATGGCCGTTCGCCGGCCGGGCCTCGGCGCCAGCTCAACGCCGCGTGCGGGGCCGCAGCGGCCGAAGGGGAGCGGGGAGCCCGGCGCATCGGTCCGGGTTCCCCTTCCATGCTGGGCTGAAGCGGCTCAGTGCACGGTCTGGGCAAGGCTGCCCGAGGCGTAGCGCTTGGCCATGTCGTCGAGCTCGATGGGCCGGATCTTCTCCGCCTGACCTGCCGAGCCGAACGCCTCGAACCGCGAGATGCACACCTTCTTCGCCTCTTCCATGGCGGCGATGAGGAACTTGCGCGGGTCGAACTCGGAGGGGTTCTTCGCCGCGACGCGGCGCATGGCGGCGGTCATGGCGAGGCGGATGTCGGTGTCGATATTCACCTTGCGCACGCCGTAGCGGATGCCTTCCTGGATCTCCTCCACCGGCACGCCGTAGGTTTCCTTGATGTCGCCGCCATAGGCGCGGATCTCTTCCAGGAGTTCCTGCGGCACCGAGGACGAGCCGTGCATCACCAGGTGCGTGGTGGGAATGCGCTGGTGGATGGCCTTCACCCGATCGATGGCGAGAATGTCGCCGGTGGGCTTGCGGCTGAACTTATAGGCGCCGTGCGAGGTGCCGATGGCGATGGCGAGCGCATCGCACTGGGTCGCCTTCACGAACTGGGCGGCTTCGTCGGGGTCGGTGAGGAGGCTGGAGTGGTCGAGGGTGCCCTCGGCGCCGTGGCCGTCCTCGGCTTCGCCCTTGCCGGTCTCCAGCGAGCCCAGGCAGCCGAGCTCGCCTTCCACCGACACGCCCACAGCATGGGCGAATTCCACCACCTTGGCGGTGACGGCGGCGTTATAGCCGTAATCGGCCGGGGTCTTGCCGTCTTCCTTGAGCGAACCGTCCATCATCACCGAGGAGAAGCCGGACTTGATGGCGGCCAGGCACACGGCGGGCGAGGCGCCATGGTCCTGGTGCATCACCACCGGGATCTCGGGATAGGCTTCCACCGCCGCGGCGATGAGGTGGCGCAGGAACGGTTCGCCGGCATATTTGCGGGCACCGGCGGAGCCTTGGAGGATCACCGGCGAGCGTGTGGCGCGGGCGGCCTCCATGATGGCCTTCACCTGCTCCATGTTGTTCACGTTAAAGGCCGGAAGGCCATAGGCATGCTCTGCTGCGTGGTCGAGCAGCTGCCGCATGGACACGAGGGCCATAGTCCTCTCCTTTGGGTCGAATCGCGACGCGATACTACGAGGTGCTTGTACATGGTCCCAGGGCGGCGGTCGCCGCCACAGGGGCATCCGGCGGCGGTCGCCGCCACAGGGGCATCCGGCGGCGGTCGCCGCCACAGGGGCATCCAGCGGCGGTCACCGCCACATGGTTCCGAACGGCGGTCGCCGCCACATGCTCTGCGGGCGGCGGTCGCCGCCCGGTTCGCTTCAGCGGAGCGCGCGGCGGGCGGCCTCGGCGACCGCTTCGGCGGTGAAGCCGAACAGGGGCCAAAGATCCTTCTCCGGCGCGGATTCCCCGAACCGGTCGATGCCGATGGCGGTGACCCCCGCGACCGTATCGGCACCCGTGAATCCGCGCCACCCACGCGTCACACCGGCTTCGATGGTAATGATGGGCAGATCCGGCGGAAAGAGGGCCTCCCGCTGAACTTTGGTCAGTTTTTCAAAGTGCTCGCGGCAGGGCAGGGAGACCACGCGGGCGGTGATGCCCTCCTGCCGCAGCAGATCGGCGGTGGCCACCGCGAGCTTCACCTCGGAGCCGGTGGCGACCAGCACCAGCCGGGGCGCCGACACGTCCTCTCCGGTGGCCACCACATAGGCGCCTTCGGCGATGGTGTCGGCGTCGGCGACGGCATGGGGCCAGCAGGGCAGGTTCTGGCGCGAGAGGATGAGGGCGCTCGGCCCGTCCCGGCGGGTCAGGGCCGCATGCCAGGCCACCAGGGTCTCGACCGTGTCGGAGGGCCGCCAGACGTCGAGGTTGGGGATGAGGCGCAGGCTTTCCACATGCTCCACCGGCTGGTGGGTGGGGCCGTCCTCGCCGAGGCCGATGGAATCGTGGGTGAGCACATAGATCACCCGCGCGCCCATCAGCGCGCTCATGCGCATGGCGTTGCGGGCATAGTCCGAGAACACGAGGAAGGTGGCCACGAACGGGATGAAGCCGCCATGCAGGGCGATGCCGTTGGCGATGGCCGACATGCCGAACTCGCGCACGCCGTATAGCACCTGGTTGCCGGCGGGATTGCGCGTGACCGGCGTCGAGCCGGGGTAGGCGGTGAGGTTGGAATGGGCGAGGTCGGCCGACCCGCCGAGGAATTCCGGCACCACCCGGCTGAGCGCCGCCAGCGCCTGCTGGCTGGCCTTGCGGGTGGCGATGGTCTCCCGTTTCTCGATGGCGGATTCCAGCGCCGCCGTGAACGCCGGCTCGAACGCCTCGGAGAGGTCGCCGGACAGGCGGCGGCGGAATTCGCCGGCCTCCCGCGGATAGGCCCGCTCATAGGCGGCCATGCGGGCGTCCCAGGCCTGCTGCCTGGCGACGCCGGCCTTGCGGGCGTCCCACAGGGCATAGACCTCTGCGGGGATCTCGAACGGGGCGTGGGTCCACCCCATGGCGGCGCGGGTTCCGGCGATCTCATCGGCGCCCAGGGGGGCGCCGTGGGTGTCCTGGTGGCCCTGCTTGGTGGGGGCACCGCGGCCGATGACGGTCTTGCAGCAGATCAGGCTGGGCTTGCCGGTCTCGGCGAGCGCCGCCTCCAGGGCGGCGGCAATGGCCTTGGGGTCATGGCCGTCCACGGCGCGCGCCACATGCCAGCCATAGGCCTCGAACCGGGCAGGCGTGTCGTCCGGGAACCATTCCTCCACCTGGCCGTCGATGGAGATGCCGTTGTCGTCATAGAAGGCGACGAGCTTGCCGAGGCCGAGCCGTCCGGCCAGCGAGCACGCCTCGTGGCTCACCCCTTCCATCAGGCAGCCGTCGCCCAGGAACACGAAGGTGCGGTGATCGACGATGGAGAGGCCGGGCCGGTTGAACTGGGCGGCCAGCGTCTTTTCCGCGAGCGCCATGCCCACGGCATTGGCGAGGCCCTGGCCGAGCGGGCCGGTGGTGGTCTCGATGCCCGGCGTCATGCCGACCTCCGGGTGGCCGGGGGTGCGCGCATGAAGCTGGCGGAAGCGCTTCAGCTCCTCGATCGGCAGGTCGTAGCCGGTCAGGTGCAGCAACGCGTAGAGGAGCATGGAACCGTGCCCGTTGGAGAGCACGAAGCGGTCGCGGTCGGGCCAGGAGGGATCGGCGGGATTGTGCCGCAATTGCTCCCGCCACAGCACGGCGGCGATCTCCGCCATGCCGAGGGGGGCACCGGGATGTCCGGACTTCGCCTGCTCCACCGCATCCATGGCCAGCGCCCGCACCGCTGCGGTCACGGGCCAGGAGAGGGAGCCGGGGGAACGATCGGGGACGGGTTCGGTCAGCACGGCGTGCGCGGTCATGGTCTCATCTCCCTTCGCACCCCGCGCCGGTCCTGCTCCGCTAGGAGCGCCGGGCGCGGGTTTCATTGGGTGCCGTTGGACGGTTGTCGGCGATCGGCCGGTATCGGGGCGGCACCACACCCGAAGCCGGAGCCCGCTCCGGGGGGAGGGGCGTCGATGTCTTCGACCGCGAGGACCGCTCGCGGGGCAGGTCGCGGTGGAGGAAGACCGGGGGGAGGATGGCTGCCACGCGTCCTAGGGCTCATAGAACGTGCCATCCTCCCCCTGCCTCCCCCACGCGCGGGAGACCGGGGCGCGGGCAAACCTTCCCCGTGCGGCGCCGGGAGAACCGGCGCCGGGGCGGCGTCCGCGCGCATGTGTGGCCGGAGCACCGCGCGCCTTGCGGGGGTCGACCCGCCGGCCGCGTGCTTCAGCGTCGGGGTCGGGCCGTCACCCGGCCCGGCGCTTGCGATCCATCAGCTTCATGATGAGCGGGGTCAGCAGGAGCTGCATGGCGAGATCCTGCTTGTTGCCGGGAATGACGATGGAGTTTGCCCGCGACATAAAGCTGTTGTGGATCATGGAGAGCAGGTACGGAAAATCGATGCCGTGGGGGTCGCGGAAGCGGATCACCACCATGGATTCGTCCGGGGTCGGGATCCAGCGGGCGACGAACGGGTTGGAGGTGTCCACCGTGGGCACGCGCTGGAAGTTGATGTCGGTTTCCGTGAACTGGGGACAGATGTAGCGAACATAATCCGGCATGCGGCGCAGGATGGTGTCGGTCACATCTTCCGTGGAATAGCCACGGGTGGACTTGTCGCGATGGATCTTCTGGATCCATTCGAGGTTGATGACCGGGACCACCCCGATCTTCAGGTCCGCGTGCTGGGCCAGGTTCAGATCGTCGGTGACCACCGCGCCGTGCAGCCCTTCATAGAAGAGCAGGTCGGTGTTGGGCTCCACCTCCTGCCAGTCGGTGAAGCGGCCGGGCTCGGCACCGTAGAGCTTGGCCTCGCCCGCATCGTGCACATAGTGGCGGGCGCGGCCGGAGCCGGTGGCGCCATAGTCCTTGAAGAGGGTTTCAAGGTCGCCCAAAAGGTTGGTCTGAGGCGAGAAGTGGCTGAAGTGGCGATTGCCCTTGGTCGCCTCGGCGGCCATCAGCTCGCGCATTTCGAGGCGGTCGTAGCGGTGGAAGGAATCGCCCTCCACATAGGCCGCGCTCACCCCCTCGCGGCGGAAGATCTGCTCGAAGGTACGCTTGACCGAGGTCGTGCCCGCGCCCGACGAGCCGGTGACGACGATGATGGGATGCTTGACCGACATTTTGAGCCCCGCCGGAAAATCAGATGAACAGGCCGCGCCGCGCGAACAGGGGAGAGCGCTCGCCATGGCCGGCGGGCGCGAGGTGGTAGCGCGCGACGCGACCGACCTCGTCCTTGGCGCCGAACACGAACGGCACGCGCTGGTGCAGGGCGTTGGCGGTGAGGTCGAGGATGGCGGCACACCCGTCGGTGGCGGCGCCACCGGCCTGTTCCATCAGGAAGGCGACGGGGAAGGCCTCGTAGATCAGCCGCAGGCGGCCCTGGTGGTAGCCCTTCCGGCTGTCGCCGGGGTAAAGATAGATGCCGCCGCGGCGGAAGATGCGGTGGGCGTCGGCCACCATGGAGGCGACCCAGCGCATGTTGAAGTCGCGCTCGCGCGCGCCGGTCTTGCCGGCGAGGCAGTCATCCACATAGCCGCGCACGGGCTCGTCCCAATGGTGGTAGTTCGACATGTTGATGGCGAACTCCGGCGTGCCCTCCTTCACGCTCACCTGCGCATCGGCGAGGCGGAAGGTGCCCGCGCGGTCGAGGGCGAAGTGCCAGGTGCCGGCGCCGACGGTGAGCATCAGCGCCACATGGGGCCCGTAGATGACATAGCCGGCGGCGAGCTGATCGCGCCCGCCCTGGAAGAAGGCGACCGGGTCGGCGGCGTTGGCGCCCTCGGGACGGCGGAACACGGCGAAGATGGTGCCCACCGAGATGTCGGTGTCGATGTTGGACGAGCCGTCGAGGGGGTCGATGGCCACCAGCAGCGGCCCATCGGCGGCGAGCAGCACCGGCGCTTCGTTCTCCTCGGACGCCACGGCGGCGACGGGGGCCTCGGCGAGGGCGCCGATGATGAGGTCGTTGGCGATCACGTCGAGCGCCTTCTGTCCCTCGCCGGCTTCGCCGGAGGACAGGGTGGCCGCGAAATCGCCGCCGAGCGGGCCTTCCGCGATCTTCGCGGCGAGCGCGATGGCGCCCTTGGCCAAAGCGTTGACGGTGTGGGCCACCTGCTGGCGCGCGCTGTCCGCGCCCGCCCACGCGTCGAGCGTGTCGGAAAGGGTCAGACCTGCGGCGGCAGGGGTGGCGGTGGACTGCCCCGCTTGAGGCTCCAACATGACGTTCGTCTCCCTAAAGGGTCGTTGCCCTGCGGCCCGTTCGGCGGGCCGTCTCGTGTCTTTGATGAAATATCGAACTTTGCTCCTACGCGGTAGCGTCGGCGCGCGGCGCGTCGATCCCACCGGAGAAGACGCGGCTGGCGCGCACATCCGCTTCGGTGAGGGTTTCCAGGGCCTCGCGGTCGGCGAGGCCGCCGGCGTCGAACAGGCGCAGCGACTGGCGCAGCCGCATGCGGTCGAGGGCGTTGCGGATGGAGCGGGCGTTGGCGAAATTGGGCTGGCCGCGCCGCGCCGTCACGTATTCCACGAGCGCCTTGTCGGCCTCGGGGCTGAACCGGTAGTCGGCGGCATCGGCCATGGTTCTGGCGATCGCCACCAGCTCGTCATCTTCGTAATCGGGGAAGTCGATGTGGTGGGCGATGCGGGAGCGGAAGCCGGGATTGCTCTCGAAGAAGCGATCCATGCGGTCCTTGTAGCCGGCGAGGATCACCACCAGGTCGTCGCGCTGGTTTTCCATCACCTGCAGCAGGATCTCGATGGCCTCCTGCCCGTAATCGCGCTCGTTCTCCGGGCGGTAGAGGTAATAGGCCTCGTCGATGAACAGCACGCCACCCATGGCTTTCTTCAGGATTTCCTTGGTCTTGGGCGCGGTGTGGCCGATGTATTGGCCAACCAGGTCATCGCGTGTCACAGAGACCAGGTGACCCCGCCGCACATAGCCGAGCCGGTGGAGGATCTGCGCCATCTTGAGCGCGACCGTGGTCTTGCCGGTGCCGGGATTGCCGGTGAATGCCATGTGCAGGGTCGGCGCGCCGGCGGTCAGGCCCAGCGTCTCGCGGGCGCGGCCGATGACGAGATGCGCGGCGATCTCGCGGATGCGGCGCTTGACCGGCTTCAGGCCGATCAGTTCGGCTTCGAGGTCGGCCAGGAACTCGGGGACCTCGCTGTCGGAAAAGAGAGCACCGAGGTCGAGCTTGCCGTCGGCGTCCCTCGCCGGCAACGCGGCGGTCGGGGCGGAGAGGGTTGCGTCAAGCATGGGCTCGATCCTCGGCTAAGTTGCGCGGTGGGAACTGCCGCGCTGGTGAAGCGGTGGAGGTGAAGCTGTGGGCCGCCCGCGACGGCAGACATGACGCG
>NZ_JABWGX010000007.1 GCF_021730435.1 Xanthobacter agilis
CCACCGGGAACGAGAAGCTGACACCGCCGGACATGCTGAATCCGCCGCCCGATCCATACTCGAAATTGCCCCAGCCGCTCATGCCGCCGCCGCCAAGACCACTCCCACCGCCCGAAGGCGCCGCATAACCGGGCACGTAGCCGCCAAGGTTCGGACCGGTGAAGGAGATATTCGCGAGGTCAGAGAACGAACCGTAGCCGAGCGCAGAATTTACGGCGTCCGGGGAGATGTAGGACTCAACGTTCGGCGCCGACCAGTCGATGCTACTCGTCACATCCCCACCCCAGGAGGATGTGAAGGTGAGCTGAGTGGCGCTACCTGTATCTGATATTGCATTTCCAAATTGGCTAAATGCTTCGGAATACAGGCGATCCATATAATGTGCTACGAAATCGCCCGTATCGATGTCACCTCCGGCCGACCCAAGACCCAGCCCCCCGAGAAGATGTAAGGCGCCTGAAACTGCACCGGTTGAAAATGACACCCCATCCACGGCGACGATGGCATCATACATGGAATGATCTTCACCATATTTCAGCATGTCATCAAAATACAGATCCCCACCATTCACCAACTGCATGCGATATATACTATAGGCCATAGCGTCGATGCTATGGCCCTCATCAAACGATTCACCCAACGCAGACTTGAATGAATATACGCCAATCGCGAACAAAGATGCACTACCGACGACGCCCATTATCGGGACAGGTAAAAATGCTGTCGGCGCGGATAACGCCATCGCTTTTAAGCCAAATTCCATCCGCCCCACGAGAGCATCCGGATCTTCTCCCGTATATACATACGCAACAGCGCCAGGAAAATAATTGCCCGCAGCCCGAGTAAACGCTGAAACAGGATCCGCGGTTGATGAAATATTAATTATATTTGATATATTATATTTACTTTTGTAAAAATTATCAGAATTAGCAAACGGAGCGTCAAACGCTACTGCTGAGAAGCGATCGAGAATATTTGGCGTAAATTGTTCATATTTGCTGTTAATCAATGACGCTGCGACGGCAGCCTCGACACCACCAAACGAATGACCGGTCATAGCCACGTTATGTCCCGCCGCTAGCAGTCGACTCGCTTCTTTGGCGACATAAGAAGCCACCCCATTGAAGCTCTCGATATGAGACTCCCGCGCCAATATCTTCTTATCCGTTAGTATTTGATTATAGAATAGATCGCTATTTGGATCCGTACCCCTAAATGCAAACACATATGTATCAGTTATTTTATTATAAAATAAAGATACATCTGAATCTTCAGTTCTGAATTTAAACGAACCAACGACATCATATGAACGTGGCGTATTTATATCCTGCCCCGTATACGCAGCTTGACTAATTCGAACCAAATCGTGAATAGATATCTTGCTTGGCATTTCCGGTACACCTGAGCGTTAGAATGAAAAAATAGACGCATACCCGTCCTGCGTTACGCACAGCACGCGTCCATTGGCGGAGACACTTGGCTTTCGCGGTTTCCTCCCCTCATATATGCGCCGCAACTCCTTCCCTGTGAACAGATCCCAAGCCGAAATTACACCATCTGAAAATTTACCATTTTTTGATATTAAATTACCTGTGGTAATTACGATATCAAGGTCCGGGTGAATGCAGATATCACCTATAAATATATCTTCAGAAGAACCAACGCCTCCGAACTTTGATACTATATTAGATTGAGTATCGTATACACAACATATAGGCCTATACTTTACCTCCATGGCGGAATCAAAAGTTGGTCCATTTCCGGAAAATAGAACAATAATATTATTAGACTTTACAGATGTAAGGCACTTCAGCGCCAACCTTCCTGTATCCGGGTACTTATGACCGCCGTCATTCGACACATCATTAATTTTAATTGTATTTATTTTTGCATCTCTTCCTATAAATTTCATCGAAATTGCAGTGTGTGTGAAAAATGAATTATTTTTTTCGTTTTCTATTAATTCTATAAATCGCCCTGATAATAATGATAAATATATCGACTCGGATGTCGCCATAAACACTCCGCCGCCAAATATAGCGCCATCGTCATATGTTTTGTTTAAAATGTCATAATTCAATTTTACATTTTCATCGCTATGTATATCATAAGCTATTATTTCATTCAAATTTACCTTACTATGCCTTAAGTTCTGGAAATAAAGCATATCACCATGAGGCGATATATGAGATCCTATTAAACTCAAATCCTCATCCGTGCCAATTTCATGCACAGAAATAATAGTTCTTTTTCTTGAATCAAATAATGTTGCCCTATTATTCGTCACAACGCAAAGAATAAGACCGTCCGAGGTCCAGCTAAATGACGTATTTGGAATGATATTAAACCGCATCAACGCATGACTTTCTCCTGACTCAACTTCGACAATAAATACAATTCCGGTAGAAGATCCAGCTATAACGATGTATTTCGCGTCAGGACTAATTGAGTAAATAGCTAGATTATCCGGTAATTTTATATCTTTGATTTTATTCATTATTGATCCATTCTCTTGAACTGGAGCGCACCCCATCAACGTACCTGAAAATACGGCGGAGGCCATGTAGCCTAATGCCATTCTCCTATCCATATTTTTCATGTTCATTTCATCATTCCAATTGCATTTGTTGAATGCGAAGCTCTTTTAGAGGAACAAGATTCTGCGCCTCATCTTTCCTTTCCCCCCTCGTGGGCATATCTAAGGAGGGGGGAGAGGAGGAAGTCGAGGATGCGGCGGCGGCCGGTCTTGATCTCGGCGGTCACGGACATGCCCGCCTCCAGGGGGCGGAAGCCCTGTTCGGTCTCAAGGCCCATCTCCCGCACCGAAAGACGGGCCACATAAGTGGGCTGGCGCGCCTGCCGGGCCGTCTCGTCGGCGGCGGCCTCGCCCGGGCGCGGCGCCGGCCCGCCCGTCACCGCGTCCCGGCTCACGCTCTCCACGACCCCATGCAGCAGGCCATAGCGGGTGTAGGTGAAGGCCTCCACTTTCACTTCCGCCTCCTGCCCCGCGTGCACGAACCCCACGTCCCGGTTCATCAGCTCCGCCTCGATCTCCAGCCGCCCGTCGCGGGGCACGATCACCATCAGTTGCTGCGCCGGCGTCACCACCCCGCCGATGGTGTGCACCGCCAATTGCTGCACGGTGCCGTCCACCGGAGCGGTCAGGGTCTGGTCAAGACGCCGCCGCGCCGCCTTCACCTTCTCCTCGCCGTGCTCCACCGCCTGCATCTGCGCCTTGGCGAGGTCCGACAACAGGCTCTTGCGATATTCGGAAGCCGCCTCCAGCCGCTGCTTCTCCAGCGCCCCGAGCGCCGCCGCCGCCTCCTCCGCCCGGTGCGCGTCCACCAGCAATTGCTGCTCCTGCTCCACCACCTTCTGCTGCGCGTCCAGATACAGCACTTTGGTGCCGAACCCTTTCGCCATCAAGGTCTCGCGCATGTCGCGCTGGTCTTTCAACAAGGGCAGCAGCGCCTCCCCCTTGGCGATTGTCGCCGCCATCGAACCGCGCTCCGCCTCCTTCTGCGCGATCTGCCGCTCAAGGGTGGACAGCCGCGCCTGATGCTCGGCCCGCTGCGCCTCCATCTGCCGCCGCGCGGTCTCCGCAAGCTCCCCCGCCACCCCCGGCGGCGGCGCGAACGCAGCCGGATCGTCCGCCAGCAGCGCCGCCAGCCGGGCGATGTCGAGCCGGTCCTGCGCCAGGTCATGGCCCAGCCGGCGGGCATCCGCGTCGCTCGCGGTCGGGTCGATCTCGATCAGAATGTCCCCGGCCTTGACCGCCATGCCGTCGCGCACGAGGATCGCCCGCACCACGCCGGTCTCCAGCGGCTGGATCATCTTGGTCCGCCCCGCCGGCACCACCCGCCCCTCGGCGGTGGCGATGATGTCGATGCTGCCGAACCAGCTCCAGGCGAGCGCGAGCAGCGAAAAGCCGACGATGCCGGCGCCGATGGCCCGCCCCACCGGCGAGGGCGGCGTTTCGATGATCTCCAGCGCCGCCGGCAGGAACTCCAGCTCCTGGCGGCCGCGTCGCGCCGCTTTCAGCGGCACCACGGGGGCGGAGGTCTCGCGCCCCATCATGCTTCTCCCGATTGCAGCTGGTGCAGGCTGGCATAGCGCCCGCCCGCGCGCACCAAGGCCTCGTGGTTGCCATCCTCCACCAGCCGGCCGCGCTCCAGGGTGAGGATGCGGTCGGCTTGGCGCACCGTGGACAGACGGTGGGCGATGATGATGACGGTGCGCCCGTTGGCGATGCGCGCCATGTTCTGCTGCACCGCCCGCTCGCTCTCATAATCGAGGGCGCTCGTCGCCTCGTCGAAGATCAGGATGCGCGGGTTGGTGACGAGCGCCCGCGCGATGGCGATGCGCTGGCGCTGGCCGCCGGAAAGCCCATTGCCGCGCTCGCCCACCGCCGTGTCATAGCCCTGCGGCAGCTCCAGGATGAAATCGTGCGCCCCGGCGAGCCGCGCCGCCTCCACCACCCGCTCCATCGACATGGTGGGGTCGGCCAGGGCGATGTTTTCCCGCACCGAGCGGTTGAACAGCACGTTCTCCTGCAGCACCACGCCAATCTGCCGCCGGAGCCAGGCCACATCCACCATGGCGAGGTCGACCCCGTCGATCAGCACCCGGCCGCCTTCGGGCACATAGAGCCGCTGCACCAATTTGGCGAGGGTGGACTTGCCCGAGCCGGACGGCCCCACGATGCCCACCACCTGCCCCGCCGCGATGTCCAGCGACAGGTCCGGAAGCACGATCTGGCCGCCGGTGCGATAGCGGAACGCCACATGATCGAACCGGATCGCCCCCCGGATCGCCGGCAACGCCGCCCGTCCCGGCGCATGGGAGGGCTCCGGCGCGGTGTTCAGGATGTCGCCGAGCCGGTCGATGGAAATCCGCGCCTGGTGGAAATCCTGCCACACCTGCGCCAGCCGCAGCACCGGCTGCGACACCCGCGAGGCCAGCATGTTGAAGGCCACCAGCTCGCCCACCGTGAGGCTGCCGTCGACGACCAGGCGGGCACCGAAATAGAGGGTGGCCGCCGTCACCAGCTTGGCCGTGAGCTGCACGCTCTGGCTCGCCCAATTGCCGAGGTTCTGCACCTTGAAGCTGGCGCTCACATAGGCCGCGAGCTGCTCCTCCCAGCGGCGCTGCATCTGCGGCTCCACCGCCATCGCCTTCAGCGTCTCGACCCCGGTGACGCTCTCCACCAGCAGCGCCTGATTCTCGGCGCCCTTGTTGAACTTGTCCTCCAGCCGGCGGCGAAACAGCGGCGTCACCCCAGCCGACACCCCGATATAAATGGGAAAGGACGCCAGAACGATGAAGGTCAGCGTCGCCGAATACATGAACATCACGGCGATGAAGACAAAAGCGAAGACCAGATCGACGACGAGGGTCAGTGCCGAGCCGGTCAGAAAGCTGCGGATGTTCTCCAACTCGCGCACGCGGGCCACCGAATCCCCCGCCCGCCGCGCCTCGAAATAGGCGATCGGCAGACCCATCAGGTGCCGGTAGAGCCGCGCGCCCAGCTCCACGTCGATCCGGTTGGTGGTGTGCGCGAAGACATGGGTGCGCAAGGCCCCGAGCAGCGCCTCGAACACCGAGACTACGACCAGTCCGACGACAAGGATGTCGAGCGTCGTCAGTCCCCGGTGCACCAGCACCTTGTCGATCACCACCTGGAAGAACAAAGGCGAAATCAGCGCCAGCACCTGGAGGAAGAGAGACGCCGCCAAGACTTCCCCGAGCAGGGCCCGATACTTGTGCATCGCCCGGATGAACCAGGAGATGTCAAATCGCCGTGCGAGATCGGAAAAGCGGGCGCGGCGTGTCAAAAGCAGCAGCCGACCGCTCCATTGCGCCTCGAACGCCTCCCGCGCCAATTGCAAGGGGCGCCCCGAAGCCGGATCGTGGATGAGCGCCGCATCATCGGAGACCTTGGCAAGGATGACAAAGGTGCCATCCTTTAACGCGGCGATCGCCGGCAAAGGCGTGCTGGAAAGCTTGCGCCAGCCGGACGACACCATACGGGCCTTGAGCCCGAACGCACGGGCGGACCGCAGCATGTCCGCGGTTCCGACCTGCGCAACGCCAAGTTGATGGCGCAGCTGGTCGGCTTCCGCCGCCACGCCGTGGAAACGCAACATGAGCACAAGCGCGCCAAGGCCGGAATCCAGCCTCACGCCCGCATCACCCTCGCCTGACATGTGTGACCGCCCTGACACAACACGAGGTCAGAGCTAACAGCGCCCCAGATGCACGACAAGGTTGTTTTCGCGTCGAGGAACATGCCGCTACGAAAGGTGTTGCAGCACCGCATCACCCACCCAGGCCTCGCATGTAAGGTCTCGACCGAACCTCGTCGGCGCAAAAAACAGCACGGGCGCGACCGCCCTACGGGTTTGCCCGTGTCAGCCGGAGAGCATTCCCCTCCTGGCTGTCGAGCTGCCGCTGCTGTCGCGATCTGCCCCATCCGAAAACACCCCGTCCAGCCACGTCTTTGCAGCCGTTGCACCGGGCTCCTACCCCCGACGGGCAATGTTGCGGACGCGCGTGCACCCTTGATGGGCGAAAGACCCGCAAGCTCGCGCTCCGCACCACGTCAAAGCTCAGAAGGAGGTAATATATTGACATTATCCAAATATCATGATACAATAAACAGCGCGCTTTTGCGCATAGACATGAACTGTAGGCGTCATCATGAAACACTCAGAAATCATATATTATGTTCTGTTTTCGATGAACTTGGCTGTAAAGGGGCAGGCGGGGCGTTTTTCTGCTTCTGAATCAGAAACAACATCGCTCGCCGTCGAGAAGTACGGCGCCTCGGTTGTCGGCTTCACCGCCGAGGACGATGCCGATCTCCTCGCGGCCATTCCTGCCGGCCGGTTCGGCGAGAACGACCGTCCCCTGCTCACGGCGATATCGGCGGCAACCGGGCCTTCTACGTTCCGGCGCTCGACTATGTGCAGGTCCCGCCGCCCCAGGCGTATTTCGAGCCGATCAATTGGCACCGCACCGCGCTGCACGAACTCGGTCACGCTACGGGCCATCCGTCCAGTCTGGGCCGCGACATGGCCGGCGGCTTCGGCTCCAAGAAATATGCGTTCGAGGAGCTCGTCGCCCAGATGACCGCCGCCTTCTGCTGCGCCTCGCTCGGCCATCGTGCCGACCGTCCGCCACGCCGACTATATCGGCTCGTGGCTGGAGGTGCTCCGCGAGGACAATCGCGCCATCGTCCGTGCCGCCAGCCGGGCGAGCAAGGCTGCCGACTGGTTACTCGGCTTCGTGCCCGCCGATAGCACCGAGGTTTCGGACGAGCCCTCGATTGACAGGAGGGCGGCATGATCCTCCTCACGCCCGAGCTGCGCGAGCAGCTTCTCGCCAATGGCCGCCAACGCGACGTCGACCATGTCCCCGTGGTGAAGTTCTTCAATCCGCTCGGCGAAGGCGTCTGGCTCGCTACCGAACTCGACGAGGACGGCGACCCCCTGTTCGGCCTGGCCGATCTCGGCGAGCCGGAGCTGGGCTCGTTCAGCCTCGCCGAGATGACAGCGGTGCGCCTACCGCTCGGCCTCGGCATTGAGCGCGACATCCTGTTCGAAGGCCTGTTTCCGATCTCGGTCTGGGCGGAGACCGCGCATCGGACCGGAAGCATCCGGGACGCTGAGCGCGTGTGACGTTGCCGCTCCTGGCTAATCCAGTTTGAAGTTTGTTCTGGCCGATTGCGAGGACCAGGACATGAAGCGCAGTCGCTTTTCGGAAGAGCAGATCATCGGCATCGTGAAGGAGCACGAGGCCGGGATTCCGGTCGCGGAGCTCTGCCGCAAGCACGGTGTCAGTGACGCCAGCATTTACAAGTGGAAGGCGCGTTTCGGCGGGATGGAGGTGTCGGAAGCCAAACGGCTGCGGGCGCTCGAGGACGAGAATGCCAAGCTGAAGCGCATGCTGGCCGATGCCATGCTCGACAATGTGGCGCTGAAGGGCCTCTTGGGAAAGAAGTGGTGACGCCCGCAGCCAAGCGGAAAGCCGTCGCCCATCTCGTGGGGCACCACGGGATGAGCGAACGGCGGGCGTGTAAAGCCACCGGCTTCTGCCGCATGAGCATGAGATACCAGGCGAAGCGGGTCGATGACGGCGCTCGCCCACGAGCGGCGCCGCTTTGGTTATCGGCGCCTGCACGTGCTGCTACGGCGGGAGGGCTTCACGGTCAACCACAAGCGCCTGTTCCGGCTTTATCGCGAGGAGCGCCTCAAGGTGCGGCGGCGAGGGGACCGTAAGCGGGCCATCGGGACGCGGGCGCCCATGACGATCCCGATGCGGCCGAACGAGCGCTGGTCGCTCGATTTCGTCTCAGACCAGTTCACCTGCGGCCGCCGCTTTCGCATCCTCACCGTCGTGGATGACTGCACCCGGGAATGCCTCACCCTGCTGGCGGATACATCGCTGTCCGGCGTGCGTGTCGTGCGGGAACTGGATCGTCTTGTGGCCGAGCGCGGCCGCCTTCGCCGCCACCTTCCACCCGCGACGGGATCTGACGCTGCGCCAAGCCAGAAGCGCCAAGCCAGAAGCTCCGCGCCAGATCCCGCCGCTCACCCGGCCGACAAGGCCAAATCCAACCGCCGGAGCAAACTCACCGCTGGATAAAACTTGGGGGCAACGTCAACAGGTTTCGACGAAGAGCAATCCAAACGGCTATTTCAATGCCGTGCTCACCGAGAAAGGATTGAAAAGGAACCTCGTCGTAACAGTCGGACACTTCTTGATGGCGCCGATTCCGGTCGATGCCTCCACCCTCGTGGCAACGAAACCCCGTCGTCTCTTGGCACCATTGGCCGGGCGGCTGCCGCTTCGACTTTTTCCGCCGCTACTGGACATTCAGTCCTTCCAAGTGGTGCAAACTTGGCATGCTGGGATTAAACACCTAGTCGTCGCCCGAAATTGGAGGCGGTGACGAAGTCGGTAAGATGGGTCTGGAATTGTTGGTGGTCGTCGTCTTGGAAGTGTTTGACGGTGGCGTCTTTGATGGCGCAGTTCATCCGCTCCACATGGCTGCTGGTCCAAGGATGCTTCACCTTGGCGAGGCGGGACTTGATGCTGTTTTCTGGCATCGGATGTCAAACCTGTCGGTCACGTCGCGTGCGGTCGGACCATCGGCGGAGCGCTACGGGTCCCATACAGCCCGCTACAATCGTTTCGTGCACTGGTGGGCGGCCGGGATCTGGGCCAAGCTGCCGCAATCCGTCGCGGCCGCCTCAGGCGGCGGCATTGTGATGATCGACAGTTCCTATGTTCGCGTGCACTAACACGGCGTCGCAATCAAAAAAGGTGGTGACGATCGTTGCATGGGACGCTCCCGGGGCGGGGCCATCAAGTTCCGCGCCCTGGTGGATGTCGAAGGACGTCGCGTCCGCTTCAAGCTGACCGCCGATGGGTGGCCTCGCCACGTACCGCCCACATTGCACGACAATTTTTGGCAAAGATCCGATCGGGCTTTAAAGTTTCCGATTGATCTGACGGAGGGATCGGAGCCTTGCATGAGACCAAGTGTCGTCGCCGCCTTGATGCAAGGCCCGGGCGAGCACTTGTTCGACGCGTAAGAGCCGGCTTGAGAACTCCTGCGTCCTTGTCGTCGGCGTTCTGCTGTCAGGTCGAGCTGGATCGCGATCAACTGGTCCGCGTCGTCGTGAGGATCGCGCGGATCGGATCGCGACCTTGGTGTCTTGCCCTCGACCGCACCCGTAGGAGGTTCGAGCGACGCGACGTCGATATCCTGATGCCACCGCGCGCGGTGACATCGCATGGACACGATGTGTTTACCATTTCGTCGCCATCGCCGTAATTTCGCCGTCTTTGCCCGTCTTTCTGGCCGAGCGTGCCGATGTTTGGCGACTGCGTCGCGCGCGGTCTGATGCCGATGTGCTTCGCTGCCGTTGGCCGGACCTAACCAGAATGGCGATAACGGGGGCAAGCCGCGGATGAGCAACGGGCGAGCGTCGAGCGATCTGGAGAAAGTCCCCGGACGGGAAGTCGACATTCGTTGCATTGCCTCTTCGTGGCGCGGTCTGGCCTTGACTGCGGGTAGCGTGTTGATCGGTCTTTCGATGGCCGGGTGCAGCGCCGTCGACAGCAAGCTTGATCCCACCTATGGCGTTGAAGTCAGCCCCCGCGTGGTTGCGGCTGGCCAGCCGGTTCCCAAGGGGGGCGGCCGGTACAAGGTCGGTAAGCCCTATCAGGTGGCCGGCCAAACCTATGTGCCCGCCGAAGACCCCAATTATGTCGCCGAGGGTACCGCCTCTTGGTATGGGCGTGATTTCCATGGGCGCATGACGGCGAACGGAGAGGTATTCGACATGGCGTCGATCTCCGTTGCACATCGCACGCTGCCCATGCCCTCTTATGTGCGCGTGACCAATCTCGCCAACAACCGCTCGATCATCGCCCGCGTGAATAACCGCGGACCGTATGCGCGGGGCCGGTTGGTGGACGTCTCCTACAAAACCGCCGAGCTTCTCGGCTTCGCGAAGTTCGGCGTTGCCCGCGTTCGGGTTGAATATGTCGGGCGCGCGCCGTTGGACGGCTCCGATGATACCAAGCTGGCGATGACGCTGCAGCAGGATGGTACGCCGGCGCGTGCGCCGGCGGAGTCCGGCGTCATGGTGGCATCCGCGAAGCCCTTCATCCCGGAGGTTCCGGAGGCCGTTCCCTCGAGCGTTGCCGAGGCGCCCTTGCC
Source organism: Xanthobacter agilis (assembly GCF_021730435.1). GTDB lineage: Bacteria > Pseudomonadota > Alphaproteobacteria > Rhizobiales > Xanthobacteraceae > Xanthobacter > Xanthobacter agilis. The sequence continues at coordinate 10,733 of NZ_JABWGX010000007.1, forward strand.
GCTTAGCCGGCCCTATGATCTGGGAGCGGGCGGCGAAACTGAGGTTGCATCCGCAGAGGATGAGGGGCCTGTGCAGGCCGCCGCTCAACCCGCGCCCTCGAAGCCAAAGACGGCATCGAACGCCAGCAAGCCGGTGGCGGCGAAGCCTGCGTCCAAGCCGGCTCAGACTCACGTCGCAGAGTCGACGACCCAGGTGCGTTCGCCGTCCGCGGTGGCCGCGACGGTGCCTCAGCCGCGCCCGGTGAGCGTCGCGACCAACGGTTGGTCAACCGGTCCCGCGCCGGTGAGTGGGTTGGGATTCGCGGGTGTTTCCCGCAACGGCAACTGACTGGCCCATCCCCTTTGGCCGCATGGACCTGAAACAGGCCGGCCGACAGTAACGCCGATCTGCATCAAGGTAATGGCGTCGCTTGCGTGCCGCGGTCCGCGGGTGAGGGCTGCGTGGACGCTGGGGAACTGCCTGAAGGGGGCGGACGGGCTGTTGTGTGCCTGATCCGGGGGCGTGCAGTGGTGTCAGGCGGCGCCGGACGGCGCGATCGGGTCTTGGCGTCCGATTCCGTCTTGGCTAATACGCACAAGCTTTTTCGCCCGCGGATTGGTGGGCGCACCCCCTGAGCGCCTCGCTCAAGCCACATGGGGCGGGAAGCTGTGGTCTTCCTGCGCGTGGCAGCCTCCCGCTGCCGCCTTTTCCGCTGAAGCCGGGCCGGTCTGCAACGACAGCTGCGGGAAAGCTGTGCTAGGTAGGCGGCGCGTCGCGGGTTGCGGGCCGGCGGCGGATCTCCTTGATCCGTCCCATCCTGTCGCGCCAGCCCGGCCGCATGTGCGACGACTGCTTGAAATAAATGACGCCACCACCCAGAAACGCTCCTCCTGATGTTCCAAATGCCAGTTTGTCCGGCATCCCCCTCAGCTCTCGGCGCAGGCCTTGTCATGGGCACGAATAGGGGTGGTCCGGCCGGCACGCGAGCGCCTGAATGCAGCAGCGAACCGTCGCCGGGAAGAGAGTGGATCTGATGCGTTTCCTGATCACCGGCACTGCGGGATTCATCGGCTTTCATCTGGCAAAGCGGCTGCTGGAGGCCGGACACGATGTCGTCGGCTTCGACGGCATGACGCCCTATTACGACGTTCGCTTGAAGGCGGCGCGCCATGCCATCCTGGCGCGGTTTCCGTCCTTCCAGCCGGTTGAGGGGCGGCTTGAGGATGCCGCTGCCCTCGGGCAGGCGGCGGAATTGGCGCGGCCTGATGTCATTGTGCACCTGGCGGCCCAGGCGGGGGTCCGCTACAGCCTGGAAAATCCGAAGGCCTATGTGGACGCCAATCTGGTCGGTACCTGGAATGTGCTGGAAGTGGCGAAGCGCTGGCAGGTGCAGCATCTGCTAAGCGCGTCCAGCAGCTCCGTCTACGGGGCCGCCGAAACCGTCCCGTTTGGCGAGGTCGATAAGACAGACGAGCCGCTCACCCTCTATGCCGCGACCAAGAAAGCGGGCGAGGTGATGGCGCATAGCTACGCCCATCTCTGGAAGATCCCCACAACTGCCTTTCGATTTTTCACCGTCTACGGCCCATGGGGCCGGCCGGACATGGCGCTTTTCAAGTTCGTCGCAGCTATTCTGAAAGAGGAGCCCATCGAGATCTATGGGCAGGGGCAGATGCGGCGCGACTTTACCTATATCGACGATCTTGTCGAGGCGGTGGTGCGCCTGCTCCCGGTTGCCCCCCAGGAGGCAAATCGCGTGACGGGCCCGCACGTGGTCGACTCGCTTTCGCGGGAAGGGCCGTTTCGCGTCGTGAACATCGGGGGCGGCCAGCCGGTCGGGCTTTTGCCGTTCATCGATACGGTCGAGGCGGCGCTGGGGCGTCCGGCCATTCGCAAGATGCTGCCGATGCAGAAGGGCGATGTGCCCCAGACCTACGCCTCGCCGGCGCTGCTGGAGGCCCTGACAGGTTATAGTCCCCGGACACGGGTGGAAGACGGCGTCAAAGCCTTCGTTGCGTGGTATCGCGAGTATTATGGCGTGTGATGGGTGGCGTCACATAAGCAATGGTATATCTCACGGGCGCAGCGGGTGGTGACGGGCGCGGGGGAGGGCTGTCACCGAGCCGCCGGGATGCTCTGTCGGCGACACAAGAATAGGGGATGACGTACATTTTGTTCCGCCGGCCTGATGACGCCGCGACGCATCCCGTGTGGGTATCAATGTGCCTGCCGGGGCGACCCTTGGCGCACCGAGGCCGCGCGGCGGCATGAAGGCGCCTCTTGGCGATCGTCTGGAACGCCTTGTCGCCAGCCATGTCCATCTGGCGGGGCCTTGGCCCCTCATCACCTTTCGTAGCTATGTGCTCGCTGGGCGCCACATCATCTGGAGGGCGCGCCAGCATCGCAAGGGGCTTGATCGCCGGGCCCGCGCCCTGGAGGCGGTGCCCACCCCCTTTTGGCAGATCCGGGCCTACAACTGGTCCATGGGCCTCATCTTCGCCATCGGCTCGTTTCTGTTCATGCTCGGAAGCGCGTTGGCTCTGATTCCGGCTGGGGCATGGTCGCCGCCGGAACAGGTCGTCAACCTGGTCTTCTTCGCCGGTTCGCTGCCGTTCACCTGCGCCGGTTACATGCAGCATTTCCAGGCGGCCAATGCGGGCGGTTTCGCCATCGACCCGGCCTGCGCGCCACGACACCGGATCGCGTTCATCGGCTGGCACCCGCGCAGCATCGGCTGGCTGAGCACATTTACCCAGTTCCTCGGTACGATCGCCTTTAATATCAATACGTTTGACACGCTTCTCGCCCCCCCGTGGCTGGTCTGCCCAGAACCTTGATATCTGGGGGCCGGACATGGTCGGTTCGCTGCTGTTCCTTGTGTCCGGCTATCTTGCCTTCGTCGAGACCAGTCGCAGGTATTGGATCTGGAGGCCGAAATCGCTGGCGTGGCAGATTGTTTTTGCCAATCTCATAGGCTGCGTCGCGTTCATGATTGCGGCCGTCCTTGCCTATGTGCCGGACGGTGCCGAAGCGTGGTGGATCCCGGTTCTCGCCAACATCCAACTATTTGCCGGCGCACTCGGATTCTTGATCGGCTCGGTGCTTGCCATGCGGGAGAGCGGATCGGCCGCCGCCGGATGACGCGTTCGAGGGCGGACAAACCTCCCTAAGGGCGCGCGTCTTGGCGCAAACTTCAAATCACGGATGTGTGTCGCAACGTAAATGACAGCCTTGTGATGCGCAAATTGCGGGGTAACGGCCAAAATTGCAATAATTGATTGCAGGAAAATCCTCCGACTTTCACTTCTTCATAATTTTCCTGACAAGAAAAGCGGGTAAAAATAGAGTTCACGAATGAGGCATCAACCGCATTCTCACAAACACATGAATTTCTAGAACTTGACCGTGACGCCGAGCTGAGTTCCTTTCCGCATGGCGGCGAAAAAGGAGCCAGAATGACGACAACATCAATCACTTGGGCGTGGGGCACAAAGGCGACCCTCGACTTTGATCCCGCGACGGATACGCTCGACTTCGGCTGGATGGGGGCGGATAATTTCACCATTACCGAAGTGGACGGATCGGTGGTGATTTCGATTCCGTCCAACGATCAGACCTACACCTTGAGCGGCGTATCGCTCTCCGAACTGTCCTTGTCGAACATCACGGCCAAGGATAGCTCGGCCGTGACCGAATGGACCGAGGCCCTGTCGGGGTCCGGTGGCACCTCTTCAGGCGGCAGCTCTTCGGGCGGCTCCAGCTCGGGAACCGGTTCATCCGGCGGCACGTCTTCGGGCGGTACATCATCGGGCGGCAGCAGCTCCGGCACCACCACCATCACGTGGTCGTGGGGCACGGATACAGTGCTCAACTTCAACCCGGAGACCGACAAGCTCGATTTCGGCTGGTTCTCGTCCGACAACTTCACCATCACCGAGAGCGATGGTTCGGTGGTCATTTCCATCCCCTCGAACGACCAGACCTACACGCTCACCGGCGTGACCCTGGACGAGCTGACCATCGACAATATCGTCGCCAATGACAGCTCGGCCCTGGCGGAGTGGCAGGCGGCGCTTGCGGGTTCGGGTGGCTCCGGCAACTCGGGTGGCTCCGGTGACAATGGGGGCACCGGCGGTGATTCGGGCAACACGGGTGGCGACACGGGCAACACCGGTGGTGGCAACAGCGGCTCCGATACGACCGCGGACTATGCCGATTCCTGGGCCTCGACCAGCGTGTATGTGGCCGGCGACCAGGTGAGCGTCGGCAACGCCGTCTACGAAGCCAACTGGTGGACCCAGGGCGACGATCCGTCCACCCACAGCGGCGCGGAGGGCAGCGGCAATGTGTGGAGCTTCGTGGGCTACATGGACACCACCCCGGTGGTTCCGGATGCGCCCGATGACCTTGCCGCCACGGGCGTTCAGGACACTTCGCTGACCCTGCGCTGGGATGCGGCCGAGGTGGATGGCGTCGGCACGGTCTCGGGTTACGAGATCTACCAGGATGGCGAGTTGATCGGCACCACCTCCAGCACCTACTTCAAGGTGTCGGATCTCGACGCGGCGACCTCCTATTCGTTCACGGTGGTGGCCATCGACGAGGCCGGGTCGTCCACGCCCTCCGACGCGCTGACGGTGACCACCGATGAGGCGGGAACGTCGTCGGGCACGGACAAGAGCTTCTCGCCCTATGTGGACATGTCGCTCACCACCAGCCAGGACCTGGTGAACATGGTGTCGGATGCGGGCCTTGAGTCCGTGACCCTCGCCTTCGTGCTGTCATCGGGCACGGACACCATCGGTTGGGGCGGGACCGGGAGCATCGACAACGACGCCTTGTCGAACGGCACCACGATCTCCTCCATCGTGGACGAACTGCACTCCATGGGCGTGGACGTCACCATCTCCTTTGGTGGCGCCAACGGCCAGGAGGCCGCGCAGACCTTCTCCAGCGCGGAAGCGCTCGAGACGGCCTACCAGTCGGTGATCGACAAGTACGGGGTCACGCATCTCGATTTCGACATCGAGGGCGCGTCGATCGCCAACGACTCGGCCAACGACATGCGCAACGAGGCCCTGGCGGCGCTGCAGCAGACGAACCCCGATCTCGAGGTGTCGTTCACCCTGCCGGTGCTCACCGACGGCCTCACCCAGGACGGCATCGACCTCCTGAAGTCGGCCATGGACGCGGGCGTGGAGATTTCCACGGTCAACATCATGGCCATGGACTACGGCGCCTATTACGACAGCGGCGACATGGGCACCGATGCCATCGCGGCGTCGGAAGCCACCATCGCGCAGCTTGAGGCGATCGGGCTTGATGCCGATATCGTCATCACGCCGATGATCGGCATCAACGACGTGACCTCCGAGGTGTTCACCCTGGAGGACGCGCAGCAACTCGTGGACTATGTGGAGTCCAGCGACAATGTCGCCGGCATTTCCATGTGGTCGCTGGGCCGCGACAATGGCGACACCGTGGGAACCGTCTCGCCGGTCGGCAGCGGCGTGACCCAGGACGACTACGACTTCAGCAAGATCTTCGCTACGGTCTGAAGATCTTCTCACATGTGGGGAAGCGGCCGGCCTTGCGCCGGCCGCTTTTCTTTTGCCCGGCGCACGATCGCCGCCCCCGCCCTTTATCAGGCAAGACTCCGCCCTGACCGGCATGGGCGAAATCCTCCGGCTATGGCAGTCCTGTGTGTCATGGTCGGCGCGGCGTATGCGCGCGTCGGACGAAAAGCCGAATTCAGGCCCTCAAGAGCAAATGCCCGGCACGTGGCCGGGCATCGCGATAGGTTCGTCGTCGGTCCGAGCGCGCAACCTTCACCGCTCGGTGAGGGCGTGGCTCATGGCGTCGGTGAAAGGCCGGACCAGATAGCTGAGCACCGAGCGCTCGCCGGTGCTGAACACCACTTCGGCGTTCATGCCCGGGCGAAGGCGGGTCTTCAGCTCCTGCGGAATGTCGGTGTCGGCCACCGCAACACGGGCCAGGAAGAACGGCTCGTGGGTAGTCTCGTCCATCAGGCGGTCGCGGGAAACCGATTGCAGGTGGCCCAGAACCAGGGGCGTGGAGCGGGCGTGGAAGGCCGGGAACTTCACCTCCACCTCATTGTCTTTCGCCAGCCGGTCGATGTCCTGCACCGCGACCTGGGCATCCACCACCAAAGGCTCGTGAGTGGGCACGATCTCCAGCATGGTGTCGCCGGGCCGCACCACCGCGCCCACCGTGTAGATGCGCGGGTTGATGTTCTGCACCGTGCCGGCGCGCGGGGCGCGAATCTCGATGCGGTCCAGCACGCTCCGTGCCACCCGCACCCGTTCGCGCAGGTCGGAGAGCTTCTGCCGTACATCGAGAAGCTGCTCGCCGGCGTCCTGCACCCGCTGCTGGCGCACCTGCGCGATCTGCATTTTCACCTCGCTGATGGAGCCCCGCGCCTTGGCTGCGTCGGCGATGTTGCGTCCCACTAGGCCGTCGAGCCGTGCCTTCTCGCGTTCGAGCTGGGAAATGCGCGACTTGTTCACGAGCCCCTTGCGCTCCAGCTCGCGCACGGCACCAAGCTCGTCCTCGACGAAGGCGAGCTGCTGTTGAGCCGAACGGCGCTCCTGGTTGAGGCCCTCGATCTCGGTGCCGAACTGCGCCACGCGGCCTTCGAGAATCTCGATCTGGCTGTCGAAATTGGCGCGCCCGTCCCGGAACTGGGTGATCTGGTCGATCATGGCGCGCAGCACGGCCGGTCGGTCGGTCTGCTCCGACAGCTCCGGCGGAAAGCTGACCTCGGTCGCGCCGTCGCGCTCGGCGAGCAGGCGCGCCTCCATGGCGAGCCCCGCGCCGAGCTGGGCCAGGGCCGCGTCGTAATTGGCCTTGGACATGGTGTCGGCAAGGCGGAACAGCACCTGGTCCTTGGCCACGTCGTCGCCTTCCCTCACCAGGATCTCGCCGATGATGCCGCCTTCAAGATGCTGCACCACCTGGCGCATGCTCTCCACCGCGACCACGCCCGGCGCGATGACGGCGCTGCCCACGCTGCTCAGGGAGGCCCAGCCGCCGAGCCCGAGAAAGGTGAAGGCGATGAGCCCATAGCCGGCGCGGGCGAACACCCGATAGTCGCCAGTGGCCGGCGGCGCTGCCCCCGGCGGGAGCGGCTCCTCGGGTTTGGCCGAGATCGCGAGGGTGTCGCGCACCCAGCGCCACGCCGCGGCGAGCGTCGTGCTCTCCCTCAGGCGGCGCTCCAGGGAGACCAGCACGGCGCTGCTGCGCGCCCGCTGCACGGCATCACCCAGGGCGGCGCGGGTCTTCTGTCCATAATCCAGGATCGACATGGCTCACGCCTCCTTCTGCGCGACGGCCGGCAGCGCCGCGGGCGCGCCATGGGGCCAGTTGGCCGGCGTGCCGCCGACGCCGCGCGCGGCGGCCAGCTTCGGGGTGAGGGCCACCCGCTGGCGCACCGGCGGCGGACCGCCGGCGCTCGCCAGCTTGGCGAGGGTCTGCTCGCGCGGGCCGAAGGCCTGCAGCACGCCGTCCTTGATGCCCAGGATGAAATCGCACTGGCCGAGCCCGGCCGGGCGATGGCTGATGATGATGACGGTCCGGCGCGCCGCCTTGAGCTGGCGCAGGGCCTCGGTGAGCGCCATCTCGCCGGGCGGGTCCAGGCTGGCGTTGGGTTCGTCGAGCACCACCAGCGCCGGCATGCCGTACACCGCGCGGGCAAGGCCGATGCGCTGGCGCTGGCCGCCGGACAAAGCGACGCCGCCCTCGCCGATCTGGGTGTTGTAGCCCTGCGGCAGGCGCTGGATCATCTCGTAGACGCCGGCGACGCGGGCCGCGCCCACCACCCCGGCGTCGTCGGGCGCCCCGAAGCGGGCGATGTTCTCGGCGACCGTGCCGGAGAACAATTCCACGTCCTGGGGCAGATAGCCCACCTGCCGGCCGAGCTGGTCCTCGTCCCAATGGGCGAGTTCCGAGCCGTCGAGGCGGATGGAGCCGGCCACCGCCGGCCACACCCCCACCAGCACCCGCGCCAGGGACGACTTGCCCGCCGCCGTGGGGCCGACGATGCCCAGCGAGCTGCCCGCCGGCAGCTTGAACGACAGATTGCGGATCACCGGCACGTCGCGCCCCGGCGCCCGGATGAACAGGGTCTCGGCCGTGATCTCGCCGCGGGCGTCGGGCAGGCGCAGGCGCGCCTCCGGGGCCGGGGCGGCCCGCAGCAGGAACTGCACGCGGTTGAAGGCGGTACGCATCTGCACCACCGATTTCCAATTGGTCACCGCCTGCTCGATGGGCTGGATGCAGCGACCGAGCAGGATGGAGCCGGCGATCATCATGCCCGGCGAAATCTCCCGCTCGATGGCGAGATAGGCCCCAAGGCCCAGAACCACGCTCTGCACCAGGGCGCGGTTGAACTTGGTGAGCGCGACCAGCACCGCGCCGCGGTCTCCCGCCTGTCCCTGCCAGCCGAGCGCATCGTCATGCACCTTGCGCCAGCGCCGGCGCAAAGGCTGGGCCATGCCCATGGCCTTGAGCACCTCCGCGTTGCGGAAGGTGGCGGTGGCCGCCGCCGTCGCGACGATGCTGGCGCGGCTGGCCTGCTCCAGCGCGCGACGGGTGGCGCGGTTGTTGAGCACGGCGATGATGCCGGAAAACAGGCAGCTCACCACCGCGAGCACCCCGTAGAGGGGGTGGAGAGCGGTCGCGCACACGATGTAGATGGGCACCCACGGCACGTCGCACAGGGAGACCACGCCGGCGCCGCCGAAGAAGTCGCGCACGGTTTCCAGGTCGCGCAAGGGCTGCGCCTGCCCCGAGCCGGGGCCGCGCGCCGCAAGGCGGAGCACCGCGTCGAACACCGGGCCGTTCACGGCCTCGTCGAAGGCGACGCCGGCCCGTGCCAGCACCCGCGCCCGCAACCCTTCCAGGGCCGCCCAGATCGCATAAAGAAAGGCGGCGATGACCGTCAGCACCACCAGCGTTTCAAGGTTGCGGCTCGCCAGGACGCGGTCGTAGACCTGCATCATGTAGAGCGGGCCGTTGAGGCCCAGGATATTGATGAAGAAGCTGAACACCACCACCGTCACGAAGGCCGGGCGGACGGTGTTCAGTCCCGCATCGAGTGCGGTTGGCGCAAAAGCTTGCTGTGGCGCCCGCCCGGTTCCGGGTGGAGTGCTCATGTCTCATCCTCAATGACGACCCTGGTGCCCCCGGATCGAGACGGGGAGAGGCTGCCTGTTCCCGCCCGTGGTGGAGCACCTAAGCTCCACAGAAACGCGACCTCAACCATGGAGACGGTATCTTCCCACAGGAGGGGAGGTTTCAAGTCACGAGATGCGGCGCAGTGGACACAGAAACGCGATGTCGGCTTAGGGTTTTCTCGCCAGTGAACCACTTTACCAGGGTCGATGCCGGCGCTCCCGATCCAGAATTGCGTCATGCGAAAATGCGCGCCAACGCTCCGGCAGCCTTCGTGCATGGTGTGCTTATATATTTTCATGCCTGTGTCGTATTCATAACTAAGGACACCTGCGGCCATGGAGCAGGTTGTCTCCCATCGAGATTGCCTTATTCTGCCGTGAGGTAATGACCCACCGGAGGATCGAGGCCCGGTTCGGAGGTCAGCGGACCGGTACGAGGCATGAGCGCCGTGGAACGCGGCGCGTCCCGTGAGGCGTTCCCGGCTTCGTCGTATGGCGGCGCGGGGGAACTGTTCTCCGTCAATGCCGCCACCGCGATCCATGGGCATGATGTCTCGACGCGTTATTGAGAGGATGCCGCGCATGTACCCTCGCTCGCAGGACACCGTCCAGGCCGCCGAAAATCCAGGCTCCGACGATCCCGAGAGCGAGGTGGCGAGGGAGGCGCGCGGCGCCGACGACATCCGGGTGCTGGAAACCGACGGCGCCCTCGCCGGCCTCTCTCCATCGGCGTTCGACTTTCCCTCGGGCCATGCCGCCTTGGTGCTGGCCTATGTCTCGCCCCACCTCGATTTCGGCGCCGTGGCCAAGCGGATCAAGGCTCTGGCCGGGCGGGCTCCGGTGGTGGCGATATCGACCGCCGGCGAATTGTGCACCAGCTCGGATGGGCCGCTCTACCGCCCCACCGGCGCGCGCTGGACCACCTTGACGCTCCAGATCTTCCCGCCGGATCTTATTGCCGCCGCCGATATTCACACGGTGCCCCTGCACAATGAGGACATTCGCGCCGGGGCGCCGGCTCTGGCGCGGACGGAGCGGCTGGCGCGGATCGTTCAGTCGCTCGGCCTGGTGCATCCGGTGTTTCCGATCCATGCGCGTGATGTTTTCGCCCTCACGTTCGTGGACGGGCTTTCGGCCAGCGAGAATTATTTCACCGAGGCAGTCTACCAGTCCGGGCGCTTTCCGTGCCTGTTCATCGGCGGTTCCGCCGGCGGCACCCTGGATTTTCGTGCCACGCGCATCTTCAACGGTGGCGACGTGGTGGAGAACCACGCCGTGGTCGTGTTCGTGAAGATGGCAGCAGGCCGACGCTACGGGGTTTTCAAGAGCCAGAATTTCAAGACGACCGGAACGGCCTTTCTGATCGCCGATGCCGATCCGGATCGGCGGGAGGTGTTCGCGGTGCGCAGCGCCGATGGCGGCGCGGTGGTGCCCTTCGTCGCGGCGCTGGCCGAGGCCCTGGGCGTGAAGGCCGATGCGGTCTCACAAGCCCTTGAGGGGCGTACCTTCGGCATCCAGATCGCCGGTGAGTTGTTTGTACGCTCGATGGCCGAGCTCAATCCGCAGGCGGGCAGCGCCACCTTCTTCTGCGACGTGAATCCCGGCGACGCATTGTTGCTGCTGGAGGCGACCGATTTCACCGCGCAGACCAGACGTGATCTTCAGGCTTTCCTCAAGGATAAACCGCGGCCGCTTGGCGCTATTCTCAATGATTGCATTCTTCGCCGGCTGAACAATGCGCAAGCCCTGGCGGATGCCGCCGCGCTGTGGCCGTTCCCGGCGGCTGGATTTTCCACATTTGGTGAGCTGTTCGGTATCAATGTCAACCAGACATTGAGTGCAATCATGTTTTTTGATGCCAGTTCTGGCGATTATAGAGACGATTTCATTGAGTCATTTCCCGTTCATTATGCGCGTTATCAGAATTATTTCACCACCTGTGCCCTTCAGCGCGCCGAGATGCTGAATGGGTTCCGCTCCCAGATCATCGAGCGCCTTGCCGGACAGATGGATTTCATTCGCGACATCGAAGCGGCGGTGGAGCGCACGGGTGAGATGCGGGAGGTGACGCAGGGCCTGCGGGCGACGCTGCTCACCGTGTCCGGCCGTGGCTCGGAAGACCAGGACGTCGGGCTGGGGGCGGATGCCGAGGCCCTGTCCCACCAATTCACGTCGCTGGCAAGCTCCACACAGGTGCTGCGGGAAGTGCTGCTCATCATTGATGGTATTACGGGCCAGACAAATCTGCTCGCCCTCAACGCCACCATCGAAGCCGCGCGCGCCGGTGCCGCGGGACGCGGCTTCGCCGTGGTCGCCTCGGAAGTAAAAAAGCTTGCCGGCGATACCAAATCGACCCTCGCTCGCACCCGCGCGGCGATCGATGAGATGGAGCAGGAACTAGCCCGGCTCGGCACGACCATTGAGGCGACCCACGCCCATTTTGGAATGGCGCAAGCCCGATATCGGGAGGTCATTGATCAGTTGGAGCGCCTCTTCGACGCGTCCGGCCCCATCGGTCGCACCCTGGACGATCTGGCCACCGCCGCATCCTCTCAGCGCGGTGCCATGGCGGAGATCGACGGCCAGATGGAGCGGCTGCGGCAGCTCGAATGAAGGAGATGCGTCCCGCCGCCACCCATGCCCGTCACTCCGCCCCTTGGTGAGAGCCGACGCGGGGCGGTCGTGACGCCAAGGCGCGCGCCCCAAGGTCGATCGCCTGCGACCATGGCCGTGGCGGGTGCTTTATCGCCCCTGAACGCGCCGCTGGTCGCGTCATTCCGCGCCGGCCATCACGGACCCCCACACCGCATGTCCGGGCCATGCGCGAGCGCACCCGTTCGCGACCGGCCGCACGCTTGACACCTGGATGTCGGGTCAGGCCCCGTATGTGTGCGTGGATGCAGGCCTGGCGCGGGCCGAGGACCGGGGCCGTGGCATCATAGGGAAAATTTGCGGTGCCCCTCGGCGAGATTGGCCGCGAAGCGTCGCAGAAGCCACACGCTCTGCTCGAACTCGTCCAAGGTGGACCAGAGCGCCTGCCGGTGCTGGGCGGAGAGATCCGGGGCCCGGTCTATGAAATCCTGCCTCAACTTCCGCAGAACATCGGCCCGATCGGAGGTTAGCGCCGCCACGAGCTGGAGCGAGGTTTCGTCGAAGGCATCGAGCTCATCGACGATCGCCCGCAGCATGGCGTGGCCCGACACTTCGAGGTTTGCGATCAAGGGCAGCAGGTCCGGCACCTTGGCGAGCCCCGACAGACCCTTGGCGAAGGTGGCGAGGGAGCCGTGGAGCCCGCGCAGCATCTGGTTGCGGTTCCACAGCAGCAGCAGCAACTCTTGTTCCTTCTGCCGGCCGGGGTGTTGCAAGGCTTTCGCCAGGAAGGCGTCGATGGCGGTGGCGAGCTGCTCGCCCCCCTCCCGCAGCGTGGCTGACGACACGCGCGTGGCGAGCCGCGCCACCTCATCCGTTTCCGGCGCCGGCTCCACGTTCGTGCAGATCCCATCCAGGAAGTGCGGGAGGCGGTGCACCAATCGCCCCTGCTCCTGCGCCACGAGAGTGGCCGCGACCATGGGCTGGCTGTCGGCTCCGGCGGTGATGAAGACGGGGGCGGCGAGGGTTTCCGCGGTGGTCGCCGGGCTCCAGCGTTCCAGCAGGGTGAAGAGCGGACCGTTGACCGTGGAGGCGATGAGGGCCGACACGATCTGGAACAGCCAGTGCATCGCCGTCACCTGCAACGCGGCGTCTGCGGTGAGCCCGGTGATGAAGGCGCGGATGAGCGGCACGCCGGTGTAATGTTCGATGGTCAAGGCCGGCAGTACCACGGCCACGCCGATCAGCTTCAGCACGAGCTGATAGAGATTGAGCTGGCGCGCCGTGCCGGTAAGGCCCGCGCCCTGAGTGATGGCCATGATTCCTGTGCCGAGATTGGCGCCGACCACGATCAGGAAGGTCTGGTCGATATCCAGCACGCCGCCGGCGGCGAGGGCCACCGCGATCACCGACACTGTCTGCCCCTGAATGACGGAAGCCAGGACGGTGCCGGCGATGAAACCCCAGAAATAGAACCGGTCGGCGAAGCCGAGCACGGTCCGCAGCGCCTCCGAATCCCGCAGCGGGACCGCCGCCTGCACCATGATCTGCACGCCATAGAGCAGCAGGAACAACCCCAGCATGGCGGCGACGAGATTGCGGTATCGCGCGTCGCGGTCGTAGCCCAGGAGAAAGGCGAAGCCGATGACGGCGATGCCCGACATGATGACGAGATCGATGTCGAACGAGGCCAGCAGCAGGCGCAGGGTGGAGCCGGCATAGGACCAGGTGACGATCGGCATGGCGCTGCGCACCGTCGCGGCGCCGGCGCTGACGAGGCTGATGACGATGAACGTGACCGCATTGGTGCTCTGGATGATGGCGCCGGCGGCAACGCCCACCATCGCCGCCTTGAGCGGATGACCCGTCGCGCGGGCGACCAGCTTGTGAAAGCCCGGGCCGGCCACCTGCTTCATGTTCGCGGTCAGGAATTGTGTTCCGATGAAGATAAAGCCAAGCCCCGCCAGCAATCCCACGACGATCGACATTCAACACGCTCCGCAACGCAGTCCAGCGCCGAAAATGCCCCATCGCGACCAGCCGGGAGAGTCCTTTTTGGCGGCATCGCCGCGACACGAGGCCACCCGACGCGGCACCTGATTCCGTTATGGGGGAGCCCGCGCCTGCGAGCTGGCCAAGAAAAATCAGCCGTGGTCATGCTGTGTCCATGGGATGATGATTCCTGATCCTTGGGGATCGAGCCCTCGTGGACGTCGTCTTGTACGCCGCCTCGGGCTTCCTTGCGCGCGGCGGCGGCGGGGATGGCGCGACACGTTCGGGGAAGAGGAGCAAGCCGTGGGCAGGACTGTTGCGGATCAGATGGTTGAAACCCTTGCGGCGGCCGGCGTCGAACGCATTTACGGCATCGTGGGCGACAGCCTGAACGGCATCACCGACGCCATGCGGCGACAGGGCAAGATCGCGTGGCTACATGTGCGGCACGAGGAAGTGGCCGCCTTCGCCGCCGGTGCCGAGGCCCATCTCACCGGAGGGCTGGCGGTGTGCGCCGGCAGTTGCGGCCCCGGCAACCTGCACCTCATCAACGGCCTGTTTGATTGCCATCGCTCCCGCGTGCCGGTGGTGGCCATCGCGGCGCACATTCCCTCGCCCGAGATCGGTTCGGGCTATTTCCAGGAAACCCACCCCGAGCAGTTGTTTCGCGAGTGCAGCCACTATTGCGAGCTGGTGTCCCACCCCAGCCAGCTCCCGCGTGTGCTGGAAACCGCCATCCGCGCGGCGGTGGGCAAGAGGGGTGTCGCGGTGGTGGTCATTCCGGGCGATGTCGCCTTGCAGGCCGCGAGCGCGGCGCCGGCGCCGAAGCCCGCCGGTCTACTGCCGGCCGCGCCCGTCACCACGCCGGCGCCGGACACGCTTTCGAACCTCGCTGAACTGTTGAATGGCGGTGCGCGCGTCACCCTGTTCTGTGGCTCCGGCTGCGCCGGGGCCCATGACGAACTGGTGGCGGTGGCCGGGCGCCTGAAGGCGCCGGTGGTGCACGCCCTGCGCGGCAAGGAGCATGTGGAATGGGACAATCCCCATGATGTGGGCATGACAGGGCTCATCGGCTTCTCATCCGGCTATTTCGCCATGATGGATTGCGATGTGCTGCTGCTGCTGGGCACCGATTTCCCCTATCGCCAGTTCTATCCGGAGGGCGAAAAGGTGCGCATCGCCCAAGTGGATCTGCGGCCCGAGCAGATCGGCCGGCGGGCTCCGGTGGATCTGGGCGTGGTGGGCGATGTGCGCGCCACCCTGCAGGCCCTGCTGCCGCTGCTGACGGAGAAGACAGACGACAGGCATCTCACCCAGGCGCGCAATCATTATGTGAAGGCCCGCAAGGAGCTGGACGATCTCGCCACCACAACGCCCGGCTCCGGCCTCATTCACCCGCAGCAGGTCGCCAAGGCCCTCAGCGACCACGCGGCGGATGATGCGGTCTTCATCTGCGACGTGGGGCTGCCGACGGTGTGGGCGGCACGCTATCTCGCCATGAACGGGCGGCGGCGGCTCATCGGCTCCTTCAACCATGGCTCCATGGCCAATGCCATGGCGCAGGCCATCGGGGCGCAGGCCGCGTTTCCAGGACGGCAGGTCATCTCCATGTCGGGCGATGGCGGGTTCGCCATGCTCATGGGTGATCTTCTCAGCCTGTCCCAGCTTAAGGTTCCCGCCAAGATCGTCGTGTTCAACAACGGTTCGCTGGGGTTTGTGGAGCTGGAGCAGAAGTCCACGGGCTTCGTGAATACCGGCACGGATCTGCAAAATCCAAATTTCGCCGCCATGGCTAACGCCATCGGCGTGCACGGCATCCGGCTTGAAGATCCGCGCGATGTGGAGCGCGGCATTGCCGATGCCTTGGCGCACGACGGGCCGGTGCTGGTGGATGCGGTGGTCAACCGTACCGAGCTGGCCATGCCCCCCGCCGTGACCCTGGAAATGGCCAAGGGGTTCACCCTGTATATGATGAAGGCGGTGATGAGCGGACGCGGCGGCGACATCATCGATCTCGCGCGCAGCAATCTGTGGCGGTGAGCGCGGCGGCCGGCCATCCGCCGACGTGGGTGGCCGGGTCGGTGGATGTCGCTTTCAGAAGCCTTCGAGCACCAGCTTGCCGCGGGTGCTCCCGCTCTCGATCGCAGCATGGGCGTGCTTCAGGGTCGCGGCGTCGATGGGGCCCAGGGTCTCCACCAGGGTGGAGCGGACGCGTCGGGCCTCCACGAGGCCCGCGACCTCGGCGAGCAAGGCGCCCTGGGCCGCCATGTCCGCCGTCTCGAACAGGGAGCGCGTGAACATGAACTCCCACATTGGTCGTGAAGCTGAGGCCCGCCAGGAGGATGGATGGAAGGTTCTGGGCTACGATGCCGCCGGCGTCGTGCGCGGCGGGTGCCTGTTCCCTGCTGGGCGCTTTGCGCGATTTGCCGTGGGACGATGCGACGGAAGTCCTGCCGGCGGCGGTGACGGCGCTGGGCATCGTTTCACATTCTCCATCGCGACCGGAATCGGCCTCGGCTTCATGACCTATGTGGGGGTGAAGGGAAACGCGGGACGATGGCGCGAGATCGGTGGCGCGGTGTGGGTCGTCGCCGTGGCCTCGGCGGCGATGCTGGCTCTGGAATGAAGACGAGGGCGGGGCGCCGCCCCGATCCCGCTTCGGCTGGGCGCTTTCATGTTGCGCCGGGCAGGGCCGTCGCAGGGACGCGGAACGCAAAGCGCGATTCGGGCGCCGCGCATCGGGCTGCGACGCTGACCTAACCTCAGCTGAGGGGGATTTCCTGCGTTTGGGTTCCGCTGTCCGTGTAGATGTTCTTGATGGCGACGCCGCTTCCGTCATGGCTCAAGGTCACGACAGTCGGTCCATTGGGGATCGTGATTCCAATGGAGAACTGACCAAAGGCGAACGATCCGTCCGAACCGCGGGTATAGATGACACCGCTGATGTTCCGTGTGCGCTGGAGCTCTCCGAAACCGTCCTGGATATCACCGGGAGCGATGGAGATGATCGAAACCGCGCGGCTGATCGAGTTCGTCACGGATGCGATCTTCTGCTTCAGATACTCGACCATCCGGTCGTCTGTCGCGGAATGCAGGTCCGCTTGGTAGCCCTGCAGTTCCTTCTCGAGCGAAGGCAAGGTGTTGAGTGTCTGGTTGAAGGTGATGATCGCGTCGATCAGCATATCCTCGTTTGTGATCGACAGCTTCTTGGAGCGCATCACCGACGAGGCGGTGGCGCTGCCGAGATCGGTAGAGGCCTTCGCTTCGGTCACCCCGCCGACCGCCGAGGCCTCATCGGTCGCGTTGGTGTTGGCGATCCAGGCGTCGGTGGCCAGACTTGAGCCCCTCAGCCATGCCGGGCTCGACTTCGCCGCGATCTGGTCGTCGAGCGCCTTGACCGCCTCCGTCGCCGCGCCGCTCGCGGTCGTCGCGAGATCCTGTCCGGTCGGTCGGGAGGACAGGAGGCTCATGGCGGAATCGACACTCGTCACCATTGCGCTCCTCCTCGGAGTCTGGGAATCGGCGGGCACGTCATGTGCCGACAGATCCGGAAACCAGCACCAACGTCATGTTGGCAGCGCGAAAGATGATGAAATATCTCGATAAGACGTTACGATACCACAGACGCAGGCATCTCCGCAGCCGGAAAATGCACGCAACGGGGATTTCCTGCGTGAAATTCGGATGCGTGCGCGCGTCGATCCTGGGCCGCGCGACGGGCAAGCCCGTGCGATGCATGTCCGGGCCTTCCCTCCCGCGTCATGTTCGTGTAGATGACCCCCCAACTGGCGTGCCCGGTTCTTCGGCCGCGGCGCGAACATGATGGATTCCATGCAAACGGTTCTGATCGTCATTCACCTGTTGGTGGTGCTCTCGCTCATCGGCGTGGTGCTGATCCAGCGCTCCGAAGGGGGCGGGCTCGGCATTGGCGGTGGTGGCGGCGGTGGCGGCTTCTTCACGGCGCGTGGCTCGGCCAATGTGCTTACCCGCGCCACGGCCATTCTGGCGCTGCTGTTCTTCATCACCTCGCTCAGCCTGACCATCGTCGCGGGCTGGGGCCGGGCGCCGCGCTCCATCCTGGCACCTGCCGGGCAGAGCCAGGGCGCGCCGGGTGTCCCGCAGAGCGGCGGGACCATCCTCGATCAGATCCGCCCGCAAGGCGGCGCGACCGAGCCTGGGCCGACTTCCGCCCCCGCCGTGCCGGTGCCGGCGGCTCCGACCGGTCCGCAGGTTCCGCAGTCCCGTTAAGCGTGTCGCCGCGGCAAGATCGCGGCGCCGTTCCTTCTCCACAGGCGAGGCGAGGCCGGATCCGGCTTCGCCCTCGCCGAATCGCGTTTGCACGAGGTAAGGTTTAGGCCCATGGCGCGCTATATCTTCATCACCGGCGGCGTCGTGTCTTCCCTGGGCAAGGGCCTCGCCTCCGCAGCTCTGGGCGCGCTCCTCCAGGCGCGCGGCTACACGGTTCGCCTGCGCAAGCTCGACCCATACCTGAATGTCGATCCGGGCACCATGAGCCCGTATCAGCATGGCGAGGTGTTCGTCACCGACGACGGGGCCGAAACCGACCTGGATCTCGGCCATTATGAGCGTTTCACCGGTCATCCGGCGACCCGTCAGGACAACATCACCACCGGCCGCATCTATCAGGACATCCTGACCAAGGAGCGCCGGGGCGACTATCTGGGTGCCACGATCCAGGTGATTCCGCACGTCACCAACGCCATCAAGGACTTCGTGCTGGAGGGCAACGAAGGCTTCGATTTCGTGCTGGTGGAAATCGGCGGAACGGTGGGCGACATCGAGGGGCTGCCCTTCTTCGAGGCCACGCGCCAGCTCAAGAACGAACTGCCCCGCGGCCACGCCATCTTCATTCACCTGACCCTGCTGCCCTACATTCCCTCCGCCGGCGAGGTGAAGACCAAGCCCACGCAGCACTCGGTGAAGGAGCTGCGCTCCATCGGCATCCAGCCGGACATCCTGCTGTGCCGCACGGACCGCGAGATCCCGCGCGAGGAGCGGCGCAAGCTGTCGCTGTTCTGCAATGTGCGTGAGAGCGCGGTGATCGAGGCGCGTGATGTGGACAACATCTACGCCGTGCCCTCCGCCTATCACGCCGAGGGCCTCGACAAGGAGGTGTTGGCCGCCTTCAACATCGAGCCGGCGCCGGCGCCCAACCTCAAGCGCTGGACCGACATCGAAAAGCGGGTGCGCAATCCCGAGGGCGAAGTCACCATCGCCATCGTCGGCAAGTACACGGGGCTGAAAGATGCCTACAAATCGCTGATCGAAGCGCTCGCCCATGGCGGCATCGCCAACCAGGTGAAGGTGAACCTGGATTGGATCGAGAGCGAGACCTTCGAACGCGAGGACCCGACCCCGTTCCTGGAACATGTGCACGGCATTCTGGTGCCGGGTGGCTTTGGCCAGCGTGGCGCCGAGGGCAAGATGCGCGCGGCGCAGTTCGCCCGCGAGCGGCAGGTGCCCTATCTCGGCATCTGTTTCGGCATGCAGATGGCGGTGATCGAGGCGGCGCGGAATCTCGCCGGCATCGAGCGGGCCAATTCCACGGAATTTGGTCCGACGCCGGAGCCGGTGGTGGGCCTTTTGACCGAGTGGCTGAAGGGCAATGAGCTCCAGCGGCGCACCGAGGCCGGCGATCTTGGCGGCACCATGCGCCTCGGCGCCTATGCCGCCCGTCTGGAGCCTGGCAGCAAGGCCGAAGCCATCTATGGCAAGCGCGACATCTTCGAGCGCCATCGCCACCGCTATGAGGTGAACACCGCCTATCGTGAGCGGCTGGAGCAGCATGGCCTGAGATTTTCGGGCATGTCGCCGGATGGCCTGCTTCCGGAGATTGTCGAACACCAGAATCACCGTTGGTTTGTCGGCGTACAGTTCCATCCGGAGTTGAAGTCGCGCCCGTTCGAGCCCCACCCGTTGTTCGCGTCCTTTATTGGCGCGGCCAAGGAGCAGAGCCGCCTCGTCTGAGGTGCAGGTCCGGCAAATCGTTGCGGGCGCAACGATCACCGCAGTGGTAGCGGTGTGGTGCCGGACGGGAACGCGGGATCCCGGCGCGTGAACGCGGACGGGACCGCGGATTTTCATTTCGCAATCCGGGCCGCCTGCGGCTAAGCTCGCACCCAGGAGACGGGGCGCGGGCAGCGTGCGGCTGTGGCCTTCAGGTCGCCTTCCGTCTTTCGGCCGTCCGAAGACGCGTTCACGCGCGCGTCGGCGAGATTTGTCGCGGCCATTCCGGGCATCATGCTCGATGCATTGAACGCGTGTTCCAGGTTCGACCTCTGCACGAAGCGCGCCGGGTCGAACATCCTCGAAACTAAGGAGATGCCATGCGACGCGGCCTCGATCACGTGGTTCACCTCGTTCGGGACATCGACGCGGCTGGCGAGAGCTACGACCTGCTGGGTTTCACGGTTGGCGCGCGCAATGCGCACCCCTGGGGCACGGAAAACCGCATCGTCCAATTGCCTGGATTTTTCATCGAGCTTTTGCAGATCACCGATCCGTCCAAGATTTCAGCGGCCGCGCCCGGTCATGTTTCGTTCGGCGCATTCAACGCCCATTTTCTTGCCACCTGTGGCGAGGGATTTTCCATGCTGGCATTTGAGGGGACAGACGCCGCAGCGGAAAAAGGCATTCTCGATCAGGCGGGTTTCGGCGGCTTCGAAACGGTGGATTTCTCGCGAAAGGCGCACCGGCCCGATGGGCTGGATGTGGAAGTGAGCTTCTCACTCGCTTTTGCCAATGATCCGGCCTCCCCTGATTTTTCAGCCTTCATCTGCACACAACATCATCCGGAAAATTTCTGGTCGGCCGACTTCCAGCGCCACGCGAACATGGTGTCAGGACTGAAAGGCGTCGTGCTGGTTGCTGATACGCCGGTGGAGCACCAGCGGTTCTTGAATACGCTCTGCGACGTGCCGGTGCTGCGCGCCCGTGACGACTGGTACGTCGCCCAGACCCCGCGTGGCGAGATCGACGTGATGAGCCGGCCGCTGTTCACGGAACGCTATGGCGTGGCCGCTCCCAAAGGCCCCGGCTTGCGGGTGGCCGCGGTGCGTTTCGCCTCCAGTGGGGCGGAGGAACTGCGGCGGGCGCTGGCGGCCCGGCGCATGGTGGAGGAAACCATCGCGGGCATGGTGGTGGTGCCGCCGCGCGCGGTTGCGGGCGCCACCTTGGTGTTCGAGCAGACTGAATCAAAAAGCGCATAGCACTTCACATTTATGCGGCGCCCGATCTGGCCGTACGCGCTGGATCGGGTAAAGGAGAGGCGCGGGGACAGCCGGTCCCCGCCGGGCGCGGACGGCCGCGCTGCTTTCCCTCGTGCGGCGGGGACGACCTCGCCTCCCAGGTGTCGACCCCATGGCATGGGCGTATCTGTTCGCCGCCGGCCTCACCGAAATCGCGTGGGCTATCGGCTTGAAGTATTCGGAAGGCTTCACGCGGCTGTGGCCCAGCGTGTTCACCATCAGCGGAATCGGTGTCAGCCTGCTCCTGCTCTCCCTCGCGCTGCGGGGGATTCCCATCGGCACCGCCTATGCGGTGTGGGCGGGCATCGGCACCGTTGGCACGGCGCTCGCCGGGATCATCCTTTATTCCGAATCGACGGACCTTCTGCGGCTCGCCTGCATCGGACTCATCGCGGCCGGCATCGTCGGGCTGAAGCTCGTCACCCCTTGAGCGAGCCGTGTGGTCGCGGGTCGTGCATCCGTGTTCCACGCCCGTGTTCAACGCCCGTGTTCAACGCCCGTGTTCAACGCCCCTTGCCTCGCGGTAGGGCGCGCGGTCTTCTGCGCCGTGCGGAGGTGAATGGACCGGTCCTCCGCTGGGGAGGCGCCGATGATTGCCCGTGTCGTGAGGTTGCTTGTGCTGGCGGCGCTGCTGGTGTGGTCCCCTGGGGTCCGTGCCGACTGGGTGTCCGCCGGTCCCATTTGGAACAATGCCGATGCCGAGGGCAAATGTCAGCGCGCATGTGGTGCGAACATCTGGGACGGCAATTGGAAAACCGTGGTGCCGGGCCAGGAGGCCATGTGTCGGTGCCAGCCGGCCGCGATGCGCGGAGAGAGCCATGGCCGCGCTGTCGAGATCGAAGCTGGGCCGATCTGGAATGACGCCGATGCGGCGGGCAAGTGCGCGCGCGTGTGTGGCGGCATGAACTGGTGGAACGGGCAATGGCGCACCACCATTTCAGGCCGGCAGTCGGTCTGCGGGTGCGTGTGGGACCGCTCTCAGAATCCGCGCGGAGGAACGATCATACCGGTGGACGCCGGGGTGATCTGGAATGAGGCCGAGGCGGAAACCATCTGCCCGCGCATCTGCGGCGGGTCCGATCGCTGGGATGGCAATTGGCGCACCCTCTCTCCGGGCCGTTCCACCTGCGATTGCCGGATGGGGCGCTGATCGACGGCTCATGCCCGGCCGACTGCGCCGCCCGCGCGCAGCCTGAGCGCGGACGCGCCAGGATCGCCCGGAATCAACGACCTCAATTGGGCGCCAATGGCGTTAGTTGGGCGCCATGAGTTCGCCGCGTGCCCGATCATAGCGCCACATGGCGCCGGGCATGACCTGGAAGCCGCCCATGGCGCGCTCCACTGTGTTCTCGCAGGCGTGGTCGAAATGCCCCTTCAAGGCCGCGACGCCGGCCTTGGTGAGGCGAATCTCGGCGGCGGCATAGGCGCGATAGGTTCGCTCGGCCGGGCTTCCATCGCCAGGGGAAAAGGCGAGCGCGCTGCATTCGTTGGTTTGGAATGGCAGGCCGGCGATCAGCGGTTCATGGGCGAAGGCAAGCCCGTCGAGGCGCAGGAAAAAGGGCAGGTCGGCGAGAAACTGGGCTTCATCCATGGAATGCACGGCGGCGAACACATGTGCCACCTTGCGCGGCCCGTCGGCCAGATGTTCCAAGATGCGTTGCTCGGTCAGCGAAAGGCCGGAGCGCGGCGCCGGCAGTTCGGCGAGCAGGCGCCGCAGGGCAGGCGCAAGAAAGGGCAGGGCCTCGTGCTGCCGCATGGCGAAGGCGGCAAGGGTGGTGGGTGTCGGTGCGGTGAAGGCGTCCCAGGCCTCGCGGGCGGTTTCGATCTGTACCGCTGTGACCGGGGCGCGGTGATGCTCCAGGTCCTGGATCTGGCCCGCCTCCATCACGCCGATATAATGGTCGGCCTGCACCAGATGGAGGCCCATGCGCTCCGGCTCGTGGGAGAAATAGTGCAGCAATTGGATGAGCTGGAGCTGATCATAGAGATCATGCTCGAACCACAGCTCGACCTCGCCATAGGCCGAATGCACGTCTAGCTGGGCGTCGCGATGGGCGAAATCCGCGCGCACGCTGTCGAGGGGCAGGCCGAGCGCGGCGGAGAGGAAATCCGCCCGCGCATCGGAGACATTGTCGAGCACTTCGCCGGCGGGGACCGGACCATCATGCAGCATGTCCTGCCACGGCAGCAGGTGGCCGGCGATGTGCGCCGCCTTCAGGCGCTCCACGGCCGCATCCCCGTTGGTGACGATGAGCTTCGGCATGAACCTCTCCTCCTGCGGCCCGGCGCGAGGGCTCAGCCACGGCCGCGATACGGCGCAACCCCCGTGTCCGGTAACCACGCGCCGGAGGGAAGGGTTCCGCTCTGCCAGAAAACGTCGATGGGGATGCCACCCCTTGGGTACCAATAGCCGGCGATGCGGAAGAAGCGCGGCCCGAGCAGATCCACCAGGCGCTTGCCGATGGCGACCGTGCAGTCCTCGTGGAAGGCGCCATGGTTGCGGAAGCTGGCGAGATAGAGCTTCAGCGATTTGGATTCCACCAGATATCGGTCGGGCACATAGTCGATCACCAGATGGGCGAAATCCGGCTGTCCGGTCACCGGACACAGGGATGTGAACTCGGGGCAGGTGAAGCGGGCGACGTAGTCGGTATCGGCATGGGGGTTCGGCACGCGGTCGAGCACCGCGGATTCGGGCGAGGGGGGCAGCTCCGTCTTGGCGCCGAGCTGGAGCGGACGATCGGTCATGGGGGCAAGGGTCCTTGAGGCGCGCCCGGAAGGCGCCGTTCGGCGGTGTTGTAGATCACGCCGGCCGTTTGCCCAACAGCGCCTGTCGTCCCGTCCGAGACTTGCGCCAATCAGCGGAACAGGAAGAAGCCAATCACCGCGCAGCCGCCGATGAGGGGCAGGGGGTTCATGCGTGTCGCCAGCAGAATGCCGCACACGCCGGCGCAGAGCAGGGCGCTGTCGAACCCCGTCAGCGTGCCCTTGCCGATGGAGATCGCGCCCGCCAGCAGCAGGCCGATGGACACCGGCGCGAGTCCGCGCTGAATGGAGGCCCGCCACCGCCAATGGTCGAGCCGCTTCCACAGTCGTCCCACCCACAAGGTGAACAGCCCGGTCGGCAGGAAGAACGCCAGCACCACCACCAGCGCACCGACCGGGCCGGCGACCCATTGGCCCACGCCCGCGATCATCATCATGTTGGGACCGGGCGCCATCTGGCCGACGGAATACAGGTGGATGAGCTGGGGAAACGTCATCCAGTGGTAGGTATCCACCACAAGCGTCTTCATTTCCGGAAAGGCCGCCATGCCCCCGCCGACGGTCAGCAGCGAGAGATAGGCGAACACGGCGATGAGGCCGAACAGCTGGTTCACGGCTGGTGCCCTCCCGGCGGCAGGCGGTCCGGCCGATACCAGAAGATGGCCAGGGCGCCCACCACCAGCAGCACCAGCAGCACCGATTGGTGCAGCACGTTCACGCCGATGACGGTCAGCGCGACGAAGGCGAAATCGGCCCAATGGATGAGGGTCTTGCGCCCAAGCTGGATGGTCACGGAGAGCACGAGGCCGACCGCCGCCGCCGAAATGCCGTGCAGCGCCGCGCCGATGCCCACATGGGTGCCCTGGGAGGCGGCATAGGCCATGGCCGCCGCCATCATCAGGATGCCGCCGGGCAGGCAGATGCCGGCCAGGGCGACGGCGGCGCCGGCGGTGCCGCGCAGCCGGTCGCCGACCAGGATCGCCATGTTGGAGGCATTGAGCCCCGGCAGGGTCTGACAGATGGAGAGCAGTTCCAGGAAGGTCTCGTCGGCGATCCATTTCCGCCGCCCGACGAGGCCGGTACGCAGATAGGCGACCACGCCCCCGCCGAAGCTGGTGGCGCCGATGACCAGAAAGCCCACGAAAATCTCGGTGAGGCTCACCTGCGGCACATCGTCCACGGGGGCATCGCGCTGCGGCTGCGAGGCCGGGACTGCCGGCGGCGCGGGCGTGTCACTCATGGCTTTGCGGCGGGTTGCCCTTGAGGCGGTAGACCGCCGCGGTCTTGGTGGTGCCGAGCAGGATCCAGTCCTTGGCCTCGTCCTGGAGGGCATGGAAGAAGGCGGTGCTGCGCTGGATCGCCTTGGCGCTCAGGTCCTCCCGGCGCAGGTAGTGCACCTGATAGGCGAACTCGCCCACGAGCTGGAACTGCTCGCCGCGGGTGCGCCAGACCGAGACGTTGCACGGCGCGATCATGCCCTTGCCGAAATCGAGCGTGCCGAGCTGCTGGAGCACCTCTTCCACCGCCGTGTGATTGACCAGCTCGACGTGCTCGCCGGAGTGCTCCAGGAGCGTGCCCAGGCAGGGGAAGACGCGGGTCAGGGTCTCCGGCGCGGTCGGGTCGGCGACGCCACGCGGGTGGTAGGGAAATTCCACATTGTGGGAAAACAGCGACCGCACCCCGCCGAGATGATTCTTCAGGGGCAGGATTTCTTCCTTGAATTTGATGCGGTAATTCCCCGCAATCTGCGGGCGGACGTCGAGCGCGGCCGCCGTTTCCATGTCCGGATGGCGGAATTTGAAGACGATCTCCGGGTCGCCGACCGGGAAACCATCCTCATAGGTGAAGCGGCGACGCAGAATGAAGGCGTTGTTGTAGAGCAGGAAGTCCTTGGTATCGAGGAACAGGACCTCACGGATCTGCGGGTGCAGGCCCCGCGCTGGTCGCGGGTCGAAATCGACACCCTCGCGTTTTGCAACACGCGCGACGATCTTCGCAAAATCGAAGAAGCTCTGCACCGAAGTAAAGCGCAGGCCCTGGAGAATAATTTTTGCTTCGAGGTAATGAACGTCGTCGAACGGATGCCCATCAGCGTAGAGCCGTTCCTCACCGTCAGCAATGGCGGGCGTCATTTCGTCGTTGCTCATGGCCCCTTCCCCTTAGATCGGAATCATGGACGGCCGGCGTCGTTGCGTGGATGGCTTATCAACCCCAACGCGCAAAGTCCAAACGGATTGAGGGCGGTGGAATAAACGCATCTGCCTTCTGTGCCCCTTTGGGCGTCCCCTTCGAGGTCCTCCGGGGCGGGGCGACCGCCCCTCCGGCATTTTCGCGATACAAAGAGCGGCGGAAATGATCTAGAAGCGGCGCGCCGGACGGCGCGTCATCTGCGGCTGCGGAAGATGCCCCCGGCGCAATGGCTTTGCGACGGTGCAGACGCGTGGAGGCGGAACGGCCGCCTTCCGGCATCCGGCGCGCGCACGAGATGAGGGAAGGACCGTTCATGACCGCCATCGTCGACATCATCGGCCGGGAAATTCTGGACAGCCGCGGCAATCCGACGGTCGAAGTGGATGTGGTGCTGGAAGACGGCTCCGTCGGCCGCGCCGCGGTGCCGTCGGGCGCCTCCACCGGCGCCCATGAGGCCGTGGAACTGCGCGATGGCGACAAGGATCGCTATCTGGGCAAGGGCGTGCTCCAGGCCGTGGATGCGGTCAACGGCGAGATTTACGACGCCATCGGCGGCTTCGAGGTCGAGGATCAGGCCCATCTCGACGCCACTTTGATCGCGCTCGACGGCACGCCCAACAAGGCGCGCCTGGGCGCCAACGCCATCCTGGGCGTGTCGCTGGCCGCGGCCAAGGCCGGTGCCCTCGCCAATAACCTTCCCCTTTACCGCTATGTGGGCGGCGTGAATGCCCGCACGCTGCCGGTGCCCATGATGAACATCGTCAACGGCGGCGCCCATGCGGACAATCCCATCGACTTCCAGGAATTCATGATCCTGCCGGCGGGCGCCGGGTCGTTCGCGGAAGGCCTGCGCTGGGGGGCGGAGATCTTCCACACCCTGAAGAAGGGCCTCAAGGACGCCGGCCACAACACCAATGTGGGCGACGAGGGCGGCTTCGCCCCCAATCTCGCGTCCGCAGAGGCGGCTCTCGACTTCGTGTTGAAGGCCATCGAGAAGGCCGGGTTCAAGCCCGGCGAGGACGTTTATCTGGGTCTTGATTGCGCCTCCACAGAGTTCTTCAAGGACGGCGCCTACAATTATGAGGGCGAAGGCAAGGTGCGTGATGTCGAGGCCCAGGTGAAATACCTGGCGGATCTCGTCTCCAACTATCCCATCGTGACCATCGAGGACGGCATGGCGGAGGACGACTGGGCCGGCTGGAAGCTGCTCACCGACGCCATCGGCTCCAAGTGCCAGTTGGTGGGCGACGACCTGTTCGTGACCAACGTGGAACGCCTGTCGCGCGGCATCAAGGGCGGCGTGGCCAATGCCATCCTGGTGAAAGTGAACCAGATCGGCTCCCTCACCGAGACCCTCGACGCGGTCGAGATGGCGCACAAGGCGGCCTACCGCGCCGTGATGTCCCACCGCTCGGGTGAGACCGAGGATTCCACCATCGCCGATCTCGCGGTGGCCACCAATTGCGGGCAGATCAAGACCGGCTCGCTGGCCCGTTCGGACCGCACCTCGAAGTACAACCAGCTTCTGCGCATCGAGCAGGAATTGGGCGACACGGCCCGCTATGCGGGCAAGGCGGCCCTGAAGGCCCTGGCCTGAGATGCGTCCGCGCCCCTTCCTGCACAGGGAGGGGCGCGTTCAGCGCTCCACCCGTTCCCAGCCGTGGGGCGAAAGACGCTCCTGGGGCAGGTAGCGGCGCTTGTAGTCCATCTTGTGGGAGCCCTCGACCCAGTAGCCGAGATAGACATAGGGCAGGCCCATGCTTCTGGCCCGCGCCACATGGTCGAGAATGAGGAAGGTGCCAAGGGACCGGTGGGGCACCTGCGGATTGTAGAAGGAATAGACCATCGACAGGCCGTCCGAGAGGACGTCCGTGAGCGCGACCGCCAGCAGGTCGCCGCTGCCGCGACCGAGGAAGCGCGAATCGACATTGCGATTGCGATATTCCACGAGGCGGGTGTCGACGTGGGTGTCCTCCACCATCATGGCGTAATCGAGCACGCTCATGTCGGCCATGCCGCCGTCCCCGTGCCGGGTGGTGACATAAGCGCGGAACAGGCCATATTGCTCGGAGGTCGGGGAGGGCGGACGCAGCGCCCCTATGAGATCGGAATTGGTCGCCTGCACCCGGCGAAAACTCTTGGTCTCGTGAAAATCGTCCACGCAGATGCGCACCGACACGCAGGCGCGGCAATTCTCGCAGGCAGGGCGATAGGCGATGGACTGGCTGCGCCGGAACCCGCCCTGGGTGAGCACATCGTTGAGGGTCGCCGCCCGTTCGCCCACAAGATGCGTGAATACCTTGCGCTCCTCCCGGTCGGGGAGGTAGGGGCAGGGGGCGGGCGCCGTCAGATAGAATTGCGGCGTGTCGCGTGGATGCTCGCTCAAGGTCCTCTATCCTTAACTCAGGACAGGATCGCCGGAGCGGGACATCGCGTCAAAGGCGAAATGGCCGCTGCCGTCAATTTCATTGAATGCGCCGCAACATGGACGCCCTCGCCGGGGTGTTCACCACCACCGTCCCGGCCACGAAATCGTGCAGCAGGCGACGACGATCATTCAACAGCGGCACGATGAGCACCAGCGGCGTCAGGGCGCTGATGGAGACCCAGAACAGCACCGCATGCACCGCCCCGAGCAGGGAATAGCAGGGGGCGCCGTACCAGGTGCGCATTTCGATATCCATCAGCCGCATGCCCAGCGTCGCCGAGGCGGGCGAGCCGAGGGTGATGGCGTTATAGGCGATGGCCCAGACCACGAACGCAGGGCCGAGCAGGGGAAACAGCAGCCACCCCAGGCTCAAGGTGACGATGCCGAAGATGAAGATGAACACCGCCAGCCCGACGATGGGGCCGAGAATCATCATCACATCCACGCAGAAGGCGATGAGCCGCCGGGACAGCACGCCCTCGAAATATTCCGGCTGCGTCACCGGGTCGAACGCATGGGGCTTCGGTCCGTCCGCGGCGCCCGGATAGGGATCACGGTAGGGATCGCGATTGGCGTCGCCGGCGTTGCTCATGGGGCGGGGCTCCTTCGCTTCTCAACGTGGTGCTCCCGCTTCCTGTGCGCAAGGGACGGAGCCTCACCAGTCGGCACCGCCGGCCCCCAGCCGCTGCACCGGCAGGCCCTCGGCCTCCAGCGCCTTCTGAATCATGTCCGCATGGGCCTGGTCGCGGGTCTCCACCGTGAGGTCGAGCCGGGTGCCCTTGGCCGGCACGTCGAGGAAGGTGCGCCGGTGGTGCACCTCAAGAATGTTGGCGCCGAGCTTGCCGAGCAGGGTGGAGATGCGCCCCAGCATCCCCGGTCGATCCAGGATGGTGAGGCGGAAGGAGACGATGCGGCACTCCCGTTCCAGTTCGCGCATCAGGATGCCGGCGATCATGCGGGGATCGATGTTGCCGCCGCACAGGACGAGGCCGACCGTCTTGTCCTTGAACCGTTCCGGCTCGGTGAGGAGGGCGGCAAGCCCCGCCGCCCCGGCGCCCTCGGCCAGGGTCTTCTGGTGCATGAGGAAGGCGTTTACCGCCCGCTCCAGGGCCGTCTCGTCCACCAGCACGATGTCGGGCACCAGCCGGCGGATGATCTGCGAGGGCATCACGCCCACGTTGCGCACCGCGATACCCTCGGCCAGGGTCGGCCCGCCGCAGGGGCGGGAGATGCCGGTCAACGCGCTCCACATGGCGGGGTAGAGAGCCGCCTCCACGCCCACGATCTCGGTCTGCGGCGCGCGGCCGGCAAAGGCGAGGGCCATGCCGGCCAACATGCCGCCGCCGCCGATGGGTACCACCACCGCATCGAAGCTCGGGCCGTCCTCCATCATCTCAAGGGCGATGGAGCCTTGGCCGGCGATCACGTCCCGGTCGTCATAGGGATGAACGAACACTCGTCCTTCGGCCTCGGCCACCCGCTCGGCCTCGGATTGGGCATCGGCCACCGTTTCCCCGAACAGCAGCACACGGGCGCCGAAGGCCTCGGTGGCGCTGACCTTTACCTGCGGCGTGGTCTCCGGCATGACGATGGTGGTGGAGATGCCGAGCCGTGACCCGTGATAGGCCACCGCCTGGGCATGGTTGCCGGCCGACATGGCGATGACGCCACGCTCGGCCTCCTGGGGCGTGAGGCGCGAGAGCTTCACCAAGGCCCCGCGCTCCTTGAACGAGGCGGTGACCTGGAAATTCTCGTATTTCACCCACACGTCGGCGCCGGTGAGGGCCGAAAGCCGCGGCGCGCGCAGGGTCGGCGTGCGCAGGATGGCGCCGGCCAGCAGCGGGCGGGCCGCCTCCACGTCGGCGAGGGTCACGGGCAGGTCGTCGGTGATCGGGGCGGGATGGAGCTGCGGCATGGGCGTTCCTTCGCCGCGGATCGGTGCCGTCGGCTATTGTTATCGTTGGGGGCCGCCTCCGCAAGAGACTGGCGCCGGCCACCGAGCGGCGGAAGGCCCGTGCGAAAAAGCTGGCCGGAGGCGCGGGAGGCTTTGTGCCTCCCGCGTGATGCTTTGTCTCAGCCGGCGGCGAGGCGTTCCGCCATGCGTGGGGCGAAATAGGTGAAGATGCCGTCGGCGCCGGCGCGCTTGAATGCGGTGAGGCTCTCCAAGACGATCCGCTCGCCGTCCACCCAGCCGTTGCGGATGGCGCCCTCGATCATCGCGTACTCGCCAGACACCTGATAGGCGAAGGTGGGCAGGCCGAAGGTCTCCTTCAGGCGCCAGACGATGTCGAGATAGGGCAGGCCGGGCTTGACCATCAGCATGTCCGCGCCCTCCTCCACATCGAGCGCGGCTTCGCGCAGGGCTTCGAGCCCGTTGCCGGGGTCCATCTGATAGGTGCGCTTGTCGCCGGAGAGGGTCTTGGCGGTGCCGATGGCGTCGCGGAACGGACCATAGAAGGCCGAGGCATATTTCGCCGCATAGGACATGATCTGCACGTCGGTGAAGCCGGCGGCATCGAGCCCGGCGCGGATCGCTCCGACGCGACCGTCCATCATGTCGGACGGGGCGATGATGTCAGCCCCCGCTTCGGCCTGGACCAGAGCCTGGCGCACCAGGATGTCCACCGTCTCGTCATTGAGAATGCGCCCGTCCTCCAAGAGCCCGTCGTGGCCGTGGCTGGTAAAGGGGTCGAGGGCGACGTCGGTGATGAGACCGATCTGCGGCACCTCGGCCTTGATGGCGCGCAGGGTCTGGCACACGAGATTGTTCTCGTTGAGCGCCTCGCTGCCCTCCGGGTCGCGCAGGGTCGGGTCGATGTAGGGGAAGAGGGCCAGCGCCGGGATCTTGAGCTTGGCAGCGTGCACGGCGGCGCGCACGGCCTCGTCCACGGTCAGGCGCTCCACCCCCGGCATGGAGGCGATGGGCGCGCGCGCGGCCCGTCCTTCCATCACGAAGATGGGCCAGATCAGGTCGTCGACGGAGAGGCTCGCCTCGCGCACCAGGCGGCGCGACCAGTCGCTCTTACGGTTGCGCCGGGGGCGCTGCACGAGGTCGAGCCGCGGCGTGCCGGTGGGTTCCGGAACCGGGTGGATGCGGGGCGAGGTGAAGGCCATGGGGTCAGCTCTTGTCTTTCTGCGGCGCGGGGTGGCGCCTCGGCGGCCGGGGCCGGCGGAGGGGGTGTTATAGCGCCGCGCTCCCCGGCCGGCGAGAGACGCGGCGCGACCCGATGTCTCACGATTGCGCGGCTGCTCCTGTCCCCGCGGCGGCGTTGACGCTGGCCACCGCCCCGTCTAACCCTCCCAGACCCGCTATGGGTGGTTTCGAAGAGAGGCGCGCATGGAGAACCGGCCGGAACCCGAAGTCATCCTGGAGCGGAAGGGCGAGGCGGGCGTCATCACGCTCAACCGGCCGAAGGCGCTCAATGCGCTGAACCTGCCCATGGTGCGCGAGATCCTGCCGCGGCTGCGGGAGTGGGCGAAGGACCCCGCCATCACGCGCGTCATCATCAAGGCGGTAGGGGAGAAGGCGTTTTGCGCCGGCGGCGACGTGCGCACCCTCTATGACCTCGGCCGCGCCGGCCGCACCGCCGAGGCGCTGGATTTCTGGCGCGAGGAATATGTGCTGAACCACTATATAGGCACCTTTCCGAAGCCCTATGTGGCGTTGGTGGACGGCATCTGCATGGGCGGCGGCTTCGGCCTTTCCGCCCATGGCGCGCACCGGGTGGCGGGCGAGCGCTACCTGTTCGCCATGCCCGAGGTGAACATCGGTCTGTTTCCGGATGTGGGCGGAACCCATGTGCTGCCGCGCCTGCCGGGCGCCTTCGGCGTGTTCCTGGCGCTGACCGGCACCCGCATCCGCGCGCCGGAGGCGTTGGCCTGTGGCCTCGCCACGGCCGTTGTTCCATCCTCCGTCTTCCCGGCGCTGGAGGAGGCCCTGCGCGCGGGCGGTGACGTCGCTACCACCATTGCCGCCCATGGTGTGCAGCCCGCGCCGAGCGCCTTCGCCGATCGGGCGGAGCTCATCGCCGACCTGTTCTCGCGTGGCAACCTTCCGGCGATTCTCTCCGGTCTGGACGAGACCGCGGCCGGCGGCGGGCCGTTCGCGACGTTCGCCGCCACCACGGCGCAGGACATCCGCGCCAAATCACCCACCAGCCTCTCCATCGCCATGGAGCAGATGAAGCGCGGGCCGGCGCTCGACCTCGGCGGCTGCCTGAAGGCGGAATTCCGGGCGGTGACGCGGGTGGCCGCCGGACACGACTTCTACGAAGGCGTGCGGGCGGTGCTGGTGGACCGGGACAATGCCCCCCGTTGGCAGCCGGCAAGCCTCGCAGATGTGGACCCGAACATTATTGCGGCCCATTTCGATCCCATCCCCCATGAGCTTGAGCTTCTGGCACCGGGCGCATGAGCCACTACGATCCCATCGATGCCAGCGCCCGCGCCCACTGGGAGAGCCTTTCCCCTTGGCGGCGGCGCCTGTTCCTGTTCCTGCGCGGGGTGGCGCTGTTCCTGCTCGTCGAGGGCGTCATCCATTGGGTGGTGATTCTCGGCATCGGCGAGGGCACGCCCTCCTGGTTCGAGGAGCTGCCGATGGCCGCACAGGGGGCGGTGATCTGGGCCGCCATCATCGATCCCATTGCCGGGGTGGGGCTGTGGCTGCGCGCCGGCTGGGCCATCGTGCTGTGGCTGATCGCGACCCTGACGCAGGCGGTGCTGGCCGCCTGGGCGCCCTCGGGCATGACGCCGCTGCTGCTGTTCACCCTGGTGGAGCTGGGGCTCGTGGTGGCCTATGCGGTGCTCTCCATCCGCGCCGCGCGGGAAAGCGACGAAACCTGACGAACCGGAGTGAAGTCATGAGCGGGCAGGGCGCGAATGAATCGACGGAGGCGGTGTGGAGCGCCGTAGATGACTACCTGACGGGGCACCTTCTGCCCGACGATCCGGTGCTGGCGGCCACCCTGGAAGCCAGCACCGCGGCGGGCCTGCCGCCCATCGCCGTCTCCGCGGCCCAGGGCCAGATGCTGCACCTGTTCGCGCTGATGCTGGGCGCGCGCCGGATTCTGGAGATTGGCACCCTGGGCGGCTACAGCACCCTTTTCCTGGCGCGCGCCCTGCCGGCGGATGGCCGTCTCGTGACCCTGGAAGCCATGCCCCATCACGCGGAGGTGGCGGCGGCGAACTTCAAGCGGGCGGGGCTCGACCACAAGATTGATTTGCGTGTCGCGCCCGCCATTGAGACCCTGCCGAAGCTGGAGGCAGAGGGGGCGGGTCCGTTCGACCTCGTGTTCATCGATGCCGACAAGCCGAGCAACACCGATTACCTGCGCTGGGCTTTGCGCCTGACGCGTCCGGGCGGCATCATCATCTGCGATAATGTGGTGCGCAACGGCGCGGTGCTTGATGGCGCCAGCGCCGATGCCTCGGTCCAGGGCGTGCGGTGCTTCTTCGACGCTCTTTCGGCAGAGACCGGCGTGACAGCCACCGCCATTCAGACGGTGGGCGCCAAGGGTTACGACGGCTTCGCGATGATCCGCGTGTGTGCGGCCTGAGGGTTCAGGACCAGCTTCCCAGGTAGGCCAGAACGGCCACGATGAGGATGATGGCCACCACGATGTAGTGACGCGCCGCGATTTTGTGGAGAATCATAATGTGGTCCGCTGTGTTGGGCTGCCAGGAAAGCACAGGCGTGACCGAAGGGCATCCGGATTCGGCGGCACTTCCCTGGCCGACGCAGTGAGCCGTGCGCGCCGTGCGTTACCTGAACCCGCATGGCGCATCTGCTCGACGGCCCCGATCGGTCGCGCCCTGCGTCAATCGTCGTTGGAGGCGTTGAGTTCGTCGGGGCGCAGGCCGTCCTCCGCGGGAACCAGCTGCACACCCGGTGCCGGGCTGGCCAAAAAGACGATTCGCTCGCCTTCGAGCACATCCACGAGCTGGTTTCGGGTCGGGGCGAGCGCCGACAGGCCGGTGTCGTCGGTCTCGACGATCTTGACCGTGGCGGCGGTTACGCCGGCGCGGGCGGCGAGGACTTCGCGGGTCCATCCCAAAATGGCGCGGGCGGCCTTGATCTGCCGGCCGGAAACCGTGTTGTCCATGGGGCAATGCTCCAAAATGATCCCTGTTCCTATCGCACGGCGGAGAGGATGCGTCGACGCGGCATCGAACAGGGCCCGCAATGAGGACTAATCCGGAGCCTTTGCCATCTTTATGCAATAGGCGCCGTCTAGTATTGTGCAGTGCACTATTCGCCAGCGGTCCCAAGCTGGAGGATGGCCGAACCGGATGACGCCGCCCATGCGGCGGGGAGGACCGCTTGAACGCTCAGCTCATGCCCTCGAAGTTCACCAACCCGTTCTTCGCCAAGGTGACGGATGGCAATGCCTGGACCGCGCGCCAGCGCGCTTTGGCCCTGACGGCGCAGCTGTCCGAGTTGTCCACCATGAGCCAGTTGACGTCCAAGGCTGCCGGACGGCACTTCATGAATATCTCGGCCACCCACGGCGGGCGGCTGCGGGCGACCTTCGACGAATTGACGGCCCTCATGGGCACCATCACCAGCACGGAGCGTTCGCTTTCGGACCGGGTGAAGGACGCGCAGGCCTATGTGATCGACCGCACCCAGCGCGCGGTGCTTACCCTCGACACCCTGCGCCAGCGCGGCGACAATTTCTTCGAGCACGAGGCGGCCGGCTGCCCGCCGGTGCTCATCTATGACTATGACGTGGTCATGGACGGTCGCAGCCTGCCCCGGCCCTGCAATTACGCCCTGCTGAAGATCAAGCCGCCGGAGGGGGTGGAAGTCTATCCCTGGAAGCGCCCCTATGTGATTATTGACCCTCGCGCGGGCCATGGCGCCGGCATCGGCGGCTTCAAGTCCGATAGTCAGGTGGGCGTGGCGCTGAAGGCTGGCCATCCGGTCTATTTCGTCAGCTTCAGCCGCAATCCCGAGCCCGGCCAGACCCTGGCCGATGTGTCGCGGGCCGAAGCGACGTTTGTGCGCTACGTGCAGGAGCAGCATCCGGACGCGTCGAAGCCCGTGGTCATCGGCAATTGCCAGGGCGGATGGGCGACCCTCCTGCTCGGCGCCGCCAACCCGGACATCACCGGCCCGCTGGTGCTGAACGGCGCCCCGGTGGAGACCTGGTCTGGCGACGTGGGGGCGAACCCCATGCGCTACAATGCCGGTCTGCTCGGTGGCCAGGTCCAGCCCATGTTCTGGTCCGACTACGGTGACGGCGTGTTCGACGGGGCATCGCTGGTGCTCAATTTCGAGATGCTGAATCCGGGCCGCACCTGGTTCCGCAAATATTACGACCTGTTCGAGAAGGTCGATACCGAGAGCGGCCGCTTCCTGGAATTCGAGAAGTGGTGGAGCGGCTTCTTCCTGCTCAACGAGCCGGAGATCGTGTGGATCGTGCGGGAGCTGTTCGTCGGCAACAAGCTGGCGCGCAACGAGGCGCGGCTGGAGCATGGCCGCGTTCTCGACGTCAAGCAGATCCGCTCGCCCATCATCGTGTTCGCCAGCCATGGCGACAACATCACGCCGGTGAAGCAGGCGATCAACTGGATCATCGACACCTATGCGGACGAGACGGAAATCCGCATCCGTGGCCAGCGCATCGTCTACATGGTGCACGACAAGGTGGGCCATCTCGGCATCTTCGTCTCGGCCTCCATCGCCAAGCGCGAGCACACCCAGGTGTCCTCGGTGCTGAAGACCATCGAGGCGCTGGCGCCGGGTCTCTATGAGATGACCATTGATGACGTCCGCGGCGAAGGGCAAGACGCGCAGTTCACCGTCTCCTTTGCCGAACGCAAGATGAGCGAGCTGCCCGGCTATGGCGACGGGCGCGAGGACGAGGTGCCCTTCGCCGCCGTGCAGCATCTCTCCGAGTTGCAGGGCGAGCTCTACGACGTGTTCCTGCGGCCCATGGTGCAGGCGTCGGTGACGCGCGCGAGCGCGGAGATCGGCCGCATGATGCATCCGCTGCGGGTGCAGCGCGCCCTCACCTCGTCGCGCAATCCGGTGATGATGCCGCTCGAGGCCCTTTCCAAGGTGGTGAGCGAGAGCCGCAAGCCGGTGGAAAAGGAGAATCCCTTCGTCCTGGCGGAGCGCCTGATGGCCGATGCCTTCGAGCAGACCATCGACGTCGTCCGCGATATTCGCGACGCCTGGTACGAAGTGACCTTCTATTCCATCTACGCCACGCCCTTCATGCGCTGGTTCGGCCGGAACTACAATTTCGAGCGGACGCGCAAGACCAAGGAAGAGCTGGTGGGTCTGCCGGAGGTGCGCGCGGCCTTGCTGCACGTCAATTCCGGTGGTTTCGTCGAGGCTGTGATCCGCATGCTGATCCTGCTCGCCGATGCCCGCGGCAATGTGCGCCGCGATCGCCTGGAGCGCTCGGCCAAGGTGCTCACCAAGGACGAGCCCTTCCTGTCCCTGCCGGTGGCCCGCAAGGCGGAGATCATCCACGAGCAGAGCCTGGTTGTGGAATATGCGCGCGAGGCGGCGATCGAGGCACTGCCCGAGATGCTGCGGACTCCGGAGGAGCGCCGCAAGGCGGCCGAGGTGGTGCAGTTCGTGCCCGGCCCGCTTGAGGAGATGGATCCGCGGACCCTCTCCATGTTGCAGCGCATCCGCCATGTGCTCGGCCTGGAGCCCGCGACGGCCGACATCGCGCTTGATCCGCTGGAGGTGACCGCGCAAGCGGCTCAGTGAGGACACTCGCCGTGTGAAGACGCAATGCCGCGGCGCATAAGCGCCGCGGCATTGCGCTTTCAAGGGGGGCAGCATAGGCTTCCCGAAAATCTGGTTTAGGGGGAGCTTTCATGGCGCGCTCGTTTTTTCGGTTCGGTGTTGCAGCGGCGGTTGCCGGGGTGCTGGCCTTCGCGCCATCGGCCATGGCCGCGATGTCCGGCAAGGACGCGCTTGCCAAGCTCAACAAGGATGGCGACGACACCCTGGAGATCGTCGAGGTGATCGATCTCGGCACCCAGACCTTCAAGGCCATCAACAAGGATCATGACACCACCTTGGAAGCCCCGGAGACCAAGGGGCGCCTGACGCCCGAGGACTGGGCGCTGGTCAACAAGGACGGGGACCAGACCTTGGAGCTCGACGAGTGGCTGACGATTGTCCGCTCCCGCTTCAATGCGGCCGACGCGAACAAAGACGGCAAGCTGACCGCGGCGGAGCTTGATTCCGAGCCGGGCCAGAAGCTGCTTCTGCTGATCGTGAAGTGACCTAAGGCCGCCGCACGCTCATCGGCGGCTGGGGCAGGACACGAGCAAATGGGCTGCCGCTTGAAGCCGCGTCTGGGCGACGCGGTTTCTTTGTCATAGCCCGGTTTGCGGTGCCACAGGAGTGGCTCCCGTGCCGGCGACGGCGGTCCAGCCCTCCGCGTCGGCGGAGAGCAGTATCAGAATTTCTCCACCCAGGGGCGCAGGTCCACCTCGAAGCTCCACGCCGAGCGATGCTGACGGTGGGTGGACAGGTAGGTTTCCGCGATGGCCTCCGGCGCCAGCCATTTGTCGGCGGGACCGCCCTCGCCGGGCGTGGCCCAGGATGACGAGATGCCGCCATCGATGACGAAATGCGCCACATGGATGTTGCGCGGACCAAGCTCGCGGGCGAGGCTCTGGGCCAAGCCACGCAGCGCGAATTTCTGCATGGCGAAGGGGATGGAGTGGGGCATCCCCTTGATGCTGGCCGTGGCCCCCGTGAAGAAGATGGAGCCGGATCCGCGCGCCAGCATGCGCCGGGCGGCGGCCTGGGCGGTGAGGAAGCCGCCGAAGGCGCCGACCGCATAAGCGTCCAGCACCTCGCCGGGGTCCAGTTCCTCCACCGCCCCACGGTAGCGGGCCGCCGCGTTGAACACCACGAGGGAGGGCGGACCCAGGGTCCGGTCCACCGCCGTGAACGCCGTTTCCACGGCCTGTGGGTTTTGTACGTCCCCGGAGAGCGCCAGCGCGCCGGTTTCCGCGACGAGGGGGGCGAGCTTCTCCACATTGCGGGCCACGAGGGCGATGCGAAAGCCCTCTTGGTGGAGGCGGCGGGCCAATGCGGCGCTGAGGCCCTTGCCGGCCCCGACGATGACGGCGATGTCTTCACTCACTTCAGCTTCTCCCAGGCTGGCGGGGCAGCGGCCTCAACGTGCCGCGAACAGGGGCGAAACCCCTGCCGTGTCGATAAAGACGACACCGTCCTCGACCTTCACCGGATACTCGGCAAGCGGGCTTTCCTGCGGTTCTATGGGCGCGCCGGAGGCAAGGTCCCAGGTCCAGTTGTGGATCGGGCAGGTCAGTACGCGGCCGTCGAATTCCGCATCGGAAAGCGGCGCGTTGGTGTGCGGGCACACCCCCTGAAAGGCCTTGAGCGCGCCGTCCTCCGGCCAGGCCAGAACGATGAGGTGGCTGTCGGCGATGACGAGCCGCATGCCCCCCTCGGGCACGGTTTCAGCTTTGCAGACACGGGTAAACATTCAAAAAATCTCGCCAGTATCGAAAGAAATCGAGGCTATGATGGCGCGTCTTGGCGGTGCTGAAAAGCCCGACGACGCGGAAGGAGCGCCGCGCGCGACTGGCCAATGGGCCCGAAATCTGTGACGCTCCCCGTGGCGCAGCATTTTTTAAGGGGCGCGCCACCCCGATCCCGTTTGGACGTTTCATCCATGCCTTTGCCGGAAAACAGCCGTCTCAAGCCTTTCATTCTCCAGCGCAAGGACCAGCTCACGAAGGCCAAGGTCCGGCGCTCTCTCGGCCAGATGCAGGGCAAGATTGGAGAGCTGCCGCTCACCCTGGGATTTCAGGGCGCGCTCACCGCGAAATTCAAGGACGCGGGGGCGCCGGTGGTGATCGCCGAACTGAAGGGCGGCACGCCGTTCGATCCCAGCCTGCGCCTGATGGTCCCCTACAAGAACCTGGCCGAGGATTTCGAGGCGGTGGGCGCCGCCGCGCTCTCGGTGGCGGTGGAACGCCAGTCTTTTCGCGGTTCGGCGTCCGACCTGTCCACCGTGCGCGGGGCCGTGGGCCTGCCGGTGATCGCCCAGGACATCATCTTCGACGTGTATCAGATCCTGGAAGCCCGGCTCGCCGGGGCCGATGCCATCATGCTGTCGGCGGCTCTGCTCGGCGACAAGCTGGCGGCGTTCCGCGAGCGTGCCGCGGCCATCGCCCTCGATGTGCTGGTGCAGGTGCATACCCCGGCCGAGGTGGAATTGGCGCTGGCCTCCGGCGCGGATTTCATCTGCGTGACCAACCGGGACATCAATACCTTCGAGCTGAAGCCAGGCACCTGCGAGGCGCTGCTGCCGCTGTTGCCGGCGGACAAGGTGTTCGCCGTGGCCGAGGGCGGGCTGTCCACCGCCGATGATCGCGCGCGCCTGGGTGCTCTGGGCGCGAAGGCGATCCTGGTGGGCGCGGCGCTGATGAAGGACGAGGACCCCGCCGGTGTGCTGGAGCGCATCCTGGGCGTGGAAACGCCGGTGGAGTGACCGGGGCTCCCCCCTGCGGGCGGGGACCCCGCCCGCAGGCACGCGCATTGCACGGGAGACGCGGCGGAGCCGGCGTCAGGCCGGCGCCGGCTCGGAAGGAGCTAAGACATGCCCTTGAAGGAAGAGGATATCCAGCCCGGCAAGTGCTACAAAACCAAGGGGCCGGAGAACTACAAGGTCATCGCCATCACGCGCGGCATTGTCACCTATCAGACATGGACCTCGCCCCTGCGCATCAATACCGGCATCAAGGTATTCGCGGACGCCGTCTACAAGATGGTGCCCTGCCCGAATTAGGGGCGCGGACACCGGCAGCAGGCGCGGGGAGATGACCATGGCCAAGGATCGTCGAGGGGCGAGGCCGTCTTTCAGGGCGCGGGGCGGGGCATGAGCGCCATCGCCGAGGGACCGAAGATCGCGGCGCTATCGTGCGGCAAGCCGGTGTATCTCGTGGTGCTGCTGCACGGCGAGGGCGACAGCGGCGCGGCCATCCTCGACCACGCCCTCAATTGGGCGCCGGCCCTGCCGAAGGCCGATTTTCTGGCCGCCGAGGCGCCGCTTTCCGGTCCTGGCGGGGCCGGGCGGCACTGGTTTGACGGCGGGGTGGGCGTGCACGCCGCCCTACCGGAGGCAGCGGCCGCGTTGAACCGGTTTCTGGATGCGGCCCTGGCGGCGCGGCGGCTGCCGGACAGTCATCTGGCCTTGGTCGGCTTTTCCCAAGGCGCCACCCTCGCCCTCTGCGCCGCGCTCATGCGGCCACACCCGGTGGCGGCTGTGGTGGGGTTTTCCGGCGCCTTGCCCGAGGGGTTGCCCGCAGCCATCACGGCCCAGCCGCAGGTGCTGATGATCCATGGTGAGGATGACCCGCTGGTGCCGTTCGCGGCCATGGGGGCGACGAAGGAACGCCTTAAGGCCGCTGGCGTGCCCGCGAAAAGTATGCGTCGGCCGGGCCTCGGGCACGCCATGGATGATGATGGCATCATCGCCGCCGGTGATTTCCTCACCCGGAATTTGGCCCAGAAGCCCGCGACCGCACCGCACGACCATCACCACTGACAGTTGGGGGATATTCATGACCGCGCGTGTGCCCGAGGCGTTGCGGCGCTTCATCTGGGATATCCAATCCATGGTGGAGCTAGCCGATAGTCCGCGCGAGATCCTCTTCATCGGGCGGGATCTGATGGGCCGGCTGGTGGCCTCCGACGATTGGCTGCCGCCGGTGTTCGCTCCGGACGGCGACGGGCCCTGTCTCTATGAACTTTACCGCGACGACATGGAGCGTTTTTGCGTGGTTGCGTCGGTGTTCGCGGCAGGCCAGGGCTGGCCCTGTTTCCAGGATGGGGTTTGGGAGATCAGCGGCGTGCTGCGCGGCGAGGTGGTCCGCAGCGGGCCGGGAGCTGATGCGCGGGTGCTGGCGCCGGGCCGCGTTGAAACAGCTCTCGGTGGCGAAGCGGCGGCATGGACCCAGGCGGGCGCCCCTGGGGCGGCGGTCGTGATCCACGTTTATGGGGGGGGCATCGGGCGCATGGCGCGCGGCCAGGTGGGTCCCGATGGGGTGGTCACACCCAGCGTGGTCGGCTATGCCAATCCGCCGGACGCTCCCGCCTATGACATTCTCTCGATTCAGGCGGAAGTGACCGACTGAGGGAGAAAAGGCCGGGCGACCTCTTTGGGGGGGCGAAGCCTGACGCGGTGGCGGCGGGTGTCGGACATTCGACACATGCGGCGGGCCGTCTCGCGAGGATCCATCGGTGCGATCACGCCCTGCGGCCCAGGCCACGCGGCGGTTGGATCTGCGGCGCGCCGAGGGGAACGGGTGGGCGCGAGGCCCACCCGAAGTGATGTTTACTTCTTGACCTTCCTCAGCATCATCTCGATAGCCGTCACGGACTCAGAGACGTTCAGCCAATTTTCGGCCTGTTCGTCATTCTTGAATTCACGGCCCAGGTTGATGGGGGCCTCTTCACCTTCAACATGAAGGAAGCAAGCCCACTTTCCGGTCGGAAGCTGGTCAACGGTCACTTTATAATCTGCCATAGTCAGATCCTTCGCCTTTGGTTTTCCACCCGATGACGGGCGATTTACCCGTTTGGCGCCTCTCCGCGCGCGCACCCCTGATGCAAATCGGCGGCCAGACGCAGAGCGGAGAGGAAGGCAAGGCGAAGGATGTGGGCAGCGCCGGCTCACGCAGCTTTCAAGACGCCATGCGTGGCATGGGGACGAAGGCGCGGTGGTCGTGGCGCGGCGCTTTCCGCTGGCGAGGGGCAGGGCGGTATGAAAGGCCCGGCAAGCGGCGCGGAATCCGGTGCGCGCTGAAAGGTGGCAATCAGCAATCCGGTCTTGGGCCTACGACGCAGGGGCTGGGCCTATTGCAGCAGCCATCCCATGCTGAGAGCGCACAACATCGTGGTAATGGCCGCGGTGCGAATGACCTCGCGCGGCGACAAGTTGGACATGTTGCCCTCCACCATTGCAGAGCGGATCAGAGCGTTAACCGTAACGCATCCTGCGGGTGGGTACATCATCTATTTGGGTGGTGTTTCTGATTCCTTAAATATTTCGGTATGATAGTCCTATTTTCTTGCGGTTCATGGCGCTTGCGAATGTTTTTTCTGATGCGCTGCACTGTTGTTTGCTGCGATGCGGCGGCGCCGCGAACCTTATCTCTGGTACCAGCTTGCGGATATCTCTCCACGCAGTTGATTCATGTGCTGTTTCGAGGGCTACCGGAAGCTTTCCCGTTTGAAAGCCACATCGGGTGGCGCGACACTGGCACCATGTGTCCGCCGCGCCCCGGCTCATGCGGGGATGTCTCGCGGATGGCTGCTCTCATTTTCCGGAGTTCGAGCGTCCGGCGGCGGCGCGGGGCCTGGGCTCAGCCGCCGAGGTAGCGCCGGGCATAGCGCGCGCCGAGGCTGGTCAAAAGCTCATAGCCAATGGTACCGGCGGCGCGGGCGAGGGCGTCGAGGTCCTGGTCGGGACCGATGAGGTCCACTGCATCGCCGGGCGAAAGCGTCCCATCGGGCAGGGCGCTGATATCGAGGATGATGCTGTCCATGGAGACCCGGCCGATGAGCGGCAGGCGTGTTCCCCGGTGCCAGGCGGCGCCAGTGTTGGACAGGCTGCGCAGGAAGCCGTCGGCATAGCCCATCCCCACGGTGGCGAGCCGCGCCGCCGTGGGGGTGGTTGCGGTATGGCCGTAGCCCACGGGTGTCCCCGCCGCGGCCTGCCGCAACTGCACCACCCGCCCCTCAAGCCGAACCACGGGCCGCAGCGGGTTGGGCGCGCCCGCCTGGGGCGCGATGCCGTAGAGCGCGGCGCCGGGGCGCACGAGATCGAAATGAAAATCGCCGCCGAGGAAAATGGCGGAGGAAGCCGACAGGCTGGCCGGCACACCGGGAAGGAGCCGGCGCGCGGCGAGGAAGGCCTGCCGTTGTGCTCCGTTGGCCGGATGATCCGGCGTGTCGGCACAGGCGAGGTGGCTCATGTGCAGAACCACATCCAAGCCTTCGAGCGCGTCGGCGGCAACGAGGCTCGTAAGCTCCGAAAGGGTCAGGCCGAAGCGGGACATGCCGGTGTCGCTCTGCACGACGGCGGGTAGCTTGCGTCCCAGGTGGTGGGCATGAGCGGCGAAGCCCGCTACCTGC
The DNA here is from genome assembly GCF_021730435.1 of Xanthobacter agilis. Classification (GTDB taxonomy): domain Bacteria; phylum Pseudomonadota; class Alphaproteobacteria; order Rhizobiales; family Xanthobacteraceae; genus Xanthobacter; species Xanthobacter agilis. Next base: position 54,288 of record NZ_JABWGX010000007.1, read on the forward strand.
TCCAGCGAATTGAGCACTGGAAGAAGGTGGTGGGCTGTGAAATCGGCCTCGGTTCCAGGCATCGGCCCATGCAGCACGGCAATGCGCGTGGGCGACGGCAGAATGTGCCGCAGCGCGATGCCCTCGTCCAGGTGCGCGACGAAGAAGGTCCGGCAACCGGCGGCTGAGAGTGCGCGCGCCACCTCTCGCGCGCCGAGGCCATAGGCGTCCGCCTTCACCACCGCCGCGCAGACGGCGGGGGCGACGCGGGCCGCCAGCGCGCGCCAGTTCTGCGTGATGGCATCAAGATTGATGGTCAGCACCGCGCCGGCGCGGGCAAGGGAGGGATCAGCGGGACGCGGGGGGATGATGCTGGGAGAGGGCGCGATCGCGGTCATGGGGAGCAGACAACCGGGGTGGAAACTGGACAGAACATTACGCGCGGCTTGCGCGAATCTCCCGCCGATCTCTGCCCGATGGTGTCATTCGAGGGGAGGGCATCGAACGATCTGCTGTGTTTTCGCAGAAAATGCGAGGCTGCCCCCGTCATGCGCGCCTGCGTTTTCGGCCGGGGTTGGCACCATGCACCCATGCACCCATGCCGGCCGCCGGCTAGATCGCCCCTTCAATGTCGATGAGGCGGATGCACTCCCGGCATCGCCTGATGATGTACGCTGCGTGCCTGTTGAAGGTTTCCCGTTCCTCCGTGCCCATCGGCGGCGGGGTGGAATCGCCAAAGGCGCTGTTGAACAAGTGAATCCCGCGATTGATCAGGGTGATACGGGAGTGCAGTTCGTCGCTGATGCGCCAGATGTCCGGATCGATCGCGAGCCGTTTGAATTCCAAGTGTTCTTCGGTGAAGCTGCGGCGCAATGTGTCCCAGTTCAATTGCTCGGGCTCGGAACGGCTGATGGTCGTGAAGTCCGCCTCGGTCGCGACCAGCGTCGCGCGCACGTTGTTGAGGATTTTTCGGAGTCGACTTCTGTGTTCGGCGGTGGCGAGATCCAGCATTCGGGTCTGGGCCTCGATCTGCTGTTGGGCGGCGGTCCAGGCGAGCACGCCCGCGCCCACGCCGAGAAGGCCGCCCACCAGACCGCCCGTGACCGATCCATAGAAGCCGAGCCAGTCGCCCGAAAGCTTGGATAGCGCAGGTATTGCGCTCCACGCGAGTGCCACGCCGAAGACGGTTCCTCCGGCGAGCAAGGCCAACGGGTTCCAGAGGTCGGTCTTTTTCATGCGGCGAAATTGCAATTTTGCTGCAAAATTGTCGAGTAATAAGAGCCTCGTGCTGAGTGTTCCCGGTTATCGTAAGGTTATGTGGACAGCTTTACCTTTGGGAGGACCCTTGGGAACCTTGCGCTCCACGGGAAGGTGTCTCGTGGATCCCCAATAAGGCTGTGCCCGCTCCCGGAAGGCATCCAAGGGGCGTCTGCGTAGGGCTCTTGCGCCCCCGCACGGCGAAGGTGTCCGCGTGAAAGGGCAGTCGAGCGTCACCTGGGCAAAATAGACGCTTGCCGCGCGCCGGATCCCGCGCGCCGCGATGCGGCGTATTTTCCCGCAGACGCGCCTTCAGCCGCGCAGCGATGCGCCGCGTCATTTTTGGGCAGCGGCAAGCGACGCGCGGCTATCGCGTCGCTTGCCGGTTCAATGCGCCCAAGCCTTGGCGAGCGACCGCCACGCCAGATGGCAAGACAAGGGCATTCTATCGCGGTTTCCTCCGCCTTGTTTCAGTTCGCCGATGGCGGCGTTTGTCCACGAAGACGACGCTCCGATCCAGGCGGGCATCACCACCGCAGCCGAAGAACGCCACTGGCGCCCAAGGTGGAGTAACCGGACGCGATCTGTGCATCGAGCCCGGCGGACAGGGTGATGTTCCCGCCCGCCGCAAACTGAAGGCCCGCATGCAGATCCAGCGCGTCGCTCACGGTTGGTATCGCCGTGTCGGAAAAGGTCAACCCGGGCAGCTCGGCGAAGCTGCGTGGCACATCCCGGTCCGGGCTGAAGTCGTGCATCCACGCGGCGCGCAGAGAGGGAATGTAGACTTGCCCATCGCTCGCGGTCCACCTGCCCTCGATCTGCATGCCGAGGTAGGTGGGCAACGACGTGATGGTGGTCGCTTCATATTGCAAGCCGGGGCCCAGCCGGCCAAAGCTCTCATCGGCCCCGCCGAGCCACAGGCCCATCGGCTGGAACGCGGCGAACGGCGTCAGGTTGAGACCCGCTGCGGCCAGGGCAAACCGATAGCCCATCTCAATCCGCGCGCCAAAGAGGGTGCCGTCGAAGCCCGTGTCGGCCGAATAGCTCGATTGGAACAGTGTGCGGTCGAAGCCGGCGTGGGCATAGCCGAGGGTGGCGATGGCCGAGACGTAGCTCGCTCCCGACGTGTACATGCCATAGAGGCTGGCGCCGCCGTAATTGGTTGTGACGCTTGCGTTCTCGCCTGCCACCGAGAGGCTGGCGGTGGAGAGTGTCACGGCCGCTCCCAACAGCACGGGCAAATCAGCCCATTCTCCATCCAGCCCGACGCTGCCACCGAAGGTGGAGCCCGAGAGGTTGCCACCGGTGGTGAGGCTGCCAGCGGTGCCTGCCCAGAGATAACGGGCCGCGCTGATCGCCGCGTCGTCGTCGCCTTGCGGCCCCGACGCAACAGGTGCGCCGCCGCCGGCACTGGAAGCCGAGCGCAGCCCCGAGCGCCAAAGGTCGAGTTGGCTGGTCACTGAGGCGATCGTGTTCGAGGCTGCATTGACCATGGTCTGAGGCACCATGGAAACGGCGCCGCCGCCGACCGTCTCGTAAGCCGATTCAAGATCCGCCGTTGTGCCCACATTCAGCAGTTGGGGCACGATTTCCTGAAACACGGACGATGAGCCGCGCGCCTGGATCGTGCTCACCAGCGCACCGATCACCTGCCCCTGGTTGGAGAGGCCGGCGGGCGTGAAATCCACGCTGGTGCCGAGTGTCAGGCCGGATGTGGAGGTCGAGAGCGTGAAATCCACAATGGCCGTATCGCCGGCGGTCCGAAGGTTCGAGGCCGACACCCCACCGAGCGCGGTCAGGATGGTCTGGTCAAAATGGCCTGACACGACACGGCCGGTGTTGGAGAGGCTGCCGCGCACCGTTCCGGAAAGATCGGCGTGGCCGGTGATGTCCAGCCGGTCGGTGCGGCCGGCGAGGAGATCGGTGCGCACCGAAAGCACGCCACTTTGCGTCTGAATGAAATTGCCGGCGATCGAGGTGCCGCCGAAGGTCAGCGCGGCGGAACGCAGGGTGCCGGAGTTGGTGAGCGTACCGCTGACGCCGCCGAGATCCAGCGTGGAGCCGGCCCAGATCGTACCCCCCACTTGGTTCTCGACGCGGTTTGCCTCACCCTGTGCGAGCGAGAAATTGCCGATGATCGTGCCGGCGTTGACCACCTCCGCGAAGCCCCCGCTGGCCTTGATGACCAACCCTTCGCCGCCCTCGACGGTGGCGAGCGTGCCGGCACTGTGGATGTGAGTCTCGGTTCCGTCGCTGGTGATGGCGGTGCCGCCGGCCCCACCGATGACGTTCGCCCCTGCCGCGACGGTGATGTCGGGGTCGCCACTGCCCTGGGCGTAGATGGCTGTAGCTCCCGTGCCCGTTGTCACCACCGAGCCGCCCGTCTCGATATTCACCACCACTACGCCGGTTACCTCCTCCATGGTGGTGCCATTCATGACGAGCCCGCCACCATAGCTCGCCGACTGGGCGATGATGCCGTTGGCTCCCGTGCCCGACGTGGTGATGGGCGCGCTCACATTGACGGTAACGGCGCCACCGTTACCGGCCCCCCCGGACGGGGCGGTGTAGGTGAGGGCGGTGTCGTTCGTCACCGCCACGCCACCGCCACCGCCGATGGACTGGGCCAGAACGCCCACCGCATTGGTGCCGCTGGTGGTGACGGCGGCGCCCACGTCCACGTTCACGCTGCCGCCGTCGCCGGACGTGCCCGCGAAGCTGACGGTGGAATTGGAACGGCCGAGGCCGCCGCCGCCGCCGATGGACTGCGCGACGATGCCGATGGACGAGGACCCGGTGGTGATGATCTGGCTCGATGTGGTGACGCTCACCGTTCCGCCGTTCCCGCCGGAGCTGCCGCCCAGGATCAGCGAGTCCGCCTTCATGGTGGCGATGCCGCCGCCGCCGCCGATGGACTGCGCGACGATGCCATAGGCGGCGTTACCGGTGGTGGAGATGGTCCAGCCGCCGATGGCGGACACGGACACGCTGGCACCATTGCCGCCTGCCGACCCGCCCAGAGTCACGGAGCCCGCAAAGGACAGGCTCGCCTGATCCGCCGTCGGCAGGCCTGCCATGCCGCCACCGCCGCCGATGGACTGGGCGACGATGCCTATGGCAAGCCCGCCGCTGGTGCTGACGTTGGTGCTGACGTTCAGCGTCACCGCGCCGCCATCACCGCTGGTGCCGCCGCTGGCGCCCAGCACGGTCGTGTGCTGTGTGTTGACCGATGTCGTCCCGTCGCCGATCAGCAGGACGCCCGCGAACCCGCCGCCGCCGGCGACGGACTGGGCGACGATGCCGTGCGATTCCTCGCCCGTGGTCGCAACAGACCGATAAGTGTCGACGCTCACCTGCCCGGCATCGGCAGACAAGCCATCCGTTCCGCCAAGGGACAAGGTCACATTCCGGCTGGCAAGGCTACCGGTCACCGCCGCGATTCCGGAAGCGACCCCGCCGCCCCCGGCGATCGACTGGACCAGCACCGCCGGGGCAAAATCGCCGGTGGTGGAGGTGGTTACCCAATTTTCGAGACTGACCGCTCCGCCGGCTCCGCCGCTGCTGCCCCCCAGGAGAAGGGTGCTTTGATAAGCGGCGCTGCCGGACCCGTTGGCCTCCGAGGCCATGGCCGCGCTGCTGCCGGCGGTCCCGCCGCCGCCACCGACGGACTGCACCAGCAGCCCGATGGCGCCCGCTCCCGACGTGGCAACCACCGCGTCATCGGTCATCACGCTGACATTTCCACCCGCACCAACGCCCCCGCCGAGCGCGAACGTGGTGGTGACGCTGCCCGCGCCGGTGGCGCCGTCATTGCTCACGTCGGCGATGCCGCCGCCGCCGCCGATGGACTGCGCGACCAGGGCGTAGGCATTCACCCCCGTGGTGACAAGGCTCGGCCCCCCGTCCGGGCTGTCGCTGAAATTCGCGAAGACCCCGCCCCCGTTCCCGCTCGCGGAGCCGCTGGCGCCGAGGGTCAGGGTGGCGGTCACCGTGCCCAGGGCCGCGCTCGTGGTGGTGGCGACAGAGGCGATGCCGCCGCCCCCGCCCACCGACTGGGCGACCAGGGCGGCCGCATTGGCGCCCGCCGTGGAGACACTTTCGAGCATGTTCGCGGAGACATTGCCGCCATCACCGTCGCCGCCAGAGGCGCCCAGGGCCAGCGTCGTCGCCGCGTCTCCGTTGGACCCGCTGGAAAAGGCCGCGCCGGCGACACCGCCGCCCCCGCCCACGGATTGCGCGAGGATGCCGGCCGCCCCCGCCCCCGTCGTGATCACGTTCGCCGACGCGGTCGCGGAGACGATGCCCGCGTTCAATCCGCTCCCGCCCGAAGCGCCCAGGGTCATCTCCATGGACGCATCGCCGCTGGTGGCCGTGGTCGAACTGACGTCCCCGACGAGGCCGCCGCCGCCGCCCACGGATTGCGCGAGGATGCCGTGCGCGAGCGCCCCCGAGGTGGAAATGGCGCCGCTCTGGGTGACGGTCACGGCATTGCCCGTGCTGTCCGTGGCGGATGAAGTGCCCAGCGTGAAGCTGAGCAGATAGGTCGCATTGGCCGTATTCGTCGTGCCGGAGCCGCTGATGCCGCCGCCACCGCCCAGCGACTGGGCGACGATGCCCACCGCTTGCGCCCCCAATGTGGTGATGGGCGTCGCCGAAGTGACCGTCACGAGCCCGCCCGAGCCACCATTGCCCGATGAGCCCTGAGCAATGGCGACGCCAATGCCCGCATCGGTGATGACGCTGGACCCCGTGGTGGCCGAATAGGTTTCTCCGCCCGTGCCGGTGACATATTGATAGGTATTCGCCGTCGAGGTGACGAAGGAGCCGGCAGAGCCGCCGCCTCCGCCTACGGATTGCGCGACGATGCCATAGGACTGGGCGCCGGATGTCCAGATGCCCGGTGTCACGCCGAAGGCATCCACCCCTGCCGTCACGTTCACCGTCACCGTGCCGCCGTCACCGCCGCCCGTGCCCGAGCCGCCGAGCCCCAGGGCGAGGGACGCGGTGGTCACCCCGCCCAGCGAGGAGGCGGCGTTGCCGCCATTGCCGCCGCCGCCGCCAACGGACTGGGCCAGGATGGCCGCCGAATTGTTGCCCAGGGTCACCAGGGTGCCCTGGGTGTCCACGCTCACCGTGCCACCGGGCGCCGCGCTGCCGCCGTCGCCGCCGAGCGACATGGAGGTGCTGAATTCGTTGGCGGAGGAATGGTATCGCGAAGAGCCGCCATTGCCGCCGCCACCGCCCACCGACTGCGCAACGATGGCCGGGGAATTGTCGGGGTCTTCCACCGCCGCCTCAGTATCGCTGGTCAGCGGCGTTCCCGTCACGATCACCGCGTAATTGGTGATGCTCACCGCCCCACCATATCCGGCGCCGCCGCCGGAGCCGCCAATGCTGAGCCCGACCGCATCGCCGGTGGAGTCGATATAGGTCTGCGATCCCTTGCCCTGCTTGTTGTCGAAGGCCACCCCCGACGATGACCCGGCGCCTTCGAGCTGGCCGGCGAAGTTCAGCCCGAGCGCGGTGTAGGCTTTAGCCTCTGTGGTGGACAGGGTCACCTTGACTTGGGTTATGGTCGACACGCTGGTGGAGCCGCCATTGCCGCCACCGCCGCCCACCGACTGGGCGAAGATGCCAGGCGCCGAGGCGCCAAGGGTGTTGATGTAGGAACCTAAGCCTTCGGCACCCGACACGACGGTGACCGCGCCACCGACCCCGCCACTGCCACCCGTGCCGCCGATCGCCATCGCCGCAACGCCCCGCTGGCGCGACGATGTGCTGTTGGAGTTGCCGCCCTTCACCGAACTGACGGCCGAGCCGCCATTGCCGCCGCCGCCGCCCACCGACTGGGCGATGATGCCGGCCGATTGGGTGCCCAGCGTCTGGATGTTGCTACCGGATTGCACATAGACCGTGCCGCCATTGCCGCCGTCGCCGCCGGACCCGCCAATGGTCAGCGACGCCCCATAGGTCTTGCCCGCGGAATTGGCGACACCATTGCCACCATTACCGCCGCCGCCGCCCACCGATTGGGCGAACACCGCTGGGGACAGAGTTCCAGACGTCTGGATGGACATGGCACTGACGGTGACCGCGTTGCCATCGCCCCCGGCGCCCGCCGCGCCGCCGACGGAAAGCGAGGCGGCCGTGACATTCTTGGACTTGCTGGTGCTTTGCGTGGGCGTCGCGCCGAAATAGCTGGACGCGATCCAATAGGCATAATCGGTGTCTTCCACGGCCTCGCTGCCTGCCGAACCCGCCGCCGCGATGATGACCTGCGCGGCGGCGCTGGTCAGGAGGCTGTTGGCGTCGGTCGTGCTGGCCCCGCCATTGCCGCCGCCGCCACCGATGGACTGGGCGATGATGCCAGCCGAATAATCGCCATAGGTGACGATGGGATTGGCCTGATCCACCTCCACGGTGCCGCCATTGCCGCCGCCGGTGCCGTCCCCGCCAATGGCGATCTCGGCGGTGTAATTGGAGCTGTATTTCTTGTATTGGCTGTAGGCTTCCGAAGCCCCGCCATTGCCGCCGCCGCCGCCCACGGACTGGGCGATGATCGCCGGCGACTGGTCGCCATAGGTCACGATGCCGCCGCTCAACCTCCCCACGGTGAAGGACACCAGGACCGCGCCGCCATCGCCGCCCGCGCCGCCCGTGCCGCCGATGGCCAGGGACAGGGACACCTCGTTTGCGGTGGACATGGAATCGGCGGAGCCGCCATTGCCGCCCGATCCGCCGATGGACTGGGCAAGGATACCGGGCGCGAAGGATGTCAGTGTGGTGGTGTCAGAGGTCAGTGCCGTGCCCGTCTGGATGTAGCCATTCCCGTTGTAGTCCGGGGCCACGGTGACGGTCACGTCGCCCGCATTTCCACCCGACGCTCCGTCGCCGCCCAGCGTGAGCGACATGGAGTAACCCGACGCGCTCGGGGTATAGGAGGTGCCCTCAACGCCCACGCTGGAGAGGCTTTCGGCACGGCTCTCGCCCCCGTTGCCACCCGCTCCGCCGATGGACTGGGCCACGATGCCGGCGGAGAGCAGCCCCTGCGTATAGATGTTGCTGTTGGTGGAGACGCTGACATCCCCGGCATTTTGCCCGGAGCCGCCCGTGCCGCCGAAGGCAGAGGCATCGCCGATGCTCATCTCGCCGCCGTTGCCGACACCATAGGCACCAGCGAGCGCATAACCGCCCGACCCGCCCGACCCGCCAATGGATTGAGCCAGGACGCCGATGGACTGATCCTGAGCGGTGGTGATCACGCCGCTGAGAGTAACGGTGACGTCATCGGAGGCTCCGCCGGTTCCACCGCCGGCGCCGATGGCAAAGCTGGCCGCCGACTGCATGGCCAGCGTCGCACCCGCGCTGAAGCCGCCATTGCCGCCATTGCCGCCAATGGACTGCGCGACCACACCGGGCGACAGCAGGCCATCGGTGGTGACCGCACCCGTGACGGTGACGGTGGTTGTCCCCGCGACCTTGCCGCCCGCACCGCCCGTGCCACCGACACTGAGCGTGACCGCCGCGTCATCACCCACCTGTGCCGCCACGTCCCAGCCGCCATTGCCCCCCGCTCCACCAATGGACTGGGCGAGCACGCCGGGGGATTGACTGCCGGCCGTGCTGATCGAGGCTGCGATGACCCCGACGCCGTAGGAGATGCCGCCGGCCCCGCCGCCGCCACCGATGCTGATCGAGGCCGCGGTCCCACCGGACAGGCCGCCGGCAACGGCAAGCCCGCCGTTTCCGCCCGCCCCGCCGATGCTCTGGTCGATCACGCCGGCCGAGAGGGCGCCTGACGTGGTGACCGATCCGTACGTGTAAGCATAAGCGACCCCGCTGGTGCCGCCCGTGCCGCCGCTGCCGCCAAGAGCGAGCGAAAGGCTGCCGCTGGCCATGGAGCCGCTGACCGCGAAGCCGCCATTGCCCCCCGAGCCGCCCAGCGCCTGCACCACGACGCCCGGCGCATTCCCCGCCGTGCCCGCCTCCGAGATGATATTGCCGTAGCTGAGAACCCCGACCTCGTTGCCGAGCGAGCCGGCGCCGCCGCCGCCGCCAATGGCGAGGCTCGCGCCGTTGGAATCCGAGATGTTGCCGGCGATGGCGAAGCCGCCGGCGCCGCCGCCGCCGCCGATGGATTGGGCGAGCACCACCGGCGCCCCGCCGCCATAGGCCGCGAGCTGGCCGTAATTATAGACGTTGACGGTCCCCGCCGCGCCGCCGCTGCCGCCCGTGCCGCCGATGGACACGGCTGCGCCGGACGTGAGGGACACATCAGCGTCCACCGAAACCCCACCCACGCCGCCACCGCCGCCAATGGACTGGGCGATCAGGGCACTGGCGCCATAGCCATAAGTGGTGATATTCGCCGAGCCGTAGGCTGAATTGACCGAGCTGTCCTCGTTATAGACAAGGACGGTGCCGCCGGTGCCGCCCGACCCGCCCGAGCCGCCGATGGCAAGGCCCACCGAATAGTCTTCCCCGCCCGCCGTCACCGCGATCGCTTCGCCGCCCGCGCCGCCACCACCGCCGACGGATTGCGCGACGAGGCCGTGCGAGCGCTCACCATAGGTGGTGATGACGCCGCCGGGATTGTCGGCGACCACGGATCCACCGTTCCCTCCGGTGCCGCCCGACCCGCCCAGGGCCAGCGCCACCGTGCCGCCGCTGGACAGGCTGCCGGTGATCGCGGCGCCCGCCGCGCCACCACCCCCGCCGATGGACTGGCCCATGATGCCGGCGGAATCATCGCCATAGGTGAGAATTTGCACGCCGTTCGTGGCGGCATAAATCGAGCCGGCCGACCCGCCGGTGCCGCCCGATCCGCCGTCGGAGCCGCCAAGCGACACGCTGAACTCACCGAAGGCCGAGGCGGACAGGCTCACCGCGTAGCCGCCATTGCCGCCGCCCCCGCCAATGGATTGGGCGAGAATGCCCGGCGAGCTGGAGCCGAGGGTCGCGATCGTCGAGGATGGAAAGGGACCGCCAATGGTGGGGTCAGCAAAGGTCAGCGAGGCGCACGCATTGTTGGCGGAGGTGTGCCCGGTATAGGTGTCGCAGTTCGTCGCCACCGCACCGCCGGAGCCGCCCGAACCACCGGAACCACCATGGCTGATGGACGTCGCGGCGCCGGCCACCGTCATGCTGAAGGCCACCGCGCCGCCGGCATTGCCGCCGCCGCCGCCGATGGATTGGGCGAGGATGCCGGCCGAGTTGATTTCCGCCGTGGAGATGGACCCCACATTGTCCACCACGACCGCCTCGGCGCTGCCGCCGCCGCCGCCCGAGCCGCCCAGCGCCACCGAGGCCCCGGCCACCGCCGAGGCCGAACCGGAGAGGCCAAAGCCACCGTTGCCGCCGCCACCACCGAGCGACTGGGCGAGGATGCCGTAGGACCCGCCGGCCGTCGTGGACGATGCGACGATGCCGTTGCAGGTTCCCGTACAGATGTTACCTTCATTCACCACCAACACTTGGCCGCTGGTGCCGCCTCCTCCGCCCGAGCCGCCGATGGCCACGGCCAATCCAGGCGCGCCGCTGAAGGCCATGCCCCCGGCGCCGCCGGCGCCGCCCACGGACTGGGCTACGATGGCGGCGGAGGAGGCCCCGGTGACCGTGATGTCATCATAATTGATGACCAACACCTGCCCGGCATTGCCCGCCGGCCCGCCCGAGCCGCCGAGCGCGACGAGCCCGGCGGCCACGCCCGCATCGCCGCCGCCGCCGCCCACGGACTGGGCGAAGATGCCATGGGAGCCGGCCGCCCATGTGGTGATCGTCGCCGTATGCGCCGTGCTGTTCGGACCCAGGGTGCTGACGCTGACGCCGGAGCTGTCTCCGCCATATCCGCCGCCGCCGCTCACCCCGCCGAACCAACCCGACGCCGAGCCGCCATCGCCGCCAACGCCGCCGATACTTTGCACGAAGACGGCCGTGGCCGTCGCCGACGACACGGAGGCGTAATTCAGGAGCTGGACGTTACCACCCGTTCCGCCGGCGCCCGCCTCGCCGCCATCGCCGGAACTCAGCGAGCTGTCCTCATCGCCGCCATCGCCGCCCTGGCCGCCAATGCTTTGCAGCCAGATGCCATAGGCGCTGGAGCCGGTGGTCGCGATCGGCAGGGCATTCTGGAGAAGGACGTCGCCGCCGTCCCCCCCCTTTCCGCCACCGCCGCCACTATAACTGGTGGAACCGGTGTCGCCGCCATTCCCGCCCTTCCCCCCCTGGGAATAGGCGACGATGCCGGAATAGGTGAAATAATAAGTCCCTGAGGGGACCGCACTGAAAGACACGCCATAAAGCTGCGTGATTAGGTTGACATCTCCGCCGGTGCCTCCTGAGCCGCCGGGGTAGCCACCATAGCCGCAGTCGGCTCCCGAGCCGCCATTGCCGCCCTTTCCGCCGACAGAGCTGGCAGAAACGAAGGTTCCGTCATAGGTCGAGCCAGCAGCCCCAGTGTATCCTATACTGGCATTTACGACGTCCCCTGTTCCTCCGGTGTCTCCGCCCCCCGGCTTATCCAAGCAAGCATCGCTCATGCTCGCGTCTTTGCCATCTTTGCCGTTCGATCCGATTAAGGCAATGCTAGCGTAAGGCGTTGCGACGGAAGGCGTCTGCGCGGAAGCATGGACACTCAAGGCACCCACAGCCACCGAGGCCAAGAGTGTTGCTCGGGCGGACGCCAGAATGGCCCGCCCCTGACGCAGGTTGTCATAAATCATCGCAATAGCCGCCCTTGCCCGGAGTTGCTGACTTGGCGCTAGCCAGATCGACGCTGTCCGCTCAAGTGAGTTTTAAAGCGGGAAGCCAATTCTCGGGACAATGTATATTTTTGACCGCAGTGCACACATCAATATAATAAGTTGACTAAATATATTTTGCATTCAAATTTCTTCTCAAAAAGATTTAAGTTTGTCGGCTTATGAAATTGTGATTATTCGTGCGCAATGTGTCGCACTGTAAGCGGCTGGTTGGGTTGCGGCCCTCCCATGTTCCGCCCTTCATTCCGATGCCGTCGGAGACTTCGGATGATATCGGCGCTGTGGTGGTGGGGCGCAATAAGCGGCCGGCGAACCGGTCGGCGGACGCCGCCGGTTGTCTGGGGCCATCGGGGCCTGTGGCCAGCCCTACCATCCGGCTGCGATCAGCCGTGTCCGCGCGCCGAACGGAGCATCCGAGCGTTCGTTGCGGGGACACCGGCGGAACACACAAGGTGGAGTGTCGAACTGTCGGCCTGAAGGAGCCCTTGTGCCGCCGCCAAACATGCGCAGATCCGGTTCAACGTCGGTGATCGCCGATGGCGAGGATTCTCTCTGCGTTTCGCTGTGTTCCGTCACGGACGATGCCGCTGTGTTCCGTCACGGGCGATGCCGCTGGGTTGACGCGCGTGGCGGGCGGAGCGGGGGGGATATGCCGGCGATATCTGCCCTTAACCGAAACGAAGCTCCGCGATGGCGGTGGGAGGTCTCGGCTTAGAGTCTTTTCAAGAGAGATAGATTCTGGTTCGCATAAAAATGCGAGATGCAAATATTTAGAGCGGTCGCGGCCAGCCAGTGCGAGCGGAAAACGCTTTAGCGTGCGGCCGATATCCTTCAGCGTCTGCCAGGGCCGGGCCTTCGCGAACGGATATCCTTAATTCTTCAATCGTTAGATAATCGATTCATGTGGTGAGCCCGTCGGGATTCGAACCCGAGACCCCATGATTAAAAGTCACGTGCTCTACCGGCTGAGCTACGGGCTCACTGTTGGCAGTGGTTAGGCCGGCAGCGGCTCGGGGTCAAGGCCGCCGCGCCGGGGTTGGCTGATCCGGCGAAAGGCCCTGTGAACATCCTCAGGTCCGTTGACCCCGCGCGCCATGGTGCGCACCATGGCCAAACACCCCTCGGGCCTGGGATCGGTATGCCGCTCAACAACCGCATCGCCGCACGCGTGGAAGACATCGTCCAATGGCGTCGGCACCTGCATCGCCATCCGGAGCTCGAATACGACCTGCCGGAAACCAGCCGTTTCGTGGCCGAGCAATTGCGCGCCTTCGGGTGCGACGAGGTCGTGACCGGCATCGGCGGCACCGGCGTGGTGGCGGTGATCCGCGGCCAGGGCGAGGGGGCGCGCATGATCGGCCTCAGGGCCGACATGGATGCCTTGCCGGTCACGGAGGAGACCGGGGCGGAGCACGCCTCGCTGACCCCCGGCCGCATGCACGCCTGCGGACACGACGGTCACACCGCCATGCTGCTGGGCGCCGCACGCCATCTTGCGGAGACGCGCGGCTTCACCGGGACCGCAGTGCTGATCTTCCAGCCCGCCGAGGAGGCCGGTGCCGGCGCCAAGGCCATGATCGACGATGGCCTGTTCCAGCGCTTTCCGGTGGACGAGGTTTACAGCCTGCACAATCTGCCCGGCCTGCCGGTGGGCCATGTGGGCGTGCGGGACGGCGGGATCATGGCCTCGGCCGATCGGATCGAGATCGATATCCTGGGCTGCGGTGCGCACGCCGCGCGCCCCAATGAGGGGGTCGATGTGGTGCTGACCGGCGCCGCCATCGTCACCGCCCTGCAGCAGGTGGCCGCGCGCAATGTGGACCCCCAGAAGTCCGCCGTGGTGTCCATCAGCGTGTTCCAGGCCGGCGAGGTGGACAATGTGCTGCCGCCCATCGCGCGCCTGATCGGCACCGCGCGCACCCTCGACGGGGATGTGCGCGTTCAGGTGAAGGCGCGGGTCCGCGCCATTGCCGAGGGGATCGCGGCGGCCTATGGCGCGCAGGCGCAGGTGCGCTTCATGGAGGGATATCCGGTGACGCGGAATCATCCCGCCCAGGCGGCATTCGCGGCCGAGGTGGCGCGCGAGGTCTGCGGCGACCATGCGGTCGATGCGAACGCCGAGCCCATGCTCGCGGCGGAGGATTTCGCGTTCATGCTGGAGCGGAAGCCGGGCGCCTATCTCTTCCTCGGCAACGGGCCCTCCGCCGGCCTGCATCACCCGGCCTATGACTTTGCCGATGCGGCCATCGCTTATGGCGCTTCGTTTTGGGTGCGGCTGGTGGAACGGGCCTTGCCCTGTACCGCGCAAGATCGCTGAGGGGGCAGCCCCGCACCGGGGGACCCCATGTCGCCGAGACCGGGTCGCGGTTCCCGCTCTCGGCGTCTGAAGGGGCCAGCCCTTGGGCGTCGGCGCGCGTGGCGTGCCGCCGCCGCTCCTCAGGCTGCGGCAAAGCTGGTGACGAAGCTGTCCACCGCCGCGCGCAGTTCGTGCGCCTGCTCGGAAAGGCCGCTGGAGAGCGTCATCAATTGCGTGGATGCGGCGCCTGTCATGCTCGCCGCCTGGCCGACGCCGCCGATATTGTGCATCACCTGGTGGGTGCCGGTGGCCGCGCGCTGGCAATTGTGCGCGATCTCGCCGGTTGCCGCGCTTTGCTGTTCCACGGAGCCCGAGATCGCCTCGGCGATCTGCTTGACCGTGGCGATGGTGCGGGCGATGCCCCCCATGGATTCGACCGAGCTCTGCGTGGCTTGCTGAATCTCCTCCACTTTGGAACGAATATCCTCGGTGGCCTTGGCGGTCTGGTGGGCGAGCTGCTTCACTTCCGCGGCGACGACTGCGAAGCCCTTTCCGGCCTCGCCGGCGCGCGCGGCTTCGATGGTGGCGTTGAGGGCCAGAAGGTTCGTCTGCTCGGCGATGCTCTTGATGAGATCGATCACGTCCCCGATGTCGGAGGCGGCCTTCGCGAGTTCGGAGATGCGGACGTTGGAGCTTTCCGCCTCGGTGTAGGCGGTCTCCGTGATCTGCACGGAGCTTGCCACCTGTCCGTTGATCTCGCGGATGGAGGCCGCCATTTCTTCCGAGGATGCCGCCACCGTCTCGACGTTCGAAGAGGCTTCCTCGGCGGCGCCGGACACCGCCTGGGCCTGGCGCGTGGTTTCCTCAGCGGTGGCCGAGAGGCTCTTGGCGGCGTCAGCCACCTCGCGGGAGGAACCGGCGAATCCGGTGGCGAGGCGCTGCATGTGTTCCACAAATTCCTTTGCGAGGGCCTCGCGGCGGGCCAATGCCTCATGCTCGGCCCGCTCGCGGGCGCTTTGGGAGGCCTTCAGCTGTTCGCCCTCGCGCATCCGGTCGCGCATGTAGACCACGCTCTTGCCGATGGCGCCGATCTCGTCGCGGCGTCTCGCGGTGGCGATCTCGATGTCGAGATTGCCGTCGCCGATGGTCCGAAGCTCGGTGGACAAGGCGTCCAAAGGGCGGAACATGGAGCGCGCGAACAGATAGGACGCGACACCGAGGATCAGAAGAATGACGACGATGACCCCGGCCAACACGCGCAATTGCGCGTAAAAGGTTGCGTCGATGTCATCCACGTAAACGCCGGCGGATACGACCCAGTCCCAGGGTGAGAAGGCCATGGCATAAGCGATTTTCTGGCGCGGTGTGGGGTCCGTGCCCGCCTTGGGGAAATAATATGTCGTATAGCCGCCGCCGGAATTGCCGTTCTCGATCATCTGGCGGGCGTAGAAGGTGCCATAGGCATCTTTCCGCTCCAGGGCATCGCTGCCCTCGAGGTCCCGACGGGTGCCATGAAGCGCGATGACGCCTTCGGCATAGACGAAGAGGTAGTTGGTGCCGTCAAAACGGGTCGCGTGGATCAGGTCCGCCGCGCGCTTGCGCGCGTCCGCCGCCGTGATGGTGCCGTCGCGGACCGCTTGCTCGAGGCCCTTGAGCTGTGACACCGCCGCTTCGACGATGTGATACACCTCACTCTTGCGTTCGTTGACCATGCTGGCGCGCAAATCAGCAAGAAATATACCAGTGATTGCGATAAGCCCCGCCATGAAGGTTCCGACCAGCAAGAACAGCCGAATTTTCAATGAAATTGATCCCACCGCAGACCATCCCGATCTTAATCGCCTGATAGGTCTTATCTATGATGAGGGTGCGCCAAAATGTATAGATGGAAAAACGCCGATATCGGCAATTTCAAAAATATAGATGTCAATCCGACACAGAGAAAAAATAGGTTCAGGTCAATATGGAATTGAGGATATATTGACAAACTGTGGGGATGAGTGCAGCCGCGGCGTGGCAGGTCGTCTGCTATATTGCGGATGGCCGGGTCAAGGTCCTACTTATGGTATAATTACAAAATTGCCCCTGGTGGGGGAGTTGCGGCAGCAGCGCGGGCGGGTTGGGGGAGCGGTTGTGCCCGTGGAGAGCGGGGCCTTGCCTGTATTGCGGAGGGTGTGCTTTTCGGCGCGGGGACATGCGGGCTGTCTGAGCCGCCGACGCCGCGCGGTCCCGATGCTTGCCGACAGGAGAGAAATATGACCGCGCGTGAGACGCAGGCGGCCGGTGCGGGACCCGGCGCGACCCTGGCCATGGCTGCCGCTGCGGGCGTGGCTGTCGCGAACATCTACTACAATCAGCCGATGCTGGCGGTGATCGGGCAGGACCTGCCCGGCCGCCTCATCGGCACGATTCCGACCGCGACGCAGCTTGGCTATGCGGTGGGCCTGTTCATGCTGGTGCCGCTCGGGGATCTGGTGGAACGGCGCCGCCTGATCGTGCTGCAATTTGTCGTGCTGGCGGCGGCGCTGGTGGTCGCGGCGGTGGCGCCCAATGCGCTGGTGCTCGCGCTGGCGTCGTTTGCGGTCGGGCTCGCCGCCACCGTTGCCCAACAGGTCGTGCCGCTGGCGGCGCATCTGGCGGCGCCCGAGCGGCGCGGCGCCACCGTTGGCATGGTGATGGCCGGGCTGTTGAGCGGCATCCTGCTCAGTCGGACGCTGGCGGGCTTCGTGGCCACCCATGGGGGGTGGCGCGAGATGTTCTGGCTTGCGGTGCCCCTGTCCTTGGGCGCGGCGGTGCTCATGGCGATGATGCTGCCCCGGAGCCGGCCCGACGCCACGCTCGGCTATGGCGGGCTGCTGCGCTCTGTTTTCGAGCTCTGGCGCGAGTTTCCGGCCCTGCGGCTGGCCGCGGTTACCCAGGCTGCCTTGTTCGGAGCCTTCACCGTGTTCTGGACCATCCTTCCGTTCCGGCTGGCTTCGCCCGGATTTGATCTTGGAGCCGACATCGCGGGCCTGTTCGGCCTCGTCGGTGCCGTCGGCATCCTCGCGGCACCATTGGCGGGCCATTTCGCGGATCGCCATGGACCGGCACGCGCGGTGATGCTGGGGGTCACGGTGACGCTGGCGTCCTGGCTGCTGTTCGGGATCTGGGGGGCGATCGGCGGCCTCGTGGTTGGCTGCGTCCTGCTTGATTTCGGGATTCAGAGCGCGCTCGTGTCCCAGCAGCACATCATCTACGCGCTGCGCCCGCAGGCGCGTGCGCGAATCAACACCGTATTCATGGGCATCATGTTCACCGGCGGTGCCTTGGGGTCGGCGCTCGCTCTGCTGGCGTGGGCGAGCGCGGGGTGGACGGCTGTCTGTGCGCTGGGCATCGGCTTCGGCGCCATCGCCACGGTCCTGCAACTGAAGGCGCAACTTGCCCGACGCAGGACCTGAACCGCGACCAAGCCACGTCCAGCCCGGCGACGGCCGAGGGTGCCGAGCTATCGGTGTGTTGTTCCGCCCCGCGCGCCAGGGGGAGGCGGGGGCATCGGGGAGGCCGGGGGTGCATCGCTGGCGGATGTCCGCCGGCTGGTCACGCTCTCATGTCGTGGCGGCCCATGCCACACGCATCGCCGACAAACCGGTCCCGGACTCTCCCTTCACGGGCGCACCCATCCCAAAGGCCCGCGCGCGTTGCGGTCGGGCCCGATGGGCGGGTTGGGGGAGTGTTGCCGTAACGTGATGTCCAGTGGTTGCCCTCAAGAGGGCGTTCGTTCCGCCCACGGCCACCATCGGGCGGGGGATCCTCCCGCTTTGGGGTGGGAAGCGACGCTGCGGGGGCGCGTTGGCCTCGACATGAAATCGCCCGGGCCGTGGGACCCGGGCGATTGGTTTGCAAGCTGCGTCACTGGCCCGTCCGCGCCTCCAGGAGGCGCGGACGGAGGGGGTCAGTAGCGGGCGTCGGAGGGCCGGCCGCCCTTCGGCCAGTCGTTGACCTTGCCGGGGAAGTCCGGGCGCGGCATGTGGGTGAAGTATTCCGCCACGTCCACGGCGTCCTGATCAGAAAGGCCACCTTGGCCGAGCGGGAACTTCTCGTGGAAGCCGATGGGCATGTTGCGCTTCACAAAGGCGGCCGCGGTGTAGGTGCGGGCCATGCCGGCGCCGATGTTGAAGGACTTGTCGCCCCACAGCGGCGGATAGATGAAGGCGCCATTCGCGTCCTGAAGGCCCTCGCCATCGGCGCCGTGGCAGACGGCGCATTGGGTCGTGTAGACCTGCTTTCCGTTGTCGACGTTGGGCTTGATCGCCTTGTCGATCTTGCCTACGCCGCGGCCCTCCACCTTGTCCTCGGGCTTGGTGGCGCCCTTCATCCAGTTGAAATAGGCGACCATGGCCTTCATGTCGTCGCCGTCCTTCGCAAGCGGCTTGCCGTTCATGGAGCGCAGGAAGCAGCCGTTGATGCGGTCTTCCAGGGTGATCTCCCGGCCGGCACGCGGCGCATAGCTCGGGAACATGGCCGAGACGCCCACATAAGGGGAGCCGTCCGCGACGGTGCCGCCGTTGAGATGGCAGCTGGTGCAGTTCAGCACGTCGCCCACATTCTTCGGCAACAGGGTGTGGGTCTCGGTGTTGAGGCGCATGCCCCATACGAGCTGCTTTGCGTTGGCTTCGTTCAGCAGGTTGGCAAGGCGCGGCGTCTCGAACTTGGACATGTCGATCTTGGGATCGAGCAGCGCACGGGCCTTCTTCACCTGGTCCGCGCTCACCGGCGAGGCGGTGTTGCCCCAATTGGTGCGGATGAAGGTGAGGATGTCCGCCACTTCCTGGTCATCCAGCCGGGCGAAGCTCGGCATGGTGAAGACACGGGGATAGGCGTTGGTTTCCGCCGTCTTCCAGCCGGTGAGGGTGATGTGCATCAGCGTCGCGGCATCATTGGCCGTGACGGTTGGGTTGCCGGCCAGGGGCGGGAAGACCTTGGGCACGCCGGCACCGTTCAGGCGGTGGCAGTCGGTGCAGAACTGCGCGTAGCCGAGCCCGCCCCGCGTCGTGAACATGGCCTCGGGCACCGCATCGTTGTTCGGCAGCGGCGTCACCTCGTGCGGATGGTCCGTAGGCAGCGACTTCAGATAGGTGGCGATGGCGGTCAGGTCATCGGCGCTGAAGTGCTGCGTGGAGTTGTGGATCACCTCCGTCATGGAGCCGGACACGGTCGCGAAGCGGTTCTGGCCGCTTTTCAGCAGTTCGACCGTGTCGGGAACAGTCCATAGATCGCGCAGGTTGATGGCGTTCCATTCCTCCACCTTGGCGCCGGAGACGAACTTGTCGCCGTTCGGCCCGCGGTTGGACATGGCGACTTCCTGGAAGCCGATGCCGCGCGGGGTGTGGCACGCGCCGCAATGGCCGAGGCCCTCGACCAGATAGGCGCCGCGATTCCACACTGCGTCCTTGGTTGGGTCGGCCACGAAGGGGCGGCTGTCCAGGAATGCCAGGTTCCAGAAGGCAAGGCCCCAGCGCTGATTGAAGGGGAAGCCGATGCCGGGCGCCTTGTTGGGCTGCGCCACCGGCTCCACGCCCTGCATGAGGTACGCATAGAGCGCGTACATGTCGTCTGGCGTGATCTTCGCGTAGGATGGATAGGGCATGGCCGGGTACAGATGCGCCCCGTCCGCCGTCACCCCCTTGCGCATGGTGCGGTCGAACGCGCCGAAGCTGTACTGGCCGATGCCGGTCTTCGGATCCGGCGTGATGTTGGTGGAGTAGAGCACGCCGAAGGGGGTTTCCAGCGGCAGGCCGCCGGCCATCGGACGGCCACCGGGAGCGGTGTGGCAGGCGACGCAATCGCCCAATTCGGCCATGTATTTGCCGCGCGCGATCAGTTCCGTGTCCGTGGTCTTGGGCAGCGCGCGGCCGGCATCAGGGATGCGCGGCGGGGTGACCACCCACCAGAAAAAGCCCGCGCCGGCGATGGCCGCCGCAGCCACAAGCGCCCCCGCCACCTTCCATTTCGATCTGCGTCTGCCTGAAACGTCGCTGTCCATCGTCTCGCCTCCGGGTGCGGGCGGAAGCGTGCTTCGATGCGTCCATGGCCGTCCCGTCGGGCATCCCGGCCCACAGGCAGTTTGCAACGCATCGAGGCCTGCCACCGCGGCGTACCTGCCACCTTCATCGACCGGGGACTGTATCGTCGCATTGACGTGCCGCAACTGTGAAATGTGGCGAGCACCCGTCCTGAGTGGTGGTCGGAGACCGCCCGCTTGTGTGTGGACGGTCCTTTGCACATGCCGGCGCCGTGATGGCGCTGGCGGTCACGATTGCGTGTGCAGTGCACTATGGCGGACCACGCGGACGGGCGCGCCCTCTGTTCAGGCGTCGCCCTTCGTCGCCTGAAAGGACGTCAGTTGGCGCGCTTCAGCAGGTTTTCCGGCAGTTTGCGGCAGAGATCCGCCACCTGCTTCAGCAGCGGCGCCATGGCCGATGTCTTTCGCCACAACAGGCCGATCTGACGGCTGGGATGGGAATCGATGAAGTCGAGAAAATGGATGTTATCCGACGGCCGCGACTGGCTCTGAATGGCCAGCATGGGCAAAAGCGTGATACCGGCCCCCGCCACCACCATCTGCCGCAGGGTTTCAAGGCTGGTGGCGCGGAACTCGCTCTTTTCCCGTGCGCCCGAGAGCTGGCACACTTCCAGCGCCTGGTCGCGCAGGCAATGGCCATCTTCCAGCAGCATCAGATTGTGTTGGCCGAGCTCGTCCAGATGGAGGGAACGGCGCTTGGCCAGGGGATGATCGGCGGGAACCGCCAGCAGGAACGGTTCCTCGAACAGAAACTCGCTGTGCAGGTGATGATCGTGGACCGGCAGCGCCAGGAATGCGGCGTCGAGCGTCCCCGCATTGAGCCGCGCCAGGAGATCCGCGCTCTTCTCCTCGAATAGCATCAGCTCCAACTGTGGAAAGCGCGCCCGGATCAGGGGCACCACATGGGGCAGCAGATAGGGTCCGAGGGTGGGGAACACGCCCAGCTTCAGCGTGCCGCCTTCGGCGGAGCGGCTGCGGCGGGCGCCTTCCTTCATCTGGTCCACTTCATTGAGAATCCGCCGGGCCCGTTCCACGGCGTCGCGGCCGGCGGCGGTCAGCATTACCCGGCGCGGCGTGCGCTCCACCAGGGGCACGCCCAATTCCTCTTCCAGCTTGCGGATCTGCATGGACAGCGTGGGCTGGCTCACCAGGCACACTTCCGCGGCACGGCGGAAATTCCGATGGTCCGCCAAGGCGATGAGATATTGCAGCTCGCGCAGGGTCATCTCGTCTCGATGTGCGCCGCCCACCGGATGGACCGGTGGGCGGCAGTGAGGGGCAAGCCATTCCCCGGTGTGGATCAGGCCGCCTTGCTCTCCGGCTCGCCGGGCGCCGAGGAACGGATGAGGTAGTCGAACGCGCCCAGCGATGCCTTGGCACCCTCGCCCATGGCGATGATGATCTGCTTGTAGGGCACGGTTGTGCAATCACCGGCCGCGAACACGCCCGGCACCGAGGTCTGGCCGCGCTCGTCCACCACGATTTCGCCGCGGGGGGAAAGCTCCAGGCTGCCCTTCAGCCATTCGGTGTTCGGCAGCAGGCCGATCTGGACGAAGATGCCCTCCAGCTCCAGGGTCTGGATCTGGCCGGAGACGCGGTTCTCATAAGTGAGGCCGGTCACCTTCTGCCCGTCGCCGAGCACCTCGGTGGTGCGGGCCGACAGCTTGACATCCACATTGGGCAGGCTCGCCAGCTTGCGCTGGAGCACCTCGTCGGCGCGCAGCTTGGTGTCGAACTCGAAGAGGGTCACATGGGCCACCACGCCGGCGAGGTCGATGGCCGCCTCCACGCCGGAATTGCCGCCGCCGATCACCGCCACCCGCTTGCCCTTGAACAGGGGGCCGTCGCAATGGGGGCAATAGGCGACGCCCTTGGCGCGGTACTTGTCCTCGCCGGGCACGCCCATCTGCCGCCAGCGGGCGCCGGTGGCGAGGATGACGCTCTTGGCCTTCAGCGCGGCACCGTTGGCGAGCTCGATCGAGATGAAATCGTCGCCGGGCACCAGCTTCTGGGCCTTCTGGAGATTCATGATCTCCACCTCATACTCGCGCACATGCTGTTCCAGCGCCGTGGCGAGCTTCGGGCCCTCGGTGTAGGGCACGGAAATGAAGTTCTCGATGGCCATGGTGTCCAGCACCTGGCCGCCGAAGCGCTCGGCCGCGACACCGGTGCGGATGCCCTTGCGCGCCGCATAGATCGCCGCCGCGGCGCCGGCCGGACCGCCGCCCACCACCAGCACCTCGAACGGATCGAGGGTGGCGAGGCGCTTGGCCTCCCGCTCCACCGCGCCGGTGTCGAGCTTGGCGACGATCTCCTCGACGCCCATGCGGCCCTGGCCGAACACTTCGCCGTTCAGATAGACGGTGGGCACCGACATCACCTGGCGTGCGTCCACTTCCTTTTGGAAGAGGGCGCCGTCGATGGCCGCGTGCTGGATCTTCGGGTTCAGCACGGCCATGAGGTTCAGGGCCTGCACCACATCCGGGCAATTCTGGCAGGACTGGGAGAAATAGGTTTCGAACTTGAAGTCGCCGTCGAGGCCCTTGATCTGGTCGATGATCGCCTGCTCGACCTTCGGCGGATAACCGCCGGTCTGGAGCAGGGCGAGGATGAGCGAGGTGAATTCGTGGCCCATGGGCAGGCCGGCGAACGCCAGATGAATGTCCTCGCCCGGGCTCGTCAGCGCGAAGGAGGGCACGCGCGCATCTGAGGCGCCGCGGCTCTCGGTGACGGTGATCTTGTCGGAGAGCTGCACCAGGTCGTTCAGAAGGTCCAGGGTTTCCCTGGACTTGGCGCCGTCGTCCACGAACGCGGTGATCTCGATCGGGCGGACCACGCGCTCCAGATAGGTCTTGAGTTGAGCCTTCATCGTGTCGTCGAGCATGGCAATCCTCCGATGAACCGAATGGAGTGAAACCCGGCCTCCCGCCGGGAGAAGCAGCCTTCCCCATGGAGAGGGAAGGCTGCCATGCGCACGATCAAAGGAGCGTGCGCGTCGCGTTGCGGCAGATCAGATCTTGCCGACGAGGTCGAGGGACGGAGCGAGGGTCTTCTCGCCTTCCTGCCACTTGGCGGGGCACACCTCACCGGGGTGGGACGCGACGTACTGGGCGGCCTTCACCTTGCGCAGCAGGTCGGAGGCATCACGGCCGATGCCCTCGGCGGTGATTTCCGTGGCCTGGATCACGCCATTCGGGTCGACGATGAAGGTGCCGCGGTCGGCAAGGCCCTGGCCGGGGCGCAGCACTTCAAAGTTGGTGGAGATCTCGTGGTTGGGATCGCCGAGCATGGTGTACTTGATCTTGGCGATGGTGTCGGAGGTGTCGTGCCACGCCTTGTGGGTGAAGTGGGTGTCGGTGGACACCGAGTAGATCTCCACGCCGAGCTTCTGGAACTCAGCATAGTGATCGGCCACGTCGCCAAGCTCGGTCGGGCAGACGAAGGTGAAGTCGGCCGGGTAGAAGAAGAACACGGACCACTTGCCCGCAAGGTCGGCGTCGCTCACCTCGATGAACTTGCCATCCTTGAAAGCCTGGGCCTTGAAGGGCTTGATCTTGGTATTCACGAGAGACATGACATTTCCTTGGGTCAGGTTGCGGTGCAGAAGGGCCGAAAGCCTTCGCGACGCAACATATGGGGATGGTCCGGATAAGCAAAATAGATAAATTCGTCATTTTTGATAGGCTGAAGCTATCAAAAATGCCATAAAATCCTGTATCTGAAGGGATTTGTCGCGCTGTCGCAGGGCGGATGTCCCTGTCGATCGCCCCATTGTGCTATGCGGCAGAATGGCGCGGTTTGCCGGGGTGGGCAGATGCGCGGCCCGCACGCTGGCGCGCCGGGGCGGGGTCAGCGCGCGGGCGCCCCATCCCGGCGCGGCAGCAGCACCAGAAGCGCGCCGGTGAGCACCAGGGCGATGCCCAGGGCCGCGCCGAGGGTCCAATGAAAGGCTTCGAACCAGGTGGACAGGGCCAGCGCCACCAGCGGGAACAGCACGGTCACATAGCCCGCGCGGCTGGCGCCGATGCGGCGGATGAGGGCGAAGTAGATCGCGAATCCGGACAATGTCTGCGCCGCCACAAGATAGAGCAGGGAGCCCACATAGCGTGCCGTCCAATCGATCGTGAACGGCGCGCCGCGGAGGATCGCCACCACCAGCATGATGGCGAAGCCATAGAAAAAGCCCCATGCGGTCATGGAAACGAGCGGGTAGCCCCGCCGTCCCGCCAGACCGGACACCAGGCTGCCGACCGAGAAGCAGAACGTGCCGGCCAGGGACAGCAGCAGCCCGACGCCCGCGCCCTCAACGCCTTCCCCGGAGGCGAGGGTGGGGCCGAACACCAGGGCAAGGCCCGCCACACCCACCACCGCGCCCGCCACCACCTGCCGGTGCAGGGGTTGGCCCAGCACCGCCGCGCCGATGAGGGGAATCATCACCGCCGCCAGCGCGAACACCACCGACAGCAAACCGGATGGCAAATGATAGCCGGCATAATAAAAGGTGATGAAGTTGAGGGAAAACAGGGTCACGCCCAGCACGGCGAACACCAGATGGTCGCGCCAATGGAACAGCAGCCGCTCACCCCGCACCGCCACCACGATGAACATGACCACGGTGGCGATGAGGAAGCGCCAGACCAGGGATACCTCGGGCACCACCACGCCGAGCTGCATTCGCAACGGCAGCCAGCCGCTTCCAAAAATGAGGATGGTGGCCGCGTAAAGCAGCAGATCCACCGGTCCTATGGTGGCGGAAGGAGGCGCTGGCGCCTTTGGCATCGGGCTGCTCCGGAAGCGGTCTGGAATCGTAAGGTTCCAGTATTAATAGGAGGATTCGCCGAGCCACGCGCGGCGTTTCGCGCGACGGGGCTCCGATCGCCCGGCGGACCGCGGCCTATGGGGGCGTTTGTCGAGCGCACACGCGTTTGCTGCCCGCCGGCCGGCGCTTCGGATCGGCGACGATGCCCCTTGGGACCGGCCGGCGGCCCGTATCATTCCACCATGCACTTATCGCATGGCAGATAAGCTAACGGCGAAGATCAGTAGGCGAGGGTGGTGAAGGCCGGCTCCACGGAACCGTCCCAATCCCCCTGGAAGTGGTCGAGCAGAATCTCGGCCGGCGCGCGCCCGGAGAAGACGGTTTCCTCCAACGGCGCCAGAAAGCGCGTTTCGTCCCGACCCTGGCGGTCGAGGAAGCCACGGCGCGCGAGGCCGGCGGAGGAAAGGGCAAGGGCCTGCCGCGCCACCTCCTTTAGCTTGTGGCCTCGGATTTCCGAATGGAGGGCGAGCCGGGGCACATCATCCCGCAGACGCTGGCGGTCCTCGGCGGTCCAGTCCTTCACGAGGTCGAAGGCGGCGTCGAGGCTGTCCCGGTCATAGAGCAGGCCCACCCAGAACGCGGGCAAGGCGCACAATTTCGCCCAGGGGCCGGCATCGGCGCCGCGCATTTCCAGGAAGCGCTTCAGCCGGACCTCGGGGAAGATGGTGGACAGGTGGTTCACCCAATCGGACAGGGTCGCCACTTCGCCGGGCAGTACCGGATGGCGCCCGGCCAGGAGATCGCGGAAGGAGGTTCCCGCCACGTCGATATAGGTGTCGCCGCGCTTCACGAAATACATGGGCACGTCGAGGGCATAATCCACATAGGCCTCGAAGCCGAAGCCGTCCTCGAAGGCAAACGGCAGCATGCCGGAGCGGGCGTTGTCGGTGTCGCGCCAGATCTCCGAGCGGAATGACAGGAAGCCGTTCGGCTTGCCCTCGGTGAAGGGCGAGTTGGCGAACAAAGCCGTGGCCACCGGCTGCAAAGCGAGCCCCACCCGCATCTTCTTGACCATGTCGGCTTCGCTGGAGAAGTCGAGGTTCACCTGCACGGTGCAGGTGCGGAACATCATGTCGAGGCCGAACTTGCCCACCTTGGGCATGTAGTTGGCCATGATCTTGTAGCGGCCCTTGGGCATCACCGGGGTTTCGGAGCGGCTCCACTTGGGGCTCATGCCGATGCCGAGGAAGCCGATGCCGAGCGGCTCGGCCACTTCCCGCACCTGGGCGAGGTGGGCATTCAACTCGGCGCAGGTCTCGTGGATGGTCGAGACCGGCGCGCCCGAAAGCTCGAACTGGCCGCCCGGCTCCAGGGAGATGGCGCCGCCGCCGGTCACGTCGGCAAGGCCGATGATGTGCTCGCCCTCCATGATCGGCTCCCAGCCGAGCAGAAGGCGCATGCCCTCCAACAGCTTGCGGATGCCTTTCGGCCCCTCGTAGGGCACCGGCTCGTGGCGGGCCAGGGTGAAGGGGATCTTTTCGTGCTCGGTGCCGATGCGGAAAGAGCTTTCCGGCTTATTGCCCTGTTCGATCCAGGCGATCAGTTCGTCGCGGGAGGTGATGGGGGTCGCGTCGAGCGTATCGCGGGCCATACGGACATCTCTTCAGCACATCAGGTGCACTTCGGGGGGTGCACTTGGGCGGTGCACTTTGGGGCGCGCGACCATACACGGCTGTTCGTCGGAGGCAAACGGGATGCGTGCCGGATCCCGCTCCGCGGTACCTTGCCGCTCCGCTCCCGCTCGCCGCGGCACGAGTGATGCAGTGCCAGGCTCCCTTTTTGCGGGGGCGGTCGGCGACGCCGGTTGGCGGCTTCAGGCTTTGCTCTGTGCCGGGTGGTGATCGCGGAGCGAGGCGAACACCAGCACCGTGAGCGGGGTGGCGAGCAGGATGCCGAGCGGGCCGAACAGGCTGCCGAAGAGCACCACCGCGAACAGTGTCACCGCCGGCGGCAGCGAGACCATGCGCTGCTGCAGCACGGGGGTGATGAGATTGCTCTCGGTCTGCTGCACCGCGACGAACATGGCGAGTGTCCACAATGCCGAATCAAGACCCAGCGTCAGCGCGATGAGCAGGGCTGGAATGGCCGCCACCACCGGCCCCACCATGGGCACGAACTCCGCCAGCGAGGCAAACAGCGCGAGCGCGAGCGCCGATGGGATGCCGAGAACGGTCAGGCCGATGAAGGTGAGCACCCCGACCACGATCATGGCGATGACCTGCGCCTTCAGGAAGCTGCGCAGATCCTCGGCGATCAGCGTCATGCGGCTCAGGATGCGCGGGCGCTCGTGCTCGGACCACAGCGCAAGGAACAGCTTGCGATAGAGCGCGGGGTCGACGGCGAAATAAAGCCCGCCCACCACCACCAGAAACAGGCCCACCAGCACCTGAACCAGATTGGTGGTGAAGCTCTGGAGCGCGGTGATGATGACCGAGCTCGGCGGGGCCGCGGCCTCCGCCCGCTGCAGCAGTTCCGGCATCATCTCGCTCAAATGAAAGCGGCTTTCGAACTCCTTCCAGCCGGTGGGCAGGTCCTGGATCAACTGGCTGACCTGGGTCTGGATGGTGGAGCCGAACTGGTAGCCCACCAGCACCAGCCCGGCCAACACCATCAGAGCCACCGGAAACACCGCATATTGCTCGCGAATGCGGGTCAGGCGGGCGAACGGCGTCGCCAGGCTGTGCAGGCCGACCGCCACCAGAATCGCCGCGAACACCATCAGGAAGACGCTGACCACCTGCCAGGCGAAATAGAAGCCGCCCACCACGAGAACGCCGATGGCCACCCTGCGTGCCACGCTCCGGTCCGACACCATGCGCGCCCTTCCCTTCTGCGCCCCCCACGGGCGTGGTCGCAGTTTAGCCGATGCTGACGAAGGGGAGATGGCGTTTCGCCCCGCCTGACGGTCGCTTCCGCTGGGCCGCCAGCCTAAAAGCCCCCTTAATGGACGCTCAGCCGGAACAAGAGGTCGCGCACGGCCTCCCGGAGCGGCCGCGGCGCCAGCTTGCCGAGGCCGATCAGCGCCACCAGGGGCCAGGGGAAGTCCACGCGTCCGCGGCCGCGTGCCGCCGCCTCGGCGATATGGCGGGCGGCCTTCTCGGCGCTCCACTCCAGCGGACGCCAGCCCTCGTAGTGGCTGCTCATGCCGGTGGCGATGAAGCCGGGGCAGGCAACCGTGACCTGGATGCCGAACCGGCGCAGCCATGGCCGCGCGGCCTCGCCCCAGGCGAGCAGCCCGGCCTTGCTGGCGCAATAGGCGGGCTGGTCCGCCAACGGCTCCAGCGCCGCCAGGGACGAGACGAGAATCACGGCGCCGTGCCGCCGCGCCTGCATGGCGGGCAGCAGCGGCACCACGCTGGCAAGGGCGCCTGAAAGGTTGGTCTCGATCTGGGCCAGCACCGTGTCGAGGGGCTCGGGCGCGCCATCGGGACCGACGCTGGCCTCCACGCCCGCATTGGCGACCACGAGGTCCACCGGATGGGCGGCGTCGTGGGCCAGCAGCGCCGCCCGGAGGTCGTGAGCATTCCGCACGTCGCAGGACAGTGTCGCCACGTCCGCGCCCCGTGCCGCGCAGTCGGCGGCGATGGCATCGAGCCGGCGGGCGTCGCGGGCGATCAGCAGCAACCGCACGCCGGGCGCAGCATAATGCCGCGCGAAGGCGGCGCCGAGCCCGCCCGAGGCGCCGGTGACGGCCACATGGCTGGGGCGCGCGGCAGGACGCCCGGCGGGACGTGAAGTCATGGTGTGACGCTCGCCACGGCCGGCGCCGGTGTGGCGATGATGCGATCCGAGGCGCCGGCGACGGCGGCCGCGATGCCCTCCGGCGAGAAGAAGCCGCCGTTGATCTGGGTCCGCTCCAGCAGCACCCGGCGGTAGGCCCACCATAGCTTGGGGTCCGGGGGCTCGCCCATGGTCCAGAACTCGTCGAGACTGCCCTGAAACGCGAGGCCGGGGATCTTGTAGGTGGCGCGGCCGAGCACCATCAGCGGCACCCCATGGCTGAGGGCGAAGGTGGCCGAGGTGGAGTTGACGACCAGGGTGCCCTCCGACTCCGAGATGAAGGGCACGATATCGCCGCTCTCCACGAAGGTGAGCCGGTCGGCGAAGCCGTGGCGCGCGGCCATCGCCTCGATCTGCCCGCGCCGGTCCGTGAGCGGCACGTCGAAGGGATGCCGCTTCACCATCAGCCGGCAATCGCGCGGCGCGGCGCGAGCGAAGGATGCGAACACGGCCTCGGCGGCTTCCGTCATGTCGCGGAAGTCCGAATGGACGCGGATCTGGAAGTCGCCGTCGAGCTGGAGCGGAAGCACGAAGTAGGGTGCACCGGACTCCACCAGCGCGTTCAGTTCTCCCTCATCCCGCTTCGCGATTTTGCGCTGGCGCGCGAATTGCCGCAGCCAGCCCGCATATTCCGCCACCGGATGCAGCACCGCATGGTGCCGGTAATGGGGATAGGCGATGGCGCCGACCAGCCGGTTGGCGTTCCAGGCCACGTCCCACAGCGCCCGCAGGGCGAACCGGTCGTGATAGATGTGCACCTTCGGCGGCAGGCCGAGGCGGTCGGCTTCGTCGAGCAGAAGCTGCGGATCCCGCGGGAAGTCGGAGTGGTCGTTGACCCCATGATGCTCGAGGGTGATCCAATGGGGCCGCAGATAGCCCTCCTCGAACAGGTGCAGCCGCACGCCAAGCGCGCGCGCCTTGAGGATCGCCTGCGCGTGATAGTCGCGGCAGTCGCCGAACAGCACGAGGTCCGTGACGCCGTTCGTGCGCATGAGGTCGTCGACATAGTGCGGCCACCGCTCGCGCCGGCCGCGGTAGGAAATGGCCTTGCCCGGCCAGAACACCCATTCGCCCGCGCACAGATGCACCTTGATGACGCGCGCGCCGCGCGCCTGAAGAGCGAGGCCCAGCCCCCAATGAAATTGCGAGGCGGCGCCCTGAAGCATCAGCACGACCCGGCCTCGCGCATCGGTGTCGTGCACGGGGGGAATGCCGGAGGCCTTCAGGCGGTGCGCCTGCTGTGGACCTCTCATCTGTTCTCTCTCTCCTCCCCGCCGGACCGGCCTGGTGCGCCCCCGGCACATCCGCACCGCTCCTGCGCCGCGCCCGGCCTCAGGGGCGTCTTGTTACCGTTGCAGCCCTTCAGGCGAGCGCGATGGGCTTCAGCCATGGCCACGTCCGCTTCCTCTTAGAGGCATTTTGCAGCTGTGCAACGTCATGTTGAAGCTGAAGCGTGCGTACCAGGGGATGGCTCCAGATCTCTGTTCCCGGCGCCGGCCGCAGTGGCGCGGCGCCGAAGGGGAAGGCCGCCATGAGGCGATCGCCGTCGAGATCGAGGGGTGTCCAGGCGCGGTCGATGGCATCAATGACGTCGTCCCAATCGGTCGTGGTGCGGCGCGGTTGGACATAGCCGAGACGCCGTTTGACCCCAAGTCCGCCGTAGAGGTCCGCGACCCTGGGGTTAACGAGGGTCTCGGGGTCGAGGCTGATGTCGCCCAATCCGGGCTTCAGCCCCGATGCCGCAAAATAGAGGCAGGGAATGCCATAGGCCTCGGCAATGACCAATCCGTGCAGGCTCATGGAGACGATCCGCTCGCAGGCCAGGATTTCATCCACCTTGGCCTTGAGCGACAGCATGTCGATGGGTGTGACCGTGGTGATGAGGCGTACCGCGCCGGCCAGGGTCTCGGGCACCACATAGCGCTGAAACTCGGGAAGGGGATGGGGCTCGTAGGCCCGGTCGGCGAGATCGGACAGGTGCAGCACCACGCCCAGGGCCCATTTCTTCTTCACCTGCGGCCGATAGAAGCGCGGGAGCAGCCAGACCGGATCGCCAAATACGTTTGGCCCGCCCGCGCCGCCGAGCAGGAGGCGCTGCGAGAGGGGACCTCGGGTGGCGTGAATCACCATGCGGGTGTCGGTGGGCCGCTCATAGGGCCGGCGCGCGCTCAGGGGGGCGGAGGGATTGGCCCAGCGCGAGCAGCCGGCGCCCCATACATGCACCTCGCCGCCGCGGAAGCCGTGGGCGATGGTGCCGACCGCCGCGAGGCGCAGCTCGGACGACTCATAGGCGACCCGGCGCACCGGCCGCCCGCCCACCAGCGCCACCATCACCGGGCTCATGGCGTCGCCGAAGTTCAGATAATCGGCTTTGAGCGATGCGCCGGCCCAGCCCAGCGGGATCGGCTCCGGCCTGTCGCTCCCGTGCGGCTCGCTCAGGTGGGGGGATGCTTGCGCGTCTTGATCCGGCATTTTCCTCTTGTAGCATGCGCGCGTTCACATGCCATTCGGGAACGACAGAGGCGCTGCGCGCGGCTCGCAACCCGCCGGGGCCGTCCCCATCTGAAGGAAGCGTTCGCCACCGCGCCGCGATGGTTGCCACGACGGCGGCTCGCGGAGTAGGGGAACACAAGACGAATGCGGCACCGCCGCGATACGGACTAGGACGACGATGACGGTTCACACGCGCCCCGCCGACGCCAAGAAGCTCATTCCCGGCGCGACCGGTGACTGGGAAGTGGTGATCGGCATGGAGGTCCATGCTCAGGTCGCCTCCAACGCCAAGCTTTTTTCCGGTGCCGCCACCGCCTTCGGTGGCGAGCCCAATGACCATGTGTCGCTCGTCGACGCGGCGATGCCGGGCATGCTGCCGGTCATCAACAAGGCGTGCGTGGCCCAGGCGGTGCGCACCGGCCTCGGCCTCAAGGCCCAGATCAACCTGCACTCGGTATTCGACCGGAAGAATTATTTCTATCCGGACCTGCCCCAGGGTTACCAGATCAGCCAGTTCAAATACCCCATCGTGGGCGAGGGCGAGGTGATCGTGGATCTGCTCGACGGCGAGAGCATCGCGGTGGGCATCGAGCGCCTGCATCTCGAGCAGGACGCCGGCAAGTCCATCCATGACCTGTCCCCCACCCAGAGCTTCGTCGACCTCAACCGGTCGGGCGTGGCGCTGATGGAGATCGTGTCGCGTCCGGACCTGCGCTCCTCGGAAGAGGCGAAGGCCTATGTGACCAAGCTGCGCACCATCCTGCGCTATCTGGGCACCTGCGACGGCGACATGGAAAAGGGCAACCTGCGCGCCGACGTGAACGTTTCCGTGCGCCGGCCGGGCAGGCCGCTCGGCACTCGCTGCGAGATCAAGAACGTCAATTCCATCCGCTTCATCGGCCAGGCCATCGAGGTGGAGGCCCGCCGGCAGATCGAGATCCTGGAGGACGGCGGCAAGATCGACCAGGAGACCCGCCTGTTCGATCCGGGCAAGGGCGAGACGCGGTCCATGCGCTCCAAGGAGGAGGCGCACGACTACCGTTATTTCCCAGATCCGGACCTGCTGCCCCTGGACCTGAAGGCGGAGTTCGTGGACGGGCTGAAGGCCGACCTGCCCGAGCTGCCGGATGAGAAAAAGGCGCGCTTCATCGCCGATTACGGCCTTTCGCCCTATGACGCGAGCGTGCTGGTGGCCGAGCGCGAGACGGCGGACTTCTTCGAGAAGGTCGCCAGGGGTGAGGCTTCCGGGCGCGACGGCAAGGCCGCGGCCAATTTCATCATCAACGAGCTGTTCGGCCGCCTGAACAAGGAAGGCAAGGATCTGGCCACCTCTCCGGTGTCACCGGAGCAGATCGGCGCGATCCTCGACCTGATCGCGGAAAAGACCATCTCGTCCAAGATCGCCAAGGACCTGTTCGAGATCATCTTCACCGAGGGGGGCGACCCCCGCGTGGTGGTGGAGGCGCGCGGCCTGAAGCAGGTGACCGATACCGGCGCCATCGAGAAGGTGGTCGACGAGATCATCGCCAAGAATCCGGACAAGGTGGCCCAGGTTCAGGCCAAGCCCACCATGCTCGGCTGGTTCGTCGGCCAGGCCATGAAGGCCTCCGGCGGCAAGGCCAACCCGCAGGCGTTGAACGACATCCTGAAGGCAAAGCTCGGGATCTGATCCTCGGGCATCGGGGGCAGGCCGGCGCCGGGGCAGCTTCCGGCGTCCCGCCGCCCCGGTCAGGGCCGTTCGGGCGGCGGCGACAGGATCGTGCGCCCGAACACCTCCTCGAACCCCACGCGCAGCACCGCATCCACCTCGGGCATGCTCACCGGCAGGCCGAGATCGGCTAGGCTCGTCACGCCGTGTTCACGCACGCCGCACGGCACGATGCCGCCGAAATGGGACAGGTCCGGCTCCACGTTCAGCGAGATGCCGTGGAAGGTCACCCACCGCCGCACGCGGATGCCGATGGCGGCGATCTTGTCCTCGTCCCCATGGCGGCGCACCCACACCCCGACCCGGTCTTCCCGCCGCTCGCCGGTGACGTTGAAGGCCGAGAGCGTGCCGATGAGCCACGCCTCCAGCGCGCTCACATAGCGCCGTACGTCCGGCGCGCGGCGGTGGAGGTCCAGCATCACATAAGCCACCCGCTGGCCGGGGCCGTGATAGGTGAACTGCCCGCCGCGCCCGGCTTCGAAGACCGGAAAGCGAGCCTCCACCAGATCCTCCGGCCGGGCGCTGGTGCCGGCGGTGTAGAGGGGCGGATGCTCCAGCAGCCACACCGCTTCGCCCGCCGTGCCATCGGCGATGGCGGCCACGCGGGCCTCCATGGTCGCGCGCGCGACCTCATAGGGCACGAGGCCGTCGCTGATCATCCATTGGACCGGCGGGTTTGACGGGTCCTGCGGCAGGAAGGTGGCGTCGAGGGTGGCGCGCGGCACGGGCTGGGACATGCCCGTGGGCATATACCATCCGTGCGCGGCGTCTAGAGTGATTTCAGATGAGGCTGCTTTGCCGGCGTGATTCCCGATCCGATCATGGTCTCCAGCCCGGTCCGCTGGCCCCCTCTCAACCCGGTGGGGCCGTTGGCATCCGCAGCAAAGCGTTGCGGTACAACAGATCGCGTGCCCGCCATCCACAGGCTCCGGCGCCGGCGGGCGGAAGCTGCATGAAGTTCTTGTGGCACCCGAGTCGATCTGTTAGACGATGGCTCCCCGCCGGAAACGGCCCCTTCAAACGGGTCCCGGCGGTGCCATCCCTGACTGCGGTCGTGGCGGAATTGGTAGACGCGCTAGCTTGAGGTGCTAGTGGGGAGACCCGTGGAGGTTCGAGTCCTCTCGTCCGCACCAGTGGATTGAAGGCATAACGAAAAGGCCGGTTTCGGAGATACTCCGAACCGGCCTTTTCGTTATCCGGGCCCGTCGTTATCCGGGCCCGTCGTTATCCGGGCCCGTCGTTATCCGGGCCCGTCGTTATCCGGGCCCGTCGTTATCCGGGCCCGTCGTTATCCGGGGTGCGGGGCCGATGCCGGGCGTCGTTCGCGGGGGCCTCTCCGGTTTCATCTCGCAGCGGAAACCGAGTGTTGGCGCTATGTTGCTGAAGGTTTCTGTCCGTTTCTCCGCAGGTGCGGGCAAGCCTGATGCAAGCTCCTGGACACATCGTGCCGGCGTTACCGTGGAACCAGCATGGCGCCATAGGTATCGCATGCACGACAGGCACATATCATGACCATCTCGTCCATCGGTCAGAACAGCGCCTCCTCGCTTCAAGAGCTGTACAAGCAGCGGCGGGAGGCAGCACAGCAAAGTGAAACCCAATCCAGCGATACGGCGGCGGCCCAGGCGTTTTCAGAGCCGACGCTGACCATCCAGACCCTTGAGTCCACCTCGGACAGCGGCGATTCCAGCGATTTTTCCTATGGCAGTCTCGCGAGTTCCGATCTCACCAGCATGCTGGCAAGTCTCGGCGCCAGCAGCGAGAGCAGCGACGCGACGCAAACCGATGATTCCGCATCATTCGAGATGATGCCGCCGCCTCCGCCGCCCCCGCCGGCTGACGCGACGATGGATACCTCGACCACGGATACGTCCACCACCGACAGCTCCAGCACGGACACCACGACGACCTCCAGCGACACGACCTCGACGAGCAGCCTCGCCGATGATCTGAGCGCGCTGGCGGACGCCATCGATTCCGGTGATGCGAGCAGCCTGCAGGCGGCGTTGCAGACCCTCCAGCAGGATCTCCAGTCGGGCCTCGGCACGCAGGCGGCCGACAACAGCAGCGAGGCACCGCCTCCGCCGCCTCCGCCGCCGGTGGACGCTTCAAGCAGCGACACGAGCGCGACGAGCAGTTCCACGGCCTCGGCGACCACGACCACCAGCAGCGACACCACCGCGACAAGCAGCGCCTCGGAACTGCTGGACCTGCTGAACCAGTTCAGCTGATTTGAGCATGGGATCGTCTTCTTGTGCCGGGCAGGGGCGAGCTGCCCGGCGCGGGATGGACGGTCCCCAGGCTTGACCTCCCGCGGAGCGAAGCGGCGCGCCCTCAGCGCGCCGTTTGCTTTTGTGCCGGCACGATGTGCACCACCTTGTAGCCCCGCTCCTTCAGGGTTCGCAGGAAGGCGGGAATCATCTCCGCCGTCTGGGCCTTGGTGTCGTGGAACAGCACGATGCCGCCGCCGGCCGAGTCGAGCCGCTTCAGCACCAGCGCCAGCTCCTCATCGGGCGTCATCTTGTTCCAGTCGCTGGCCCAGAAGTCCGCGCCGAACACCGCGAACCCGGAACGGTCGAGATCATCGAGCAGCTCCGGCGTCGAGGCAAAGCCCGGGAAGCGGAAGAACGGCACGCGCGGCACGGCCCCGCCCGTGCCGTAGGCGGCGGCCTCGTCGGCGGCGACGCCGTTGCGGATTTCGGCGACGGCGGCTTCGAACGGCAGCTTCGCCAGGGTCGCGGCCGGGTGCGTCATGGAATGATGCGCCACCGTGTGCCCTTCCGCCAGCTCGCGGCGCACCAGGGCCGGGCGGGCCTTCGCATTGTCGCCGATGAGGAAGAAGGTGGCGCGCACGCATTCGGCCTTGAGCGCGTCGAGAATGGCGGGGGTGGTCTTTGGCCAGGGGCCGTCGTCGAAGGTGAGCACCACTTCGCGCGGCGCCAGCGGCAGCGTACCGGGGAAGGATTTGGTGCCCACCCGCACGCCCTTGGGATCGATCTCCAGCACCCGTTCGGTGCCGAGGGCATCGGGATGTCCGGGGCAGTCCCCCGCCATGGCCTGCGTCGCCATGGCCACAAGGCCTACAGATGTAAGGGCAAGGGCGCCAAGGATGCCGCGCGCTGCCGCCCTTCGGTAGCCGTGAACCATTTTGCGCACTCCTTTCCCGTCCCGGCGGGCTTCGGACGCGGGCTTAGGCGGCGGTCAGGGCGAAATGAAGGTGTTGCAATCGCGTCTCGCTTCACTTTTGTTGCAATGCCCTCCCATTGGCGCCTCGGTTTGGCGCTTCCCTAAACCGTGGGGGCACTCTAGAGGCAAAGCAGCGCTCCGCAGTGACGGCGTCGCCGACACGTCGGCCGCGACCGGCGGCGGCGGCCCATTTCCCCTTTTCGTCCGGACCGGGAGCAGTCATGCGCGAGGATATCGATCCCGCCGACGCGGAACGCGTCGATCACCTGCCATCGGTGCGTGACGAGGCGGACAATATCGCCGAGGCGTTTCGCCTCTCGGTGGCCTCCGCCATCAACGAGCGGGATCTCGATCGGCTCCGGGCGCTCACCCGCAGCCTGCACGAAGCCGACATGGGCGACTTGCTGGAATCCCTCGACGGGGATGAGCGGCGGCGCCTGATCGAGCTGCTCGGCGACGACTTCGACTTTACCGCCTTGACCGAGCTCGACGAGACGGTGCGCGTGCAGATCCTGCACGGCCTGTCGCCCAGGACCGTGGCGCGCGGCATGCGCGGGCTCGATTCGGACGATGCCGTTTACATCCTGGAGGACCTGTCCGAGGAGGATGTCGCCGCCATCCTCGAGCACATGCCGGCGCCCGAGCGGGTGGCGTTGCTGCGCTCCCTCGACTATCCCGAGGAAAGCGCCGGCCGGCGCATGCAGACCGAGTTCATCGCCGTGCCCCCGTTCTGGACGGTGGGCCGCACCATCGACTACATGCGCGAGACCGAGGGGCTGCCGGAGACCTTCTACGAGGTGTTCGTGGTGGACCCGGCCTATCGCCTGGTCGGGGCGGTGTCGCTCGACCGGCTGCTGCGCACCAAGCGGCAGGTGCTCATCACCCAGGTGAAGACGGCCCACGTCCAGGTGGTCAATGCCGCCGAGGATCAGGAGGAAGTGGCCCGCACGTTCGAGCACTACAATCTTGTCTCCGCCCCGGTGGTGGACGATGCGAACCGCCTCGTGGGCGTCATGACCATCGACGACGTGGTGGACGTGATCCAGGAGGAGGCGGACGAGGATCTGCGCGCCCTCGCCGGCGTGGGTTCGGACGAGGAACTGTCCGACACGGTGGCCTACACGGCGCGCAGCCGGCTGCCGTGGCTGGTGGTGAATTTGGGTACGGCCTTCGTCTCGGCCTCCATCATCTCGCTGTTCGAGGGGACCATCGAGAAAATGGTGGCGCTCGCCGTGCTGATGCCCATTGTCGCCTCCATGGGCGGCAATGCCGGTACCCAGACCATGACGGTGGCGGTGCGCGCCCTCGCCACCAAGGACCTGTCCACGCACAATGCCCGGCGCATCGTCTCGCGCGAGCTTCTGGTCGGTCTTTTCAACGGGACCGCGCTTGCCTGCCTGCTCGGCGGGATCGCCGCGCTGTGGTTCGCCAACCTGCACCTGGGCTTTGTCATCTCGGCGGCGCTGGTGCTGAACATGGCGGCGGCGGGCCTGTTCGGCATCCTCATTCCGCTGGGGATCTCGCGGCTGCGGCTCGATCCGGCGGTGGCGTCGGGCGTGTTCGTGACCATGGTCACGGACTGCGTTGGGTTCATGGCGTTCCTGGGGCTCGCCACATGGTGGTTTGGCGGGCCGTAGCAATTTTCCCGGCGCGACCTCTGGATCACTTGCGCAGCCCTTGGAACTGTCGAACATTCGCGTGGGGTGTGACGCGGCCGTGCTCATGCGTGGGCCGCGCGGACGATCGGGGTGACAGGGGGATAATCATTCTACCGCGCGAGAATGCCGTTGCGCATCGATCCTTGATTCTTGGGGTGGTGACCCTCGTGGTGCTGTTCGTGGCATCGGCGGTGGCGTTGGGTTACGCCGTCATGAACCATGACAAGATGGTGGCCGCGCGTGAAAGCGAGGCGGTGAGAAGCTCCATCCACGACCGGGCGGCCGCCATGAAGGATGCGATGGCGGCGGCGATGACGGAGCGCGATGTGCTGGCGCACATTGCGCTGAAGGATTTCGAAAATCTCCATCGGCGCTTCGGCCAGCGTCTGCACGAGGCGGCCAGTCTCGAATACGTCTACATCCTCGATGCCGAGGGCAACATCGTCTACGCCTCCGAAAACGGCCAGCAGGGGCCCGGCGCGGCGGCCCGGGCGCTGGCCCCGGCGTTGCGGCGGCTGACCGAGGAATTGCGCGCCGCGCCGCCGAGTCGCGGACGTGAAGGGTTGTCCATCGGAGACGGCGAGGGGGTTCTGCTCAGCGCCTACGTTCTTCGTGCGCAAAGCGAGGCGGTGCCCCATCCTCAGCCGCTCATGGTGCTGGGGGCGGACGTCCTGGATGCGGAGTTGCTCGCGTCGCTGGCGCGATCGGCGGCGCTTGAAGGCGGCGCCATCACCGTGTCCGACGGGCCGGGCAGTCCGGGACGGAATGCCGTGTCGGCGACCAATCTGCTCGACGGCTCCCTGGTGCAGCTCACCTGGCGCAGCGACCGGCCGGCGGCTTCGCTGCTCCTGACCGCCACGCCCTTGCTGCTGGTGGTGGCGGTGGTGCTGTGCGCGATCTTCTTCGTGCTGATGCTGCGCGCCCGCCGCCTCGCCGCGGCGCTGTCGGAAAGCGAATCGCGCGCTCAGGAGTTGGTCAAATGCGATCAACTCACGGGCCTGTTCAGCCGGAACCATTTTACCGTCCTGCTGGATCAGGCGCTGAGGGCGCCGATGGCGACGCCGTATCTGGCGGTGGTCTTCGTGGATCTGGATGGGTTCAAGGCCGTCAACGACACCCACGGCCATGCGGTGGGAGATGCCTTGCTTCAGGTGGTTGGCCGGCGGCTGCGCGGGTGCTTGGGCGAGCGTGGAGCGGTGGCGCGGATCGGTGGCGACGAGTTCGTGCTGTATGCGGGCTACACGACCGAGGCGGAGTTTGGCAGCCTCGTGGCGAGCCTTTACGGCGTGCTCAGCATTCCGGTCCAGGTGGAGGCTCTCGATCTGCGTGTGGATGCCTCCATGGGGGCCGCTCGGGCGCCACAGAACGGGTCGACCTCGGGTGAGCTGATGCGGCTCGCGGATATCGCGCTTTACCGGGCCAAGGCGGATGGTGGCGGCATCTTCCGGAATTTCGAGCCGGCGTTCGAGCAGGAGCAGCTGCGGATTCGCCGCACGGAGCAGGAACTGCTGAGGGCGCTGGAGCGCGGCGAACTGACGGTGCTCTATCAGCCTCAGGTCGACGTGGAGACCGAACGCATAGTCGGCTTCGAGGCGCTGGTACGCTGGGATCATCCCACCCGCGGGCGTCTGCTGCCCGGGGTCTTCGTGCCCATCGCCGAACGCTCGCGCCTCATCACCCGCATTGATGCATTTGTTCTGCGACGGGCGTGCGCCGATGCCAAGTTGCTCACCGGGGTGACGCTCTCGGTCAACCTGTCTCCCATTAATCTGCGCGCCGCCGGCATCGCGGATGACATCCTGGCCACGCTTCGGGAGACCGGCTTCGACCCCAACCGCCTGGAGCTGGAGATCACCGAGAGCGCGCTGATCGATCCGGGCGCGGCCATGCCCTTGAACCGCCTGCGTGAGAGCGGCATCCGCCTCGCGCTCGATGACTTCGGCACCGGCCATGCCTCGCTGGTGCATGTGCGGCGCTACCCCATCACCAAGATCAAGGTGGACCGGTCCTTCATCATGAACCTGGGCATCCAGCGGGATGCGGCCTCGATCGTGGAATATGTCGTGCGTCTGGGGCGGTCGCTGGGGGTGACGGTGACGGCTGAAGGTGTGGAGACACGAGAGCAACTGCGGTTCCTCCGGGCGTTCGGCGCGCACCATGCCCAGGGCTATCTGTTTTCTCCACCGCTGCCCCTGGAGGCGGCCGTGAAGCTGCTGGAGTGCCAGCGTTCCGGCGGCGCCGGCTCCGAAAGCGACACCGGCCCCGCTGCCAGCAGGCCCGCCGCCAGTGCCGACAGCGTTCCTGCGGCTTCGGTCGATTGAGAAGGGCTCAAGAATTTCTTTTAAAGAAAACTTTTTTCTGTATAAAGTCTGCATCTCGCCTCTGGGCCGGTTTCCGGTGGTTTTGTCTTGCGTCCGCGCGGCGGGTGGCCAAGAAGGCGGGTGAAGCGTGCGCACAATCGAGCCTGCCGCGATGGCTTGCGGCCGGCGCGGGGGTGCTCATCGCCATGAGCCGCAGCCTCAGTTCGCCCTGGCCGGCGTCAAACGACGGGACCGTCTTCCGTGATCGAAACCAAGCCCATTGATGGAAAAGCCTTCGCCGCCAACCTGCGCGCCCGGATCGCCGAACAGGTTGCAGACCTCGTCCGCACGCGCGGCGTCACGCCGGGCCTTGCGGTGGTCCTGGTGGGGGAGGACCCGGCCAGCCAGGTCTATGTGCGCAACAAGGCGGCCCAGACTCTGGAAGCCGGCATGGCCTCGTTCGAGCACAAGCTGCCCGCCGACACCGCCGAGGCGGATCTGCTCGCGCTGGTGGCCAGGCTGAACGCCGATCCCGCCGTCAACGGCATCCTGGTCCAGCTTCCCCTGCCGGGCCACATCGATTCCACCAAGGTGCTGGCGGCGATCGAGCCGGCCAAGGACGTGGACGGCTTCCATGTGGTCAATGCCGGCCGCCTCGCCGTGGGTCTCGACGCGCTGGTGCCGTGCACGCCGCTGGGCTGCGTGATGCTCCTGAAGCATCACCTCGGCAATCTCTCCGGCCTCAAGGCGGTGGTGGTGGGGCGCTCCAACATCGTCGGCAAGCCGGCCGCCCAACTCCTGCTGAAAGAAGATTGCACCGTCACCATCGCCCATTCGCGCACCCGTGACTTGCCCGGCGAGTGCCGTCAGGCGGATATTCTGGTGGCGGCGGTGGGTCGTCCGGAGATGGTGCGCGGGGATTGGATCAAGCCCGGCGCGACAGTGATCGACGTGGGCATCAACCGGGTCCCGAAGGAAGACGGCAAGACCCGCCTCGTGGGCGACGTGGCCTATGGGGAGGCGCAGGGTATCGCCGGGCTCATCACTCCGGTGCCGGGCGGCGTCGGCCCCATGACCATCGCCTGCCTGCTCCAGAACACGCTGACTGCCACGCGTCGCCAGAACGGGTTGTGAGCGGGGCGGGAGCGATCTCGCTCCAAGGGCGCCTAGACCGGAGCTTGCACCATGACCATCGATCGGAAACAGACCTTCACGCCGCTGGAGATCGAGGAGCGGCTGAAGGCGGATCTGCCCCACTGGCGCTATGAGGACGGTTGGATCCGCAGGACCTACCGTACCAACAGCTGGAAGGGCACGCTGATGGTCATCAACACGGTGGGCCACCTCGCCGAGGCGGCGTGGCACCACCCGGACCTCACAGCCTCCTATGCCTGGGTGGAGGTGCGGCTGATGTCCCATGACGCAAAGGGCATCACCGTGCGCGACTTCGCCCTCGCGCAGAAGATCGAGGAGGTGGTGCAGTGGCAACCCGGCGCCGGCACCGACGCGCCGCTGGAGGGCACGCCGGCCGGCGACCTGCGTTTCGCCTACATCAAGTACGATTGAGGCCCATGCGCCTGCGGGGCCAGCGCCGTGCCGGCCCCGCGTCGTGCCGGGCGCGGCGGCTTGGCCCCTCGCGGGGGTGCGCTCCGGCCAAGGCAAGACCGGCTGGCCGGGGCGTGCGGAGGCCGGTGCCGGTGTGACGAGCGTTGTTCGCACCCGCGTCATGGCCCCGCGGCCCGACGCGTGTCGGATTCAGCTTTTCGCGCGGTGCTGGACTGAGGCGGGCGGGCCGCCCTAAGAAGGCGGCAACGAACCGGAAACTGCCGTCATGACCTCGCTGCTTCATCGTCTCGGCTTGGCGATCCCCCTCATTCAGGCGCCGATGGCGGGAACCTCCACCCCGGCGCTTGCCGCGGCGGTGGCCTCGGCCGGGGGGCTCGGCTCCATCGCCCTTGGCGCCGCCGATGCCGAAGGCGGACGCGCGATGATTGCCGCGACTCGCGCGCTGACGGAGAAGTCCTTCAACGTCAACGTGTTCTGCCATGCCCCGGCGGTGCGTGACGCGGGCTGCGAGGCGGCGTGGCTCAAGGCTCTTGAACCCGCATTCCAGCGTTTCGGGGCGGCGCCCCCACCGGCAATCCACGAAATCTACAAGAGCTTCCGTGCGGACGACGCCATGGTCGAGATGCTGGTGGCGGAGCGGCCGGCCGTGGTGAGCTTTCACTTCGGCCTGCCGGACGCGGAGGTGATCGGCCGGCTGAAGGCGGCGGGCACCGTGCTCCTGGCCACCGCAACCAGCCTCGCCGAGGGGCGCCACGTGGCGCGGGCGGGCCTGGATGCGGTGGTGGCCCAGGGCTATGAGGCCGGCGGCCATCGTGGCCAGTTCGATCCGCAGGCGCCCGACGACCGGCTGTCCACCCTGGCGCTGGTCCAGCTTCTGGCGCGGGAGCTGCCCATTCCCGTGATCGCGGCCGGGGGCATCATGACCGGCGGCGGCATCGCGGCGGCGCTGGCGGCGGGGGCAAGCGCCGCGCAGCTCGGCACCGCGTTCATTGCCTGCCCGGAGAGCGCGGCGGACGGGGCGCACCGCGCCGCGTTGTTCAGCGATGCGGCGCTCCACACGGTGATGACCGATGCCATTTCGGGCCGTCCGGCGCGCTGCCTCGCCAATGGCTTCACCGCGCTCGCCGCCACCCTCGACACGCCGCGCGCCGCCTATCCGGTGGCCTATGATGCCGGCAAGGCCCTCAATGGGGCGGCGAAGGCGGCCGGCGACGGGACGTTCGGCGCGCAGTGGGCGGGGCAGGGCGCGCCGCTGGCCCGTGCCCTGCCAGCGGCGGAATTGTGCGACCTCCTGATGCGCGAATACGCCTCGGTGCGGGCGGCGCTGGCGGTGCGGTGACGCGATATCTCCGTGCCGGAGACGCGCATCGTGTTTTTTTCGTTTCCAGCCCGCTTCGGGCGACAGCCCGCCCACCAGCGGATTCGCCCCGGCTGTCGGAGCCGGCCGCGATCCGAAGGGGGAGGAGCTTCACCGCGCCCTCAGACGGCCACCACATGCGCCCCGCGCACGGCGCGGGCCACCGCCGCCAGCCGCTGGGGATCGAGCGCGCCGGTGCGGCCTTCGGCGCACAGGGCGCCGCGAAAGCCGAGATAGTCCGGCCCCACGGCCGCCAGGGGTGCCACGTCCGCCAGCTTCAGCGCGCCGGCGAGGCCGGTCATGAGGCCATGCGCGCGGGCGATGTCCACGAAGCGGGCGAGGGCGGCCGCGTCGAGGTGGTGGCGCAGGCCGCCGGCGGTCTTGTCCGCCGTGTCCAGCATCACGCCCGCGAATCCCGCCGCTGCAAACGCCGGCACGAGACTGGTATCGGGGGCTTGATCGGCGAACAGCACGGCGATGAGCCGCGCATCGCGCGCGATCGGGGCAAGGGCGAATAGGCAGGGCGCCAGCGCCGCTTCCGCCCCCTGTGCCGGCAGGGCGAAGCCGATCTTCACCAGCGGCACGCCGGTTGCGGCGGTACGGGTCGCGGCCTGCGCCAAGGTCGCGGCGTCGAGGGGATGATCGCCCACGGTGGCGCTGAGGTTGGAACCGTTGCCGTGCTCACGCCAGCGCGCCAGCGCCAGCTCGATCATGGCGATCGGCCAAGCGCCGAGCGCCCCTTCCGCCGGATTCTTCAGGTCCACGATGTCCACGCCGAAGGCGAGGGCCGTCTCCATTTCCTCGAGGTTCGCCACGGAGGCGAGAAAACCCGGCGTGCTCATGAGGCCTCCCGCGTGAGGTGGGTAGCCACGGCGTCGGTCAGCCAGCCCCAGGCTTCGCGCTCAAGGGGGCCGGCGGTCTTCTCGACGGCGATGGAAAGGTGCGCCATCTCGCGTTCCACCTGATCGCGCGGCAGCATGTGGAGGCGCGACACCAGAACGGCGGCTTCCACCACGGCGGCGGTGGCGCGGTTGAGGCCATGGAACAGGCGGTGGCTCTCCTCTTTCACCACCCGGCAGAAGACGCGCGGGCGCGCGGGGTCATCCTCCACCCGGTCC
This sequence comes from Xanthobacter agilis, assembly GCF_021730435.1. Classification (GTDB taxonomy): domain Bacteria; phylum Pseudomonadota; class Alphaproteobacteria; order Rhizobiales; family Xanthobacteraceae; genus Xanthobacter; species Xanthobacter agilis. The sequence continues at coordinate 98,626 of NZ_JABWGX010000007.1, forward strand.
ACGACGAATTCGGCATGGGCCAGCGTCTCGGCCAGCCGAACGGTCGCCCCCGCGGGGACGGTGGGCCAGTCGCGACGGCGGCCGGTGACGCAGCCGGCGAACAGGCGGGCGTCGTCGGTATAATTGATGGCGCCTCGGCCGGTCGCCACGAGATTGTCGAGGGTGCGCGAGGGGCGGAACGGCAGGAGCAGGTAGCCGCTCTCCAGGACGGTTGCTCCCATGGGCGCCACGTGGGGCTCACCGGTGGGCGAGGCCGTGGTGACGATGGTCTCCCTAATCACTTTGTGCGCCTTTCTGTGCGGCTTGCTTCTTATCGGAGAGCGTCGATCCGGCCTCCTTGAAAGTCAACTTGTGGGCCTCGTCCACCTGGCCGCCGGTCGATCCCGCGACGCCCCAGCGCAGGGGCTCGTCCTGGGCGTAGCGTTTGCCGAGCTGGAACGCGATTTCCGCCCGCGCGGTCTCCACCCCCAGGTAAAAAGCATGGGCGCCGTCCGCTTCCACTTTCAGATGAGGAAACAGCGCGAACGGCTCCGCCGCCACATGATGGCCGTCGCGATTGTAGACGTGGATGCCGTCTTGCGTCACTTCGATGCGGTAGGCGCGGTCGGTCACCTCGCCGGCGAGCCGCGCCACTTCCTGCGGCGTGGTGGTGAACGGCTTGCGGTCGCGCAGGGCCATCAGCCCGCCGCCGAAGCCCTGGGGCAGGGAACGCGCTTCGCGGGCGGCGTAGAATTCGCGCCGTGCCCGGTCGAACTCGCGCACCGCGGTGCGGCAATGGGGGCTCACCTGCACCGCCAGCACCGCGTTCAGGTGCAATTCCGAGATGACGCCCATGAGGATGGCGTTGATGCCGGTGGTGTCGGCGTCCGTCAGCTCGGTGACGTTGCCGATGCCCATGAGAATGGGAATGTCCGGCTTCAGCCGCCGGAGTTCGGCATAGCGCACCAGGGACGAGGTGAAGCCGAAATGGATGGGGTCGAGGATGGGGTCGGCCAGAAAGGCCTGTCCCCGCGCCTCGCAGGTCTCGATGGCGCGCAGCAGCGAGGGCAGGTCACCCTGTTTGGCCGGCACCAGCACCGGCACCGCCGGGCCTTCCTTGGCGATATCGAGCGTGGTCTCGTTGAGGCTGAGCAGAAAATCCGCCCCGGCGCGGGTGGCGCGGGCCAGCTCCCTCGTGTCGAACGAATCGACACTCACCGGGAACCCCTCGGCCTTCAGCGCGGCGATGGCCTCCTCCAGCTGTGGAAAGGGCTCGTCCGGCAGCGCGCCAAGGTCGATCACGTCGGCGCCCTCGGCGGTGAGCTGCCGGGCGCGCGCCACGAGGCCCTCCACCGAAAGACGGGTGGCGTCCACGATCTCCGCGAACAGCAGCACCTCTTGCCGGGAAAGGTCGGCCTGGCCCTTGCCCTTCCCGAAATAGTCGGGAATGTCCGCCGCCTCCTCGGGCCCGCGCGCGAACGGGATGCCGAAATGGGCGGCCAGCCGGTCAAGATCGCCCCGGAACCGGCCGGGCATTACCACGCGGTCGATGCCTTCGGGCAGCTTCAGCCGCCGTTCCACGATTTCGGCGGTCATCAGCGCGGCCACCTTGACGCCGATGTTGATGACCACCGGATGCAAGGCCTCGTCCGCGATCGCCTCCGCGATGCGGGCGATGCGCGGCTCGGCCAGCGATCCGGTGATGAGCGCGACCCGCTCGGCCATCGGTTCGCCCACCACGTCAGCTCGCGGGGGCGATGAGGCCGGCGGCGGCGAGTTCCGCGCGCCGGCGGGCGATGGCCACTTTCAGGTCGGCGAGGCTCTCGGCTACGTCGGTGGCCTCGAAGTCCTTGAGTTTCTGCGTGTTTTCAAGGTCGATGCGGCGCGGATAGACCGGCACCGGGCCTTCCGGCGCCATGGTGATGAGCTCCGGCGCGCTGTCGCAGGCGAAGACGATGCAGTGCACCCGGCACTTGCCGGCCTGGGCGAAGCAATTGGTGACGAGGGAATCGGAGATGCCGCAGACCGCCTTCGCCACCGTGTTGGAGGTGGCGGGGGAGACCACGAGCGTGTGATATTCGCCGTGATAGAACCGGCCCACCGAGGCGGACGAGGCGCTGTCGTCGCGATAGATATTCACGGTGTCCGGCAACGGCTCCTTGTCCTGCCGGTACATGCGCAGCACCTCGGCGGCGGCGGCCGAGATGAAGAGGTCCACGTCTCCCAGTTCGCGGATGATCTCCATGCTCTCCGTGAAGAAATGGCCGGAGCCCGTCAGGGCCCAGGCCCAGCGGGGATGGGTCACTTTTTTCATCGGGGCCTTCGCCCTTCAAGGTTCGTGGGTCCTGCCCGCCGCTTCATATGGGGCAAGGACGGTGTCGAGGGTGGACGCGTCGTCCGCGGCGGCAAGCACAATATCGCCTTCGTAGCCGAGCGCCATGCCCTCGAAGGCGCCATCCACGAGACCGAGGCGGCTCCAGGTGGCGACATCCTCCGCCCGCGTGCCGGAACGGGGCGGGACGGCGGCCCCCTCGGCCTTCACCAGCAGCAGACGCGGGGCACCGAGCGCGCCCGCCAGCCACAGGGCGAGGCTGTCGGAGGTCACGTCCCAGCTCTCGGCGATCTCAAGATGACCGGTGAGCAGCGCCGCCGGAAACCACACGGCGGCACCGGGGCCGGCGGCGGCAAGCCCGGCCAGGGTGCGGGCGCCGCGCAGGCCGGGGGCGAGATCCTGGAGCATGCAGGCGGTCTGCTCCATGGCGAGGAGAGCCATGCGGTGGGCGGCGCCGTCGCTGAAGCCCAGGCGCGGCTGAGCGTCGCGCACCGCATCGGCGAAAACGCCGCCGCCCGGCACCAGCACCAGGCCGGCCAAAGGCGCAAGGCGCTCCAGCAGCACGCGCGGTGGCGCTTCGCGCATGAGGCTGCCGCCAAGCTTGACCACGAGGGGCGGAAGGCATGGGGGGAGGGGGCTCAAGGTCGCATCCGTCTAACGATTTGAGTCATGATAATGAAAAAGCATGATCCGTCCCGGATCGGATTGTCCGTTCGCGCGTGCGGTATACTCACGCACGCAGTCCCCAGCGGCTGAACGGCAATGCCGGTCCGGCTCAGCCCGTCTGGCGCCGAGGTGCCGGCGCGGGTGAAACGACACGGCGCGCTGCGGCGGTCCACCGCGCCTAGATTGAGGAATACGTCATGCGTCTCATTTTGGCTTCGATGCTCCTCATCGCCGCGACGGGCGCGGCACTTGCCGAGTCCGAGCCGGCCAAGGAGGCCGCGCCCGCCGCAAGCGAGGCCGCGCCGGCCGCCGTTGCCGCCACCGCCGAAGCGGGCGATCCCGCGAAGGGCGAGACTGTCTTCAAGAAGTGCATGGCCTGCCACGCCATCGGTCCGGGCGCCAAGACCAAGGTCGGTCCGCCCCTGAACGGCATCGTCGGCGCCAAGTGGGCGCACTTCGAGGGCTATCCCTATTCGGAGGATATCAAGGCCGGCGCCGCCGCCGGCAAGGTCTGGGACCTTGCCACCCTCGACAATTACGTGACCAATCCCAAGGTGCTCGCACCCAAGGGCAAGATGGCGTTTCCCGGCCTCAAGGACGCGGCCGATCGCGCCAATCTGATTGCGTTCCTCTCCCAGTTCGACGCGGACGGCAACAAGAAGTGAGTGCTGCGGCCGCGCGCCGGGCGCGCGGCCGTTTCTGAAATCGCGCACCCGCCTGCCAGGGCTCTCCCAGACCACGGATTCGGCGTGGACTGAGCGGCGGGAGCCGCCGCCTTTCGCCCCCATGTCCGGCAACCCGCGCCCGGCAACCCATGTCGGGCAACCCGTGCCCGGCAACCCGCCGCGCGGCCGCGGGCCGGCGCTGGTGCCCCCTTCCTCATATTTTCGATGCCCTCGGCCTCGAGCTCGGTTGCGCCCACACGCGTGCCTTGATGCACGCGTGATCCTCCGCGCGCGCCGCCGGGGAGGGGCCCTGCTCACCATCGCGTGATGCGCCGACGGGCATCTCGACGTCGCCTTTTCGGGAACGGGGCTTGATCCCATACCTGTTTCATAATAGCTTTCTTACAAAGCTAATTACGCATCGGCGAGCCCCGAGATGTCGAGCCCCGACTTTCCTCCTCTGGATTCGCGCACCTTCCGACAGGTGCTGGGCCAGTTTGCCACCGGCGTTGCCGTGGTGACCGCCAGCGCCGCCGATGGCACGCGCATCGGCATGACCATGAGTTCCTTCAATTCGGTGTCGCTGGACCCGCCGCTGGTGCTGTTCTCGGTGGATCGGCGCGCCCACTCGCTGCCGGCCATGCGCGAGGCTCGCGGCTTCGGCATCAATATCCTGGGTGAAGGCCAGCGCGCCCTGTCCGATCGCTTCGCCCGCGCGCTCGACGATAAATGGAACGCGGTGGACCATCACCTTGGCGCCCATGACGTGCCGCTGCTGGCGGGCGCCCTCGCGCACCTCGAATGCGCGCCCCACGCCATCCATGAGGGCGGTGACCACGAGATCTTCATTGCCCGCGTGCTGCGCGTATCTGCTGCCAGCGCCGAGGCCCCTCTCATCTTCTTTCGTGGGCGTTATCATGCGCTCGCGTCCACCGACATGCCGCAGCGCTGAGGCCCGGCCTCGGACCCCTGCGGCCAACATCGAAGGACTTTCCAGATGATCAAGACCGGAGCCCAGCACACCGCCAGCCTGAAGGATGGTCGCGAGGTTTTCCTCGATGGCAAGCTGGTGAAGGACGTGACCACCCACCCCGCCTACACGCGTGCGGTGGCCTCGGTGGCGAAGATGTTCGACTTTCACAGCGCGCCGGAAAACGCCGAGCTGATGACCTTCGCCACCGAGACCGGCACCCGCGCCAACCGCATCTGGCAGCTTCCGAAGAGCTATGAGGATCTCGTGACCCGCCGCAAGGGTCTGGAGGCCTGGACCGAGCTGCACGCCGGCTTCCTTGGCCGTGCGCCGGACCATGTGGCCTCCTGCATCGCCGGGATGTACATGGGGCTCGACCAGTTCGAGGCCTATGACAAGGCCCGCGCCAATGCGCTCGCGGATTATTACCGCTACGCCCGCGACAACGACCTCTATCTCACTTACGTCATCATCAATCCGCAGGCCGACCGCTCCAAGAACGCGGCGGGGCAGGCCGACCCGTTCCTCTCCGCCGCCATCGTGGACCGCGACGCCGAGGGCATCACCGTGCGCGGCGCCAAGATGCTGGCCACTGGCGGCATCATGGCCAATGAGGTGTTCGTCACCTGCATCCAGCCGCTCCAGCCGGGCGAGGAGAAATATGCCCTGTCCTTCGCCATTCCGATGAATGCGAAGGGCCTGAAGGTGCTCTCCCGCAAGTCCTATGAGGCGGCATCTCCCTCCGTGTTCGACAATCCGCTGGCGAGCCGCTTCGACGAGAACGACGCGGTGCTGTATTTCGACGATGTGAAGGTGCCGTGGGACCGTATCTTCATTGTCGACGATATCGCCATGACGGCGAAGCAGTTCCACGCGACCCCGGCCCATGTCTACCAGAACTATCAGGCGCAGATCCGCCTTTCGGTGAAGGTGCGGTTCCTGGCGGGCCTCGCCCGGCGCATCGCCGAGGTGAATGGCATCCTCAATTTCCCGCAGGTGCGCGAGATCCTGGGCCAGCTCGCCGCCGAGGTGGGCATGGTGGAGGCCTTCGTGACCGCCATGGAGGCCAAGGGCACCCACTACGGGCCTTATTTCATCCCCGATCGGCATACTCTTTATGCCGCCCAGACCATGGCGCAGCAGCTCTATGGCAAGCTCATCACCACTTTGCGGGAGCTGGCCGGCGGCGGCCTCATCATGCTGCCCTCGTCGGTGCATGATTACGAGAATCCGGAACTTGCGGCCCTCATTCGCAAGACCCAGCAGTCGCCGGTGGCGAGCGCGGACGAGCGGGTGAAGTTCTTCAAGCTGGCCTGGGACGCGGTGGGCTCGGAGTTTGCGTCCCGCCACGCCCAGTATGAGATGTTCTATGCGGGCGCGAGCTTCGTGGTGAAGAACCACTCGTTCCGCACCTACGATTGGGCGCGGGCCGGCAACCTCGTGGATCGCATGCTGTCGAGCTATGACCTTGCCGACGAGGTGTCCGCGGCGCCCGCCCAGGCGGCGGAGTGAGGCTGTCGCGCGCAAGACGTTTCAAGTAAGGACTGCCCCAATGGCCATCAACAAGATCCACGACGAGTTCAAGGCGGTCGATCTTTCGACCGGCTGGGAGGTGCCGCCGGGCTACCCTTCCGGCATCCAGCAGAAGGTTCTTTCCGGAATCCTGGACGAAAAGAACAAGAGCGGCTCGCGCACCCGCATCTTGCGGTTTAGCCCCGGCATCTACACAACGAAGCCGTTCGTGCATGATTATTGGGAAGAGGTGTTTCTGTTCTCCGGTGATCTCACGGTAGGTAATGACGAGAAGGGGGAGGGCGGGGAAGCCTTCCAGCCCTTCACCTATGCTGTGCGGCCGCCGGGTGCCTTCCATGGACCCTTCAAATCCGAGAAGGGCTGCATGCTGCTCGAAATTCACTATTACGATCCAGTCTGATCCGCTTCGCCACCCCGGCCCGCCCCGTGTCCCTGACGGGGCGGGCTTCTCATTGTGGTAACCTCATGTCTGCTCTGCCCCTCCTGTCTTCGCCCACGCCCACCCTCGCCGTTCTCGCCGCGGATCTTGCCGCGGGCCGCACGACCGCGCGCGCCCTCACCGAGGCGTGCCTCGCCCGCATCCAGGACCCCGATGGGGAGGGCGCCCGCGCCTTTGTCTCCGTGGATGCCGAGGGTGCCGTTGCCGTTGCCGATGCCCAGGACGCGCTGCGCAAGGCGGGCGCCGCGACCTCGCCATTTGCCGGCATTCCGATTGCGGTGAAGGATCTGTTCGACATCGCGGGGCAGGTGACCGCCGCCGGCTCCCGCGTGCTGGCCGATGCCGCGCCCGCCACCCGCGATGCGCCGGCCGTGGCGCGGCTGCGCCGGGCCGGGTTCGTGATCGTCGGTCGCAACACCATGAGCGAGTTCGCCTATTCGGGCCTCGGCATGAACCCCCATTCCGGCGATCCCCGCGCCCCGTTCGAGCGCGCCATCGGCCGGGTGTCCGGCGGCTCCACCTCCGGTGGCGCGGTGGCGGTGGCGGATGGCATGGCCCATGCGGCGCTGGGCACGGACACCGGCGGCTCCTGCCGCATTCCGGCGGCGTTCTGCGGCATCACCGGGTTCAAGCCGACCGCGCGCCGGGTCCCGCGGGAAGGAGCTTTCCCGCTCTCCGCAACCCTGGACAGCGTGGGGCCGCTCGCCCGCTCCGTGGCCTGTTGCGCGGCTCTCGATGCGCTTCTTTCCGGCGCCGAGCCGGCACCGCTGGTGGCGCGCGCCGTGACGGGCCTGCGCCTGCTGGTGCCCACCACCATTGCCCTGGACGGGCTGGAAGGCGAGGTGGCGTCGACTTTCGCGGCGGCGCTGACTCGTCTTTCGGCGGCCGGTGCCCAGATCATCGAGGCGCCGTTCCCCGAGTTCGCCGACATCGCCCCCATGAACGCCAAGGGTGGCTTCACGGCGGCGGAGAGCTATGCCACGCATCGCAAGCTGCTGGAGGAGAAAGGCGATGCCTATGATCCCCGCGTCCTGGTGCGCATCCGCCGGGGCGCGGAGCAATCGGCGGCCGACTATCTCGACCTTGTGGCCGCCCGCGCGGCACTGGTGGAACATGCGACGGCGCGCCTTGCGCCGTTCGATGCGCTGCTGCTGCCCACCGCGCCCATCCTGCCGCCGCGCATCGCCGACCTCGCCACCGACGATGCGGCTTATGGGAAGGTGAATCTTGCCGCCCTGCGCAACCCCACCCTCATCAACATGATCGACGGCTGCGCCATCTCGCTGCCCCTGTCGGGCACGGGGGGCGCGCCGGTGGGGTTGATGGTGGCGGGTGCGGGGGGGCAGGACGCCGCGCTGCTGGCCATCGCGGCGGGCATCGAGGCCACCCTCAAAGGCTGAATGGGCTGGGGCTGAATGGGCTGACGGCGCTGGGCGCCCGCGCGCCCGGCTTCCATCGGGCGCCACCTCGTGTGCGCATGGAACGCGGCGGCACTCTGAAGCTGAATGTGGCGCGCTCGGGGGTCCTGCGCGCGTCGGCGGCGTTTCCGGTGCGCCTTAGCCGGAGTGAGGGAACTGGCCGGGAGGTGTTGCGGGTGTGAATCTGCCTTCGGCGCGGGCCGCCCGCCCTTTGAATGCGGCCCTTGCTGTGGCGGATGTCACGCATGGGACGGCGAAACGCCGCTCCGCAGGCGGAAGGTTCAGCCGTTGCTCTGATTGAGGATCGAAAGGTCGGTCTTGGCGAGTGGCGCGTAAGGATTGGTCTCGTCGTCCGAGCTCTGGGACGTGGACGAATCGCTCGAATTTGACGCACTCGTGGTGCTCTGAGCGTTTTGCGCATTGAGGCGCGCCGTGAGATTGGCGATCTGAGCCTGAATCTGCTTGAGGCTTTCTTCGGCCTTCTGGACGGTCTTTTCCTTTTCGTCTTCAGTCAGCTCATCCGAACTGTTCGCATCGTCAATCTCTTTTTGCAATGCCTCCGCATTGGCCTTCAGCTTGGCGATGGTGGAAGAGAGGTCGGTGGATGCGCTGCTCGTCGAGCTGCTGCTGAGAAGTGATGTTGAGACGGAAGAAACGGAAACCATAATTCACCTCCGCATGGCATATGCGGGGCGCATTTTCTAATAAATGGCTGGCGTCAAACTGTATTTCCGAATGTTCGCGCCATGTTGCCGAAGATTGCTCGACCGCGGACCGCGCGGCCGGCTCCGCTCAGAGCTGGCGGTTGAGATTGTCGGCGAAGGAGCGGATATGGGTGCGCACCGCCGCTTCGGCGGCGTCCGGATCGCGGGAGCGCAGGGCTTCCACGATGGCGGCGTGCTCCACCACCACCCGGTGATGATGCTCCGGTGCGCGCAGGGAGACGAACCACACCCGTTGCGCTTTCTCGTGCAAGCTTTTCAGGATCTCGGCAAGCACCGGATTGCCCGCCGCCGCCGAGATGATGGCATGGAACTCGCGGTCGAGGGCCATCAGCTCCGCGATATCGCGCTTGGCGGCGGCGTCGATGCCCAGGGCCACGTTGGTGGCGAGGGCGGCCAGATGCCCGGGCTCCGCCCGCTCCGCGGCGAGGCGGGCGCAGAAGCATTCGTTGAGCAGGCGCACTTCCACCATGTCGTGCACCTCATCCTGGGAGATGGGGCGCACCACGATGCCCTTGCGCGGCAGCACCTCCACCAGGCTATCCCGCATGAGCCGGTCGAACGCCTGGCGTACCGGTGTGCGGCCGATGTTGAGCGCGGCGGAGACGGCCGCCTCGCTCAGCACTTCTCCGGGGCGGAACACGCACATGATGATGCGCGCCTTGATGAGCTCATAGGCTTCGTCACGCAGCGAACGGGCCGGCGTCGCAGCATCGGACGGCCCCACGGATATCTCCTGCATGGCGTTTGCCACCGGCGTTCCCATTATCGTCTCATTTCTGAATACGCCGGCCGCCGCGTGGTGACCGGCGAGATTGCCGGTTAGCCCGCCACCGGCAGGGTCATCACGTCGTAGCCGTGGCGGATGGCGCGGCCGAGCACCGGGTCCACCAGCTCATATTCGAAGCGCTCGGCGGGCCGGATGCCGCCATGGGCGGCGAGGGTGCCGCAGTACATCACCGCGCCGTCGGTGAACGGGGCGCCATAGCCGGAGAGGATGTCCGCGGGCGGCAGCATGGAAGCGACCGAGCCTTCCTGATACAGCACCTTCTTGCCGTCGAAGACCGCGTATGAGCGCAGGATGAGGTCGTCCCAATGGGGCGCCACTTCGTCCAGGGCCCACAGGTCCGGCGCGATCGGCTTGTCGCACATCTGCTTGGACGCCGTGATGTTGTAGGTTTCGACCTTGCGGTCGGTGTGATCGGAGCCGACGCCGAGGTAATAGCGACCGCCCACCGCCACGATCACGAACTCCACCTCGCCGGAGGAGTCGGCGCCCACGCACTCGATGGCGTCCGCGCCGGTCAGCCGCGCGGCGCCGACCCGATAATAGATGGGCGTGGAGGCGGGGCGCGGCACGCCCAGGGCTTCGAGTTCGGCGATGTGCTTTTCCAGCGCGGCCTTGTCGCGGCCGGTCCAGCCGGCGATGACCGCCGTGCGGATCAGCAGCGTGTCTTCATAGCTGCGGCCGTCGGCATGAATGGTGAAGGTGAGGGCGGTGCCTGACATCAGGTTTCCTCGAACAGATCGTGCAAAAAGGAGAGGGTGCCGGCGCCCCAGGTCAGGGCAGAATGGGGCGCCGGCCTTACGCGTCGGCCGAGGTCAGTTCGGCAGCCGCGTGTCGAGAAGGGTCCACTTGCCGCCCTTCACCTCGATCACATAGACCGGCTTCACGGCATCGCCGTCGGTGAAGGAGATGGAGCCCTCCATGGCGGGGTAGTCCTTCAGCGTGGAGAGCTGGTCCCGGATGGCGGTGCGCTCGGCGGCGACCTTCGCCTTGTCGCCGGTGACGCCGGCCCGCTTCATGGCCTCTGCGTAGAGGTAGACGATGTCATAGACCGACGCGTCCATCTGGTTGGGGTCGGTGCGAAGGCCCGCGGCCTTGGTCCGGGTGGCGAACTTGTCCGTGAAGGCCTTGGTCTTGTCGTTGGCATCGGCGAAGAAGGTGGTGCCGATGGTGAGGTTCTCACCGGCGCCGTCCATGCGCTTGGGCAGGTCAGGGTCGGCGATGGTGGTGCCGCCGATGACGCGGGTGGAAACACCCTGCCGCTTCAGCTCCTTGGCGAGGTTCACGGCGCCTTCGGGCGGGGAGCCGAGGCCGACGATGTCCGGGCTGATCTGCTTGAGCTGGGCCACCTGGGGCGACAGGTCGAAGGCGCCGAGCTGGAAGTCCACCGAGCCCTTCAGCGGAATGGAGAACTTTTCGAACTCGGCCGGCACCACCTTGGTGCCGATGGACTTGGACACCACATCGTCGGTGGCGTAGGCCGCCGCGCCCGAAGCCATGGGCAGCTTCTTGTCCTTGATGGCGCCGAGGACGGCATCGATCACCTTGCCTTCGTCGGTGGTGTTACGGAAGCCGTAGGTGAAGCCCTTGGTGAGGCCGGGGGCGGAGGAGGCCATGGACATCTGCGCCAGCCCCTCGCGCTCGCCCACCGGGAAGGTGGTGCGCACCTCGGAGGAGGAGAACGGGCCGATCACGGCCAAGGCGCCGGCGTCCTGGGCGAACGAGCGCAGGGCGGTGGTGGCCTGCTTGGGATCGCCGGCGGTGTCGAACTTCACCACCTTGATCTTCTTGCCGTTGATGCCACCCTTGGCATTGATTTCCTCGACCGCCATGTCGACGGCGATCTCGTTGGTATTGGCAAGGCTCACATAGGGGCCGCTCTTGGCCATCATATAGCCGAGGACCAGATCATCCTCGGCCCGCGCGGCGCCACTGGCGGTGAGCACCGCCGCCAGCATGGTGGCACCCAACAGAACCTGCTTCTTCATGCCCTCTACTCCTCTGAAAGGATTATGGTGACGGGTCAGGCGGGGGTGGCTTCGCCCGCGCCGAGATAGGCCGCTTGCAGGCGCGGGTCGTCGGCGAGCGTCTTGGGATCGCCCGCCATGGTCACGCGGCCGAGCTCCAGCACGGTCGCGCGATGCGCCACCGAGAGAGCCTTGCCGGTGTTTTGCTCCACCAGCAGCACGGCGAGGCCGTCGCGGTTGAGCTCCACGATCAGCTCGAACAGCTTCTGCACGAACAGCGGGGAGAGGCCGAGGGAGGGCTCGTCCAGCATCATGAGCCGGGGCTTGGCCATCATGGCGCGGCCGATGGCCAGCATCTGCTGCTCGCCGCCCGAGAGGCAGGAGGCCAGCATGTTCCGCCGCTCGGCCAGATTCGGGAAGCGGGCGTAGATGGCGTCCATCTCGCCGGCGATGGCGGTGCCGTCGCGGCGCATGTGCGCCCCGAGCTTCAAATTCTCTTCCACCGTCAGCGAGATGAGGATGCGCCGGCCCTCCGGCACCAGCACCAGCCCTTCGGCGATGCGCTTGTGCGGCTGGGCGCGGGTCACGTCCCGATCGGCGAAGGTGATGCCGCCGGATTTCAGCGGCACGGCGCCCAAAATGGCCTTGAGCAGGGTGCTCTTGCCGGCGCCGTTGGCCCCCAGAACGGTGACGATCTCGCCTTCCTTCACCTGCAAGGACACGTCCTTGAGGGCGTTCACGCGGCCGTAGGAGACGGAGATTCCGGAAACGTCGAGGAGCGCCATGTCACACCTCCTCCGCGCCGATATAGGCCTCGCGCACCTTGGCGTTCTGCCGCACCTGCGACAGCGGACCCTCGGCGATCTTCTCGCCGAAATTCAGCACCACCACGTTCTCGCAGATGCTGTCCACGAAGTGCATGTCGTGCTCCACCACCAAGAGGGTGATGCCCTTGGCCATCAGCGCTTTCAGGTGATCGCGCAAAGCGTTGGTCTCGGACGGGTTGAGGCCGGCGGCGGGCTCGTCCAGCATCAGCACGCTGGCCCCGGCAAGGGTGGCGCGCACAAGGTCGATGCGCTTCCTCACCCCATAGGGCAGGGCGCCCACGGTCTCGTTCGCCCATTCCTCCAGGCCGCTTTCGGCAAGGGCGGCCCTCGCCTCCACCTTCCAGCGATGGTTGGGAAACAGGCGGTAGGGGGTGAGCAGCGCGCGCAGCGAGGTATTGCGCACATGCTGGCCCACCAGCATGTTCTCCAGCACCGTCAGATGCGACATCAGCCGGATGTTCTGGAACGAGCGGGCGATGCCGGTCGAGATCCGCTTGCGCGACGGCATGTGGGTGATGTCCACGCCGTTCGCGGTGATGGTGCCGGCATCGACGCCATAGACCCCGCTCACCAGATTGAACACGGTGGTCTTGCCCGCGCCGTTGGGGCCGATGAGCGCGGTGGTGACACCCTTCGGCACCTCGAACGACAGGTCGGTGATGGCCCGGACCCCGGCGAAGGACTTGTTGAGCCCCTGGATGGACAGCGCTGCGGTCATCATGCGGCCTCCGAGCTTTCGGCGGCGGGCTTGCGACGGGCGAAGCGCAGCAGCGAGGTGGTCACCAGCCCTTGCGGCCGGATCGCCATGAAGACGATGATGAACACCGCGAACAGGGCATAGCGCCACTGGTCGGAGGCGCGCAGCAACTCCGGCGCCAGGGTGAAGAAGGCCGCGCCCACCAGCGGGCCCCACACCGTCTGGGTGCCGCCGAACAGAACGTAAAGCACCGTGAAAACGGACAGCAGCACGTTGAAATGCTGGGCTTCCACGAAGTTGTAATGGTGGGCATAGAACGCGCCGCCGAAGCCGGCCACCGCCGCGCCCAAGGCGAACGCCGCCACCTGGATGCCCCGCACCGACACGCCGAGCAGGTCGGCGACCGTCGGATCGCTCTTCACCGCCGTGAGATAGAGCGCGAAACGGGTGCGCGAGAGGTAGAGCATGAGCACCACCACCGCGGCGGCGGCGAGGAACACGCCGTTCGGCCCCACATAATCGCTGACCGGATAGCCGGCCGCGCCGCCCACCACCTCGAGGTTGAGGAACAGGGCCGAGATCACCTGCCCCAGGGCAAAGGTGGCCATGGCCAGATAGATGCCATGGGTGCGCAGCACCGGAATGCCGATGAGAAGACCGGTCAGGCCGGCAAGCCCCGCGCCCACCGGAATGGCCGCCCACATGGGCCAGGCATATTCGTTGGTGAGGAAGGCGGAGGCATAGGCGCCGATGGCCATGAAGCCGGCGATGCCGAGGTTCAACTGGCCCGCCGCCAGCGGCAGGTAAACCGCATAGGCGGCCATCACATTGAAGGCGAGGACGACGAGGACGCCGGTCAGATAGCCGCTCATCACAGCTTCTCCCGGGTGGCGGGGCGGCCGAGCAGCCCCTGCGGACGCAGAATGAGGATCACGAGCAGAAGCCCATAGACAGTGATGTTGACCACGTCGGCGCCGATGAAGCTGATGGACAGCACTTCCGCGAGGCCGATCAAGAGCCCGCCCAGCACCGCGCCCCAGATGGAGCCCATGCCGCCGACGATCATGGCGGCGACCCCCTTGAAGCCGACACCTTCGCCCATGAACGGCGACACCTGCTGGTAATTGACCGCGAACAGCAGCCCCGCCACCGCCGCCAGCAAGGCCGAGGCGATGAACAGCATGGGCACGAGCCGGCCGGTATCGATCCCCATGAGCACGGCCGTGTCGCGGTTTTCCGCAACGGTGCGGATGCAACGCCCGGTGGAGGTGGACGACAGGAACCAGGAGAGCCACAGCACCAGCAGCACCGAGAGCGCCAGAGAGCCCAGTTGCGCGATGCCGATCACCAGCCCGCCGAGACGCAGGTTGAGATCCGGCACCAGCGCCGGAAACGCCTGCTGGTCGGAGCCGAAATAGATCAGCATCAGGTTTTCCAGCAGCACCAGGAAGCCGAGGGAGGAGACCAGCGGCACTTCCGGATCGCCCCCCTGCATGGGCCGGTAGGCGAAGCGCTCCACCAGCAGGGACACCAGCGCCGCCACCGCCAGCGCGGCGGCAAAGGCGAACAGGGTCGGCCAGCCGAACTTGATGAAGCCGTAGGCGACCATGCCGCCGAGCATGAACAGGCCCGGCAGGGAGAAATTGAGAAAGTTCAGCACGCCGATGGCAAGCGTGAAAGCCACCGCCATCAGCATGTAGATGGCCCCGAGCATCAGGCCGTTGACGATCTGCTGAGCGAGCATGGAACCCCGCATGAAACGCGCTCTGGACGCGTAGGAAACGCTTGGGCGCGGCCGGGACCGGCACCGTGCGCGATGAACCGCCGGAGTGCGCGGGCGCCACCGCGCCCCGCTCCGAAATTAGGTAATAGACAAAGCTAATTCCGCATTCGGTTCAAGCTGAAATTTCAAGCGTATTTCAGAATGGTCTCAGGGAAGTGACAGCCTGCCACAACTGCCCCAGAGGAAATGGCTTTTCAGCCAGCCATGCGTCCCTGTGCGGAGCCGGGATGTGCCGCAATCGACCACAGCCTGTCTAAAATGCAAGCGTGCAGACTTATTTTTGGGCAATGGGACGGTCCTCTCCCCGTGGCGTCGGAGTCCCGTCCCGCGTTGCACCCGGCCAGGCATTGAATTTTAAAATTGACAAAAACAATCGATTTAATATTTTCAATCGGGCAACTGCCTGCCCCGCCTCCCTAGGAGCCCCTCCATGAGCGAGCATTCGGTACTCAATCTGCGGCCTCTCGGCGGCCGGATCGGCGCGGAAATCTCGGACCTTCGCGTCTCCGGCGATCTTCATCCCGCAACCGTCAAGGCGCTCCACGCCGCGATCTTGAAGTATAAGGTGGTGTTCTTCCGAGGGCAGGACCATCTGGACGACGCCACCCAGGAGGCGTTCGCCAAGCTGTTCGGTGGCCTCAACGAACACCCCACGCTTCCGTCCAAGGACGGCACCGAGGCCATCCTGGAGGTGGCGGCCGAGCGCGGCGAGGTGGCGAGCAACTGGCACGCCGATTTCACCTTCGTGGACACCTATCCGCAGCTCACCTTCCTGCGGCCGGTGGTGCTGCCGAGCCACGGCGGTGACACGCTGTGGGGCAATACCGAGGCCGCCTATGACGAACTGCCCGAGTCCCTGAAGGCGCTTGCCGAGCAACTGTGGACCCTGCACACCAACGACTATGACTATGTGAGCGATCGTCCGGTCCGCGAAAAGGGCAAGATTCGCCACGGCGAGGTCTTCATCCGCAAGGTGTTCGAGACCGAGCAGCCGCTGGTGGCGGTGCATCCGCACACGGGCAAGAAGGTGCTCATCGTCGGCAATTTCATCCAGCGCATCATCGGCTACCGCTCGCCGGATTCCCACGACCTGCTCCAGATCTTCCAGCGCCACGCGACCAGCCCGGAAAACACCCTGCGCTGGTCGTGGAAACTGGGCGACATCGCGGTGTGGGACAACCGCGCCACGGTGCATCGCGCGGTGGACGATTTCGACCGCGAGCCGCGCACCCTGCGCCGCTCCACCGTGGTGGGCGAGCCGGCGGTGAGCGTCGATGGGCGCCGGGCCTCCACCCGCATCGTCGGCGAGAAGCCGAAGGCTGTCGTCGCCTGAGACCCCTGCGGTCCGGGCGTTCCCCGCCGCCTGGACCGCTCATTCATCCGGAGCGTCGTCCCATGTCCCTGCTGGTCCGTGTGGCAGCCCTGCTGCTGGCTGTCTTTCTGCCCGTCGCGGCCTTTGCCGAGTCGGTGGTCATCCGCATCGGCTTTGCCGAGGTGGGCGTCGGCGGACGCCAGTTCGGTACCCAGGGCGGTGCCAGCGTCGCCCACGCCAGGACGCTTCTGGAAAAGGAGTTCGCGGGCGAGGATGTGACCGTGCAATGGGTCTTCTTCCGGGGCGCCGGACCGGCCGTGAACGAGGCCATCGCCGCCGGCCAGCTCGATCTTGCGCTCCAGGGCGACCTGCCGGCCATCGTCGGCCGGGCCAACGGCCTGAAGACCAAGCTTCTGATGGGCTCGGGCGTGCGCAACAACATCTATCTCGCGGTGCGGCCCGATGCGCCCATCACTGGCATCGACGACCTGAAGGGGCGAAAGGTGGCCCAGTTCCGTGGCACCAACCTCCAGCTCGCCGCCGACCGGGTGCTCGCCGCGCACCACCTGACCGAGCGCGACATCCGTTTCCTGTCCATGGATTTCGAGGCGGCGGTGGCGGCCCTGCGGTCCGGCGACATCGACGCCACGTTCGGACAGGCGGACCTGTTCGCCTTGCAGGACCAGGGGCTGGCCAAGGTGGTCTATTCCACCCGTGGCGACGATCCCACCTTCACCCGCCACAGCCATGTGCTGGTGACGGAAGCTTTCGAGACCGCCCATCCCGAACTCGTGCAGCGGGTGGTGACCACTTTCGTGAAGGCCGCCGACTGGGCCAGCGACGAGAACAACCGCAAGGAATTGTTCGAGATCTGGGCGCTGTCGGGCCGCCCGGTCGCCGGCTTCGAGCATGATTACGAGGGCCAGACCCTCGCCTATCGCCAGAGCCCGCTGATCGATCCGTTCCTGATCGAGTCCTACGCCTCCAAGATCCAGCAGGCCAAGGACTACCGCCTGTTGCGCGGCAACGCGAGCGTGGAGGGGTGGTTCGAGCCGAAATACCTCAATACGGCCTTGAAGCAGCTCGGTCTCGAGCGGCGCTGGACCCCCCTCGACGCCGCCGGCAAGCCGGTCGCCACCAACTGAGGGGCCGGACATGACCTCCACCACGTCAGCGGTTGATCTGCCGCTGCCCTCCGGGGCGGTGGCCCGCCCCCGCCGCCTCTTCCTGCCGCACCCGCGCCGGCTGTTGCCGGTGCTGGAAGGGCTGGTGCTGCCGGCCGTTCTCCTGGGCGCGTGGGCACTGACATCCCATCAGGGCTGGCTGCCGGCGCAGATCCTGCCGGGGCCGGGCAGCGTCCTCGACGCCTTCCGCGAGCTTCTGGCCAGCGGCGAGCTGGGCGATCACATCCGCGCCAGCCTCTCGCGGGTGATCCTCGGGTTCGCTCTGGGCGGTGGCCTGGGGCTGCTGCTCGGCGTCGCCATGGGCGTGTCGCGTGCCGCGTCCGAGATCATCGAGCCGGTATTCGTCTGGTTCGCCCAGGTGCCGCCCATCGCGCTGGCGCCGCTCCTCATTCTCTTGGTGGGCATTGATGAGGCGCTGAAGGTGCTCATCGTCGCCAAGGCGGCCATGATCCCGCTCGCGGTCAATACCGCCGAGGGCGTGCGCAATGTGCCGCGGCAGTGGCGGGAGGTGGGGCGCGTGTTCGGCTTTTCGCCGGCGCGCACGGTGTTCGGCCTGGTGCTGCCGGCGGCGCTGCCGACCGTATTCTCGGGCGTGCGCACAGGTCTCACCCATGCCTGGCTCACGCTGGTGGCGGTGGAACTGATCGCCTCCACGGAGGGGCTCGGCTATCTCATGGTGTGGGGTCGCCAGTTGTTCCAGCTCGAATTCGTGCTGCTGTCGGTGGTGGTGATCGCCCTCATCGGCTTCGCCCTGGACCGCGGCCTCAACCGTATCGAGGCCCGCATCGGGGCTTGGCGATGACGGCCGGTCTTGCGCCACGTGTGCTGCGCTTCAGCCTGTTGCCATTGGCGCTGCTGGCCCTGTGGCAGGGGGTGACGGCGGCGGGCTGGACCGACCTTCGGGAATTCCCGGCCCCCGCCACCGTATTCGCCCGCGCGCTTGGCGAATGGCAAAGCGGTGTGCTGCCAGAGGCGTTGCTTGCGTCTCTGGCGCGTGACCTTGCGGGCTTCGCCTTGGGCGCGGCGGCGGGTATTCCGCTGGGCCTGACGCTCGGCCTCTCGCCGTGGTTCGGGCGCCTGGTGGGGCCGACGTTCGATTCCTTCAAGCAGATCGCCATTTTCGCCTGGATTCCTCTGTTTGGCCTGTGGTTCGGCATGGGGGAGAGTGCCAAGGTGGTCTTCATCGCCACCGCGGCGTTCGTGCCGATCACGGTGAATGCCTGGGCCGGGGCGCGGGCCCTGCCGCAGACCCTGGAGGAAGCCACCGCGGTCTTGCGCTTCTCTCCCTGGCAGCGACTCATATGGGCGCGGTTGCCGGCGGCCTTGCCGGACATTGTCGCCGGTCTGCGGGTGGGGCTCATCAATGCCTGGCTTGCCACCGTCGGGGCTGAATATTTCATGAGCGTGGCGCCCGGCCTCGGCTCGGTGCTCATCTCCGGGCGCGATCTCTATGCGATGGATCTGGTTCTGGTCGGGGTGCTGGTGCTCGGGTTGACGGGCGTTGCCCTCGACACCGTCGCAAGCCGGCTCGGCGCCATCCTCATCCGCTGGCAGTGACGGGAGCAGACCATGGCCGCGACGGCCCTCGAAATCCGCGATCTCAGCAAGTCCTATGTGGTGAACGGCGCGCCGCTGCCGGTGCTCGCTGGCATCAGCCTCGATGTGGCGCCGGGCGAATTCGTCTCCGTGGTGGGGGCGTCGGGCTGCGGCAAGTCCACCTTGCTGCGCCTCATCGTCGGGCTGGAACAGGAGCACGACGGGCGGCTCGCTTATGATGGGCGGCCCATCGACGGGCCTGGCCGGGAGCGGGCTATCGTATTCCAGGAGCACCGGCTTTTCCCGTGGCTGACGGCGGTGCAGAACGTGGAGGCGGGCCTTGCCCGGTCCGATCTCGGCAAGTCTGAGCGGCGGCGTATCGCGCTCGAACATCTCGCTTTGGTCGGGTTGTCGAACTTTGCCGAGGCGCTGCCGAAGCAGCTCTCCGGTGGCATGGCGCAGCGGGTCGCCATCGCCCGCGCGCTGGTGAGCCGGCCCGGCCTGCTGCTGCTGGACGAGCCCTTCGGCGCGCTCGATGCGCTCACCCGCAGCCACCTCCAGCGCGAGGTGCTGCGCATCGTGCGGCAAGAGGGTTTGTCGGCCATCATCGTGACCCACGATGTGGACGAGGCCATTCTGCTCGGTGATCGGGTGGTGGTGATGCAGCCCCATCCCGGTCGCATCGCCGAGGTGATCGTGGAGGAGGAGGGGCCGGCACGCGAGCCGGGCACGCCCGAAGCGGTGGCGCTGCGCAGGCGCATCCTGCATCGGCTCGGCGAGGACTGAACCGCATCGCCGCCGCCGGCCACAAGCTAAGGGTCCGATAGCCGGGTCCATGAAGCTTGGCTCAAAACCTGGTGTGCTGCTTCAGCGTCGCCGGCGTGGCGCTCCCTGGCGTGTCTTCTGTTCGTGCTGAATGATGTCATCTGCCCCAGGCTTTGCATTTACGCATTTTCTTCACGCGAACCGGAATCCACTTCGGTTGAAAATGCTCTAATACTTCAGCCGCGCGTAATAAGAATCCTCCGAAGCCGCGCGCGCCTCGCCCAGGGTGCGGATGCCCTGCTGGCGCAGCAGGGGCAGCAATTTCAGGAACACCTCGGCGCAGGCCAGCGCGTCGCCAAGGGCGGTATGGCGTCCGCAGACCGTCACCCCAAGCCGGGCCGCGATGGCCTCCAGGCTCTGGGCGTCCGCATGGGGATGCACGATCGAGGCGAGCAGGAGCGTGTCGAGCACCGGCTGGTCGAAGATGGCGCCGGTCGCGGCTTCCTTCAGCTTCAGAAACCTGAGGTCGAACGCCACATTGTGCCCGACGAGAACGGTGTCGGAGGCGAAAGCGTGGAAGGCGGGCAGCGCTTCGCCGATGGTGGGCTGGCCACGCACCATGGCGGGGCGGATGCCGTGGATGGCGATGCCGGCCTCGGGAATGGAGCGGCGCGGGTCCACCAATTGGTCGAAGCATTCCGCCCGCAGTAGCTTGCCGTTGACGATCCGGGCCGCGCCAATCTGGATGATCTCGTCGCCGCCGGCGGGATCAAGGCCGGTGGTCTCGGTGTCGAACACCGTAAAGCTCAGGTCCTCCAGCGGGCGATCGTCGCGCTCGTGGTGGGCGTCGCTGGCGGCGAACAGGTCGAAATCGTAGAATTCCGGGCGGCTCTCGCCGGGATGGGATGGGCCATCGACGCCGCCCGCCGCCAGCGGCAGCAGGAAGCGGAATGCCGCGCGGGGCGCCTCCGCCGTGCGCTTATGCTCCAGCCAGACTTCGCCGCCGTGACGCTCGGCCACGTCACGCACGCTCAGGGAGGCGCCCCCTTCGGTCCCGTCCATGGGACAGGCCTGCCAGCCGGCGGCAATGGCGGCGCCACCGGCGAAGGCAAGGTCCAGATGGGCGTGACCGTCGGCGCGGGCGAGGCGCAATTCCAGGCTTGGCGCGGCGCGCCCCTCGGCCGCCCGCCGTGCCAGGAACGAGAGGGCGGCGATAAGGGAGAAACTGTCGACGCTCAGCCAGAGTCCGGTATCCACGTCAGGGGTGGCCACCGCTTGCCCGGTCTCGTCGTGGATGCGTTGGGCCGCCGCGGCGACGAGGTCAGCGCCCAGCATCTCCTGAAGCGGCCAGCGGCTCTTGAGGGCGGTGGAGGCCTCGATCGCGAGCGCGGTGATGCGGGCGCCCAGCGCGGCCACTTCCTCCCGCACCACCTGTTGGAAGCGGTCCCGGTCGGCGCCGTCGAGATCGGGATAGTCCAGCATGTCCAGGGCCGCCTGAATACTGGCCAGGCCGGCGCGGCTGGTTTCGGTGAGGGCGAGCCATTGCCGGTCGGTGCGGGCCTCGGCCTCGTATTCGTCGGTGATGTCGTCCAGCAGCAGCACGAAGCCGGTGGCGGGCGCCCCTTCCGCCGCTTCGCGCACGGGGGCAAGGCTGACGCGGAGCAGATGGCCCGAGGGCGTATGGGTGACGAAACGGGCCGAGGGCGCCGGCTCACCCCGCACGATGCGCCGCTCCACGCCGTCGCGGGCATGGGCGATAAGGGCGGCGTCCACCACCTTGTGAATGGAGCGGCCAAGGCCGATCAATTCCGCGCCGGCCGCTCCGCCCGGCGCGCGGGAGATGCGGCGGCACAAAGCGCGCGCTCGGGCATTGTAGAGCAGGATGCGCCCGTCGAGATTGCAGACCACCACGCTTTGCTGAAGCTCCGCCACCAGGGCGCCGAGCTGATCGCGCTGATGGGCGACGGCGCGGCTGGCGTCCTCCACGAGGCGCGCCATCTCCTGCCGGAGCGTGCGACGCTCCAGGGCCAGCCCATTGAGGGCGTCCGCGAGCGCCCCATTGGCGGAAGCGCCTACCGCTGCCACCGGCGGGGCGCTGGCGTCGCTCACCAGGACGCGCGCACCCTCGGCAAGGCGGGCCGGGGCGGCCACATAACGGATGTGCAGCAACCGCACCGCCCAGGCGGCGCCGGCGGCCGCCACCAGCCACCAGAACCCCAGCAGCATGCCGTGGGTTTCCACGAGCGGGGCGAGGAGGGCGGAAAGGGCGGTCGCGGCCGAAGTATCGAGGGCGGCATAGACACCGGCCGCGCCCAGCGCCAGCCACAGCGCCAGGGCAAGCCCCGGCGCCAGCATGGCGGCGATCAGCGACCGGTCGAAGTTCATTCGGCGGCGTCCCGCGCCATCATCTCCTTCACCGTCTGCACCAGGTCACGGGTGGAAAACGGCTTGGTGACATAGGCATCCGCCCCGGCGCCGACGCCGCGCGCCTTGTCGGTCTCGCGTCCCTTGGCGGTGAGCATCACGATGCGGGTGTCGCGGGTGTCCACGTCGGACCGCACGGCTTCGCACACGTCGAAGCCGGTCATGCCGGGCATGGTGGCGTCCAGCAGCACGAGGCGCGGATGCTCGCGGCGGATGGCCTCCAGCGCGCCGAGCCCGTCGCGCGCCACCAGCACATGGAAGCCCTCGCGCTTCATCATGAATTCGAGCGACACGACAATGTTCGGCTCGTCGTCGGCGATCAGCACCTTCTCGCCGGCCTTGCCGCTTGCGCCCGCGCGCGCGTTCACCTGTCCGTTCATGGCGTTCTTCCTCCTCCGGGCTGGAGGGGCAGTCTGAACGCGAAGGTCGCGCCGCCGCCCGATTCTTGCTCCAGCCACATGGCTCCCCCGAAATGATCCACGATCTGGCGGCTGATCGGAAGCCCCAGACCCGTGCCTGAAGGCCGGGACAGGGCATCGCCACCTTGGCGGAACTTTTCGAATATGGTGTCCCCCTCGCCCGCAGGCACCCCCGGCCCATTATCTTTTACCGCCACCACCAGGCTGTCACCCTCCCGCCGCAGGGTCACATCCACCCGGCCGCCGCCTTCGGGCACGAATTTGGCGGCATTGGAGAGAAGGTTCATCAACACCTGCATCAGGCGGTCGGCGTCGGCCCGCACGGTGGGCAGGCCCTGCGGCAGATGAGCTTCCACCTGGGCGCCGCGGGCGCGGAACAATTCACCGGTGGCCTTCACGGCGGCTTCCACAAGGTGGGCGAGATCCACGTCCGCGGTGTGCCAGTCGGCAAGGCCGGATTCGATCTTGGCGAGGTCCAGCACCTGGTTCACCAGCCGCCCCAGCCGCTCGCTCTCGGCGACGATGATGCGCAGGAACTCCGCCTTTTGGGCCTCGTCCATGTCGGGGGCGTCCAGCATCAGCTCGGACAGGGCGCGGATGGAGGTGAGGGGCGTGCGCAATTCATGGGTGACGGACGAGACGAAATCGTCCTTGAGCTGGTCCAAGGTCTTGAGCTGTGCGTTGGCGGCCTTCAATTCGGCGCTCGCGGCCTCCAGCTTGTGCGCATAAATGCGCACCTGGGACGCCTCGTCGAGGATCTGGAGCACGTCTTCCATGTCCACCGGCTCCTCGTCCACGACCGAGGCCACCAGTACGCGGGCCGAGGCGCTGCCCACGGCGCCGGCAAGCGCCCGTTCCACCCGTTCCACGAGGCGGGCATCGGGCGTGAGGTCGCCGATATCGGCGATCCCGGTTTCCGTCGCATGGGCCTCGAACACGGCGCGGGCGCGCTCGGGGCCGAGCAGCCGCCCCGCCAGCGCCATGAGGTCGTCGAGCCGCGCCGCGCCGCGCCAGAACACCGGGGCGCCGGCCCCCGGATGGCGCGCGAACGCGTCGACGAACAGCAGGGCCTGGCTGGCCTCCGCGCCGGAAGGCGCGCGGCGCAGGGATAGCCCCACATAGAGCCCGATATTGACGAGGAGGCTCCAGAACAAGGCATGGGTGAGCGGATCGAGCGCGCTCAGGCCGAGCAGCCGCTCGGGCGCGAGAAGGGCGATGCCCAGCGGTCCGTCCCGCACGAAAGCGTCGGGGATCCAGCCCGATTTCGCCACCGACGGCAGCATGAGCGTGTAAGCCCACACCAGGAAGCCGCCCGCAAGTCCCCCGAAAGCCCCGGCGCGTGTCGCGCCGCGCCAATACATGCCGCCCAACAGCGCGGGGCCGAACTGCGCCACCGCCGCGAAGCTGATGAGGCCGATGGAGACAAGGGCATAGGCCTCCCCGGCCACCTGGAAATACAGATAGCCGAGCAGCAGCACACCGACGATGGCGAGGCGGCGGATGTTGAGCAGCAGCCCGGTGAGGTCGCCGGGCGCGCGCGCCGCAAATCCAGGCCGCCGCAGCACCGCGGGCATCACGAGGTCATTGCAGACCATGGTGGAGACGGCGATGGTCTCCACGATCAGCATGCCGGTCGCCGCCGAGAGCCCGCCCACATAGGCAAACAATGCCAGCGCCGGCGCGCCCTGTGTAAGCGGCAGGGACAGCACGAAGGTTTCCGCATCCATGCGGCCGGGGCCGAACAGCACCAGCCCGCCGATCGCTACCGGCAGCACGAACACGTTGATGGCCAGGAGATAGGCCGGAAACACCCAGGCGGCGCGCCGCACATGCCGCTCGTCGGTGCACTCCACGACCATCATCTGGAACTGCCGCGGCAGCAGCAGCACCGAGAGCATGGACAGAAGCGTCAGCGCGAACCACTGCGTGTAGTCGAACGCCCGGCTGGTGTTGGGCGAGAACAACGCGGCGATTTCCGGCACCGACTGGGCCTTGGCCCAGATGTCCGCCATGCCGCCGAACAGCCCGTAGGTGACGAACAGGCCGACCGCGAGGAATGCCACCAGCTTCACTACCGATTCGAAGGCGATGGCCGCCACCATGCCCTCGTGCCGCTCGGCGCTGTCGAGGTGGCGGGTGCCGAACAGAATGGTGAACAGGGCGAGGGCCAGGGTGACGATGAGCGTGCCGTCCCGCCACCACGGCAGGGCCGCGGCCGGCGTCGCGCCGCCGCTCGCGGTGAGGATCTGGTAGCCGGCGGATACCGCCTTCAGCTGGAGCGCGATGTAGGGAATGATGCCGATCACTGTGATGAGCGTCACCAGGGCCGCCAGGGTCGGGCTCTTGCCATAGCGGCTGGCGATGAAATCGGCGATGGAGGTGATGCGGTGGGCGTGGGCGATGCGCACCATCTTGCGCACCACGATCCAGGCAACAAGCATCGCCACCATGGGGCCGAGATAGATGGGCAGAAACCAGATGCCCCCCGCGGCCGCCCGCCCGACGCTGCCGAAATAGGTCCAGGCGGTGCAATAGACCGCCAGCGACAACGCATAGACCCAGGCATTGGAAATCATCGAGCGCCCGTGCGCCGCCGCACGGTTCGCCGCCGCCGCGATGGTGAACAGCAGCGCCAGATAGCCGATGGAAACGGCAAGCACGAGGGGCGCGGGGATCATGCCGGCCCGTCTCCGCCCTCGCGCCGGCGCTCGCTGACCATCGCCAGGATGGCCACCAGCCCGGCCCAGATGACGAACAGCGCCACCGGCAGCACCGGCAGGCCGAACACGGTGGCCGGCACGTTCCACACCGCGAGCAGCGGGAAATTGAAGAGCAGCAGCGCCGCCGCGAACAGGGCGAGCAGCACCTCCGGCCGTGGGCCTGGGTCATTGCCGGGCCGGTTGCGCGCGCCTTTCATAGCAGGTCGAACCGGTAGTGGCGGCCGAGCCATTGCTTGAAGCCGCGCACGATGGCGAGCGAATCCCTCAGGGCCTGTCGGTCCAGGGTGCCGAGCGCGCTCAGGGGCAATGTGTTGCCTGGTGCCTGGCCGGCGGCCATCTGGCGCAGGTTGTTGGACAGTTTCAGCCCCATCAGGCAATGGAGCGCGTCGGCGAGGTCACGGCCCAGGGGCGCGTCGAGCCGCCCCTCGTCCACCAGCGCCTTGATGCGCGCCACCGTGGCGAGCGGCATCACCCGATACTGAAGCGACAGCGCGCGCACCCCGTGCACGATCGGGAAGATGCCGAGCTTCTTCAGGTCGATCTCCGCCGCCGCACGGCCCCTGAGGCCCGGCAGGCGCGACCACCAGGCGCCGCCATCACCGAATTGCTCCACGGCGCGGGCGAAGCGCCCGAAATAGGCGGCATCATCCTGCAGCAGGAAATCCAGGTGGGCGCGGGCCTGCTCCAGCAGGTGCGGGTCGCCGGCCGCCACGGCGGCATCCAGGAAGATGGCGAGATTCATGGGGCCGTCGGCCTCGGCGGCGAACAGCCAGCGCTTCAACGTGTCCTTGAAGCCGGCGAGCGGCTGGCACCACAGGGGCCGGCTCACCATGATGCCGCCGGGGCAAGGGGGATAGCCGAAGTCGATCAGGCCGGCGGTAAAGGCTGCCGTGATGGCCTCCAGCCCCTCCAGGGCGAACCCGTCGCGCAGGATGAGGGCGTTGTCCTGGTCGGTCTTGATGAGCTGCTCGCCGCGCCCCTCGGAGCCCATCACCAGCAGGCAGGAGTTCTCGCGCAGGCTCTGCGGCGCCAGAAGCTCCCACAGCCGTTGGAACAGGCGGCGGTTCAGCTCGCCCACCAGCTCGCCGATCACCTCCACCCGCACGCCATCGTCCTGAAGGTCGGCGATCAGGTCGTCGATTTGCCGGGCGGCGGTCTTCAACTCGTCCTGATCGGTGGCTTCGGCGATCTCCAGCGCGATCAGGTGGGAATGGCTGGCCACGAAGGCCATGAGGTCGATCTGGCTCAGGAGCCCGACGATGCTCGGCCCCTCCCGCACCACCACGCGGTGGATGCGGTGGCGCAGCATCAGCAGCATGGCGTCATAGAGCTCGTCGTCGATGGAGACGGAATAGGGGTCGAACGTGGCCGCCTCCCGCACTGGCAGGAGATGGGGCGGGGTCTCGCGCAGGAGCGCGTCGCGCAGGTTGGTGGTGGTGAAGACGCCGATGCGGTCCCCGTCGCGGACCAGCGCGTCGGTCAGCCCGCGCTGGGACAAGGCGCGGCAGAGGCTGACGAGGTCGGTGCCCCCGTCCACGAAAAACGGCTTGCGCACATAGGCGTCGCGCACCCGCGAGGCCATGACGGAAACGAACTCCCGGCGCTCGCGGCGCCGGGAGCGGACCCGCCCTTGTTCGGGCAGGTCGTGGGGGGATGGTGTCCCGACGGGGAGGGACCCTGCGGAGGAAGCCTCCGCCGCGGGGTCCTGGGGCACCGATCCCCCTGCCGAGGAAGAGCCCGGCCGCGACATGGCTCCGGCCTAGTGGGCCGAGGCTTCCGACGCGCCGATGCCAGTCTCCGAGCGCACTTCCTGCGCCGGGAAGCCGGCACGGTCAATGCTGGCCCGCGGGCTCTTGTCCAGGATGGAGAACAGCCAGATGCCCGCGAAGCCCAGGGTCATGGAGAACAGGGCCGGCGAGGTGTAGGGGAACGGCGCGGAGCCGACCGGATAGCCGAGCGTGGCCTCCCACACCGATGGCGACAGGATGGTGAGGAGCACCGAGGAGGCGAGCCCCAGGAAGCCGCCGATCACCGCGCCCCTGGTGGTGCAGTCCTTCCACAGCACCGACATGAACAGCACCGGGAAGTTGGCCGAGGCCGCCACCGCGAACGCCAGCGACACCATGAAGGCAATGTTCTGCTTCTCGAAGGCGATGCCCAGCAGCACCGCGATGATGCCCAGGCAGATGGTGGTGATGCGCGAGACCTTCAGCTCGGACGCGCTGTCGGCCTTGCCGCCCTTCAACACGGTCGAGTAGAGGTCATGGGACACCGCCGACGCACCGGACAGGGTGAGGCCCGCCACCACCGCGAGGATGGTCGCGAACGCCACCGCCGAGATGAAGCCGAGGAACACGTTGCCACCCACCGCACGGGCGAGGTGCACCGCCGCCATGTTGTTGCCGCCGATCAGGGTGCCCTTGGCGTCCAGGAACTCGGGGTTGGTCAGCACGAAGGTGATGGCGCCGAAGCCGATGATGAAGGTCAGCAGGTAGAAGTAGCCGATCCAGCCGGTGGCCCACATCACGGACTTGCGGGCTTCCTTCGCGCTCGGCACGGTGAAGAAGCGCATGAGGATGTGCGGCAGGCCAGCGGTGCCGAACATGAGCGCCATGCCGAACGAGATGGCCGAGATCGGGTCCTTGATGAAGGTGCCCGGCCCCATGATGGCCTGCCCCTTGGCGGCCGCCGCTTCAGGGGTCGTGCCGGCGATCGAGGAGGCGAGCTTCGTCTTCACCTCGACGGCGGCGGCGAACATGGCCTCCGGGCTGAAGCCGTAGCGCCACATCACCATGAAGGCCATGAAGCTCGCGCCGCCCAGCAGCAGGCACGCCTTGATGATCTGCACCCAGGTGGTGGCCGTCATGCCGCCGAACAGCACATAGACCATCATGAGCACGCCGACGATCACAACCGCGATCCAATAGTCGAGGCCGAACAGCAGCTTGATGAGCTGGCCGGCACCCACCATCTGGGCGATGAGGTAGAACGCAACCACCACCAGCGTGCCGGAGGCCGCGAACACGCGCACCGGGGTCTGGGCGAAGCGGAAGGCCGCCACGTCGGCGAAGGTGAACTTGCCGAGATTGCGCAGGCGCTCGGCCATCAGGAAGGTGAGGATGGGCCAGCCCACGAGGAAGCCGATCGAATAGATCAGGCCGTCGTAGCCGGAGATCATCACCGCCGCCGAGATGCCGAGGAAGGAGGCCGCCGACATGTAGTCGCCGGCGATGGCAAGCCCGTTCTGGAAGCCGGTGATGCCGCCGCCGGCGGTGTAGAAGTCGGCCGCCGATTTGGTCTTGGCCGCCGCCCACTTGGTGATGAACAAGGTCAGCACCACGAACAGCGCGAACATGACGATCGCGGTCCAGTTGGTGGCCTGCTTTTCCGCGGTGCCAAGGTCACCGCCGGCGGCGAGGGCCGGCGCGGACAAAAGCGCAAGGGTCGCCACGCCCGCGGCATGGCTCAGAAGGCTGCGTACGCGGATCACTTGAGCACCTCCGCCTTGATCTTCTCGGACAGGGCATCGAACTCGCTGTTCGCGCGGCGCACATAGATCGCGGTGATGAGGATGGTGAACACGATCACCCCAAAGCCGATCGGGATGCCCCAGGTCATGACTCCCGAGCCGATCTTGGCGGCGAGCACGTCCTTCTTGAAGGCGATGAGGATGATGAAG
Organism: Xanthobacter agilis; assembly: GCF_021730435.1. Lineage (GTDB taxonomy): Bacteria > Pseudomonadota > Alphaproteobacteria > Rhizobiales > Xanthobacteraceae > Xanthobacter > Xanthobacter agilis. The sequence continues at coordinate 127,450 of NZ_JABWGX010000007.1, forward strand.
CCGTAGTAGACGATGAGCATGGCGAAGGTCAGAAGCCAGCCAAACGTCGAGCGTGTGGTCTTCAGGCGTTGATAATCAGGATTGGCCGCGATGCGCGCGGCCAGTGACTGTTCCATGGGAAGCTCCCTCTCCAGCCCGTGGGCAATTCCGCGGGCCATGTTCTTCTGTGCGGACACCGGACGGTGTCATGGTGGAGAACCGCGCACACGCCCTCTCATCCGATGGCGGTCCGCCGTCGGAGGCATCAGCACGCGCGCAGTCCCATGGTTCCTCCGCGGAGCGGAATACACCGCTGCGCCGGGATCCAAGGTCTGGCGTTGACGTCCATCTCGCCCATGCGCCGGGACGGTTGCGTGCGCATTCCGCGCGCTCCGTCCTGATGCTGGCGACTCTTTCACAAGGTTTGTCGTTCCATGCTTCGGCATCCTCCCCATGCCGAAAAGCGAAACGGTTGGAAGTCAGCGGCGGATCGGTCGCTTTGGTTGGCCCTTGGCCGCATGTCGCGGTTGGTACCATGAGGCGATTCTCAATACGCCGAGGCTTCGTGAACAGACCCTATGCGACCACGGCTCCAGAGGCGACTCATACTTAGGTCAGAAACCGAGGGGTGCCGACGCTGCGGCAGGCCGCCAGGTCTGCCTTTAAGGCAGCTCCGGCTGCGGTGGCGCTTGGCATCTTCCCGCCACAATCGGCGCCACATTGTATCCGTCCGCCATATTGTTAATCATCTTCCGCTATAGATGGCCCCGGTAGGGGCGGTTGCGCAGCGGCCGTGTTCTCGAGACCTTGAGGGGTGCGCGTGCAGGATCGGACGGGAAACAGCGTGGGCCGCGCGGATCTGGACGACGTGTTCACCGAAGCCGCGAAGAACCAATATCGCGCGCTCTTCTCCACGGTGATGGCGGAGTACAGTTCCCGCGTCTCCAAGCGCTCGCTCGGTGTGATCGAGGAGCTTTTCAGTCTGGGCATCATGACGGGCGGCATGCTGCTTCTGCGTGTCCTGGCCGGAGCGCCGACGCACCATGGCATGCCGATCATCCCGTTCGTGGTCTCGGGCCTCGTGCTGTTCTGGATGCTCAGAACGACCATGTTCCGCGTCGCGACATTTAAGAGCGCGAAGGCAGCCTTCAAGAATAATCCGCGGGTGACGGCGCTGGATGTCCTGGCGTCTCGGGCGATATTGAATACGGCGTTTTATGTGGTGCTGGCCTATCCGATTTTCGGCCTCATGTACCTTTTTGGCGTGTCGCCACCCGTTCATGATCCCTGGGCGATGTTTCTTCTCATGCTCCTCATGGGGGTGTGGGCCTTTTCGCTTGGATTGTGCTTTGGCGCCTTGTTTCTCTATGTGCCCTTCGCGCGCACTGTGGTACAGGGCATGATGATGGCCGTGATGTGGACCAGTGGCATTTTGTTCATCTGGCCCGAGGCCCCCTACATGTTCCGCGGAGCTTTGTATTACAATCCGGTGTTCCATTTCATGGAACTGATGCGGACCGTCTATTTCAGCAGTTATATTACGGCCATGGGGAGCTGGTATTATATTGGCATCGTTGTCAGCGTGACCTTGGCGTTTGGGTTGATGCTTGAGCGGGTGGTGCGCAGGCGGGCGGAGAGTACCGTGCAGCGCGTGGCCGCGACTGAAGAGAGCTTCGATGGTGAAGGCCTATGATGCGCGCCGTCTGCCAGAATGATCGTTCCCACCTGATCATCGATGGGGTGGGGAAGTGCGGATGCTGAGATCGTTGTGGCATGTCCTTCCCCGTCGTCGCGCGGCAACCGCGGCAGAGCCTCGCCTTCAGGAGGCGCCGCCGCCGGTGCAAGAGGGGCGCTCGTCGGTCGTCACCCTCGATCAGGACCGGAAGCCGAGGGTGCGGGGGAGCGGTGCCATCGAGCTGCACGGTATCACCAAGACGATCGGTCTGCGCCCGCGCGAAACCCTCGTGCTGAATGGCTTGGATGCAATTTTTCCACGCGGACGCGCCATCGGCGTGCTCGGCGCGCCGGGCGCGGGCAAGACAACCCTCATCCAACTCCTGACCGGCAATCTGCGGCCGGATGCCGGGCGCGTGATACATGGCATGAGTGTGTCTTGGCCCATGAGTGCACGCGACATCTTCCGCAAGGAGATGAGCATTCGGGCCAATGTTCGGCTGCTCAGCACCCTCTATGGGGCTTGGGCGCCCGACATGATCGATGCGGTTAAGGAAATTGGAAAGATCCGTAGGCAAGATCTCGACATGCCGATCGGCGAGTTGGCCCCTGATTTTATGATTCGAGCCTCGACCAGTTTATGCTATGCACTTGATTTTGATTGTTATATCACTGACGACATGTTGTGTTTAGGTGCTCGCCCATTTCGCGATACAATTAAGGAATTGATGCTTGCGCGGCAAAAGACGCATAGTTTCATTATTGCCTCAAAGAGTGCGCCGGCGATTAGGGACTTGTGCGATGATTTCTATATACTTGAAGATGGGGTCATAAAGACCTTTGGGGATAGGCGTGCGACTTTCAAGGCGTTTACCGGTGTCGCTCTGACCGCGCGGCTTGATCCGCGGGGCGAAGCGAGAGATGATGAGTTCTAACGCGCGAAGAGGTTCAGCTTGAACAGTCCCGTGGATATGCGTCACCGTTCGGCTGCGCCGATCGACGTCGCCGACTTGCAGGGCGTGCCGGGAGAGGGCGCTCTAGCCGCACGTCGGCGTCGTCCGGCGGCCGTGGTGCCTTTGCCGGGCGTCTCGGGTGCGGAAACTCCGGCATCGCTCCGGCGGCGCCGCGCTGCGGCATTGCGGCCCGCGGCTGACGAACCCCGTGACTTCTTCGGTCGCCCCGAGGACGGCGGCGATGCGCCTCGGGTACGGCGCATCGAGACGGTGCCGGCGACGGATCCCGGTCAGCCGCCGGTGCGACGCGGATGGCGCCAGCGCGCGGCCAGCGTCAAGTCGATTTTCAATTGGCTGAAGGTGCCGGGCGACGATCTTCCCACGGAGGAAGAGAAGGCCTCGCTCCTGCAGCGGATGGCGGTGCGCGAATTCTGGCAGTCGAACATCAAGCTGTTCAACCGGCTGTTTCTCGCGCTACCGGTCATCGCGGCGGCCGGTTATCTCTATCTGATCGCGCCCGATGGGTATCAGGTGGACGCGGTGCTGGCGATCCGCAATCCGAGCAACAACGTGGCCCTGGGCGGTTCCATGGCCGGCATTTCGGCGGCGCTGGCGTCGACCGGACAGCCCTTTGCTGAGCGTGCCATCGATGAATCCTATGCGGTCGTGAACTTTATCCGGTCGCGCGAGGCGTTCAACGAGCTCGAAAAGAGCATGAATTTGAGCAAGCGCTTCACGGCGGGTAACATCGACTGGTTCCATCGGCTTCCGCAGAAGTCGGATTACGAGCAGCGCTACGCCAATTTCCTCGCCCACACGTCCGTTTCCTACTCGGATCTTGAAGGGCAGGTCACCCTGACGACCGATGCCTATGACCCCGAAACGGCGTTTCAAATGGCGCGGGAACTGGCACGGATCAGCGAGCGGCTGGTGAATCAGTTCAACGAGCGGTCGCGTAGCGACACCGTGCGGCTGGCAAGGGTTCAGATGACCGAGGCCGAGGATGGCCTGCGCTCGGCGATGCTGGCCATGACGGACCTGCAAATCAAGAACGGCATGCTCGACCCCACGGGCGAGGCCGCGAGTTACAACAACATCATCTCGTCCTTGCGGGAACAGGTGGCGGTGAAACGGGCTGAACTTGGCTCCCTCATGAGCAATGCGTCGCCGGATTCTCCGCGCGCCGTGGAAATCCGCAACATGCTGGCGTCTCTTGAGGCGCAGATCCGCATCGAGCAGAGCCGGTTGACCGGGCGCACGGATGCTTTGGCGCCATTGATCACGAAATTCAAGCTGCTGGGCATCGATATCGATTTGGCGCAGCAGAAGTACAATACCGCGGCGGCCATGGTGCAGAGCGCCATGCTGCAATCGGAGCATCAGAAGCTTTATGTGGTGAATGTGGTCTCGCCGTCGCCTCCGATGGAATCCACCATTCCCAAACGCTTCCTCATTCTTCTGAGTGTAGTGGCGTTGACGTTCCTGGCTTGGTTGATCGCGCGTCTGATCCTTGCGTCGATCCGCGACCACAGCGTCTGAGTGACAGTCCGGACCCTGCCATCAGGGTCCGGCATTCACCGTTCCGCATCGGGAAGATCGTGGGGCGCCCTCGGGACAGCGTCTCCGCGGCCTTGTTGCGCGGAGTGATGTCAGGGGCGGCTTACTGCGAGCGTGTGCGGCGCAAGCCTGAACTGCACGCCTGAACCATGCGCGGCATGGCGGAGCCCGCGGATAGGCGAGTTCGCGCCGAAGCACGTCAAGGGCGCGGTGAATACCCAAGACCAGTGAGCATGACGCGCGGACCTTTGCTTCAGCGCGCGGCGTCTGCGAGGACTCGACTGGCGCCGATCGCGGACCGGGGCCAAGGGTTTATGGGCGTCACGCATCCGGAACAGCGCTTTCTTTGTTCCGGCCAGGGCGGGACGCCGGGAGCAAAGTCGCGTATATGCGCGACACCTGCGGCGCGCGCCCCTTGGGAAATGGCCGGTTGTGCCGATGCGGCAACCGCACGTTGATGGCGTGCGGCATGCCGATGGCGAGCCTCACAGGCTCCTGGGTTGTCCGATGCTGTATTCGTCGCGCTCGTGGACGGCGTTGGCGCGACCGACCAACAGGCCGTCAATGGGGCCGATCCGGTCGGTGTCCTTGCCCTTGTAGGGCAGGGAGTGCAGCACGTAGCGCATGGCGTTCAATCGCGCGCGCTTCTTGTCATCGGATTTGATGACCGTCCATGGTGAATCGGGTGTGTCGGTGTGGAAGAACATGGCTTCCTTGGCCCGCGTATACTCTTCCCATTTGTCGAGCGATGAGAGGTCGATGGGGGAAAGCTTCCATTGCTTCAAGGGGTGAACTTTCCGTTCCTTGAAGCGCCGGCGCTGTTCTTCGCGGCTGACCGAAAACCAGAATTTGATGAGGTGAGTGCCGCTGCGCACCAGATTCCGTTCGAACTCGGGGGTCTGCCGCAGGAATTCGCGGTATTCGTCCTCGCTGCAAAAGCCCATCACGCGCTCGACGCCCGCGCGATTGTACCAGCTACGGTCGAACAGCACGATCTCGCCCATGGTCGGCAGGTGCTCGACATAACGCTGGAAATACCACTGGCCGCGTTCGACCTCGCTCGGCTTCTCCAGCGCCACGACGCGCGCGCCACGGGGATTGAGGTGTTCCATGAAGCGCTTGATGGTACCGCCCTTGCCGGCGGCGTCGCGACCCTCGAACACGATGATGAGGCGTTGCCGCGCCTCCTTCACCCAGGACTGGAGCTTGAGGAGCTCGCTCTGCAGGAGGAACTTCTGCTGCTCGTAGTCCCGGCGCAACATGCGGTATTTGAAGGGATAGCCGCCGGTGCGCCAATCGTCCGAGAGCGCGTCGCTGGTGCCGCGGCGCTGTCCCTTTTGCCGCGGCAGGCCGAGCGAGGCGCGCAGGCGCACGGCATCATCGGGCGAGGCGCCGGCGATGATCGCATCAAGCCCATCCTGCAGCCCCGGCGCGACGGCAATGTCGGTGACGGCGGAAACCTTGGCCTCTTGAGCGGCGGCAACGCGCTCCTCCGCGAGGCTGCTTTCGGCGCCCTGGGGGAGAGAGTCCGGCCGGTCGGCGGTATCGACCTCCTGGGGCGTGAAGTCGTCGGTCATCACGAGTGTCTTTCTCTCTATTCCGGCTTTGAATGCTGAGGCCCATTTCCGTTCGTGGCGCCTCTCGTAACCAATGCATGGCATCGGTGCGGGGGCCTGGAATCTTAAACGGAACAGTCGCTCAGCTTGATCTTAGTGCAATTTTCTCTTCGGAAGCTTTGCAGCATAGCCGACCAAGGAGCTTTGACCAAAATCAAAAAGGATGGGCCTGTCTGGGGAGCACCGAACGGGTGCGCGTACGGTCAGACAACGATCGGCTCCGGCGCGCGCCCGGCAACTCGTAGGGCGTGCATCCGCAGATAGGCGGTTTCGATGGCGCGGGTGTAGGCGCCGGTATCGAACAAGGGCGCGTGGGGACGCACTTCGAGCAGGTGGGCCTTGAATGCCGCGAGGCGCGCGGGGTCGCGGGCAAGGGCGAGGGCGAGGGCTTCATATTCGGCAGCGGACGAGGTCGCCAACTCCGGAAGTCCCACGGCGTGAAGCAGGCTGGCCGCGACCCGCGATGCGAAGCTCTCGCCGGGAAAGGTCACCACCGGAACACCGCACCACAAAGCATCGCTGGCCGTGGTATGGGCATTGTAGGGTCGCGTATCCAGGAACAGGTCCGCGTGAACGTAGCGGGCGAGGTGGTCCGCGGTGTCCACCAGCGGTGCGAAAATGAGGCGCTCGGGCTCCACGCCCTGGCAGGCCGCCACATAAGCGAGATTGTCCCGGGCCGCCGGATTGGCCTCATACAGCCAAAGCACGGATCCGGGCACCTGATCCAGCAATCGCATCCAGATGTCGAACACGGATGGTGTGATCTTATAGGTATTGTTGAAGCAGCAGAACACGAATGCCTCGTCGGGCAGTCCGCATTCGGCGCGGGTGGGGACGGTTATGGCGACGGCGCGCTGGCTGTCATTGGGCTGATAACTATGGGGCAACTGGACGATCCGCTCGTCATAATCGGATGCGGCCGACAGCGGCGTGACAATGGGATCGCCGATGACATAATCGATGAAGTCCGCCCCCATGGTGCCGGGATAGCCGAGGAAGTTCACCTGAACCGGAGCCGGACGCGCGGCCAGAATCCTGGGGCGGCACCCCTTCGTGTAGCCCTTCAGGTCGACCAGGATGTCGATGCCGTCTTCGCGAATGCGATGCGCCACCTCGATATCCGTCATGGCACCGACCTCGACGAAATGGTCGAAGGCGGCGACAATGCGGCGGCGCATGGCGGTCTCGTCATCGGGGCCGTAGGAATAGGCGAAGATCTCGAAGGTGTCGCGGTCGTGCCGCTCCAACATGTCCGCCGCCAGGAAAGCGGTGGCGTGTCGGTGCAGGTCGCACGACAGATAGCCGATGCGGATGCGCCGTCCGGGGTCGGCGGGCGGAGCGGGTGGGAGACGGTCGTGGGGCGCGACGGTCTGTTGGCGGGCATAATCGCGGGCCGCGCGCAGGTGATCGGTCGGTGTGACATGACAGGAGAGAAGAACGAATGGGTCGGCGTGCGTGTTCTCGTCCCGCGCCATCCGGCGGGCGAAGTCCGCCTCCGCCTCTTCCACGCCTGTCCATTGGCAGATGTGCCGGCTGTTGTTCATGGCACCGTGAAGCGCCGCTGGATCATCCGGATTCAGGGCAAGAACCCGTCGGTAATAGGTGAGAGCCTCCGCATATTTCTTTTCGTTGAAATACAGGGCGCCAAAATTCAGTAAGCTTTTTATGTGGGTCGGGTTGAGGTTCAATGCCTTCTGTAGGGCACTCGCGGCATCGCGAGGCCGGCGCAGATCCAGAAGCAGGGCGCCGATATTGCATTGGATCGCCGCATCGGAGGGCTTCAGGGCCGCGGCCACCTGAAACAGCGCAAGCGCTTCTCCCGGGCGGGCCTCCTGGGATGCGCGGGTGGCCTCCTCTATGACGCGGTCGAATGTGAGCATCCCCTGCTGCGCCGCCCGCAGCCATTCCGCGATGGCGCCGGCCGGGTCTTCACCGGCCGCGATCATGGCCTTGCCAAGCGCCACCACGGTGTCCGCATCCACCGGCTCCCGCGCCATGCGCTGGCGCAGGAGATCGACATCGCCGGTGATGGCCGCGAGGCGCATCACGGCGGCGCGGGCGCCCGTGTGATCGGGTGCGAGGGCAAGGGCGCGCAGAAGGGCCGCCCGCGCCTCGGCGTGCTGACCCATATCGGCCAGCACATTGCCAAGGCCGGCCGCGATGTCGGGGTTGTCCGGCAGGCCCTGAGCAGCTGCCCGCAGGGCATCCGCCGCCTCCGGCAGCCGGCCGAGCCGGCAGAGGCAGAGCGCCAGCATATGCTTGACCTGGGGATTTTTGGGCTCGCGCTTCAAGAGGCTGGCATAAAGATCCGCCGCCTCGGCGAAGTTGCCGGCGCGATGCACCGCCGCCGCCCGGCGCGCATCCTCCGCCCATTTCAGCGCGGCGCTTCTTGTTTGGACGTTGATCGCCCTTTGCCCTTTGGCCATGCCCTTTTCCTCTTGCATCCGCCCGGCCGTACCGGGAGGCGGATCACGCAATGCGGTACCCTCGGAGCCGACACTTGCCCGTGGCTTGTGTCGCGCGCGCCGCACCCGGTCTTCCCGCAACGACGACCGGGCGCGGCTTTCCACGCCATCAAGCTGGCGTGATCGGCGCCGGGCGCTCGGGTTCACGCGTTTTCGTCACGCGAACCGGAACCTGTGTCGCTTGAAAATGCCCCAGGTTTGGCCCAGGCAAACAGGTCTTGGCCCAGGCAAAACGAGGGCGCTGGCGCAGGCTCGCACGCATGAAAACGCCCGGTCCGAGGTGGACCGGGCGTTTTCATGGGGCTTCGGTCGGCAGCGGACAGGGCGTTCAGACGCCGCGAAAGACCGGTTTGCGCTTTTCCAGGAAGGCGGAGATGCCTTCCTCGTAGTCGGCGCTTTCATAGACCGCGCGCCGCATGTCCTGGATACGCTCGAACACCTGGGCGGCCACCGGCTGGAAATCGGTGAGCACGCGGAGCTGCTCCTTCACCACGGCGATGGCGAGCGGCGCCTTGGTGGCGATGTGGGTCGCCAGCTCAGTGGTGAAGGTCTCGATGTCCGCCGCCGCGACAAGATGGTTGATGATGCCCCACTTCGCCGCCTGTTCCGCCTTTACCGGATTGGCGGTGAAGAACATTTCCTTGACGAGGTTCAGCGGCAACCGGTTGAGGCAGTGAAGCAGGCCCGTGGTGTTGTAGGGCAGGCCGAGATTGGCCGGCGTGATGGCGAAGGCGGAGGTCTCGTCGGCGATGATCATGTCGCAGGACAGCACCAGGTCGAACGCCCCGCCCCAAACCGAGCCCTGCACCAGGGCGATCACCGGGCCGGGATAGCTCCGGATGGTCCGGAGCGCCCGCTCCAGCGGGTCGCCATAGCCCAAGGGATCTTCATGCCCGCGCGGCAATTCCTTGATGTCGTGGCCGGCGGACCAGACCTTGAGGCCCGGCGCCGCGCGCAGGATCACCACCCGCACGGACTTCGCCTCGAACGCGGCGATGGCACCGATCACCGCATCCAGCAGCGCGGCGCTGAGCGCGTTGCGCCGCGCATTGTCGTTGAGGGTGATGGTGCCGACCGCACCGACGATGGACGTCAACACCATGGGGTCCGTGGTGGACGCCGCCGGGGCGGGCGTGTCTGGCGCGTCGGTCATTCGGCCGCTCCCTCGGTGGAACCCACGAATTGCGCGAGGATGGCCGCGCGGTGCTCGTCGAGCTGGGGCGGCGGGGAAAAGGTCTTGGCGTCGGGCAAGCCCACCACCTTCACCGGATTTCCGGCGACCTTGATCTCACCGGCGACCTTATCCTGAACCGACACCACCATATGGCGCGCCTGGACCTGGGGGTCAGCGATCATATGGGGGATGTCGTTGATGGGACCGGCCGGCACACCTTTGGCCGTGAGGGCATCGAGCCAATAGGCCACCGTGTTCTTGGACAGCGCCTTTTCCATCTCGTCCTCGAGCGCGTCCACATTTTCGTGGCGCAGCTCGTTGGTGGCGAAGCGGGGATCGGTCACGAGGCCGGGTTCCTCGAGCGCCTGGGAGGTGAGATTGAACAAATGGTCGTTGCCGGCGGCGATGACCACATAGCCGTCGGAGGCCTTGTAGGCCTGGAAGGGCGCGATGGACGGATGGCGGGTGCCATGGGGGCTGGGCACCTCCCCGGTCTTGTCATAAGCGGTGATGGCGTCTTCCATGATCGCCACCTGGCAGTCCAGCATGGCGACGTCGATCTTGGAGCCGACGCCGGTCGCCGCCCGCTGGAACAGGGCGCCATTGAGCCCGATGGCCAGGTAGAGGCCGGCGGTGATGTCGCCGATGGAGATGCCCACGCGGACCGGCCTTCCGCCCGGATATCCGGTCAGGGAAATGATGCCGCCCATGCCCTGCACGACCATGTCGTAGGCGGCGCGCTTGGAATAGGGCCCGCTGTCGCCGAAGCCCGAGGCTGCGCCATAGATCAGGTGCGGATAGCGGGCGTGGAGGGTGTCCCAGCCATAGCCCAGCTTTTCCATGGTGCCGGGGCGGTAGTTTTCAACCAGCACATCGGCCTTTTCGAGCAGCTTTTCAAAGATGGCCCGGTCCTCGTCTTTCTTCAGGTTGAGGGCGATGCTCTCCTTGTTGCAGTTGATGGCCGAGAAATAGAGCGATTTGCCATCCGCGAACGGGCCAAAAGCGCGGGAATCGTCACCGGTACCCGGAATTTCCACCTTGATGACCCGCGCGCCCATGTTCGCAAGCGTCATGGTGCAGAACGGGCCCGCCAAGACGCGCGACAGGTCGATGATGGTCACGCCGGAGAGGAGGGGCGTCGGCGTGGGAAGGGGCGTTTCAACCACAGTGTTATCCTTGCCAATTCAGGTGGTAGCGAGGGGATGTGTCCAACACAAGCTCACCCCGTAATTAGCTACCTAAGCATTATTCATTTTGCTCTTGGAATCAGAGCTGTTATTTTCTGATTAAGCGCACAGTCGCAAAGGTCCGTGCCGAAAGCATTAAAAAAAGCGACAGTGAAGCCTGTCGATTTTTGCGGCGGGTTGAGGTCGTGGACGGACGCGACGGAAGCCGGGACGCTCCGGGGGGAGCCGGCCCGCGCAGCTCGATGGGTCTTGAGGCGGGGACGGGACCGTATTCCTCTTGGGCTACCGTCATCGGTCTCGCGGCGCGGCGGGGCACCGCGTGGCGTGGTGGTAATGAGGTGTGTGAGAGGCGCGCCGCGGGAGCCCGAAGCTCAGCTCCAGGCCAGATCGGCCCGCAGGCCGCTCCGGTCGGTTCGGTTCTCCAGCCGCAGCCGTGCCCCGGCGCGCGCGGCGGCCAGACTGGCGATGGTCAGCCCGAGCCCGCTGCCGGAGGCGCTGCGGTGCCGTCCGCGATAGAAGCGCTCCATCACCCGCGGCAGCTCTTCCTGGGGAATGCCCGGCCCTTCGTCTTCCACGCACAGCCCATCCGGCGTGCGGCGCCAGCGGATGAGCCCGGTGCCGCCCATGTGCTCCACCGCATTCTCATGGAGATTGCGCAGCACCAGATGCAGCGCCTCGCGGCCGCCGGGGCGCGTCAGGCCGTCCAGATCCGCGTCGATGAGCACCGTGACCCCGGCGGGAGGCGGCGATTGCTGCGCGATCTCCCGCAGCAGCGCACCCGCGTCCACCCATTCAGGCGCCTGGGGCGGATCGGCTTCGAGCTTTGCGAGCGCGAGCAGTTGGCGCACCAGGCGCGCGGTGCGGTCCACCGAAACGAGGATCTGCCGCAGCGCCCCCTCGCGGGTGGCGCCGTCAGGGGCGGAAAGGGCAATCTGGGCCTGGGTCTTCAGGCCGGCGAGGGGGGTGCGCAGCTCGTGGGCGGCGAAGGCGGTCACCTCGCGTTCGTGGAGCCGGGCGGCCTCCACCTTCCGGAACAGGCCGTTGAGGGCTTCGAGCAGGGGCCGCACCTCGATCGGCGCGTCGGCGGGAGAGACGGCTCGCATGTCCTCCCCGTCGCGCTGGGCAATGTCCGTCGCCACCGTTTCGAGCGGGCGCAGGCCGCGACCGAGGCTCACCCAGATCAGCAGCCCGAGCAGCGGCACCACCAGCACCAGCGGCCCCAGCAGTCCGGCCACGAGGTCCCTCACCAGGCGGTCGCGCAGGCCGGAGCGGTCGCCCACCATGACCCGCACGCCCTTGTCGGTGTCCAGGATGGTGTAGACGCGCCAATCCTCGCCATTCACCTCCCGCTGGGAAAAGCCTTCGTCCGGGCCGGATAGCGCCGAGTCGGGGGCGCCGCTGGAGCGGGCGACGAGCTTGCCGCCCAGGGACCAGATCTGGCACGAGAGCTGGCGTTCGTAGCCGGTGTCCGAGAAAGCGGGCGCCTGCGCCGCCGCAGTGACGTTGCCGTCCGCCACCAGCGAATGCACCATCCGCGCCGCCTCCTGCAGGCGGGTGTCGAGGACGCGCTCCAGCTCGCTGCGGCTCGACAGGGTGGTCCAGGCCGCCGCGCACAGCCAGATGGCGCCGGTGGCCACAAGCAGGATGAGAAAGAGCCGCCGCCTGAGGGAGTTCATTGCGGCCCCGGCAGCCGATAGCCCAGCCCGCGCACGGTCTCGATGACGCCGCGCCCGACCTTGGATCGGAGATTGTGGATGTGGACTTCCACCGTGTTGCTTTCCACCTCCTCTTGCCAGCCGTACAGCCGCTCCTCGATCTCCGCCTTGGAGCGGATGATGCCCGGCCGCTCCATGAGCGCCGAGAGCACAGCGAATTCACGCCGCGACAAGGTCACCGCATGCCCGTCCAGGGTCGCGGACAAGGTCGCGGGGTCGAGTTCCAAGCCGCCAGCCTTGAGGGTCGGCCCGGCGCGGCCGTGTCCGCGCCGGGCGATGGCCCGCACCCGCGCGGCCAGCTCGTCGAGGTCGAACGGCTTGCCGAGATAATCGTCGGCCCCCGCGTCCAGGCCGCGCACGCGGTCGCCGGTGTCGTCGAGGGCGGTCAGCAACAGCACCGGGGTGGCATCGTCGCGGGCGCGCAGGGCGGCGAGCAGCTCGAGCCCGGACCCGTCCGGCAGCATCAGGTCCAGCACCACCGCATCGAAACGGCTGGAGGCCAGGGCCGCGCGTGCGTCGGCGCAGGTGGAGACCTCGTCCACCGTCGCCCCGGACAGCCCGAGCCCCACCTTCAACCCATTGAGCAGCACCGGATCATCCTCGACCACGAGTATGCGCATTGCCTGTGCCTCCTGCCGCAACCTTCTATCCGCAGCTTAAGGCTGGCTTAAGGTGGGCATCCGAGGGAGCCCGTCATGATGATGAGAATGCTCCTTCGTATCGCTGTGCCGGTGCTGGCGGCGGTCTCGACGCTGGCGGGACCGGCCGCCGCCTCGAAGCCCCTGAAAGCGGACGAGGCCTTCCGCCTGGAGGCGACGCGCGCCGCCGATGGCACGCTGGCCCTGCGCTGGCAGATCGCGCCCGGCACCTACCTCTATCGCGACAGCCTGAAGGCGGCGCGCGCCGGCACGCCCGTTGCCCTCGCCACTAGCCCCGGCGAGGCGAAGGACGACCCGAACTTCGGTGCGGTCGAGGTGTATCACCACGCGGCGGAAGCCACCGTCGGGGGCCTGCCGGCGCAGGGCGAGATCAAGGTGTCCTACCAGGGCTGCGCGGAGGCGGGCATCTGCTATCCCGTGGTGGAACGCGTGGTGGACCTCGCCAGCCTGAAGATCGAAACGGCTGGGTCGGAGTTCGCGGGGGCGGGCGCGACGCTGGCGCGCCTGAGCCCGGCGCCGCTGTCGTCGCCGCCTTCGGCCGGGGTGCCGGCCGGTGCGCAAGGCTCTCCCCCGATGGCGATCGCGCCAAAGACGATCACGCAAATGCCTGCCGCCGCGGGCCTTCCGGAGGACGCCGCGCCGGATCGGGCGTCGGCGCTGTTCGGCGGCAACCTGGCGGTGCTGCTGGTGGCTTTCCTGGGCTTTGGCCTGCTGTTGGCCTTCACCCCTTGCGTGTTTCCCATGCTGCCCATTCTCTCCGGCATCCTGGCCGGGGCGGGGGAACGGCCGGGACCCGCGCGCGGCTTTGCCCTTTCCGCCGCTTATGGGCTGGCGATCGCCGTTGCCTATGGGGTGCTCGGGATCGCGGCCGGCTGGTCGGGCGCGAACCTTCAGGCGGCGTTGCAGACGCAATGGGCGCTCGGCGCCATGGCGGTCGTGTTTCTGCTGCTGGCCCTGTCCATGTTCGGCCTGTTCGAGCTGGCCTTGCCGTCGGGGCTGGCGCGCCGGCTGCCCCAGGGCCGCGGCGGCTCTCTTTCCGGGGCCGCAGCGTTGGGCTTTGCCTCGGCGCTGGTGGTCGGCCCCTGCGTGACGCCGCCGCTCGCCGCCGCTATGCTCTATGCCGCGCAGACGGGCGATGCCGCGCGCGGCGGGGCGGCCCTTTTCATGCTGGGCCTGGGCATGGGCGCGCCGTTGATCCTGGTCGGCACCTTCGGCGCCCGCATTCTGCCGCGCTCCGGGCCGTGGCTCGTGCGCATCAAGCAGGTGTGCGGCGTGCTGTTCGTCGGCGTCGCGGCGGTGCTTGCCACACGCCTCATGCCGGCGCCGGCCGGCCTTGCCCTGTGGGGCGCGCTGGCGGTGGGCGTTGGTGTGTTCCTGGGTGGCCTCGATCGGAGCCGGCCCGGCCATCCGCCGGTGCTGCGGCTGGCGAAAGCCGCCGGGCTCGTCGCCTTGATCTATGGCGGCACCTTGCTGATCGGCGCCGCCGGCGGCGCGGGTGATCCGCTGCGCCCGCTCTCGTTTCTCGCGGCGGGGGCACACACCGCGCCGGCGCCCGCGCAGGAGGTGCGCGTGTCCACCCCCGCGGCTCTCGATGCGGCCCTCGCGCAGGCCGACGGACGGCCGATGCTGGTGTCGTTTACCGCCGGCTGGTGCACCGTGTGCAAATCGAACGAGCGGGTGATGGACGATCCCGCCATCCGCAGCCAGCTCGCGGGCCTGCCGCGCATCGCGGCCGACGTGACCGCCTATGGCGAGGGCGAGCGCGCCCTGATGTCCCGCTTTGCCGTGGTCGGCCCGCCGACCCTGTTCCTGGTGGACGGCGCCGGGCAGGAGCTGCCCGGCAGCCGCATCACCGGCGCGGTGACCGCGCAGGACATCGAAAACCTTGTAGCCAAGGCCAGACTGTGACCCCCAATTCGGAGATTGATATGCGACGCCGGGACTTCATCCGCCTCGCCGCCTTGTTCCTCGCCCCGCTGACGCTTGCGGCGGGGATCGGCGGCGCGCACGCCCAGGGCGTGGACGTGGAAGGCATCCTGCGGGACCCCGACGCCCCCATGGCCGGCAATCTTGACGGCGACGTCACCATTGTCGCCTTCTTCGACTACAACTGCCCCTTCTGCAAGAAGGCGACGCCGGACCTCGTGCGGGTGGTGAAGGAGGATGGGCGCATCCGCGTGGTCTACAAGGACTGGCCCATTCTCACCGAAGCCTCGGTCTATGGCGCCCAGCTCGCCCTTGCCGCCAAGTACCAGGGCAAATACGACGCGGTGCACGACGCCCTCATGGCCATTCCGGGGCGCAAGATCCCCAAGGAACAGATGCTGGAGGTGGTGAAGGGCTCGGGTGTCGACATGGATCGGCTCAACCTCGACCTTGCCCTTCACGGACCGCAGATCGCGACGCTGCTGAAGCGCAACAACGCCCAGGCGGAATCCATCGGCCTCCAGGGCACGCCGGCCTATCTCGTCGGGCCATTGCTCGCCTCCACCCTGGATTATGCCAGCTTCAAGCGTGCCATTGCCGAGGCCCGCCGCCGTCAGGCGACCGGGGAGTGAGCGCGCCGATGGACAGGGATTGCCCCGCCGTGTCCCCGGCTCCGCGCCCGTTTCCCCGCATCCTTGCGGTCCTGCTGCTGCCGCTGGCGCTTGGCGCCTGCGTCACCGCCTCGCCCAACGGGCCGCCGGCCGATGGCAAGGCGGGCATCTCCCCCAACGATGCCCGCCGCTATGGAGCGGTGCGGGACGGCGGCTTTTCCATTCCCGCGGTGGATCCGCAGGAGATGCAGCCGCGCAACGTGCGCCAGCTCGTGAACGACCCCACCGGACAGACGCCGGGAACCCTCGTGGTCGATCCGAAGAACCGCTTCCTTTATCTGGTGCAGGAAAATGGCAAGGCGCTGCGCTACGGCGTGGGCGTCGGCCGCGCGGGCATGGAGTTTTCCGGCACCGCCAGCGTCGGCTCCAAGCGCGAGTGGCCGAGCTGGCGGCCCACCGATGCCATGATCGCCCGCGAGCCCAAGAAATATCAGCCCTGGGCCGGCGGCATGGCGGGCGGGGCGGAAAATCCCCTGGGGGCCCGCGCGCTCTATCTGTACAAGGGCGGGCAGGACACCCTCTACCGCATCCACGGCACCAACGAGCCCTGGTCCATCGGCGAGGCGGTGTCCTCCGGCTGCATCCGCATGATGAACCAGGACATTATCGACCTTTACGGCCGCGTGCCGGGCGGCGCCAAGGTGGTGGTGCTGCCGATGTGACCCTTTTGCGGCGGGTGGCGGCCCGGCGAGGCCCTTGACGTTCCACCCGCAACACGCCGTAGCTGCGCCGTGGGGGAGGCGCGTGGGGCGCCTCGCGCAGCATGGGATGGGCCGCACCGTGCCTCGTGATATGTCCAGCGTTCCCGACACCATCGCCACCGCCGCCGGCGTGCTCTTCATCAACGGACAGGCGTCGGAAGGCACCCGTGCCGCCATCCGTCGCTTCGGCACCGCGCTCGGCGCCGAAGCGGATCTTTTGCTGCGCTGGGGCGAGGTGGTCCTGTTCGTGGAGGGCCATCCCGCCCCCATTATCCTGTCCGCCAAGCCCACCAGCGTCGACATGGGTAAGGTGGCCGCCGTCCTGCACCTCATCGACGAGGTGGCCGCGGGCCGCATGGGGCGCGACCAAGCCGCCACCGAGCTTGACGCCATCACCCGCCGCCCCCCGGTGAACGTGATCCGTTTCGCTGCCCTGGCGGCTGCGGGCGCGGTCGCCCTGGGGGTGATCTTCGGCGCGGTCACGCTTGCCACCATGGCGGTCATCGCCCTCAGCGCCTGCTGCGGCGCGTTGTTGCGGCGCGCGATCTCCCATCTGTCCACCAACGCGCTGATCCAGCCGTTCGCCGCCGCGTTGCTCGCCGGCGTGGCCGGCGTCATCGCCATCCAACTCGACATCGGCGTCGATCCGCGCCTGGTGCTGGTGTGTCCGTGCATGGTGCTGGTGCCGGGGCCCCATGTGCTCAACGGCACCATTGACCTCGCCCGCTCCCGCATCACCATCGGCTCCGCACGGCTGGTGTTCGCCGGGCTCGTGGTGCTGATGATCTGCTCCGGGCTGCTGCTCGGCCTCACGGTCGGCGACTTCAGGCTTCCGACCGAAGGACCTGCGACGGTGGTGCCATGGTATCGTGATGTGGTCGCTGCGGGGATCGCGGTGGCGGCCTACGGCACCTTCTTCAACATGCCATGGCGCATGCTTCCGGTCCCGGTGCTGGTGGGCATGCTGGCCCACGGGGTGCGGTGGCTGCTGCTGGCCTCCGGTGTGAGCCTCGCCGCCGGCAGCCTCGCCGCCTGCCTGATCGTGGGGCTGATCGCGGCGCCGGTGGCGGCCCGGCTGCGCTATCCATTCGCCGGCTTCGCCTTCGCCTCGGTGGTATCAATGGTGCCGGGGGTGTTCCTGTTCGAATCAGCGGCGGCGCTGGTGGAGCTGACCACGCAGGGCGCCTCGGCCTCCGCCCAGCTTCTCGTGAGCGCGACCGTGAACGGCATCACCGCGCTCATCCTCATCCTCGCCATGACCGTTGGCCTCATCGTGCCGAAGATGCTGTTCGAGAACTACAAGGGCGGCCCGCGCCGGCTTGGATGACCGTCCGCGGCCGCCGCCGGAAGCCTGATGCTCGCAAGACAGCCACAGGCAATCATCGGCCCCTAAGGGAGGCCGTATTCAGAGCGCGGAGCGACCTGGCGGCGGGCCGTCGCGTGCCCTGGGGGGACGGCGGGCATGACGCTCGTGTTTGCGACCGGCGACCGCCAGAGGCGCCGAGCGGAGGAGCCAAGCGCCTGTGACCGGTCATCGCCGGCGCGAGGGGCGCGGCTCCGACTCATGGGCCGCAACGGTCCCGCCTTCGACGGCGCCCACCCGCTGGAGCAAGCCCGCCTTTGGCGTGGCGCGTCCCGCATTTCCGCCTTTCCCAGCCCGCGATGACGCAGCGGAGAACCACCTGCCATGATTAACCCCTTCATTCCGGAAATGCGGCCCAACGGTCGGTCGGAGAGGGCCGAGGAGGTCACCCTCAGCATCTGCATGCCGACCCGCAACCGGGCGCAGGCCCTGGACTATGTGCTGCCGCAGATCAGAACATGGAGCGAAGGGTGGGGCTTTTCGTATGAGATCGTGGTCTCGGACGACAGTTCAACCGATGCCACGGCCGATGTGGTCGAGCGTTTCCGCGCCCAGGGCATGCCCATCCATTATTTCAAGCAAGTCGAGGCGAAGGGGCCGTCCAACCCGCTCAGCGCGCTTCACCGCGCGCGCGGCAAGTATCTGATCGCGTTGGCCGACGATGCCCTGCTCATTCCCGATGCGGTGGCCGACACCATCCGCTTCATGCAGTCCAACCCGGACATCTGCGCCTGCTACGCGCCCTGGGAGATCTATGACGATGTCGGCAACGTCAACGGGGAATTGTCGCATCTGCAGCCGGATGAACTGAAGATCTTCCGGCCCGGCGACGAAGCGGACCTGATCGGACACATCGTCCAGCACCATATCGTTCCCGAGGTCGCGGTGTATCGCGCAGACGCGGTGCGCATGATCGTCTCGACCCCGCATCTGTGTCATTGGGCCTTCAGCCACCTCACGACGGTGTCGGCGAAAGGGCCCGTGGCGTTCCAGCGGGCGCCCTGCTACCGCGCGATGCCCCGCGACCCCGGACAGCCGGGCAACGCGCAGGCGGATCTCGCGGCGGCGGTGAACTCCTGGGACCAGTATCGCGGCGGTGTCGAATACATGGTGTTCAGCCTGCTGCGCCGCCGCAATATTTCCGCCACCGAGGAGATGGCGAGGTCGTTCCGCGGTCTCATCGACCATTTCATGGAACACCGCATGCGCCTGGCGCTGCGCGCGGCATTCAAGGCCAAGGATTACATCACCGTCTACGAGATCATTTGCCGTATCTGCCACCTCAATCCGAGCCTCACCGGCACTTTCGAGCATAGCGATCGGCTTCCGTTGATGGTCATGGCGCAGACTCTCGCGCGGTTCGCCAACAGCATTGCCGAGGTCGAGCGGCTGCTGGTCGCGGGCGTGGACGACGGGCAGGTTCTCGGGCAATTGCTGCGGGATGTGGGACTTGAGCGGCGCATCCTCGTGATCCCCCCACCGGCCAATCCCTCGGCGAAGAACTTGCGGACCTCCGTGGTGTTCATCGCCCGTGAGGAGCTGCGACAGTCCTTCCTGGACCAGGGCTATCCGCCGGCCATGATCATCAGCGAGGGCGAGGTCGGCGCGTCGCTGCTGCTTTAAGCGGGTTCACGCGCAACAGCTTCCGGTTCGCCGGCAGAAGATGCGTCGGATGACGCCCTGAACGCGATGGCCACGCGCCACGCGGGCGCCAATGGCGGGGCCGCCGGCGCGGCAGCTGGCGCGGACGGCCTGGAGCAGTACAGGCCGGCGCCAGCCTCCGAGCCTATCGTGACGATAAGGGGAGCGCATTCAAACTGCGCCCATGCGAGGAAGAGATGCCAGACGCCACGACAGCGCCGGCTTGGAACGGACGAGGCGCCTGATGCCTCGCCGTGCGAGCGCCCATCTCCGTCTTGTCTCCGACGCGCACGTGCGACGGCACTTCGATCATATTCCGGGTGAGGATACCGCGCGTGATCTTCTCGCCAGGGTCAATGCGCGTGCCCCGGCAGGCGCTCCGGTGCGGCCCGGAGCGCGGCCCCTCTGGATTTACGGTGCCTCCGCCCTCGGCCGGCGCGGCCACGCCTATTTCCGGGCGGTGGGCCAGGCGGTCTCCGGCGTGATCGACGCCGAGGCGTCCGCTTATGTGAACGATCCGGCCTGGGCGGGTATCTGCATGCTGGCGCCGGACGTGGTGCCGGCGGGAGTCCGAGCCGGGGCGCTGGTCGCGATCGCTGACGCCGGCCGGCCCTTTACGCAGACCGAAGAGATGCTGAACGACTTGGGCTGGCGCCATTGCGTCCCCCTCCACGACGTCACCGAGGCCTTCGTCGATCAGCGGCCCCTCGCCAGCGGCTGGTTCGCGCCGCGCCTCGGTGCGGACGAGCTGGAGGCCGCCGGGCGGGTCCTCGGGGGCTTCAGTGATGCGGAATCGCGGGCCCATTACCTGCGCGTCGCCGCCTGGAGATTCGCCCGGCAGGAATGGGACTTCGCGGGCGCTCCGGTGGAGCCGGCCACCTGTTTCTTCATTCCGGACGTCACGCGCGCGCTCCGGCCTGGAGAGCGGGCGCTGGACGGCGGCGCGCACCATGGCGCGGTCATCGCCCGGCTTCTGGAGCGGGCGCCCGGCCCGATCTCCGCCATCTGGGCCGTGGAGCCGGATCCCGACAACCGGGCCGCCCTTCAGGCCTGGGTCGATCAACTCGATCTGGATTTGCGCGCCCGCGTTCTGATCCTGGATGCCGTTCTCGGCGACCGCGCCGCTGCGGTTCGCTTTCATCGCGGATTGGGCCCGTGCTCGCGCATCGCCGCGAGCGGCCAGACCTTGCGGGCAGCGGTGCCGCTGGATGCGCTCGCGCTCGATCCGAGCTTCGTGAAGCTGCATCTGGAGGGCGGCGAGCTCAAGGCCCTGGTGGGTGCCCGGCAAACCCTGCTGCGCCACCGCCCGATCATTGCCGCCACGGTCCATCACGATGCCGCCGGCCTCATCGATACGCCGGCGTGGCTCATGCGTGAACTTCCCGATTACGCCGTGCTCATGCGCACCCATGGTTGGTGCGGCAGCGGCGCGGTCCTTTATGCCATCCCCAAGGAGCGCACCCTCCCATGACCGTCTTTGCCGATTCCAGCCGGTTCATCATGGACCTCGGCCTGAACACAGGCGACGACACCGCATATTTTCTGGCCAAGGACTTCGAGGTGGTCGCGCTCGAGCCCGACCCGACCCTGGCGGCCACCGCGCGCGCGCGGTTCGCCGATGCCATCGCCGCCAAGCGCCTCACGGTGGTGGAAGCGGCCGTGGACGCCGTCGAGACCGAGAGCGGTGCGGCGCCGGGTCTGACGCTCGGCGATCTGTTCGACCGGTTCGGCACGCCGCGCCACATCAAGGTCGACGCGGGCGACGCCAATCAGGTGGTTCTGAATCACCTGCTCCGGCAGCTGGTGAAGCCGCTTTCCGTCGCGGTGAAGGATGCGGGGGCGGGCCTTGCCCTCATCGCCACGCTGGGCGCCTGCGGCTACAACGGGTTTCAGCTGGTGGATCTGGCCGATGTCGAAGCCATGACCGATCCGGACGTGCCGGATTACGCCTTCACCGGCGCATCCTGCGGCCCCTTCGGGGAGGCGCTGCCGGGTCCCTGGCTGTCCCAGGAGGCGATTGAAGACCTCTACGCCGCCACGGTGAGCACCCGCGAGGGTGAGCGGCGCGCACCGCCCAGCCACGCCTTCTGCATCCACGCCGTTCGCCTTTAGAGCATGTCACGCGAACCGGATTCCGGTTCGCGTGAGGAAAATGGGGCTGCAAAGCGTGGAGCGGATGACGCGAGCCGGTGCGAAGGGAAAACGCCTTAAGGCGCATCCGCGCAGGGGCTGGCGCGATCGCGCAGCTTCTCTTCGCGCGGCGGCCGATTCGAGCGCGCTTGAAAATGCCCGAGGGGGTCCCTGGTGCGAACTTGGACCTGTTCTGCTCGCGGAACAGGGAGGGGGCGCCATAGGCTGGCTTCTCCACCGGCGCGACGCTGAGGGTGCAGCTTGGTGGCGCGATGCGACAAGGGTTCCAGGGGAAGAGCCGAAGATGGCCGCCACGCACCTTCTGAGGCGCTCTCGCGGCCGGTCTGGAGGACGCCGATCGGGTGGACCCTGCGCTGACCCGATGACGGCCTTCGCGCCCGCTGGCCGACCCTGACGGCGGCCTGTGTTTCGCGACAGCATCGCTGGCGCATCCCTGGCTGGGATGGAGGACCCGACCAAGGTTTGGGAAGTCAACGTGTGTGGGGGGAACCGGGCGAGGCGGACGTCCGGGAGCCGACGGCCTCCCTTGTCCAGGGGCGCGGGCATGAGTCCGAGGAAAATGTCCGTGAGAAAGAAATGGCTCCCCGAGCAGGACTCGAACCTGCGACCATTCGATTAACAGTCGAACGCTCTACCAACTGAGCTATCGGGGACCAGGTCGTTCGCGACCGAGGCCGGCGATATAGCAACCGGTTTCCTGCTTGTGAAGCCCAAAAGCGGACGGCGTGATCGCAGCCTGTGGAAATCCTCCGGCCGCGGCGGCCGGAGGACGGGGTGAAATCAAGCGGGCAGAAGGGCGCTCGGGTCGTCGCCGGCGGTGTCGCGCTCGTGGGTGAACTGCAGGTGATAGAAGCCGTAATAGCGACCCTTCCGGGCCAGCAGTTCCTCGTGGGTGCCTGATTCCATCACCCGGCCGCCATCGATGACGCAGATCTTGTCCGCGCGGACCACCGTCTGTAGGCGATGGGCGATGACGATGGTGGTGCGCTGGTGCTGAAGCTCATGCAGCGCCTTCTGCACTTCCGCTTCCGATTCGCTGTCGAGGGCGGCGGTGGCTTCGTCGAGCAGGAGGATCGGCGCGTTCTTCAGGAAGGCGCGGGCGATGGCGATGCGCTGGCGTTGGCCGCCGGAGAGCTGTGCGCCATGCTCGCCCACGGCCGTGTCGTAGCCGGTCTCGAAGCCCATGATGAAGTCGTGGGCATGGGCGGCGCGGGCGGCGGCGACGATCTCCTCCTCGGTGGCGCCGGGCCGGCCGTAGCCGATGTTGTCGCGGACCGTGCCCGAGAACAGGTAGACATCCTGGCTCACCAGCGCGACAGCGGCCCGCACGGAGCGGCGGGTGACCGCGCGCGTGTCCACCCCGTCGAAGGTCACCACGCCCGCCTGCGGGTCGTAGAAGCGCTCGATGAGGTTGATGACCGTGGTCTTGCCGCCGCCCGACTGGCCCACCAACGCTGTGGTCTGGCCCGGCTCGGCGACGAGGTCGATGCCGCGCAGCACCGGTTCGCCGGGGCGATAGCCGAACACCACGCCGCTGAATTCGACCCGCCCATGGGGGCGCGGCAAATCGGGCATGCCGGGCGGGTCCTCTTCCGGAGCCTTCGAATCAAGCAGCTCGAACAGCATGCGGGCGCCCATCATGTGGGTCACCAGGTCCACATGCAGGCGGGCGAGGCGCTTGGCCGGCTCATAGGCGAGCAGGAGCGCGGTCAGCACCGAGAAGAACTCGCCCGGCGACTTGCCCACCACGATCACGTTGTAGCCGGCGTAGAGGATGACGCCGCCGATGGCGAGCCCGCCCAGCGTCTCCATGAGCGGGCTCGACTTCGCCTGGGTCTTGACGAGGCGATTGGCGTTGCGCTCCACGTCATCGATATAGGCGTGGGTGCGGGTGCGCATCTCCGGTTCGAGCGTGTAAGCCTTCACCGTTCGGATGCCCTGGAACACCTCCAGCGCGATGGATGAGAGCTTCACACCCGACTTGAAGCCGGTGGTGAACAGCCCCTTGGCGCGGCGGATGAGCTTGCGGGTGCCGAACACGGCAACCGGCATCACCACCAGGGCGATCAACGCGAGGAACGGATCCTGCACGATGGCGACGGTCGCCAGCATGAGCAGGGACAGCATGTCGCGCCCGATGGAGGAGATGACCAGATCCAGCGTGCCGCGCGCGCCGTTGGCGCCGGCATTGAAGCGGGAGGAGACCTCCGCCGTGTGCCGCCTGGCGAAAAAGGACACGTCCTGAAGCATCAGCTTGTCGAAGGCGCGCTTCTGATTGTCGGCGACGATGCGGTTGCCGACCCGCGACATGGTGATCGACTGCCCGTAGGCCGACGCGCCCTTGATGATGGACAGCAGCATCACCGCGCCGGACACCAGCCAGACGCCCTCAGGGGTCGGGTGGATGAAAATGGCGTTGACGGCATCCTTCATCAAATAGGCGAGGGCGGCCGTGCAGGCGCCCATCATCGCCATGAAGGAAAAGGCGAGGGCATAGCCCTTCCAGTGTCGCTTGCCATCCGAGAGCAGGAGCCGGCGCAGGATCGACACCGTCTCGTCATTGCTCACGGGCTCCCGCGACGGGGGGACCGGTTTTGCTTTCATGCGGTTCTCCGGCGGCGGGCACGGGCCGGCCGCTTGGTGCGCAGTTCAAGCGCCATGGCCGCGGCAAGTCAATGGACGCCGTCGTGCGCTGCAAGCCGTGTCGGATCGGATGGCGCCTGGGCGGTAATGCCGGGCGTGATGGCCGTAAGGTTTGGCGGCCGACGCTGCGCGCGAAAATGGAGGCCACGGAGGGAATCGAACCCCCGTACACGGATTTGCAGTCCGCTGCGTAACCACTCCGCCACGTGGCCTCACGAAGTGCGGTTCTTACGGCGGGGGAACCTTATGCGCAAGGTCGCATCAGGCGATTTCCACGGGGTTTCGAAACCTCAGATGTCGCGTCGCGATTTCGAAACCGGCGGAAAAGATCGGGGAGTCCCCACACAAACCCTGTGTCTATCGTGCCGATGGAAAATATGAGGGTTGAGTTAAGGTCTCGGCCGGGCAGGGGTCTGAAGTATACCAAAAAGGGTATTGTTCAATGACGTAATGTCACGTACGGTCTTACCGTTGCAGCTTCCATGTGGACCGAGTTTCAAGGCCGTTTCTGATGCGTATAAAGTTTGGCGCAACTGGTATATTGGTAGCTATTGCGGTATTTTTAGCGCTAGTTTCAAGTTATTGGGTCTATTCGGAGTATTCATTTACCGCATCGCGGCGGGATGTTCTGGCTGCTGGGCGTCTGCGGGCGCAGCAAGTTGCCGAAGCGGCGCGCCAGCAGCTGTCTGCCACACTCCGGGGGGTGGACTATTTGCTTCAGACCTTGCGCCGGGATTACGCCCGCGCGCCCGAACGCTTCAAGTTGCTCGCGACGCAGGGGCTCGCTCTGTTGCCGGCATCGGCCGAAGCTCAGATTCTCATCTATGATGCGCAGGGACGCCTTATTGAAACCAGCGGCGTGGCCCCAGCTTGGCACAGCATCGCCGATGCGTCGTTCTTTCAGGAGCAAAGGGCACAGGCCTTCGACGACGGGCTCACCATGGGTGAGGCGCGGCGTGAAGAAGCCGGCACACGCTGGGTGGTGCCGATGGCGCGTCCGATCCTGACGACCGAAGGGTTCGGTGGCGTCATTGTCATGCTGGTGTCGCCGCAGTTTCTTTCCGAAGAGTTGTCGCTGGTGGTGCTGGGGCGCAACGACACGGTCGGCGCGGTTCATATCCCCGATGGTACCTACCTCGCGCGCAGCAGCGAGGTAGGTACCTTGCTGGGCCGGGCGGTGAAGGTTTCGCGCCCGTATCTGAGGCCCGATGCGCCTGCGCAGGGCGTGTTTACGGCGGTGGCGACCCATGAGCCCATCGAGCGCATCTATGCCTGGGCGCGGCTCCGCGATCTGCCGGTCGTCATCTTCGTGGGCTTGTCCACGGCCGATATGCTGGCGCCGCACGATGCAGCCGTCACCGCTCACCGTTGGACGAACCTGCTCGGGACATTGGCACTGATCGGGCTAGCCGCCGCCCTGATTCTTCTCGCCCTTCGGAACGTGCGCCAACGCGCGGCCCTTGCCCGGCAAGAAGCCCTTTATCACGCGCTGTTCGACCAGAACCATTCGGTCAAGCTGCTGACGGATCCGAGAGATGGACGGATTCTTGCCGCGAACGCCGCCGCCGCGAGCTTTTACGGCTATACGCGCGAGCAGCTGACCGGGATGAACATCGCCGATATCAACTGCCTGTCCCGCGATGAAATTGCCCGTTGCATGGCGGAGGCCAAGACCGGGGTGCCTCCCTCCTTCGTCTTTCCCCATCGGCTCGCGTCCGGCGCCATCCGCATGGTGGAAGTCTTTTCGGGGCCTGTAACGGCGGGCAAGGACACAGCCCTTTATTCGATCATCCACGACGTGACCGATCGGTTCGAGCTGGAGCGCAGCCTGAGGGAGAGCGAAGCGCGCTATCGCGGCATCTTCGAGGCTGTTCCGGCCGGCATGCTGCTGGTGGATGAGAGTGGCGAAGTGGTCGCGTGGAACGAGCAGGCCCTGCAGATTTTGCGCTCCGACGCGGCGGGCCTGAAGGCGCGCGCCATTCCTCTCCTGGACGCCAAGGGCGAGGCGGTGCCGCATGCGCGCCGTCCCTCGGTCCGCTGCCTCCAGGAGGACATTCGCGAGGAATTGTACATTGTGAGCGACGCTGAAGGCCGCCGCGTGTGGGTCAGCGTGGAGGGGCGGCGATTCCAGCCGGCGGGCGCAGGTGCGCCGACCGGTGCCATCCTTGCTTTTTCGGACATCACCCGCGCGGTGCAACTCGAAGAAGAGGTGCTCATCAGCGAGCGCGTCTTCGAGGCCGCGGCGGAAGGCATCATGGTCACCGACGGCAAATGGGAGATCATTCGCGTCAATCCGGCCTTTGGCGAGATCACGGGGTATCGCGCCGAAGATGTGCTGGGGCAAAAGCCCAAGATGCTGGCCTGGGGACGCAACGGGCTCAGCTTTTACCGGCCGATCTTCAAGAGTCTCGCCACCAAGCGGAGCTGGGAAGGCGACATCGCGAATCGACGCCGAGACGGCAAGCTGTCGGTCGAGCGCACGGTGGTCAGCGCCATCGTGCAGTCGGATGGCCGGCTTTCGGGCTATGTGGCGCTGATGTCGGACATCACGGCGCGCAAGCACCAGGAAGAGGAAATCTGGCTGCGGGCGAATTTCGATGCGCTGACCGGGTTGCCGAACCGCACCCTGCTCGCCGACCGGATCGAACAGGCGCTCACCCTGAAGCGCCATCCGCAGGGGCTGGTGGGCGTTCTGTTCATTGATCTCGACCGGTTCAAGCCCGTGAAC
This sequence comes from Xanthobacter agilis, assembly GCF_021730435.1. GTDB lineage: Bacteria > Pseudomonadota > Alphaproteobacteria > Rhizobiales > Xanthobacteraceae > Xanthobacter > Xanthobacter agilis. Next base: position 154,253 of record NZ_JABWGX010000007.1, read on the forward strand.
GATCGCTGGGGGCATGCGGCGGGCGACGAACTGCTCACGCTGGTTGCCCGCCGCCTGTCGGGCGCCATGCGCGCCGAGGATACGGTGGCGCGCGTGGGGGGGGATGAATTCATCATTTTCCTGCCGCGAATCGAGACGCAGGACGAAGCCATGGCGGTCGCGACCAAGGTGCTCGACCTTCTGAACGAGCCGTTCACGTTGTCGGTCGGCGAGGCGAATATTTCCGCATGTGTGGGCGTGGCGGTGGGCCGCGCCGGGATCACGAGCGCCGAGAGCCTGATCCGTCGCGCGGATGCCGCCATGTATCGGGGCAAGACCAGCGGCCGCTCGCGCGTTGTCGCCTTCGCCGAACAGGAGGAGCAGGCGACCGCCTGATGGCCGCGACGGAGCCGGCGCGCGAGCGCGGTGGCGGGACCGTGGGGCCTCACGGCTCCTCGGGCAGGGGGCCGATGCGGGTGCTGTCCTCGCCTTTGTGAACGGCAATGCCCATGCGGAAGCTCATGGCCATGCGTTCGGCATGAGCGATGGCGCGCAGGGCCGCCTCGTGATCCAGCACCCGCCGCGCGACTGGGCGAAACAAGGTCAGCCAGCGGGCGAAATGGGCGTCGCCGACGGGGCCGAGCGTGAGATGCGGGGGCAGGGGACGCCCGTCATAACGCTTGCTCTTGCGCAGCACGGACGACCAGAAATCGCACATCTTGGCCAGATGGGCCGGCCACGCCTCGGGCGCGATCTTTGCCGCGAACACCGGGCCGATGAGCGGGTCCGCGCGCACCGCATCGTAGAAGGAGTAAACGAGATCGTGGATCGCGGCCTCGGATGGGGCGTCGGGCGCGGCTTCCGCGAGGGGGATGGCATTGGTCATGGCCGCAGTCTCCGCTTGCCTGAAGGTTGAGATGATGGTGCGTCGGAAATCGGCCGAAGCAAGGTCCCTCCGGTGCGGTGCGACGCGCTGCCACGGCGCGCGCCGCGCGCGACCTTGTGGCAGCCCGCGCGCGGGGGTGCGGCAAGCCTCCTTTGGCGCCTTGCAAAAGGGGCCGCAATGTGGCTCTTGAAGCCGAGTTGACCCGCCGGGCCGCCCCGCCAAGGCGCCCGGGCGTTGTGGTCCGGAGGGAAGACATGATCGATTTCGTCGAGCTTCGCCGCGGCATGGTGGACGGGCAGGTCCGCACCAACGACGTGACGGACCATCGCATCGTCGGCGCCATGCTCGATATCCCGCGCGAAAAGTTCGTGCCCCCGGCGCTGAAGTCGCTGGCCTATATCGACGACGATCTGCTGATCCGCCCGGCCGCGGGCATGACCCCGGCGCGCTATCTCATGGAGCCCATGATTCTGGCGCGGCTGGTGCAGCTCGCGGACGTGGACGAGAAGGACCATGTGCTCGACATCGGCGCCGGCACCGGCTACGGCGCGGCCCTGCTGTCGCGCCTCGCGCAGCAGGTGGTGGCGCTGGAGGAAGAGGCGGATCTCGCCGCCGCCGCCAACACTGCCCTCTCTGGCCTGGGCGTGGACAACGTGGCCGTGATGCAGGGGCCGCTCGCCGCCGGCTGGGCCGCCGAGGCGGATTACGACCTGATCCTGATCGAAGGCGCCGTGGAGGTGATTCCCGATCATCTGTTCGGCCAGCTCAAAGAGGGCGGGCGTCTCGTCGCGGTGATCGGGAGCGGTGGCGCGGGGCAGGCCAGCCTGTTCACCAAGATTGCCGGAAAGCCCAGCGAGCGGGTCGCCTTCAACGCCGCAGTGCCCCCGCTGCCGGGCTTCAAAGCGGCGCCGCGCTTCGTTTTCTGACCCCCCTGTGGCGCGATTGCCGCGCTAATCCGAAAAGCGACGGGGGAATCGAACCACTTGGTTTCGTTACCCCCGCGCTGCGGATATCTTGCCACTTCGTTACCGCGCGGCGGGTGCGTTGTGCGCACTGGGATGGCGTGCCGTGCCCGGTCCAGGAGATCTAGATGTCGGTTGCGACGAGCATTCGCCGAAACGTATTCGCTTTCCTGGCGGGGTTCGGGGGCATCGCGCTGTCGGTCACCGCGGCGGGCGCCCAGCCGCTCGATTCGGCCCTCGCCTCCGCTTATGTGAACAACCCCAGCCTTAATTCCCAGCGCGCGGGAACCCGCGCCACCGACGAGAATGTGCCCAAGGCCTTGTCCGGCTATCGGCCGACCCTGTCGGGCACCGCCTCGGTAGGGCCAGAAGCGCAGCGCCAGAACGTCACCGGAACCGGGGTGTCGAGCGGAAATCTGTGGTCGCGCACGTTCGCCTTGACCGCCACCCAGAGCATTTTCAACGGCTTCATCACCGGTAACTCGACCCGTTCGGCCGAGGCGCAGGTGCGGGGCTCGCGCGAGACCTTGCGCAATACCGAACAGACCGTGCTGCTGAACGGCGTCACCGCTTACATGAACGTCATCCAAGCGATTGCTTTGCTGGATCTTCAGAGGCAGAACCTCGCCGCCTTGGAGCAGGAGCTGCGCGCGACCCGTGACCGCTTCAATGTGGGTGAGGTGACCCGCACCGACGTGGCGCAGGCCGAGGCGCGGGTGGCGGATGCGCAGTATCAGGTGAGCCAGGCGGTCGCCGACCTCTCCTCCGCGAAGGCGGTGTATCGGCAGGTGATCGGTGTGGAGCCGGGAACACTCACCACTCCGAAGTCCATCGAGTGGATGATTCCCAATAATTTGGGCAAGGTGATCTCCTCCGGTCTCGGCAGCCACCCGGCAGTGAAGGCCTCCGAGTTCGCGGTGGATACCGCCGCCTTTCAGGTGAAGGTGGCGGAAGGCGCCCTGATGCCGAACCTCGCACTGCAGGGCCAGGTGTCCCAGAGCTATGACACCTCGCTGTCGGTCCAGTCGCAGGGTACCGCGGCGGTGGGGCTCAACCTGACGGTTCCGATCTATCAGGGGGGTGAAGAGTATGCGAACATCCGCCAGACGAAGGAACTGCTGAGCCAGGCCCGAATCGAGGTGGATGTGAACCGCGATGCGGTCCGCTCGCAGGCGGTGCAATACTGGGGCGCGCTTGAGGCCACGAAAGTGCAGATCCAGGCGGCGCAGGCAGCGGTTGCGGCAAACACTCTGGCCCTGGAGGGGGTGCGCGAAGAATGGCGGGTCGGCCAGCGCACCACCACGGATGTGCTGAATGCCCAGCGCGAATTGACCAATTCAAAGTCCGCATTGGTGACGGCGCAGCGTGATCGGGTCGTGGCTGCCTATTCTCTGATCGCCATCATCGGCAAGATGGATGCGACGTCGCTCAAGCTGAAGGTGAATGTCTACAATCCAGCGGTGCACTACAATCAGGTGCGCGACAGCTGGGCTGGTGTGCGCACGCCTGACGGTCAATAGGGGACAGCGAGGGTTGGCGCTGGTGCGGCGCGGACGGCCGGTGTCATACTTCCAATTGTTAATGATTCTGGTTCCGGGTGCGTGCGGCTCCTCCTTCCGCACCCGGCCTTTCCCGCCGAGGTCGCGACATGCCTGCAAGTCCGAAGGCGCAAGAGCCCTCGATGGAAGAGATTCTCGATTCCATCCGTCGCATCATCGCCGATGACGAGGTTTCCGCCGCTGACCTTTCGCCGCCTCGGCCGCGCCCGATGGTTTCGAATCGGCGGCCAGCTTCGGGTTACGGGCCGCGTCAGGGGGCTGAGCGTCGGGTCGCGTCGGAGGCCCAGCCGCGTCTTTATGGGCACCCCTTGGAAGAGTCCCTGTCCGATGCCGGGGAGGGGGAGCCCTTTCGGGATGCCACGCGCCTTGCGCCGGACGGCATGGGCGAGGCGGGCGCGGCGGCGCGCGGCGGGCGCTATGCCGCCGCGGACCACGGCGCCGAACCGGCTCAGCCGATGCTTGGAAGACCGGATGGCGAGGCCGGTCGCGCGGATGATGCAGGGGACCAGCGCCGAGGGGGACCGGTGGCGCGGGAGGAGGCATCCGGCGCGGTGATGCGCGAAGGGGTGCCGGTCGACGCCCGTCTCGCGTCGCAGTCGCGAGGGGCGGCACCGGCTGATGCGCCGCGGGGAGATATTCCGGCACAAGAGGGTGCGCCGACGCGGGCTGCCGGCCAGCAGGGGCAACCCGTCGCGGCGGCGCGACCGGTATCGGATTTGCCTCCGGTGCGCGCGCAGCCGGTCGGCGGTCGCTATGGTGCGATGCCAGCGGGGGCTGCCAATCCTCGGGTGCGAGAGCGCGGCGCGCAAGAGCCTGCCGTATCCCGCACGATGCCCAATGGCGCGGAGAGGCCCGCGAATCGCGCCGCCAGCGCCGTACCTTCCGGTGAGCGCCGCAGTGCATTGCCGCGAAAGGATCTCTTGTCGCCCGCCGTGGATGCGGCCGTGGGCGCGGCCTTCCGGTCGCTGGGCGATCTGGTGCTGCCGCAGCAGGAGCGCACGGTGGAGGATCTCGTGAAGGAGATCCTGCGCCCGATGCTCAAGGAGTGGCTGGATCAGAACCTGACCGGCATCGTGGAGCGGCTTGTTCGCGCCGAGATCGAGCGGGTCACCGGTTCACTGCGGTGACCTGCGCGGGGCCGAGGCGTGGCAAGTGGCGTTCGGCGATACCCCGGGGAAAGCGCCGGGCTGCTCTGATGCGCTGCGCAGTTGACCTTTTCTTTCCTGTGCGGCTTTAACCCCCGACGAAACCCATCTCGTGCCGAGCGCGACGGATGCCGGTCGCGCGGGGCTTGTCCCGCGCACCGGGGCGTCGCGGCTGTGGAGCTTTAGCCCATGCTCGAAAAAGTATTCGACCCCGCCTCCGTCGAGGCCCGCATCGCCGCCGCCTGGGAGCAGGAGGGCGCTTTCCGCTGCGGCCGTCCGGAGCGCAAGGACAAGCCGGGCTTTTCCATCGTCATTCCGCCGCCGAACGTCACCGGCTCCCTGCACATGGGCCATGCGCTCAACAACACGTTGCAGGATATCCTCGCGCGCTTCGAGCGGATGCGCGGCAAGGACGTGCTGTGGCAGCCGGGCACCGACCATGCGGGTATCGCCACGCAGATGGTGGTGGAACGCCAGCTCGCGGCCCAGAAGCTGCCGGGTCGCCGGGAGATGGGGCGCGCCGCCTTCATCGAGCGGGTGTGGACCTGGAAGGCGGAATCGGGCGGCACCATCGTCGGCCAGTTGAAGCGCCTCGGCGCGTCCTGCGACTGGTCGCGCGAGCGCTTCACCATGGACGAAGGGCTGTCGCGCGCGGTCCTGAAAGTGTTCGTTCAGCTCTATCGCGAGGGGCTGATCTACAAGGACAAGCGCCTCGTCAATTGGGATCCCAAGCTCATCACCGCCATCTCGGATCTCGAGGTGGTGCCGGTGGAGACGAAGGGCAATCTCTGGCACCTGCGCTACCCGGTGGAGGGCGAGAAGGGCCGCTTCATCGTGGTCGCCACCACCCGGCCCGAGACCATGCTCGGCGACACGGCGGTGGCGGTGCACCCGGAAGACGAGCGCTATCGCGACCTCGTGGGCAAGACCGTGATCCTGCCCCTGGTGGGCCGGCGCATTCCCATCGTGGCGGACGAGTATTCGGACCCGGAGAAGGGATCGGGCGCGGTCAAGATCACGCCGGCGCACGATTTCAACGACTTCGAGGTGGGCAAGCGTCATGCGCTGCCGATGATCAACGTGCTCGATGCCGAGGCGCGCATCGACACCTCGGGTATTCGCGACGATCATGCCGCCCGTCCCGAGGCCTATGTGGACACGCCTGATGCGGCGGGCATCCTGGCCCATCTCCAGGGCCTCGATCGGTTCGCGGCGCGCAAGCAGATCGTGGAGCTGCTCACCAATCTGGAGCTTCTGGAGAAGATCGAGCCGCACCCGCACATGGTGCCCCACGGTGACCGTTCCAACGTGGTCATCGAGCCCTGGTTGACCGACCAATGGTATGTGGACGCCAAGACCCTGGCGCAGCCGGCGCTCGCGGCCGTGCGCGAGGGGCGCACCGGTTTCGTGCCCAAGAATTGGGAAAAGACCTATTTCGAGTGGCTGGAGAACATCCAGCCCTGGTGCGTCTCCCGCCAGCTTTGGTGGGGTCACCAGATCCCGGCGTGGTACGACCCCTTCGGCAACGTGTTCGTGGCGCTCGATGAAGACGAGGCGTTCGAACTCGCGCTCAAGCACGATGTGGGCAATGAGTCGCTGTCTGCCGAAGAGGCGCAGGAGCTGATCGGGAACGCGGACAAGCGCGCCCAGTTCCTCACCCGCGACGAGGATGTGCTCGACACCTGGTTTTCGTCCGCCCTATGGCCGTTCTCGACCATGGGTTGGCCGGACGATACGGCGGAGCTGAAGAAATTCTACCCCACCAGCGTGCTGGTGACAGGCTTCGACATCATCTTCTTCTGGGTGGCCCGGATGATGATGATGGGCCTGCACTTTATGGACGGTGAGGTGCCGTTCAAGGACATTTACATCCACGCCCTCGTCCGCGACGAGAAGGGCGCCAAGATGTCGAAGTCCAAGGGCAACGTGATCGATCCCCTCGACCTCGTGGACAAATACGGCGCCGACGCACTGCGCTTCACGCTTGCCGCCATGGCCGCCCAGGGGCGCGACATCAAGCTCGCCACCTCTCGGGTGGAAGGCTATCGCAACTTCGCGACCAAGCTTTGGAACGCGGTGCGCTTCGCCCAGATGAACGGGTGCGCGCGCGTTGCCGGCTTCGATCCGGCGAAGGTGGAGGCCCCGCTCAATCGCTGGATCATCGGCGAGGCGGCCCGCGCGACCCGCGAGGTGAGCGAGGCCATCTTGGCCTATCGCTTCAATGATGCGGCGGGCGCGGTCTATCGCTTCCTGTGGAACGTCTTCTGCGACTGGCATCTGGAATTGGCGAAGCCCGTGCTTTCCGGCCCCGACGGGGCGGCCAAGGACGAGACCCGCGCCGCGACCGCCTATGTGCTCGATATGGCGATGGCGCTGTTGCACCCGTTCATGCCGTTCCTCACCGAGGAATTGTGGGCGGAGACGGGCAAGGAGGGGCCCGCGCGCGACAGCCTCCTGGCGCTGGCGCCGTGGCCGGACCTCTCCGGTCTGGAAGCGCCCGATGCCGAGGCCGAGGTGGGCTGGGTGGTGGATCTCGTGACCGAGATCCGCTCGGTGCGCGCGGAAATGAATGTGCCGGCATCGGCCCAGGTGTCGCTGGTGCTGGTGCAGCCGGGCGCGGAGACCGCCGCGCGCGCCGCCCGGTGGGACGATGCCATTCGCCGTCTGGCCCGCCTCGGCGCGGTCAGCATCGCGGATGCCATGCCCGCCGAGTCGGTGCAGATGGTGGTGCGTGGCGAGGTGGCGGCCCTGCCGCTTGCTGGCGTGGTGGACCTTGCCGCCGAGCTGGTCCGCCTGAAAAAGGAAGAAGGCAAGCTCGACCAGGAGATTGCCCGCATCGACGCCAAGCTCGGCAATGAGAGCTTCGTGGCCCGCGCTCCGGAAGAGGTGGTGGAGGCGGAACGGGAAAAGCGCGCCGAATATGTCCTGCGCCAGGAGAAGGTGCGGGCCGCCATCCGCCAGCTTTCGGCGGCTTGAAAGGGCGCCCGGGCGTCATCCCCGGTCGCTGACGGCCTCCAGGGTCGTTTGCTCGCGTGGCGCGCGAGAGATCAAAGGCCCGTGCGCCTTCGCGCATGGGCCTTTTGCCATGATAGGGTGTTGCCCTTTCGCCACAGCGATCCGGCGCGGCGCTCCTGGTGGCCGCCAGCCCGCGCAGCGGAAGGATTTCGGCGCCGCGCGCCCGGTTCTGCTGCATGTGACGGCAAAGTCACACCTCCATCGTTTCCATCGGCACCTCCGTGCCACCGCCCCAAACGCCGCGATCCCGCCACAAAACGCCACGACACCAAAGGCCGGGACGAGGGCGGACAACGTAGCTCGGATGAGAACGTCCGATGGCCGCGTTGAAGGTAGGGTCCGGATGCGCACGCATTGGGTGACACAGGGGTTTGAAATGCGGAGCGCCACGGGTGGATGCCCCAGAGAGGTCGCGACCTGGCCTTTCCTCGGCCCCGATATTGCCGCTGCCGCCTGCGATGACTTTCGCATCATGCAAGCGGATCGTCTTTCCAGCCTCAAAAGCCCCCTCGGGGGCGCGGACCGGTTTCAGCGCGTCCGGCGGATCGCCCGTGCCTCGGCGCGGGTGGCGGTCCGGGGGCGACGGGCGGCGGGCCTGTTCGCCGCGGGGATGATGGGCTTGTTGCTCGCGTCTCCGCCGGTCCAGGCGTTCGACGGCACCGCCCTCGACAGCAACATCAACGCGCCCCAGCATATCCAGCCGCTGACGCCGCCGGCGGATGTTCCGCTGGCGCCGGTGGCCCGCCCGGTGGACGAGGCCTTCCGGACCGGTGCGCAGGCGCTGCGGTCCGGCCAGACGGCCAAGGGGCTCGACGCGCTGGGCTACGCGGCGGCCCAGGGCCACGCGGCCGCGCAATGGAAGCTCGGTCGCATCTATGCCGATGGCGACGGGGTGAAGCGCGACGACGCCAAGGCCTTCAGCTATTTCAGCAAGATCGCCAATTCCCACGCCGACGACTATCCCGGCACGGCCCAGTCGCGATTTGTGGCCAGCGCGTTCGTGGCGCTCGGCGGCTATTACCTGGAGGGCATTCCGGCTGCCGGCGTGAAGCGGGATCCGATCCGCGCGCGCGACATGTATTCCTATGCCGCCTCCTATTTCGGAGACGCGGACGCGCAATACCACCTCGGCAAGCTGTATCTCGACGGGGTGGGCGGACCGAAGGATGCGCGCAACGCCGGCCGCTGGCTGACGCTGGCGGCACAGAAAGGCCAGTTCGAGGCGCAGGCCATGCTCGGACAGCTTTTGTTCCGTGGCGACGAGGGGGTGCCCCGCCAGGCGGCCCGTGGCCTCATGTGGCTGACCCTGGCGCGGGACGCGGCGGCCCGCCCGGAAGACCATTGGGTCGTCGTCCTGCACGAAGAAGTTTTCGCCGAAGCCTCCCCCGACGAGCGCGCCATGGCGCTCAGCTATCTGGAAAACTGGCTGAAGACGGCCAAGCGTTGAGATCTCGGCCTGTCATTCCCGGCTCCGGCCATGCCCGGGGCGGCGGGGGAGCGTCGTAGTGGGTGTGAGCCTCCCGGCTTGGCGGGGGCGCCGCCTCGGACTGGGCCGAGGTCGGCGGAGAGCTCAAAGCACAAAGCTTCTGCTGGTCAGCGTCGAGACACCGGTAAGCTCGATCGAAAGGTCCGCCACGCGGTCGCCGTTGGTGTCCGCTGCGACGATGCCGTGGCTGACGCGCAATTGGCCGGCTTCTCCGGAGAACGCCGACGCGCCGATGAAGACGAATGCGTCGTTGCTGGTGCCGTCGATGGTGTTGGCGTCGATGCCAGACAGATCAATATGGTCTCCCTGGAACGCTGAGAAGTCGGAGATCGTATCCTGGCTGAGCGAGGTGGAGTCCGAGATCGCCGTGTAGACGAAGATGTCGTTGCCGTCGCCTCCTATGAGGATGTCGTTGCCCTCGCTGCCTTCGATGAGGCCGAGACGACCGGCTCAAGCAAGACGAGTGATGGATCTACGCTGGATCTGCTGGTGCTTCCGCTGCGTGGCGCGGCAGGCCGGGACCGAGGCCGTCGCTCATGGCGAGGGCGGTTGTGGTCCAGATGTGGTGTGTTGGCGTCAGCCGATCCGGCAAATCCAGGGTGCCGATGGTGACGTCCACCGCCGCCTCGCTGGCCATGTCGAACAGGATCGGGCTGCCGCAACTGCCGCAGAAGCCGCGTTGGACGCCCGCAGACGAGGCGTAGGTCGTCAACGCCCCGTGCGTCACGTCGAAATCCCCGCGCGCCACGGTGGCCCAGGGCAGGGCGCTCGAGCCGGAGATGCGCTGGCACATGCTGCAATGGCACCAATAGGCGCTCTGAACCCGGCGGAGCCGATAGCGCAGGGCGCCGCACAGGCAGCCGCCCTCCAGAGGTGCGGGGGTATCGCTGGTATGCATCGGTCAGGCCGCGATGGCGAAATCGGCCCAGACGGGCACATGGTCGGAGGGCTTTTCCCAAGCGCGCACATGCTTGTCGATGCCGGTGGCGATCAGGCGGTCCGCCGCCTGGGGTGACAGCAGCAGGTGGTCGATGCGGATGCCGTTGTCCCGCTGCCAGGCACCCGCCTGGTAGTCCCAGAAGGTAAAGGTGCGCGCCGCATCGGTGCTGGCGCGGATGGCATCGGTGAGACCGAGATTCAAAAGCGTGCGGAAGCTCTTGCGGGTGCGCGGCAGGAACAGGGCGTCGCCCGCCCAAGCGGCCGGATCGGCGGCGTCGATGGCGGCCGGAATCACGTTGAAGTCGCCGGCGAGAATCAAGGGCTCCTCCAGCTTCAGGCGGTCGGCCGTGAAGGCATGGAGGCGATCCATGAAGCCGAGCTTGTAGGGGTATTTCTCGGTGTCGGGCGGGTTGCCGTTGGGCAGATAGATGCAGGCCACCCGCACCACCCCGCTTTTGACCGACACCACCGCCTCGATGAAGCGGGCCTGTTCATCGCCATCATCGCCGGCCAAGCCATGGGTCACGTCTTCCAGCGGCAATTTGGAGAGCAGGGCTACGCCATTGAAGGTCTTCTGCCCGTGCACGGAGACATTGTAGCCGAGTTGCTCGAACGGCTCCCTGGGGAAGGCATCGGTCTGGCACTTGATCTCCTGGAGGCACACCACATCCGGGCGCGCCTCGTTCAGCCACGCCACCGCATGGTCGAGCCGCTGGCGGATGGAGTTCACATTCCAGGTGGCGATGCGCATGGGGCAGCTCTCCTTCAAGATCCCGCGTTGCGGGCGCGCAAGCATACTCCGCCACGCCGGCCGGGCAACGGGGTAGAGGGCCGCCGTTCCCGCTCCAGGGCTGGAAAGAGGCCGCAAAGGGTTGCGGCGATGGCCAAAGGGTGGCATGCACGGGGCTTGCCGATGCATGGATGGCGGCCTTATGACGTTCGCGTCGATCGAGTTTCTATTCTATTTTTTCCCGCTCTTTCTCGTCTGCTACTTCTCCGCGAAGACGATTCAGACGCGGAATTACATTTTTTTGGCCTTCTCGCTGGTCTTTTACGCAGCGGGATATACGCCGCACATCCTCATTCTCTTATTTTCCGTCAGCGTGAACTTCTTCCTGGCCCGCGCCATCGACCGCCGGGATGGCGCACGCCGCAAGCGGGTTCTGGCGCTCGGGGTTGCCTTCAATCTGATCTTGCTGGGCATTTTCAAATATACGGGCTTCCTGGTGGAGAATATGAATGTTCTCCTGGAGTCCGTGCATCTTGCCTTGCCCGTTCCGCGGATTTCGCTGCCCCTTGGAATCTCATTTTATTCATTCCATGCGATTTCGTATCTTGCCGACATTTACAAGCGGAAGGTGAAGGTCAATTCAGATCCCGCCCAGTTCGGCCTTTACATGTGCATGTTCCCGCAGCTTGTGGCCGGGCCCATCGTGCGCTATTCCACCGTGGCGCGGCAGCTCGGGCAAAGGCGCACCACCTGGGGCCGCTTTTCCGCCGGGGCACGGCTGTTCGCCATTGGTCTCGCGTGGAAGGTGCTGATCGCCGACGAGGTGTCGCGTCTGGTGGTGGGCGTGTTCGATGCCACCACCAACCCCACTTTCGTGGAGGCGTGGCTGGGGCTTTACGCCTATACGGTGCAGATCTATTTTGATTTCGCGGGCTATTCGACCATGGCGGTGGGCCTTGGCGTCATGGTGGGGTTCGCGCTGCCGCGCAACTTCCGGCTGCCCTACACCGCGCGCTCGATCACCGACTTCTGGCGCCGCTGGCACATGAGCCTTTCGGCGTTCCTGCGGGACTATCTCTACATTCCGCTCGGGGGAAACCGGCGCGGGGCGCTGCGGACTTATTTCAACCTCTCGGCGGTGTTCCTGCTGTGCGGCCTATGGCACGGGGCGAGCTGGAATTTCGTCATCTGGGGCGCCCATCATGGCGCCTTCCTCATCATCGAGCGGGCGTTTCTCGGGCGATGGCTGAAGCGGCTGCCGGATGCGCTCTCCCATCTTTACGCCGTGGTCGTTGTGATGCTGGGGTGGGTCTGGTTCCGAGCCGAGACGCTGCCCGGCGCCCTCGACCTGTTCGCCGGATTGTCCGGGGCCAACGGCTTTTATCGGCCGTCCATGGCGCTGGGCTTCGGGCTCCATGCGCTGTCGATCACGGCCTTGGTGGTGGGCGGGCTCCTGGGCTTCTTCCGCTGGCGGCGCTGGACGGTGCTCTCGGGGGAGGGGCGGGCGGCGACTGCCAGCGATTTTGCCCTGATCGGAGCGCTCCTGGTTTTAAGCGTGGTCTGGGTGGGCGGCACGGTGCCGACGCCGTTCCTCTATTACCGGTTCTGAGGGGCGGGCGTCATGAACCTGCTGTCGCGTCACCGTCGCTATCTGGGGACCCTCGTCGCCGGCATCTTCGGCCTGCTGCTGCTCTCGAATGTCATTCCCGATCCCCTGGGCGGCTGGAAGGTGCGCACCCCCATGGAGGCCGATTGGGGGCTGCTGAAGCGGGTGCAGGTGATGCTGCGCAATGCGCCGGCCTTCGTGAACGACAATTTCGGCTTCCGCGCCAGCCTGCCGGTGCTGCGCCGCACCCTTCGCGAGGCGCTCGCGTCTCCCGACAGCTACCCCATCTATGCGGGACGTGACGGCCAGCTTTTCTGGGGCCTGGAGCGCACGCCCGAGCAGTCCTCCGGCGCCGTGGTGCGGTCGGTGGAGGTGGCTCGGTTCGTGACCATGATCGGGGTGATGCAGCGCCAGCTTCAGCCGCTCGGCACCAAGGTGGTGGTGGCGCTTCCGCCCAACGCCCAATCGGTGGAACTGGAGGCGCTGCCCGCCTGGAACGATCTTCTGCGTTATCCCACCACCGAATATGACGCGGCCTTGGCCGGACTGAGGGCGGAAGGCGTGAGCGCCGTGGACCTGAGGCAGGTGCTGCGCGACAGTCCGCGGCCGCGCTACCTGCTCACCGACACCCATTGGAACGAGCGCAGTTCCCTGCTCGCCTTCAATGCGGTGATGGTGGCCGCCGGCCACGCCGACTGGCAGGTGAACCCCGCCGGGGTGGTGGGGCTGCCGGTGCCCATGGGCCGGCGTGGCGATCTGCTGCGCGCCATGCGCATGCCGCCGGAAGTGAAGGAGGAGAATTTCAAGCTCCGCCTGAAGGATCGCGCCGGCGATGCGCGGCCGGACCCGGCCCTGACCCATCACAACACGCACCCCGCCTTCCGCTCCGTCGCGCGGGATTACGCGGCGACCGGCGCACGGGTGCTGATCCTCGGCGATTCGTTCAGCGCTGGGCTATGGCCGCGCCTGTTCGTGAATGGGGATGTGAGCGTGGTGGGGTGGATGCACGCCTCCCACACCGTGACCGGCACCTGCGACTTCAATTTCGACGATGTGGTGCGGTTCAAGCCGGATCTGTTGATCTACGCGCGCACCGAGCGCTTCTTCGTGTGCCCGCCCCACGCTTGGCCGGTGGGGCTTCCGGAACCGGATCCCAATGCCGTTCCTGCCGGCGCGGCGCCATGACGACCGCAGATCCTCCGGCTGCGGCAGGCGAGGGGCCTGCCGCTCGGGGGCCTGTGGGAGAGTATGCGTCAGCGTGCGGTCAGACCGCGAAGCTGGACCCGCAGCCGCACTTGGCGGTGGCCATGGGATTGCTGATCTTGAAGGCGGAGCCCATCAGATCGGCCACATAATCGAGCTGGGAGCCCTTGATGTAGTCGAGGGAGATCCGATCGACCACGATCTTGGCGCCTTCCTTCTCGATGACGAGGTCGTCGGCTTCCTGCACCGTCGTCATGTCGTACTTGTATGAAAAACCGGAACAGCCGCCGCCCTCCACGGACAGCCGCAGGAAGGTGCCTTCCGGCTCGGAGGAAAGGATGTGGCGGATGCGGCGGGCGGCCGCATCGGTGACGACGAAATCGAGAGCCTCGGCAGACGCGGGCTCCTGGGCGGTAGCGAGTGTGGCGTCCATGGTATCAACTTTATGAAATGAAGCTGGCAATGACCCACAAGGTAAGCCCAGAACCATTCGAGTTAAAGGGCGATGGGCACAAAAAGCCCAATTCGGGAGGAGCATGACATGGCGGTTTCCGGCGCAAGGCCCCGCGTTTCATGGGCTTGCGACCCCGATGCCTCGCGCGGGCGGCTGGTGTTCGAGCCCGAAATGCCGCCCCGCAGCGGCTTCCGGCGCGACTGCGACCGCATCATCCATTCCACCGCCTTCCGGCGGCTGCGGCACAAGACCCAGGTGTTCGTGTTCAACGAAGGCGATCACTACCGCACCCGCCTCACCCATACGCTGGAGGTGGTGCAGGTGGCGCGCTCCATCGCGCGGGCGCTCGGATTGGACGAGGATCTGGCGGAAGCGCTGGCCCTCGCCCATGATCTTGGCCATCCGCCGTTCGCCCATGCGGGAGAGCGCGCGCTCGACGCCTGCATGGCGCGGCACGGCGGCTTCGACCACAATGCCCAGTCGCTCCGGGTGGTGACGCGCATCGAGCGCCGCTATGCGCAGTTCGACGGCCTCAACCTGACCTGGGAGACCCTGGAAGGCATCGTCAAGCACAATGGTCCGCTCACCGATCGGGAGGGGCGCGGCATCGGCCATTATGCGGATGGGCTGCCCCATGCCATCGCGGTGCATTGCGCGCAGCAGGATCTGGATTTGTGGAGCCACGCCGGCCCCGAGGCGCAGGTCGCGGCCCTTGCCGACGACATCGCCTATGATGTGCACGACCTCGATGACGGCATCCGTGCCCGCATGTTCACCCTGGACGAGCTGGAGCCGCTGCCGTTGGTGGGCGAAGCCCTGCGCGAAGTGCGGACCCGCTATCCGGGCATCGACATGCCGCGCACGGTGAACGAGGTGCTGCGGCGCGTCATCACCCGCCTCATCCTGGATGTGGTGCGGCAGGGGGAGGCGGCGGCCACCGACAGCGCGGTCGCGTCCGCCGACCAGGTGCGGCGGCTGGGGCGCACGCTCATCACCTTCTCCCCCGAGATGGCGCAGGCCGAAAAGGCGCTGAAGGGCTTTCTCTACCCCCATATGTACCGGCACGAGCGGGTGAACCGCGTCATGGCCGAGGCGCAACGGGTGGTGCGGGAGCTGTTCGCCCATTTCATGGCGGTGCCGCAGGACATGCCGCCCTCCTGGCAGCAGGATCTCGAAAGCCTGGACGAGACGCGCCGCGCCCGCCGGGTCACCGACTACATCGCCGGCATGACCGACCGCTACGCCCTCGACCAGCACGCCCGTTTCTTTGACACGACGCCGGATCTGCGATAGGCGCCGCAGCGACCAACCCGATCGGACCTTTCCATGAACGTCTACGCGATCTTCGCCGATCACGTCCGCGAAGCCGTCGCCGCCCTCGTTGCCGAGGGCCAGTTTGCCGAAGGCCGGGGCACCGGCCTCGATCTCTCCCGCGTGGTGGTGGAGCCGCCGCGCGACGCGAGCCACGGCGACCTTGCCACCAATGCCGCGCTGGTGCTGTCCAAGGACCTCGGGGCCAAACCCCGCGACCTCGCCGACAAGATCGCCGCCAAGCTGAAGCTGGTCGCCCATGTGACCAAGGTGGACGTGGCCGGTCCCGGTTTCATCAACCTGACCCTCGACACCGGCTTCTGGCCGCAGGTGCTCGCGGCGACCCTGGCGAAGGGCGCGGTGTTCGGCCGATCGAGCCTGGGCGCGGATGCGCCGGTGAACGTGGAATATGTCTCGGCCAATCCCACCGGTCCGATGCATGTGGGCCATTGCCGGGGCGCGGTGTTCGGCGATGCCATGGCGAACCTGCTGGCGTTCGCCGGCTACAAGGTGACGCGGGAATATTACATCAACGACGCCGGCGCCCAGGTGGACGTGCTCGGCCGTTCCGCCTATCTGCGCTATCGCGAGGCCGCCACCGGCGAAAAGGCCGAGATCCCGGACGGGCTATATCCCGGCGACTATCTGGTGCCGGTCGGCAAGGAGCTGGCGGAGATGCACGGCGGGGCCTATCTCGGCTCCCCCGAGAGCGAGTGGCTGCCGATCTTCCGCAGCTTCGCCATCGGTCAGATGATGAACATGATCCGCAACGATCTCGAAGCCCTGGGCATCGAATTCGACGTGTTCTTCTCCGAGCGCTCCCTCTCCGTCGGGGCGGTGGACAAGGTCGGCGCCACCATCGAAGCGCTGCGGGAATCGGGTGAGGTCTATGAAGGCCGCCTGCCGCCGCCCAAGGGCGCGCCCATCGAGGATTGGGAGGATCGCGAGCAGACCCTGTTCCGCTCCACCGCCTTTGGAGACGACGTGGACCGGCCGCTGAAGAAGTCCGACGGCAGCTACACCTACTTTGCGGGCGACATCGCCTATCACGAGGACAAGGTCGAGCGCGGCTTCCTGACGATGATCGACGTGTGGGGCGCCGATCACGGCGGCTACGTCAAGCGCATGCAGGCGGCCGTGAAGGCCGTGTCGGCCGGCAAGGCGAGCCTGGACGTGGAGCTGATCCAGCTCGTGCGCCTGTTCCGCAACGGCGAGCCGGTGCGCATGTCGAAGCGGGCGGGCTCGTTCGTGACCCTGCGCGAGGTGGTGGATGAGGTCGGCCGCGACGCGGTGCGCTTCATGATGCTGTTCCGCAAGAACGACGCACCGCTCGATTTCGATCTCGCCAAGGTCATCGAGCAGTCGCGCGAGAACCCCGTTTTCTACGTGCAATATGCCCATGCGCGGGCCAAATCGATTCTGCGCAATGCCGCCGCGGCGCTGCCGGGTCTGCCGGTGGAGCCCACAGCGTTCGTTGCCGCGCCCCTCGGCCGCCTTGAAGACGAGGGCGAAATCGGTCTCCTGAAGCGCATCGCCTCCTGGCCCCGGCTGGTGGAGCAGGCGGCGATCGCCCGCGAGCCCCATCGCGTGGCCTTCTATCTGCATGAGCTGGCAAGCGATTTCCACGGCCAGTGGAACCGCGGAAAAGACTTGCCACATTTACGCTTCATTATCGAGAATGATCGAGATTTGACCTCGGCTCGCCTTGGCTTGGTGCACGGCGTGGCCACGGTACTCGCCTCCGGTCTGAAGGTGCTGGGGGTGGAGGCCGTCGACGAGATGAAGTGAGGGCGCGTCCCGCGGCGTCACACGGCTCCCAGGGTCACATGGTTCCTTGAGTCAATTGGCTCCTTGGGCCACGCGGCTTCTCGGGCCACACGGCTCCTGGGTCAGACAGTTCCTTGAGCCAGACAGCAGATCCGCCTGGGGCGGGACGGACGACAAGACATCGAGGCGACATGGTCGACGAAAGCAGGTTCCGCTACCGGCGTGATGCAGGCGCAAGGGACGATGGGGACGTCGGCGCGCGGGCTCCCTCCGCGCGTGAGGACACGCGCTTCGTGCAGGAGCGGCGGCCGGCGCCACCTGTTCCCGCGCGGCCTGCGCCGGCTGCTCCGGCAAGACCCGCGGCCCCTGTCGCCGAGGCCCCCGCAGCGCCTGCCCGTGCCGCGCCGCAGGGACCGGGACGGGCCGCCGCCCAGGTGCCACCGGTCCAGTCGCCGCCGGTCCAGTCTCCACCGGTCCAGTCTCCGCCGCGCGCGGCGGCGCCACGCGCCACGCAGCCGGCCAGAGAGGCACTCCCCCCCAGAGAGGCCTCCCCCCAAAGCGTCGCCGCCACACCATCCGCCCGGCCCGCTGTTCGCCCGGCGGGGGCTCCCGTGGCGCGGCCGGTGGCTGCCCCAGCCCCGGCCCGGACCGGCGCGCCGCGCCCGCAAGGTGGGACCGCCGGTGCCGTGGACCCCTTAGCCGAACTGGCTCGCCTCATTGGCGAGCAGGATCCCTTTGCGGACTTCGAGGGGCTCCAGCCCGCATCCGCCGCGCTGCCGGCCGCTCCTCCGGCGCGTGCAGCGGTCGCGCCTTCCGCGTCCCGTGCCGAAGCCTCCGCGGCGGAGTCCCGGACGGTCGCCCGTCAGGATGCGCGCGTCGCCCGACGGCCGTCGGAGGGTGAGCGCGCCGGCGGCGATGCCGCCGCGCCTGCGCCGCGCGTGCCTGTGCGCCCCGCCGCGCCCCGTCAGACGATCGAGCGTGTCGGCCAGGACGCCACCCGCGCTCCCGCTCCCGCGCGGCCCGCGATTCAGGATCCTCCGACGTCGCGCACGGTTGCCCCGCCTCAACCGCGCCCTGCCGATCTCGGGCGCGGCGATCCGGGATTTGGCGACATTGACCTCGGCGACCCGCCGAGTCGCGCGGCGCCGCGACCCGCGGCCGCGCCCAATCTGCCGCGGCGCCAGGCTTCCCTTGCCGCTCCGCCCCAGCGCGCCGCCCTCATGCCGCCGCGCACCGCTGGTGAGCCGGTGGACCGCAGCGCGACCTCGGTGCGCCTCGGCTACGGTTCGCTCGCCCATCAGGCGCAGGTGCCGCCGGTTGGCGGTCGCCCGGTTTCCGAACGGCGCCCCGCGTCCGAGGGGGACGATGCCTTTGATGAGCGGCCGACCCGTTCCGCGAAGGTTCGTGCGGCGGCGCCCGAAGAGCCCCGGCGCCCCCCGATCCAGGTTCAGCCCCCGCTCCAGCCCCAGGCTTATGCCCCGGCGCAGGAGCAGGCGGCCGGTTATGCGTATGCCTCGCCACGCCGCCCGGAGGGGGAAGAGGATTACGAGGACTACGACGAGGCCTATGACCCGCAATATGGGGAAGACGGCTACATGCCGCCCCACGGGGAGGAGGTCTATGACGGCGACGCCAAGCGGCGGAAGGGGCGATCGGCGCTGCTCCTGGTGGCTGCGGTGCTCGGCATCATCGTCGCCGGTACGGCGGGTGTGTTCGCCTATCGCATGGCGGTGCAGGGCTCGTCGGTGAGTGTTAGTGGTGGGCCTCCGGTGATCCGTGCCGACACGGCGCCGAGCAAGATCATGTCGCCGCCGAACAGCACGCCGCAGGATGCGCAACAAAAGCTGATCTATGATCGCGTGGGCGCCGGTGCCGGCGGCAACGAGAAGATGCTGCCGCGTGAGGAGCAGCCGGTGGACGTGAACACGGCGGCCCTGCGTTCGGCGACGCCGGCCGCGACCGATCCGGTCATCAATTCGCTGTCCACGGAGCCGAAGCGCGTGCGCACCTTGACCGTGCGGGCCGATGGTACCGTTGCGCCTGAAAGTTCCGCGCAGCCGAGCGCGCCGGCCGGTGGCCCGAGCGCCGGCGTGCAGGCCCTCCAGGCCTACGCCGCGAGCCAGATGCCCGGAGCCCCGCCCACACTGGTGACCGTGCCTGCTGGCAACGCAAAGATCGAGGCGCCGCCGGTGACCCGTGGTGGCGACTATGTGGTGCAGGTGGCCTCGCAGCGTTCGGAAGCGGACGCCATGGGCTCTTGGAAGGCGCTGCAAACCCGGTATCCCAATCTGCTCGGCACCTATTCCGCCGCGGTGAAGAAGGCGGATCTGGGCGACCGGGGCATCTATTACCGGGCGCAGGTGGGTCCGTTCGCCTCGAAGGATCAGGCGAACGATCTCTGCCAGTCGTTGCGCGCGCAGGGCGGAGACTGCATGGTCACCCGGAACTGAGTGCGGGCCGGATCGACCGGGCGACCGTCAGCGGCGCCCGGCTTTCCCCACGTGTTGCCAGACGCCCCCGGATCTGCCTGTGCGCAGATCCGGGGGCGTTCGCGTTTCGGGGCGATTGCCTCACCCCATCGGCCTCGGTCTCTGAGCGGCGCCAAGTGGGTACGCTCAAACGCCGCGCCGGCTTTGCCAAAGGCCCATGAGTTAGACTCATGGGCCTTTGGCATCAGCTGGGCTTGAGCGGCGCGCCGATGCGGCCGGCGAGATCCTGGATATATTGGTAGGCGGTGCGACCCGAGCGGGCGCCGCGGGTGGTGGCCCATTCGAGCGCTTCCGGGCGCCATTGGGCCTCGGCCACGGGCAGGCCGTGATGCGCCACATAGGCGGCCACCATGGCTAGGTATTCGTCCTGGCTGCATTTGTGAAAGCCCAGCCACAGGCCGAACCGGTCGGACAGCGACACCTTCTCTTCCACCGCCTCCCCGGGATTGATGGCGGTGGAGCGTTCGTTCTCCATCATGTCGCGGGGCAGCAGGTGCCGGCGATTGGATGTGGCGTAGAAGATCACGTTGTCGGGCCGCCCCTCGATGCCGCCCTCCAGCACCGCCTTCAAGGACTTGTAGGACGTGTCATCGGCGTCGAATGAGAGATCGTCGCAGAAGACGATGAAGCGATGGTAGGCGCCACGCACCAGTCCCATCAGGGCGGGAAGGGTCTCGATATCCTCCCGATGGATTTCCACCAGCTTCAGGCGGCGGGATTGATCGCCGGGCAGGGCGCCGTTGACCGCCGCGTGGGCGGCCTTGACCAGCGAACTCTTGCCCATGCCGCGCGCGCCCCACAGCAGGGCGTTGTTGGCGGGCAAGCCGGTGGCGAAGCGGCGGGTGTTGTCCACCAGTTGGTCGCGCACGCGGTCGATGCCCTGCAACAGGTCCATGTCCACGCGGTTCACGCGCGGCACCGGCTCGAAGCGCGGCGGTTCGGTCTGCCAGACGAAGGCGTCGGCAGCATCGAAATCCGGCGCGGGGACCTGGGGCGCTGCCAAGCGGTCGAGGGCGGCGGCGATCCGCTCCAGAAGGGTGAGAGCGGCGGAAACGGCGGTCGATTCCAAGTGTTCAGACATGTTTTCCTCCCCGCGTCCCGATAAGGCGCGCGCCAGGAGACGGCAAGGCGGATGGCGCGGGTCTGCCGCGCGAGCCATGCCGATCCCGCAGGGGTGCATATCCCGCAGGGTGCATATCCACCATGGGTGCAGGTGATCGCGCGGCCCTGGGGTGTTGCCGCGCCGCATCACGCGCGCGAAGGAATGTGCACTGCGGAAAGCTTGCCTTAACTTTTCCGCATCAGGCTGAGACCACTGGGGTGATCGGGGCGAACCAAGCCTGTGCTGAATGCGTGGGGTACGGCGCGCGCAGGCGGGGGATCGGTTTGAATCGAAGGGCGATGCCGGCCGGGCTGTGGTCCGCGGGCGTCACCCTTTTCAAGAGCAGCTTGCCGGAGAGGCCGATGCAACCCATTCGACACGCGCCCGTCATTGCCTTCGCCTGTGGTGTCCTGCTGGCGACAGGGGCTCACGCGCAAACCGCCGTCACGGCGAAACGCAGCCTGAACGCGGACGGCACGACAGCCATGACCTACGCCAGCGACCTGTCGGAGGTCGGCACGCAGGTTGGGCTCGACATGTCGGCCGCCAAGACCACGGTCGCGCCGGTCACGACGGCGGAGGCCAATACGGTAAGCGGCACCGCTTATGCGAAAGTGACACTGGCGGCCCTGCCCGACTGGCTGCTGTGGCAGAAGGGGGCTGTGAATGTCGCCGTCAGCCCCACCGATGAGGAAACCAAGCTCGGCACCACCCTGTCGCGGACCTGGACCGTCAACGACGGCCTCAAGGCCGAGCTTGCCGACAGCTATGTGGTCGGCCGCAGCGGGGTCGTGAACGGCTGGCAGATGGACAAGTCCTTGAGCGTGACCGGGCTCGCCACCGACACCACCCTTTCCGTGGGGGCGCGGCTGACCGACGAGGTGCAGCGCATGCTGCCTAGCGTGAGTGCCCAGCAGAAGGTGCTTGGCGGCATCCAGGTGACGACCACGGTGGCCGACACGGGCTCCGACATCAACAAGAGCATCACTGCAGGCTTCTCGCACCGCTGGTGACGGTGCGCGGGAAAGCCGGCGCTATCGCCAGACGATGGCCACCACGAAGCGGGCCGCGACCACCAGAAGGAACGCGCCGAACCCGATCTCCAGGTGGCGCCGGCTGAGCCGATGGGCGAGCCGGGCGCCCACCGGCGCGAACACCGCCGCCAGCGGCGCCATCAGCACGAAGCCGAGTACCGAGACATAGCCCAGAGACAGGGGCGGCAGCTCCGAAAGGTGGGGCCAGCCGGCGACCGCGTAGCCGATGACGCCCGGCAGGGGGATGAAGATGCCGATGCCGGCGGAAGTGCCCACCGCCGCGTGAATCGGAACGCCATAGAGCAGCAGGATGTTGGTGGCGATGCCGCCGCCCGAGATGCCCACCAGGGACGAGGCGAGGCCGATCACGAAGCCGTACAGGGACATGAGGCCCGGGCCTGGAAGCTGCGCGCCGATCTGGATGTCGTTGCGGCCGATCAGGCTTTTCACGCCGAGCACGCTCACCACCACCACGAACACCGCCTGCAACACCCAGCCCGGCACAAAGGCGGCGATGGCGCTGCCGGTGATGATGCCGGCAATGGCGGGCAGGCGCCAGCGCTTCACCACGCCGGGCAGCACCGCCCCCTTCTTCTGGTGGGCGCGATAGGAGGTCACGGCGGTGGGGATGATGATGGCGAGCGAGGTGCCGACGCACAGCTGCATGCGGACGCTTTGTTCCACGCCGATGACGCGGAACACCTCATAAAGCACCGGCACCATGACGCCGCCGCCGCCGACCCCCAGCATCCCGGCAATAAGCCCGGTGAGAATGCCGCCGGCGAGCAGCGCCAGGCACAGGCTGGCGAGGTCGCCCCAGGACATGGACGAGAGCACGCGGGACCTCCAAGGAAATGGCGGGGCCGCAGCGTGTCGAGGCACACGGGCGCCGGCCGCGAAGGCGGGTGAGGCCAGACGGAGAACCGGTCGCGGCTGCGCCGAAAAGGGTTTCACGGACGTGGCGGGTGGAACGGGGCCTGTTTGCTCCGGTTCGTCCGCCGTGTCCAGGGAAAGCCGTGGGAGGTATCAAGCAGCGGCGACATCGCGCCGGCGCACATGGTCGACCGCCGTGCGCAGCACCTCCAGCCCGGCCCCCGGCTTCACCGATTCGGTGGCGAGATGGCGCCGGAACAGGCGCGATCCCCTTTTGCCGCCGAACAGGCCCAGCATGTGGCGGGTGATGTCGGACAAGCGCCCGCCGGCCGCCAGATGGGCGGCCACATAAGGCTCGAAGGCCTCCAGGGCGGCGTAGGTGTCGGCGAAGGGGGCGGGCGTGCCGAACAGATGCGGGTCCACGTCGTGAAGCAGCTCGGGCTCGTGGTAGGCGGCGCGGCCGAGCATCATGCCGTCGAGCCCGGCGCTTGCCGCGAGGCCCGCGTCGATGCCGGCGATGCCGCCGTTGAGCGCGATGAGCACCTGCGGCAGGCGCTGCTTCAGGCGGCGCACGCGCGCGTAGTCGAGCGGCGGGACGTCACGATTCTCGCGCGGCGAAAGCCCTTTCAGCCACGCCTTGCGGGCATGGACGATGAGCCCGTCGGTGCCGGCCGCCAACACGGCGTCGGCGAGTTGGTCGAGGGCCTCCTCGGGGTCCTGGTCATCGACGCCGATGCGGCACTTCACGGTGACGGGGAGGGCGGCGGCCTCCTTCATGGCGGCGACGCATTCGGCCACCAGGGCCGGCTCGCGCATCAGGCAGGCCCCGAAATTGCCGCCCTGCACGCGGTCGGACGGGCAGCCTACATTGAGATTGATCTCGTCATAGCCATAGTCGGCGCAGATGCGGGCGGCCGCGGCGAGCTGAATCGGATCACTGCCCCCAAGCTGCACCGCCACCGGATGCTCCTGCGCGCCAAATCCGAGCAGCCGCTCCCGGTCCCCGTGGATAATGGCGGGGGCGGTGACCATCTCCGTATAGAGTCGCGCATGGCGCGAAAACGTCCGATGAAACGCACGGCAATGCCGATCCGTCCAATCCAGCATGGGGGCGATGGAGAAGCGCAAGCTATTCGGGTATAAGGACAAAGCTCGTTTTTCTCCTGTCAGAGGGGGCCTTTCGGGCCGTTCGGTCGACGCTTATTTTCCATCGTTTTTCTGGTTTCGCGGCGCCGAGTGCGGTGGCGCAGTACGTTCGCGGCGGTGCAGTACCGGGATGGTGGGGGCTGTGAAAACAATCATACCATGCAGGCCGAAGGATGGCTCAATCGACTATCACGCTCAGATCCCGCTGAAGCGCGAAGGGGCGATCGTTCGTTGCGGCTCGCCGACGTTCGATCGGCGCTAGGTGGCTGTGGTGAGGTGGGAGAAGCGGGAAACCGCCTAGCCCTTTCGGGCGCCCTAGAGAACGAATGGGCAAACAGCCCCGCTCTCCGCGAGGCGACTGATCGCCACATCCGCGAATCGGTTCGGGGAGATGGGCAGGCCAAAGGGAGGGCGGCTTTGCGCCGACTGAAGGCATCACGTCGTAAGGATATGATGCCAAACAACCAAGATTCGATATAAGAGATTAAGGGCAATGGATTTTTCGGGGGCTAGTATGGCACTAGGCGTCTTCACAGTTCACGCGGGCGATTTTCGAAAAGGCCGAAACCACCAATTCTTAAGGGGCGAATTTTTCATGAAGAAGCCTCAGGGCTTTTTCCGCGAGAAAGTTAATATAGACCAAGTAGAAGATATCGAAGTTGCATCCGAGGAATCCGTCAAACGCATTGGTGGGACACTGGGATGGGGCGTTGCTGGAGCCGTCTTACTTGGCCCGGTCGGATTATTGGCGGGGCTTTTGGCGGGTGGTGTCGGCAAAGACGTTACATTCATTTGTAAATTAAAAGACGGACGTAAATTTTTGGCAACAGCATCGTCAAGAATTTTTGCAGAATTACAGGCTGCAATGTTCAAATAATATAGCCTAAAATCGTAGAATATTTTCCATATAAGTTTGTTATATGGGATATTTATGACGAAATTAAAAGTATTAATTGCAAATAGTTCGTGCTATAAATTTGAATATATTAATTCATTCATTTGTTGTGATAAATTCATAATTTTATATATAAATCTCGTTAATACATTTCATTATTCAAATGATTTAAGTTTACGATATTTGGTGGATGGGTTTCTGGCCGCCCATACGTGTCGCAGAGTAAATTTAAAGAGAAAAATTTAGATATTTATTTATATTTACATTTACGGCGCGCCGACGCGGGTCCTCGGCGTTCGGCTGCCGGCAGTGCTCGATGGCATTTGCCTGATCTTTAATTCGGGCGCGTCCACGACGCCAGTGCGGCGGGTGGGTCCTGCTCCCGCTGGCGTTGGCATGGGCTTCGATGAATCGCTCCCCTGCGTTATCTGTTTTCGGCAGATCCCACGCGCAAGAAGGACGCGGCCACATGAGCAGAACGGTTCGGCTCCCCACGGGCGAGGTCGTTTCGGCCCTGGGGCAGGGCACATGGTACATGGGCGAGCGGGGGGAGTTGCGGGGGGCGGAGGTCAAGGCCCTGCGCGCGGGGCTCGATCTCGGGATCAGCCTCATCGACACGGCCGAGATGTATGGGGAGGGCCGCGCCGAGGAGGTGGTGGGCGAGGCCATCGCCGGACGCCGCGACGGCGTGTTCCTGGTGAGCAAGGTCTACCCCCACAATGCCAGTCGCGACGGCGTGGTCGCGGCCTGTGGGCGCAGCCTCAAGCGACTGCGCACCGACCGCATCGATCTCTATCTGCTGCACTGGCGCGGCGAGCATCCGCTGGTGGAGACCCTCGCCGGGTTCGAGGCGCTGCAAAGGGCCGGCAAGATCCGCCATTGGGGCGTGAGCAATTTCGACGTGGCCGACATGGAGGAATTGAAGGCCGCCGGCGGCGGCGCCTGCGCGGCCAACCAGATTCTTTATAATGCCAGCCGGCGCGGGCCGGAGTTCGACCTCATGCCCTACCTGTCCGCAGCCGGTATTCCGGTGATGGCCTATAGCCCCATCGAGCAAGGGCGGCTGCCGCGCGGCGGAGCGCTGGGGCGGGTGGCGCGCAAGCATGGGGTGGACCCGTTCCAGGTGGCGCTGGCCTGGGTGATGCGGTCGCCGGACGTGATCGCTATCCCCAAGGCAACCCATATCGCCCATGTGGAGGCCAATGCCCGTGCCCTGGCCCTGGTGCTCGATGCCGAGGATCTCGCGGAGATCGATCGCGAGTTTCCTCCCCCCGCCGGCAAGGCGGAACTGGAGATGATCTAGGCTGTAGTGACGATTTAACTATCTGAGCCAGATGGCGATTGCGGCGAGTTTGACGAAGCCCATGAAGTTGACGAGCAACTTGTCGTATCGCGTGGCGACGCACCGGAACTGCTTGAGCTTGTTGAAGAAGCGCTCGATCTTGTTGCGCTCCTTGTAGAGGTGGGTGTCGTAGATGCGCTGGATCTTGCGATCCCGCTTGGGCGGAATGACGACTTCGGTTGCGCGTTCTTCCATCGCATCAACAAGGTGGTTGGCATCATAGCCCTTGTCGGCCAGCAGGGCGGCCGCATCCATGTCTTCGATGAGGTCGTGGGCAAGGGCGATGTCATTGCGCTGCCCCGGCGTCCCGATTAGGCGGACTGGGAGCCCGAGGGCATCGGCGGCGGCGTGGATCTTGGTGCTCAGGCCGCCGCGAGACCGGCCCAGGCCCTGGGCATCCGCCCCCCTTTTGCGGCGCGGGCGCCGGCCGCATGCTGGTGCGCCCGCACGATGGTGCTGTCGATCATCAGCCATTCCAGATCGGCTTCGCGCGCCAGCACCGATAGCATCTCATCGAGAACGCCCATCTCGATCCAGCGGTAATAGCGCCGTTTCACAGAGCGATAGTCGCCCAGCCGCTCGGGCAGATCACGCCAGCGTCCGCCCGAGCGCGCCATCCACAACAGCGCATCCAGAAACTTCCGATTGTCGGTGCGCGGCCCTCGTTTGCCCTTGGTGCCCCCCGGCACGAAGCTTTTGATCCGCTCCCACTGATCATCCCGAAGACCATCGCAATCCATCGCCGATCCTCCAAAATCAGCGTTGAATCTGATTTGCGACCACTTGGGAAGCCCAAATCCTTAAATCGTCACTACAGCCTAGAGCCGTTTCAGCAAAAGTGGAAAGCGCTTTTCCATCTGGAATTGCGGAAAAACAAACAGCTAGAGCATTAACGCGCGCGGTGGATTCCACCTCGCGTGAAGAAAACGCCCTGACGGGCGGCTCAGGGCGCGCGGGCGCCGCGCAGGATCAGGCGGCTGCCGCGGAATTCGAACGCTTCGAGCCGCGACAGGAAGCTCATGCCGAGCAGGGAGCTGTTGAGCGCGCCCGGCGGAGAGATGAGCGCCGGCACGCGCCGCTCCACGATGCTGCCGACGATGATGTTGTCGATCAGCACGGAGGCCGCCTTCACCCGGCCATTGGCGGTATCCACCGGCACGTCGTATTTGAGGAAGTCGAGGGGCAGGCCGGCGGCGCGGGCGGCTTCCTGGGTCAGCACCACGGAGGAGGCGCCGGTGTCCACCAGCATGTTGATGCTGGCGCCATTGATGCCGGCCCAGACCGAGAAGTCACCGCCCGCCCCGCGCTCGATTTCCACCGTCGCTTCAGCGCGGGTCGAGACGGTCAAGGCGTGGCCGGGCACGAGCTGGGACATGAGCCGCGCGCCGAAGGCATTCAGTGGCGCGCGGTAGGTATAGACCCCCGCCAGCAGCACCGCCACCAGCACCCAGAACGCCATTGCCAGCACCGCATCGGCGAACCGGCCGTGGAAGCGGGACAGAAGCCCCCAGCCGATCCAGATGCCGATGGAGCCGAGCGCCACCAGCGCGCCGAACTGGTCGAGGCTCAAGCCCGCCACCTCGCCCTGATCGTGGTGGGCCACCAGCACCACGAGGCCGATCAGAAGGCCGATCAGAAGGACCCAGAGCAGGCGATCGCCGCGGTTGAACATGGATATCCCCCGGTTTTCAGTCCTTGGCGGGCATGCGGCGCCGGGTGAGCCGTCCGGCCATCGCCGTCACGCGCGCCATCGGGGGGCACGCCGCGCCGGCGCGCGGTGCGTGCTCGGGAGCGACGGCGCAGATCGGAAAAGGGATGTGCGACACGGCCTCAACCTCAGCTTTCGGCAAAGATAAGGACGGCCAGCAGGACCGCAATCTCGCTCACCTGTTGGGTGGCGCCCGCCACGTCTCCGGTCTGCCCGCCCACGAGCCGGGCGGAGAGCAGCCCCATGGCGCCGAGGACCAGAAGCGCCGTTGCCAGCGCGGCGAAGGACGCACCCACGCCAAAGCCGGGGACGAGGATCAGGGCCGCGATCAAGGCCGCGTTGAGGCCGCAGGCGAGCGCGGCCTTCGGCGCCGGCTGGCCGACCGCTGCCGAAGCGCCGTCGGTGCGGGCCGGGGGCAGGGCGCGCAGCAGCAGGATGCCGCTGGTGCGCGAGACAGCCGCCGCGACGCACAGCGCCAGGGCCGCATGCATGGGACCGCTGGCCTGGATGAGGGCCTCGAGCGCGCCGACGCGCAGGATCAAGGCCAGCACCAGGGCGGTGGCGCCGAATGAGCCGATGCGACTGTCGCGCATGATGGCGAGGCGCCGGGTCCGGTCCCGGCCGCCGCCAAAGCCGTCCGCCGTGTCGGCAAGCCCGTCCTCCTGGAGCGCGCCGGTGGCGAGCACCAACGTGGCCACCGCCAGGGTCGCCGCGAGGAAGGGCGTCAGGTGAAGGAGGCTCGCTCCGACCAGGACAAGGCCGGAAAGTCCGCCCAGCACCACACCCGCCAGGGGAACCGCATACGCCAGCCGGTCGAGATCGGGCGCGCCATGGGGGTCCGCGCCCCATTCCGGCAAGGGCAGGCGCGAGTAGAAGCGCAGCGTGGCGATGAGGTCTTCGACAATGGGCGTCAGCGCCATCTGAGATGCACGTCCCTGTGGGCCCCCGCCGCCATGGCGGCGCCCAGAATATCGGTTAGCAAGCCAAGCCTGAATGTGGGAGCCTGATTTGGCCGCCCGGTCAAGGGCCCGCGCACGAACTGTGTCGAAACTGCAACGGAGTTGGGAAAGTGTGGGTGGTGAGGCCGCCTCGGCGTTGGCTTAAGGCCGCATTTACGCCTGCGACCTCTAATGGGCGGCAGTTCTGTTGCGTGCGAGTACGGTCACATGCGTAATTTCAGTGAGACCAAAGGGCGCCGCGTCGTCGCGCGACTGGCCGTGATCGGGCTCATGTCCGGCGCCGTGGCCGGTTGCAGCTCCGACACCACGCGTTTCACCGGGTTTCCAGACTTCAACTTCGGTGGCGCCCAGGCCCAGGCCCCGGCGCCAACGCCCGATGTTACCGGGTCGCTGCGCGGGGCGCCGACGGGGCGGGTGGATTCCGCCGCCCTGCCGCCGCCGCCCACGGTCGCGCCCAATTCCTATGCGGCCTCCGGTGGCGGGCAGCCGCTCTATGGCGCGCCGGCCTCGGTCGCCGCCAATGGCTCCTATGTGGCGCCCGGCTACACCCCGCCGAATGCACCGGCCGCGCCGCGCACCGCGGGCGGTAGCCATGTGGTGCAGGCGGGTGAGACGCTGACTTCGGTGGCGCGCCTTTACAATGTCACTCCGGCGGCCCTCGGCGCCGCCAACGGCATCGCGCCGGGCAACACCGTGCGCACCGGTCAGTCGCTGGTGATCCCGCCCGCAGGGACGGCCGCGGCGGCGACCTCGGTCGCGGCGGCTCCGGCCGCGCCCCATGCGACGGGGACCCTCGGCACCGTTCCGGCGCCGGCGGTTGCGAGCGCAAAACCTTTGCCTCCGCCCGCCACCGGCGCCAAGCCGGCGCCTGCCGTGGCGGTGGCCCCTGCACCGGCCGCCCCGGTCCAGACCGCTTCCGCCGCGCCGACGCCGGCCGTAAGCCGTGCGCCTGCTCCCGCCATCGCCGCCAAGGTGGAGACGGCGGCGAAGGTGAGCGCGGTCGCCGACGCGGACGACGCGCCCCGCACCGCCGGGGGAGGCCCTCAGTTCCGCGCGCCGGTGCGCGGACGGGTCATTTCCTCCTTCGGCCCGAAGCCCGGCGGCGCCCGCAACGATGGCGTCAATTTCGCGGTGCCGGAAGGTACCTCCGTGCGCGCCGCCGAGGATGGCGTGGTGGCCTACGCGGGCAACGAGCTGAAGGGCTACGGCAATCTGGTGCTCATCAAGCACGCGGATGGCTATGTGACCGCTTATGCCCACGCCAGCGAGTTGGATGTGAAGCGCGGCGACACCGTGCGCCGTGGCCAGATCATCGCCAAGGCGGGACAGAGCGGCAGCGTGCAAAGCCCGCAGCTTCATTTCGAGATCCGCAAGGGATCGACTGCCGTCGATCCGTCGAGGTATGTGGCCGGGCTCTGAGCCGGTCCGTCACAAAACCACCTTCGGCCGGGCTCGTCCCGGCCGTTTTCATTTGCAGGGCCGGCCCGCCTTGACGCCGGGCGGGGTCGCTTATAGGGGCAGATCATGTCGTCACGGGCTTTCATCGCCGGCTGCTCCGGCCACCACCTTTCGGTCGAGGAGCGTCGCTTCTTCGCCGCCACGGCGCCGTGGGGCTTCATTTTGTTCGCGCGCAACGTGGAAAGCCCGGATCAGGTGCGGGCGCTGGTGGCCGATCTGCGCGCGGCCGTGGGCTGGCGCGCGCCGGTGCTGATCGACCAGGAGGGCGGACGCGTGCAGCGCCTGCGGCCGCCCCATTGGACCGATGATCCGCCGGCCGAGGCGTTCGGCACCTTGTACCTGACCGATCCGGCATCGGCGCTGGAGGCGGTGCGGCTCAATTCGCGGGCCATCGCGGCGGACCTCGCGGCGCTCGGCATCGATGTGGACTGTCTCCCGGTGGCGGACCTGCGGCACCCCGATGGCCACGGCATCATCGGCAACCGGGCCTATGGCACCGAGCCGGTGGCGGTGGCCGCTTTGGCCCGCGCGGCGGCGGACGGGCTGCTGGATGGGGGCGTGCTTCCGGTGGTGAAGCACATTCCCGGCCACGGCCGCGCGCCCGCTGACAGCCATGAGCGCCTGCCGGTGGTCCATGCGCCCCGCGCCGAGCTGGAGACGAGCGATTTCGCCGCCTTCCGCGCCCTCAACGACCTGCCCCTCGGCATGACCGCCCATGTGGTCTATGCGGACATCGACGCGGAGCGGCCCGCCACCACCTCCGCCGTGGTGATGCAGGAGGTGGTGCGCGGCTCCATCGGCTTTCAGGGCGCCGTGATGAGCGACGATCTGTCCATGGGCGCGCTGGCGGGCACCCTGGAGAGCCGAAGCCTTGCCGCCCTGGCGGCCGGCTGCGATCTGCTGCTGCACTGCAATGGGAAGATGGAAGAGATGGAGCCGGTGGCGGCCGTCGCACCGCTCCTCGCCGGTGACGCGGCCGTGCGGGCGGCGCGGGCGCTGGCCTTGCGCAAGCCGGCACCTGCGGTGGACGCGGCGGCGCTCCGGGCCGAAGTGGCGCGCCGGCTCGGCGGGTCAAGCTGACATGGGCGCGGGCGACTTTCCCGAACTGGGCGACGTGCGCCCGGACGCCGGGGAAGACGCTTTTGTGGTGGATCTCGAGGGTTTCGAGGGTCCGCTCGATCTGCTGCTGGCGCTCGCCCGCACCCAGAAGGTGGATTTGACGCGCATCTCGATCCTGGCGCTCGTCAACCAATACCTGGCCTTCATCGATGCGGCGCGGCGCGGCCGGCTGGAGCTGGCGGCCGACTATCTGGTGATGGCGGCGTGGCTCGCCTATCTCAAGTCGCGCCTGCTGCTGCCGGCCCCGCCCCAGGAGGAGGGGCCGAGCGCGGAGGAATTGGCCGCCGCTTTCGCCCGGCGCCTGCGCCACCTGGAGCGCATCCGCAAGGCCGCCGCCGAGCTGATGGCGCGGCCGCAGATGGAGCGCGACGTGTTCGCCCGCGCCCGGCCGGATCCGGGGAGCCTCCCCCCACGCCCGGTAGCCTACACCGCCTCCCTCTATGACCTCCTGTCGGCTTACGCCCGGCAGCGGCAGACGCAGGCGCTGTCCACCGTCACCTTGAAGGTGCGGGCGGTGTGGTCGCTGGCGGAGGCGCGCGAGCGGCTGGAACGCCTGCTGGGCAAGGCGCTACTGTCGGATTGGATGCGGCTGGATCAATTCCTGATAGAATATGTGCCGCATCCCGATCAGCGGGCGACCGCGCTTGCCTCCAGCTTTACCGCGACGCTGGAGATGGTGCGGGAGGGGCTTCTCGACATCCGCCAGGAGGCGCCCTTCGCGCCGTTGTGGCTCAGGGCCAGGGGCGCGGGCGTCCGGGGCGAGAACCGTGTTGCGGGTGATCCCGCCGCCGATGGCGGAGAGGAGGCATGAAGAAGCCGGCGCCACGCATCGACCTGTTCGACGTCCGTCCCGACGACGAGCGCGCGGCCACCTTCGTGCGCGATCTGCGGGTAATGGAGGCGCTGCTGTTCACCTCATCCGCGCCGCTGGAGGCGCGGGTGCTGCGGG
This sequence comes from Xanthobacter agilis, assembly GCF_021730435.1. GTDB lineage: Bacteria > Pseudomonadota > Alphaproteobacteria > Rhizobiales > Xanthobacteraceae > Xanthobacter > Xanthobacter agilis. The sequence continues at coordinate 186,369 of NZ_JABWGX010000007.1, forward strand.
CACACCTGTCGGCGGGCGCGGACATCGACGCTTTGACCGACGCCCTGGCGGCTGATTATGCCCGGCGCGGCGTGAACGTGGTGAAGGTCGCCGGCGGGCTCATGCTGCGCACCGCGCCGGATCTCGCGCCGCTGCTGACGGACATCGCGCCGGAACAGCGCAAGCTGTCGCGGGCGGCGGTGGAGGTGCTCGCCATCGTGGCCTATCACCAGCCGGTGACGCGGGCGGAGATCGAGGACATTCGCGGCGTGTCCACCTCCAAGGGCACCCTCGACGTGCTGCTGGAGACCGGGTGGATCCGCCTGCGCGGCCGGCGCAAGGCGCCCGGCCGTCCGGTGACTTATGGCACCACGCCCGCCTTCCTGGTGCAATTCGGCCTCGACGCGGTCTCCGACCTGCCGGGCATGGACGAATTGAAGGGGGCCGGCCTGCTCGACGGCCGGATTCCGCCGGGCTTCGCGATTCCGCTGCCTTCGGACGATCCCAGCCTGCACGAGGATGAGGAGCCGTTGGCGCCTGAACCGCTGGATTTCACCCTGTCGCCGCCGCCGGGGGATGATGACGGGGCCGGATGAGCGGCTTGGCGCGGCCTGTGGACGCCGAGCGCCTCCTTGTTTTCGCCGCGGGTGGGAACTAGTGTCAACGTTTGAATGACCCGTGGCCGCGAGGATCCGGGTTTCATGCCTTTCGGAGGATGACCGGAATGGGTAGTTTGGGCATCGGGCACTGGATCATAGTGCTGGCCGTGGTGCTCCTGTTGTTTGGCCGGGGCAAGATCTCCGACCTCATGGGTGACGTGGCGAAAGGCATCAAATCCTTCAAGAAGGGCATGGCCGACGACGACGAGCCGGCGAAGCCGTCTGCTGCGCCCGAGGCGCCGCGACCGCTGCCGGGCCAGTCCACCAGCGCCGCCACCGAGGGCGAGAAGAAGGTCGTTTGACGGCCGGCTTGCCCTTTCCGTGTTGAAGAGGGCGGCCTGAGGGCCGCCGGCGTGAGGCGCTCATGTTCGAGATCGGCTGGTCCGAGCTGATGCTGATCGGCATTGTGGCGCTGATCGTCATCGGTCCCAAGGAGCTGCCTTCGGTGCTGCGCACCGTCGGCCGCACGGTGGGAAAGCTGCGCCGCATGGCCGGCGAGTTCCAGGGACAGTTTCAGGAGGCCCTGCGCGAGGCGGACATCGCCGACATGCGCAAGGAGATCACCGACATCACCGACACCGCCCGCTCGTCCTTCACGAGCGTGGGCGCGGGTGAGATGTTCGATCCCCTGAAATCCATCCGCGAGGAGATTCGCGCCACCGTGGAAAGTGCCGCCAAGCCGAAGACCGAGGCCGCCGACGCGGCTGCGGGTGTTGGCGCGCCAGCGGCGCCCCTAGGTGCGCTGGTGCCGCCGCCTTCCGAGGATCCCCTGCCGCCGCCGGTCTTCCCGCCGGCTCCGGCGGCCGCGCCGATCGAGCCGCCGCTTTCCACCGTGATCCCCGCCCCAGGCATGACCCCTGCGCCCAGCACGAGCCAGCAATGAGCGACGCGGACGATATCGAGGCCTCGAAGGCCCCGCTGATCGAGCATTTGATCGAGCTGCGGGCGCGCCTCATCAAGTCGATGGTCGCCTTCCTGGCGGCGTTCTTCCTGTGCTTCACCTTCGCCAAGCAGATCTACAATCTGCTGTTGTGGCCCTATGAGTTTGCGTCCGGGTTCGCGCCGGGAATCAAGCTCATCTACACGGCGCCGCAGGAGTTCCTCTTCACCCAGATCAAGCTCGGCATGTTCGGGGCAGCGTTCCTGTCGTTTCCGGTGGTGGCGGCGCAGGTCTATATGTTCGTGGCGCCGGGGCTCTACAAGCATGAGAAGGCGGCGTTCCGCCCCTATCTCGTCGCGACCCCCATCTGCTTCCTGATCGGCGCGGCGTTCGTCTATTTCATCGCCATGCCGCTGGCCATGACCTACTTCCTGAACATGCAGCAGACGGGCGGCGATGGCCGGGCGGAAATCTCCCTGCTGCCCCGCGTCTCGGAATATCTGTCGCTCATCACCACGCTGATCCTGGCGTTCGGCATCTGCTTTCAGCTTCCGGTGATCCTGACGTTGCTGGCGCGCATCGGCGTCGTGACCCAGGACATGCTGAGGAAGGCGCGGCGCTACGCCATCGTCGGCGTGTTTGTCGCGGCCGCGGTGCTCACGCCGCCGGACGTCATCAGCCAGCTCTCCCTTGCCCTGCCGACGCTGCTTCTCTACGAGGTGTCGGTCTATCTGGTGGGCATCGTCGAGAAGCGGCGGGCGGCGGACGAGGCGGCGAAGAACGCGGCCGATTCCACCGCCGGCTGAGCCTTCCGGAACGTTGGATTTGAACGGTGACGGCGGCATGGCCCGGTGCACGGGTCGGCCAAGGCCGCTCCGTGCGGCAATCGAAGAGGCCGGCACATGCACGACATCAAGTGGATCCGCGAACAGCCGGAGGGTCTCGTGGACGCCCTCGCCCGCCGCGGCGGCAACGGAGCGGAGGCGCGCCTTGGCGCCGACCTTCTGGTCAAGAAGCTCCTCGGCCTCGACGAGCAGCGCCGCGCCGCGCTCACCCGCCTGGAAGGCCTGCTGGCGCGGCGCAATGCCGCCTCCAAGGAGATCGGCCAGGCCAAGGCGCAAAAGGACGAGCCCCGCGCCCAGGCCCTCATGGCCGAGGTCGCCCGGATCAAGGAGGATGTGCCGGCGCTTGAAGTCGAGGTGAAGGCCGTGGAGCAGGAGCTCGACGGCGAGCTGGCGGCCATCCCCAATGTTCCCCTTGCCGAGGTGCCCCTCGGCGCCGACGAGCACTCCAATGTGGAGCGCCACCGCCATGGCGCCCCGCGCGGCTACGCCTTCACCCCGAAGCAGCATTTCGAGGTGGGCGAGGCCCTCGGCCAGATGGATTTCGAGACCGCCGCCAAGCTCTCCGGCGCGCGTTTCGTGGTGAACAAGGGGCCGCTGGCGCGGATGGAACGGGCGCTCGGCCAGTTCTTCCTCGACACCCACACCGGTGAGCATGGCTACATGGAGGTGAACCCGCCGATCCTGGTGCGGGACGAAGCCATGTATGGCACCGCCCAACTGCCGAAGTTCGAGGATGACCAGTTCTCCACCTCGCGCGCCGTCGAGTTCGCCGCCGCCATCGCCGAGGCCCAGGCCACCGCGGCTCTGGAGATCACGGCGCTTCTGGCCTCCGGCGTGGATGTGCCCAGCGCGCTCGACCGGGTGAATCTCGCCGCCCACATCCGCAAGGTGCAGGTGGCCAACCGCCTGTGGCTGGTGCCGACGGCGGAAGTGCCGCTGACCAATCTGGTGCGCGAGGCCATCCTGTCCGAAGAAGAGCTGCCGCTGCGCATGACGGCGCTGACCCCCTGCTTCCGCGCCGAGGCGGGGGCGGCCGGGCGCGACACGCGTGGCATGATCCGCCAGCACCAGTTCAACAAGGTCGAGCTGGTGTCCGTCACCACCCCGGAAAAGTCGGGCGAGGAGCACGAGCGCATGCTCGCCTGTGCCGAGGCGGTGCTGCAGAAGCTGGACCTGCACTACCGGGTGGTGACGCTGTGCACCGGCGACATGGGCTTCGGCGCCCAGAAGACCTATGACATCGAGGTGTGGCTGCCGGGGCAGGGGGCGTTCCGCGAAATTTCCTCCTGCTCGGTGTGCGGCGATTTCCAGGCGCGGCGCATGAATGCCCGCTACCGCCCCGCCGATGGCAAGGACGGCAAGGCCGCGCCGCGCTTCGTGCATACCCTCAACGGCTCGGGCGTGGCGGTTGGCCGCGCGCTGGTGGCCGTGCTGGAGACCTACCAGCAGGACAACGGCGCGGTGGCCGTGCCGGACGTGCTCGCGCCCTACATGGGCGGGCTGAAGCTGATCGAAAAGCTGAAATAGTCGCAAGGTCCGGGGCGGCATCGGAGGTGCCGCCCCGGCGTTTGACAATGTGCCCACGGCGCTGCGGATGGTGAGAAGGCGGACGACAGATGCGGATCCTGGTGACCAATGACGACGGCATCCACGCCGCGGGCCTCGATGCCTGCGCCCGTATCGCGCGCACCTTTTCCGACGATGTGTGGGTGGTGGCGCCCGAGTTCGACCAGTCCGGCGTCGCCCATTCCCTGTCGCTCTCCGACCCGCTGCGCCTTCGGCAGATCGATGAGCGCCGGTTCGCGCTGAAGGGCACGCCCACCGACTGCGTCATCATGGCGGTGCGCCATCTCATGGCCGACCAGCCGCCGGACCTGGTGCTGTCCGGCATCAACCGGGGGCAGAACATCGCCGAGGATGTGAGCTATTCGGGCACGGTGGCGGGCGCGATAGAAGGCACGATCCTCGGCATCCCGTCCATTGCCCTGTCCCAGGCGTTCGGCATCAAGAGCCGGGAGAACCCGAGCTACATCACCGCCGAGACCCATGCCCCGAAGATCATCCGGATGCTGCTGGACGAAGGCATTCCCGCCGGCATCGTGATGAACCTGAACTTCCCGGACCGGGCGCCGGACGAGATCACGGGCATCGCCGCCACCGCCCAGGGCAAGCGCGACCAGAAGCTCATGCGCATCGAGGCCCGGCGCGACGGGCGCAACACGCCCTATTACTGGATCGCCTTCGAGCGTCGCGTATTCGAGACCTCGCCCGGCTCCGACCTGCGCGCCCTGGACGAGGGGCGCATCTCGGTGACGCCGCTCCGCCTCGACATGACCGACGAGCCGCTGATGACCCGGCTCGCCTTGCTGTTCGAGGGCCAATGACGCCACGCCGGCCGGTGAGGCCGGGCCCGCCTGCGCCCTCCGAGGGAGGCCGGGGATGGGCGACGACTGGGCCAATTTCCTGGTGGCGCAGGTGGGGGCTTCCGCCGCGCTGCTGGGTCTGCTGTTCGTCGGCATGCCGTTGAATCTGTCCGCGATCCTGGCGGAGCCCCATTTGCCCCGGCGCGCACGGCTCGCCATGGCGCAGCTGCTGGTGGTGATGCTGATTGCCATGGTGGCGCTCATCCCACATCTGCCGGATCGCCTGCGCGGCGGTGTCATCGCCGGCCTGGGCGCCGTGGTGTTCGTGCCCGGCCACCGGATCGAGCGGATCTTGTCCCGCAGCCGGGTGGCGCCTCCGACAAAGTTGCTCGCCAATCTCGTGCCGTTCGAATGCGCCGTGGTGCCCTATCTGGTGGCCGGATCGCTGTTGGTCCTCGGTCTCGCCGGCGGGCCGTACTGGCTCGCGGCCGGCATGATTCTCTCGATCACCAAGGCGGTGGTGGATGCCTGGGTGCTGCTGGTGGCGATCAACCGGTGAGGGAGGCGTCAGCGACCGCTGGCCAAGATCGGGCTGTTCCTTTTATAAGCGGGCGTCGCAAGACGCGCGGACGCACCCTTCCGGGGCGCGGCCGGTCGTGCCGTTTCATCCCGAAAGGTCTCCTCATGTCGGGCACCCAGCGTTCCAGCGCCGATCTCGATCCGCGCCGACGGCGCCTTCTCTATCGTGCCTGGCATCGGGGCATGCGCGAGATGGACCTCATCATGGGCAAGTTCGCGGACGCGGAGGTCGGCGGCTTTTCCGAGGCCGAGCTCGACGCTTTCGAGACGCTCATCGACGCCCAGGACCACGACATCTTTTCCTGGGTCTCCGAGACCAATCCCCTGCCGGCGGAATACGACACGCCCCTGTTCGCCCGCATGAAGGCGTTCCACGACGAGGGCCGCGGCCTGCCGGAATAGGCACGCCGCACCCGTTTGTTCTTCCGTTCCGCGCATCCGTCGCCCTGGAGTTCCAAAGTGAAGCGTCCCCGCCCGCTCGCCGATGCGCTGGTGCAAGGCCGACCCCTTTCTTTCTCCCGCGTCGCGGAGGGCATGGAGGGCCTGGTGGTGGGAGACCTCGCCCGCGCCGTGGCCGCCGAAAAGAACGCGCCCTGGCCTTCGCTCACCGTCATTTGCCGCGACGGCCAGCGCATGGCGGCGCTGGAACGCGGCCTTGCCTTCTTCGCGCCGGAAGTTGAGGTCTACAGTTTTCCCTCCTGGGACTGCCTGCCCTACGACCGCGCCTCGCCCAACGCCGCCATCGTGGCGCGGCGCATGGCGACGCTGGCGCGGCTGGCGCGCGTCACCGGCGGCAAGGCGAGCGTGCTGCTCACCACGGTGAATGCGACCGTGCAGCGGGTGCCGGCGAAGGCGCTGGTGGCGGCGCAGTCGCTCTCGGCGGCGCCGGGCAACGCCATCGCCCTCGATGGTGTCACCCAATGGGCCGAGCAGAACGGCTTCCTGCGCACGCCCACGGTGCGCGACACCGGCGAATATGCGGTGCGCGGGGGGCTCATCGACCTTTATCCGCCGGGGCTCGACGCTCCCATTCGCCTGGACTTCTTCGGCGATACTCTGGAGAGCATCCGCGCCTTCGATCCGGAAACACAGCGCACCACCGGGCAGTTGCGCGCGCTCGAGCTGGTGCCCATGGCCGAGTTCCAGCTCACCACCGCCACCATGAAGCGCTTCCGCATGGCCTATGTGGCGGAGTTCGGCGCGGCGCAGAAGGGTGACACGCTCTATGAGGCGGTGAGCGAGGGCCGGCGCCATGCCGGCATGGAACATTGGCTGCCCTTGTTCCATGAGCATATGGACACGCTGTTCGACTATGTGTCGCAAAGCCCGCTGGTGCTCGACCCCATGGTGGATCAGGTGGCCGACGAGCGGGTGGCGCAGATTGGCGACTATTACGCCGCCCGCAAGGAGGCGCTGGACCATCCGGCCGGGGGAGCGGTCTATAAGCCGCTACCGCCTGACCGCCTCTATCTGACGGGGGCGGAGTGGAACGCGCGCATTGGCGCCGCGCGCATCGCGCAGCTTTCCCCGTTCGCCGCGATCGAGAACCCGAAGGGCGAGGTGATCGACGTGGGCGGCGTGAAGGGCCATTCCTTCGCCGCCGAGCGCGCCGACCCCGAGGGCAATGTCTTCGACGCCGCCGTGGCCTATGTGCGCGAGCTGCAGAAGGACAAGAAGGTCATCCTGGCCGGCTGGTCGGAAGGCTCGCGCGAGCGCCTCGGCACGGTGCTGGCCGACCATGGCCTGACCGGCGCGGCGCCCATCTCCCGGTTCGAGAGTCTTTCCGCCTTTCCCCGGACCCAGGTGGCGCTGGCCGTTTATGGGCTGGAGTCCGGCTTTGAGACGCCGGACTTCGCGATCATCGGCGAACAGGACATTCTGGGCGACCGCCTGGTGCGCCCCAAGCGCAAGGCCCGCAAGCCCCAGGACGTCATTTCCGAGCTGACGGCGCTGACGGCGGGCGATCTCGTGGTGCATGTGGACCACGGCATCGGCCGCTTCATCGGCCTGAAGACGGTGGAGGCCATGGGCTCGGCCCATGACTGCCTCGAAATCCATTATGCGGGTGGCGACAAGCTGTTCCTGCCAGTGGAAAATCTGGAGCTTCTGAGCCGCTACGGCTCGGAGGAGACCGAGGCCCAGCTCGACAAGCTGGGCGGCGGAGCCTGGCAGGCGCGCAAGGCGCGGATGAAGAAGCGCATCCGCGAGATGGCGTCCCAGCTCATCAAGATCGCGGCTCAGCGCCAGCTCGGCGAGGCGCCCAAGCTGACCGCCGCCGCAGGCCTCTATGACGAGTTCCGTGCCCGCTTTCCCTATGAGGAGACCGACGACCAGGAGGCCACCATCCAGGCCGTCGTCGATGACCTCGGCTCGGGACACCCCATGGACCGGCTGGTGTGCGGCGACGTGGGCTTCGGCAAGACCGAGGTGGCGCTGCGCGCGGCCTTCGTTGTGGCGCTCTCCGGCAAGCAGGTGGCTGTGGTGGTGCCCACGACCCTGCTGGCGCGCCAGCACTTCAAGACCTTCTCCGAGCGCTTCAAGGGCCTGCCGGTGAACATCGCCCAGGCCTCCCGCATGGTCACGGGCAAGGCCCTGACGGCGGTGAAGAAGGGCCTGAGCGACGGCACCGTCGACATCGTGGTGGGCACCCACGCGTTGCTCGGCAAGGCGATCCAGTTCAAGGACCTGGGCCTTGTGATCGTGGACGAGGAGCAGCATTTCGGTGTCGGTCACAAGGAGCGGCTGAAGCAGCTTCGCGCCGAAGTCCATGTGCTCACCCTCACCGCGACCCCCATTCCGCGCACGCTCCAGCTCGCCATGACCGGGGTGCGCGAGCTGTCCATCATCGCCACCCCGCCGGTGGATCGGCTGGCGGTGCGCACCTTCGTGACCCCGTTCGATCCGCTGATCGTCCGCGAGGCCTTGCTGCGCGAGCGGTATCGCGGCGGCCAGAGCTTCTATGTGGTGCCGCGCATTGAACAATTGGCGGAGGTGCAGGAGTTCCTCGCCACATCGGTGCCGGAGGTGAAGGTGGCGGTGGCCCATGGCCAGATGGCGGCGGGCACGCTCGAAGATATCATGACCGCTTTTTACGATGGCCAGTATGACGTTCTGCTGTCCACCACCATCGTGGAATCGGGCCTCGACGTGCCCAATGCCAACACGCTCATCGTGCACCGGGCTGACATGTTTGGTCTTGCCCAGCTTTACCAGTTGCGCGGTCGCGTGGGCCGGGCCAAGGCGCGGGCCTATGCCATCTTCACGGTGCCGGCGGCGAAGCCCATCACGGCGCAGGCGGAGCGGCGGCTCAAGGTATTGCAATCGCTGGAGACCCTGGGCGCGGGCTTCCAGCTCGCCAGCCACGATCTCGACATTCGCGGCGCCGGCAATCTGCTCGGCGACGAACAGTCGGGCCACATCAAGGAAGTGGGCTACGAGCTGTATCAGGAGATGCTCCAGGAGGCGATCGCGCACATCAAGGCCGGCATCACCGAGTACGTGGACGACAAGTGGTCGCCCAACATCACCATCGGCACGCCGGTCCTGATCCCCGAGGACTATGTGGCGGACCTGCATGTGCGGCTCGCGCTCTATCGGCGGCTCGCGGATCTTCAGGAGGATCAGGAGATCGACGGCTTCGGCGCCGAGCTCACCGACCGCTTCGGTTCCGCGCCGCCGGAGGTGGGCCATCTGCTCCAGCTCGCCAAGATCAAGGCGCTGGCGCGCGCCGCCAATGTGGAGAAGGTGGACGCCGGTCCCAAGGGCGTGGTGCTGGGCTTCCGCGGCAATGAGTTCGCCGACCCGTCCGGTCTCGTCAAGCTGATCGCCCAGGAGGGGTCTCAGGCCAAGGTGCGACCTGACTTCAAGGTGGTGTTCCTGCGCGAATGGCCGAGCGCGGAGGCGCGCTTGAAGGGGACGCTGACGGTCCTCAAGAAGCTTGCGACCCTGGCCCAGAAGAAGGCGCTTTAAGGCGCCTCCAAGCGATGAGCCCCGAGGCGGGTCTGCTAAGGCGGGCTGGCAACGGGGTGAAGCGGGGGTCTTTGCGCACGGGGGGCCTTTGCGCGCAGGGGTGTTTTGGCGCGCAGGGGTCTTGGCGCGCATACCGTGGGCCACCGTAAGCCGAAACGCTTCAACGGGCGGCGCCTCGAGCCGCAAAAAAGGCGGGGGCATAAAAAACGCCGGTCCGCCCCTTGCGGAGCGTCCGGCGTTTCTGTGTTGGTCCGGCATTTCTGTCTTGGGACGGACGCGGGAGCCCCGCGCCTCAGGTCCTCACTTCTTGCCGTCGACGCCCAGGATGCCGCCGACGGTGCCGCCCACAGCGCCCACGGCGCCGCCCACGACCGCACCCACGGGACCGGCGGCCTTCTCGCCCGCCTTGACGCCTGCGCCGGCACCCTCACCGGCGCCCTTGACGCCACCGACCACGCCACCGGCCACACCGCCGCCGACCGCGCCCACGGTCCCACCAACGGCGCCGCCCACCGGACCCGCCGCCTTGTCGCCAGCCGTCGCGCCCTTGTCGGCACCCTGTTGGGCGCCCTGCACCACACCCTGCGCCGAAGCCGTGGTGGAGGCCAGGGCCAGAGCCAGCAGCGTCGCTCCCGTCGCAATGCTCATCTTCATGGCTGAGATCCTTTCAGGTTCGTCGTTTGCACGCCTGCCTTCCCGCAAAAGCCGGGTCAGAATGCAAGCGGCATAGAACGATTGCCGGCAGCCTATTGATCCACTGCCCGACGATATACATACCCCCGCTTGCCGTCGGCCGCCACCTCACACCAGGACTTGCAGGAATAGACCGTCACCTTGGTTCCCGCTTCGAGGGTGGCCAGCACGGCGGCGCCGCGCTGTGGGCCGCTGCGCAGGTTGATGGCGGTATTGATGCGGCCACTCTGGCCCACGGAACCGGTCTCTTCGGCGTTGTCCGCTGCGCTGGAGCCGCTCGCCTGGGCGAGGGCCGGGCGGGCGGGTGGCACCGGCGCCGAAGCTGTCGCGCGGGCCTCGGGCGAGGGGTCGTCGATGGGGTCGTCGGTGGCGTCGGCGTCGGCCTTGTCGGCGGCGTGGGGTTCAAGGAAAGCGGGTCGCGCAAAGTCGGCGGCCGTGGGTGCCGGAACCACCTTGGTCGCTGACGCGGCGGCCTGCGGTGGCGGCTTCGCGGCCGCGGCGGGCTCGTGGCTCAGCAGGGCCGCGATCTGGCGGGCGTCGGTGGTGGGCGTCGGCGGCGCTGTGCTGGGAACAAGCCCGCCGACGGCAACGGCGGCGCCGGGGCCGGGGGTCAGAACGCTCTCCTGCCTCTGTTCCAGCCCGAAGCCGCGCAGCAGGAAGAAGCCGCCCAGAACCAGCACCGCCACCGCGCAGGAAATGCCGAGGGCGCGCAGCACCACGCCGCCATCGACGCGCGCTGAGCCGCGTCGCGCTTGGGGCGTGCGTCCATGGCCCAAGCGCGGGCGCACCGCTTGTGTGGACCCGTTGCGGGGGGAGGACGGGGCCGTCGCGGGCCGTTCGGAGGCGAAGCCTTCGTGCGCACGCTGAAGGTCCGCCATTCAGTGCCTCCTCGGTCGCCGGCTCCGGCGGGAGCCGGCATGCCGCCGATTGATGCGTGATGGAGCCGCGCGGCCCCGCGAACACCGCCGCGAGATTGGCCGTCAATTGCGGCCAATCTGTGCCACGCCTGCGGTTCAATGGTAGGCACAAACCCTGTCTCGTCAATGTCCGGGCAGGCGCCACCAGGTCTCCGGCAAGGTCCCGTAGAGGGAGACGCGCTCCGGCCGGGCGATGCGCGTCCACCGCGCAAGCCACTGGCCCGGCGTGTGGAAAAGGGGAACGCCGTAAGCGCCGGAAATCAACGCTCTGTCGAGGGCGCGGGCGGCTGCGACATAATCGTCGGCATCGCCGGCGGCGATGAGCGCTGCGATGGCGGCATCGATGGCCGGACTCTTCGCGCCCATATAATTGCGCGTTCCGGGCGTGTCCGCCGCCGCGGAGCCGAAGTAGAACGCCTGTTCATTGCCGGGCGACAGGGATTGGACCCAGATGAAGGGTACCATGTCGAAATCATAGGCATTGCGGCGCGAATCAAACTGCACGGCGTCGACGAATCGCACCTGCGCGGTGATTCCAGCCCGTTTGAGCTGGGCCGCATAGGCCAAGGCAAGGCGCTCCTGGTCGCGGGTGGCCACCATGATCTCGAAGGTGAAGGGAGCGCCTTCGGCTGTCACCAGCGCGCCTTGTTTCAGGTGCCACCCCGCGGCGCCGAGCAGGGCCAGGGCCCCGCGCAGGCGCTCGCGATCGCGCCCGCTGCCATCGGCGACCGGTGGGCGGTAGGTGCCGGCCAGCACATCGGGCACGACGGAATCGGGATAGGGGGCGAGCAGGGCGCGTTCGCGCGCTACGGCGGGGTGGCCAAGGGCGGACAGTTGCGACCCTTCGAAGAAGCTCCCGCTGCGCCGGTAGAGGCCGTGGTAGAAGCTGCGGTCCAGCCACTCGAAATCGAACAGTTCGATCAGCGCCCGCCGCACCCGGATGTCGGCGAATAATGCGCGCCGGGTGTTGAAGACCAGGGCCGAATAGGGTTTGGGCGTGCCGGTGGGAATGACCTCCTTCACCACCTCTCCGGCGCGGGCGGCCGGGAAGTCGTATCCGGTCTCCCAGCGGGCGGGGTCGCTCTCGAAGCGTGCGTCGATGAGCCCTTTCTTGAAGGCCTCGAACTCGGAGTTGGTGTCGCGGAAATAGACGAAGCGCAGTTCGTCGAAATTGTAGAGGCCCCGGTTCACGGGAAGGTCGCGGCCCCAATAGCGCGGATCCCGCGCCAATGTCATGGCGGCCCCGGCATCCACGGCGCCGACGGTGTATGGCCCCGAGCCCACAAGGGGGGTGAGGCTCGTTTCCTCAAACCGGGTGGGGTCGATGCTGCCGCGGGCCAGGATCGGCATCAACCCCATGATGAGCGGCAATTCACGGTCCGGCGCGGTGAAGGTGAAGCGCACGGTGCGGATGTCGCGTGCTTCCGCCTTCGCCACCTTCCCATAATAAAGCCGATGGTTGGGGCGGCCCATGTCGCGCAGCAAGGCGAAGCTAAACAACACATCGTCGGCGGTGACCGGCGCGCCGGTCGAGAAGCGGGCGCGCGGATCGAGCCTGAACTCCACGAAGCTCCGTTCGGCGTCGGTGGTGAGGGACTGCGCCAGCAGGGGATAGAGGCTGAAGGGCTCATCGAAGGAGCGCGCCATCAGCGGCTCCACCATGTAATTGCGGATGAAGGCGGGCGCCGAGCCCTTCACGATGAAGGGGTTGAGGCTGTCGAAGGTGCCGAGCAGGGAGAGCGTCAGCCGCCCGCCCTTGGGCGCATCGGGATTGGCATAGGGCAGGGCCTCGAAGCGCGCGGGCAGGTCCGGCTCGCCGCGCATGGCGATGGCGGAGCGGGCGGGGCCCGCCGCGCCGGAGGCGGAAAGGCGCGATGGCTCCTGCGCGATCGCGGGGCCGCACAGCAGCAGCCAGGCCGCCGCCAGAGCCGATCCGACCGTCATCCGCATTGATTCGCGCATCAGGACCCTTCTCTTGCGGCATTCCGCGTGGATGCGGCTTGTTCTCCAGGACATCGGTCGTGTATTGGCCTTATTCGTCGGCAAGGTAGCACGCAAAGTCGAACCCAGCAGGCACAGTTTGCGGCCCGCCACCATCTTGCCTCAATTGGCCCAGAGACAGCGCGGGTCATGAAGCAGGTGCGGGCCAGCCGTCGTGGGCGAAGGTGAACGACCGGCAGGCACCACAGGAAAGGCCACAATGACCAAGACCCATTCCATCGCGCGGCTCACGGCGGGTGTCGCCGCAACGCTGTTCACTGTGGCGCTTGCAGGCCCGGCTTTCTCCCAGGCGCAGCCGGCGAAACCCGCCGCGCAGGCCCAGCCGGCGAAGCCCGCCCAGGGCGGCGCTCCGGCCGAGCCCGAGGTGAAGTTTTCCGCGTCGCCCTGGCAGAAGATTTGCCAGGAGAATCCGGAAAACAAGAAGCAGGTCTGTGTGCTCACCCAGATTCTCGGGGTGGAGAGCCAGGCCATCGCCAAGATCGACATCGTCGAGATGAAGGACGAGCCCAAGAAGCGTCTGAACGTCTCGGTGCCGCTCGGCATGCGCCTCCAGCCCGGCATGCGGATCACCCTGGACAAGGACCCGATCTCGGTGCCCTTCGTCATCTGCAACCCGATCCAGGGCGGCGGCGCCACCTGCATCGGTGATGTGGAGATCGACGCGTCTTTCATCGCCAAGCTGAAGAAGGCCAATGCGGTCTATCTGCAGATGGTGAACGGCGTCGGCCGCACCCTGTCCCTGCCTATCTCCAATGCCGATTTCGGCAAGGCCTATGACAGCCCCGGCGTCGATGCCAAGGTGGCCATGGAGCAGGAGCGCAAGCGCATGGAAGAGGCGCGCGCCAAGGCCATGGCCCAGGAAGAGCAGAACAAGGCCGCCCTGCTGAAGAAGGGTCAGGAGCTCGAAAAGGCCAACGCTCAGGGCGCCAAGTGAGGCGGCTGACGTAGGTGAGGCGGCTGGCGAACCTGAGGCGGCGGTGAGGATGCCGACCGCCGCGCCGGTTTGAGCATTCCGATCTGCTCCGGGTGGGCCCGGTGCCTATGAAAAAGGCACGCTTCAGTCAGAAGCGTGCCTTTTTGCTGGGTGGTGGAACCCCGCTTGCCGCGCGGATAGAGCGGCGCCCCGGCGCGCATCCGCTCTCCGGCAAGCGCCTGAAATTCCGGGTGTCCGCGTGTTCGAGAATGTTCCCAGGCGAAGCGCCGACGCTGTGGGCGTGGTGAGATGGCGTCCATCCATGCGGTGTGCGCTGTGCCCCATGTGAGCGCCGAGGCTCCGAACTCACCGCCCCGCCAATGGACTCATGACGAACGCCAGCGTTGCCGGGCGTAGCTGCCGCCCGGCAACGCGATCGGCCCGGTCGCGTGCCCGCGTTGCCGGGGTCAGTTCAGCAGGTTGGGCAGCACGCGCCAGCCACCGTCGCCATCCTCCCGCAGCATCTCGTTCACCCGCGGGTGTCGCACCGGCTCGTCGGAGGGATCGAGCTCTAAATTCTGCTCGGAGACATAGGCGACGTATTCGTTGTCCGCATTCTCGGCGAACAGATGGTAGAAGGGCTGCTCCTTGTCCGGACGGATGTCCTCGGGAATGGAGAGCCACCATTCCTCGGTGTTGTCGAACACCGGGTCCACGTCGAACACCACGCCGCGGAATGGGAAGTGCTTGTGGCGCACCACTTCGCCAATCCTGAACTTCGCCATCCGCATCTGCTGGGCCTCGACGTGCGCCGGGACCTCCACGGGCGGGGGCAGGGCTCCCGCCATCTCCACAGTGCCAACGGCGGAGGGAGAGCTCGTCTTTTCTGGTGTGCCCATCGTCCGCCTCCTTGTTCCTGGCGCATCCCGCCGTTTTCTGGAAACGCCGAACCGCGCCAAAATCTCGTGCTTTTTCATCGCTCTCGGCGCGGCGATGATCGCCGCGCCCGAGGATGCGTCGGCACGATTATGTCACAGGCCGTAAGCCTTGCCCATTTCGGGGTCTTTGGCGGCGACGATCCTGGCAAGATCGACGATCACTTTCGCCTGCTTCCAGGTGGCGTCGTCCTGCATCTTGCCGTCGATCATCACGGCGCCGGAGCCGTCCGGCATCGCTTCCACGATCTTGAGCGCGAAGGCGACCTCGCCGGGATCGGGCGAAAACACGCGCTTGGCGATGTCGATCTGGGTCGGGTGCAGCGACCATGCGCCGACGCAGCCCTGGAGGAAGGCATTGCGGAACTGGCTCTCGCAGGCCGCAAGGTCGGAGAAGTCGCCGAACGGGCCGTAGAAGGGCTTGATGCCGTTGGCGGCGCAGGCATCCACCATCTTGGCGATGGTGTAGTGCCACAGGTCCTGCTGAAAGCCGATGCGGGGCTTGTCGCCGTCGGCGTCAGCGAGCACCTTGTAGTCGGGATGACCGCCACCCACGCGGGTGGTCTTCATGGCGCGGGAGGCGGCAAGGTCGGCTGGGCCGAGGCTCATGCCGTGCATGCGCGGGGAGGCGCTGGCGATCTCTTCCACATTCTTCACGCCCTCGGCCGTCTCGAGAATGGCGTGGATGAGGATCGGCTTGCCGACGGAATATTTCGCCTCAAGCTGCGCCAGAAGCTGGTCGAGGTAATGGATGTCCCAGGCGCCTTCCACCTTCGGCAGCATGATGACATCAAGCTTGTTGCCGATGGCCGAGACGATCTCGACGATGTCGTCGAGCACCCAGGGGCTGTTGAGGCAGTTGATGCGGGTCCAAAGGCCGGTGGTGCCGAAGTCGGTGGCCTGGGCCATCTCGATGAAGCCCTTGCGGGCCGCTTCCTTGGCATCGCTCGGGATCGCGTCCTCGAGGTTGCCCAGCACCACGTCCACCTGCCGGGCGATATCCGGCACCTTGGCGCGCATCTTCTCCAGATGCGGCGGAACGAAGTGGATCATGCGCTCCAGACGCACCGGCAGGTCGCGGTAGGGCGCGGGAGCGCCGATGGCGAGCGGCTTGAAGAACTGACGCGGAAGCTTCATCTCTCCCCCCTGGCGCGGCGTGGCGGAACAGATTCCCCGCATCCGGGCCGTATTGAGTTGCACTGCATCATAGCTCGCGACCGGCCGCAACAGCGCACCCGCGGGCGGGCGGCGGTCGGTCGAAAAGCGGCCGTGGCCGCGCTTACCCCGCCTTGCGCAAGGTGAAGGTGAGGCGGCCTTCGTCCACGACGCGCGTTTCCAGCACGGCGCCGGTCTCCTGCGCCACATGGGGAATGTCGATGACCGCCATGGGGTCGGAGCACACCACCGTCAGCCGGCCGCCGGCCGGCAGCGCCGCCAGCGCCTTGCGGGTCCGCAGGGCCGGCAGCGGGCATTTCAAGCCCATCAGGTCCAGCTCCACGGGCGGGGGCTGGGGCGCGGGCCGTCTCAGGCCGATCACCGCGCTTGATCCTTCAGGCGGGCAAGGCTTTCCTCGCGGCCGAGCACGGTCAGCACGTCGAAGATGGGCGGCGAGGTGGTCTTGCCGGTGAGGGCGGCGCGCAGCGGCTGCGCCACCGCGCCGAGCTTCACGCCGGCCTGTTCCGCATAGGCGCGCACCACCGCCTCGGTGGCGGCGGCGGTCCATTCGGCCGCCTCCAGCAGCGGAACCAGCTTGCCGAGATGGCCGCGGGCGTCGTCCGACAACAGGGCGGCCGCCTTCTCCTCGAGCGGCAGCGGACGCGGGACGAAGATGAATTCCGCATTGTCGAGCAGCTCGACTAGGGTCTTGGCGCGCTCCTTCAGGCTCGGCATGGCTGCGGCGAGCTGGGCCCGGCGCTCCGGCGTCATGCGGGCAAGGCGATGGGCCGCGTCGGGCAAATGCGGCACCAGGGCATCCAGGGCCGCGAGCAGCTCCGCGTCCGAGGAGGCGCGCATGTATTGGCCGTTGAGGCTCTCCAATTTCTGGAAGTCGAACCGGGCGGCCGAGCGGCCGACCTTGTCGAGATCGAAGAAGCGAACCATCTCTTCGGTCGAAAAGACTTCCTGGTCGCCATGGCTCCAGCCGAGCCGCACCAGATAATTGCGCAGCGCCGCCGGCAGATAGCCCATGTCGCGATAGGCATCGACCCCGAGCGCGCCGTGGCGCTTGGAGAGCTTGGCGCCATCCGGCCCGTGGATGAGCGGAATGTGGGCCATGCGCGGCACATCCCAGCCGAGGGCGCGGTAGATCTGGGTCTGGCGGGCAGCGTTGGTCAGGTGGTCGTCGCCGCGAATGATATGGGTGACGCCCATGTCGTGATCATCCACCACCACCGCCAGCATGTAGGTGGGGGTGCCGTCCGAGCGCAGCAGGACCAGGTCGTCCAGGTCCTTGTTGGGGAAGGTCACGGTGCCCTGCACCATGTCGTCGATCACGGTCTCGCCATCGCGCTGGGCTTTCAGGCGGATGACCGGGGCGCGATCCTTCGGCGCCTCGGACGGGTCGCGGTCGCGCCAGCGTCCGTCATAGCGCGGCGGGCGGCCCTCCTTGCGGGCGAGCTCGCGCATCTCCTCCAGCTCCTCCGCCGAGGCGTAGCAGCGATAGGCGTTGCCCTGGGCGAGCATCTCCTCCACCGCCTGGCGGTGCCGCTCGGCGCGGGCGAACTGGTAGATGGGATCGCCGTCCCAGGTGATGCCCAGCCAGCTCAGGCCGTCCAGGATGGCGTCGATGGCCTCCTTGGTGGACCGTTGGCGGTCGGTATCCTCGATGCGCAGCAGCATCCGCCCGCCCTTGGCCTTGGCATAGAGCCAATTGAACAGGGCCGTGCGGGCGCCGCCGATATGCAGGAAGCCGGTGGGCGAGGGAGCGAAGCGGGTGACGATCTCGGACATGGGGCACTCGAAAGGCCGGGTGCGCTCCGCGGAACGCAGGCGAGGGAAACAGGCAAGGCGCGCCGCCGGCACCGCGACGAGTCTGCCGTGGCGCGCGCGAGGCGCCCGTGTAGCATAGGCGCATCGCACAAGAAACCGGGGCGCGATGCGGGGGCCGGGCACATGGAGGCGGGACGCGGCGGGGGCGGGCGGAACGAAGGCGGTCCACTGCCGTCGCGTTCTCGTGCGCGTGCGGTCGCGGTCGTCGCCGGCACGCGGGTGGCTGGCCTCCGCTTCGATCCCCTGTGGCGGTCGTTGGTTCGGCGACTTGGCGCGGATCTCGCCGCGGAAGCGGAGCAGGGCCGCCTCGTGCTGTGGCTGCCGGTGGCCTTCATGGGCGGCATCCTCGCCTATTTCGGGGCGCCGCGGGAGCCGTCTTTGGTGGCCGCGCTGGCGCTCACGGCGATGCTGGCGGTGGCGGCCGCGGCGGCGCGGCGGCACGCGGTGGCGATCGGGGTGTTCGCCGGCCTTTGCGCCTTCTCGGCGGGCTTTTCGGCGGGCGGCGTGCGCACCACCTTGATGATGCACGAGGTGCTGCTGCGCGCGCCTTCCTTTCCGGTGCGCCTGAACGGCTACGTCGAGCGCCGGGAGCAGCGGGTGAACAGCGACCGCATTCTGCTGCGGCTCGATCCAGGCCCCATCCGTGGGCTCGACGGCCCGATCGGGTTGGTCCGGCTTTCGCTCAAGCGGGGCACGGCGCCGCCGGTGGGCACCCATATCACCCAGCTGACCCGTCTTCTGCCGCCCCTCGGACCGGCCATGCCCGGCGCCCACGATTTCGGGCGCGCGCCCTGGTTCCAGGGGATCGACGCCGTGGGCTTCGGC
>NZ_JABWGX010000008.1 GCF_021730435.1 Xanthobacter agilis
GCCGGGCGACAACGTGTCCATGGACGTGGCGCTGATCGTTCCGATCGCCATGGAAGAAAAGCTGCGCTTCGCCATCCGCGAGGGTGGCCGCACGGTTGGCGCCGGTGTCGTCGCCTCCATCATCGAGTGAGCTAAACGAAAAGAAACGGGGGCACGTCGCGCGGCGCGATGCGCGCGGTGCGCGTGCCCTTCATTCCCGGAGCCTTTGAGCCATGAACGGCCAGAACATTCGAATTCGCCTGAAGGCGTTCGATCACCGCATCCTCGATGCGTCGACGCGAGAGATCGTCGCCACGGCCAAGCGCACGGGTGCGCAGGTGCGCGGCCCGATTCCGCTGCCGACGCGGATCGAGAAGTTCACCGTCAATCGCTCTCCGCACATCGACAAGAAGTCGCGCGAGCAGTTTGAGATGCGTACTCACAAGCGGTTGCTCGATATCGTCGATCCGACGCCCCAGACGGTGGACGCGCTGATGAAGCTCGACCTCGCCGCCGGCGTTGACGTCGAAATCAAGCTCTGAACGAGAGGCGAGGAGACACGACCATGCGGTCAGGCGTCATCGCCCAGAAGGTCGGCATGACCCGCATCTTCACGGATGCCGGTGAACATGTTCCGGTCACTGTGCTGAAAGTCGAGAGCTGCCAGGTGGTTGCCCACCGTACGCTCGATCAGAACGGTTATGTTGCGGTCCAGCTTGGTGCTGGCCGTCGCAAGCCGAAGAATGTGACCCGCGCTGAGCGTGGTCACTTTGCGGTGGCTCAGGTTGAGCCCAAGCGGAAGATGGCGGAATTCCGGGTTCCGGAAGAAGCGCTGATCCCGGTGGGCGCTGAGATCACTGTGGACCACTTCGTGGTGGGCCAGTACGTGGATGTGACCGGTACCACCATTGGTAAGGGTTACGCCGGCGGCATGAAACGGCATAACTTCGGTGGTCTGCGTGCCACCCACGGCGTGTCGATCTCGCATCGTTCGATCGGTTCGACCGGTGGCCGTCAGGACCCCGGCAAGACCTTTAAGAACAAGAAGATGCCGGGCCACATGGGTGACGTGACCGTCACCACGCAGAATCTGAAGGTCGTGATGACCGACGTCGAGCGCGGCTTGATCGCCGTCGAAGGCGCGGTCCCCGGTCACGCGGGTGGCTGGATCACCGTGCGTGACGCGGTGAAGAAGCGGCTGCCGGAAGATGCCCCGAAGCCGGGTGCGTTCAAGATCGCGACCGCGGCCGAGGCTGCTGCTCCTGCGGCTGAAGCCACCAATGAGGAGGGCGCGTGATGGAACTCACCGTCAAGACGCTCGACGGCGCCGACGCCGGCTCCGTGACGCTGTCGGACGAGATCTTCGGTCTCGAGCCGCGCGCGGACATTCTGCACCGCATGGTGACGTGGCAGCTGGCGCGTCGCCAGGCGGGCACGCACCGCACCAAGGGACGTTCGGAAATCAACCGCACGTCCAAGAAGATGTACAAGCAGAAGGGCACTGGTAATGCCCGTCACGGTGCGGCGTCTGCGCCGCAGTTTCGTGGCGGCGGCCGCGCCTTCGGTCCGGTGGTGCGTTCGCACGCCATCGAGTTGCCGAAGAAGGTCCGTGCCCTCGCGCTGAAGCATGCTCTGTCGTCGAAGCTGAAGGCGGAGCAGATCGTGGTGGTCGACAGTGTGTCGCTCGCCGATCCGAAGACCAAGGCCTTGAAGGACCGTTTCGCGCAGCTCGGCTGGGCGTCGGTGCTCATCGTGGACGGGGCCCAGGTGGAGCAGAACGTGGCGCTGGCCGCCCGTAACCTGCCCTACGTGGATGTGCTCCCGGTCCAGGGCATCAACGTCTACGACATCCTGCGTCGCGACACGCTGGTGCTGACGAAGGCCGCCGTGGATGCGCTGGAGGCGCGCTTCAAATGAGTTCCGCGCGCAATATCGAGCCGCGTCATTACGACGTGATCGTCTCGCCGGTCATCACCGAAAAGGCGACGATCCAGAGCGAGCAGAACAAGGTCGTCTTCAAGGTGGCGAAAACCGCCACCAAGCCGGCGATCAAGGAAGCGGTGGAAAAGCTCTTCGACGTCAAGGTCAAGAGCGTCAACACCCTGGTCCGTAAGGGCAAGGTGAAGGTCTTCCGCGGCCGCAAGGGCGTTC
This sequence comes from Xanthobacter agilis, assembly GCF_021730435.1. Taxonomy (GTDB): domain Bacteria; phylum Pseudomonadota; class Alphaproteobacteria; order Rhizobiales; family Xanthobacteraceae; genus Xanthobacter; species Xanthobacter agilis. The sequence continues at coordinate 2,131 of NZ_JABWGX010000008.1, forward strand.
AGAGCGACGTCAAGAAAGCGGTCGTGACCCTCGAAGAGGGCCAGAAGATCGATATCACCACGGGCCTCTGAAGAGCTGAGGGGAACGGGAAAAGACCATGGCGCTGAAGCATTTCAAGCCGGTCACGCCGAGCCTTCGCCAGCTCGTGATCGTGGACCGCTCCGGGCTCTACAAGGGCAAGCCGGTGAAGACCCTGACCGAGGGCAAGAGTTCCTCGGGCGGACGTAACAATAACGGTCGCATCACCGTCCGCTTCCGCGGCGGCGGCCACAAGCAGACTTACCGCTTGGTGGACTTCAAGCGCACCAAGCGCGGCGTGCCGGCGACCGTTGAGCGGCTCGAGTACGACCCGAATCGCACGGCGTTCATCGCCCTCATCAAGTATGAGGACGGCGAGCTGGCTTATATCCTGGCGCCGCAGCGCCTGTCGGTTGGCGATCAGGTGATCGCCGGGCCGCAGGTGGACGTGAAGCCGGGTAATGCCGGGCCTCTCTCTTCGCTTCCGGTTGGCACCATCGTGCACAATGTGGAGCTGAAGCAGGGCAAGGGCGGGCAGATCGCCCGGTCCGCCGGCAGCTACGCGCAGATCGTTGGTCGCGATCAGGGTTATGTGATCGTGCGTCTGAATTCGGGTGAGCAGCGGCTCGTCCACGGCGCGTGCTTCGCGACCGTTGGTGCGGTGTCGAACCCGGATCACATGAACACCTCGATGGGCAAAGCCGGTCGTAACCGGTGGCTCGGGCAGCGACCGCATAACCGCGGTGTCGTCATGAACCCGGTGGATCATCCCCACGGCGGCGGTGAAGGCCGCACCTCGGGTGGCCGTCATCCGGTGACGCCCTGGGGTATTCCTACCAAGGGTAAGAAGACCCGCAACAACAAGGCGACGGACCGGTTCATCGTGTCCAGCCGTCACAAGCGGAAGAAGTGAGGGCCTGACAGATGACTAGGTCGGTTTGGAAAGGCCCGTTCGTCGACGGCTACCTGCTCAAGAAGGCGGATGCCGCTCAGGGTTCGGGTCGCAGGGACGTGATCAAGATTTGGAGCCGGCGCTCCACCATCCTGCCCCAATTCGTGGGCTTAACCTTCGGCGTCTACAACGGGCAGAAGCATGTGCCGGTGTCCGTCTCCGAAGACATGATCGGTCACAAGTTCGGTGAGTTCGCCCCCACGCGGACCTACTACGGACACGCGGCCGACAAGAAGTCGAAGCGGCGGTGATCGGTCATGAGTAAGCAGGCAAAGCCCCGCGCGCTCGCGGACAACGAAGCCAAGGCTGTGGCGCGCAATCTGCGCGTCTCGCCGCAGAAGCTGAACCTTGTCGCGGGCCTGATCCGCGGCAAGAAGGTGGCGACGGCGCTCGCCGATCTCGAGTTCTCTCACAAGCGGATCGCCCGCGACGTGAAGAAGTGCCTTGAGAGCGCGATCGCCAATGCCGAGAACAACCACGAGCTCGACGTGGACGACCTGATCGTCGCCGAAGCGCATGTGGGCAAGGGATTGGTGATGAAGCGGTTCTCGCCGCGAGCGCGTGGTCGCGCCTCGCGCATCGAGAAGCCCTTCTCCCACATCACCATCGTGGTGCGGGAAGTCGAGGAGCGGGCCTGATGGGTCAGAAGGTCAATCCGGTCGGGCTCCGGCTCGGCATCAACCGCACTTGGGACTCGCGCTGGTTCGCCAACAAGGGCGAATACGGCCAGCTCCTGCACGAGGACATCAAGATCCGCGAGATGCTGTTCAAGCAGCTCAAGCAGGCCGCGGTGTCCAAGGTGGTGATCGAGCGTCCGCACAAGAAGTGCCGCGTGACCATCTACTCGGGTCGTCCGGGTGTGGTGATCGGCAAGAAGGGCGCGGACATCGACAAGCTGCGCAAGAAGGTCTCCGAGATGACCAACTCGGAAGTCTTCATCAACATCGTCGAGATCCGGAAGCCGGAGATCGATGCGCGGCTGGTGGCGGAATCCATCGCCCAGCAGCTCGAGCGCCGCGTGGCGTTCCGGCGCGCCATGAAGCGCGCTGTGCAATCCGCGATGCGTCTTGGTGCCGAAGGCATCCGTATCAACTGCTCCGGCCGTCTGGGTGGAGCGGAGATCGCGCGTCTCGAATGGTATCGCGAGGGTCGCGTTCCGCTGCATACGCTGCGTGCGGATGTGGACTATGGAACCGCCACGGCGTTCACCACCTACGGCACCTGCGGTGTCAAGGTGTGGATCTTCAAGGGCGAGATCCTCGAGCATGATCCGATGGCGCAGGATAAGCGTCAGGCCGAGCAGGAAGCCGGTCCGTCCTCGCGTCCCCAGCGGCGTGAGCGTGGTGACCGTGAGCGTGGCGATCGCGGCGACCGCGATCGCGGCTCCCGCGCGTGACGGCTGGCGAGAGAGAAGGCGATTAAGCCATGCTGCAACCCAAGCGCACCAAGTTCCGCAAGCAGTTCAAGGGACGCATTCACGGCGTCGCCAAGGGCGGTACGGAACTGAACTTCGGCGAGTTCGGCCTGAAGGCCGTCGAGCCGGAGCGTGTCACCGCCCGCCAGATCGAGGCGGCCCGTCGTGCCCTCACCCGCCACATGAAGCGTGCGGGTCGGGTGTGGATCCGGGTATTCCCGGATGTGCCCGTGTCTGCTAAGCCCACCGAAGTGCGTATGGGTAAGGGCAAGGGCGCTCCGGAATACTGGGCGGCCAAGATCAAGCCTGGCCGCATCATGTTCGAGATCGATGGCGTGAGTGTTGAGCTCGCCCGCGAGGCTCTGACGCTCGCGGCGGCCAAGCTGCCCATCAAGACGCGCTTCATCCAGCGCATCGCCGAGTAAGGAGAGGCTCATGAAAGCCGAGGACGTTCGGGCCCTCAGCCCCGATCAGCTCGCGGATGAGCTGCTGAAGCTGAAGAAGGAACAGTTCAACCTGCGCTTCCAGAAGGCGACGGGTCAGCTGGAAAACACTGCACGGAGCAAGCAGGTCCGCCGCGATATCGCGCGGGTCAAGACCGTGCAGACTCAGAAGAGCGCCGGCGCGGCGCAGAAGGCGAAGTGAGGAAGCGATGCCGAAGCGCGTGCTCCAGGGCGTCGTGGTGAGCGACAAGACCGACAAGACCGTGGTGGTCCGGGTGGAGCGCCGCTTCACCCATCCGCTGCTCAAGAAGACCGTTCGTCGGTCCAAAAAGTATCATGCCCATGACGAGGCGAATGCCTGGAAGGTGGGGGATACTGTGTGGATCGAGGAGCATCGGCCCCTGTCCAAGCTGAAGAACTGGATCGTGATCCAGGGTGAGAAGCGGGCCGAGGTCTGATACAGAGAACTTTCTCACCCGGGTGATTCGGCCCGGGTGGGGGAAAGCTCCGATGCTGGGTCCGTCGCGCTGTCTTTCGGGGAGCGTGAGAGGAGACCGCATTGCGGCGATCCGTGTTTCGATGAGCGGGCACGGAGAACAAGGGTTAGGCAAAGCCGGGTGACCGGCGGCGCCGGATGACGAGAACAGGTGCGTCATGATCCAGATGCAGACCAATCTCGACGTGGCGGACAATTCCGGTGCGCGTCGCGTCATGTGCATCAAGGTGCTTGGCGGCTCGAAGCGGAAGTATGCCCACGTGGGCGACATCATCGTGGTGTCGATCAAGGAAGCCATTCCGCGCGGCCGTGTGAAGAAGGGCGACGTGATGAAGGCCGTGGTGGTGCGTACCGCCAAGGACATCCGTCGGGTGGACGGCTCCGTGATCCGCTTCGACCGCAATGCGGCGGTGCTGATCAACAACAACAAGGAGCCGGTGGGCACGCGTATCTTCGGACCGGTTCCGCGCGAGCTGCGCTCCAAGAACCACATGAAGATCATCTCGCTGGCGCCGGAGGTGCTGTGATGGCCGCGAAGATCAAGAAAGGCGACAAGGTCGTCGTCCTCGCCGGCCGCGACAAGGGCCGCACCGGCGAGGTCATTCAGGTGATGCCGAAGGAAGAGCGCGCGCTCGTCCGTGGCATTAACATTGTCAAGCGCCATCAGCGCCAGACGGCGAACCAAGAGGGCGGCATCATCCCCAAGGAGGGGCCGATCCACCTGTCGAACATCGCCGTTGCCGATCCGAAGGACGGCAAGCCGGTTCGCGTCGGCTTCCAGGTGCTGGAAGACGGGAGCAAGGTCCGTGTGGCCAAGCGTTCCGGGGAGAAGATCGATGGCTGAGGCTTATACTCCGCGGCTGCGCGGCCACTATGATTCCGTGGTGCGGCCGAAGCTGATCGAGCAGTTTGGCTACAAGAATCCCATGGAAGTGCCGACGATCGAAAAGATCGTCATCAACATGGGTGTTGGTGAAGCCACTGCCGACACCAAGAAGGCCACCACCGCTGCGGCCGATCTGGCGATGATCGCCGGTCAGAAGCCGGTGTTGACCCGCGCCCGCAAGGCGATTTCGAACTTCAAGCTGCGCGAGAACCAGCCGGTTGGCGCGAAGGTCACTCTTCGCAAGGTGCGCATGTACGAGTTCCTGGACCGGCTCGTGAACATGGCTCTGCCGCGTGTGCGAGATTTCCGGGGCCTCAACCCCAAGAGCTTCGATGGCCGCGGCAACTATGCCATGGGCGTCAAGGAGCACATCGTGTTCCCCGAGATCAACTACGACCGCGTCGAGCAGATCTGGGGTATGGACATCATCGTGTGCACGACCGCGAAGACGGATGACGAAGCCCGGGCTCTGCTCAAGGCGTTCAACTTCCCCTTCCGCCAGTGATCGATTAGAAGGGGCGCTTCGATTCGGCGCGCCCCTGTCGTCTCCACCGTGGCGACGATGCAAGAAGTGACTGTTTCGAATGCTTTTCCGGCCGTGAGGGGGCGATGACGCGCCCTCAGACGCGGAGAACAGGAGCAAGAGATGGCGAAGAAGAGCGCGATCGAGACGAACGAGCGCCGTCGCAAGCTGGCCGCGGGCCAGGCGGCGAAGCGCACGCGTCTGAAGGCGATCGTGAATGACAAGACTCTGCCCATCGAGGAGCGCTTTCAGGCGACCTTGAAGCTGGCGCAGATGCCGCGCAACGGCGCGAAGATCCGGATTCGCAATCGATGCGAAGTGACGGGTCGGCCGCGGGCGTTTTATCGGAAGCTCAAGATGAGCCGTATTGCGCTGCGTGAGCTTGGCAACCAGGGGATGGTTCCCGGTCTCGTGAAGTCGAGCTGGTGAGGAGGATCGCATGTCTGTGAATGATCCTATCGGCGATCTGATCACCCGCATTCGCAATGCCCAGATGCGGCGCAAGGAGAAGACCTCCTCACCCGGCTCCCGGCTGCGGGCTTCGGTGCTCGAGGTGCTGCGCGACGAGGGCTACATCCGTGGCTACGTCACCACCGACCAGGGCAATGGTCGCAGCGAGTTCGAAATCGAGCTCAAGTATTTCGACGGCGCCCCGGCGATCCGCGAGATTGCGCGGGTGTCGAAGCCTGGTCGTCGCGTGTATGCGTCGGTGAAGAATCTGCCCCGCGTGGCTAACGGTCTCGGCATTGCGGTTGTCTCCACGCCCCAGGGCGTGATGGCCGACCACGAAGCCCGCGACAAGAACGTTGGCGGCGAAGTGCTCTGCACCGTGTTCTGAGGCGAAGGAGGATAGAATGTCGAAGATCGGCAAGCTTCCCGTCGCCATTCCGGCCGGCGTGACCGCCACGCTGGACGGCCAGACGGTGAAGGTGAAGGGTCCGAAGGGCGCGCTTGAAGTGACCCTGGTGGACGAGATCGTGGCGAAGATCGAGGGTTCCGAGATCCAGCTGGCGATGAACGGCGAGACCAATCGGCACAGGGCCATGTGGGGCATGTCCCGCACGCTGGTGGCGAATTTGGTGGAAGGCGTGACCAAGGGCTTCGAAAAGAAGCTCGAGATCACGGGCGTAGGCTACAAGGCGGCCGTTCAGGGTAAGAACCTGAACCTGTCCTTGGGTTATTCCCACGACGTGATCTTTGCGATTCCGGAAGGAATTCAGATCGTCACGCCGAAGCCCACCGAAGTTCTCGTGTCGGGCATCAACCGTCAGCAGGTCGGGCAGGTCGCTGCCGAGATCCGCGAATTCCGCGGCCCCGAGCCCTATAAGGGCAAGGGCGTCAAGTACGCGGGTGAGTTCATCTTCCGCAAGGAAGGCAAGAAGAAGTAACGGAGGCGAACCATGGCTAAGGATTTGGAGGCGCTGGCGCGCCGCAAGGCCAAGGTGCGCCGCGCCATCCGCGCCGCTGCGAACGGGCGTCCGCGCCTGTCGGTGCACCGCACCTCGCAGCACATTTATGCGCAGATCATCGACGATGCGAATGGCGAAACCCTCGCCGCTGCGTCGAGCCTGGAGAAGGAGCTGCGCTCCTCTCTCAAGACCGGCGCGGACACCGAAGCGGCCAAGACGATCGGCAAGCTGGTGGCCGAGCGGGCGCTGGCGAAGGGCGTGACCACGGTCGTGTTTGATCGTGGTGCATTCATCTTTCACGGGCGCGTCAAGGCGCTCGCTGAGGGCGCCCGCGAAGGCGGCCTTCAGTTCTGACGCGAGGACGTTAATATGGCCCGTGAACGGGAACAGCGCCATGAGCGCGAGGATCGCGACAACACGTTTGTGGACAAGCTGGTCCACATCAATCGTGTCGCGAAGGTGGTGAAGGGTGGTCGTCGTTTCGGCTTCGCAGCTCTGGTCGTCGTTGGCGATCAGAAGGGGCGGGTCGGCTTTGGGCACGGCAAGGCCCGCGAAGTGCCGGAGGCGATCCGCAAGGCCACGGAAAGCGCAAAGCGCGCGCTGATCCGGGTGCCGCTGCGCGAAGGTCGCACGCTGCATCACGACGTGCATGGCCACCATGGGGCCGGCAAGGTGGTGTTGCGGGCGGCTCCGGCCGGTACCGGCATCATCGCCGGTGGCCCCATGCGCGCCGTGTTCGAGACGCTGGGCATGCACGACGTGGTGGCGAAGTCCTTCGGGTCTTCGAACCCGTACAACATGGTCCGCGCAACGTTCGACGCGCTTAAGAACCAGGACAGCCCGCGCTCGGTTGCTGCCCGGCGCGGCCTCAAGGTGTCGCAGCTTCAGTCCCGCCGCCGCGTCGAAGACGCGGAAGCGACGGACTGAGCGGCGCGAACCGAAAACTAGGAGCGCGCCATTATGAGCGAAAAGACCATCACCGTGGAGCAGATCGGCTCGCCGATCCGCCGCCCGTTCGACCAGGAAGCGACCTTGAAAGGTCTCAGGTTGAACAAGCGGCATCGTCGCTCCACTCTCCAGGATACGCCGGCCGTTCGCGGTATGATCGCGAAGGTCGCCCACCTCGTCCGTGTGGTCGAGGGGGAGTGAGGAGCTGAACGATGAAGCTCGATGAGATCCGGGACAACCCGGGTGCCCGCAAGGGCCGGATCCGCGTCGGTCGCGGTATCGGCTCCGGCAAGGGCAAGACTGGCGGTCGCGGTGTCAAGGGTCAGAAGTCCCGGACCGGCGTGGCCGTTAAGGGATTTGAAGGTGGCCAGATGCCGCTGCATCGGCGTCTGCCGAAGCGTGGCTTCCACAACATCTTCCGCCTCGACTACAACGAGGTGTCGATCGGCCGCATTCAGGCGGCGATCGACGAGGGGAAGCTGAACGCGGCGGAGCCGATCACCGTTTCGGTGCTGGTCGCGGCTGGTCTCCTGCGTCGTCTGAAGGACGGTGTTCGGGTGCTTGGCGGCGGTGAGCTGAAGTCGCCCGTGACGCTTGAGGTGGCTTATGCCACGGCGTCGGTGACGGCGGCGGTGGAAGCCGCCGGTGGGAAGTTGATCCTTCTCGCCGCGCCGACGGTGGCCGCCGAAGCGGTCTGAATATGAACGGCCGGGTGGAAGCCCGGCCGTTTTGGTGCGCGGCGCGGCATCTCGTGCAGCCTTTCGCCCTTGGCAGCCCGGCCCCGCGCCGGGTATGTGCATTTTTGGGCGTTGCGCCGGCGCCGCCTTGGCACCGCAAAACCCGCCCATATATCAGGGCTGCCCTCAGGGCGGCGTCCAGCGGAGCAAGGCATGGTCTCGGCGGCGGAACAACTCGCGGCGAACCTCAATTTTGGCGCCCTCGGCAAGGCCGATGAGCTGAAAAAGCGCATCTGGTTCACGCTCGGTGCACTCATCGTCTATCGGCTCGGTACGTATATCCCGATGCCGGGAATCAATCCCGACGCGCTGGCGGACGTGTTCAAGAACGCGCAGCAGGGCATCATCGGGCTGTTCAACATGTTCTCGGGCGGCGCCGTTGAGCGCATGGCCATCTTCGCCCTGAACATCATGCCCTACATCTCGGCCTCCATCATCATCCAGCTCCTGACCAGCGTGTCTCCTACGCTCGAAGCGCTGAAGAAGGAGGGGGAGGCGGGCCGCAAGCAGCTCAATCAGTACACCCGTTATCTCACCGTGGTGCTGGCTCTGTTTCAGGCCTACGGGATTTCCGTGGGCCTTGAAGGGTCGGGCGCAGTGGTGGCGGATCCGGGTTGGTTCTTCCGCATATCCACCGTCATCACCCTGACGGGCGGCACGATGTTCCTGATGTGGCTGGGAGAGCAGATCACCTCGCGGGGCATCGGCAACGGAACCTCGCTCATCATTTTCGGCGGCATCGTCGCGGAATTGCCGGGTGCGTTCGTGCGCACCTTGGAACTTGGGCGCGAGGGCGCGATTTCCACGCTCGCGATTCTCAGCGTGCTGGTCATGGCCGTGGTGGTGATCGCGTTCATCGTGTTCATGGAGCGCGCCCAGCGGCGGTTGCTCATCCAGTACCCCAAGCGCCAGGTGGGGAACCGGATTTATGAGGGGCAGTCCTCGCATCTGCCGTTGAAATTGAACACGTCCGGCGTCATCCCGCCGATTTTCGCGTCTTCGCTGCTGCTCATTCCGACCACCATCGCGAGCTTCACTCAAGGGGCGGGGCCGGAGTGGCTGCAGACCATCACCACCTTCCTGGGGCATGGCCGGCCTCTGTATATGGCGCTTTATGTCGCGCTTATCGTGTTCTTCTGCTTCTTCTACACGGCAATCGTGTTCAATCCGGTGGAGACGGCCGACAATTTGAAGAAGCATGGGGGCTTCATTCCGGGCATCCGTCCGGGCGAGCGCACTGCGGAGTACATCGATTATGTGCTGACGCGCATCACGGTGGTGGGCGCCGCCTACATCGCCGCGGTTTGCCTCTTCCCCGAACTGCTGATTTCCTATGCGGCAGTTCCGTTCTATTTCGGCGGAACGTCGCTCTTGATTGTTGTCAGTGTGACGATGGACACTGTGTCGCAAATTCAAGGCCACCTGCTCGCCCATCAGTACGAAGGACTGGTCAAGAAGGCGAAGCTGCGTGGGGGGAGGAGGAAGTGATGAGGCTTGTTCTGCTCGGCCCGCCCGGTGCGGGGAAGGGGACCCAGGCGCAGCGTCTGGTGAATCGCCACGGGATCGTTCAGCTCTCCACCGGCGATATGCTGCGCGCCGCAGTGGCGGCGGAAACGCCTGTCGGGCTCAAGGCGAAGGCGGTGATGGAAGCCGGCGGGCTAGTGTCTGACGAGATCGTGATCGGCATCATTGCGGATCGCCTGGCGCAGCCAGACGCCAAGAACGGTTTCATTCTCGACGGGTTCCCGCGTACGGTGGCGCAGGCCGAAGAGCTGGACCGCATGTTGACCGAGAAGGGCATCAAGCTCGATGCGGTCATCGAATTGGTGGTGGATCAAGGGAAGCTGGTGGACCGGATCGTCAACCGCGCGGCCGAGCATCGCGCCAAGGGCGAGCCGGTACGCAAGGACGACGATCCGGAGGTCTTCAAAAGCCGGCTTGAAGCCTATAATCGCGACACCGCCGTGGTGGCGCCCTATTACAAGGCGCGGGGGCAGCTCAAGCAGATCGACGGCATGATGGAGATCGATTCGGTCACCGCCGCGATCGACGGGGTTCTGCGTCAGGCCGCTTGAAACTGATGTGGTTGAGAGTTGAAGGCCCCTTCGCCCGCGCGGAGGGGCCTTTTCTTCGGGCGGATAAGCGGACAGGCGGAAGGGGCCGCGCGGGACGATGTCACGCGAGAATTCCGGGGCAAGGTTCGGGGATTTGACTCTTTCGTTAATTCCCGCTATGGCCACTCTCTCGCTTCGGAAGTTGGTGCCATTCGGTCCGCCCGGAAGGGTCGGTCCGCGTGGTGCCTTTGTCCTATTCGTAGCGTATTCGTCTCCGCAGGGGCCGGCCTCCACCGGACGCGGAGCTACCCCTTTCGCTGGCGCGGCATGCGCTGGTGCTACATGGAGAGAGCAGTGGCTCGTATTGCAGGCGTCAACATCCCGACCAACAAGCGCGTGATCATTGCGCTCCAGTATATCCACGGGATCGGCTCCAAGAAGGCCGAGGAGATCGTGGAGAAGGTGGGTATCCCGGCGGAACGCCGCGTGAACCAGCTCACCGACCAGGAAGTGCTTCAGATCCGCGAGGCGATCGACCGCGATTATATCGTCGAAGGCGATCTGCGCCGGGAAGTCGCCATGAACATCAAGCGGCTGATGGACCTCGGCTGCTATCGGGGCCTGCGCCATCGTCGCGGCCTTCCGGTGCGTGGTCAGCGGACCCACACCAACGCGCGGACCCGTAAGGGGCCGGCCAAGGCCATCGCCGGCAAGAAGAAGTGATCGGCCGCAAGGCTGGATGAGGGGGAGGCCGGCGATGCCGGCCTTGTCCTGTTTCCCGGCCCCGGAAGGGGTCATCCCGAGCGCCTGGTGTTACGGGCGCGTCTGAAGGATCTAGAAGAGTATGGCCAAGGAAGCTACACGCGTTCGTCGCCGCGAGCGCAAGAACATCGCGTCGGGCGTCGCCCATGTGAACGCGTCGTTCAACAACACCATGATCACCATCACCGACGCGCAGGGCAACACGATCTCCTGGTCGTCCGCCGGTGCCATGGGCTTCAAGGGCTCGCGCAAGTCCACGCCGTATGCGGCGCAGGTGGCCGCCGAGGACGCGGCCCGCAAGGCCTCGGAGCACGGCATGCGCACTCTTGAGGTGGAAGTGTCGGGTCCCGGTTCGGGACGTGAGTCGGCGCTGCGGGCACTGCAGGCGGCGGGCTTCCTCGTCACCTCGATCCGCGACGTGACCCCCATTCCGCACAACGGTTGCCGTCCGCGCAAGCGTCGCCGCGTCTGATCCGCTCTTGGTTCCGCGGGCAGGTGCCTGCGGTTTGTTTGCCCGGTTTCTCCTCCCCGATCGGGACGGGTCTGCACCTCCGGATGAGGTCTTAAAACCCCGGCAGCCGTGACAGCCCGGCGAGAAAGCAAGGTGATGCAAGTGATTCAGAAGAACTGGCAAGAGCTGATCAAGCCCGAGAAGCTGCAGGTGATTGCCGGCAGCGACCCGAAGCGTCTCGCCACCGTGGTCGCGGAGCCGCTGGAACGCGGCTTCGGCATGACGCTCGGCAATGCGCTGCGTCGCATTCTGCTGTCGTCGCTGCAGGGCGCGGCTGTGACGTCCATCCACATCGACGGGGTGCTGCACGAGTTTTCGTCCATCCCTGGCGTGCGTGAGGATGTCACCGACATCATTCTCAACGTGAAGGATGTCGCCATCAAGATGCAGGGCGATGGCCCCAAGCGCATGGTGGCGAAGAAGACCGGTCCCGGCGTGCTCCATGCCGGCGACATCCAGACCGTGGGCGACATCCAGGTGCTGAACCCGAACCTCGCCATCTGCACCCTCGACGAGGGCGCGGAACTGCGGATCGAGTTCACCGTGGACACGGGCAAGGGCTATGTCGCGGCGGATCGCAACCGGCCGGAAGATGCGCCGATCGGCCTGATCCCGATCGACAGCCTCTACTCGCCGGTGCGCAAGGTCTCCTACAAGGTCGAGAACACCCGCGAGGGCCAGATTCTCGACTATGACAAGCTGACCATGCAGATCGAGACCGATGGCTCGATCTCGCCGGAGGACGCGCTCGCCTATGCGGCTCGCATCCTTCAGGATCAGTTGGAGATCTTCGTCAACTTCGAAGAGCCCAAGCGCGAGAGCGAAGCCACCGCGATCCAGACCCTGCCGTTCTCTCCGGCGCTGCTGAAGAAGGTGGACGAGCTCGAGCTCTCCGTCCGCTCGGCGAACTGCCTGAAGAACGACAATATCGTCTACATCGGCGACCTGATCCAGAAGAGCGAGACGGAGATGCTCCGCACGCCGAATTTCGGCCGCAAGTCGCTCAACGAGATCAAGGAAGTGCTCGCCTCCCTCGGTCTGCACCTGGGCATGGAAGTGCCCGGCTGGCCGCCCGAGAATATCGAAGAGCTCGCGAAGCGCTTCGAGGAACACTACTGAACCCATAAGCGGCTCGAGCCGCGCAACCTTTCGGCTCGCCGCCGTCATCTTTCAGGAGTCCGCCGTCATGCGTCACGGCAAGGTACATCGCAAATTCAACCGCACCGCCGAGCATCGCAAGGCGATGTTCTCGAATCTCGCGGGCGCGCTCATCACCCATGAGCAGATCGTCACCACCCTGCCGAAGGCCAAGGACCTGCGTCCCGTGGTCGAGAAGCTGGTGACGCTTGCCCGGCGCGGCGATCTGCACGCGCGTCGTCAGGCCATCGCGGAGCTGCGCGACCAGGCGATCGTGAAGAAGCTCTTCGACGTGCTCGCGCCGCGGTATGCGGGGCGTCCGGGTGGCTATACCCGCATCATCAAGGCGGGCTTCCGCTACGGCGACAACACGGCGGTGGCCGTGATCGAGTTCGTCGAGCGTGACGAGAGCGCCAAGGGTGCCGCCGATCGGGCCCGCGCCGAGGCGGCCGCCGGGGCAGCCGAAGCGGCGTGAGCCTCTTCGCGCAGGACATTGAAAAAGGGCGGTCCTCGGGCCGCCCTTTTTTTCATTCAGAGGTGGGGTGCGCGAATCCGTTGGGTTCGGCAGAGGCGCGGGTTAGCTGCAGGAAGGGTGAGCGAATGGCGAGACGATTTTCGTGCGGTCTTTTTTCCCGCGCTCTTTTTTCCCGCGCTCTTGTGCTGTCCGCGATGCTGGTCGTCGCGGTCTTGGGCGCAGGGCCTGCGGTCGCCCAGGCGCCGCGGGTTCCCGCCTCGCAGGCCGAGGTGAAGCTCTCGTTTGCCCCGATCGTGGCGCGCACGGCGCCTGCGGTTGTGAATGTCTATGCGCTGAAGACGGCGCAGCAGCGCGTCAACCCGATCTTCGACGATCCCTTCTTCCGCCGCTTCTTCGGCGGTCCCGGCGGCTCACCGGGCCTGGGCGCGCCCGACCGGATGCAGCGCTCGCTGGGGTCCGGGGTCATCGTCGATCCGTCGGGGATCGTGGTGACCAACTACCATGTGATCGAGGGGGCGGACGAAATCCGCGTCGCCCTCAACGATAAGCGGGAATATGAGGCGCAGGTTCTGCTGCGCGATCAGCGCACGGACCTCGCCATCCTGCGGCTCAAGCTGGAGACCAAGGAGACCTTCGCCTCTCTGGAGCTTGGCAATTCGGACGAACTGGCGGTCGGGGATCTGGTGCTCGCCATCGGCGACCCCTTCGGCGTGGGGCAGACGGTGACGCAAGGCATCGTGTCGGCCGTGGCGCGGACCCAGGTCGGGGTTTCGGACTACCAATTCTTCATCCAGACCGATGCCGCCATCAATCCCGGCAATTCCGGAGGCGCATTGGTGGATATGGCGGGCCGGCTGGTGGGCATCAACACAGCCATCTATTCGCGCTCGGGCGGGTCCATCGGCATCGGCTTCGCCATTCCGGTGAACATGGTGCGGGTGGTACTGGATCAGGCGAAGTCGGGCGGCAAGGCGGTGCGGCGGCCGTGGCTCGGCGCCAAGCTGCAGCGGGTCACGCCGGACATCGCCGACAGCCTTGGCCTGCCCCGTCCGGCCGGCGCCCTGGTGCGCGAGGTGACGGCGGGCAGCCCGGCGGCGAGCGCCGGGCTGAAAGTGGGCGACCTTATCCTCGCGGTGGAAGGGCAGGGGATCGAGGATCCCGAATCCCTCAACTACCGGCTGGCGACGCGGCCCATCGGCAGCCGCGCGGCGCTCGGGCTCAACCGGGGCGGGCGTAACGAGAGCGTGGTGGTGGTGCTGGAGAGTGCTCCGGAGACGCCGCCGCGTGAGGCGGTCCAGTTGCGCGCGCGCTCGCCTTTCGGCGGGGCCACGATTGTCAATCTTTCGCCGGCGGTCGCCGAGGAACTGCGGGTGGATGGGGCCGCGAGCGGCGTGGTGATCGCCGAGATTGCGGACGGCACGCCAGCGGCGCAGGCGGGCTTCAAGCCAGGGGATGTGATCGTGGAGGTGAATGGTGAGAAGATCGCCCGCACCCGCGAGCTCGATACCCTGACGCAGGCGCCCATGCGCGCATGGCGCATTGTGGTCATTCGAGGCGGGCGCGCCATCTCGGCGCTGCTGCCGGGCTGAGGCGGCAAGATGAGCGACTTGTTCGAGGCGGCGGGCGTTGGCGGCGGCGCGAGCGAGGGCGGCACCCGCCCGCTCGCGGACCGGCTGCGCCCCACCAGCGTTGCCGAGGTGGTGGGGCAGGACCATCTGGTGGGGCCTGACGGCGTCCTTACCCGCATGCTGGAGGGGCGGTCGCTGGGCTCGCTCATCCTGTGGGGACCGCCGGGCACGGGCAAGACCACGGTGGCGCGGCTTCTGGCGTCGGCGACCGATCTGCACTTCGAGCAGATTTCCGCGATCTTCTCCGGTGTCGCGGACCTGAAGAAGGTGTTCGAGCAGGCGCGGGCGCGGCGGCGGGGCGGCGGGTCCACCTTGCTGTTCGTGGACGAGATTCATCGCTTCAACCGCGCGCAGCAGGACTCGTTCCTGCCGGTGATGGAGGATGGCACCGTCACGCTGGTGGGGGCGACCACGGAAAACCCCTCGTTCGAGCTCAACGCGGCCTTGCTGTCGCGGGCGCGGGTGCTCGTGTTCCGACCTCTGGACGGGGAGGCCGTCGGCCGCCTGCTCACCCGCGCCGAGGAGGTGGAGGGAAAGCCGCTGCCTTTGACGGACGAGGCACGCCTGGCTTTGGTCAACATGGCGGATGGGGATGGCCGGGCCTCCCTCACCCTGGCGGAGGAAGTGTGGCGGGCGGCGCGGCCGGGCGAGGTGTTCGACGTGGCCGGCCTTGCGGAGGTGGTGCAGCGCCGCGCGCCCATCTACGACAAGAGCGAGGACGGGCATTACAACCTCATCTCCGCCCTGCATAAATCAGTGCGCGGCTCGGACCCCGACGCGGCGCTGTATTATCTCGCGCGGATGCTGGATGCGGGGGAAAGCCCGCTGTTCCTGGCGCGGCGCATCGTGCGCATGGCCATCGAGGATGTGGGCAATGCCGATCCGCAGGCCCTGGTGGTGGCCAATGCCGCCAAGGATGCGTTCGATTTCCTGGGCTCGCCGGAGGGGGAACTGGCGCTGGCCCAGGCGATCGTCTATGTGGCCACCGCGCCCAAGTCCAACGCTGTCTATTCCGCCTACAAGGCGGCGATGAGGCTCGCCAAGGAGGCCGGATCGCTGACCCCGCCGAAGCACATTCTAAACGCGCCCACCAAGCTGATGAAGCGCGAGGGCTACGGCTCCGGCTACCGATATGATCACGACGAGCCGGATGCGTTCTCGGGCCAGAACTATTTCCCCGAGGCCCTGGGCCGGCAGAGCCTTTACCACCCGGTGGAACGCGGGTTCGAGCGCGAGATCAAGAAGCGCATGGACTATTGGGCCCGCCTGCGTGCCGAGCGTGGGGAAAGCTAAAGCCCTCTCCCGTCGAAGAGATCGAGGGTCTCGGCAACACGGCGAGACGCGAACATGCCCGAGGTCGCGCGCCGGCTCCACATGGTGCGGCCCCGTGGGTGCAAGGCGCCCCCGCGCCTCGTCGCCGTCATCTGCCGCGCGTCCGATCACGCAATGCGTGTTCATTTGAACGTCATGGAACTGACGTGGCGCCTTCAATGAACCTGACTACGGTGCGCCACAAGTTCGAATGAACAGTGTGACGGGGCCGAATGAACATCACGACGCGGCAGCAGGACATTATCGATCTCGCGCGCCAGGACGGCTTTTTGAGCGTCGAGACGCTGGCGGAGCATTTCAGCGTGACCCCGCAGACCATCCGGCGGGATATCAACATGTTGTGTGACGCCAATCTGCTGCGCCGGCGGCGTGGGGGCGCGGAATATATGGAGGCGCCCCGCCTCAACCTGCCCTACGATTCGCGCCGTATCATCCATCCGCTCGCCAAGCAGGCCATTGGCGCCGCGGTGGCGCGCCTTATTCCCAACGGCGCCTCGGTTTCGTTCGGCATCGGCACCACGCCGGAGTTCGTCGCCCTCGCCATGCAGGGCCACGAGGACCTCACTGTCGTCACCAACAACCTCAACGTCACCATGGCGCTGAGCAGGACGCCCTCGAACCGGATCATCCTGCCGGGCGGGGCTGTACGTCTGCCCGACCGCGACCTGCTCGGTCCCCATGTGGAAGAGATGTACCGCAATTATCGGGTGGATTTCGGCGTCTTCGGGGTCGGCGGCATCGAGCCGGACGGCACCTTCGTGGATTTCGACCGGGCCGAGGTACTCGCCCGCGCGGCCATGCGCGAGAGCTGCCGGGTCTCAATCCTGGTGGCGGACATCAGCAAGTTCGGGCGGCCGGCGCCGGCGCGGGGCGGTCATCTCGCCGACGTGGACATGGTGGTGCTCGACACGGCGCCGCCCCCCGCGTTCGCCGCGCTGTTCGATGGGGACGGCCGCGGCGGGCGCCTGCGCATTGCGTCCGGCACGGGAGCGGGCACATGACGGCGCGCGCCGAGAGCTTCGTCCGCCTGGATCAGGTCACGCGCGCCTTTCCCGGCGGTGGCGGGGTCAGCGACCTTTCCATCACCATTCCACGTGGCAGCTTCACGGTGCTGCTCGGACCCTCGGGGTGCGGCAAGTCCACCACCCTGCGGCTCATCGCCGGGCTGGAGACACCGGACCAGGGGCGGATCGAGATCGATGGCCGCGAGGTGACGGCGCTGGCGCCCTCGGCGCGGGGGCTGTCGGTGGTGTTCCAATCCTATGCGCTGTTTCCGCACCTCTCGGTGGCGGAAAACATCGTGTTCGGGCTCAAGGTGCGCCGGGTGCCGAAGGTGGAGCGTACCCGCAAGCTGAAGGAAGCGCTGGCGTTGACCGGGCTCGAAGGTCTCGATGATCGCAAGCCGGCCGAACTCTCCGGTGGCCAGCGCCAGCGGGTGGCGCTGGCTCGCGCCATCGTTGCCGACCACCCGTTGTGTCTGATGGACGAGCCGCTGTCCAACCTCGACGCCAAGCTGCGCCACGGGGTACGGCAGGAGATCCGCGCCTTGCAGCGCCGGCTCGGGATGACGGTGATCTATGTCACCCACGACCAGACCGAGGCCATGGGCATGGCCGATCACGTCATCCTCATGCGCGCGGGGCGGATCGAGCAGCAGGGCGCGCCGGTCGCGCTCTATGAAGAGCCGGCGACGGCCTTTGCCGCGAGCTTCATCGGCACCCCGCCCATGACCCTGGTGCCGGCGGCGGCCGTTTCGATCCTGGCGCCGGCGGGCTACGTGCAGGAGCGCCTGACGGCCGGCGTGCGTAGTGAGGCCGTGCGGCTGCTGCCGACGGGCGTGGGTCCGCTTCCGGCGACGGTGGTGGCGAGCGAGTTTCTGGGCGCCGAAACCTTCGTTTATCTGCGCCTTGCCGGTGGCGAGACGCTGACCGCGCGCATTCCCGGCCGCGCGGAACCGGTGCCGGGCGCGGCGGTGTCCGTCCGTTGGCCGGAAGAGGCCACCCACTGGTTCGATTGCGAGACCGGCCGGCGGATCGCGATTCCGCACATGGCAGAGGGATCATAGTGCGCCACCGGCTGAACTTTTCCCATTCACCCGTCCGCGTTTGCTCCAAGGCTAGAAGGACACGACCATGAGACGCTTTTTCACCGCCACCGCCCTGGCGGCGGGACTGCTCGCGGCCACCGCCGCCTCGGCCTTCGCGAAGACCGAGCTAACCATGTACTATCCGATTTCCGTCGGCGGGCCGCTGACGAAAGTCATCGATGGGATGATCGAGGGATTCGAGAAGGAGAATCCGGAGATCGACGTGAAGGCCGTCTATGCGGGCAATTATGACGACACCCGCGTGCGCGTTCTTTCGGCTCTGAAGAGCGGCCAGCCGGCGCAGCTTTCGGTGCTGTTCTCCATTGACGCTTATGACCTGATCGAACAGGACCTCATCGTCCCCTTCGATGATGTGGTGAAGTCCGACGCGGAAAAGGCCTGGTTGAACGGCTTCTATCCGGCGCTGATGGCCAATGGTCGCATCGAGGGCAAGACCTGGGGCGTGCCGTTCCAGCGCTCCACCATCGTCATGTATTACAACAAGGACATGTTCAAGGAAGCAGGGCTCGACCCCGAGGTGCCGCCCAAGACCTGGGACGAGATGGTGGCGGTGGGCAAAAAACTCACCAAGGAGGGGCGCTATGGCCTCATGGTGCCGTCCACCGGTTATCCCTATTGGATGTTTCAGTGCTTCGCCATCCAGAACGGCAAGGAACTGATGAGCGCGGATGGCGCTAGCGTCCATTTCGATGATCCTGCGGTCATCGAGGCGCTCGACTTCTGGAAGTCCTTGTCCGTTGAGCAGAAAATCTCCCCCACGGGGCTTGTGGAGTGGGGCACCCTGCGCCAGGCCTTCGTGCAGGGCCAGACCGCGATGATGTGGCACACCACCGGCAACCTCACGGCGGTGAAGAAGGAAGCGAAGTTCGATTTCGGCGTGGCCGAGCTGCCGGCCCACAAGCGCCCCGGTTCGCCCACCGGCGGCGGCAACTTCTACCTGTTCAAGAGCGCTTCCGAGGTCGAGCGCAAGGCGGCGCTGAAGCTCATCCGCTACATGACCGCGCCGGAGCGGGCGGCCGAATGGTCCATTGCCACCGGCTATGTGGGTGTGAGCCCGGCGGCCTATGAGACCGAGCAGCTCAAGGCTTATGGCAAGGCGTTCCCCCAGGCCCTCGTTGCCCGCGACCAGCTCAAGGTTGCCATCGCCGAGTTCTCCACCTGGGATACCGCCCGCGTGCGCGAGGCGCTCAACAACGCCATCCAGGCGGCGTTGACCGGCACCAAGACTCCGGCCGAGGCCCTGAAGGAAGCTCAGGCCACCGCCGACCAACTGCTCAAGCCGTTCAAGCACTGACCGGCGGCCCGTGAACCGGGGGAGGGCGGGCCGGAAGGCGCGTCCTCCGCTCCTGTGAAGAAAAGCGTCATGCCCCGATCCCGCGCCCTTGATCCGATCGCGCAGCGCCAGCGCCGCCTTCATGCCCTTTATGGCTGGATGCTGCTGACGCCGGCGCTCCTCCTTTTGACGTTGTTCGCCTTCCTGCCGGCGGCCGCCACGCTCTGGGGGAGCTTCTTTTCGCGCGGGACGCCGCGCCGGCCGGCGGTGTTCAACGGCCTCGAGAATTACGCCGATCTGTTCGCCGATCCCACCTTCTGGACCGTGATCGGCAACACCCTTCTGTATGCGGCGGTGACGATCCCGGTCTCCATCGCCCTGGCGCTGCTGATGGCGCTGTGGGCTGATGGGCGGATGCCGCTGCGCGGCTTCGTGCGCGGCGCCTATTTCACGCCCACTGTGCTGCCCATGGTGGCGGCGGCGAACCTGTGGCTGTTCTTCTACACGCCGGGTCTCGGGGTGATCGACGCCTTCACCGGCCTCTTCGGTCTGCCGCCGGTGAACTGGCTGGGCCAGCCGCAGACGGCGCTGTGGGCGGTCATCGTCGTGACGGTATGGAAGGAGGCGGGCTTCTTCATGATCTTCTATCTCGCCGCGCTCCAGACCATCCCGCCGGACCTGCGCGAAGCCGCGCGGGTGGAGGGGGCGGGGCGTTTCACCTATCTGCGGCGGGTGTTGCTGCCGCTGCTGATGCCCACGACCGCCTTCATTTTCATCAACGCGCTCATCAATTCAGTGAAGTTGATCGATCAGCTTTTCATCCTCACCAAGGGCGGGCCGAACAACGCCACCAAGCTCGCCCTCTACTGGGTGTGGGAGATGGCCTTTTCCTATTTCGACCGGCCCCATGCCGCCGCCATGACCGTGCTGTTGCTGCTGGTGCTCGGGGTTGTGGCCATCCTCCATTTCACCGTGTTCGACAAGCGGATCCACTACCGATGATCTCTTCGCTGCTGGTTCGGCCGATCCGCTGGAGCACGGCGCTGGACGCCGCCGGGGCTTGGCTGCTCGCGCTGGTGTGGATCGCGCCACTGCTGTTCGCCGTCTGGGCCTCGCTCCGGGCGCCGGGCGAGGCACTGGACTTCTCACTCAGCCGCCCCTTTACACTCGACAATTATCGGGCAGCCTGGGTTGCCGCCCCCTGGCCCACCTACATGCTCAATACCTTGATGCTGGTGACCTTCACTCTGGCCGGGCAGCTGGTGCTGTGCACCCTCGCCGGGTTCGCCTTCGCGCGGTTCCGGTTTCGCGGGCGCGAGGTGCTGTTCGTGCTGGTGCTGCTCCAGCTCTTCATTCTGCCCGAGGTGCTGATCGTGGAGAATTACGCCATGGTTTCGCGCCTGGCCTTGCTCGACACCATCGCAGGCATGGGCCTGCCCTATGTCGCCAGCGCCTTCGGCATCTTTCTGCTGCGGCAGGCGTTCAGATCGGTGCCGGTGGAGCTGGAGGAAGCGGCGCGGGTGGAGGGATGCTCCTGGCTCGGGGTGCTGTGGCGGGTCTATGTGCCGGTGACGCGGCCGGTCTATCTCGCCTATGCGCTGGTTTCGGTGGCGACCCACTGGAACAATTTCCTGTGGCCGCTGATCGTGACCAATTCTCCCGACACCCGGCCGCTGACAGTGGGGCTCTCCCTGTTCGGCGCGCCCGAGAGCGGGGTGAATATCTCCATTATCAGCGCCGCGACACTCATGGTGGTGGCGCCGCTGTTGCTGGCCTTTCTCATTTTCCAGCGGCAGTTCATCCAGTCCTTCCTGCGGGCCGGCATCCGCTGAGAGGACTGACGGGCGGCCCAGCCTCTGCTACAGGCGCTGGAAACCGGCTTCCAGCGGTACCGCCGGGGCGTTCTTCACCTGTTTCAGGGTGAGGGCGGTCTTCACGTTGCGTACGTTCGGCGTGGCGGTGATTTCCAGGACGAAATTCTGGAAGGTGCGCAGGTCCGGCGCCACGCACAGCATCATGAAGTCCACGTCGCCGGAGAGCATCCAGGCGGTGCGCACCAGCGGCCACTGATCGATGCGCTCCTGGAAGGCGGCAAGATCCGTGTCCGCCTGGCTGATGAGGTGCACCATGGCGAAGGCCATCAGGTCGTAACCGAGGCGCTTCTCATCCAGGAGGGCGCGATAGCCCTGGATGATGCCGTCTTCCTCCAGCGCCCGCACCCGGCGCAGGCACGGCGGGGCGGAAATGCCCACCCGGCGCGACAGCTCCACGTTCGTCATGCGCCCGTCGCGCTGGAGCTCGTCGAGGATCTTCCAGTCGACAGCATCAAGGCGAACGGTCAAGGCGCACTCCCGGGGGGCAAAGGCGCCGATGTTCGGCGCACCGGCACCTTAGTGCGCGATTGCGGCAACGCAACGAAATAATCTTTCGCCATGTTGCCCGTGCACAATGGTCACGAAAGGTGACCCTGGGTCCTGGGGCGACGCCTTGTGGCGATGCGGTAGAGCCCCTACATTTGCGCATAGCTTACGCTGTGCTTGGGCATGGCCGCGATCACCGCGCCGCCCACAGCCTTGGCGTCTTCGCCCTGGCGGGCAGAGAGCTTCGAGGACGTTATGAGTGTCCAGCATACCAAGGTCGTCATCATCGGGTCGGGTCCGGCGGGCTTCACCGCCGCCATCTATGCCGCTCGCGCCATGCTCAAGCCGGTGCTGTTCGAAGGCATCCAGCCCGGCGGGCAACTGACCATCACCACCGAGGTGGAGAACTATCCCGGCTTCGCCGAGCCCATCCAGGGTCCCTGGCTGATGGAGCAGATGCGCGCCCAGGCCGAGCATGTGGGCACCACCCTCGTGGCCGACCATGTGGCGAGCCTTGATCTGTCGCAGCGGCCGTTCAAGCTCGTCACCGAGTCGGGCGTGACCTACGCGGCGGATGTGGTGATCCTCGCCACCGGCGCCCAGGCGCGCTGGCTGGGGCTGGACTCGGAACACTCCTATCGCGGGTTCGGCGTCTCCGCCTGCGCCACCTGCGACGGCTTCTTCTATCGCGGCAAGAACGTGGTGGTCGTGGGCGGTGGCAACACCGCCGTGGAGGAAGCGCTGTTCCTCACCAATTTCGCCGCCAAGGTCACGCTCGTGCACCGGCGCGAGGGCTTCCGGGCGGAACGCATCCTGCAGGATCGCCTGTTTGCCAATCCCAAGGTGGATGTGATCTGGAACGTTGAGGTGGCCGAGGTGCTGGGGGCCGACGAGCCGCCCCATGTCACCGGCGTGGCGCTGCGCGACGTGCGCAGCGGCGAGACGCGGCAGATCGCGACGGATGGGGTGTTCGTTGCCATCGGCCACGCCCCGGCGACCGATCTCGTGAAGGACCAGCTCAAGCTGAAGCCCTCCGGCTATGTGTGGACGGCGCCCGATTCCACCGCCACCTCGGTGCCGGGGGTGTTCGCGGCCGGCGATGTCGCGGACGACGTGTTTCGGCAGGCGGTCACCGCCGCCGGGCGCGGCTGCATGGCGGCCCTGGAGGCGGAGCGCTTTTTGGCCCACGCCGTGGCCGAGGCCGCTGAATAACGACCAGGGCGCCGCCATAGGGCGGCGCTTTTTTATGCGGGGAGCGACGGGCTCCGCGGTTCGGCTCCGTCAACCAACGAAAACGCAGGCATCCTGCCACCGCAGGTGCCGCACAATCCGGGGCCCCCATGGACTGGGACAAGCTGAAGGTCTTCCACGTCGCCGCCGAAGCGGGTTCGTTCACCCATGCGGGTGAAACCCTGGGGCTCTCGCAATCGGCCGTGAGCCGCCAGGTGTCGGCGCTGGAGGCCGAGCTGAAGGTGCCCCTGTTCCACCGCCACGCGCGGGGGCTCATTCTCACCGAGCAGGGCGAGTTGCTCTACCGCACCGCCCACGAGGTGTTCCTGAAGCTGGAATCGGCGCGGGCGCAATTGTCCGACAGCCGCGAGAAGCCAAACGGCGAATTGCGGGTCACCACCACCGTGGGCCTTGGCACCCATTGGCTGACGGCGCGGGTGGGCGAGTTCGTCGAGCTGTACCCAGACATCCGCATTCAGCTCATCCTGACCGACGAGGAACTGGATCTGGCCATGCGCGAGGCGGACGTGGCCATTCGCATGCGCCAGCCGGTGCAGCCGGATCTGGTGCAGCGCAAGCTGTTCACCGTGCATTTCCACGCCTATGCCTCGGTCGATTATCTGAAGCGGCATGGCCACCCCCGCACCGTGGATGAACTCGACAAGCATCGCATCCTGCTGCTTGGGGGGCCGATCCCCTCCTATTTCCAGGGTCTGAACTGGCTGGAGCACGCCGGGCGCGACGGCACCCAGCCGCGCATCCCGGCGTTCGAGGTGAACAGCGTGCTGGGGCTGAAGCGCGCGGTGGAGCGGGGCGTGGGCATCGGCACCCTGCCGGACTATCTGACCGACGATGCCACCTCCCTTGTGCAGCTCTTCACCGACCGCGAGACGCCGAAGCTGGAGGCCTATTTCACCTATGCCCAGGAAATGCGCTCCGTGGCGCGCATCCAGGTGTTTCGTGACTTCCTGATCTCGAAGGCACAGCGTTGGAACTATTAAAATTTTTCACTAGCATGACGGTTTCCGCAGGGCTGTGGCCACAAGCTCGGCGTCAAGCGCATGCCTGATATGCGGTCATTTGGCGTTGCAATATGCCTAAGCTGCGTGCACTTTGCTCAAGCGCTGATCGCATCGTGATTGATGCTTCAGCTGTTCCCCTCTGGAAGGTTCGCCGCTCTGCGGCGATACTTGCCGGGTCCGTCACTGGGCCCGGCATTTTTCTTTTGGCGCCCAGCCTGCGCGCGTCCGGTAATATGTTATAGGTCTGCGGCATACCGCTGGCGCCGCGGCTCCGGGCGCCGATCTCGCATGGGGGTGGTTCAATGGCACTGCTGAAGCGTGGATTGGCTGGTGAACCGGTCAGGATCCTGCAATCGAAGCTCGGCCTGGCAGCCGACGGCCAGTTCGGCCCCGCGACGGAACAGGCTCTGAAGGCCTATCAGACCGCCCACGGCCTGGAGGCGGACGGCATTGCCGGGCCGGATACCTTCTTGGCCCTGGATCTGCCGGAACTGATCCTGCTGGCCGTGGGCAGCCGCGGCGAGGCGGTGAAGAAGCTTCAGGCCGCGCTGGGGGTCGCCGCCGACGGCGTGTTCGGGGCGGGCACAGAGACTGCGCTGAAGGCGTTTCAGACGAAGAACGGGCTCGATGTGGACGGCATGGCCGGTCCCGTGACGCTCCAGAAGATATCGGCCTTTGCCGCGATCATTACGCCCGCGGTGGTGGAGAAGGCCTTGTCGGGACCGGAAGTGCCGAGCGCGGATTCCAAGCCGGCCGCCGCCGAACTCGCCAAAGCCCCGCATAAGAGCCTCTGGCAGACCATCACGAGCTTCTTTTCCTGAGGTCGGTTCCGCGCCCCCGCGCGGTTGCGGCTTGCCGCGAGGGTGCGGGGGGCTAAACTGACTTCATCCTCGGATGGGGCATGCGACGCCGTTCCATGAATACCTTTGCGAAACCTGCCGCCGTCGTGCTCGGCCTTGCCGGGCTGGTGGCTCCCGCCGTCGGCGTCGCGGCTCCGGCGGCGCGCCCTGAGGTGTTTGTGGACGTCAAGGATCTGCTGCCGGATGTGGTGCTCGATGTGCGCTATGCCGGCAGCCGCAATTTCGTGGGCGCGCCGGTGGATGGCTATGGCGCGGCGCGCTGTCTTCTCACCCGGCCGGCGGCCGAGGCCCTCGCCGGCGTGGCGCGGGACGCGCAGGCCCGGGGCCTCAAGCTGAAGCTGTTCGACTGCTACCGGCCGGCGCGGGCGGTTGCCCATTTCGCGCGGTGGGCGGCCGACCTGTCCGATACGCGCACCAAGGCCACCTATTATCCCGACCTCGACAAGGGGCAGTTGTTCGCCCTCGGCTACATTGCCGCGCGCTCGGGCCATTCGCGCGGGTCCACCCTCGACCTCACAATGGTAGAGGCCGAGACCGGTGCCGAGCTGGACATGGGCACGCCGTTCGATCTCTTCAGCACCCTGTCGTGGCCCGATTCGGATGCGGTGACGGCGGAGCAGAAAGCCAATCGCCGGCTGCTCGCGCGGCTCATGGCCGAACACCGCTTCAAGCCATTTGCCCAGGAATGGTGGCATTTTACGCTCGCGGACGAGCCATTTCCCGCCACCTACTTCGATTTTCCGATCGAGTGAGGCGGAGCCGCGATGAAAGCGACACAAATTCGCCGTCGCGTCGCCATGAAGGGCTAACGACCGGCGAAATGTCACGGTAATGTGGCAACGCCCCGTTAGGGAAGGGTGAACCTTTCCATTGCCAGGACGTCTGCCCATGCCTGCGCTGCGCGCCTCCGTCAGCCCCTTGGTTCTCGTCCTGCTGTGCTGCGGCCTGTGCGCGTCGGCGCGCGCCGGGTCCTTCACCGTGCCGCCGGCCGCCGGCCCGCAGGAGGTTTCGGGAACCGATACCGGCAGCGTGGCAACCGGCGCGACCCTCGACGGCGGGGCCGATGCCGCCATCACCTGGAGCGCGCCCGCCACCGATGCCGGCATCTCCATCGTCAATGACGGAACCATCACCTCTGGCGGTCGCGCCATCGATTCGGCGTCCGATGTCACCGGCATCCTGTCCCTGGTGAACACCGGCATCGTGGCTTCCACCGACGATGCCTTGCGCATCAAAGGCAGCTTCGCCGCAGGCACCCTGGAGGTGACGAACGAAGGCGTCGTCCGCTCCGCCGAGGGGCAGGCCATCGACCTTGACGCGGCGAGTGACGCCACCGCCTCCGTCTATCTGGTCAATTCCGGCACGGTCGCATCCGGCGGCAGCGATGCGGTGCGCCTGGGTGGCGGCAGCATCCTCATCCTCAATTCGGGGACCATCGAGACCACCGCTGCCGGCAAGCGGGCGATCAAGATGGACACGCCCGGCAATCTGGACAGCCTCGCCGCCCTCACCATCCTCAACGAGGCCGGGGGCATCATCTCTGGCACCGACGACGGCATCAAGATCTCGTCCGAGAGCCTCAGCAGCGCGGCCACGCTCATCTCCATCAGCAACGGCGGCATCATCCGCTCCACCGTGGACGGGCAGGCGATCGACCTTGGCGGCATCGCCACCAAAGACACCATCATCACCATCAACAATGACGAGACTGGCCTCATCACCGCCGCGGACGACGACGCCATCCAGGGCGCCAACGGCATGGAGGTCTACAATTCCGGGACGATCCGCTCGTCTTACGCGGCGGGTACCGCGGACACACAGAACAATTCCGCCATCAAGATCGACGGGGAAGAGGTGGCGGGCGGCATGCGCGCCGTCATCGTCAATGAAGCCACCGGCACCATTTCCGGCGCCTACCACGGCATCAAGGCCTCAGGCTCCGAGGATGTGGTGGAGGTGGTCAATTATGGAATGATCGAGGGGCGCAACGGGTCCGGCGTGAATTCCAACGGCACCGGCGTGGTGCTCAACTACGGCAAGATCACCGGCACGTTTGATCCGGCCGCCAGTTTCGGCGACGGGGACGGGGTGGATTTCGATCGTGCCGGGGCCATCTTCAATTACGGCACCATCGCCGGCCTCGGCTCCAAGGGCACCAAGCCGGGCGAGACTTCGCCCAGCACCAGCGAGGGCATCGCCATTGGCGGCGGCAGCATCGTCAATGGTGATGCGGAGACGCCGACGGCCCTCATTTCCGGCGCCAACAACGGCATTCTGGCCGACGACAGCAATGGCGGGGATGTCTTCAGCGCTCTGTCGGTGATCAATTCCGGCACCATCCGTGGCGAGGACGGCTTCGGCATTCGGATCGTCAACACGGCGGGCACCTTCGGCAACACCATCGTCAATTACGGCACCATCTCCGGCACCACCTTTGCCGTGGCCATGGGCGATGGCGACGACCTGTTCGTCTATGAGGCCGGTTCCAAAGTGGTGGGCGCGGTGAAGGCCGAGGGTGGGCGCGACACCTTCCGCCTGGGCGAGCTGGATGGGGCCTTCGATCTCTCGCTCCTCGGCGACGGTGCCACCTACCAGGGCTTTGAGCGCCTGACGCTCGCTACCGGATCGAGCTGGATCGTCACCGGCAGCAGCGATTTCGCGGGCGCCACCAGGGTTCTGGGCGCGACCCTGCTGCTGGGGGATGCCGCCCTTGCGGGCTCCGCCGTGGCGGTGGCGCGCGATGGCGACAGCGGTCTTTCCGGTTATCTTCTCGGCACGGGGACCATCGGCGCGCTTGCAGTGGGGAACGGCGGCGTGGTCGTGCCCGGCTCCGCAGGGGTGTCCGGGACCCTCTCCGTGGTGGGCGATGTCCGCTTTGGAGCCGGCTCCACCTATCAGGTTCATGTGTCCACCGCCGGCACCGTTGACTTGATCGATGCGGGCGGCGGCGCGAGCATCGACGGTGGCGCGCGGGTGGTGCTGGACACGGCCTCCACCGCCCTGGACTGGGGCACCGCTTATGTGGTCCTCAGCGCGGACGGCGGAGTGAGCGGCAATTTCGGCGCTGTTTCCGGCGGTGCCGATTACCTGTTCCTTACGCCGGTTCTCGGCGCCGATGCGACCGACATCTATCTGACCCTGGAGCGCAACGGCACCGCTTTTTCCCGCTATGCGGTGACGTCCAACCAACGGGCCGTGGCGCTGTCGCTCGATCTTTACGGCAGGGTGGCGACCGCCGGCAGCTCCGCGCTCTATGACACGCTGGTCGAGCAAACCTCCCCTGCCACCATGCGCACCGCCTTCACCCAGCTTGCGGGCGACATCCATGCCAGCATCGGCAGCGCGCTCTTCAATGAAAATGCGCTGGTCAACGACACCCTGCTCGGTCGCGCGCGGCAGGCGGGCTATGCCGGCAGCACCGGGGCGGTGGCGGCTCTGGGCTTCGGGGGGCCAGCGAGCGCCTATGTGGAGCCGGCACCGGTCGCGGCCGGGCCCTTCAAGGCGGTGCCGGCCACGGCGCGGCCGTCCGGCCCGGTGTTGACCGCCTGGGCCCAGGGCTATGGCCAATGGGTGGATTCGAATGCCGGTCCGGTGGACGCCAGCACCCGGCTCGGCGGTGCCCTGGTGGGGCTCGACGCCACCGATGGCAGCCTCGTCTACGGCTTTGCGGTGGGCTATTCGTCCAGCTCCACGTCATCGGGCAACGCCTCGGCCGATGCGGACACGGCCCGGATCGCCGGCTATGCGGGGGCGAGCCTGGAGGCCTGGAAGCTGCGGCTGGGCGCCGACATAGGGTGGAGCACCCTGTCCACATCCCGTGCCGTGGCCCTCACGGGGGAGCAGCCGCAGGCGGACTATGACGGCACGTCCGCCAATCTGTTCGGCGAAGTGGGCTACACGCTGGGCTTCGGCGCAGTGGCGCTGGAGCCGTTCGCCGGGATAGCCTGGAGCTATGCGGACCTCGGCAGCTTCACCGAAACCGGAGCGCCCGTCTCCGGCCTCAGCTCCGGCGGCACGAGCCTGAGCACGCCCTATTCCACCCTTGGCCTGCGCGCGGCCGGCAGCTTCGCGGTGGCGGAGGGCGCACGCCTGACGCCCTATGCCTCCGCCGGCTGGCGCCACGCTTTCGGCGATGTCACGCCGACCGAGAGCCTGACCTTGGTGAGCACCGGCACCGCCTTCACCAGCGAGGGGGTGCCACTGGCCACCGACAGCATGGTGGTGACCGGCGGTTTCGATCTCGGCCTGATGACCGGCATCACCCTCGGCCTCGCCTATGACGGCAGCTTCGGCGACGGCGTCACCTCTAACGCGGGTCGGGGCGTGGTGTCTGTGAAGTTCTAGAGCGGTTGCCGTTCGCGCGGGCGCACGTCATCCGCTCTAGGTTAGAGTATTCACGCATTCTCTTCACGCAAGCCGGAATCCATTTCGCTTGAAAATGCTCGAATGGATGCGGCTTTCGATTAGCCTCTACCGGTGTCGGTCTCTTCCATCTGCACCTGCTTCAGCTTCTTGATGCCAAGCAGATGGAGCGCCGCGTTTTCATAGAAGGTCTCGCTTACGCCTTGCCGAACCTTGCGCAGGAAGTAGTGCTCGAAACCGACTTTGGCCGCATGGACCCAGGCGCCTTGCGCGGACCAATTGACGTTGCGCGGCGGAATCTGGGGCTGCGCGACGAATGCGATGCCACCGTCGCCGAAATCGGCAAGACACACGGCGTTCCAAGTGGCGACGGCGCGGGGCTCGGCCCCGCGCAGCAGAGCGGCGATGTTGGCCGCGGTGGCCGTCACCATGGATTCGATCATGAAGCCGGTCTTGGGCACGCCCACGGGCAAGGGCGTCTTCCCCACCGGCGGAATGGCCACGCCCACACCGACGGCGAAGATGTTGGGGAAGGCTGCATTGCGTTGATGCTTGTCCACCAGGACGAAGCCGCGCGGATTGGTCAGCCCGGCGATGCCGGAAATCGCCGGTACGCCGCGAAAAGCGGGAAGGATCATGGAAAAGGCGAAGGGCAGGTCGTGGGTGGCCTTGAGGCTGCCGTCGTCCGCGACTTCATCCACCCGAATGAGGTCCTTTTCGACCTTGGTGATGCGTGCGTTCGTGATCCACTTGATGTGGTGCTCCCGCAGCGCGCTCTCCAACAGGCCCTTGGTGTCCCCGACCCCGTCCAGACCGAGATGCCCCACATAGGGCTCGGGGGTCACGAAGGTCATGGGCACAAGGTCGCGGGTTCTGGCCTTGCGCAAGGCCGCATCCAGGATGAAGGCGAACTCATAGGCTGGCCCGAAGCACGAGGCCCCCGGCGCCGCACCGATCACCACGGGCCCCGGCGCCTTCACCAGCGCGTCATATGCCACACGGGCCTTGGCCGCGTGATCGGTGAGGCAGACCGAGTGCGTATGCCCCTCCGGCCCGAGGCCGTCCACCTCGTCGAAGGCGAGGTCGGGGCCGGTGGCTACCACGAGGTAGTCATAGTCAAGCACCATCCCGTCGTTGAGTTCGATCCGGTTCTCCTCGGGAAAGAGGCGTCGCGCACCCTGGGGATATAGGGGGATTTTCTTGCTGGCGAATATTTTTGAAAGATCCACGCAGATCTCTTCCGGCCGGCGCCATCCTACCGCGACCCACGGATTGGATGGAACAAAGCTATAGAGACTTCCTTTATTGACAACGATGACTTCATGGCTTGCGCTGATATTCTGTTTCAGCTCATAGGCCATGATGACGCCGCCGAGACCTGCGCCGAGTACGACAATCCGCGCCATTATGTTTCCTCCTCATTGATTGTTGATTTTATTTTTATGGCTTGGTTGCACCGTTCCACCGGGATGCCGAAAGCCGCTTGGCCAAAGGCATTTGGCGAGGCGATCTGGTGCGGCGCCGAGCTTGTCGGACATTAACATTCAAATATATTAAATTCAATAACTGTAATGTATGTGCCGAAGCGATCCATGCCTTGCCCGCCCGCGCGACAGGGAAGGTGTGGGTATGAAATGGGCGGTGTGCGGATATGACGCCAAGATCCCGCGCGAGAGATACATGAACATTTTGATAATATTTTAACGTATGTCAATTAAATACTATTAAAACTAATACATAGTACAGTATTTTGAAATATTATATTTTCGACATGATCGTATTGTGGATCAGATGCAATTTAATTGCCGAGAAGCGCCGCGAAAATACTGGCCACGGTCAGGTCTGCGGTGGTGCCGGGGTTGAGCCCTCGGCCCTTCAGGCTCGCGTCGAACGCCAAGAGCCGGGCCTGCCGATCGGCGGGTGCTGCGCCGACGATCGCCGCGCGCACCTCTTGCGCCTCGCGCCGCACGCCTTCGGCCGCCGGCACGCCGAACTTGCGGACGATGTGGCTGTCCGCAAAGGCGCTCAGCAGGGCGAGATACGCGTTCTCCACGCCGTGCGGGGCACACGGATCGGGGTCGAGGGCGGGCACGGCGATGTCGAACAGGTCCGCGAAGCCGGTCACATATTGCTGGGCGATCCGGTCCCGCGCGGCCGCGAGGGCCATGGCGGCGCGCAGATCGATGGAGGCCGGCGCGCGCACATCCGCCGCATCGGTGCTGCCCAGGCCGCCGGGATTGGCGGCGGCGATGGCACGAAACGCCTCTCCCGCATCGGCAATCGTGAGGCCGTCGAGCACCGATGCCAGCCGGGCGCGCAGCGGCTGCCGATCGGGCATGAACGCCGCCGCGATCAGCGGCGCACAGAGCAGGATAATGCCGAGATTGGTGTTGCAGCCGGCAGCGGCCAGGGAGGCGTCCACGGCGCGGCGAATGCGCTGGCCGACGCCGAGGTCGGGGGTGGCGATGACGGCGGCCGCGGCTTCCGCCGCCTGCTCGAAGTGGTGGACATCCATGCCGTGGCCCGGCGCGAACACATGCACATTGCCGGGCTTCAGGGCGTGAAGCTCGGCC
The DNA here is from genome assembly GCF_021730435.1 of Xanthobacter agilis. Lineage (GTDB taxonomy): Bacteria > Pseudomonadota > Alphaproteobacteria > Rhizobiales > Xanthobacteraceae > Xanthobacter > Xanthobacter agilis. The sequence goes on from NZ_JABWGX010000008.1 coordinate 33,643, forward strand.
CGGCATGCGGCCAGGAAGCGGGATGAGGCCAGGAAGCGGGCGGCGATGGGGTCCGGCATCAGGCTCGCGTTCAGGCGGCAGGCTCAGCCGTGGTGGCGAAGCCGAATTGGCCGCGCAGTTCCCGGGTCAAGGTCTCAAGCCGCGCGCGGGCGCTCTCCAGGCTCGGCCCGCTGGCGCGCACGGTGCAAACGGGCGCCCCACGGGGAATGGCCGCGCCGGCCGCCGGCCGATCCGCCACATGGGCGGGCAGGGCGTCGGCGGGCACCAGCAGGTCGTCTTCCGCATAGAGCACCTGCGCCGCGTGAACCTCGGTCGGCGAGGGCACGCTCGCCGGCAGGCGCCCGCCGCACGCCGCAAGATGCAGGCCCAGCAGGGGCGGCAGCGGATCCACGTCGAAAATGTCGAGGGTGGCGCCCAGGCGGGGGTTCACTTCCACCAGGAACCAGCCGTCGTCGCTGACGACGAAGTCCATGGACACGAGGCCCACCAGCCCGCAGGCGAGGGCGATGCGGATCGCCCCGTCGCGCATGGCCTCGCCCTGGGCTTCGGGCAGCGCCACCGGCCCCGCCACGCCGCCGTAGCGAAACGGATGGTCCGGATCACCGTCGCGCCACTGGTGCGAGGCGCCGACCACGATCGCCCTGCGTCCGGCGGCGAGCAGGAGCAGGGAATAGGCCTCCCCCTTGACCTCGCGTTGCAGGTAATAGCCGGCCTCGGGGGCCGAGAGATCGCCGGCCGCGCGGCGGCGGATATGGCCGCCGCCAGCGCCGCCGATCTTCTTGGCGATCACGCCTGCGGCGCCAAAGGTGTCCGGCGCGGGCGCCTCGATGGTCACGTCGGGAAAGGGGATGCCGAGATGGGCGCACAGGCCCGCGAGGGCGAGCGGGTCCTTCAGCACGCGCACCGTTTCGGGCGAGTTGCCGAGAATGGGATTGCGCGCTGCGATCCGTGCCATGAGGTCCGGCTCGTCCTCCAGTCCGCCGCCCAGCACCACCGGCAGGCCGGCGGGGGCAAGGCTGGTGAGGGCCTGAATCAGGTCGTCGCCATCGAAGGCGTAGCCGTTGCGCTTGTGCACCCGCACGCACCGCGCGGCATGGGCACAGGTGTCGAGATCGGCGAACAGGTCGAGCGCCAGGGCGGCGAACCCGGCGCGGGCGGCGCTGGCGGCCAGGGGCCGCGCGGAAAGGGCGATGAGTGCGAGATCCATGCTTGGTCGGCCTGCCTGTTCGTGAACCCGCCGCTGGCTTGGGCCCGGATGTGCCCGGGGATGGTTCTTCACATGGTCCAAGACCGGCCGGCATTGCGCCCGGTCGCGAAGTTCGTGGCGAGCGGTCAGATGGGGCGCGCCCCGTGTGCCTGGATTTCGGCGCCGCGATTGTTTCCTGCCACGCAATCGAATGACAGGTTTGTGGACGATGCGAAGCGCTGGCGCAAGGCCTGCACCAGCGCTTCAGCCTGGGCCGGCTGGCCCACGATGGCGAAGCCGGTGGGTCCCCACGAGCTTTGGCCGACTCCGGGCACGCCCTGGCTTTCGACGAAGGCGATGGCTTCCGCCACATCGGGGCTGCAGAAGCGCCCGCCGCCTTGGGCGACGGCATAGTGATCCCCGAGGGCCCGCTGCCACTCGCCGATGGCGCTGCCGAAGGCCATCACATCATCCTCGGCCAGTGCCGGCAGGGCCTTGAGCAGCATCAGGTGGCACAGATGCGCCGCCAGCGCCGCGGGGAACGGCGGCAATTCGGCCATGGCGCGGGTCTCCACATCGCCGCTGAGGCCCTCGCGGCTCGCGTCGAACGCCAGGATCACCCGCCAGCTCGGCGGCAGCGGCAGCCGCGACAGCAGCGGCGGCGGCGCCAACCGCGGACCCGCGGTCGGCTTGCCGCCGTCCAGGATGACACCGCCCTGGGTGAAGGCCTCAAGACCGATGGCGGACCTGAGACCGCGGCCCAGCAGCGTCGCGACCGCGCGCGCATCGAGATCCTGCCCGGACAGCCGCGCCACCGCGACCCCCACGGCAAGACCGAGCTGGGTTCCGGAGCCGAGGCCGCCATGGGGCGGCAATGCCGAATCGATCGTGATCGCGAAGGGGGTCGCAACCCCAAGGGCCGCGCGCACGCAATTGCGCGCCCAGGCGGCGCGCTGGGCATCGGGGCCGGTTGCGCTGTCGCTTTCCGCGCGGGCGACGGTGACGGTGGTGACCGGCCGGTCGAGCGTGATGCCGAGGCTGCCGAAGCGGCGGCCAAGGGCGCCACCCAGGTCGAGAAAGCCCAGATGCAGCCGCGCCGGCGCCCGAATGGTCAGCGCGGCATCACCTGAAGCGCTCACTGGCCCAGGGCGGCGCGCAGAAGCGCCGCGTGCTCGGCCAGGATCTCGGGCTTTTCCATGGCGCTGGCCGGCGGCTTCATGGGCACGCCAAGGTGACGCGGGATGATATGCACATGCAGATGGAACACCACCTGCCCGCCGGCTTCCTCGTTGAATTGTTGGATGGTCACGCCATCCGCCTGGAATGCCGCCTTGCCGGCGATGGCGATCGTCTTGGCGATTTTGTGCACATAGGCGAGGTCCTCGGGGTCGATGTCGAGGATGTTGCGGGCGGGCGTCTTGGGAATCACCAGCGTATGGCCGGGGCAGCGGGGCATGATGTCGAGGAAGGCCAGTGCCCGGTCGTCCTCATAGACCTTGTGCGCCGGCAATTCGCCGCGAAGAATCTTGGCGAAGATGTTGCTGGGATCATATGCCGGCGCATGGGACATATCGGCCTTCCTCCTGTTTCGCGAAGGACATTGCAGGGGCGCGCCGAGGGGTCAAGGGGCACGGCGGGCTTATCGCCCCGGAAGGGGCCATGCCCTTGCGTCCGCGTAAACAGGCGACACGTCCGGCCCCAGCCGGCCCCTGCCGGCTCAGCCGAAGCGTCCGGTGAGGTAATTGTGGGTGCGCGGGTCCTTGGGGCGGGTGAACATGTGGTCGGTGGAGCTGAACTCCACCATCTCGCCCAGATACATGAAGCCGGTGAAGTCGGAGACGCGCGCGGCCTGCTGGAGATTGTGGGTGACGATGACGAGCGTGTAATGGGCACGCAGCTCCAGCATCGTTTCCTCGATCTTGGCGGTGCTGATGGGGTCGAGGGCGGAACAAGGCTCATCCAGCAGGATCACGTCGGGCCGCACCGCAATGGTGCGGGCGATGCACAGGCGCTGCTGCTGCCCGCCCGACAGGCCGAGCCCGCTCGCGTTCAGCTGGTCCTTCACCTCTCCCCAGAGCGCGGCGCGGCGCAGCGCTTCTTCCACCCGCGCGGCCACCTCCGATTCGGGAGGCGCCTCGTTGATCCGCACGCCCATGGCCACATTGTCGAAAATGGACATGGGAAAAGGTGTCGGGCGCTGGAAGACCATTCCGATGCGGGCGCGCAGCGCCGCCGGATCGACGCCGGGGCCGAGGATGCTGGCCCCGTCCATGAGCACATCGCCGGTCACCCGCTGGTCAGGGTAGAGCTCGAACATGCGGTTGAACACCCGCAGCAGCGTGGACTTGCCGCAGCCCGAGGGGCCGATCAGCGCCGTGATCCGGCCGGTGTGAAGGAGTATCGACACGTCGTGCAGGGCGCGGCGGTCGCCATAGTAGAAGTCGAGATGCCGCGCTTCCAGCTTCACGGGAAGCGTGTTCTCCTTCGCCTGAGGGCCTCCGGTTCCCACGCCTTCCTTGCCCACGCCTTCCTTGCCCACGCCTTCCTTGCCCGTACCTCCCGAGCCCGCGCCTTGGGCGTCGGGAGGCAGGACCTCGGAAGCCCCAGTGCGCGGCGCCGCTGCTTCCGGGCCGCGACTCGGGGACTGGGCGGACGCAGGGGCGCTTGCCTGCCGGGGATCGGCACCCGTTGCGCTCGGCATGTGCTTGGACATGGCCGTCACCCTCCGTGTGGCCTCGAAAGAGCCTATCATGGAGGTTGTTCCATCGTGCCATTATGACAATCGGCCCTACGTCGCCATTTGTCTGTGCAGCAGTGCGATCTCAAGGCGGAACGATTTCAGTTCTGGCCTTGGCTTTGGCTCTGAACGGCCCGCGTCGGAACGCGGCCGTCCTGCGCGCAGACGCTTTCGCGGCACTCGAAGCCGGTGCTGCGCATGGGCGCGACGCCGAACGCATCGAGTCCGACCGCGAGCCGCACATAATTTTCCGTGGTGCACAGATTGCGGCCCGGATCGAATGCCACCCAGCCGATTTCGGGCACATAGGCTTCCGCCCAGTGCCGGGCGGTGCCCTCGTCATCCTCGGCGAGGTATCCGGAGATGTGGCGGGCGGGACTCCCGAGATGCCGCGCCGCCGCGGTGAACAGGTGGGCAAGCCCGCCCGGACACGACGCCTTGGCGACGAGGGCGTCGTGGGCCGACATGGGCATGATGGTGGGCGTGGGTTCAATCTCGGCCACGGTCTCGTGCAGGTGCACCATCAAGGCATGGAGGCGGCTCAGGGGATCCGGGGAGGCGTCCTTCACGCTGTCGGCGAAGGTGATCACCGCCTCCGTGGGGTGGGCGAGGGACGTTTCGCGCAGGTAAAGCGCCGGCGGAAACGGCTCCACCGTTCCGCGCACGATCCCGGTGGTGTCGAATGTCTCCACCTCGCCCTCGGCGACCACGGTCACGTGGTCGGTGGGTCCGTCCACGCTGAAGGCGTGGCAGAGATTGCCGAAGGCGTCCTCCAGGGGGTGGAGGCGGCCATCACTGTTGAGGTCAAGGGTCCAGCGCTGAATGAACTGGCCCTCGTGGGGGCGGGGCGTGAGGCGCACCGTGACCGACAAATTGCGGCTGCCGGGCGCGAAGCGCTGGGTGATCTCGTGGCGGATGCGGACACGCATGGGCGGACCCTGAAGATTGCCGAACTGAAAGAACTGGAGCGAATTTTGTTCGCCTGAGCGGAACGTTATTCGCTCTCACCTTTTGCATCTCCGCATCTTCTTTACGCGAAACAGGCTCCGTTTCGCATGGACGATGCCTTGACGCTGAACACATCAGCGAAAAATGCGCGGATCCGCCCCTCAGGTGAGATACTGCTCCTTGATCTCCGCGCCCAGCTTGTTGTTGTCGGAAATGAAGCCCGAGATGAACTCGTGCAGGCCGGTCTGGAAGATGTCCTCGATGTTGCGGTTGGTGAGCCGCGCCAGCATGGACCGGGCCAGCCGCTGGGAGGGGCCCTGCCGCCCGTAGGCGGAGGCGATGTCGTCCAGGTTGCGCGCGAGATTGTCGTAGCAGGCGGCCAGCGAACGCGGCATCTGCCGGTTCAGGATCAGGAGGTCCGCCACCAGCCAGGGCTTGACGCTGTCCCGATACACCCAGTGGAAGGCGGTGAGCGCCGACACCGAGCGCAGGATGGACGCCCATTGGAAATAATCGAGCGGGCCGCCCACATGCTCTTTCTCCGGCAGCAGCACATGATATTTCACGTCGAGGATGCGGGCGGTATTGTCCGAGCGCTCGAGCTGGGCGCCGCAGCGGGAGAACCAATACGCGTCGTTGCGCAGCATGGTGCGGAAGGTGGCGCCATCGAAGCGCAGCGAGGTTTCCTTCACAAACGCCAGGAAACGCGAAAGCTCGTCGCGGGTTAGCGCCCGGTTGGGGAAATTGCGCAGCTCGATCCAGGCGGTGTTGATGACCTCCCACATCTCGGAGGTCAGCGCCGTGCGCACGGAGCGCGCGTTGGTGCGGGCCACCTCGAAGCAATTGCGGATGGAGGAGGGGTTTTCCGCCTCGAACGCGAGGAACGAGACCACCTGTTCCTCCTTGGCCTCCTCCAGGGGTCCGTAGCGTTCGGTGAACAGGTCGGAGACGCCGGCGGTGAGCACCGCCGATCCCCATTCGTTGGTGGAGCCGCCATAGGTCACAGGCGTGTAGGCGAGCCGCTGCGAGACGTCCAGGATGCGCGCGAGGCAGTCGGCGCGTTCGACGTATCGGCTGAGCCAGTAGAGATTGTCAGCGGTGCGGGAGAGCATGGAGAACCCATCCGGAGGAGGAAGAGACGGGGGCGTCGTGGCAGGGCGCCCGCCGGCGATGTGTTCGAAGGTCACTTGCGGCGCTGGGATATCGCGCCGCGACCTCAAGTCATGCGTCGAAAATCTAAATCACGCGTCGAGCACCCATGTGTCCTTGGTGCCGCCGCCCTGGCTCGAATTGACCACGAGGGAGCCCTCCTTCATGGCCACGCGGGTCAGGCCGCCGGGCACGATGCGCACCTTGTCGGAACCGGACAGAATGAAGGGCCGCAGGTCCACATGGCGCGGCGCGATGCCCTGCTCCACCAGCGTCGGGCAGGTGGACAAGGCGAGTGTCGGCTGGGCAATGAAATTGCCGGGATCGGCGATGAGCTTCTCGCGGAATTTCTCGATCTGCGCCTTGTCGGCGGCCGGGCCCACCAGCATGCCGTAGCCGCCGGAGCCGTGCACTTCCTTCACCACCAGCTCGGGCAGGTGCTCCAGCACATATTTCAGGTGGTCCGCCTCGCGGCAGCGCCAGGTGGGCACGTTCGGCAGCAACGGCTCCTCGCCCAGATAGAAGCGAATGATCTCCGGCATGTAGGAATAGACCGCCTTGTCGTCGGCGACGCCGGTTCCTACCGCATTGGTGAGGGTGACGTTGCCGGCCTGATAGGCGCTCATGAGGCCGGGCACGCCCAGCACGCTGTCGGGGCGGAAGGCGAGGGGGTCCAGGAAGTCGTCGTCGAGCCGGCGGTAGATCACATCCACCCGCTTCGGCCCCTCGGTGGTGCGCATGAAGACGATGCCGTCCTTCACGAACAGATCGCGGCCTTCCACCAGGTCCACGCCCAGCTTATCGGCCAGGAAGGAGTGTTCGTAATAAGCGGAATTGTAGATGCCGGGGGTGAGGATCACCACATTGGGCTCATGCCCGCCATGGGGCGAGAGCGAGCGCAGGGTGGCCAGCAGGTCGTCGGCGTAGTTCTCCACCGGCGCGACCTTGTGCATGGAGAACAGCTCGGGGAACAGGCGCAGCATGATCTCCCGGTTCTCCAGCATGTAGGAGACGCCGGACGGCGTGCGCGCGTTGTCTTCAAGCACATAGAAGGTGTCGGGGTCGGTGCGGACGATATCGATGCCGGCGATGTGCACATAAAGATCATGCGGCACGCGCTGGCCGTTCATCTCCGGCCGGAACGCCGGGTTCTTGTAGACGAGGTCTTCGGGAACCACGCCGGCCTTCAGCACTTCCCGCTTCGAATAGACGTCGCGGATATACATGTTGAGGGCCTTCACCCGCTGCTCGAGGCCCTTCGACAGGCGCCCCCACTCATCCTTGGTGAGGATGCGCGGCACGATGTCGAACGGGATCAGGCGCTCCTGGGCGTTCTGCTCCCCATAGACGGCGAAGGTGATTCCGATCCGCCGAAAGATGTATTCCGCTTCCTTGCGGCGGTGGTCGAGCACGTCCTGCGGGACGGTGCTGAGCCACTGCTTCAGCGTCTCGTAGGCCGGTCTCACATGCCCATTGGTGCTGGACATCTCGTCGAACGCTTGCCGCATTGGGACTGTCACTCCACGTCCGCTGGTCTCAGATTCAGAACGCTACAAACATCGTGCCAAAGAAGTGATAAAGGGGAAAGGCTTCCTGGCTGCGACGCTCTCGCTTTATAGGTGGGTGCGATTTAGGCAGATCTGGTGAAGGTGCCGCTGGAAAGGGCAGGTGATGCGTCATGAGTGAGGCAGACGGCGCGCAAATGGTCAGCGCAGGATTGGTCGTCATTGGCGACGAGGTCCTTTCTGGCCGGACCAAGGACAAAAACATCGGCCACATCGCCGAACGGCTGACCGAGATCGGCATCGATCTGCGGGAGGTGCGCATCGTGCCCGATGTGGAGGAGGACATTGTCGCCGCGGTCAACGCGCTGCGTCATCGCTTCACCTATGTCTTCACCACCGGTGGCATCGGCCCCACCCACGACGATATCACGGCCGATTCGATCGCCAAGGCTTTCGGAGTCAGCATAGACATAGATCCGCGCGCCCGCGCCATGCTGCTCGAATATATTGCGGAGAAGGATCTCAACGACGCACGATTGCGCATGGCGCGGATCCCGGCCGGGGCCTCCCTGGTGGTCAATGCGGTGTCCAAGGCGCCGGGATTCCGGATCGGCAATGTGATCGTGATGGCCGGCGTGCCCCGCATCATGCAGGCGATGCTGGAGGCGGTGCTGCCCGAGCTGGACAAAGGCCGCCCGATGCTCTCGCAGACCGTCCTCGCGGACGCCAAGGAGGGAGACATCGCCGCGCCGCTGGCGGAGATCGCTAAGCGTCATCCAGATACCATCATCGGATCCTATCCGTTCCGCGACGAGGATGGGCGCTTCAAGACTCATCTGGTGGTGCGCGCACGGGAGCAGGCTTTGGTCGGCGCCGTGGCGGACGAGGTGCGGGAGATGGTGCAGGGCGTCCAGAAGCTCCTTGGCTCCTGATCGGAGACGCCGGTTCTCGGAGGAGCCTGCTGGCGCCTTTACATGGCAAGATGCGCCCAAAGTCGAGGGCGGCAATTGGCCGCCGCCTCGCTCGCGGAAGCGTGACCTTATGGTGGTATTCCCGCATTGGAATATTTGTAGGGTGTGGCCTCCTGCGAATCCGCATTGGAGCCGAAGATGCGTCTTTCCGTGACCGCCGCTGTCGTGGCCGGGCTTGTCGCCGCCACCGCCGCTTATGCCCAGACCAATGTCCTCCAGCAGCGCCGCGCTGCGATGAAGGAGATTGGGGAGCAGACGGACATCGGCGCCTCGATCCTGAAGGGCAAGGTGCCGTTCAGCACCGAAAAGGCTACGCTGATCTTCCAGACCTACAAGGATAAGATGGTCGGCCTCGAGAAGCTGTTCCCGCCCGGTTCCGACACGGGCGAGACCAAGGCCACCGCAGCGGTGTGGACCGATCGCGCCGGCTTCGACGCGGCGATCGTCAAGTTCAATCAGGCGGTGGCCGACAATGCCGCCAAGGGCGTGGTCGACGAAGCCGGCTTCAAGGTGGCTTTCGCCGCCGTGGCCGAGAATTGCCGCGCCTGCCACCAGACCTTCAAGTCTCGCTGATCGGGGCTGGTTCCCGTCGCAGTCTCGTGACCCCGCCGGGCGTTCCCTTGGGAGCGCCCGGCTTGTTTTTGCGGGCCCGCGCCGTCAGCCAAGTCGGGTGATGGCGAACACGGCTGCCGCCGCGATGGCCGCCAGGACCAGCGCGAGCGGCAAGGGGGCGAGGCGGGGCGCGGGAATGCCAGGGGGCAAGCGCTTCCAGCCGGTGATCATGGGCCGCACCAGATCCTGTCGCAGCAGCACCGCATAGGCGATGATGGCCGCGACGTGCAGCGCCACCGCGATCACGATCAGATCGAACGAAAGGCCGTGCAGCACGGTGATCTGGTCGCTCACCTCGCCGCTCACCAGATCGGCGAGGGGGCCGCCCGTGAACAGGCCGTCATTGGAAAACAGGCCCGATACAGTCTGGAACAGCAGCAGCGCCAGCAGCGCCAGCACCATATAAGCACCGGCGGCGTTATGGCCGGTCTCGGGCTCGCCCTCGCGCTTCATCACATGGCGCAGGTGGGCGATGGCGGCGCCGGGCGCGCGCACGAACGCGGAGAAGCGGGAGGTTTCGCTCCCCGCGAGCCCCCATAGAATGCGGAACCCCACCAGGGTGAGGATGGCGTAGCCGGCATAGAAATGCCAGTCGATCCATCCGTTGCGCGCGGTCACATAGGACGTGACGACCAGCGCCACGAGCGCCCAATGGAACAGCCGCGTGGGCGCATCCCAGACCTTGATCCAGCGCCAGGCGCCGGTTTTGGTGCTGCGGGCGTCGGCTGTGGCCGACGGGCTGGGCGCGGCGTCGCGCAGCAGCGTTTCGGTCATCGATTGCCTCTCATGGCCGTGGGACGCGCCCAGACCTGGGCGCGCACGGGTTCCATCTTTACCGGCGCGGGCGCCGCGAGAGAAGGCGAGCGTGTCAAAACGGGGCGGGCCGGCGCGACTTTTCATGTTCGCGCGGGTGCGAAAGGGATAAAGTGGCGGCATGGTCACGCGCCGTTTCGGGGCGTGCAAGACGCGGGTCGTGCGCGGATTTTGCATCGCGGTGCCGCGTATTTTGATTGTGAGATTGCCATGACCGAGATTGCCGACGATGGCGCCGCCGCGCAGGCGGGCGCACCCACGGATCAGGAGACCCAGGCGCCGGAGCAGTTCCAGGTTCCGCCGGATGCCATCGCCCGTTGGGCGGCTCTGGAAGAAGGAGTGCCCCTGAAGATCACCCTGACGCGCGAGGATCTTGACCATCTGCTGCTCGGCCTGAGAAGCCTTGCCATCGGCCAGAGCGAGCTGGTGACCGCGCTGACCGGGCATATCAATCAGGATGCGCAGGCCAGCGCCCGCGCGCTGTTGACCGCCGACCAGATGTGCGTCGCCGCCTACAATCGCATCAATGCGTTCATCACGGTGCTGATGATGGCTGCGACCCCAAAGGGCGAGAGCCCCGACCAACCCTAGTTGCCGTGCCCGGCCGCCGGCTCGAATGGTGAATTCTTCATCGTGCATAAAATTCGGGCGCAAGGGGTGTCGCCGGAGTCTTGTGCGCGGCAGGGGGGTCTTCTAGGGTCGTTATATAATTTTCATGCAAGACGCTGGCTGCCGCGCCATCGGGTGGGCATTCGGCGGGAAGGGTTATTCCATGGCCTCCCACAAGGGCGATGTGCCTCTACCTGTGCGTTTCGTGCCGGGCACGGCGGTGCGCGTGCGCCCGCCGTGGCAGACGACCGCGAAGGCGGTTGCGCGCTCCAGGGCGGGCATCCGCCTGGTGGCGTCCAATACGCCCGACTGCAAGGATGAGACCAAGGATTGAGGGCGCTTCCGGCGCCGGAGGGTGGACCCCATGACCATCTCGACCACGGCCCCGTCGGCCGTTCCTCACGCAGGCCCCGCGCTCCATCTGCCGGCGGCCAACGCGGCAACGGCGGATTTCGCTGGCGTGGCCTTCGTCGGCGCGCCCCATGCGCCGGCGCGACCGGGCATCTTCATCCTCACGCGGGCCATCGGCGGCTTTGCCTATCCGGCCTATGTGGGTGAAGGCGACGACATGGCCGCGGCCGAAGCCGCCGCGCGGGCCTTGTGGCCGGTGGAGGCCGCGCTGATCGACGGCGTCTTCCACATGGAGCGCGCCAATGCGCGTCTGCGGGCCCATACCCTGCGCGACCTGATCGCCAAATATGATCCGCCGCTGAACACGGTCGGGCGCAAGGGCCCGGCGTCACCTGAGATCGCGGCGATCATTCCCGATCGGGCCGAGGGCTGGCCGGAGGGCGCGCGCGAGCAGCTCGCCACTCAGATCCACGCCACCGAGGCGGACCTCGAACGCTTGGTGAAGGAGTTCTACGCGTCGGCGGGGGCCGATCCGGTGCTGGGGCCGGTCTTCACCCGCGCCATTCCCGATTGGGACGAGCATTACCGCATCGTGCAGAATTTCTGGTCGCGCGCGCTGCTGGGCACCAGCCGCTATACTGGAAATCCCTTCTCCGCCCACATCATGCTCCAGCTCAAGCCAGAACATTTCACGCGCTGGGTGGATCTCTTCAAGGCCACCGCCCGCAAGGTGCTGGAACCGGCGGCGGCGGACCGCGCCATTGCCAAGGTGGAGCACATGAGCACCTGCTTCCAGGCCGGATTGTTCCTGCCGAGCCTCGATGCGCCCGCCAATGCCCCGGTGGTGGGGCATCACGGGATGGCCGGCGCGCCCCCGCGCTGACGGCGCACCACGGAACGGGCTTCAACCTGGACGGCGGCGCCGGCGCGAGAGATCGCCGGCGCTCGGTCGCGTTCCGGGAGGGGAGCAGATTCAGGGGGCGGGTGTCGGGCCTTCTTCGGCCATGGAGACGCGGCGTTCGGCTGCGGCCTCTTCCTCGGGGCTCAGGGTCGCGCGCACCGCATCGAAGAAGCGGTCCGCGAGCGGGCTGTTCCCGGCTTTTGCACGCAGCAGCCAGGCGAATGCGGCGACGCGATCACGCGGCACGCCCGCGCCGAGGTGATGGGCCGCCCCCAGCAGGGCCTGCCCGTCGGGATCTCCGGCTTCCGCGGCCTTGCGCCACCAGTTTGCCGCCTCGCTATCGTCAGGCGCGGTGGGCGCCGCGCTCACGGCGTCGAGGTGGGCCATGAGGCCGAGGCGCGTCATGGCCGAGCCGATCCCCTGGGCGGCCGCGGCCGTGGCCCAGCGCTTTGATTCGGCCGGATCGGACGGCACGCTGGTGCCTTCGAACAGAAGGAAGCTCAGCATCTCCTGAGCGGGAGCATCCCCTGCCTCGGAGGCAAGGCGGTAAAGCTCCAGGGCACGGGTGGTATCCTGTGCACCGCCAAGGCCCTTCAGGCACAGGCGTGCGAGGTTGCGCTGGCCGACCGGATCGCCGGAATCGGCCGACAACTCCAGCCATTCCCGCGCCAGTTCAAGGTTTTGCTCGACCCCCAGGCCGTCGATGAAGCAGGCGCCGATGTTGTTTTGTGCGCGGCCGTGCCCTTCGCGCGCCAGCGGCTCCCAAATGGAAAGGGCAGTATCGTAGTCGCCCTTCTGCGCGGCCACGAGGGCGCTGCGCATTTCCTCCTCGGCGGGCGGCCAGGGTGGTGGCGGCGCGGGGATCTCCAGGGCTGGCACGGGCTCGGCGGCGGAAGCGGTGGTGGTCGCCTCGGCAGGGGGCAGGGCAGGTTCGACGCCCTCAGGGGCGGTGGAACGGTCGGGCATCGGGCGATCCTCGGGGGTCTGGGCTTCGTCGGCGCCCTTGCCTTTCAGGCGGTCGAGCCAGCTCATGGGGTGTCTCCTGCGGCGGCGGAAGCGGCACCGCGACGGGGGACGCAGGGGGAAGGGGCCGGTGCGGCGGCGAGGCCCTTCGGCGCGCGCGCTCCGCCCGGGACACCGTGATGGTATCCCGTTTTCGGCCAACGGGCGGGAACGCGCGTCATGGGGTCCTCTCGCGTTACAAACCGGAGCGGGGCGCGGCCACTCGGGACGGCGACTCCCCGGCGATGGTCAATCTGGCGGCCGGCCGCCTGGGAGAGGTGGCCACCGCACGCATGCGCCGCGCCGCTCGCGGTGGGAGGTTCCGCGAATCAGCCCCAGCGACATCCGTGTCCAATTGTCTCTGTCGCGAATGAAATAATCGTTGTCTTCAAGGGCCAAAATCAACCGGCGGCGAGGCGGCGCCAGTCGATAGACCCGAGATCGTAGGCCTGCTGCTGGCGTGCCACGTCGGCGTCGGCGTCGGAGGCATCGGCGCGCCTCGTCAGGCGGCGTTCCACCCGCTCGACCCGCACCGACAAGGGCGCCTCCAGCCAAAGGCCGTAAAACGGGACCCCGATGGCGTGGGCGAGAGCCTCAGCGTCGGCGCGTTCGTCCGGACGGGCGTGCACGGCGTCCATGATGACGCTCTGCCCGGTGGCGAGGGTCCGGGCGGCGAGCTGGCGCAGGCGCCCATACACCTGCGCGGTCACCTGCGGTGCATAGGCGGCTTCGGGAAGGGGGGCGTTCTCGGGCACCCCGAAGAGGCGCTTGCGTTCGACATCGCTGCGCAGCACCACGGCGCCGGGCGCGCGGCCGATGAAGGGGCCCCAGCGCAGGGCGCGGGTGGTCTTACCCGTTCCCGAGAGGCCCCCGATGGCAACAAGGCCGCGCGCTTGCGAAAAGAGGCCGGTCGGCGGTGTTCCGGCAAAGTCCGTGGTGACCTCGGGCGGCAGCGGTCGGGGCTCGGGCGGCGCCGGCTCCGGGGCGAGAAACAGGCGCGCGGTTTGGAACAGGCGGCGGATGCGGCGCGCGGCGTGCTCCCGCTCCTGGCCCGCAAGATGGGCGAGCCCGGCGGCCTCGACCTTGGCCCGGATGGCGGCGCGAAGGGACAGAAAGAAAGGTAATGCGGCGAGGCCGTCCAGGGCATCGTCCTGCTGCTGCGCCCACAGATAGCGGTTGAGCACGCCATTGGCCGGCGCGAACAGGCCCCGCTGCCACAGGTCCATCACCAGGAAAGCCAGATCGTAGAGCACGTCGCAGATGGCGATGTCGTCGTTGAACTCGATGGCGTCGAACAACACCGGCGCGCCGCGCAGAAGCACGATGTTGGCGAGGTGAAGGTCTCCGTGGCAGCGTCGCACGAAACCTAGATCGGCGCGCGCGCGCAGCAGGGGCGTGAGCCGGTCCAGCTCCCGTTCCGCCATGGAAGCGAGGGCGGAGACTTGGTCCGGCGGAAACAGATCCGGTTGGCCGGCGAACACGACCCGGTTGTCCGCAAGGTAGCTCGCGAGGGAGGGCACCACGTCGTGATCGCGCCGCACCGGCGCCCGGTCGTGGGCGTGTGCCACCGCGGCGGCAAGTGCCGTCAGCAGCGGACGGTCGAGACTCTGGCGCGATGCGACCTGGTCCAGGGTGTCGGCGGGATCGAAGCGATGCATCTTCACCGCATACTCCACCACCTCCCCGGCGCCGCCGAGGGCGTAGCCGTCGCCATCGCGGGTGATGGGGACCACCCCGATATAAAGCTCCGGCGCATTCGCACCGCTGATGGCAATCTCGGCGGCGCAGGCGGCCTTGCGCTTCTCCAGGGTCGAGAAGTCCATGAACGGGAAATAGACGGCGCGCTTCACCTTGTAGGCGAACGGGCCCGCCAGGAACACGGCGGCGCCGTGGGTGTCGATGCGGCGCACCTTTTCACCGGGCGGCAGGTGATGGCTCGCGGGATCGGACAGGAAGCGGAACACCGGGTTCTGGTCCGCGACCACGTGGTCATTCCGGGCGGCTGGCGATACGGGGCTCAAGGCCGCCTCCGGGTGAGAATGGCGCGGGCTCAGCGCTCCTGCGCCTTGGTGTGGAGCAAGGCCAAGGTGAGCGCCTGACTGAACAGGGTCGCGGCGGGGCCGGCGAGATTGCCGCGCACCAGTTGCACAATCCCCCCCGCCATCAGCCCGAGGAATGCGGCGTTGGTGAGGTCCATGCGTCCAGCGCTGGCGGCGGAGATCCTGGCATCGAGACGCCCGACCGCTGCGGCCATCGTGGCGATGGGAACGCGTGTCGCGTGGCACGCCAGCGTCAGGCCGACATGGTCCAGCGCTGCCGAGATCTCCGCCCAGGGGTCGCGATGGGTCAGAATGAGGCTGTTGCCGCGGATCGCCACGGTGACGCCGTCCAGCTCCTCAAGGCGCGCCGCGCATGACCGAAGAACCTCGGCGTCCGTCTGCCCCAGGGGAACAAGGCGCGTGCGCCCTGGCAGGGCGTGGGCGATGCGCATGGGAATGCGGTCGGGCATGATCCCTTAGCTCTCCGCATCCGGCTTCACGGGCGGCTCGACAGCGGCCACTTCGGCAGCAGCCGGAGCCGGTGTCGCCTTCGTGCGCTTCGGCCTGACCCGCTTGGGAGATGCCGGAGCGCTCGCCTTGCTGTCCGCTGCTTTGCTCTTGGTGGCACTCTTCGTGGCGCTCTTGGCCGTCCGGGCGGCCTTCGGGCGGGGGACCGGAGTCGGCGCGCTCTCGAGTGGTGCCTCGCTTTCGGGGGCGGGCGTTGCCGGCGCGGACTTGACCCTGCGGGCGGAAGGCTTGGCGGGGGTGGTGCTGTCGTCCTTGGCTGCGGCGCCGCGGCTGCGCGCGGGCTTCGCCGCCGGGGCAGAGGCCGCGGGAGCAGGTGCGCGCGCGGCGACGCGGCGCGTGCCGCGGGAGCGGCGGGTGGTGCCGCGCAGCACGGCTTCCGTTGCGCGCGCGGGCGGCGGGGCGGGAAGATCCTCGTGCCCCGTGGCGTCCTCGGCCTGCGCGGCCCCATCGCCGGGAGGCGTCTCCTTCCACAGGCCCTTGGCCGTGTACTCGGCGAGGTTTTCGGCGCCGCGCCGGGCGGTGGTCGCCGCGGCAGTGACGGCAGCCGCCACCTTGCCGGCGGCCGCGCGGACGCCGCTGGCGGCTTCCCCCACCAGTTCCTTCACCTCGTCGGAGGTCTTGGTCAGGGCCTCGGTCGCCGCTTCATGGCTGGCCTTGCCGGCCTCCGCCGCGCCCTTCGCAGCCCCTTTGGCGGCGGGCTGAGCCGCCCGCAGCAGGCGCGGGCCGGCGGCGACAGCGCCGGCACCGAGGGCCAGACCCAGTAGAAAACCGCCACGCAGGAGGAAAAAGGGAACCATTCTGAACGACCTTGTGATCCGTGCCCGCATCACCGCCGACGCCGACGGCATCCCAGGAGCGCCCCGACACCACTGCGCGTGCTGCAGAAAGCACGTTCGCGCAAGACACTAGAATGTTTCCCGGCCGGTAGGGAACCCGCAAAACGCTCTAAAGTGACCGCGCTGAAAGGATCGGCGCGGCGGAGCCGGAGCGTTCGGCTCCGCCGCGGGTTCCGCTATGGCGTGATGGCGACCTTCAGCACGCCGTCCCGCTGGTGGGAGAACAGGTCGTAGGCGGCTTCGATATCGTCCAGCTTGAACCGGTGCGTGACGAGGGCGCGGGCATCCACCCGCCCGGAGGCCACCACGTCCATGAGCCGGCGCATGCGCTCCTTGCCGCCGGGACACAGGGAGTTGACGATGCTGGTGTCGCCGAGGCCGGCGTAATAGGCGTCGAGCGGGATCTTCAGGTCGGTCGAATAGACCCCGAGGGACGACAGGGTTCCACCCGGCCGCAGGACGCGCAAGGCGGCCTCGAACGTCTCCTGGCGGCCCAGTGCCTCGATCGAAACGTCCACGCCGCGCCCGTCGGTCAGGCGCAGGATTTCCTCCACCGGGTCCACCTTGGAGAAGTCCACCACCTCGTCGGCGCCCATGGCGCGGGCGACCTCAAGGCGCGCCGGCACCCGGTCCACGGCGATGATCCGGGTGGCGCCCATCAGCCGCGCGCCCGCGGTGGCGCACAGGCCGATGGGCCCCTGCGCAAACACCGCCACCGTGTCGCCGATCTGGATCTTGCCGTGCTCGGCGCCGGAGAAGCCGGTGGACATGATATCCGGGCACATGAGCACCTGCTCGTCGGAGAGCAGTTCCGGCACCGGGGCGAGATTGGCCATGGCGTCGGGCACCAGCAGATATTCGGCCTGGGCGCCATCAATGGTGTTGCCGAAGCGCCAGCCGCCCATGGGCTTGAAGCCGTGCTTCATGCGCGGGCCGTCCTGGGAACCGCAGCCGCACAGGCAGGCGTTGGAATAGCCGGAGGGCGTGATAGCACCGGCGATGACGCGCTGGCCCTCCTCAAACCCTTCCACCGCCGAGCCCAGCTTCTCGATGATGCCCACCGGTTCGTGGCCGATGGTGAGGCCCCTGGCCACCGGATACTCGCCCTTGAGGATGTGCACGTCGGTGCCGCAAATGGTGGTGGTGGTGATGCGGATCAGCGCGTCGAGCGGTCCGACATCGGGGATGGGCTTTTCGTCGAGCACGATGCGGTTGTTCTCGACAAAGATCGCCGCCTTCATCTTCGGCCGCTGGGGGGATGGGCGTTTCGATGCGGCGACCGGCTGCTCAAGGATGTCCGACATGGCCTTCACGCTCCCTTTCGTTGTATTGACCATACGTCCGCTGCCGGACGGTGCATTGACACCGGTCAACGGTGCGGCACCGATTGCGTCTGCCCGGAAACGCGGAAGAAGGTCGCGCGTTCCCGCATGCTCACGCTGGTGAAGCGGAGATCGCGGCGATTTCCTCCACCGCCACCTCGAAGGTGATGCACACCGGATTGGCTCCGGAAAGCCAGCCCTCGGCGCGCACGCCCGAAAGGCCGACGAGGGCGATGTCGAGCTCCGCGGCAAGGACGCCGGCCGCATCGGGCGCGATTCGTCCCTCCCGAACGAACAGTTCGGTGGCCGCGTCGTCCACGGCCGGGGCAGCCTTGAAGCGCGCGCCGATCAGGCTGCCGATGCTGCCGCGCACGCGTCCCGCCGCAAAGCCGTGCCGCTGGCACAGGGCCACCAGCGCCTCGCCGATGTCGATGTTCGGCCGCACCCGCGCGAAGGCGATGCGCCGGCCGGGTTCAGGCGCCCGCAGGGCGTGGGGCGTGAACAGCGTGAACGCGGTTTCGGGATCGAAATCGGCGGTCACGGCGACGTCGGCGGTGCCGTAGGCGCGGGCCGTGATGGGCGCGTCGATGCGCGTGTCGTGGGGCATCACATGGCCACCGCGCCGGTGGCCGTCCGGCTCCCGCCAGAAGGCGTGACAATGGGCGAAGGGGGCGCCCTCCCTGCGGCCGAAAGTGAGGCATCCGGCTTCGATGGGGCAAGACCGCTCCGGGGTGACGGGCGCGCTGTACCAGGCGGCGTGGAGGCCGTCGGTGGCCGCCGCCGGCATGACATAGGTGAAGGGGAAAAAGGCGCCGCCGGACATCTCGACCTGAGCGGCGCTGAAGCCGGCCGCCAGCAGGGGGCCGGTCACGGCGGCATTGAGGGTCAGGCCCGGCTCCAGGATGAAATCGAGGACGGTCAGGCGCCCCACCGCGCTCACCACCCGTTCGTTCGGCGCCGGCCCCGGCTGTTGCAAATATCGCCCCGCCGTCATCCGCGTTCCTCCCGCTTTTGCCCGGTTATACGCGTCCGGGCGGCAGGCGTCGCGGCTCGGCGCGGGTCTCAGGCCGCTCCATCCTCGGGCGGATAGAGGTGGACGCCGCCGCAATTGTCGGTGACGCGGAAGCGGGCGCCCAAGGACGTGTCGCCGGCGTTGGAGGCGTCTTCCAGATGGTCGGGCAGCAGCGGCACCTTGCCGGCGCCGCCGGGAATGTCGAGCACATAAGTGGGTAGCGCGAGGCCGGAGAGCCGCCCCCGCAAGGCTCGCATCAGCGCCTGTCCCTCGCGGATGGAGAGGCGGAAATGGCCGGTGCCCGGCGCAAGGTCCGGATGATGCAGGTAATAGGGCTTCACGCGGCATTCCACGAGCGCGCGGAACAGGGCATCGAGCGTGTCCACATCGTCGTTTACCCCACGCAGCAGCACCGTTTGCGACACCAGCGGCACGCCGGCATCGGCCATGCGGGCGAGGGCGGCGCGGGCGTCCGGGGTCAGCTCGCGGGCGTGGTTGGCGTGCACCGCCACATAAGAGGCAAGGCCCGGCGCCTTCAATGCCTGCACGAAGTCGGGGCTCACCCGGTCCGGGGCGGCAATGGGCACGCGGGTGTGGAAGCGCACGACCTTCACATGGGGAATGGCGGACAGGCGACCCACCACCTCCGCCATGCGGCGCGCGGACAGCATGAAAGGATCGCCGCCGGTGAGAATCACTTCCCAGATCTCGGGATGGTTGGCCAGATAGGCGAAGGCGGCATCCAGCGCCGCCGGCGACAGCATCGCCTCGGCCCCCGGCCCCACCATTTCCCGGCGGAAGCAGAAGCGGCAATAGACGGCGCACACGGCAACGATCTTCAACAGCGCCCGGTCCGGATAGCGATGCACGACGCCCGGCACCGGCGCGTGGGCGTCGTCGCCGATGGGGTCGGCGCGCTCCTCGGGGCGGACATCGAGTTCACACGGGTCGGGCACGAATTGCCGGGCGATCGGGTCGGCGTTATCCGCCGGGTCGATGAGGCTGGCCAGGGGCGCCGTGACCGCGACCGCGTAGCGCCGCGCCACGGCTTCGACATCCGTTGCCGCCGCGACGAGGCCGGCCTCCGCCAGCTCCTGCGGCGTGCGCAGGGTGGCCGGGTGCAGCGGCTGGACGGCGGCGGGGGGCGAGGCGGGGCGGGCAGTTATTCGCGGCATGGTATCTTCTCGGGCGGCCCGCGCTCGACCGGAAAGGGCGCGCGGGAACCGGCCGCGGGGGCTGACAATGGCCGGGCGGCGGGGGCATCTATATAGCCGACACGCGCGCGCGGCCACCTCGGCTCCACCGATCCATGCCCGCCGCCGAAGGAGAGGGGCCATGTTCGCACGGGAAGACGACGTTCTCGACGCGGCCGAACGCTGGCGGCGGGAGGGGCGGGGGGTCGCCCTCGCCACGGTGCTTGAAACCTGGGGCTCGGCGCCGCGCCCGGTGGGCAGTCGGCTGGTGATCGACGACGCCGGCAATTTCCTGGGCTCGGTGTCGGGCGGCTGCGTGGAAGGGGCGGTGGTGACCGAGGCGCTGGATGTGATCGCCTCCGGCGTGCCGAAGCGGATCGACTTCGGTGTCGCCGACGCGGCGGCCTGGACGGTGGGGCTGTCCTGCGGCGGACGTATCTCTGTCTATGTGGAGCCCGTGGCTTGACAATCTGACGTTCCACATCCGCGATTAGCGTTATATCCCACGGGGAAGAAGACTCTTGCGGCGGCTCGGCCGCCGTGCGATCCAGATCCTCAGGCGGCGGCTGGCCGCGAAGGTTTTTGTGATGCGTCTCGATCTGCTTGCCGCCCTCAATGCCGAACGCGCCGCGCGCCGGGCTTGCGTGGTGGTGACGGATCTGGCGAGCGGCGCGCAGCGGTTGGTGCGCGCGGCGGAGCTGGACGCGGAACGGGCTCAGGACCCGCTGGCGCCGGCCATGCGGTCCGCGCTGGCCGAGGGGCGCAGCACGCTGGTGGCGGATGGCTCTTTCCTGGCCGTGGACGTGCCGCCGCCGCGTCTGCTGCTCATCGGCGCGGTGCATATTTCCCAGGCGCTGGCGCCCATGGCGCGGATCGCCGGCTTTGACACGACAATCCTGGACCCGCGCACCGCCTTCGCCACGCCGCAGCGCTTTCCCGATGTGCCGGTGATCGCCGAATGGCCGGACATCGCCCTGCCGTCCTATGGCCTTGATCCGTTCACGGCAGTCGCGGCGCTGACCCACGACCCCAAGGTGGACGACCCGGCGCTGGAAGCCGCGGTGGCCGCGGGCTGCTTCTATATCGGCGCGCTGGGTTCGCGGCGGACCCATGCGGCGCGGCTTGAGCGGCTGGCGGCGCGGGGCTTTTCGGCGGAAGCGCTGGCCGACATTCACGCGCCCATCGGGCTCGCCATCGGCGCGGCCAGCCCGCCTGAGATCGCGGTGGCGGTGCTGGCGGAGATCATCGCCGCTCTGCGCCGGCCCGCCCTGGCGCGGCTGAAGGGAGCGGCAGCGTGAAGTTCGGTTCCCTGCCCCTGGACGGCGCGGAAGGAGCCATCGCCGCCCATGCGGTCCGGCTCGAGGGGATGGTCATCAAGAAGGGCACGCGACTCGGCGCGGACGAGATCGCTGCGCTGCGCGCGGCGGGCTATCGCGATGTGGTGGCGGCGCAGCTGGAGGAGGGCGATCTGGTCGAGGACGCGGCGGCCATGATTCTCGCCGATGCCGTCGCCGGTGCCCAGGTACGGGTCGACCGGCCCTTCACCGGCCGCTCCAACCTCTACGCCGCATGCGCGGGCGTGCTGCGGGCGCCGCGCGCGGCCATCGATGCCTTCAACGGGGTGGACGAAGCCATCACCCTGGCGACGCCGCCGGATCTGCGGGCGGTGGCGGAAGGGGAGCTGATCGGCACGGTGAAGGTCATTCCCTATGCGGTGCCGGAGCATCTGGTGGCGAAGGCCGCGGCGCTGGCGCCGGGGCTCTTGTCGGTGACGCCATTCCGGCTGCGGCGGGTGGCGGTGGTGTTCACGCTGCTGCCGGGCCTGTCGGACAAGGTCACGGCCAAGACGCTGGCGGTGACGCAGGCCCGGCTCGTGCCCACCGGCGCGCAGATCTGCCACTCGGCCTCCTGCGCCCACGAGGTCGGTCCGCTGCGGAACCTGTTACGGGATGTGGTTGCGGAGGGCGCGGAGCTGGTCATCGTGTTCGGCGCGTCGGCCATCGTCGATCGGCGCGATGTGGTGCCCTCCGCATTGGTGGAGGCGGGGGGGCAGGTGATCCGGCTCGGCATGCCGGTGGACCCCGGCAATCTGCTGCTGCTCGGGCGGCTGGGCGATGTGCCGGTTCTGGGCGCTCCGGGCTGCGCCCGCAGCCCCAAGGAGAACGGCTTCGACTGGGTCTTGACGCGCCTTCTGGCCGGCATCGAGGTGACCTCGGCCGATATCGCCCGCCTCGGCGCTGGCGGGCTGCTGGCGGACATCCCCTCCCGGCCGTCTCCGCGTGGCGCAGCGGAAGGGGGGCGGGCCGGTGGCTTCGCTGCGGTGGTGCTGGCGGCCGGGCGCAGCTCTCGCATGGGCGGCGGCGTCAACAAGCTGCTGGCGCGGGTTGGAGGCGTGCCCGTCATCCGCCGGGTGGTGGAGGCGGTGCTGGGCTCGCGGGCGCGCCCGGTGCTGGTGGTGACCGGGCATGACAGCGACCGTGTGGCGGAGGCCCTGGAGGGGCTACCGGTGCAACTGGTGCACAATGCGGATTACGGAAGCGGCATGGCTTCATCGCTGGCGGCCGGCATTGCGGCGGTCCCGGAGGACGCAAGCGGCGCCCTGGTTGTGCTCGGTGACATGCCGCTGATGCGGGCAACCCTGCTCGATCGCATCCAGGACGCCTATGCGCCCGAGGAGGGACGCTTCGTCGTGCTCCCGGTGTCGGGGGCGGCGCGGGGCCATCCGGTGCTGTGGTCGCGGCGCTATTTTCCGGAACTGATGGCGCTCAAGGGCGACGTGGGCGCCCGTCACCTCTTGGTGCAACACCGTGAGGCGGTGGCGGAGATCGATGCCGACGGTGAAGGGGCGTTCCTGGACGTTGATACGCCTGAAGCGTTGGCGCGGGCGCTGGCCCTCGCCGCGCCACGCACGGAGGATGCCGGCGGCTAGAGCGAAAGCCGGTTGCACTGGCTCGCGTCGTCCACACTCCGTTAGGGGGTTTCGCATTTTCTTCAGCGAACCCGAATCCGCGTCGTTTGAAAAGGCTCTCGCGGCCTCAGGCGCTGCGGATGGCCGCGAGGAAATGCTCCACCCGCTGGCGCAGGTCCCGCGCTTCCCGCGACAGGTGGGACGCGGCCTCGAGCACCTGTCCGGCATCCCGGCCGGTGGCGGTGGCGCCCTGGCGCACATCCACGATATTGCCGCTGACCTCGGCCGTGCCGGCCGCCGCCTGCTGAACGCTGCGGGCGATCTCCTGGGTTGCGGCGCCCTGCTGGGTCACGGCGTCGGAAATGGCTCCGGAGATGGTGTTGATCTCCTCGATCACCGCGCCGATCTCATGAATTGCGCTCACCGCCGCCTTCGATGCCTCCTGGATCGCCCGGATCTGGGCCGAGATGTCCTCGGTGGCGCTGGCGGTTTGACCGGCGAGGGACTTTACCTCCTCCGCGACCACCGCGAACCCCTTGCCGGCTGTTCCGGCGCGCGCCGCCTCGATCGTCGCGTTGAGGGCCAGAAGGTTGGTCTGGTCGGCGATGGCGTTGATGAGGCTGACGATTTCCGAAATTCGTGAGCTCACTGCCACAAGGCTCTGAACCGTGCCGTCGGTGTCCCGCGCGGCGGTGGCGGCGCGCTCCGCGACCGCCCGCGAGGTGTTCATGCGGCTGGAAATCTCGCCGATGGAGGTGGCAAGCTGCTCGGATGCGGCGGCGACGCTGCGCACGTTGGCGGAGGCCTGTTCGGCCGCGGCAGCGGCCCCCTGGGCGTTGCGGGCGCCGGTATCGGCGGTGCCAGTCAGGGAGCGCGCCGTCGTCTCCAGCGTCTGGGCGGCGGTGGCGACGAGATCGAGCACACCGGTGATGTCGCGGTTGAAGGCCGCGACTAGGCCGTCGACGGTTTCGGCGCGCCGGCACTGGGCCTGCGCCGCCGCGTGTGCCTCGGCCTCCAGTTCCGCGCGGGCCGTGGCGTGTTGCTTGAAGACCTGCATGGCCTGCGCCATGGCGCCGATCTCGTCGCGCCGCGCGAGGTCGGGGACGGCGATGGACAGATCGCCTTGGGCGAGGCCGTTCATGGCCGTGGTCATGCGCGCCAGCGGGCGGCCGATGGCGCGATGCAGCAACTGGCTGAGCAGCACCGCACAGGCCAGAGCTGCCACCAGCGTGCCCGCGATCGCCACCATGCGCAGTTCATATAGGCCAGCGAAGGCTTTCTGCGGGTCGATCGCCACCGCCAGGTGCCAGTCAGCGCCCTCCAGCTCCTTCAGCGGCACGAAGGCGACCAGCATCTCGTGTCCCCCGATGCTGGCGCTGGTGATCTGGGTGGAGATGGGCGGCGCCTTGCCCGAGAACAGGTCGGAGAGGCTTTTGCCGACCCATTGATCCTGCGGATGCACTTGGATCGCGCCCTTGTCGTCCACCAGGAAAGCGAAGCCCATGCCGCCGAAATCCACAGCGGCGAGATGGGTTTGCAGGGCCGAGACGAAGAAATCGCCGCCGATGACGCCGACCAGGCCATCCTTGGTGCGCGCCGGTGTGGCGACGGTGATGACCAGCCGGCCGGTGGTGGCATCCTTGTAGGGCGGCGTCAGGACAACTTTGCCCGCGCGTTCGGCGGCCTGATACCAGGGGCGCGCGCGGGGGTCGTAGCCAGCCGGCATCGGCTCGGCCGGAACATGGAGGAACACCCCATCGGGGCGGCCGATGTACACCTCCTTGAACGCCCGCAGCAGCTCCCGATTGTCGATGAGGGAGGCGGCGGCGCCGGGATCGGCCGTGATCGCGTCCGCCACCTCCTCGATCAGCATCACCCGTGCCGCGAACCAGTTGGCGACCGAGGTCGCGGCCAGGGCGCCGGCGGTGTCGAGCTTGGCTTCCACCTCCCGGGTCAGCAGCGCCTGCTGGTGCCTGTCGATGAAGAAGGAGAAGGCGAAGAAGGCGAGCATTACGGCAAGGGAGACGGCCAGGATGATGCCGCGCAGCATCCGCTTGCCACCCGCTTCAGCCCCACTCCGCCGCTCACCCAAAGCCGTGATTGGGGAGATGGATAAAGCCGTCATGCTGGTCGCTTTCGTCGGCGTGGAAAATACGCTTCCACTGACCTATGACGCTACCTCGCAACCAAGACCGCCATGTGAAGCCGGCGGCGCCTTGCCGTCGGCGGGGCTAGAAGGGAGCCGCCACCAGATGGCGGGCGGGAAGGTCCAGCCGCTCGCACAGCCACTGGGCGAGGCGCAGGCGATGGCAGCCCTCCACATGGCGCTCGTAGCACAGCAGGCACAGCCGCCGCCCGCGCGCCAGGTCCGCCAGCTCCTCAAGGGCGGCCTGGGCCGGAGCGGTCGCAAGATGGGCGTCGTAGATGCGCATCAGCGTGTCGTGATCGCCGGAGCGGGCGGCCAGGCGACCGTCCTTCGGCGTGCCCAGAGCCTTGAGATGGACATAGGCGATGCCGTGCTCGGCGATGCCGGCGGCCAGCGCCGTCTTGGAAAACCCCGGCCGGCGTGAGGCCGCCACCGCGCGCACGTCCACCACCAGATCGACCCCGGCACCAGTCAGGGCGTCCTGGAAGGCGAAGGGCGTGGTCTGCTCATAGCCGATGGTGAAGAGCGCGGTGGGGGTGGTGGCGGGACGGGTCATCCGTGAATGATGGCGCCTTGCGGCCGCCCCGTCACCACAAATGCGGAGCGTGGTCCTGCCGCGTTGCACAAGAGTTGGAGCGTCGCCGTGTGAGATGTGGTGTGTGGGCGGTCCCTGAACAACGATGACGGGCGAGCCATGAAAGATGGTGTGCGGGCGCCTGTGGAATGGAATTTCAGATGCAAGTGGGCGATATTGGCGCAATCTTTGTTCCGGCGAAGGCGAAGGTGCAGGACGATGCGGCTGTTTCGATGCGAGGTCTGCGGCCAGCTTCTCTATTTCGAAAACCGGCGCTGCGAAAAGTGCGGCCATGCCCTCGGTTACCTGCCTGAACGTAACAACCTGATGGAGTTGGAGCCCGAGGGCGACGCCTTCCGCGCGGTGGGGGTCGAGAAGCGGCGCTTCCGTTTCTGCGCCAACGCCGCCTATGATGTCTGCAACTGGCTGGTGCCGGCCGAGCAGGAGGGCGAATACTGCCTCGCCTGCCGCCATAATCGCACCGTGCCGGACTTGACCCATCCACATTATTTGAAGAAGTGGCAGCGCATCGAGGTGGCCAAACACCGCCTTATCTATTCGCTGTTGCAGCTCAACCTGCCTCTGGAGAGCAATGAGGACCGCGAAGGGGGCCTGTGCTTCGATTTTCTCGCGGACCCGTCCGAGCAGGATGCGCCGAAGATCATGACAGGCCATGATGAAGGGCTCATCACCATAGCCCTGGCAGAGGCCGACGACGCGGAGCGGGAGCAGCGCCGCAATGATCTGGGCGAGCTGTATCGCACCCTGCTCGGGCACTTCCGGCACGAGGTGGGGCATTATTATTGGAACTGCTTGGTGCGGGATGCGGGGCGCGTTTCGGCGTTCCGCGCGGTGTTCGGTGACGAAAGCGCCGATTATGGGGAGGCCCTCAAAGCCTATTACAAGGCTGGTCCCTCTGCCGATTGGCAGGTTAACCACGTTTCGGCTTATGCCACCTCCCATCCGTGGGAGGACTTCGCCGAGACATTCAAGCACTACATCCACATCGTTGATACGCTGGAGATGGTCGGGGCGTTCGGCATGCGGGTGGCGCCGCGGCTCGATCGCAGCGGCGATCTCAAGTCTCAGGTGGATTTCAACCCGTACCGAGCCTACGACATTCAGGACATGGTGGGGGCGTGGCTACCCATCGCGTTCGCGCTCAACAGCCTCAACCGCTGCATGGGCATGGCGGATGCCTACCCCTTCATCCTGAGCCCCGGTGTGATCGTCAAGCTCGGCTTCGTGCACCATCTGGTGCACCGCGCCGCGCCCGCCGATCCGGTGCGCGCGGCGGTTGCAGAGCGCCGGGAGGCGGGAGCGCCGCCGACTGCCGCCGCTGTCGGGTGACGGCCCGCAACGGAAACCTCAACGGGCGGACCGTGGCGCGGCCGCCGCCCCGTTGGGACGTCCCTTGGGGAGCCTCCCTTGGGGAACCTCCCTTGGGGGACGCCCCTTTGGCGATGGTCGGGGCCTCAATCGGTGGCCGAGGCGCTTTTCGTCTTCTTCGCCGGGGCCTTGGCGGTGGTCGCCTTTTTCGTAGCGGGCTTCTTCGCGGCCGGCTTCTTGGCTGTCGACGTCTTGGTCGTCGCGCCGTCGAACGGAGCGGCCTCGCCGTCGTCCCCTGCCGATGCCTTGGCCTTGGCGCCCGCCTTCGCGGTGGTCTTGCGCGGGGCCTTGGCCGGCGTGGTCGCGGCCTTGGCGTCGATGAGCCCCACCGCGTCCGCGAGGGTC
This sequence comes from Xanthobacter agilis, assembly GCF_021730435.1. Classification (GTDB taxonomy): domain Bacteria; phylum Pseudomonadota; class Alphaproteobacteria; order Rhizobiales; family Xanthobacteraceae; genus Xanthobacter; species Xanthobacter agilis. The sequence goes on from NZ_JABWGX010000008.1 coordinate 60,719, forward strand.
AGCGCTTCCGGGTCCATGGACTTGGGCAGGGTGGCGTTCACCTTGCCGTGGTTCACATAGGGGCCGAAGCGGCCGGCGCGCACGGTGATCGGCCCGCCCAGGGTGGGATGGTCGCCGAGACCGCGGCCGGCCGGGGTGGCGCCGCGCGGGCCGCGACCCTTGGTCTGCTTCTCGGCGATCAGCGTTACAGCGCGGTTGAGGCCGATGTTGAGCACATCGTCCCCGGTCTCCAGGTTCGCATAGGTGCGCCCGTGCTGCACATAAGGCCCATAGCGGCCGATGCCGGCCAGGATGGGGTCGCCGTCCTCCGGATGCTTGCCGACCTCGCGCGGCAGCGCCAGGAGCTTCAGGGCGGTGTCGAGATCCACATCGGCGGCCGCCAGGCCCTTGGGCAGCGACGAGCGCTTGGGCTTCTCGCCGTCCTTGCCCTCGCCGAGCTGGAGGTAGGTGCCGAAGCGGCCCGCGCGCACGGTCACTTCTTCCCCGCTCTCCGGGTCGAGCCCGATCACGCGCTTGCCGTCGCCCTCCGGGGAGCCGTCCCCGGTGAGGGGCTGGGTGTGGCGGCATTCAGGATAGTTCGAGCAGCCGATGAAGGCGCCGAACTTGCCCATCTTCAGCGACAGACGCCCGGCTCCGCAGGTGGGGCACAGGCGGGGATCCGAGCCGTCCGCCTTGGGCGGGAAGATGTGGGCGGTGAGCATCTCGTCGAGGGCATCGAGCACCTGCGAGACGCGCAGCTCCTTGGTGGCGCCGATGGCGGCGTGGAAATCCTTCCAGAAGTCACGCAGCACCTGCTTCCAGTCGAGCTGCGCCGCGGAGACCTCGTCCAGCTTTTCTTCCAGGTCGGCGGTGAAATCGTATTCCACATAGCGCTTGAAGAAGCTCTCGAGGAATGCGGTGACGAGCCGGCCCTTGTCCTCCGGCAGCAGCTTCTTCTTTTCGAGCTTCACATATTCGCGGTCGCGCAGCACCGCGAGCACGGCGGCGTAGGTGGAGGGGCGGCCGATGCCGAGCTCCTCCATGCGCTTCACGAGCGAGGCTTCCGAATAGCGCGGCGGCGGCTCGGTGAAGTGCTGGGCGGTTTCGATCCCGCGCTTGTCGAGGCCTTCGCCGGCGCTCATGGCGGGCAGGCGGCGGCCCTCCTCGTCCTCGTCGTCATCGTCCTTGCCCTCGCGATAGAGGGCCAGGAAGCCATCGAACTTCACCACCGTGCCGGTGGCGGACAGGTCGAGGGTGCGGCCTCCCGCTTTCGCCTCGATGTCGGCGGTGGTGCGCTCCAGCTCCGCCGATTCCATCTGGCTGGCGATGGTGCGGGTCCAGATGAGTTCGTAGAGCTTGGCCTGCTCGCCGTCGAGATGGCGCGCCGCCTCGCGGGGATGCCGGCCGGGATCGGTGGGGCGGATGGCCTCGTGGGCTTCCTGGGCGTTCTTGGCCTTCACCGTGTATTTGCGCGGCACGCCGGGCAGATAGCGGGCGCCGAACTGCTTGCCGATGGCGCCGCGGGTGGCGGCGATGGCTTCCGGCGCCATGTCCACGCCGTCGGTTCGCATATAGGTGATGAGACCCACTGTTTCGCCGCCCACGTCCACGCCCTCATAAAGGCGCTGGGCGATCTGCATGGTGCGCGCCGGGGCCAGGCCGAGCTTGCGGCTCGCCTCCTGCTGCAGGGTCGAGGTGGTGAAGGGGGGCTGCGGATGCCGTTTCACCGGCTTGGCTTCCACCGAGCGCACCCGGAACGCCGCGCTCTCCAGCGCCGTGCGGAAGGCCTGGGCCTCCTCGGCCGAGCCCACGGAGAGGCGGGTGATCTTCTTGCCGTCGGCACCGGCCAGGCGCGCCTCGAACTCCTCCGCGCGGGGCGTGGCGAGACGGGCGACGATGGACCAATACTCCCGCGCGACGAAGGTCTCGATCTCTCGTTCCCGCTCGCAGACCAGACGCAGCGCCACCGACTGCACCCGGCCGGCGGAACGGGCGCCGGGCAGCTTGCGCCACAGCACCGGCGAGAGCGTGAACCCCACCAGATAATCAAGGGCGCGACGGGCGAGGTAGGCATCCACCAGCGCGACGTCGATGGCGCGCGGCGCCTTCATGGCGTCGAGCACGGCCTGCTTGGTGATGGCGTTGAAGACGACGCGCTCCACCTTCTGGTGCTTCAGCGCTTTCTTTTGTCGCAGTACCTCCAGCACATGCCAGGAGATGGCCTCGCCCTCGCGATCCGGGTCGGTGGCGAGGATGAGCGCGTCCGCCCCCTTCACCGCGCTCGCGATCTCGTTGAGCCGTTTCTGCGCCTTGGGGTCCACTTCCCAAAGCATGTGGAAGTCGGCGTCGGGGTCCACGGACCCGTCCTTCGAGGGCAGGTCCCGCACATGGCCATAGGAGGCGATGACCTCATAGCCCGGACCCAGATATTTGTTGATCGTCTTCGCTTTGGCCGGCGATTCGACGATGACGACCTGCATGACCTAACGTCTCTCTCTGGTCCGTGGCCCCATTGCGCGGACCTTCGGAGAGCGCCGACGCGAGCCGTTCCCCCACGGGCGGCGGCCGATGCCGCAAGCCCGTCGCGGGTGTCGTCTCGTTGCGCCGGTAGCTCCCCCCAAGCTGGAACCCTCGGTCGACCGCGCTCGTTTCACAGCGGAAACGGCACCTTGGGCCGGCAAGGTTTCCAAAAGGCGGCTGCAAGATGGGCACGCCGGCGGCACCTGTCAAATGCCAAGGTCCGTGGCGCGCCCTCCGGCTTCCCTTGCAGAATACAACCGGTGGTATGTTTTAATATGAAAATCAATCTTTAAGACGTATTTGCCAACCATTTGAATGGTCGTCGACGGGATCGCTCCATGAACAAGACAGCAGGCGACAGGACCTCTGGGGATGTCATGTCCGGGCCACAGCCGCCCGAGCTGCAGATGGACGACCCCGCATCGGTGGCCGCCTATATTGCGGTGTTGAGCGAGGAGCTGTCGCGGCTGGCGCGCGGCAGCGGGCTTGTCACACTCTCTTATATCCTCGACATGGCGCGCCTCGAAGCCCGCGCCGTGGTCACGGTGAAGGCGGGGGGTGGGGATGGCGCGACGACGCCCTGAGCCGCCGGGGGCGCTCAGCGCAGCGCCACAAGCGCGGGGCCGGGCCGGTCGAGCCGTCCGGCGAGGTCGAGTTCCAGGAGCACGATCTGAACCTCCGCGACCGCGCAGCCCGATAGCCGCACCAGATCGTCGATGGCCGTCGGGGCGGGGCCGAGCAGCTCGATGATGCGGGCGCGGGCGTCGGCGGCGGGTTCGGCCGGCTCCGGGCCGTGGTCCGCCGGCGGCTGTTCCGCCTCCAGCCTGCTTTCGGGCGGGCGGCCGAGGAGGGGCGCCAGCACCTCGATGATGTCGGCGGCATCGGTGACCAGGGTCGCGCCCTGCTTCAGCAGGCGGTTGGTGCCGCCCGCCCGCGGATCCAGCGGAGAGCCGGGCACGGCGAACACCTCGCGCCCCTGCTCGGCGGCGAGGCGTGCGGTGATCAGGGAGCCGGAGCGCTCGGCCGCCTCCACCACCACCACGCCCAGCGCCATGCCCGAGACCAGGCGATTGCGGCGCGGAAAGTCGCGGGCGCGCGGTTCCCAGGTGAGGGGCATTTCGGAGACGATGGCGCCCTTGTCCGCCACGCTCTCGATGAGTTTCATGTTTTCCGGTGGATAGGGCCGGGCGAGGCCGCCGGCGAACACGCCGACCGTGCCGGTCTCAAGGCTCGCCTCATGGGCGGCGGCGTCGATGCCGCGCGCGAGGCCCGACACCACCACCCAGCCGTCGGCGCCCAGCTCGCGCGCGATCTTCTGGGCGAAGGTGCGCCCGGCGGCCGAGGCGTTGCGGGCGCCCACGATGCCCACCATGGGCCCGCGCAGCACCTCGCCCCGCCCGCGCACCGCGAGCAGGGGCGGAGCGTCGTCGAGGTTGCGCAGGGCAAACGGATAGTCCTGTTCCCCGAGCGCCACCAGGCGGGCCTTGCCACGGGCGAGCGCCGCCATCTCGGCTTCGGCCTCGGCACGGGTGGGGGTCTGGGGCGGCAGCAGGCGCCCGCCGCGCCGGGCGAGGGTGGGTAGCGCCTCCAGCGCCGCCGCTGCGCCGCCGAACTGGTTGATGAGGGTGCGGAAGGTGCGGGGGCCGACGTTTTCCGTGCGAATGAGGCGGAGCCAGTCGAGGCGCTGTTCCGGGCTCAGCAGCTCACCCTTGCCGGGGCCTGCCTTCTGCGGGCTTGCCGTGTTCTGGCCCTTGGTGCCTGTGGTGCGCTTGGCGGCCATGGTCGCGCCGCCCCTCAGCTCTTCGCGCCGATCTTGCCCTCGGTTCCGTTGGTCAGGCGCTGGATGTTCTGGCGATGCTTGATCCACAACAGCAAGGTCAGCACCCCGAGCAGCATCGCCATCTGGTCGTCGCCCTTCCACATCACGAGCAGCACGCTCGCCAGCGACGCGCAGAGCGCGGACAGGGACGAATAGCGGCTGAAATAGGCAACAATCAGCCAGACCAGCGCGAACACGGCGGCGATCGGCCAAGCGAGCCCCAGCGTGATTCCGAGAAAGGTCGCGACCCCCTTGCCGCCCCTGAACCTCAGCCACACCGGGAAGATATGGCCGAGGAACGCGCCCAGAGCCGCGGCGAGCGCGGCGGTTTCCCCACCCAGAGAATCGGCAACCATGACCGCCACCGTGCCCTTGAGGGCGTCGCCCAGCAGCGTGAGGACGGCGAGATCCTTGCGGCCGGTGCGCAGCACGTTGGTGGCGCCGATGTTGCCGGATCCGATGGTTCGGATGTCCTTGGTGCCCGCGCGGCGGGTCAGCAGCAGGCCGAAGGGGATGGACCCCAGGAGATAGCCGAACACCAGCGCCAGCGGGTGCAGGAGGGACGGCGGAAGATCAGCGAGCATGGCGGACCCGAAGGCGGGAGGTCAAATCAGTCGCGGCGGTTAAACGTATTCGTAGACCACCTCGCCGGCAACGATGGTGCGCTGGACCCGTCCGGTCAGCCGCGCCTCGTCGAACGGCGTGTTGCGCGAGCGCGACTTGAGCTGTCCCGGCTCCAGCACGAACGGCAGGTCGGGATCGAACACGATCACGTCGGCCGGGGCGCCCGGCTTCAGCGTGCCGGCGTCGAGGCCGAGGATCTGCGCCGGGCGCGTGGAGAGCGTCGCCAGCAGGCTCACGATGTCCACCGCATCGGAATGCACGAGGCGCAAGGCGGCCGGCAGCAGGGTCTCAAGGCCGATGGCGCCGGGCTCCGCCTCGGAGAACGGCAGGCGCTTGCCTTCCACGTCCTGGGGCACATGGTCGGACACCATCACGTCCACGAGGCCGGAGGACACGGCGCGAATGAGCGCCTGCCGGTCCTCCTCGGCGCGTAATGGCGGCTGCAGCCGGAAATAGGTGCGGTAGCCGGAGACGTCGAGCTCGTTGAAGGACAAATGGTTGATCGAGACCGAGGCGGTCACCGGCAGCCCGGCTTCCTTCGCCCGCTCCAGCACCTCCAGCGATTCGGCGCAGGTGAGGGCGGCGGCGTGGTAGCGCCCGCGCACCCCCGCCACGAGCCGCAGATCCCGTTCGAGGATGATGGTTTCTGCCGCCTTGGGAATGCCGGCGAGGCCGAGCCGGGACGCGAACTCCCCCTCGTTCATGGCGCCATTGGAAAGGGTGGCGTCCTCGGTGTGGTGGACGATGAGGGCGTCGAAGTCGCGGGCGTAGGTGAGGGCGCGCCGCAGTATCAGGGCGTTCATGATGGACTTGTGGGCATCGGTGAAGGCGACGGCCCCGGCGGCCTTCAGCAGGCCCACCTCCGTCATCTCCTCGCCCTTCAGGCCGCGGGTGATGGCGGCCATGGGATGCACGCGCACCACGGCCGTGTCACGGGCGCGGCGCAAGATGAAATCGACGATGGCCGGGTCGTCCACCACCGGGTCGGTGTCCGGCTGGCACACCAGGGTGGTGACGCCGCCCGCCGCCGCCGCATGGCTGGCGGACGCCAAGGTTTCCAGATGCTCGAAGCCGGGTTCGCCGACGAAGGCACGCATGTCCACCAGGCCGGGGGCGACCACGGAACCGGCGCAATCCACCACCTCCGCGCCCTCGGGAATGCCGGCGGCGGCGAGGCCGAACGCGGCGTCCTTGATGACACCCTCGGCGAGATAGAGGTCGCCCGTGAAGTCCGCCCCGCGGGACGGATCGATGATGCGGGCGTTGGCAAGGAGGAGCGGGCGCGGCTCACGCGCGAAGGAGCGGGCGTCACGCATTGGGAAGCTTCCGGGCCAGAGTGTCGAGCACCGCCATGCGCACGGCGACGCCCATCTCCACCTGCTCGCGGATCAGCGAGCGGGGGCTGTCGGCGACCGCCGAATCGATCTCGACGCCGCGGTTCATGGGGCCGGGGTGCATCACCAGCGCGTCCTTGGCGGCGATGCGCAGCTTGGCCTCGTCGAGGCCAAAATAGTGGAAGTATTCCCGCACCGATGGCACGAACGAGCCGCTCATGCGCTCGCGCTGGAGGCGCAGCATCATCACGATGTCCGCCCCTTCGAGCCCCGCTTCCATGGAGCGGTAGACCTCGACCCCGAACTGGTCGATGCCGGCCGGCAGCAAAGTGGAGGGCGCCACCACCCGCACCCGCGCTCCGAGGGTGGAGAGCAGGAGGATGTTGGAACGCGCCACCCGCGAGTGGAGTACGTCGCCGCAGATGGCGACGGTCAGCCCCTCGATCCGCCCCTTGTTGCGGCGGATGGTGAGGGCGTCCAGCAGGGCCTGGGTGGGATGCTCGTGGGCGCCGTCGCCGGCATTGACCACGCAGCAGTCCACTTTGCGGGCCAGCAGCGCCACCGCGCCCGAGGCGTGGTGCCGCACCACCAATATATCGGGGTGCATGGCGTTGAGCGTGATCGCGGTATCCACCAGCGTCTCGCCCTTTTTCACGGAGGACGAGCCCACCGACATGTTCATCACGTCCGCCCCGAGTCGCTTTCCGGCGATCTCGAAGGAGGACTGTGTGCGGGTGGAGGCCTCGAAGAACAGGTTGATCTGGGTACGCCCACGCAAGGTAGAGCGTTTCTTCTCGATCTGCCGGTTGAGTTCGACGAACTCCTCGGCAAGGTCGAGCAGGGACAGGATCTCGCTGGCGGTGAGGCCTTCGATGCCGAGCAGGTCTCGGCCGGAGAGGGTGAAGGCGGGAGCGGATGACATGGCAGGCGCGAGGCATATCCGCAGCAGGCCCGCCCGGCAAGCCGAAGCCGCATCTTTGCGCGGCTTTGGCGGGGGATTGGCGGATGTGGCGTCGCGCGATCTCGCGGCCGTGTAGATCGGGTGCAATGTTCCGGCCCTAAGGTGCGGGCCTGTGTCTTTGAGAATCGGCGGCGGCGTGAAGGCGCCGCCGGTTGCGCAGTTGGAGGCAACGGAGTTCTGTCATGACGTCCAGGATCGGAGCAGGGGGCCGGGCGGCGGCTCTGGCGTTGCTGGCCGGCGGGGTCCTTGCCCTCGCCCCGATGGCTTGCGCCACGGATCTCTACGGGGTGCAGCCGACGGTGAAGGCCCCGCCGGTGGCGCGCGTCCCCCCGCCTCCGCCTCCGCAGCAGCAGGGGGGCGGCTGGTATCAGGGATGCTGGAATTGCATGCCGCCCGCGCCCTCAACCGGTGCGCCGGGCGTGGCGCTCGGCATCGGCAATGCGCCGGTGGTGGTGGGTGCGGTGCCCCCGCCCATCTATTACGGCCAGCCGCCGCGGGTCTATCTCTACCCGGTGCCGGAGGTCTACGTGCAGGGGCCGGTGGGGCCGATTGCGGCGCCTGCGCCGGTCAATCCGCGCAGTTGCTGGGTCAGCACCGGTCCGGGCAGCGCTGGCTACTGGGTCTCTCCCTGCTGAAGGGGTGTTCCGCGGGCCGTTCGCGCCGCGACCCATTGGGCGCCACGGCGCGGCGGTTCCGGCGCGCCGCATCCGGCGTCAGCCCGCGAAGGCGGACGCCACCGCCACGACCAGGGGCAGGGTGAAGGCCGCGGCGATGATCTGCAGGGTGAGGATTTCCGCCAGCAGCGTCGCGTTGCCGCCCATCTGGCGCGCCAGCATGTAGCCCGCCGGCGCCGACGGAACCCCCGCGATCAGGGCCACGACCACCAGTTCCGCGCCTGAGAGCCCCACCAATAGGCCGATGCTGATGGCGATCGCCGGCTTCACCAGGAGCTTGGTCGCCAGCGAGGCCACCACCAGTGGTTTCAGGCGCGCCATGGTGTGGAGCGCCAGTCCGCCGCCCACCACCAGCAGGCCCACGGCGAGGGACGCCCGGCCCAGGATATCGCCGAATTCCAACACCACGCGCGGCACGGGAATGTGCAGCACGTTCAGCGCGGCGCCGACCAGGCAGGCGGAAATGTAAGGATTGCGCGCAAGCTGCCCGAGGATGTAGCGCCGCGTGGGTGGCTCGCGCCCGGAGAAGGCGGCCAGCACCAGGACCGCGCTCACGTTCACTACCGGGATCAGCGTGACCAGCGCCAGCGCCGCGATGGTGATGCCTTCGGCGCCGAACAGCCCACCCGCCACCGCGAGCACCACATAAGTGTTCCACCGCACCGCGCCTTGGTAGAACGAGGTGAAGTCCGGGCCATCCGCCGCGAATGCGCGCCGCACCGGCCGGTTCAGCGCGACCAGCAGCGCCGATAGCAGCAGCACCGTTGCGATCAATGTGCCCGCCACGGCGAAGATGTTGACCTTGGAGAGGTCCGCCTTGACGGCCGAAACCACCAGCAGCGCCGGAAACAGCACGAAATAGGTGAGCTTTTCCAGCGCCACCCAATGGACGGCGTCGGTCAGCAGGAGCCGGCGCAGCAGGACGCCGAGGGCGATGACGAGGAAGACGGGAACGAGCGCGCTGAGGATGGTCGCCATGATCACGCTGAAGGGTGATGAGCCCGCCCATCGTTACCTATGGTCACGTTGGCGGGTCGGGAAGGTCGTTGTTCACGGCACCCTTTCGCGGCCGCCACGCCCTCGCAAGCCATTTGTTGCATTCCCCAACGCTCATCATTCTGTCACGGCCATTGCTGCTCCAGCTTCAGACAAGCTCAACTTTTTAGCCTATGGGGAAAGGGGGAAACCGGAGAGGGCCTTAAGGCGCTTTCGTCTCGCCCGCGTTGGTATTTCGCGCCGTGCTGCGGAAGGGTTATCATGTCTGTCGTTGCATTCAGCCGAGCCGCGCGAAAAGACGCGGCCGCGCAGGCTACCCAGGTTCTCGACAATTTGCCGGTCGCGGTGCTCTTGTGCGATCCGGCCTCTTTCACCGTCATTTATGCCAATGCGCGGTCGCTGGAGCTGCTGGAGAGCCTCGCGCACCTGTTGCCGGTACCGCCGCGGAGCATCGTCGGCGCGCCCCTCGACATGCTGTTCGCGAATCATTCAGCTCGTCCGCGCGACCTCATGGCCGATCCGGCGAAGCTGCCGCTGCGCCTCGTCCTGCGGCTCGGCGACGAAACGATTGAGCTGAAGGCCAATGTCGTCCGCGATCGCAAGGGCAACTATGCTCAGACCGAGATCACCTGGGACGTGGTGAGCGAGGAGGCGCGCAACGCCCGGCGCACGGAGGTGCTCTTCCACATGCTGGAAGACGTGCCGATCAACGTGATGACCTGCTCGCTGGACGACTTCCGCATCGATTATGCCAACCGGGCCAGCCGCGAGACCCTGAAACGCCTGGAGCAACACCTGCCGGTGAAAGCGTCCGAGGTGATCGGCGCCTCCATCGACGTATTCCATAAGCAGCCGCACATGCAGCACCGGTTGCTGAAGGACTCCGCCAATCTGCCCCATTCGGCATTGATCCACATTGGCCCCGAGGTGCTCGACCTGCGCATGGCGGCGATCCACGGCGACGACGGGAGCTATCTCCGGCCGATGGTCACCTGGTCGGTTGCCACCGACCGGATCAAGCTGGCGGATCAGGTCACCGAAGTGGTCGGTGCCATGACCGCGTCGTCCAAGGAGATGGAGCACTCGTCCGACCGGCTGCTGGAGCTGACGGAAAACAGCGAGCGGACCTCGGCGTCGGTCTCGTCGGCGGCGGTGGAGATGTCGGCCTCCTTCGATGAAATCAGCCGCCAGATCAGCGACATGACCGGCCTCTCCGGCGACGTGGCGCAGATGGCGACGGGCGCCGACCACACCGTGGCGGGGCTGTCCGCGAGCATGGAGCGCATCGGCCAGGTCACGGCCCTGATCGAAAAGATCGCCGGGCAGACCAACCTGTTGGCGCTCAACGCCACCATTGAGGCGGCGCGGGTCGGCGAATATGGGCGCGGCTTCGCGGTGGTTGCCCAGGAAGTGAAGACCTTGGCCGTGCAGACCGCCAGCGCCATTCAGGATATTCGCCAGCTCGTGAGTTCCGTGCAGCAGGAAAGCCAGACCGCAGCGCGGGCGGTGTCGGACATTTCCGCCAAGGTGCGGCAGTTGAGCGAGGCGTTCGCGCTGATCTCAGCAGGCGTCGAGGAGCAGGCCACCACCAATCGCTCCGTGAGCCAGATGATCTCCGGCGTGTCGGATGCGGCGAGCGAGACGCGGGACGCCGCCATGGCGGTGCGCCGGGTGGCCGGAAGCTTGGGCGGCTTCGCGGAGACGCTCAATAATGAAGTGGCGTCCCTGCTGAAGAAATAAGCCAGCCCCTGTCCCGAAACGAGACGCGGGCTGGACAGGCGTGGAACAACCGGGGCACGGACGGTGTCCGAATCAGGCTTCTGGTGAAAATCCGCGTTCGTTCTCCGCATGCGACCGGCGATCGAGGAAATCGAGCGCCCCTTGCAGGATGAAGGCGGCGGCGTGCTGGTCCACCACCTGCGCCCGCTTGGCGCGGCTCACGTCGGCGGAGATCAGCGCCCGTTCGACGGCGGCGGTGGACAGGCGCTCATCCCAAAGGGCGATGGGCAGGCTGGTGAGCTTCGCGAAATTGCGGGCGAAGGCGCGGGTGGCCTGCGCGCGCGGGCCTTCCGTTCCATCCATGTTGAGCGGCAAGCCGAGCACGAAGGCGATCGCTCGCCGCTCGCCCGCGAGCGCGAGCACCCGCTGCGCATCCGCCGTGAACTTGGTGCGCCACACCGTCTCCACCACCGTGGCAAGGCGACGATCGGGATCGCAGGTGGCAACGCCGATGGTCTTGGTGCCGAGGTCGAGCCCGAGGATGGAGCCGCGGGGCGGCAGCCGATCGGCAAGGTCGGCCAGGGGACCGATGGGGGCGCTCGCGGCGGGGGAGGCGGAAGGTTCACTCATGGTCTCTGGCTAGCACGGGGCGGCGCGCGCAGCCATGGCGCCGGGGCGCGCGAGAGGGCCGTTGCGTGGGACCGAGCCTTCCCGGATACTCCCCGTCCATTCGTCATGGCCGGCGCGGCGCCGGCCCCATTTGTTCAAGAGGCGCAGCCAAAGGGCGCAATTCCATGAAGATCACCTGGTTCGGCCACGCGGCTTTCCGGCTCGATTTCGCGGGCAAGGGCGTGCTCATCGATCCCTTCTACACCGGCAATCCGAGCTTCAATTTCGGCGTGGAGAACGCCACGCGCGGGGCGACGCACATTCTGCTGACCCATGGTCATTCGGACCATATCGGCGACACCATTTCCATCGTCGAGGACGCGGCGGATGCCGGCACCGAGATCCCCGTGGTGACCAATCCCGAGGTGTGCGCCTTCCTCGCCGCCAACGGCTGCGGCGGCACCAACGTGATGATGAACACCGGCGGCACCGTGGACCTGGGCGGATTCACCGTAACCATGGCGCGGGCGGACCATTCCTCGGGCGGACCCGGATCGCCGTCCGAATATCTGGGCAATCCCACCGGCCTGATCGTGAAGGCGCCCGGCGAGCCCACCGTGTGGCACATGGGCGACACCGACATCTATTCGGACATGGCCCTGATGTGCGAGATCCATCAGCCGAAGGTGGTTATCCTGCCCATCGGCGACCGCTTCACCATGGGGCCGGAGGTCGCCGCGCTGGCGGTGAAGCGCTTCCTGCCGGGGGTCGAAGTGGTGGTGCCCTGCCATTACGGCACCTTCCCCATCCTGGTGCAGGACCCCTCGGCGTTCGTGGCGGCGCTGGAAAACCACCCGGTGAAGGTGGTGGTGCCGGCGAGCGGCGATACCTTCGAGGTCTGAGCGCGATCCGCCGGCCGTCCGTGAATGGAGGGCCGGCGCCCGCGCCCATTGCGCGACTCGGCGCGGGGCCTATAACTCGGCCATGGCCAAGTCTCAGAAGTCTTCGCCCGACGCGACGCCGCCCGAGCCGCTCCACGTCCTGCGTCAGGTGTTCGGCTACGACGCCTTTCGCGGACCCCAGCGGGAGATCGTGGAACACGTCGTGTCCGGTGGTGATGCGCTGGTGCTGATGCCCACCGGCGGCGGCAAATCCCTGTGCTATCAGGTGCCTGCGCTGGTGCGGCCGGGTACGGGCATCGTCGTTTCGCCCCTGATCGCGCTGATGCACGACCAGGTTCAGGCGTTGCGCCAGCTTGGCGTGAGGGCGGCGGCGCTCAACTCCACCCTTGCGCCCGCCGAGGCGCGGCAGGTGGAACGCGATCTGGCCAATGGCGAGCTGGACCTCGTCTATGTGGCGCCCGAGCGGCTCTTGACCGACTCGTTCCTGAACCTGTTGGCCGGCGCCCACATCGCGCTGTTCGCCATCGACGAGGCCCATTGCGTGTCCCAATGGGGGCACGATTTCCGGCCCGAATACCGGCAACTGACGGTTCTGCATGAGCGGTTTCCCGGCGTGCCGCGCGTTGCGCTCACCGCCACCGCCGATGTGCCGACCCGGCGGGAGATCGTGGAACGGCTGGCGCTGGAAGAGGGGCGGGTGTTCCTGTCCTCCTTCGACCGGCCGAACATTCGCTATCGCATCGTGCCCAAGAGCAATCCGAAGGCCCAGCTCCACACCTTCCTGAAGGAGCACGAGGGCGAGGCCGGTGTCATCTATTGCATGAGCCGCGCCAAGGTGGAGGCCACCGCCGAGATGCTGGCGACCCAGGGCCTCAACGCCTTGCCCTACCATGCGGGCCTCGACGCGGCCACGCGCGCCCGCCACCAGGATCGATTCCTCAAAGAGGAAGGCGTGGTGATGGTGGCCACGGTGGCGTTCGGCATGGGCATCGACAAGCCGGATGTGCGGTTCGTGGTGCATCTCGATCTGCCGAAAAGCATCGAGGCCTATTACCAGGAGACCGGCCGCGCCGGCCGCGACGGCCTGCCGTCCGAGGCGCTGCTGCTCTACGGCGTCGAGGATGTGGCCAAGCTCATTCAGTTCGTCTCGTCCTCCGATGCGCCCGAGGCGCGCAAGTTCGTGGAACGGCAGAAGCTCGACGCGCTGCTGGGCCTCGCGGAGACCGCGCAATGCCGGCGGCAGGTGCTGCTCGCCTATTTCGGGGAGACGCTGGCCGAGCCCTGCGGCAATTGCGACACCTGCCTTGATCCGCCCAAGACCTTCGACGGCACGCAGGCGGCGCAGAAGCTTCTCTCCTGCGTCTATCGCACCGGCGAGCGGTTCGGCGCGGGCCACGTCATCGATGTGCTGCTCGGTCAGGCGAATGAGAAGGTGCTGAAGTTCGGCCACGACCAGATCAGCACTTTCGGCATCGGCAAGGAATTCCCGCGCGACGAATGGCGGGCCATCGTGCGGCAGCTGGTGGCCATGGACCTTTTGGCGGTGGACGTGGAGGGGCACGGCGCCCTGACCCTCACCGGAAAATGCCGGCCGGTGCTGCGCGGTGCCGAACGGGTGGAGCTGAAGGCGGACGTGCGCGCCAAGGCGGCTCGCGCCGCCCGCGCCACCGCCGGACAACGTCCGCCGCGGGCGGCGCTGTCCGATCCCGGCGATGAAAGCCTGTTCCAGCGTCTGAAGACGCTGCGGCTGGAGCTGGCACGGGCCCAGGGGGTGCCGCCTTATGTCATTTTCCACGACACGACGCTGATGGAGATTGCCCGCGCGCGCCCCCATTCAATGGGGGATTTCGGCGCCATTTCCGGGGTCGGCGAGGCCAAGCTCTCGCGCTATGGCGCGCAATTCCTCCAGGTGGTGCGGGAGGGGTGAGATCATTCCGCCGACAGCCGTGAGGCGATGGGCGCTTTCGCGCGTGACGAGGGCTCCCAAGGCCTCGCGGACGAGGGCGGATGTCTCGTTTCAGGCCGGTCAGTGCCTGGGGATCATGCCGTAATGGACAGCCCGAATGGACGGCTCATGCGTAGAGTCGTTGCGTGTGCGCCGGCCCCCTTGCTATAGCGGCCTCAGCTTTTGGGAGCGTTACATGTCCGTCGATCAGGCGACCGTCCGCCGGGTGGCCCATCTTGCGCGCATCGCGGTGCGCGACGAGGAGCTTGGCCACCTTCAGAATGAACTCAACGCCATGCTTGATTTCGTGGAGCAACTGGCGGATCTCGACGTGTCCGGCGTGGAGCCGCTGACCGGCGTGGTGCCCATGCAACTCCCCATGCGCGAGGACGTGGTCACCGACGGCAATTGTCCCGACAAGGTGCTCGCCAACGCGCCCGATACCGAAGGCGGCTTCTTCACCGTGCCGAAGGTGGTGGAATGACCAATCTGACCCAGCTCACCCTGACCGAGGCCCGCGAAGGGCTGGCGGAGGGCGAATTCACCTCCGTCGAGCTGACCGAGGCCTATCTCCAGGCGATGGGCGAAGCCCGCCATCTCAACGCTTATGTGCTCGAGACGCCCGAGATCGCCCTCAAGATGGCCAAGGAGAGCGACGCGCGCATCGCCTCCGGCGATACCGGCCCGCTCGAAGGCATCCCGCTCGGCATCAAGGACATGTTCTGCACCGAGGGCGTGCGCACCACCGCGTGCTCCAAGATCCTCGAAAATTTCGTGCCGCAGTATGAGTCCACCGTCACCGCCAATCTCTGGCGCGACGGGGCGGTGATGCTGGGCAAGCTGAACAATGACGAGTTCGCCATGGGCTCGTCCAATGAAACCTCGGCCTTCGGCCCCGTGGTGTCGCCGTGGCGGCGCGACGGCGATCAGGCGCCGCTGGTGCCCGGCGGCTCGTCCGGCGGCTCGGCGGCGGCGGTGGCCGGCTTCCTGTGCGCGGGGGCGACCGGCACCGACACCGGCGGCTCCATCCGCCAGCCGGCGGCCTTCACCGGCACCGTGGGCATCAAGCCCACCTATGGGCGCTGCTCGCGCTGGGGCATCGTGGCCTTCGCCTCCTCGCTCGATCAGGCCGGCCCGTTCGCCCGATCGGTGAACGACGCGGCGCTGCTGCTGCGCTCCATGGCCGGCTACGACCCCAAGGATTCCACCAGCGTCGATCGTCCGGTGCCGGACTATCAGCAGGCGGTGGGCGCCTCGGTGAAGGGCAAGAAGATCGGCATTCCGCGCGAATACCGCATGGACGGCATGTCGGACGAGATCGACGCCCTGTGGCAGGAAGGTGCCCGGTGGCTGGAGGAGGCCGGCGCCGAGGTGGTCGACATCTCCCTGCCCCACACCAAATATGCGCTGCCGGCCTATTACATCGTGGCGCCGGCGGAAGCCTCCTCCAACCTCGCCCGCTATGACGGCGTGCGCTACGGCGTGCGCGTGCCCGGCAAGGACGTGGTGGAGATGTACGAGAATACCCGTGCCGCGGGCTTCGGCCCGGAGGTGCGGCGCCGCATCATGATCGGCACCTATGTGCTCTCGGCCGGCTATTACGACGCTTATTACCTGCGCGCGCAGAAGGTGCGGACCCTCATCAAGCGCGACTTCGACCTCGCGTTTGCGGCCGGCGTGGACGCGGTGCTCACCCCGGCGACGCCTTCGCCCGCCTTCGGCATCGGCGAGAAGCTGAAGGCCGATCCGGTGGAGATGTACCTGAACGACGTCTTCACCGTGACGGTGAACATGGCCGGCCTGCCGGGCATCTCCGTACCCGCCGGGCTCTCGGCGGATGGCCTGCCGTTGGGCCTCCAGCTCATCGGCCGCCCGTTCGAGGAGACCACTTTGTTCTCGCTCGCCGAAGTTATCGAGGAGGCGGCTGGCCGCTTCCCCGTGGAGGAGCTGTGGTGGCGGGGCTGAACGCGGCCCCGCCGGCCCTCAAGGCGGCGCGGGCGCGCATCGACGAGATCGATGCGCGCCTCATCGCGCTTCTGGTCGAGCGCTTCGGCGTGGTGGAGGGCGTGGTGGATATCAAGCGCGCCGCGGGCATTCCCGCGCTGCTCCAGGACCGGATCGACGAGGTGCTGGAGCGGGTGGAAAGCCTGGGCCGGGCGGAGGGCTTGCCTGAGGGGGTGGCGACCGCGCTCTGGCGGGTGCTGATCGCCGAAACCATCGAATACGAGAATCGCCACCTTTAGAGCCTGTTCAAGTGAATGGATTCCGGCCCGCGTGAAGAAAATACGTCCATGCAAAAGCTTGGCGCGGATGTCGTGAGCCGCGACGAACGGAAAACGTTCAAGAACCTTCTCAAGTCATGTGGCGCCCCATCGCATCGCGGGCGCACCCGGCCCTGAACCCCAGCGCTGGATATTACCACCTGGGCTTGCGTGCCGCGCGGAGAGGGGTGGCGATTTGTGCGCTGCAACATTGCGAATCCATCCTGTATCGTCCGTGCGCATGCATGTGGGCAAGCATCACGTGGACAAGCATCAGGACGGAGCGCGGCGGATGCAGACGGTGGTCACAATCATGCTGATCGGCGCCGTCATGATGGTGGCGATCGCGGCGCTCGACCGGCCACAGAGCTGACGACGACGCCTCAGGGCAGGAGAGTCAGGCTGCGGGGGCCTTTGCATACGCCGATCCGCGCCGCGACCTGCAGGGCGTCAAGGTCCACCACCAGCACCTGATCGGAGAACCAGTCGGCCACATAGGCGCGCGGGTGGGACGGATCGACGGCCACCCCTTCCGGCGAGCCCCCGACGCGCAGGGTGCGGATGGGGCGGGACGCGCCGGCGGCAACGAGGCTCAAGGTGCCCGATTGCTGGTTCGCCACCAGCACCTCCCCCGTCCTCGACAGGCTGGCCGCTCCATAGGGCATCTTGCCGACCGCAAGCCGGGTGACCGCGTGGCTGTCCTTGTCGATCTCCGCCAGATCACCGCTGCGCACGTTCACCACGCGCAGGGTGCGCCGATCGCCACTGGTGTCGAAACTATACGGGCCTTCGCCGACCGGCACCGTCGCCACGCGCGTGAAGGTCTCAAGGTCGATGATGCTGACGGCCCCCGCCTCCCGGTCGGCGCTGTAGAGTTCCCGCCGCGCCGGGTCGAGCGCGAGCCCGGCGGGCGACCGGCCCACGGCGACCGATCCGGTTTCAGCAAGCGAGGCGGCGTCGAGCCGGCGCACGCGGTCCGCACTCCAGTCCCCCACATAGAGCGTGCGGCCATCCGGGTCGGCCACGATGCCGAACGGCTGGCCGCCGATCGCGGCGGAGGTGATGAGGGCACTCCGCGCGAGGTCGACGCGGGTCAACAGCCCGGCGTCGGGATGGGTGATAAAGGCGCTTGCGCGGTCCGGGGAGAGAGCGAGGGCTGCGGGTGCCTTGGGCAGCTTGAGCTGGCGGGTCGTGGTGAAATGCTGGGTCTCCACCCCTCGCAGCTCGGCGCCGCTCTGGCACACCACCAGCAGCTCGGACGCGCTCGCCGCCCCGGCGGCGAGCATGAACAGGAGCGCCGTGACGATCCGCAACGCGCGGCGGCGTTTCATTGCCCCACCGGGGCCTTGCCGTCCACGGGCTGGCCTTCGGCCTTGGCCTTGAGGCCCTTCAGGCCATCCTCGAAGAATACGGTCATGGCTGAGGTGGCGGCCTCGTCATTGAGTTCGTCGGGCGGGAAATTGCCGGTGTCGCCACGATAGAGGCGGGCGGCCCACTCCACCTTGCTCTTGCCGCCGCCGGCGTCGTCGACCGTGATGGTGGCGGTGTAGAAACTCACCGGGAAGGCTTCGACATTTTCCTTCGACAGACGATAGGCCATGCGGTGGCCCGCCGGGTCGATCTCGTCGAGCCCGTCGGTGATCTCGCCTTTCTCCAGAACCAGCACGCGTTCGGCGCCCGGCCCGTTGCCGGTGGCCTGCGCCGACTTGACGTCCGGGTGCCAGCCGGCGATGGCGCCGAAATCCGCCACCAGCTTCCACACTGCCTCCGGCGGCGCCGCGATCACCACTTCGGCTTCCGCTTTCTGGGGCGTCGGGCCATGGGCCAGGGCCGGGCTGCTTGCGAGAGCGCAGGCGATGGCACCGCAGATCGCGAGGCGGCGAGAGAGGGGCAGGGTCATGGCGTGGCAATCCTCTTGTATCGGACCGAACGGATGAGTGGGGCGGCGTAGAGGCCGACGAGAAGCAGCAAGGCGAGCGCGGCCGGCACAGGGGCCGTATCCCGGTGGCCGGGCACCGGGCGGGGACGGGCGGCGGCGGCCACCGCGCCCTCCAGTGGTGTCGAAGTGAGCGCGGCGTAGGACAGGCCGGGACGGGCTGCCAGGGCTTCCAGGTGCTCGGTCCGGACGGCGCTCATATGCTCCTCGCCCCCGGAGAGTTCGGCCCCCCAGGGGGCATTGCGGGGATGCCAGCCTTCCCGTGCCTCGGCCCCTTCCGGCGGCGGTCCGCTCCGGTTTTCCTGAGGCACGTCGGTGGGGCCATAAAAGCCCACCTCGCGGCCGAAGGTGTCGAAGCGGGGGATGGGCACCGGCGTCGCGCCTCCCACCCCGACGATAAGCCCGCGTACCTTACCCATCTCGCCGGTAAAGGGCGGGATCCCGGAGCGGGGCAGGGGCGGGGCCTCCTGTCCGTCAGTGAGGAAGATGAGGTCGGCGTTAAGACCGGCCGCCAGATTGACGGCGGAATAGAGCCCTTGCGCCACATAGCTGTCCCCCTCCCAGGCCATGCGCCAGTCGAGGGCGGAGATGGCGCCGTCGAGGGGCGCGAAGTCGGCGCAGGTGTCGATGGGCTCGAACAAAAGGAAACTGCGGCGCTCGGTGAAGATGCCGAGCCCGAGCTGCGACCCGCACGGCAATTGTGCGGCGAGGGTGCGCAGGGCGGACTTGGCGGCCTCCAGACGCGAGAGCGGGCGGCCGCCGTGGTCATAATCGCGGACGTTCATGGAGCCGGTCACGTCCACGATCGCGAGTAGGCGATAGGCCTCGTTCCGGCTTTGCAGGCGCGGCGCGAGAATCGCCGCGATCGCAAGCACAAAGGCCATGGCCAGCACGACGGCGCGCGCGTCCGGACGATGGGGCAGGGTCCAACGTGCCATGGTCCAACGCGCCTTGGTCATGGCAGCCCCTTGGGCAGGCCGGGGAGATCGGTCCACACGCGCTTGGGCGCCTGCTTGGGGTCGTCCTTGGGGTCGCGGTCGATCTCGGGGAAGTCGCGCACCAGGCGCTGGGCGACGTCGAGATTGTATTTGGCGTTCCAGAATCCGGGCTCGCGGGTCAAGGCGGCGCGATAGGCCGCCTTGGCGAGCCGGACCTCGGGTACCGCCGGATCGATCTGGCTCCGCTCCAGATGGTCGATGGCGCGGGCGAGGCGGGCGTTGCCCATGTCGTACAGGCCGGCGACGGCGATGTCGGCGTCGCCCTTGCGCGCCAGCAGATCGACCAGGGGCTGGGCTTCGTCGAGCCGGTCCCGGACCATGAGGAAATGGGCGCGCGCCAGCAGCACGCGCGCCGGCGCGTCCGCCGTCACGGGGGCGTCGCGTCCGCCGGCGAGGGCGGCGATGGTGGCGTTGTCGCGCATGTGGGCGCCGATCCGCAGGCTCTCCACCATGAGGGCCGCCAGGGCGCCGAGGGTCACCAGCGCGAGCGCCAGGCGCAGAATGCGCCGGCCCAGCCAGCGCCTGCGTGCTGGGTCCAGCGATACAGAGGGGGGCAAGGTCATGCGGCCCTCCTGGTGACATCGGGAGAGCTTTCGGCTTGCTTCGTCCGGACCTGGGGCGGGCGCGCGTCGAGCTGGCGCTCGGCCCATTTGGCGGCGGTCAGCAGCGCGAGAGCGGCGGCGGCCAGGGCATAGCAGAGGCGATCGAGGTCGCGGCGGGCCACCCGCTCCGTGTAGAGCATGGGCGCGCGCTCCTGCCGGTCGATCTCGGCGATGGCCTGCGCCACCGCCTGCGGGCTGCCGGCCTCGAAGGCGCGATAGGGCACGCCGAGGCTCGACAGGAAGATGTTCAGATGCCGCTCCGGCATCACCTGGGGAATGTCGTCTCCGGGCGCCTCGGGCTTGTCGAAGATGCCGCGGGCGCCGGCGGTGCGCAGGAACAGCCAGTAGAGCCGCACCGGCCGTCGCTTCAGCCCGTCGCGCAGGGCCGCCTGCACCCGTGGATCGATGAGGGCGGCGCCGTCGGACACCAGCAGCACCGCGCCGCCGGCCGTGGCGGTGTCATTGTCGGTGTCGAACGCCTCCAGGGCCAAGGCGAGTCCGCGCCCCACGTCGGTGAGGGCGAGCCCGGGCCGGTCAATGGCCGCGACCGCGGCGGCGACCGCGTCGTGATGGTCGGTCAGCGGCAGGACCGGCATGGGCGAGGTGGAGAAAGCGGCCACGCCTATGCGGTCACGCGGGCGATGGGCGAGAAAATCCATCAGCAGGCGCTTGGCGGCGGCGGATTTGGATTCTTCCCCCTGTCCCGGCTGGCGGTTGGCGAAGGTGTTGTCCATGCTCGCGGAGCGGTCGAACAGCAGCATCAGATGGGCGCCGTTGCCCAGGCGGGCGACGCTCTGGGCCTGCAGATGGAGGCCGGCGAGACCGAGCACCAGCGCGTAGATGGCGAGCAGGCCGGCGATTTTCAGCCCGACGCTGAGCGCCATGGACAGGCCGTCGGCCGGCGCAAGGGCCAAGGCCGGCACGCCGGTGCCGCGCAGCGGGCTTGCCACGAGCGGCAGGAGGCCGAGCACCAGCAGCAGCAACACCAGGGGGTGATCGACGCTCAGGTCGGGTCCGGGGATCATGACGCCGCCTCTTCCAGAGCCGGCGCGGCGGCGGGGCCTCGATCGCGCGCCTCGGTCCGGGCAAGGCGGGCGGCGATGGCGACCACCTCCGCCGGTGGAAGCTGGACCATGGCCAACTCTGCTCCCGCTCCGAAGAACGCGGTGCGCGAGGCCGCGAAGAGGCGGGCGATGTCACTCTCCCGTTCCGCGAAGCGCGGGGACTGGCGCACGAAGGCGCCGATGTCCTCGGCCAGCAGCCGGCGGCCGGAGGTCGCGTCGAACCCACGGTGAAGGCTGAGGAGGGCCGCGCGATAGGCCTCGGGTGTTCCGGGATCGCCTTGGCGGCGCAGCGCGCGTGCCGCGGCCGCGAACGGCCGTGGATGGCGCGCGAACGGCCGCCATCCCGATGCGAGTGCGAACCCGAACGCGCCAAAGCCGGCCATGGCGGCGGCAAGCCCGGCGCGCCGCCATTCTCCGCCCAGGGGGAACGGGCGAGGCGCGATATCCGGCTGCAGTGCCATGGGGTTGCCGCCCTGGCTGGCCACCAGTTCACGCAGGGGGGTGGTGACGAATGCGAACGCGGGCACCGTCAGCGTGCGGCGGGCGTCGCCCTGGCGGATGGTCAGCGGCCATGCGGGGATTTCGAGGGTGCGCGGTTCGAGCGGGCTGAAGAAGGTTTGGTAGGTCAGGCTCAGCCGCAGGTGTCCGGCGGCGTCGGGCGTGAGCTCGGTCGCCACGAGGTTCAGCCAGCTCGACACCTTGCGCGGCTGCGGCAGGCTGGCGGGGTCGATCTGCGCGCCGGGGTCGAGGGTGATGACGGCTTCAAGGGTTAAAGTGTCGCCGATCACATAGCCGAAGGCGCGCGGCGCTTTGAGCGCGATGCTGTCGGCCCGCGCGACCGGCGACGCGAGGGCAAGAAGCGCAGCGAGCGCGGCGGCCTCAGCGGCGCGCGAGATGATCGAGCAGCGCATCGGCATCGAACCGGTCGGTGAGAAAGAAGGGGACGACGCCTCGGCTGGCGAAAACAGACTCGAGGGCGGACCGGCGGCGCTCCGCCTGGGCCAACCAGCGGGCGCGCAGGCGCGGTCGCATGAAGACCAGACGGCGGCGGCCGCTCTCCGCATCGATGACGTCGAGCAGGCCAAACCGGGGCAGGTCCCCCTCCGCGCGGCTGTCGCGTACCACCACGGGGATCACGTCGTGCCGGAAAAGGGCATCGAGCACGGCGGCGATGTCGTCTTCCGGCATCAGGAAATCGGAAACGAGGAAGACGAGGCCGCGTCCGCGCGGCATGTTTTCCGCCGCCGCGACGAGGCCACGGGCGCTGCGACCGGCGCAAGACGCATCCGTCAGCAGGTCGCGGATCTCACGCGGGAGCCCGCGCCGGCGGGTCGGGGGGATGAAGAGGTCGGGCCGCGGGGCTGCGTCCGCGGCGATCAGGCTGAAGGCGTCGGCGGTCGCGCCGGCGGCCGCGGCGATGGTCGCGGCGCATTGCGCCACTTCCGCTTTGAGGTCTCCAAAACCCATGGAGCCGGACAGATCCACCATGACCGTCACGGTGATGGAGCGGCGTGGCGCGAAGGTGCGCACATGCACGGCCTCGAAGGGGTCGCGGATGCTGGCGCGGATGTCGATGCGCCGTGGGTCCGGCGCCGATAGCAGGGGGGCGAGGGCTTGGAACGCGCCGTCGCCGCCGCGCCCGTCGGCGGGATGGGCGCCGGGCTTGTGACCCCGCGGCCGCCAGTGAAGGCCATAGGGCAGCACCGGAATCGGGCGCTCGTCCGGCTCCGGGGGAACGGCGCGGGCGTGCCCGCTCATGGTGCCGGCACCGTTTCAAACGCGGCGCGGCAGAGGGCGCCGGCGAGGGCGTCGCGCCGCATCTCATAGACCGGATCGAAGAAGATGCGGTGGGCCATCACCTCCGGGAAGACGGCGCGCAGATCCTCCGGCACGATCATGTCGCGCCCTTCGAGCCACGCCCTCACCCGCGCGGCGCGCACCAGGAAGGACAGGCCGCGCGGGCTGGCGCCGCCTTGCACCAGGCGATCCATGCGCACGTCGGGCAGGGTGATGCCGGCCTTGTGCGGCGCGCGCACCGCATCCCACAGGGCGATGGTGTAGTCGCTGATGGCCGGGCTTGCGTGGATGCGCTCCTGGATCAGTCGGGCAATGTCGGCGAGGCGCTGGTGATCGAAAAGCCCCTCGCGCACCGCGCCCACCAGCCGGTCCGTGTCGTGGAAGCGCGGATCGAAAATGAGGGCCCGGCGCGCCTCGCGATCGGCCGGGGTTGTCACCTGCACTTCCATGAAGAAGCGGTCGCGGGCGGCGGCGGGCAGCTCGAAGGTCTCTTCCCGCTCGATCCGGTTGCGATCGGCGAACACCTGGAGGTGAGGGAAATGCACCTCGCGGCCGAAGGCGGAAACCGTGCCTTCCGCCATCAGCCGCAGCAGCAGCGCATGCACCTGGGGACGTGCCCGATTGATCTCGTTGAAGAAAAAAATGGAGAGGTCGCCGCCCTGCTTCAGCAGCGGGCCGGGATCGATGCGCGGTCGGCCGTCGTCGGCGATGCGCGCGTCATAGACGAGATCGGTGGGCATCAGGTCGATGGTGCCCTCCACCCGCGCATAGGCGCCGCCGATGGCGCGGGCCATGGCCTTGAGCAGAGTGGTCTTGCCCACGCCGACGTCCCCTTCAAGCAGGACGTGGCCACGCGCGAACACGGCGATGGTGAGGAGACGGATCACCCGCTCCTGGCCCAGCACCACCTTGCCGACCTCGCGCTCGAAAGTGAGCGCTGCGTCGCGCCAGTCGGCAAGCGTGGCATCCGAGCTGGCGATCACATCCATGTCCGTCCTCGCGTGTTGGGGCAGGCGCGAAAAAAGGCGCAGCCAGCCGGGGCCAGGAAGCCCCGAACGGCCGCAAAGGCATCCCGGCGGCCGCGCCAGTTGGCCCACCATCCATCGGAGGATTGCCCGGCAGAAAATGTTCAGGCTTCTGCCCTGCTGGTGGGGTTGGGTGAGGCCATCGTCAATTCGTGGGGATCTTGCTCACGTCATAGACGAACTTGCCGGTCTTCTCGAAATACTCGACGCGCTTCTTGTTGCGGTCTTCCATCGCGGCGATGGACACGGACTGCTTGTTCACTTCGGTCGCGCTATGCTTCGGGTCGTATTTGGACCCCTCGACCTTGGCCGGATAGCCGGGCTTGGGTTCCCAGCAATTGCCGGGCGCGCGGCAATTGGTGCCGTCATAGGCGAAGGCGCCGCCGGCGGCGAGGAGCGCCGCACCTCCGGTCAGACCCGCGACGGCCGCGCGGGCGAGGACACGGCGCATGGACGAAAACTGGCTCATTGCTTGATTCCTCCCGTTTCTGAATTGAGGCTGGCCGCGGTGGAGGCGGTCGCCTGGCACACCGGCGCCTGTTCGACGGGCGGGGTGTGATCGTTATGTCCGTCGAAGGGCGTGAAGTTGGCGCGCTGGGCGGGCGTGAGCCAGACGGCCTCTTTCGGGTCGTCCTTGTAGAAATGGCGCACCCAGGCCATCACCAGCAGCATGTCGTCGAGGGTGAGGGCTCCATACATGGGCCCCATCTGCCCCTGCGCGCCGCCGAAGATGGTCTCGAACAGGCCCTGATCGGTCATGTTCTTGGGATAGGTCCAATAGGCGTCGTTGAGGCCGGGGCCGATCTTGCCCTCGCCATAATGGCCGTGGCAACCGGAGCACATGGACAAGAACAGATCCTTGCCCTTGGGCAGGCAGCTCACGTTTTCCACATAGATGTTCTTGCCAGAGGCGAGGAACACCTTGACCGCCTCGGTGTCCCGCCCATCGGGCGAGGCCTCGGAGAGGTCGAGGGGCTGGCCGGTGACGGTGTGGGTGAAATTGAGCGTCGCTTGGGCCGTCAGGGCGCAGCCAAGCACCGCGACGGTGGCGATGAGGCCGCGTGTGGCGAGCTTGATCCAGCAAAAATCGCGCATGTCTCAACAACCAGATCTGTGTGTGGAGTAAAACAAAGCCGAGATCATGAATTCGGCTTGAGCAGCGGAATGCCTTCCTCGATCAGGATGGCGTCGATCTCCGGCCGCGCCTTCACGAGCGCCGCGTCGATCTGTGTCATGAGGGCCTGGTCCCCTTTGCGGACGGCCACCGACTGGTCGTAGTGCAGCGGAATGGGGGTGCCGTCGAAGCGGGAAAGATCGCTGGTGGTCGCCGTCATGCGCAGCGGCACCGGGGACGACTTCACATAGCGGGCCACTTCGGGCGCGAACGCAAAGGCGATGTCGGCCTCACCCTTCGCGACTTCGCTCACCATGCGGTCGCCCGGCACTTCCACATACTGGTTCCGCGACGATCTGAAGTTCACGAGGCTGTAGAGATAGGCCGCATTGTCCTCATACTTGCCGAGCTTCTTCAGCATGGTCTCGCCCGGCGAGTAGAAACCGACGACGAAATGACCGAGAGCCTTGATCTGCGGGTCCTGCCAATCGCCGGTGGTGATGTTCCGGTCAGCCTTGGTCACGAACACATAGCTGGTGCGGTAATAGGGCTTGGACGAAAGCACGCGGGCATCGCCCGTATCGACGCCCATCACCACGTCGCAGAGATTTTTATCGAGCCCGTCGCGCACCTGATAGATGGCGGGCTTGGAGGACCATACGAACACCGCCTCGCGGTCCATGGCCTTGGCGAGCACCTTCGCGATGCGGTTCTCAAAGCCCTGCCCATCCTTCTGCGAAAAAGGCGCCTCCACCTCGGAGGCGCACACGCGCAGGGTTCCCGGCGCGGCGGCGGGCGTCGCCTGGGCTTGCGCGGGGGCCTGGGCTTGCGCGGGGGCGTTGGCGGATGCGTTTGGGGCGGGTGCGTTCTGGGCACCGGCGGAGCTGGTGGCGACAAGCGCGGTGCCGAACACGAAGGCGGCGAGCGCGGTGCCGGCGGAAGATGCGATACGGGGCATGGACGCCTCCTCGTGGGGGTCAGGCACGCCGGCAGCGGGCACGGCGCGGGGTCGGGTCGCATGAAAGGGGCCGGCCGCCGCCGAGGGCGAGAGCGGCGACCGGCATCGGCGCTGGATCAGCCGCCGGAGGCGTATTCACCCACGTTCGGGTTGTCGTAGGGACCCTTGCCGTCGAGCGAGAACACCATCACGCCGCCACCCATCTGGGTGTAGTGCTGGAGCTGCTTGAAGGCGCCCACCGAGCCAAGGCCGGCGGTCGGGTCGTTGAGGTCGAACACCAGGCCCACGCCCGGCCAGCCGCCGACGCCGTAATAGATGGCGACGTATTGCACACCGTTGTGGGTGTAGGTCATGGGGTGGCCGATGACGCCGGAAGGCAGCTTGAACTTCCAGAGCAGCTTGCCGGTGTCGCTGTCGCGCGCCTTGATGAAGCCGTCCAGGGTTCCGTAGAACATCACGCCGCCGGCGGTGGCGAGCGTGCCGCCCCAGGCCGCGAACCGCTCCATCACTTCCCACTTGTACTTGTGGTTGATGGCGTCATACGCCTTCACTTGGCCGAGGCCGAGGGCGTTCTGCCGGTCGCCCTTGGGGCCGGGATACATGTTCAGCGTCGCGCCGACGAAGAACTGGCCCGCCCGGTAGGGCAGCATGAAGGGCTCCCAATCCATGCAGATGTGATTGATGCCCATGAAGAAGGACTTGCGGTCCGGGTCGTAGCTGTCGTGGCCCTGGTTGTGGTAGCCCATGGCCGAGGGGCAGACGTCGCGGGCGACATGGTCCATGCGGGTGCCGTATTCCGGATCGCGCTCCGGAAGACCGGTCTTCATGTCCACTTTCTTCACCCAGTTGACCGTGTCGTCGATCTTGTCGGCGGAGATCAGGGTGCCGTCGGTGCGGTCGAGGGTGTAGACGATGCCGTTGCGGTCCGGATGGGTGAGAAGCTTGCGCATCTTGCCCGTCTGGTCCTTCTGCTCCGACAGCATCATCACGTTGACGCCGGCATAGTCCCATTCATCGTGGGGCGTCTTCTGATAGCCGAACTTGGCTTCGCCGGTGTCGATGTCCCGACCCCAGATGGTCATGGTCCACTTGTTGTCGCCGGGACGCATGGTCTCGTTCCACGGCGCCGGATTGCCGGAGCCGTAATAGATCATGTTGGTGCCGGGATCGAAGGCGTACCAGCCCCAGTTGGTGCCGCCGCCGATCTTCCAGGCGTCGCTTTCCCAGGTCTGGGTGCCAAGGCCCTTCTGGCCATATTGCGGGTTGGCCTTGTTGAAGTCGTCGGCGAGGCGCACGTCGGCGTCGGGGCCGGTGGCGTAGGCGCGCCATTTCTGGGCGCCGGTCTTCACGTCATAGGCGGTGACGTAGCCGCGCACACCGAGTTCGGCGCCCGATGAGCCCACCAGCACCGTATCCTTCACCACATAGGGGGCGATGGTGAGGGTGGAGCCGACCTTGATGTCGGAGTTTTCAAGCTTCCAGTATTCCTCGCCGGTGTCGGCCTTCAGCGCCACCACATTGCCGTCGAGCTGGGTCTTGATGATGAGAGGGCCAGTCTTGCCGTCGCCGGGCCAGTAGGCCAGGCCCCGGTTCACCACGTCGCAGCAGGCGACCGCGCGAGCGGTGGGGTTCTGCTTCGGCTTGTGCTGCCACAGGATGTGGCCGGGATCATCGAGGCCGAGGGCAAACGTGGTGTTGGGGAAGGGAGAGTGTACATACATCACCCCGTCCACCACCAGCGGCGTGCCTTCGTGACCCGACAGCACGCCCGTGGAGAAGGACCAGGCCGGACGCAGCTTCGTCACGTTGTCCTTATTGATCTGCTTCTGCGGGCTATAGTTGTTGGCGTCGTAGTTCTTGCCCGTCATGGGCCAGTTCTCGTCGCTCTTGGCGAGCTCCACGAGTTTGTCATTGGCGCGCGCGGCGGGGGCGGCGAGGCCTCCCGCGGCGAGGGCGAGGGTGACGGCAACGAGGGATGCTGACGACAATAATCTGCTCATCTGGCGTATCCTTGGGTTTCCTCGGTCGGCTTGTTGTCGCGCGTTTGCGCTTGGACGGTCCGCGTGCCAGGCGAACGTCTCTTGGTGCGACCGCGTGGCACGATCGCCTGTCGCGAATGAGTGCCGTGGCCGAAAATGGCCACGCCTCGCGCAGATTGGTTGAGTTTTGAGAGAACTGGCGCCCTCCGATCGCGTCCAGCTCTTGTGCGTTCTTATTCTTTTCTAATATTCATGTTTGGCGTGATGTGAGTTGAGATCTTTGCGGACCGCTTGTCTCGCGGTGTTTGTGCAATTGATATCGGGAAGTTTTGGCAATCACATCCGGGCAAAATGCCCATGTGTATGATTTAAAATAATAAAAGCGAAATTCCGAAGGGTTTTCCCCGGCCCCGTCTTTGCTGCTGAAGATGCAGGCGGGATGACGTATAATGTCGTTACGTGATCTCTCGATCGTATGTTTTGAAAATAATAATAAGCGTTTTATCAGAAGAATGGGGAGGAGCCCGTGTGTCAGTGGGCGCGTGGCAGGTGGAGTGTCCGGCCGGGACGTTCGGCGCCATGGCGGCCCGTGGCCTTGCCGGGGTGCTGCGCTGGACGGGGGGCGGGATGAGCCTTGTCGGGACGCTGCGGGCCGGCCTGCGCGCGCCGGCGCGGCCCGCCGGCGCGCGCATCGGGCGGGGCGTCACACTACGGGCGCAGGTGCTCGGCACGGTGCTTGTCATCAACGTCGTTGCGGCCTTCCTTGCCGGGTGGGTGGTGGTGCTGAACGCCCGCGCCGCGACCCGCAGTGAGATGGCCGCGGCGGTCGAGATGGCGGAACGGATGGTGCGCGAGGCGGCGGAGCGCATCGCGCTCGATCCCCAGGCCGGGGCGGGGGCGTTGCCTGTGCATTTGCGCCATCTGCGGCATGTGCGGCTCAGCCTCGCCGATCCAGCGGGGCAGCATCGTGGCCCGGCGTCGGAACCTCCGCGGCGCGGTGCGGCGGAAGCGCCGGCCTGGTTCGCACGGCTGGTGGGGGTGGACGGTCCGGTGCGGGAGGTTCCGATCACCTCCGGCGGCGCAACGGTGGCGCGCGTGGTGGTGGCGGGGGTGCCCGACGACGAGATCGCCGAGGTGTGGAACGACGTGACGGACTTTGCATCCGTGGCGATCGGCGTGAATGGCGCCATCCTTCTGGCCCTGTTCCTGGCGCTCGGCCGGGTGCGGCGGGAGCTGGCGCGGCTTCGCACCGCGCTGGGGGCGCTGGAGCATGATCGCCTCTGCCCGCCCCTCGCCCCGCCGCGCATCCGCGAGCTGGCGGAGGTGGCGGACGGTGTGAACGCCCTGGCGCGTGCCCTGGAGGCGGCGCGGGCGGAGAATGCGCGCCTCAATGCGCGGCTCGTGAGTCTTGAGGAAGACGAGCGCCGGCGAATCGCCAGCGAGCTGCACGATGAATTGGGGCCGCTCATGTTCGGCCTCAAGGCCGGCGCCGATTCGCTGGCGCGCATGGCCGTCCAGGTGCCGGGTCCGCTTCGGGAACGGGTGGCGGATCGGGCTGGAAACCTCGTGGACATCGTGGAGCGCATGCAGGGGGCCAACCGGCGCCTGCTGCGGCGGCTCCGGCCGGCGGCCCTTGGGCATGTGCCGTTGGCGGATGTGCTGGCGAGCCTCGTCGCCGATTTCCGGCAGCACGATCCCGAGCGCGTGTTCCGGCTGGAGCTGGGTGCGTTGGGCGCCGGCTACGGGGCCGCCCTGGAGGCGACGCTATACCGCTGTGTTCAGGAGGGCGTGACCAATGCCCTGAGGCATGGCGGCGCGCGCTCTGTGTCGGTGGCCGTGGGCGAGGGCGGCACTGGGGCGGGAAGCAAGTGGCTGCGCCTGGTGCTGCGCGATGACGGAAGGGGCCTGCCGTCGCACGTGGTGGACGGCCTGGGCCTTGCGGGCATGCGCGAGCGAGTGCGGGCGCTCGGCGGGCAGTGCGGCCTCACCCAGGCCGCGGGCGGGGGTGCGTGCCTGATGGTGGAGATCCCCTTGCCGGGGGCGGCGGCGCTTGCGCCGCGCGAGGAAGAGACCTTGAAATGACCCGTGTCTTGTTGATCGATGATCACCCCATCGTCGCCCAGGGGTGCCGCTATATCCTCGAAGATGCCGGGGTCTGCGAACTGATGGAGGCGAGCACGGCGCTCGCCGGCTATCGCCTGTTCCGGCGGCGGGCGCCGGATGTGGCGATCGTGGACCTCGCGCTCAGCGGCAGCGGCCTGGCGGGGCTTTCGCTGGTGCGGCGCCTGCGCGCCCAGGCCATGCGCATGCCGATTCTGGTGTTTTCCATGCACGCCGATCCGGTCATCGCCAGCCGCGCGCTGGAAGCGGGCGCCACCGGCTATCTGGTGAAGGATACATCCGCCGCCGATCTGCTGGAGGCGTTCGACAAGGTGCGGCGGGGCCAGCCCTACATCAGCCATCAACTGGCGTTGGAGGTGGCCATGATGAGCAGTCGCGGACGTCCCGGCACCATGGCCGATCTCACCCCCCGCGAGCTTCAGGCGCTGGCGCTTCTGGCCGAAGGCAAGGCTTATGGGCAGATCGCCGATGAGCTGGGGGTCAGCTACAAGACGGTGGCGAACACCTGTTCGCAGCTCAAGAGCAAGCTCGGCGCCGGCAATCTCGCCGAGCTGATTCACCGGGCTATCCGTTATGTGGCCACGGCGCCCGCGGGCCGATAGGGCCGGCGGGTTCCGATACGGCGCTGAACGAAGGGCGCTGAACGAAGGGGCTTGTGTTCGCGGATCGGTTCCGTTTTAGTGTGGGCATAGACATCGCCGCAGGGTCTCGCGTTGGGACACTGCGGCAGGGGATCACATCCTCCGTGGCAAAGCCGCCACCTGCGCTTCCGCATCGGGAAGCGCAGGTGGCGGCTTTTTTCGTTTTGGGGCGAGCATGAGCGGCGCGGAACAGGGGGTGAAGAGGGTCCGGAGCGTGTGCCCTTATTGCGGGGTCGGCTGCGGCATTGTGCTCGACGTGCGCGAGGGTGCGGTCGTGAAGGTCTCCGGGGACAAGGCGCATCCGGTGAATGCCGGGCGCCTGTGCACCAAGGGGGCGACCTGCGCGGAGCCTTTGGGGAAGGGGCGGCTGACGGGGGCCTTCGTGCGCGCCCAACGGGGCGACGACCAATGCCCCGCGCCCGTGGAGGTGGCGGTGGCCCATGTGGCGGAGCGCCTGACCGCGATCATCGATCGTGACGGACCGGACGCGTTCGCCTTCTACGTCTCCGGGCAGATGTCCATGGAGGCGCAATATCTCGCCAACAAGCTGGCCAAGGGCTTCATCCGCACGCGCCACATCGAGTCCAATTCCCGCCTGTGCATGGCGAGCGCCGGCAGTGGCTACAAGCTGTCGTTCGGCGCCGATGCGCCGCCGGGCTCCTATGACGATTTCGATGCCGCCGATCTGTTCCTGGTGATCGGCGCCAACATGGCCGATTGCCACCCGATCCTGTTCCTGCGCCTCATGGACCGGGTGAAGGCGGGCGCCCGCCTCATCGTGGTGGACCCGCGCCGCACCGCCACCGCCGAAAAGGCCGACCTGTTCCTGCAGATCCGTCCCGGCACTGATCTCGTGCTTCTCAACGGCCTGTTGCGCCTTCTGGTGGACGGTGGCCACCTCGACGCGGATTTCATCACGCGCCACACCTGCGGGTGGGAGGCGGTGGCCGCGCAGCTGGCGGATTATCCGCCGGAACGGGTGGCCGCGCTCACTGGTCTTGCGGAGGCGGATCTGCGCCGCGCCGCCGCCCTCATCGCGGCGGCCAAGGCCTTCACCACCTGTTGGACCATGGGCCTGAACCAGAGCAGCCACGGCACCGCCAACACCACCGCCGTCTGCAACCTGCACCTCGCCACCGGGCACATCTGCCGGCCCGGCGCCGGGCCGTTCTCGCTCACCGGCCAGCCCAATGCCATGGGGGGTAGGGACATGGGCTACATGGGTCCGGGCCTGCCGGGTCAGCGTGTGGTGACGTCGGCGGCCGATCGCGCTTTCACCGAAGCGCGCTGGGGCCTCGCGCCCGGCACCATCCGCGCCGAGGCGGCGTCCGGCACCATCGCCATGTTCGAGGAGATGAAGGCCGGGCGGATCAAGGCCTGCTGGATCATCTGCACCAATCCGGTGGCGTCGGTCGCCAGCCGGCAGGTGGTGATCGACGCTCTGCGGACCGCGGAACTGGTGATCGTACAAGATGCCTTCCTGGACACGGAAACGGCCGTCTATGCCGATGTGTTGTTGCCCGGCGCCCTGTGGGCCGAGGCCGATGGCGTGCTGGTCAATTCGGAGCGCACCCTGACGCTGGCGCCGGGTGCCGTCCCGCCGCCCGGCGCGGCGCGCGCGGACTGGCACCTCATCGCCGATGTGGCGCGGGCCATGGGGTTTCAGGACGCCTTCAGCTATGACAGCGCGGCGCAGGTGTTTGCCGAGATCACGGCCTTTTCCAATCCGCAGACCGGATATGATCTCAGTGGCGCCAGCCATGCGCGGCTGCGCGAGGGGCCGCTGCAATGGCCGGTGGCGGCCGAGGGGCCGGCGCGCAATCCCATCCGGTATCTCAACGACGGGCGCCACATGCCCCGACGCGCCGGGTCTGACGATCCGGCCCTGTGTTTTGCGACCACGGACGGGCGGGCGCGGTTCGTGCCCTCGCCCCATGTGCCGCCGGCGGAGCTGCCGGATGCTGAATATCCCGTGGCACTGAACACCGGGCGATTGCAACACCAGTGGCACACCCTGACCAAGACCGGCAAGGTGGCCACCCTGAACAAGCTCAACCCCGCGCCGTTCCTGGAAATTCATCCCGAGCGGGCGGCGCGGCTCGGCATCGCGGAAGGCGACCGGGTCGAGGTGCGTTCGCGCCGTGGGCGGGCGGTGTTGCCGGCGCGGGTGAGCGATCGGGTCGCGGCGGATGCCTGCTTCGCGCCCTTTCACTGGAACGACGTGTTCGGCGATGCCCTCGCCATCAACGCGGTGACGAGCGCGGCGGTCGATCCCGTGTCCCATCAACCGGAACTGAAGATCGCGGCGGTGGCCCTCTCCCGGGTCGGCCCCGCGCCTGAACGGGAGTCCGCGCCCATGATGAGCGCACCTCTGGCCCCGCCGGACGCGGACGGTTTCGCCATCGCGCGCATCCGTGGCGTGCTGGGCCTCACGCCCGGGCTTGACCTTGCGTTGACGGAGGCGGAGCGGCTCTATCTCAAGGGGTTCGTGAGCGGCCTTGCCGCGCAACCGGTGGCGGAGGGACGCGAAACGCCGATGCTGCCGCCCGCGGCGCCGCTGAGCGAGAGCGCGCGGCTGATGGTGAACGGCCTGCTGGCGGGCCTGTTCTCGCGGACGGCGCTGCGTGCTCCCGACGCGGAAGCGGGGGGCGGGGTGATCGTGGCCTTTGCCTCGCAGACCGGGCGGGCGGAAGCGGCCGCCGCGGCGCTGGGCGCGGCCTTGCGTGACGGCGGATGCGCGGTGCGGCTGACCGTCATGGATGATCTGGCCGCGGACGATCTGTCGAGCGCCAGCGCGGCCCTGTTCGTGGCCAGCACCTTCGGCGATGGCGACCCCCCCGACAATGGGGGCGCCTTCTGGGCGCACCTGAGCGGGCCGCAGGCGCCGCCCATGCAGGACCTGCGTTTCGGCGTCCTGGCGTTCGGCGACAGCAGCTATGCCCAGTTCTGCGGTTTCGGGCGCAAGCTCGATGCGCGGCTGGCCGAGCTCGGCGCCCGGCGCCTGTTGGAGCGCGCCGAGTGCGAGCCGGATGGTGAGGTCGTCGCTGACGCGTGGCAGCGGCGCGTTGCGCAATTGCTCTGCGCGGCGCCAGCCGTGGAGCCGCAGGCGCACGCGGGGGCCAAGCCGGCCAACGCGGCCAAGCCGGGTAAGCCGGCTTGGGACCGGCGACATCCGTTTACCGCGCGGCGCGTGCGCAACCGATGCCTCAACGCACCGGGCAGCGGCAAGGAGGTGCGCCAGATCGGCCTTGCCATCGGCGATCTGGCCTATGAGGCGGGGGACGCCCTGGGCGTTCTGCCGCGCAACGACCCGGTCCTCGTGGCCGAGATTGTGGATCTGCTGCATCTCGATCCGGAGGCCGAGGTGACCGTGGAGGGGGACGGGCAGATGCCTCTCGTCCGCGCGCTGGAGCGCCATTTCGAGATCGCCCGCCCCCATCCCGATGTGCTGCGCGGGTGGGCGGCGCTATCGGGCGATGGGGCGCTTGCCGCGCGGCTTGACGGACCCCGCGCGGAACTCGACCGGTGGCTGTGGGGGCGCCAGCTTGCCGACATTCTGCGCGATCATGCGCGCCCGGTAGCCGCCGGCGATTTCCTTTCCGTCCTCAAGCGTTTGCAGCCGCGCCTGTATTCCATCGCATCGAGCCCGCTGAAGGCGCCGGGCGAGGTGGATCTCACCCTCTCCACCGTGCGCTATGCCTGCGCCGGGCGGGCGCGGGGCGGGGTGGCGTCGACCTTCCTGGCGGACCGGGCGGAGGAGGTGCCGGTGTTCATCCAACCCTCGCCCCATTTCCGGGTGCCGGTGGCGGGGGATGTGCCGATCATCATGATCGGGCCGGGCACTGGCATTGCCCCGTTCCGCGCTTTTCTCCAGCAGCGGGAGCTGACCGGGGCCGGCGGGCGCAACTGGCTGTTCTTCGGGGAGCGGCACGCGGCCAGCGATTTCTACTACCGGGACGAATTGGAGGGCTGGCTGACGCGCGGCCATCTGACCCGCCTCGACACCGCTTTCTCCCGCGACCAGCCGCAAAAGGTCTATGTGCAGGACAAAATGACGGCGGCGGGCGCGGAGCTGTGGCGCTGGCTGGAGGCGGGCGCGCATCTATATGTCTGCGGCGATGCCGCCCGGATGGCGAAGGATGTGGACCGGACCCTGGTGGAGATCGCCGCCGCCCATGGCGGTTTCGGCGCGGACGCGGCGCGCGAGTATGTGGCTGAGATGGGGCGCGTGAAGCGTTATGTCCGGGATGTCTATTGATGCCGGCATCCCCGGCGTGCTTGGGTCGCGCGGGCGCGGTGCCCCGGCTGGACGGCGTGATGCGTGACGCGGATCTCTCCATTCTCGTGATCGATGAAAACGCCATCCGCGCGCAGATCATCGAGGAAGGGCTGCGCGCGGCCGGCCATGTCCGAGTGAGCGTTGTGCGCGAGATCCAGGGGGTGGCGCGCACCATCGAGCGCGTCTCGCCCGACGTGATCGTCATCGACCTGGAAAACCCCAATCGCGACATGCTCGAGAGCATGTTTCTGCTGTCGCGCTCGGTGCAGCGGCCGATTGCCATGTTCGTGGACCGCTCCGACCGCGCCGCCATCGAGGCGGCCGTGGAGGCGGGCGTCTCCGCTTATGTGGTGGACGGCCTGAAGCAGGAGCGGGTGAAGCCGATCCTCGACATGGCCATCAGCCGCTTCAACGCCTTCTCGCGCATGGCGCGGGAGCTGGAAGAGGCGCGCACCGAGCTGGAGAACCGCAAGACGGTCGACCGGGCCAAGGCCATCCTCATGAAATCGCGCGGGCTTTCGGAAGAGGCGGCCTATAGGCTCTTGCGCACCACCGCCATGAACCAGAACCGCAAGATCGCCGACATCGCCCAGAGCCTCGTGATGGCGGCTGGACTGCTGGAGGGCTAGCCATGTCCGAGGATGCCGATATCCGCGTGGGGTTCGTGCCGCTGCTCGACAGCGCCATTCTGGTGAGCGCGGTGGTGAAAGGCTTTGCCCGCGAGGAGGGGCTCGTGGTGGCGCTGCGCCGGGAGCCGTCCTGGAGCAGCATCCGCGACCGGCTCGCGGTGGGCGCTCTCGACGCGGCCCACATCCTGGCGCCCATGCCGATCGCCGCCAATCTCGGCCTGTTTCCCTTGTCGCCGTCGCTCATCGCGCCCTTCGCCATGGGGCTCGGGGGCAATGCGGTGACGGTCTCCAACGGGGTGGCCCACGAACTGGAGCAGGCGGGCGCGGTGGAGACGCTGGATGCGGGCGTCGTGGGCCGGGCCTTGAAGGCGGTTGTCGTGGCGCGGCGGGGGCGGGGGCTGCCGGCGCTGCGGTTCGGCGTCGTCTATTCCTTCTCCGGGCACAATTTCGAGCTGCGTTTCTGGCTTGCCGCCTGTGGCATCGACCCGGACCGGGACGTGGAAATCGTGGTGCTGCCGCCGCCGCAGATGCCGGCGGCCCTCGCCGACGGCCAGATCGACGGCTTTTGCGCCGGAGAACCCTGGAACACCGCGGCCGTGCGCTGGGGCGCGGGCCGGCTTGCCACCGTGAAGGCGCGCATCTGGCGGTCCAGTCCGGAAAAGGTTCTGGGCGTGTCGCGGCCGTGGGCGGAGGACAATCCCGCCGCCCTCGACGCCTTCGTGCGCGCGCTCTATCGGGCGGCCCTGTGGTGCGCGGACAAGGGCAACCATGCCGAGCTCGCCCGCATTCTCGCCGCCCCGCGCTTCCTCGATGTGGACCCGCAATTGCTGATGACCGGCCTGACCGGAGCCATGGAGGTGGCGCCGGGGCGCATCATCACCGTGGACGACTTTTTCCTCACCGCCGCCAAGGCCGCAACCTTTCCGTGGCAGAGCCATGCCCTGTGGTTTTACAGCCAGATGGTGCGCTGGGGCTATTGCAGCCATTCGCCCCACAACACCCTGATCGCGCGCGATTCCTACCGGCCGGATCTCTATCGGCGGGCCTTGCGCGGCCTCGGCGCGCCCTTGCCCGGCGCCAATCTGAAGGTGGAGGGCGCGCTGCTGGCACCGACCCCGGTCGGCGCCGCCAATTCCAGCCTGGTGCTGGGGCCGGACGGATTCTTCGATGGCCATATCTTCGATCCCGACCGGATCGACGATTATATCCGTGAGCAGATGGCGGCGCGGGTGCCGGATGTGCGCGGCGGGTGAGCGCGGCCTGTCCATTTTTCGAGCATGCGCACCAAATGAAGGGCAAATGCCGCATCGCACCCTCATAGCTGTTGCAGACTGAGAATAAGCATGGTTGAGTAGCTCATCCCAATATTTGGTGCCCAACGACGGGCATCCTGGCAAAGCCGCCAAACCGCACAAGTCCCATTCGGGGCCTGGAGCCGGTTTTGCGGCTTTTTGCTTTTTCGCTCCCGCGTTCGCGGGCCACCGCCTCCACCGGGGCATCCCCTAAGTTCGAGATGGGTACCGATGACCGATGCCGTAACGAAGCGCTTCTTCCTTCTCTCCTCGCTGGCGGTGATGGTGAGCTTCGCCGCGCCGGCGGTCGCCGGTTCGCTGCCGGTGGAGAAGGACGAGCTGAAGCTGGGCTTCATCAAGCTCACCGACATGGCGCCGCTGGCCATCGCCAAGGAAAAGGGCTTCTTCGAGGACGAGGGGCTTTATGTGACCCTGGAGCCCCAGGCCAATTGGAAGGTTTTGCTCGACCGTGTCATCACCGGCGAGCTGGACGGGGCGCACATGCTGGCGGGCCAGCCTCTGGCGGCCACCATCGGCTTCGGCACCAAGGCCGACATCGTCACCCCCTTTTCCATGGATCTGAACGGCAACGCCATCACCGTCTCCAATGCGGTGTGGAACGAGATGAAACCGAAAATCCCGGTGGGGCCGGACGGCAAGCCGCAGCACCCCATCAAGGCCGACGCGCTCAAGCCGGTGGTGGAGCGGTACAAGGCGGAGGGCAAGCCGTTCAATCTCGGCATGGTGTTCCCGGTCTCCACCCATAATTACGAACTGCGCTATTGGCTCGCGGCAGGCGGCATCAGCCCCGGCTATTACTCGCCTACCGACGTCTCCGGGCAGATCAAGGCGGACGCTCTTCTGTCCGTGACGCCGCCGCCACAGATGCCGGCGACGCTGGAGGCGGGCACCATCGTCGGTTATTGCGTCGGCGAGCCCTGGAACCAGGCGGCCGTCTTCAAGGGCATCGGCGTGCCGGTGGTGACCGATGACGAAATCTGGAAAAACAATCCGGAAAAAGTCTTCGGCCTGACCAAGGCGTTCACGCAGAAATATCCGAACACCACGCTGGCCCTCACGAAGGCCCTCATTCGCGCCGCCCGGTGGCTGGATGAGAACAACAACGCCAACCGCGCGGAGGCGGTGCAGATCCTCTCCAAGCCTGAATATGTGGGTGCCGATCCGAAGGTTATCGCCAATTCCATGACCGGAACCTTCGAATACGAGAAGGGGGACAAGCGCCCGGTGCCCGATTTCAACGTCTTCTTCCGCTACAACGCGACCTATCCCTTTTATTCAGATGCCGTCTGGTCTCTCACCCAGATGCGCCGCTGGGGCCAGATCCCGGAGCAGAAGCCGGACGCCTGGTATGCCCAGACCGCGAAGGATGTCTACAAACCCGAAATCTACATGAAGGCTGCCGAGAGTCTCGTTGAAGAAGGCAAGGCGAAGAAAGATGAGTTTCCATTCGGCACGGACGGATACAAGCCCGCGACCTCAGAATTCATCGATGGCGTCAGTTATGACGGCAAAAAGCCAAATGCCTACATCGACTCCCTGCCCATTGGCCTGAAGGGCAACCAGAAGGTCGAAGGCAATCAGATCACCGGCGGCTGAGCGCGCAAGGCGAGGAGGCAACCCATGTCCCATGTTTCCGACACCTTCAAGGGCGCTCGCGCCAAGGCGGCGCGCCGGGAGAAGGTCTTTCAGGTCATCAATCGCGCGTCGGGCTGGCTCAGTGTGCTGGGGCTCGGCTTTGTGGTGCCGCTCGTGAAGATCGCGGCCGGCGACAATGTTTCCGAGCAGCTCGGTGCGTTGAAGCGGGTGCTGCTGGTGCCGCTGGCTGGCATCCTGGTGTTCCTGGCGGTGTGGGCGGTCCTGGCGCCCAAGGTTCAGACCTCGCTCGGCGCCATTCCCGGCCCGGTGGCGGTGCTGGACCAGGCCCGCGCGCTCTTTGCCGACCATGTGGCCGAGCGCCGGAAGGCGGCGGATTTCTACGCCCGGCAGGACGCCCGCAACGCGGCCCTGATCGCCCAGGGCAAGGGCGATCAGGTGAAGGTGCGCGCCTATACGGGCCGGCCGACCTATGTGGACCAGATCTTCACATCGCTCATCACGGTGGGGCTGGGCTTCTTCATCGGCACCCTCATCGCCATTCCAGTCGGCATTGCCTGCGGCCTGTCGCAGACTTTCAACGGAGCCATCAATCCGCTCATCCAGATCTTCAAGCCGGTGTCGCCGCTGGCCTGGCTGCCGATCGTCACCATGGTGGTGTCGGCGGTGTATCTCAATCCGTCGGATCTGTTGCCGAAGTCCATGGTGATCTCGGCGGTCACGGTGACGCTGTGCTCCCTGTGGCCGACCATCATCAACACGGCGCTGGGCGTCGCCTCCATCGACAAGGATCTGGTGAACGTCGGGAAGGTGCTCCAGTTGTCCACCTTCACCACCATCCGCAAGCTGGTGCTCCCCTCGGCCCTGCCGCTGATCTTCACCGGGCTGCGGCTGTCGCTGGGGGTGGGCTGGATGGTGCTGATCGCCGCCGAGATGCTGGCGCAGAACCCCGGCCTTGGAAAGTTCGTGTGGGATGAGTTCCAGAACGGCTCTTCCTCCTCGCTGGCGCGCATCATGGTGGCGGTGTTCACCATCGGCATCATCGGCTTCGCGCTCGACCGGCTGATGTACGCGTTGCAGTCCGCCTTCACCTTCTCCTCGAACCGTTGAGGGCCGGAACATGACGCAGTTCCAGGCGCGCCCGGATGCTCCCGTGCTCGAAGCCCGCGGGCTCGCCAAGGGCTATGGGGTGGGCGAGGCCCGCAATGCGGTGCTGGCCGGGATCGACCTTCAGGTGCACGAGGGTGAGTTCATCGCCATCGTGGGCTTCTCCGGCTCGGGCAAGTCCACGCTCATCTCGCTGCTGAGCGGTCTGGCCTCGCCGGATGCCGGAGAGGTGCGCTTCAAGGGCCTGCCGGTGAGCGGTCCGTCACCGGCGCGGGGCGTTGTGTTCCAGAACTACGCGCTGATGCCGTGGCTCTCGGTGGAGGCCAACGTGGCCCTGGCCGTGGAGGCCGTGCACAAGGCGCTGCCCAAGGCGGAGCGGCGGGAGATCGCCGCGCGTTATATCGACATGGTGGGCCTTGCCCATGCCAGGGACAGGAAGCCCGCGGAGCTTTCGGGCGGCATGCGCCAGCGCGTATCGGTGGCGCGCGCGCTCGCCATGCGTCCGGACGTGCTGCTGCTCGACGAGCCGCTCTCGGCCCTCGATGCGCTCACCCGTGCCAAGCTCCAGGACGAATTTGCCGCCATCTGCGAGCGGGAGAAGAAAACAATCGTCCTCATCACCAACGATGTGGACGAGGCGATCCTGCTGGCGGATCGCATCCTGCCGTTGACCCCCGGTCCCGAAGCCACCCTCGGGCGCTCCTTCCCGGTGAACATGCCGCGTCCGCGCGCGCGCAGCGCCATGAATTCGGACGCCGATTTCATCCGCATCCGGGCCGAGGTGACGGCGTACCTGCTCGACCTCGGTGCCCGGCGCGGGGGGGATGGGCGCAGCCCGATCACGCTTCCGAA
Source organism: Xanthobacter agilis (assembly GCF_021730435.1). Taxonomy (GTDB): domain Bacteria; phylum Pseudomonadota; class Alphaproteobacteria; order Rhizobiales; family Xanthobacteraceae; genus Xanthobacter; species Xanthobacter agilis. Next base: position 101,070 of record NZ_JABWGX010000008.1, read on the forward strand.
AGTGGTGCCCATCACCCAAAAGGCGCAGGCGGAGAAGCTGCCGGCGGCCTATGCCAAGCGCGCCACCTCGCCCATCGAGAAGCGCTATGTCGAGTTCTTCGAGCTTCGCAAGGTTTATCCGACGCCCAAGGGGCCGCTGACCGTGGTCGATGGTTTCGACCTGAAGATCAACAAGGGCGAGTTCATTTCCATCATTGGCCATTCGGGCTGCGGCAAGTCCACGGTTCTGTCCATGGCGGCGGGGCTGAATGAGATCTCTTCCGGCGGCATCGTGCTCGACGGGCGCGAGGTGTCGGGGGCAGGGCCAGACCGGGCGGTGGTGTTCCAGGCCCCCTCCCTCATGCCGTGGCTGACGGCACGGGAGAATGTGGCGCTGGGGGTGAACAAGGTCTATCCGGACGCAACGCCGGCCGAGCGCTGCGACATCGTCGAATATTATCTCCAGCGCGTGGGTCTGGGCGAGGCCATGCATCGGCTGGCGGCCGATCTTTCCAACGGCATGAAGCAACGGGTGGGCATCGCCCGGGCCTTCGCTTTGTCGCCCAAGCTGCTGCTGCTCGACGAGCCGTTCGGCATGCTGGACAGCCTGACCCGCTGGGAACTTCAGGATGTGCTGATGGAGGTGTGGGCGCGCACCAAGGTCACCGCCATTTGCGTCACCCACGATGTGGACGAAGCCATTCTGCTCGCCGACCGGGTGGTGATGATGTCCAACGGGCCGAAGGCGAAGATCGGCAACATCATGAAGGTGGATCTGCCGCGCCCGCGCAGCCGCAAGGCGCTCCTCTCCCACCCCGATTACTACGCCTATCGCGAAGAGCTGCTCGACTTCCTGGAAGCCTACGAGGGCGGCGCGAACCCGGCGCCCGAGCAGCTTGAGGCGATCCAGGACAAGCGGGCGGCGCGCATCGCCCGGCAATCCCGCGCCGCGGAGTGAGATCCATGACCCAGAAGCTCGTCATCATCGGCAACGGCATGGCCCCCGGCCGGATGCTGGAAGAGTTGCTCGAAAAGGCCCCAGGTCTTTACGACGTCACCATTTTCAACGCCGAGCCGCGTGTCAATTACGACCGCATCATGCTTTCCCCCGTGCTCTCCGGCGAGAAGGACTACGCGGACATCATCATCCACGACGAGGGCTGGTACGCCTATCACGGCATCACCCTTCACAAGGGCGCGCGGGTGACGCGCATTGACCGCGCCGCCAAGACCGTGACGGCGGCCAACGGCGTCACCGCCGCCTACGACAAGCTGGTGATCGCCACCGGCTCGGCGCCGGTCATTCTCCCGGTGCCGGGTGCGGACCTGCCCGGCGTCGTTGCCTATCGCGACCTGGATGATGTCTTGCGCATGCTCGAAATCGCCAAGCAGGGCGGGCGGGCGGTGGTGATCGGCGGCGGGCTCCTGGGGCTGGAGGCGGCCTATGGGCTGCGGCGCCGGGGCATGGCGGTGAGCGTGGTGCACCTCATGCCGACCATCATGGAGCGCCAGCTTGATCCGGCGGCGGCCTATCTCCTGGAAAAGGCGCTCACGGAGCGCGACATCTCCATCCTGACCCAGGCCAACACCAAGGCCATCCTGGGTCAGGGGAAGGCGGAGGGCGTGGCGCTCGCGGATGGGCGGGTGCTGCCCGCCGATCTGGTGGTGATGGCGGTGGGTATCCGTCCCTCGGCGCGCCTCGCGAAGGAAGCGGGCCTCACCGTCAACCGTGGCGTGGTGGTGGATGATGGCATGCGGACGTCGGACCCGGCGATCTTTGCGCTGGGCGAATGTGCCGAGCATCGCGGCCAGTGCTACGGCCTCGTGGCCCCCCTCTACGAAAGCGCCAAGGTGCTGGCCGACAGGCTGTCGGGCGGGCAGGGAGAATATCAGGGCTCGGTGACCTCCACCAAGCTCAAGGTTACCGGCGTGAACCTCTTTTCCGCCGGCGATTTCGCGGACGGTCCAGGTCGCGAGGAGGTGGTTCTGCGCGATGCCGCGGCCGGCGTCTACAAGCGTCTGGTGCTGAACGAGAACCGCATCATCGGCGCGGTGATGTATGGGGACGTCGCCGATGGCCCCTGGTATTTCGACATGCTGAAGCGGGGCCTTGATGTCTCGCATCTGCGTGACACGCTCATCTTTGGCCAGGCGGTGCAGGGCGCGCTTGCGGGCGGGTGCGGGGTCCAGGCGCCGGGCGCAGCGGTGGCGGCGCTCGCGGACGATGCGGAAATCTGCGGCTGCAACGGCATCTCCAAGGGCAGGATCGTTGCCGCCATCACCGCCAAGGGATTGACCACGCTGGCGGAGGTGCGCGCCCACACCAAGGCCTCCGCCTCCTGCGGCTCGTGCACCGGCCTCGTGGAGCAGGTGATGGCCCTGACCCTGGGCGAGGCCTACCGCCCGGCGGCGGTGGAGGCAGTGTGTGGCTGCACCGATCTCGGACACGATGATGTGCGCCGCCTGATCCGGGCCAAGGGGCTGAAATCCATTCCGGAGGTGATGCAGGAACTGGAGTGGAAGACCTCCTGCGGCTGCGCCAAGTGCCGGCCGGCGCTCAATTACTATCTCGTGTGTGAATATCCGGACGATTATGCGGACGATTACCAGTCCCGCTTCGTCAATGAGCGCCTGCACGCCAACATCCAGAAGGACGGCACCTATTCGGTGGTGCCGCGGATGTGGGGCGGGGTGACCTCCGCCCACGAGCTGCGCGCCATCGCCGATGTGGTGGACAAGTTCGCCATTCCCATGGTGAAGGTCACCGGTGGCCAGCGCATCGACCTCCTGGGCATCGTGAAGGAGGACCTGCCGGCGGTCTGGGCCGATCTGGGCAAGGCGGGCTTCGTCTCGGGCCAAGCCTATGCCAAGGGGCTGCGCACGGTGAAGACCTGCGTGGGGTCGCAATGGTGTCGGTTCGGCACCCAGGATTCCACCGGGCTCGGCATTCGCCTTGAAAAGTTCATGTGGGGCTCGTGGACGCCGGCGAAGGTGAAGCTCGCGGTGTCCGGCTGCCCGCGCAATTGCGCGGAATCCACCTGCAAGGACATCGGCATCATCTGCGTGGAGTCGGGCTACGAGATCCATTTCGCGGGGGCCGCCGGCCTGGAGATCAAGGGCACGGAAATCCTCGGTACCGTGAAGACCGAGGACGAGGCGCTCGAGCATGTGGTGGCGCTTACCCAGATGTACCGTGAGCAGGCCCGGTATTTGGAGCGCATCTACAAATGGGCGAAGCGTATCGGCACCGAAACGATCCGCGCCCAGATCATGGACGATGCCGAAAAGCGCCAGGGTTATTTCGAGCGCTTCGTGTTCAGCCAGGCATTCGCCCAGGTCGATCCGTGGTCGGAACGGGTGTCCGGCAAGGACAAGCACGAGTTCAAGCCCATGGCGGTCATCGCCGAGGCAGCGGAATAGGGGGCGCAAGATGACCGATACGACTTGGACCGATACGACCTGTGCAGACATGACCTGCACAGACGTGATTTGGATCGCCATCGGCCACATCGACGATATCCCACGCCGGGGGGCGCGCTGCGTCACCACCCCGAAGGGACGGATCGCGGTGTTCCGCACCGCGGATGACGCCGTGTTCGCCCTGGAGGACCGCTGCCCGCACAAGGGTGGGCCGCTCTCAGTGGGCATCGTCCATGGCCATTTTGTCACCTGTCCGCTCCACAATTGGAACATTGGCCTGGACAGCGGCCTCGCGCAGGGGGCCGACGAGGGGCAGGCCCGCGCCATGCCGGTGCGCAACGAGGGGGGCGCCTTGTTCCTCGCCCTTGATGCCCCGCCACAGCCAGCCGTCGCGGCGGAATAGGAGGGTGCCATGGTCCATGCCACCGCGGCCAACGATGGTGCCGCCACCACTCTTCATCCCGCGCGGGTGGAGCCGCTCGCGGTTCTTCCCGTCTTTCTCCGCCTGAACGGGAAAAGCGCGCTGGTCGCCGGCGGCTCCGACGCGGCGGCCTGGAAGGCGGAACTGCTCCACGCGGCGGGTGCCCGTGTCGAGGTTCACGCCGCCATATTGAGCGAGGCCATGGCGGCCCTGGTGGCGGAGGGGCGGGCGGTTCGTGCCGGCGCCTCGTGGCGGGATGCGACGCTCGGCGCCTTCGCCGTGGCGGTGGCGGACCTCGACCCGCCGGAGGCGGAGGCGTTCGCTGCCGCCGCGCGGCGCGCGGGCGTGGCCGCCAATGTCATCGATCAGCCGGCCCTGTGCGCCTTCCAGTTCGGCTCCATCGTCAACCGCTCTCCGGTGGTGGTGGGCATTTCCACCGATGGCGCCGCGCCGGTGCTGGGGCAGGCCATCCGCCGCCGGATCGAGACCCTGCTGCCGCGCCATCTGGCCGCGTGGGGCGCGCTTGCGGGGCGCATCCGCCAACGCGTGGCAGCCCTTCGGCCATCCGCCGCCGAACGACGGCGCTTTTGGGAGACGTTCGCCGAGCGCGCCTTCACGGCTACCGGTGGTCCGGAGGAAGGCGCCTGGCCGGACGCGCGGCCGGGAACGGAAGGGGGTTCCGTGACGCTCGTGGGCGCCGGGCCCGGTGATCCGGAATACCTCACCTTGAAGGGCATGCGCGCGCTCCAGTCGGCGGACGTGATCCTGTTCGACGATTTGGTGTCGCCGGAGCTTCTGGAGCTCGCGCGGCGCGAGGCGAAGCGCATGCTGGTGGGCAAGCGCGGTGGCCGCGAGAGTTGTCGGCAGGAGGAGATCAACGCGCTCATGCTGCGCTTCGCGCGGCAGGGCAAGCGGGTGGTGCGGCTCAAGGCCGGCGACCCGTCCGTGTTCGGGCGGGCCGGCGAGGAGATCGCGGCGCTGGAGGCGGCCGGCATTCCGGTGCGCGTGGTGCCCGGCATCACCACCGCCAGCGCCTTGGCCGCCGGCCTCAACACCTCGCTCACCCATCGCGACGCGGCGCAGGCGGTGCGCTTCGTCACCGGCCATTCGCGCCAGGGGGTGCTGCCGGACACCATCGATTGGCGGTCCGTGGCCGACCCTGCCACCACCACCGTGTTCTACATGGGTGGCCGCACCGCGCCCGAGATCGCCACGCGTCTGCTGGGCGCGGGCATGGCGCCGACGACTCCGGTGGTGATCGCCGCCAATGTCAGCCGCGCCAACGAGCGCAGATGGAGCGGACCTCTGGCCGAACTGGCGGATGGGATGGCCGCCATCGGCCACGACGATCCGGTCCTCATCGGCATCGGGCGCGTCTTCGCGCCACGGGCGGTCGCCGCACCGGTGGTGCCCTGCCCGGCCTATGCCGCCGGTTGACCCTCCTCTTCGGCGATCCGGGTCAGGATGGCCGTGGCCGCATCGATCTCCGCCTCGGTCACGGTCAGTGACGGGAACAGGCCGAGCACCGACCCCATGGGGCGGGTCAGAAGCCCGGCGTCGGCCGCGCGCCGGGCGAGCGGCGCGGCATCAGACGCACAGACAAGCCCCTGTGCCAGGCCTTGGCCGACCACGGCGGTGAAGATCGCCCGATGCCGATGGGAAAGCGCGGCCAAGCGATCTTCCAACATCCAGGAGCGGCTTTGGACCTCGGGCGCGAAGTCCGGCGCGAGCAGGCGATCCGCCCGCGCGTGGGCAAGAGCCAGCGATGCCGCATCCACCGCGTCGGGCCGGGCGGCGCCACGCGCCACCTTTTCGGTGGTGAGCACGGCCGCGAGGGGCGCGGCGCCCGCAAGACCGGAGCCGACGATCATCAGGTCGGGCGTCACGCCGGTCCATTCATAGGCCCAGATCATGCCGGTACGGCATAGGCCGCTCGCGGTTTCGTCGAAGGCGAGCACGATGCCGTAATCGTCCGTGGTCTCGCGCAGCACCGCCAGCAGCCCGCGCGAGGGGATCTCCATGGTCGGGGTGGTGCGCAGCGGCGCGATCAGGATGCCCGCCGTCTTGGGCGTGATGGCGGCAAGGATGGTGCCGGGATCATCGGTGGCGAGGATGTCGAGTGCGTCATCACCGGCGAAGCCCTCGGGCAGGGGCGCGCTTTCCGGTCCGGCGCAATAGATCAGCCGCTTGCGCTTGGCCCGGCCCATGGCCTGCTGCGCCCCGCGGATGGTCTGGAGGACGAACCGGCCGGCGGAGCGGGCATCCGGCAGCAGAAAGCCGCGATCGGCGAACGAGACCGGGAGGAGCTTCTGAACCAATGCGTCGGCGCCAAGATCCCCCGCGGGAGCATCGTCGCTCTCGTCGTCATCATCGCAGGCGAGATCGAAGGGGCCGGAAAAGTCGAGAATCTGGGCCTCGACCGCATGGTCGTGCGCCCGCTCCAAGGGGGCGAGTACAGGGTCGGACATGGGGCCTCCTTCCGGGCTCGGGTCGGGCCACGCGAGCGCACGCGCCGTTCACCCAAGGGTGCGCTTAAAGGTGCGCTCCCGTGCGGCAGACCGCAATATGGACGGTCCGCCGCACCTGGATAAGGTATAACCCTACGTCATGCCTCGCAGGAGAGGAAGCCGTTCTTCAGCCATTCCGCATCGAGCTTGCGGCCGATGAAGACAATGCGGCTCGCCCGCGTCTCGTCGGCCTTCCAGGGCCGCTGGTGGTCGCCGTCGAGGATCATGTGGACGCCCTGGAACACGAACCGGTCCGGGTCGTCCTTGAACGACAAAATACCCTTGGAGCGCAGGATGTTGGGGCCTTCGGTGGCCACCAGCTGCTGCACCCAGGGGAAAAACTTCTCCGGGTTGAGCGGCTTGTCGGTGGAAAACGACACCGACTGCATCTCGCTGTCGTGCACGGCGTGGAGGCCGTGGTGGTGCTCATGGTCGTGATCGTGCCCGCAGCCGCAATCGGGCCCGTGCTCATGGTCGTGGTGATGGTGGTCGTGCTCGTCCTCTTCCAGGAAGGCGGGCTCGATCTCCAGGATGCGGTCGAGGTCGAAGGCGCCCTGGTTCAGCACCTTGGCGATGTCGATCTCTGATTTCTGGGTGCGGTAGAGCTTGGCATAGGGGTTGATGCCGCGAATGCGGGCCTCCACCTCATTCAGCTCGGCGGGGGTCACGAGATCGGTCTTGTTGAGCAGGATCACGTCGGCGAAGGCCACCTGGTTCTTCGCCTCGGGCGCATCCTTCAGCCGGTCCGAGAGCCATTTGGCGTCGGCCACCGTCACCACCGCGTCAAGGCGGGTCTTGGCCTGCACTTCCTCGTCCACGAAAAAGGTCTGGGCCACGGGAGCGGGGTCGGCAAGGCCCGTGGTCTCGATGATGATGCCGTCGAAGTCACCCTTGCGCCGCAGCAGCCCGTCGATGACGCGGATCAGGTCGCCGCGCACGGTGCAGCAGATGCAGCCGTTGTTCATCTCGAACACTTCCTCGTCGGCGCCCACCACGAGGTCGTTGTCGATGCCGATCTCGCCGAACTCGTTGACGATCACGGCAAATTTCTTGCCGTGGGGCTGCGAGAGGATGCGGTTGAGCAAGGTTGTCTTGCCCGCGCCGAGATAGCCGGTGAGGACGGTCACGGGGATCTTGTCGGACTGCGTGTCTGCCATGGCTCACACCTGAATGAGCGGACGCCCGGCTGAGACCGGGCGTCGCGGGAGTGTCGCGGAAAGGCTCCGCGTGGTGAAATCTCTTTGGTCCGCCCCTCAGCTCAGCTCGACAGGGCCGAGGAGAGCGTCCGCAGGTTGGACTGGATCATCAGGATGTAGGTGGTCGCGGGGCCTTTGTCATCGGAGAGCGCGTCGGTATAGAGCTCGCCGCCGATCTTGGCGCCGCTTTCCTTGGCGATGCGCTCCACGAGGCGGGGGTCGGTCACGTTCTCCAGGAACACGGCCGGGATCTTCTGCGCCTTGATCTGCCGGATGATGCGCGCCACGTCCTTGGCAGAGGCTTCGCTCTCGGTGGAAACGCCCTCGGGTGCGATCAGGGTGACGCCATAGGCATCACCGAAATAGCCGAACGCATCATGGGACGTGATGATGCGCCGCTGAGCCGGCGGAATCGCCGCCATGGCGGCCTTGGCCTCGCCTTCGAGGGCGTCGAGCTTGGCGGTGTAGGCGGCGGCGTTGGCGGTATAGGTGTCCTTGCCGGCCGGATCAGCGGCGATCAGGCCGTCGCGGATGTTGTCCACATAGACCTTGGCATTGGAGATGGACTGCCAAGCGTGCGGATCGATCGGGCCGTGGTCGTGAGCGTGCGCGTCCTTATGGCCCTTGTCGTGGCCTTTGCCGTGCTCGTCCTCGTCTTCCTGGGGCTCGGTGGCGGTGCGGGTGCGCGGGGTGATGCCATTGGTGGCCACCACGACCGCGGCCTTGGTGCCGGAAGCCTTGATGAGGCGGTCCATCCAGCCTTCAAAGCCGAGACCGTTGACGAAGACGACCTTGGCCGCCGCGAGCTTCTTCGCGTCGGCCGGGGTCGGCTGGTAGACGTGGCTGTCGCCGTTGGGGCCGACGATGGTGGTCAGCGCGATGCGGTCGCCACCCACCTGCTTCACGAAATCACCGAGGATGGAGAAGGAGGCGACCACCGGCAGTTTGGCGGCGCCGGCATCGCTCTGGGCGAAGGCGGGGGCGCTGGCGGCGAATGCGCCGAGAGCGGAGGCCAGAGTGGCCGCGAGGACAAGACGTCTGGAGAGCATCGAGGCTTCCTTTCAGGCTTCAAGATGGCGTCCGGGCAGAAGGCGCGACAGCACCCCGCCCGCCGGGCCGAACACCACCGCGCAGCCGTAGGCCGCGCCCGCCACCAGGATGATGGACGGACCGGAGGGCGTGCCGAGGTGGTAGGAGACGAGCAGGCCCACGAGCCCGCTCAGGAACGCGATGAGGGTGGACAGCGCCACCAGCGCGCTGAGATCGCGCACGAAGAAACGGGCGGTGGCGGCGGGCAGCATCATGAGCCCCACCGCCAGCAGCGTGCCGAGGGCATGGAAGCCACCTACGAGGTTCAGCACCACCAGCGCCAGGAAGGCGATGTGGCTGACCCCGCCGGAACGGCTCACGGACGCCAGGAAGGTGGGGTCCACGCAATCCATCACCAGCGGCCGCCAGATGACGGCCAGGGTGAAGAGGGTCGCCGTGGTGATGCCGGCGATGAGGAGCAGGGTTGCGTCGTCGATGCCGAGCACGGTGCCGAACAGCACATGCAGCAGGTCCACGTTCGATCCACGCAGCGAGACGATGAGCACGCCCAGCGCCAGCGAGATGAGGTAGAAGGCGGCGAGCGAGGCGTCTTCCTTCAGCTCCGTGGCGCGCGCCACCACGCCGGCCCCCACCGCCACCAGCAGCCCGGCCACCATGCCGCCGAGGCTCATGGCATAAAGGTTCAGCCCCGCCAGCAGAAAGCCGATGGCGGCCCCCGGCAGGATCGCATGGGCCATGGCATCGCCGGTGAGCGACATACGCCGCAGCATCAGAAAGGTGCCCAGCGGGCCGGCCCCCAGCGCCAGCGCGAACACGCCCACGACGGCCCGGCGCATGAATTCGAACTCCACGAAGGGAGCGATCAGGGCGTCGTAGGGGGTCATGCCGCACCTGTGGGCTGGTGGCCGGTGGGGGCCGGGGAGCTTTCGCGCAAGGGCTTGATCCTTAAAGCTCGTTTCATTGGGCGCGGGCCACCGGCCGGGGCCGTGATGGTCCCGTCTGGCAAACCCCGTGTGTCTTATCGCTCGGACCTGGAGCGGCGCCTCAGGCCGCCACGGGGCAGGTGGCGGCATCGGCCTGCCACGCCTCGCCCATGTGGCGGGCCTTCAAGAGATTCTCGGCCTTCAGGGCCTCGGCCGTCGGCCCCCAGGCCACCGGCTGGCGCGCCAGCAGCAGGGTGTCCGGGAAGGCGGCGCGCACCAGGTCGAAATCGTGCAGCACGGCGAGCACGGTCCGCCGTTCCCCATGCCAGCGGCCCACCAGATCCACGAGGTCGGCCGTGGTCTTGGCGTCGAGGGCGGTGAAGGGTTCGTCGAGCAGGATGACGCGCGCATCCTGAAGCAGCAGGCGCGCGAACAGGGTGCGCTGCATCTGGCCGCCGGAGAGGGAGCCGATGGGCCGGCTCTCGAACCCGTCGAGGCCTACGGCGGCGATGGCTTCCTCGATGCGCACCCGTTCGCGGCGGCCGATGCCGCCGAACAGGCCGGCGCGGCGCCACAGGCCCATGGAGACGAGGTCATAGACGCTGATCGGGAAGGAGCGGTCGATCTCGGCGCCCTGCGGCAGATAGGCGATGTCGCGCGGCGAGACACCGTGCAAGTCCACCGACCCGCCCTGCGGGCGCAAGGCGCCGCAGATGCCCTTGAGCAGGGTGGACTTGCCGGCTCCGTTCGGCCCGCAAATGGCGAGTAGCGCGCCTTCGGCCACCTCGCCCGACAGGTGGTGAACGGCCGGGTGCCGTTCATAGCCGAGGGTCAGGTCGCGGAAGGAAATCTGTGCCGTCATGCTTATTCTCCGGCGGTCCATCCCACCACCAGCGCAACCGCGACCCACAGGGGCACGAGCAGCGCCGCGGCGAGGGCGAGGCGCGCGGCCAGCGACAGGCGAAGCACCGACGGACCGACCCGCGTCCCCCGCGGTGTGCGCCGGGCAGGGTGAGCGTGCCCGCCCTGCCCAGACGCGTGCGGGTGGCCGTCGGTGCCCGCCGCAGCAGAATCCGGTCGCGCTTTCGCGTGTTCCGAAGTCTGCGGCAGAAGAGTTTCGACGGACATGTTCACCTCGATTGGGTGATCTTGATATAGTGTATCAAAAGCCCTGTCCAGGGCCTTTCGTCCCTTCCCAAACGCAAAGGCCGGCCCCGAGGGACCGGCCTTCACCGTTGCCGAAACGTGAGTTTTTGCGGTGTTCAGTCGCGGAACACGACGGTGCGACCGCCGGCCAGCAGCACCCGGTCCTGAAGGTGCCAGGAGAGGGCGCGCGCCAGCACGCGGCGCTCGATGTCGCGGCCCTTGCGCACCATGTCGTCAGCCGAATCCTGGTGGGAGATGCGCTCCACGTCCTGCTCGATGATCGGGCCTTCATCGAGATCGCTGGTCACATAGTGGGCGGTGGCGCCCATGAGCTTCACGCCACGGGCGTGGGCCTGGTGGTAGGGCTTGGCGCCCTTGAAGCCGGGCAGGAACGAGTGGTGGATGTTGATGCACTTGCCCGAGACCTTGGCCGACAGGTCATCGGACAACACCTGCATGTAGCGCGCGAGCACCGCAAGCTCGGTGTTGGTGGACTGGAAAATCTCCCAGATCTTCGCTTCCTGCGCCATCTTGCTGTCCTTGGTCACCGGCAGGTGGTGGAAGGGCACGCCGTCGAAGTCCAAGTGGGCATAGGTTTCGCGCGGATGGTTGGAGATGATGCCCGTCACCTCCATGGGGATCTCGCCGATGCGCCAGCGATAGAGCAGGTCCGCCAGGCAGTGGTCGAACTTGGAGGCCAGCAGCAGCACCCGGCGCTTCTCGGCCTTGGAACGCAGGGTCCAGGTGAAGGAGAATGTGTCCGCGATGGCGGCGAAGCCGGCGCGGATCGCTTCGATGGTCGCCTGCCCCTGCACCACGTTGAACACGATGCGGGTGAAGAAGCGGCCGCTCTCCTGGTCGTCGTACTGCTGGGCCTCGAGGATGTTGCAGCCCTTCTCGAACAGGAAGGTGGAGACCGCGGCCACGATTCCAGGGCGGTTGGGGCAGGAGAGGGCGAGGATGAAGTGTTCGGCGGGATCGGACATGAGAAGACCTCGGGAAGGTGACGCGCCTCTTGCCGTGCCGCGTGGCGGATCACGGACGGTGAGGCGCTGCTTGGACGAACGACGGGAACTTGGGGTCGGGAGAAGGTTGGGGCCGGGATAGCCTGGGGCGGGGAGAAGTTGGGGCGGGGGCGCGCCCCGCGCCCCCTTCAACCTCGGCCGGTGCCGGAAAGGGCGATGCCGAACTCGGCCGCGCTCGCGGTGAGCCAGCGCAGGAAGGCGGGCGCGAACGAACGGGCCACCATGAAGCGGTAGGCGGGCGCCGCATCGCTCTGCCAGAAGGTGACGCCGACGTGGGACACCACCGTGGTGGCCGCATCGCCTGCCCCGAAGGCGCTCGGGTGCAGGTCCACGGCTACACCCTTGGCGAGTGTGGCGCGCGCGTCCGGACCCGTGACCTCGACAATGAGGTTGGCGTCGCTCTGGTCGGTCAGCGTGGCATCGGCGCCGGCGAGGGATCCGAGATGGGCGAGGAGCGCCGTCCCGGTCATGCCCTCGGCAAGGATCAGCCAGCGCCCCGGCCCGGTGCCGATGGTGGTGAACGCCATGGTGGAGACCGCCTTCGGCGCGTCCACCAGCGGGAGGCCGGCGGCGCAGAGGCGCCGCGCGAGATCCGCCGCCTTGCCTTTGCGCGCGGTCAGTGTCGCCACCGCAAGGCCGAGCACCTGGCGGGCGCGCACGCCCGCCTTGCCTTCGGGACCATAGCTGCCCTCGGGCACCAGACGCGTATGGGGGACGTGTGCGAGAAGGTCAGACACGCTGCTTCTCCCCTTCTGGATCGACGAACGCGGGAGAGCACACCTCGACCAGGATGTCACTGCCGCGCACCGGGTCATAGGCGCGCACCTGTTCTCCAATGCGCTCCAGGCCCCGCTTCAGGAACCCGAGGCCGATGAAATGGCCAAGGGTGGGCGAATAGGCGACGGAGGTCACATAGCCTTCGTCGTTGTGGGTTGTGGCTTGCGCGCCCACCGTCAGCAGATGGGCGCCGGCGCGCAGGCGCTGGGCCTTGTCCACGGGCTTGAAGCCCACGAAGATCGGCCGCGCCGGGTCCTGGAACGCCGGCCGCTGCGACAGCACACGGCCGATGTAGTCCTTCTTGGTGGACGCCATGCGCCCGAGGCCTAGGTCGCGGGCCGTCGTCTGCCCGTTCAGCTCGCTGCCGGAGACATGCCCCTTCTCGATGCGCAGCACGCCCAGCGTCTCGGTGCCGTAGGGGGTGATGCCGAACGGTCGGCCCGCCTCCATGATGGTTTCCATCAGCCGTTCGCCCTGGCGCGCCGGCACCGCGATTTCGTAGCCCAGCTCACCCGAGAACGAGAGGCGGAAGATGCGCGCCTCAATGCCGCCCAGCACCGTCGTCTGGGCGACGCCCATGAAGGGCAGGCCGGCGTTGGAGACGTCATGGCCATCCACCAGCTTGGCCAGCACCTCGCGAGAGCGGGGACCGGACACCGCGATCTGCGCCCATTGCTCGGAGATGGAGGCAAGCTGCACGTCCAGTTCCGGCCACAGCACCTGCAGGCAGAATTCCAGATGCTGGAAGACCTTGCCGGCATTGGCCGTGGTCGTGGTCATCACATAGTGGGTGTCGGCGAGGCGGGCGGTCGTGCCGTCGTCCATGACGAGGCCGTCCTCGCGCAGCATCACGCCATAGCGCGCCTTGCCCACCTGGAGCGTCGAGAACATGTTGATGTAGACACGATCGAGGAAGGTGCCCACATCCGGCCCCTGAAGATCGATCTTGCCGAAGGTGGAGACGTCGATGACGCCGACGCTCTCGCGGGTCGCCTTCACCTCGCGGTTGACGCTCTCCAGCCAGTCCTTTTCGCCGGGCTTGGGGAAATAGGCCGCGCGCAGCCAGAAGCCGGTTTCCACGAACACGGCGCCCTGGCCTTCCGCCCAGGCGTGGGTCGGGGTGGGGCGGGTGGGGCGGAAGTCCTTTTCCCGGTGATGGCCGGCGAGCACGCCAAGGGCCACCGGCGTGTAGGGCGGGCGGAACACGGTGGTGCCGGTGGCGGCGATGCCCTGGCCGGTCAGCTCCGCCATGAGCGCAAGACCCGCCATGTTGGAGTTCTTGCCCTGGTCGGTGGCCATGCCCATGGTGGTGTAGCGCTTCAACAGCTCCACCGCGCGGAAGCCCTCCTTGTGGGCGATGCCCACATCCTTGGCGCTCACGTCGTTCTGGAGGTCCACGAAGGCCAGGTCCCCCTTCGCCTTCACCTGCCAGAAGGCGCGGATGCCGGTGGGCGTCTCTTCCGCCTTGGGCGCCGGCGCTGCGGCGCGGGCAAATCCGGCGTCCGCCGCCGCTGCCGCGCCCTGCTCGGTGCCGGCGTTCAGGCAGTCGCTCAGGGAGAACTGGCCGGCGACGGCGCCGGCGCAGCTCATGCCCGGAGGCACCGCGCCCGGCACGAAGGCCGCGATGTCCTCGCGATAGACCGGCTTGCCGCCCAGATGGCAGGTGAGGTTGAGATTCGGCGTCGCGCCGCCGGAGATGCCGAGAGCCTCCACGGCGAGGGTCTGGGTGCCGGACTTGGTGCGCACCGTGATGGCCGACAGGCGCTTGCCCTTGGTGGCGATGACCTCGCCGCCGGTGATGACGCGCACGCCCAGCGCCTTCGCCTTCGCCGCGAGCGGGGAGGGCAGGGCGTCGCGCACGTCGATGACAGCTTCAAGAGTCAGGCCCGCGTTGGCGGCGGCGAGGGCCGCCGCGACGCCGGCATCGTTGTTGGTGAACACCGCGGCGTTCGCCCCCGCGCCCACGCCGAACCGCTGGGCATAGGTGGCAAGCGCCTGGGCCGTCATGACGCCGGGCCGGTCATTGCCGGGAAACACGATGGGCCGGTCGAACGCGCCGGTGGCGAGGATCGCCCGCTTGGCGATGATGCGCCACAGGCGTTGGCGCGGCTGGAACGCCGCCGGCACCGCCACATGGTCGCTCACCCGTTCCACGCAGGCATATTCACTGCCGTCATAGGCACCGAACACGGTGGTGCGCGGCATCAGCCGTACATTCGGCAGGCTCGAAAGCTCGGCTTCCGCGCGGGCCACGAAATCGCGGGCCGGGGCGCCGTCGATGGCCACATTCTCCGTGAGCAGGCGTCCGCCCAGGCGGAAGTCCTCGTCCGCCAGGATCACCCGGGCGCCGGAGCGCGCCGCCGCGAGCGCCGCCGCAAGGCCGGTCGCGCCCGAACCGATGACCAGCACGTCGCAGAAGGCGAATGCCTTCTCATAGGTATCCGGATCGACCAGCTCGGAGGCAGCACCAAGCCCTGCCGCGCGGCGGATGGTCGGCTCGTAGACCTTTTCCCAGAACGAGGCCGGCCACATGAAGGTCTTGTAGTAGAAGCCCGCGCCCAGGAACGGCGTGAGCCACTGGTTGACGCTCAGCGCGTCGTGCTCCAGCGAGGGCCAGCGGTTCTGGCTTTGCGCTACGAGGCCGTCGAACAGCTCCACGGTGGTGGCGCGGGTGTTCGGCTCCTTGCGGGCGCCGGTGCGCAGCTCCACCAGGGCGTTGGGCTCCTCCGAACCGCAGGTGAAAATTCCGCGCGGCCGGTGATACTTGAACGACCGGCCCACCAGCCGCACGCCATTGGCGAGCAAGGCGGAGGCTAGGGTGTCGCCGGGGTGGCCGGTGTAGGCGACGCCGTCGAAGGTGAAGGACAGCGTGCGGCTGCGATCGATGAGGCCGCCGGTGGAAAGACGGGTCATGCCGGCACCTCGTCCGTGCTCGGGCGGGCGAATGCCACGCCGAGGATCTCATGGGTCCTGGTGTTGCGGGTCACCACCAGCCAGCGGCGGCAGCCATTGGCGTGGTACCAGTATTCGCGATGTGCCCCTTCCGGGTTCTCGCGCAGATAGGCATAGGCGTGGAACGCCTCGGCCGCGTCGGAGGCCGCCGGATCGGGGCGGGTCAGGGTCGCGTCGCCGAGATAGGCGAACTCGTGGGCGTCGCGAGACCCGCAATAGGGGCAAGGAATGCGCATGGCTCAGTGCAGGTTCGGCTGCGCGCCGACCCCCTTCTCATCAATGATGTGGCCGGAGCGGAAGCGGTCGAGGCGGAAGGCCGCGTTGAAGTCGTGGGCGCGATCCTGGGCGATGGTGTAGGCGAAGCACCAGCCCGAGGCCGGCGTGGCCTTGAAGCCACCGTAGTTCCAACCGGTGTTGAGGTAGAGGCCGGGCAGGGGGCCCACGTCGATGATGGGCGAGCCGTCCATGGACATGTCCACGAGACCGCCCCAGGACCGCAGCAGGCGCAGACGGCCGATCATCGGCATCAGCGCCATGCCGCCTTCCAGCACGTCCTCCACCACCGGCATGTTGCCGCGCTGGGCGTAGGAATTGTAGCCGTCGATGTCGCCGCCGAAGACCAGGCCGCCCTTGTCCGACTGGCTGACGTAGAAATGCCCCATGCCAAAGGTGATGACGCCCGGAATGAGCGGCTTCAGCCCCTCCGACACGAACGCCTGGAGCACATGGCTTTCCAGCGGCATACGCAGATCCAGATGCCGGGTGAGGCGCGAGGTGGAGCCGGCTACCGCCAGCGCCACCTTGCCGCCGCGAATGGCGCCGCGCGTGGTTTCCACCCCCACCACCGCGCCCTTGTCGCGGATGAAGCCGGTGACCTCGCAATTCTGGATGATGTCCACGCCCAGCCGGTCGGCGGCGCGGGCATAGCCCCACACCACCGCGTCATGACGGGCGGTGCCGGCGCGCGGCTGCATCAGGCCGCCCTTGATGGGGAAGCGGGCGTTGTCGAAGTTGAGGAACGGGCACATCTTGCGCACCGTCTCCGCGTCCAGCAGCTCGGAGCCCGCGCCGGCCAGCCGCATGGCATTGCCACGCCGGGCATAGGCGTCGCGCTGGGCATCGGAGTGGATGAGATTGATAATGCCGCGCTGGGAGACCATGGCATTGTAGTTGAGGTCCTGTTCCAGGCCCTCCCACAGCTTCATGGACCACTCGTAAAAGGGTTCGTTTCCCGGCAGCAAATAGTTCGAGCGGATGATAGTGGTATTGCGCCCGGCGTTTCCGGAGCCGATATGCCCCTTCTCCAGCACCGCCACGTTGCGGATGCCGTGTTCCTTGGCAAGATAATAGGCGGTCGCAAGACCATGGCCGCCGCCGCCGACGATGATGACGTCATAGGCGGGCTTGGGAGGCGCATTCCGCCACGCCGGACGCCAGCCGGTCTGGCCGTTCAGCGCGTTGGAGATGAGGCTGAGAAACGAATAGCGCGCGGACATGAGGCACTCGCTGCATCGGTCCCGAGAGGCCGGAAAGGGGGCTGATCACCCGTTCGATAACTCTATAGCTCGCCAGGAATGAACGGATGATATAAATGATACTTATAGTATCCGGAGGCAGATGATGGCGGCGCGCGAGGCCCTTCCGTTCGATCTCAGGGCGCTGGAGATCTTCCTGGCGGTCTGCGAGGAGGGGGCCATGGCCGGCGCCGCGCGGCGGCTGGGGCTGACGCAACCGGCCGTGTCGCAGGCGGTGGCGGATCTGGAGGGGCGCATCGGCCTTGCGGTGTTCGATCGCTCGGTGCGGCCGCTGGGCCTCACGGCGGCGGGCGGGGTGCTGCGGCAGAAGGCGAGCGCGCTCATTTCCGAGGCCCGCCAGATCGCGCCTGCCTTGCGCGAGACGGAACATGGCCGCTTCCCGCTGCTGCGGGCGGGGTTGGTCGATTCCCTGGCGCGGGCCCTGGCGGCGCCTCTCGGCGGCTATCTGGCCACCTTGGCGGAAGAGGTCTCCGTGTTGTCGGGGCTCACGGCGGCCCACGCGAGCGCGCTTCTTTCGCGGCAGATGGATTTCCTGGTGGGGCTCGACGAACTGGAGGACGTGGAGGGCCTGGAGCGCTTTGCCCTCGTCACGGAACCCTATGTGCTGCTGCTGCCGGCCGGGGTGGCGCCACCGGTGCGGGTGGACGACCTGCGGCAGATGGCGTTGCCGCTGGTGCGATTCTCGGCCCGCTCGAAGACGGGCATCGAGGTGGAGCGCCATCTGCGCCGCCTCAAGGTGGAACTGCCGCGCCGGCTGGAGTTCGACACGCCGCAGGGGGTGGCGGCGACGGTGGCGGCCGGCGAGGGCTTCGCCGTCACCACCCCCCTGTGCATCCATGAAGGGGCTGTGGATCTGGCGCGGGTGCGGTGCGCGCCGCTGCCGGGTCCGGCCTTCCAGCGCCGGCTGACCCTGATCGCGCGCCGCCAGGAACTGGGCCGTCTGCCGCGTGAGATCGCGGACTTCTGCCGGAGCCGGCTGGCAGCCGACGTGCTTCCGGCGCTGGATGCGGCCATGCCGTGGCTGGCGGGAACGCTGCGGATCGAGGGGTAGGGCATTCCCAAGCAAAAGGCCCGGCGCCGCGATGGCGTGGGCCGGGCCTCTCGTCGGGTCCGCCGGTTGGCGGCAGCCGTCACTCGGCGGGGGTGGCGACGGCCTCGGCGGTGTGGTCGATCATTTCCTCATGCTGCGCCCTGTCCATGGAAATCTGCTTGGCGATGAAAGCGATGAAGAAGATGAGCGCGATCACCGAGAACAAGGGCTCGTAACCGGCGAATGGATAGACCTCGGCCAGGCTCGGGAGGCTGGCGAGAGACGTCACACCCGTGTGCATGGAAAATCTCCTCTGCTGCGGTCCGGCGCGGGGCAAAGCCCGGCCGGCGATGAAGGGAAGGCCCGCCCTGGGCCCCAGGGAAGGGCGCGGCGCCGATGGCGCCGGCCGCCGACGTCAGAACTTCGCCTCGTTGCGCTGGATGTCCTCAAAGGCCGCTTCCATGCCCGAATGGTGGGGGTAGGTGGCGGGCACGTGCTTTCCGTCCAGGCCCATGATCTCCGTGGCGGCGGGCACGCGCAGCATGCCGAACTTGGCCAGCAGCTTGGAGATGACGTAGCCGGGGACGAAGCCGAAGCCGATGGCGAACACCAGCGAGCCGATGATGTTGCCCATGGGGGTGATGACCGGCAGGCCCTCGGCATTCACGCCGAACCAGCCAACGCCCTCACCCAGCGCGATGACCGCGCCTTCCGAGGGCAGCACCGCCGGATAGCCCCACAGCGCGAAGCCCGCCACGATGCCGCCGAACAGGCCGCAATAGCCGTGCACCGCGACCGCCCCCACGGCATCGTCGATCTTGAACTTCCGTTCCACCCAATAGTGGAGCTTGTAGGCCATGAGGGTGCCGGCCACCGCGATCACGAGCGCGATGATGGGGTGGTAGAAGTCGTTGCCGGCGCTGGCCGAGATGAGGCCGGTGAGGCCGCCCGAATAGGTCCAGTAGGCATTGCCGTTGGAGATCATGTAGGCGGCGACCATGCCGCCGAACAGGGCGAGCAGGAAGTTCATGGTGACGCCCGAAAGGGTGATCGGAACGCCATAGATGTTGGTGGCGGTGAAGTAGGGCGCAGCTTCCGTGCCGACGTTCACGATCGGGATGTGGCAGGCGGCGTAGAAGCCCCAGAAGCCCACATAGATCATGAACAGGCCGATGGTGACGAGCCAGGGATTGTGGGCCGGGATCTCGCGCGGGGTGCCGTCCGGCGCGAACTTGCCGATGCGCGGGCCGACGTTCATCAGCACGCCCAAGGTGGCGAAGCCGGCGACCGAATGCAGGATGGCCGAGCAATATTGGTCGTGGAAACCGAGATACTGCGCCATCCAGCCGTTTCCGGCCCAGGCCCAGGCCGCCGGGATCACCCAGGCGATGGCGCCCACATAGATGGCGATCAGGAAGAAGCCCGAAGTCTTGGTGCGCTCGATGAGGGCGCCCGAGACGATGGAGGCCGCCGTCATGCCGAATAGCGCGAATGCCGCCCAGAACACGCCCGAGATGCGGTCCGTCAGGTTGGGTGCGATCTTGGTGGACCACGGCTCGAAGCCGGTGGTGAAGCTGAGCGAGCTGGTCGAGACCGGCCAGCCCTGGAAGGCGATGTAGATCCACATGCCGAACAGGAAGAAGGCAAGACCCACCAGCGGGATCGCCATGGTGTTCTTGAGCAAAGTGTGTTGCACGTTCTTCACGCGCGCCGCACCCACTTCGTACATGCAGAATCCCACATGGATGAAGAACATGAGGACGACCGTCAGGAAATAATAGAATTCCGTGAATATGGTCGTCAGGGCAGACAATTGATCCGTCATGCTGGTCCCCGAACTTAATTGCTCGTTGGCCATGACACCCGGACAGGAGCCCCCCGCCAGCATCGTCATGGGCGGTTCACTCAGGAGCAACAAATATGCCACACAGGCACAAATCGTATGCGGCGCGGTGCGCGTGATGCCGCCGCGCCGGTGGGGAAGCGGGGCGCGTGTTAGCAAAATCTGAATTTTCAACACGTTCCGTCGAAATGCAGCGAAGCATCCGCCGGCTCAAAGAAAACAAATCCAAGGCCGGGGTATCCCCTCTTATGGGCGCAAGACTGGGCCGCACAGGGTTGAGCTGCCGGCCATTGACGGGGTTGCATCGAAAGCAGGCGGTGCCGCTGGGTACCCGACCGCAGAGGGGGGAAAACTCTGCGGCATTGCCTAAGGGAACATCACTTTAGGTCAGTTGACGCAACGAAAACAGGCAGAGGCATGGAGAGACGCGGCCGGGACACGAAAAAAGGGGCCCTGGCGGATCGCCAAGGCCCCTCGGAGGTCGCCTTCAGAAGGCGAACCATATGATCTTTGCGCGGACGGGCTCAGATGTCGAGCGTGCGATCGCGCTCCCACTGGGTGAGGTGGCGCGAGAAGTCGTTCCACTCCTGCTGCTTCAACTTCAAATAGCCGGACACGAACGCGTCGCCGAGCCGGTCGCCGAGCACCTTGGACTTCTCCAGGGCCCGCATGGCGTCCAGCATGTTGAGGGGCAGCTTCTTGGCGCCCTTCACCTTGTGGCCGTCCGTGTACATGTTGATGTCGAGGCGCTTGCCGGGATCACGCTCGTTGACGATGCCGTCGAGGCCCGCCGCCGCTAGGCCCGCCTGCAGCAGGTAGGGGTTGGCGGCGCCGTCGGCGAGGCGGAATTCCAGCCGTCCGGCATCGGGAATGCGGATCATGTGGGTGCGGTTGTTACCGGTGTAGGTCACCGTGTTCGGCGCCCAGGTGGCGCCCGAGATGGTGCGCGGGGCGTTGATGCGCTTGTAGGAATTCACCGTGGGATTGGTGATGGCGCACAGGGCATCCGCATTGTGGATGAGGCCGCCGATGAACTGGTAGGCCAGCTTCGACATGCCGAGTTCGTCCTTGGCATCGGCGAACGCGTTCTTGCCCTTGTTCCACAGCGAGACGTGGGCATGGCAGCCCGAGCCGGTCAGGTTGATGAACGGCTTCGGCATGAAGGTTGCGCGCAGGCCATGCATCTCGGCGATGGACTTCACCATGTATTTGAAGAACACATGGCGGTCGGCGGTGAGGAGCGCATGGTCGTAGTTCCAGTTCATCTCGAACTGGCCGTTGGCATCCTCGTGGTCGTTCTGGTAGGCGCCCCAGCCGAGCTTCAGCATGGCATCGCAGATGTCCTTGATAACATCATAGCGACGCATGAGCGCGGACTGGTCATAGCAGGGCTTGTCGGCGGTGTCGGCGTCATCGGAAATGGACTTTCCGTCAGCCGAGATGAGGAAATACTCGCATTCCACGCCGGTCTTGATCGTATAGCCAAGGTCTGCGGCGTCGGCGAGCTGCTTCTTCAGCACGGTGCGCGGGGCCTGGGCCACTTCCTTCCCGCCCATCACGAGATCGGAGGCGAGCCAGCCGATTTCTTCTTTCCAGGGCAGCTGGATCAGGCTGGAGGGGTCGGGAACCGCGAACAGGTCGGGATCGGACGGCGACATGTCGAGCCAGGTGGCAAAACCGGCGAAGCCGGCGCCATTGCGCTGCATCTCGGCGATGGCGGAAGCCGGAACCAGCTTGGCGCGCAGGCCGCCGAACAGATCGACATAAGAGATGAGGAAATACTTGATGCCGCGTTCCTTGGCGGCCTTGGTCAGGTCGGCGGCCGCCTCGGCGGCGACCGAGGAATGCCCTTCCGCCGCGCGGGCGATGTCGGCGATACGTCTCATGTTCGGTCCTCGGGAAGGTCGTTTTATGACGGGAAACGACAGCCCCGGCGGCGCGAGGCGAATGGGCGCGCGCACGTCGGGACCGGTGTCTCAACGGTGCCGTGCCCCGGGCCCGAAGGTCCGGGGCAGGAAGAGAGGGAGAGGGCTCAGTAGCCGCCGGTCTTGCCGGGGATCCACTGGGTGCCGGCCAGCGGCACGCCGGCCATGGCCGCCGCTTCCACGGTGAGGGCCACGAGGTCCTCGGGCTCCAGATTGTGGAGGTGGCTCTTGCCGCAGGCGCGGGCGATGGTCTGCGCCTCCAGGGTCATCACCGAAAGGTAGTTGGCGAGGCGGCGGCCCGCCTTCACCGGATCGAGGCGCGCGGCCAGCTCCGGATCCTGGGTGGTGATGCCGGCCGGATCGCGGCCCTCGTGCCAGTCGTCATAGGCGCCGGCCGTGGTGCCGAGGGCCTCGTATTCCGCCTGCCAATGGGGGTCGTTGTCGCCCAGAGCCACCAAGGCGGCGGTGCCGATGGCCACCGCGTCGGCGCCCAGCGCCAGCGCCTTGGCCACATCGGCGCCGGTGCGGATGCCGCCCGACACGATGAGCTGCACCTTGCGGTGCATGCCGAGGTCCTGGAGCGCCTGCACCGCCGGGCGGATCGCCGACAGGATCGGAATGCCCACCTGCTCGATGAACACTTCCTGCGTGGCGGCGGTGCCGCCCTGCATGCCGTCGAGCACCACCACATCGGCACCGGCCTTCACCGCCAGCGCGATGTCGTAATAGGGACGGCAGGCGCCGACCTTCACATAGATCGGCTTCTCCCAATCGGTGATCTCGCGCAGCTCCTGGATCTTGATTTCCAGGTCGTCGGGGCCGGTCCAGTCGGGATGGCGGCACGCCGAGCGCTGGTCGATGCCCTTGGGCAGGTTGCGCATGGCGGCGACGCGATCGGAGATCTTCTGGCCAAGCAGCATGCCGCCGCCGCCGGGCTTGGCACCCTGGCCGATCACCACCTCGATGGCGTCCGCCTTGCGCAGGTCCACCGGGTTCATGCCATAACGCGAGGGCAGGTACTGGTAGACGAGGGTCTGCGACTGACCGCGCTCTTCCGGGGTCATGCCGCCGTCACCGGTGGTGGTGGAGGTGCCGACGATGGAGGCGCCGCGGCCGAGGGCTTCCTTGGCCTGCGCCGAGAGCGCGCCGAAGCTCATGCCGGCGATGGTGACGGGAGTCTTCAGGTAAATCGGCTTCTTGGCGAAACGGTTGCCCAGCACCACTTCGGTGCCGCACTTCTCGCGGTAGCCTTCCAGCGGATAGCGCGACATGGAGGCGCCGAGGAAGAGCAGATCGTCGAAGTGGGGCAGCTTGCGCTTGGTGCCGCCGCCACGGATGTCGTAAATGCCGGTCGCCGCCGCCCGCCGGATCTCTGACAGGGTGTGGGGATCGAAGGTGGCGGAAAAGCGCGGCAGGGTCTGGGGCAAAGCGTGTGCCGGGCCCTTGGAGTCGTGCGCGGTCATTGTCTTTATCCCTCAGTACGCGTCGGCGTTGTCAACGTGGAAATTGTAGAGCTTGCGCGCCGAGCCGTAGCGCTTGAACTCCGAGAGATCGACGCTGCCCGGCGCGACGCCGGCCGCTTCGAGCTTCTGCGCCAGCAGCGCCTTGTGCTCGTCGCGCAGCTCCTTGGCGATGCAGTCCGCGCCGAGCGACTTGACGGTGCCGCGCACGAACAGCTTGGCCTCATAAAGGCTGTCGCCCAGGGCCTCGCCCGCATCGCCGAACACGATCAGCGAGCCGGACTGGCCCATGAACGCGCTCATGTGGCCGATGGAGCCCTTCACGACGATGTCGATGCCCTTCATGGAGATGCCGCAACGGGCGGAGGCATTGCCATCCACCACCAGCAGGCCGCCATGGCCGGTGGCGCCGGCGGACTGGCTGGCATCGCCGCACACCCGCACGAAGCCGCTCATCATGTTCTCGGCGACACCCTGGCCGGCATTGCCGTGGATGATGACCGAGGCATTCTGGTTCATGCCGGCGCAGTAATAGCCCACGTTGCCGTCGATCTCGACGGTGACGGGAGCGTCGATGCCCACCGCCACCGCGTGGCGGCCTTCCGGGTTCAGCACCCGCCAGCGGCGGGCATTGCTCTCGCCGCTGGTCTTGTGGAGCGCCTCGTTGAGGTCGCGCAGGGGGGAGGTGGCGAGGTCGAAGGTGATGTCGGGGGAGAAGGCGTTCACTGGGCGCGCTCCCAGAAATAGACGGTGGCGGGTTCCGGCTCGAACACCCGAGCTTTCTCGATGCCGGGCAGGTCCACGAGAGCACGATATTCGGAGCCGAAGGCGACATACTGATCGGTTTCGGCCATCACGGCGGGCTTGCAGGCGACCGGATCGCGGAGCACGCCGAAGCCGTTCTCGGTGCCCACCACGAAGGTATAGAAACCGTCGAGATCCTTGAGGCCCGCTTCCAGCGCTTCGCCCAGGGTCGCCCCCTGCTTCAGGCGCCAGGTGAGATAGCCGGCGGCCACTTCGCTGTCGTTCTCGGTCTCGAAGGTGATGCCTTCGCGCTTGAGCTGGCGGCGGAGCTGGTTGTGGTTGGAGAGCGAACCGTTGTGCACCAGGCACTGGTCGGCGCCGGTGGAGAACGGGTGCGCACCGGCGGTCGTGACCGCGCTTTCGGTGGCCATGCGGGTGTGGCCGATGCCGTGGGTGCCGCTCATCTTGGCGAGGCCGAAGGTGTCGGCGACGGTGGCGGGCAGGCCCACTTCCTTGAATATCTCCATGCGGGCGCCGGTGCCCACCACGGCCACTTCCGGGTGGCGGGCGGCAAGGAAGGCGCGCACGTCGGCCTCGCGGGCCGCGGGAACCTCGATGATCGCGTGGGTGGAGCGCACCGCGAGCGGCGGCAGGCCGTCGGCGGGGATCGAAAGGCCGGCGGCAAGGGCCGAGAAGTCATACCCCGCGGCGGCGCGCAGCGAGAGCTTCACCTTATCCTTGGCGCCTGCGCCGTAGACCGCGAAACCGGCGCTGTCCGGGCCGCGATCCGTCATCACGCAGAGCATGGATGCGAGCATGGATCCAAGCTCCCCCTCAAGGGCGGGATCCTTCAAAAATATACCGACGATGCCGCACATGGCGCTGTCACTGGCTCCATTCCCCGGCCGCTGATGCGACCTTGAGGTCAGTGGTACGCCGCCGTCGGGATTGCGTCAATATCAAAGAATAAAAGTTTCCTAGAAAGAAAACGCCGTCGGCGCAAAGGGCTGGCGGCACCGGACCGCATGGCGCGCCGCCGCCGCGATCAGTGGCGGTCACGCCCGTAGACGATGATGGACAGGTAGCTCATGGGCGTGACGATCAGTTCCTCGGGACCGTGGGAGGCGCCCGAATCGAACATGAGCGCGTCGCCGGCGCGCAGGTGATAGGTGCGGTCGGCGTGGCGATAGAGGACCTCGCCGGACAGCATGTAGAGAAATTCGACGCCCGCATGGCGGAAGCCGGTGAAGGGCACGGCCTCTTCGGACAAGGAGATGAGATAGGGCTCCACCACGATGTCGCCACCGAGGCCGTGGCCGAGCAATTGGTATTGGTGGCCAACCTTAGTGCCGCGCCGCTCGATGATGACGCCTTGAGCCGCCCGCACGAACGAGCAGTCGCGCCGCTCTTCGAAGGCGGAGAAGAGCGTTGTGATGGGCACGTTGAGGGCCTTGGAGATGGACTGGAGCGTGGCCAGGGAGGGCGAGATCTGGCCGTTCTCGATCTTGGACAGCATGCCGACCGAGATGCCGGCGGCGCCGGCGAGGTCGGAGACGGTAAGGTCAAGCTCGCGGCGGATGGAGCGCACCTGAACGCCGAGGGCTTGTTCGAGGGTGGCGGCGGCTGCGGCAGGTGCGCCCGATCCCGTGGTGAATTCGGAGGGCTCGATGACGTCCTGTGCCCCTTGCGCCTTGCGTTCGGCCACCTTTTTCCCCTTCGTTCCGTTCTCGCCTGCAATTTGGCATGAACCGGCACCTTGCCAGTTTCCGCACAAGAAAACACCTCAAATCCTCTGCCGCGTCAAAATGCTGGCGCCGATGGCGGCCTGTGCCGGCCGCCCGGCGGCGGGGGGAATTGTCCACAGGAGAGGCGATGTCGCGATCGGGGGGTACTGGACAGCCAAATCGGGGAACACTATACACAGCCTCCTCGTCAGGGCGCTGCGGCCCCAGGCGACGCCCAGGTAGCTCAGTTGGTAGAGCATGCGACTGAAAATCGCAGTGTCGGTGGTTCGATTCCGCCCCTGGGCACCATTGCTTCCTTGGAGGCCTTTTCCGACAATAACTTAGTGTTACCATTCGTCCCACTTTCGGCCACGGCCGAAATCGGTGGGACATTCTCGTTCGTGGACATCTTGCGCCGCGCGGCCGTTGCGAGCCGCTTCTGGCTTGCCGAGCGGGTGTAGCGATCAACCTCCTTCGATGTGCGGTGACCTGTGAACGCCATGATCTCACGGTCGCTGGCGCCCTTCTCCGCGACGGTGGCCGAGAAGTACTTCCTGCTCGGCCGCCACCGCGCGGAACTGCGCCGGGTCGTCATGGACGCCGACGGAGATGGCGCGGGCGACGATGGCCGGCCGTGCGGCCGGGCGAAGGCGAAGCGCATCGAGCGCGGCGGCGCGCGCTTCGCCTTCGCTGGCACTGCGATCAATGAGGCCGTTGGCCCAATCTGAACCAAGATCGAAGGCGGTGGCAAGCGCGCGAATCTCGCCGTTCACGGCCGCCCGGGTCTCGGTCCCCGGCACCATGAGCGCCGGGGTGAGCGGGCGGCTAAGACGTGAAAGCAGTCGTCCCAGATGTCGCCGGGCCTGTCCTGAGGCGGCCCCTGGCGCAGCAAGCGGAACAACCACTTCAGCATGGCTAGAGCTTTTCGACGGACTTGAACCGGAAAATGAACTCCGGGCCGGTCATTGAGCCACGCATGGTCATGCTCTGCTCGCGGAAGCAGTCCGTGGGCTCCCGGATGAAGCTCCCGGAGAAGCGAACCGTGTCGCCCTCCTTGAGGGTCCCCATGGCGTTGAACAGGCTGCTGCCCGGTGCGATCAGCGTGTTGTCGGCGATGTCGGAGAGCGAGTTGTTCCACGTCATGACGGCGGTGTCCTTGGCGATGGTGATGCCGAGCACCCCTTTGCCTTCGCCATTGGTCGTGAGGGTTGTCACCTTGCCGACCCAATTGCGGACGGCAGGCGAGCCCACCGCTTTGCAGATGGCGGAGGCCCGCGTCGGCCGCGCCGCGCCCTTCTGGAAGTCGGTCTGGCCAGCGCTATAGACGGACCTGCCTGCCTCGACGGCGGCGATGAAGGCCGCCTCGACGGCGGGAAGGGGCGTGTTCGGGGCGACATTGGCGGGTTCGGCCGAGCCGCTCACCATCTGCTTCAGAAGGGACTGGCGCGCGGGCTCCACGGGGGGGGCTGCGGGGCAATCGCGGCGACGCCGACGGCTTGGGCCGGCTGCTCCGCTCCGGTGGCGGTCGCGAGCTTCGCCGCAGGGGGCGTCCGGGCCGCGGCGAAGCCGATCATGATCAGCGAGAGAAGGGTGAGCAGTGCTGCCTGCCGGCGCGTGCGAATTCGCAGGAACCGCAGCGGATAGATGATCGAGATCAGGCTGACGAAGCCAACCACGACGGCCAGCAGCCCGACCAATGCCCAAGCGGTATGTGCGTCCACCTTGTCCTCCTACCAGAGCATGCAGCGCGGCCATCGACGCGCTCAGGTTGCCGACGCGAAGACAGTATCAACGTTGCCGTTGGGCGAGCCTGATTGGGGGGAGACTGCAGGTGGAGCAATACCGCGATTTTTTCCCGAAAGCCACAGCAATGGGATCATGGGCCTTCTGAAGGAGGTCTTGGCCCGGCCGAGGTGAAGCGGGTGGCTCCGAACGTGAACCTGTTTTTGTACCGGCCCGCCTGGGCGAACCCGCCCATGTGCTCGGTCATGGAGTGTGAGCGGGCGACCCTCCGGCAGCTTCTCGACATGCACGAACTGCTGGATCTGCGGGCCGCGATCGCGGAGCGGGCGGCGGCGAAATGATCGCGCCACCCTTTGACGGTATCTATTTGCAATGCCACATGGTTCCCCCTGATATTCCATCCTTGATGGCGTTACAACCTTTCGAGATTTCTGTACCGTCAATATATAGCTTTACAAATCCGGTCAATTTCTGAGACCCGTCTCGGAGTAGGGCCACTTCTTTGACCGTTACGCCGTTTTTCTTTTCAAACTCACTGCGAATGTCCTGCTTTATGTAATTTATTTCTCTATCGGAGAACAATGGTACGTATATATAAGCTCGATAAATGATGAGACCGAAAAGTGCGAGAATGCCGGCTCCGATGACCTTTGTAGACACCGCAGTGGTCTTGTCGAGCAGGCAGATCAGAGCAAGATGAAGAATCGCCAGCGGCGGTAGAATTGCTCCATACAGAAACCAATTGAAGGCTGAACGACCTAGGGCATACCGGGCGATCGCGCCCACTACCCCGCCAATGAGCAGTGCGACGACTATGTACCAAAAAGACATGCGGGCGCCCCCATAGATTGAGCGGAGAAACCTACCACCAGCCGGGGGCTGCGTGGAGTCCCGGCCCGTCATGAAGAGGGGCGGTTACCGCCGCGAATATCAAGAGCGGCTCGATGCGGACGAAAGGGGTGGGTACACTATGCCCACCCCCTCGGGCGATCAGGCCGCCGGCCAGAACGACTTGATGATGAGGAGGAGTACGCCGAAGCCGACACCGCCGATGAGCCATTGAACGAGGGCGATCTGAGCCTTGACGATGGCGGTGGACGGGTCCGTGCCGTAGGTGAAGGGGATGAGCAGGGCGAGGGCGCGCTCGTAATCGCCCGAATAGATCGCGGCGCGGCTTTCGGAGAGGTCGGGCAGGTCGGTGGAGGGGGCCGTGTCCATGGCCGCCGCCGGACCCGCCCCCGCAAGCATGAGGCAAAGCCCCAGCCCGCCGAGCCATCGGGTGGCCCTCATGCCGCGCGGGGCGACGCCGGGCGGCGCTCGTCCTCTCCCATGGCGGCGAGGATCCGGCGCTTGAGGGCGATGAAGTCCACATGGGCGCGGTCGCGCGGGAACGGCAGGTCGACGGCGACATCCTCGACGATGCGGCCGGGGTTGGCACTCATGACCACCACCCGGTTGGAGAGGAACACCGCCTCCTCCACATCGTGGGTGACCAGGATCATGGTGACTCCCTCGGCCTCCCAGATGCGTTGTATCTCGGCCTGAAGGTGCACGCGGGTGAGGGCGTCGAGGGCGCCCAGCGGCTCGTCCAGCAGCAGGATCTCGGGCCGGTTGGCGAGACCGCGGGCAATGGCCGCGCGCTGCGCCATGCCGCCGGAGAGCTCATGCGGATAGGCCTTTTCGAACCCGCTCAGCCCCACGAGGCCGATGTGGTCCCGAATGGCAGACGCCTTCTCCTTCGCGCTCCAGCCGGAGTTTTCCAGGCTGAGGCCGATGTTCTGCTGCAGGGTGAGCCAAGGCAGCAGCCGGTGGTCCTGGAACACGATGCCGCGCGAGAGCGCGGTGCCGACGATGCGGCGACCATTGAGCAGAATGTCGCCGCGATAATCGTCATCGAGCCCGATGATGAGGCGCAGCAGCGTGGACTTGCCGCAACCGGACGGCCCGACGATGGTGACGAAAGCGCCAGGATCCACGTCGAAGCCGACGTGGGAGAGCACGTTCACCAACGGCCGGCCGGGGAGCGCGTAGGTCTTGGAGACGTTGCGGATTTCAAGATGTCCTGGAGTCGCCATCGGGGCATTCCTTGGGTTTGAGGATGGCGTCAGCCGTCGTAGCCCTGCTTCCATTTCAGGACGCGTTTCTGGGCGACATACATGGAGCGGTCGATGGCGAAGCCCACGAGGCCGATGATGACCATGCAGACCAGCAACTGATCCGTGAGCAGCAGGCCCTGGGCACGGAAGATGAGGAAGCCCAGGCCCTCGAGGCCCGACAGGCCCTCCGCCACCACCACCAGCGCCCAGGCGAGGCCCGCCGCATAGCGCAGCGACACCATGATGGAGGGCATGGCCGCCGGCAGGATCACCTTGCGGACGAGCTGCCAGCGGGTCAGCGTCAGCACCTTGGCGAGCTCGATATAATTCTTCTCCACGCTGCGGATGCCCTGCAACGTGTTGAGAAACACCGGGAAGAATACTGACTTGGCAATGACCAGCACCTTCGCCGGCGCGCCGATGCCGAGCCACAGCACGATCAGCGGCAGCCAGGCGATGCCGGGAATGTGGCGGATGGTGTCGAAGGTGGGGCCGAAGAACTGCTCCACCTTGCGCGACAGGCCAGCGGCGATGCCGAGCGCCACAGCCACCACCGAGCCATAGATGAACGCCTGCCCGACGATGGTGATGGAGGCGACGAAGTCGCGGGCGAGATGCTGCTTGGTCGCCATCTTCCAGAAGGCGGTGACCACGGTGAGAGGCGCCGGCAGGAACACCGGATCGACCCAGGCCCTGGCCGCCGCGATCTGCCAGAGGCTGAGGATCAGGAACGGCAGGATGAAGCCGATGAGGTTCGGCGCCCGGCCCACCCGGCCGAAACCGAAGCGGCGGGGTGTGGGCCGGTCAACGGTGCCGGCCTCGACGGCGGCGCCTTCGATGGTGTCCGAGGTATTGGCCATGTGCTGCGCTTCGTGCTGTGCTTTGCGTTGGGCCGGCGACCGCAGGGGTGCCCCGCCGCGACGAATATGAGCCGCAGGAGCACGAGGCCCCCGGCGGCGTGTCCTCAGTTGTAGATGGAGTATTGGCCGCCGACGAAGAAGCGTCCGTCCACGAAGGCGTCGATCTGCGGCTCGGTCAGGCCGCGCTCGCCGAGGATGTCGTCACCATTCGCCACATACCAGGCCTGGAACGTCTTGATGGCGGCACGGGCGCGGTCGGCATTGGGCTCGCCGGCCATGAACTCCCACTCGCCGGCATGGGTGATCTGGAACTTGGCCACTTCGAGCGGCACGCGGGTCTTGTCGGCGACGATCTCGGCGGCCTCGTCTACATGGTCGAGGGTCCATTCGCGGGTCTTCTCGCGGGCGGCCAGGAAGGCTTTGACCACCTGGGGATACTTGTTCACGAAATCGCGGCGGGCAAAGTAGGTCACGCGGCCGGCGTTATTCACATAAATGCCGTCGTCGGGCGAGCGGTCCACCACCTTGAGCTTGCCGGACAGCCAGGCGCCGGTGAAGGCCCCGGCGGCAAGGTGCGCGGTGGTCGCGTCGGTGGCGCCGGAGAGCACCGAGGAGATGGCCACCGCCGCATTGTCGATGGAGGTGTAGCGGATGCGCCCCTGCTTCTCTCGGGAATCGAATGGCAGCCCCGCCTTGGTGGTGACCTCGAAGGGTGACGACCAGTAGCAGGAGATGCGGGAGGAGCCAAACTTCTTGCCGTCGAGGTCGGCCACCGAATTGATTTTGTCGTTGTCGGCGCGGGCCAGGATGGGCGCGCGATAGCGGTTGGACGGCTCGGAGGTCCAGATGATGACGCCGTCGAGCCCGTTGGCGCGGTGCACCGTGGCCGGGTAGATCATGCGCTGGGCGATGGCGATGGCCCCTCCGTTCACGGCCGCAGCTTCCGCGCCCAGGAGGTCGGCGGCGCCGGAGGCGATCAGGTTCACCTTGGTGGTGCCGATCTTGTCGAACTCCTGTTTGAAGATGCCCTTCTCCTGGGCGATCACGGTCCAGGGGGTGAGCTGAAGGTTGATGGAGGGCAGCACCTCCTCCGCGCGGGCCGGCGCGAAGGCGAGCAGACCGAACGCTAGCGCCAGCAGGCCGGATGCGCGGCGCGCGGGTTGGGACATTCCGTGGGGCATCAGGATCTCCTGAACGGATGGGATAAGCGGGGCTCGACCGCGAACGGTCTTTAAGTTAATTTAATCAATGGATTTTATATAAAAATAACACGGTAGCGCAACAGCTTTTCCGGCGCGCCGTGGGCGGATGTGCCGCCGGCGACGCGGACAGGCGGGGGGTGGGCGGTCGTCAACCGCTTGTTTTCCCGCCGAAAATGATGGGCCCGACCATGTCTTTGCCGCCCCGATGCAAGGGTTTCGTTCCGCTCGCGGCCTGCGGTCTCGCGCTGCTCCTGGCGACGGTGCTCGCCGGGTTGCCGCTTGGCGTCGCCCTTCCCCTGGAGCCACGGGCCCTCGCGGCGGCATTCGCGGGCGGGGAGGCTAATTTTGCTGGGCGTTCCCTGATCGTTGGCGTCCCCTGGTTGCCGCCGCCTGAAACGCCGGACGGCCGGCTCTACATGGAGGAGGGATTCGAGATCGATCTCGCCACCGAGCTGGCCGCCAGGCTTTCCGCCGAACTGCGGCTGGTGCGGGTGGCGCCCGACGCCGCGCGTGAGGCCCTCGACGCGGGACGGGTGGATCTTGTCTTGGCCCGGGTCGGCGCCGACGATCCGCTCAGGACCCACGCCGTGGTGCGGGAGAGCGGGTTCGCCTCGGGCCTCAGCGTGGCCATGCGGACAGACCGTCCGCTCGCCTCCTGGGAGGCTTTGAAGGGCCGTGTGGTGTGCGTCTCCGAGGCCAACCTGTCCGGGCAGCGGCTGGCCGCGCGGCTGGGTGCGCAGGTGCAGCTCTGGCGGGCGCCGGCGGTGGCGCTCATGCACATGCGCACCGGCGATTGCGACGCCGCGCTCCACGACCGCGCGCTGCTCGACCCCCTGCTTGGCAGGCGCTCATGGGAGAAGTTCTCGGCCACCCTGCCGCCGGTCGAATCGTCGACCCTGGTCATCGCCACGGCGCCCGGACGGGGCGATCTGGCCCGCGCCGTGCAGCGCGCGATGGCCGCTCTCGGAACCTCCGATCGCTGGCTGCAGCGGCGGGAGAAATGGGCCTCCATCGTGTCGTTCGAGGTCTACCGCGATCAGGTGGCGGCGGATTGCCATTGACCCGGCGGCTGCACTGGATCGGCTGGGCGCTGGCGCTCGGCGTGGTCGCGGGGGCCGGGTTCGGCGGGGCGGCCGAGGCGGCCGAGGCGCCGGTGCCGATCGATGCCGCGGGCCTGCGGGCGGCCTATGCTGGTCCGCCGTCGAGCTGGCCCGCGCCCGACATCGATTCGGACGTCGCGTTCGTGGAGTTGGGGGCCGCCTCGCCCTCGCCCGCCACGTCGCCCATGGAGGCGGACCGGGTCGCGCTCGGGGCTCGGCTGTTTCAGGATAGCGGACTGTCCGCCGATGGCCGCGTCTCCTGCGCGTCCTGCCACGCGCCGGAGCAGGGCTTCAGCGTGGCGACGCCGGTGGCGCGCGGGGTGGGCGGCATCGTCGGGCGGCGCAACCCGCCGGCGCTCTTCACAGTCTCGCTGCAGGCGGTCTTTGATTGGGACGGGCGCGGCTCCGATCTCGCTCAGCGCGCGCTTGCGCCGCTGACGGCACCAGATGAAATGGGCAATGGCACTCTCGATGTGGTGCTGGCGCGCCTCGCGGCCGCGGCGGACGCGGTGGCTTTCGAGCGTCTGTTTCCGGGGGAGGGCGTGTCGGCGCGCAGCCTTGGCGCGGCGCTTGTCGCCTTTCTCTCCACCCTCGATCAGGACAGCCGGTTCGACCGTTTCGCGCGCGGCGATGGCGCGGCCCTCTCCGATCCGGAGATCGAGGGACTGCATCTGTTCCGTACCAAGGCGCGCTGCGCCAATTGCCATTTCGGCCCGCGCCTGAGCGACGGCCTGTTCTACAATCTGCGCCTGTCCTTCTTCGGCGAGAAGGCCGCGGACGTTGGTCGGTACGCAGTCACAGGCCGGACGGAGGACGTCGGCCAGTTCCGCACCGCGAGCCTGCGGCACATTTGCGCCAGCGCGCCCTACATGCGCAACGGGCTGTTCCCGACCCTCGACGGCGTCGTCAATTTCTATGATCGCGGCGGCGGCGAGGTCTGGGCGCGCAATGCCCGCGAGGCCGCCCACCCGCTCTATCGCCACGCTGCGCGCGCCTCGGCGCATCTGCGTCCGCTCGGCCTCGCGCCCCAGGAGAAGGCGGCCCTCGTCGCCTTCCTGCGGAGCCTGTGAGGCCCGGAACATGATGGCCCGAGATGGATGATGACGAGAGCATGAGGCGAGGGCCGCCCCCTTAGGATGGGGGAGGGGCGCCGTAGCATGGACAGGCTGCGGCGTGGGCAAACACGCGCGATGTCGTCGTGCTGGCGACCGTGGCGCCGGCGGTGCGTGCTATTCCCATTGAGATCCACGCCGCCACCAAGCCCAATCTACATCCCGGTACTTGCTGGCCAGGATGGCACTCTGGATTGAGACTGCTTCCGGCGGCCGGTTCGGCTTCAGCGGAAAGCAGGGCGTGGGCGGTCGGCAAGGGGCGCGGGATGGGGCGCGGGATGGGGCGCGGGACGGGGAGGAGAAATGCGGGGCTTCCAGGCGGGGCTTCCAGATGCCGCTTGGCGACTTCGGAAGACAGGCTTGAACGAAGCAATTGACCGGAGCGCCTGGGCGCTGTCGTCCCATTCGGTCAGATTGGGAGCATGATTTGAAAGCCGTCTTCGGGACCGCCTCAGAATTGAGTATGCGCGAGGGACAGTTTTTCCGTCCCTTTGCCGGCCGGCTCCAGAGCTTTCACGAGAGGTTATGCAACTCGATTGTCACGAGACGCGCGCTGACTTGCGTGATTGTTTCAAGGGAATTGCTACTTCGCGTGCTTCGCGCTCGGCGCGCAGTCGCGACGTCTTCTCCCGCACGGCTTCGAAGTCGCTTCGGTAGCGCTCCATGGCATGGGCGGTGGATTCCTCAAGCTGGCGTCGCCGCTCGGAACTTGAGAGTTGAGTTTGATGTGTCGTGATCGGTGTCATGAAATATACTACCACAAATACATGGTGTTGTGGCGTATTCTTTCGCGATCATCGCCGACCTCAAAAACAAAAAGCCCCGCCTCACAGAGACGGAGCCTTCCGCTGTCATCTTCAGGTGGATCCTAAGCCATTGCCAGTACATCCGTGGTCAACGGCTTGGAATATCACGCTGCCTGAAGATTTCCTGCCGAGCTCTTGCCCGACTTGTTGTCGCGAACGATGTCGAACTGCAGCTTCTGCCCTTCGGCAAGAGTCTGCATGCCGGCGCGCTCAACGGCGGAGATGTGAACGAACACGTCCGTGCCGCCGTCGTCGGGCTGAATGAAGCCAAAGCCCTTGGTGGCGTTGAACCACTTAACGGTACCGATATTCATGACGATTTCCTTTCAATCGTGCAGAGTGGATCCGCCTGAAAGGTTCAGGCGAAACAAGAGTTAGATATTGAAGGGAGTTATCGTCGTCCGCAGCGTGTGTGCGTCAGAAAGATCAGCCGTCAAAATCAGACAAAACGTAGATAGCGGGCGATTGTGTCGATGGCAAGGCATGAAAGATATTTAATCCAGCGAGCCTGCCTTCGCTCCAAAGCGACGTAGCTCGGATTCCCGCGCCACGCGCTCAAACGCCTCGTTTTCGCCTTTGACCCGATAGCTCGGCTCGCCCTTATCGGGCGGCAGTTCCCGGACGATCCGAAATCGCCCAGCCGGCGAACGGAAGCCCATGACGAACTCCACCCAGCCATCGACCTTGAATTTTGCATTCATTGTATTTTCTTAGCACATTTTTCCTTCGGTGTGCGCGGAATCACCATGGCGATCGCTTTTTTCTGTCCCATTTCCTTGACGACCGCACCGCTCCCCCCGTGTTAGCTTGTTCGCGGCTTCCGCACGGAAGCCCAAGGAGCTGTGATGAAAATTCTGGGCGTGCTGATCTGCCTTCTCTGTGGGGGCGCCTCGTCCGCTTTCGCGCTTTCCCCGGACATGACGCTCGACTTCACATGGATCGGCACCGCCTTGTGCGCGCCAACCCCCGGCAGCCCGGAGTTCCAGGTTGAGAACATGCCCGCGCGAACGGCGGTCCTGCGGTTTGTGCTGATCGGTCCGAACGGGGCGGAGCTTGGCGGGGCCGACGTGCCGCGGCCGGTCCATGGCACCGTGCCGCGCGGGACCATTTCGTTTCGCGCCCCGTGCGTCGGGGGCATGTACACCTGGACCGTCGAGGCCGTGGACGCCCAGGGCAAGCCGCTCGGAAAGGCGAAGCTCACGCGTCCGTTCTACTGAGCGGGCTGCGGACGCCGGGCCAGGAACGATCGTCCCCTGTCCCGGCATCAGCCGTCAGCGGCTTGCGGACGTCGCCGGCTTCTTCACGCGGCGCTTGGGCGCGGCGATCAATCCTTCCCACTGGGCCTTCTTGCGGGCGGCCTTGCGGTGGCGCCGAATGGCCTCGTCGTGCTCGCGGACGCGCCGCTCGGAGGGCTTCTCGTAAGCCCGGCGCTGCTTCATCTCACGGAAAACGCCCTCGCGCTGCATGCGCTTCTTGAGGACCTTGAGTGCCTGCTCGATATTGTTGTCTCTAACGAGGACCTGCAAAAGATATCCAATCTGAAGGTCGTCACGAATCCCCGGCCACCATGTGACCGTTCGCTCGGATGGGCCGGCGGACCGCCGGCGGGCGGCATAATAGATGGGATGGCCTCACAAAGCGATGGCTTACGGCCATTGCGTTGTTCAGGCGGTTTCGGCGGTCACCACCTTGAAGCTGCTGAGCGTCGACAGCCCGAAGGAGGTCACGATGGCGACATCGGTGGCGTCGCGGCCGCGGGCCATGAGGATGCGGCCGATGCGGGGGCTGTTGTGCCGGGCATCGAACGTATACCAACGACCGCCCAGATAGGCCTCGAACCAGGCGCTGAAGTCCATCGGCGCCGGGTCGGGCGGCACCCCGATGTCGCCGAGATAGCCGGTGCAATAACGGGCCGGGATGTTCATGCAGCGGCAGAGCGTGACGGCGAGGTGGGCGAAATCCCGGCAGACCCCCCGTCGTTGGGTGTAGGCGTCGAAGGCGGTCTTCAGCGGGCTCGCGTGCGCGTAATTGAAGGTGATGTGATTGTGAACGAAGTCGCAAATGGCCTGGACTCGCGGCCAGCCCTTGGGCGTATGGCCGAACAGCGACCAGGCGATGTTGCTCAGCCGGTCCGTTTCGCAATAGCGGCTGCCCAGGAGGAACATCAGCACGTCCACCGGCAGTTCGTCGAGTTCATGCTGTGGCGCATCGGGCGCCAGCGGGTCGGGCTGGCCGCTGTCGCGGATGACGAAATCGGTGTGCATGGTGAGCCGGCCGGCCGGCGCCTTGATGACGTGGCAGAAATTGCCGAAGCTGTCGTGATAGGTGTTGGCCGCAAGCGGCGGATCGAACTGCACGCGGTCGAGGCTCACCAGATCGTTGATTCTTGAGGGGTGCACGCTCAAGGTCAGGATCATGGGCGTCGGCTGGGGGCACGCATAGGAAATCTCGTACCCGGCGTGGATGAGCATGTGAAACCTCATGGCTGTGCGGACGCGGCCCGCGGATGTCGGCTATGTTGCGTGCAACTCGAAACGTCGCGTCGGTGGCGCGGCCGGTGCCGGAGGGGCCTTCTGACGTGACGGCGACTTTTTCCTTGCTGGCGGCGGGCGACATGCCCCCGGTCGAGGTATTCAACGCCGATGGGGAATCCGCGCTCCTCATCGTCGCGGACCATGCGGGCAATGCCTTTCCCCGGTCGGTGGGCAACCTTGGCCTTGATGCGGTGGACCGAGGGCGTCACATCGCGTGGGATCTCGGCATCGCCGGGGTCTGCCGGATCGTGTCAGACCTACTCCATGCCACGCTCATACAACAGCACTATTCCCGCCTCGTCATCGACTGCAACCGGCCGCCGGGCACCGCGCAGTCTATTCCCGAAGTGAGCGACGGCACCCTCGTGCCCGGTAATCGGGCACTTCAGGGCGCGGCGCGGCTGGCGCGCGAGGGCGAGATTTTCCGCCCCTATCACGCTCGGATCGCGGCTGAGCTCGATCGGCGGCAGGCGGCGGGGCGCGCGCTGGCCCTGATCGCCATGCACAGCTTCACGCCGGTCTTCGATCGCGTGAAACGACCATGGGATATCGGTGTGCTCCACCACCGGGACAGCCGGCTCGCCCACGCGCTGCTTGCCGTGCTGCGCCGGCAGGGCGACCTGATCGTCGGCGACAACGAGCCTTACGATGTCAGCGACGCGACTGACTGGACCATTCCCCTCCATGGCGAGCGACGCGGGATCCTTCATGTCGGCATCGAGATCCGGCAGGACCTCATTGCCGGGCCGGACGAGCAGGCGGCCTGGGGCGCGCGGATCGCGGCCTTGCTGCCGCTCGCCCTCGCGGAGTGCGCGGAGGTCGCCGCATAGATCCGGCGCGGCCGGTTTTCCGCATCTGCGCCCCGTTTCAGGCTCGTTTCTTGCTTCGTTGTTTGCTGTCTGAACTTCGAGATTGCGGTGTCGATCCCGCCCGCTCGGCGCGACAGATGCCTTCCGCGATATCGCCGGGGGCCGCGAGCGTGACGGGGAAGGGCGGCCATGGACAGTTTCGGACGCAAGCGGGGCATGTGCGAGTGGAGCGACCTGGTGGCCGACGATCTCGCGCTCGGAGCGGCCCTCGCGGATGGCATTGGCCATCGCCTTTCGCCGTTCCATCTGCTTTCGGTGCCGGGCATGACCCCGCATCAGCAGCGCGCATGTTCTGAACTGTGGACACGGGACCGCCGCTCGGCCGCCCGCGCGGCGCGCAGCGCCCTCGATTTTTCCTTTCCGGAGCGCGGATCGCGCAAGATTCGCCTCGGTTATCTCTCCAACGACTTTCAGGAGCACGCCACCGCGCATCTTCTCATCGAAGTGCTGGAGGCCCACGCGCGCGATGATTTCGAGGTTTTTGCCTATTCTTTCGGCGCTGACGACGGATTGCCCATGCGGCGCCGGCTGGCGGCGGCGTGCGACCGCTTCGTGGACATTTCCGACCTGAGCGACAGCGCGGCGGCCGAACTCATTCATGCCGATGGCGTGGATATCCTCTTGGATCTCAAGGGGTTCACGGCCCGCGCGCGCACCGGCATCGTCCTGCTGCGGCCGGCGCCGGTCATCGTGAACTATCTCGGCTATCCCGGCACCATGGGCGCGGACATCTGCGACTACCTGGTCACCGACCGTTTCCTGACACCGGCCGATCGCGCGCAGGATTATGCCGAAGCGCTGGCCTACATGCCACACACCTACCATCCCCACGGCCGCGGCACGCCGCTCGGAAGGCGGCCGGCGCGGCATGCGGTGGGGCTGCCGGATCGGGGCTTTGTGTTTTGCTGCTTCAACCAGCCCTACAAGATCTCACCAGAGGTTTTCGACATCTGGTGCCGGCTGCTGGCCGTGGTGCCCGACAGCGTGCTGTGGCTTCTCGATCACCCCGAGGCCACGGGGAACCTGCGGGGCGAGGCCATCCGTCGGGGCGTTGACGCGCGCCGTCTTGTTTTCGGGGCGAACCTGCCCCAGGTCGAGCACCTCGCACGGCTCCAGCTCGCCGATCTGATGCTCGACACCTCGCCGTTCAATGCCCACACGACCGCGAGCGACGCGCTGTGGGCGGGGGTGCCGCTGGTCACCTGTCCGGGCGAGACCTTCCCCTCGCGGGTCGCGGGCTCGATCCTGAATGCCATCGGCCTTGGTGATCTGGTGGCTGAAAATCTCGATGGCTATTTCGAGCTGGCCTATGGCCTTGCGACCGATGAGGAGAGGTTGGCCGACGTCAAGACGCGGCTGTCGGCCAATCGGCTCGCGACGCCCTTGTTCGATTCCGCCGCTTATACGCTCGATCTGGAGAGCCTTTACCGCACCATGGCCGTTCGCCACCGCTCAGACCTGCCCCCCGACATGATCGGGGTGTGCGAATAGGCTGGACGGTCTTCAAGGGAGGCGCGCCACCTGCGCGCAGACGCGGCGGACCGGCTCCGCCCAGTCTCCCGGTGCCGGCTGGCGGAACAGGCGCGCCGTGGGGTACCAGGGGCTATCGTCGCGATCCCGCATCCAGCGCCAATCGGGAGCAAACGGCAGGAGCACGGACACGGGGCGCCCCATGGCCCCCGCCAGATGCACGATGGAGGTATCCACGGCCACCACATGATCCAGCAGATGGAGAATGGCCATGGTGTCCGTGAAGTCGGCGATTTCCGCGCCCAGGTTCATGAGCGGAGCGGGGCCGTAATGGTGCGCCACCTGCGCCATCGCCGCGCCCATCTGGAGCGAGATCAGCGCAACCCCTTCCATCTCGCCAAGGGGCGTGAGTGCCTCCAGGGGCATGGAACGGTTGAGGTCATTGCCATGGGTCGGACGCCCCGCCCAGACGATGCCGACGCGCTTCATCCCGCGCGGTACGAGGCCATCGAGGCGGGCCGCCCAGGGCCCGACCTTGGCCGGTGGCGGCGCCACATACGGCACCGGTGCGGGAACGGAGGGGAGGTCCGTGCCGAACACGCGCGGCAGGCCGGAGAGGGGGCAATAGGCGTCGAAGGCCGGCGCCTGCTCCCAGCGATCGAAGCAGAACGCGAGACCGGACTGTTGTCGAATGATGGGTTGCAGCTCGATGCTACAGGCCACGACCACGCGGGCGCAGCGCCGCGCCACCTGCGGGATGTAGCGGCAGAACTGGATGGAATCGCCGAAGCCCTGATCGGCGATCAGCAGCACGGTTCCGCCGGGCAGTGGTGCGCCATCCCATTGGGGCCGATCGGTCTGGGGCAGTGGCGGGGCGACGTTCGGCAGGCGAAAACGCCATTCGTACTCCTCCCAGCCTTCGGCGAACCGCCCGTTCAGCAACAGCCCTTCCGCCAACTCGAAATGGGCGCCGGCCATGCCGGGGTCGAGGGCAATGGCGCGGCGGGCCAGCCTGATCGCCTCTTCGATCTCCATCCGGTCGGAGTGGACCACGCACAGATTGTAGGCCGCGCCAGGATCATGAGGCGCCAGCGCCACCGCGGTGCGGCCGTGGTGAAGCGCTGAGTCCAGTTCGCCGCGCGCGCGCTGGATCTCGCAAAGGTTGCGATGGAAGAGCGGTGTTCCCGGGGCCGCCGCGATCGCGCGTTCAAGCCGCGAGACGGCCTCGCGCCGCCGCATCCTGGCGAATGACACCAGTGCGGCTTGATGCAGGGCATCGGGGTGGTCCGGCGCCTCCATGAGCACGGCGGACAGAATGTCTTCCGCCGCCTCCAGATCGCCGGCGGCTTCGCGGGCCGCGGCTGCCGCCAGGCGCGCGGCGAGGGGGCCGGCTTGATCGCCGGCGCGTGGCATAGGAGCGGGCGCCATCGGCGACAGGCTAGGCATGGATGGAATATCCGAGCCGGAGGATGGCCGGTTCCAGGATCGGGATCACCGGGGCGAGGTGCTTGAGATACGGGATGTAGCGGAAGCGCGAGCGGTCATAGAGCGGTTCCGCCACTTGGGCATAGCTCGCGGTGCGCGCATAGCGCCGGTTTTCGTGAAAGCTCAGGCAACGCGCGTCAAAGGGCAAATCGGCAA
Organism: Xanthobacter agilis; assembly: GCF_021730435.1. Lineage (GTDB taxonomy): Bacteria > Pseudomonadota > Alphaproteobacteria > Rhizobiales > Xanthobacteraceae > Xanthobacter > Xanthobacter agilis. Next base: position 142,160 of record NZ_JABWGX010000008.1, read on the forward strand.
AGGCCAGCATGCGGCGCAGATGTTTCTCCTGATCGGCCACGATGTCCTCATAGCGCACGGGGAGATATTTCAATGTCATCTCGCGCCGGTAATGCTCCACAAGATCGAGCATCAGAACATAATGTTGCGCGATGGTCTCCAGTGCATTGGAACAGTAGAACCCATGGGTGAGGTGATTGGAATAGACCGAGAGCACCACATCCAGCGGGTGGCGCAAGACGTGGATCAGGGGTGCATCCGGGAATATCAGGGCGATAAGGCCCATGTGCATTTCATTCAGCGGCATCTTGTCTGTGAAATGCGTGGCCCCCGGCTTCATGAATCCCAATTGGCGGATGCGTTGCAGGTAGTAGTCGCGCAGATTGTCGAGGCCCTCATGCTGGTCGCCCATCCACAGGTCGGCCAGCGCTTCCGGATAGGCGAGGGGGCTGTTGAGCATGCGGGGCAGCATGTTGGCGACGTCGTGCACGAGCGGCAGCTCGTCGCCGGCGGACACCTGCGGGTGGGCGGACAACATCTGCTCCACCATGGTGGTGCCGGAACGTGGAAAGCCCAGGATGAACATGGCGCGCGGGCCGCTCCCGATCGGCTTGGCGCGGGGCACGATGCGCAGCCGCCCGGAGGTGAAGAAGGCCTTCAGGCGGGCCGTCATCTGCGCCGCCTCGTCCGCCAGATAGAGGGCGCCGCTCTGCTCGACATGCTTGCGCTTGCCGGCGGCGAAGGCAGCGAAGGCCTCGTCATGGCGGCCGATCTTGTCCAGCAGCCGGCCCTTTTCCAGCAACTCGTTGGTTCCCAGCCCCTCACCCGCGCTATGCTGCTCGATGCGGTCGAGGATCGCGAGGGCGGCGGCATAGTCCTTGGTGCGGCCGCGCACGACGGCGCGATGCAGCAGGACGCTGGGATGCGCCGGAGCAAGCGCTTCGGCTTGGTCGAGCAGGGCGTCGGCGCGGGCGAAATCGCGGTCGGTCTCCTCCATGCGCGCCCAGCCGAGAAGGGTCTGGACCACGGCCGGCGCGTGCGCCACCGATTCCTCATAAAGCGCGCGGGCCTCGGCGATGCGGCCCTGGTTTTTCAGGTTCCAGGCGAGATTGGCGAGCAGGATCGCGGGCCGGTCGCCAAGCAGCTCCAGCGCCCGTCGATAATGGAACTCGCCCACCTGTGGGCGATTGGCCTCGGTGAGGATCATGCCCATGAGATTGTGCGATTGCGGGTCCACGGGTGCGATGCGCACCCCGTTGCGGGCATGGATCTCTGCTTCCCCGAGATCGCCGGAGCTGAACAGCAGCAGCGCCAGCTCCTGGGTCGCCCATACATTGTTGGGGTCGATCAGAACCAGGCGGCGCACCAGCGCTTCGGCGGCGGAGGCCGCGCCCTGCGCCTTGCGGATCTGATACAGGACGGCGAGGGCGCCACCCTGGCCCGGCGCCAGCTCCAGCACCTCCAGGCACAGGCGCTCGGCCTCCGCAACGGCGCCGCGGGCGTGGCAGGCGATCGCTTCGTCCACCACCGGCAGCAGATGGCGGCTCCCGGACGCCGGCCCAAGCGTATTCAGGTCCAATTGGCAGCAGCCCACGGCGCGCAGCCCGCTGCCGCAGGCACAAGGACCGGAGGAAAACACGCTCATGGCCGAAACGTCCTGAAAGCTGCTGGAGTGTCAGCGCATTTTCCGCCCGCGCGGGTTCAAGGCAACTCCCCCGGCGGCCTTCGGGCGTGCCTTTCCACGCGCAAAGGGGCCGCCGGCGGCTAGAAGTTCCACGAGAAATGCCCGGTGGCGGCATTGTCCTGGAGGCTGCCGGACAGGGTGCCCTGATAGGCGATGCCGAGCCGCGCCCGGTCCGTGATCCGCAGATCGAGCCCCAGCGCCACCAGCGCCGCGTCGCTTGCCAGCGGGGCGCCGGTGACGCTGAACCCGGCCCCCGTGGTGCTGAAATAGACGCTGGTGGCGGGGTCGAGGTCGCCGAACGCGTGCTGCCACGCGATCATCAAGCCGGGTATCAGGGCGGCGTCGCCCCCCAGCGCCCAGGTGGTGCCGGCCCGCAGGCCGAGGGTGGAGGTGGTGAGGTCCGCGCTCGAACCGGACACGGTCAACCCCGCGACCCCCCCCATTTCGCGTGCCATGCCGGTGTCGAGATGGACATAGGCCAGGCCGGCGAACGGCTCCAAGGCGACACCTTGCCAGTTTGCGCCATAGCCGATTTCGCCGAACACCTGAGCGGTATTGGCGGAATAGCTGCTGCTGAGGGTATTGGCGAAGCCGGGGAACACCACCTGCCGGCTCATGTCCACCGTGCTCCAGCCGTAGGCGGCACCCAGCCGCACGTCGAGCGGGCCGAACGCGTGCCCGCCATAGGCGCCGAGCGTGTAGGTGTCGGCGCTGGCGGAGCTCGCAAGGTCAGAGACGTCGATGGACGTGCTGGTGGTGCCGAAAGCGAGGCCTGCGCGTCCGTCCTCGCCGATGCGGGCATCGAGCCCGGTCAGGAAGCCGGAGCTGTTCTGGCTCACGGCCGCCGTGTTGCTGGTGGCGTCGATCTGCCCCCAATTGCCGAAGGCCTGGGCCCAGCCCGAGACACGCGAGCCCCCGGCATCGGAGCGTGCGCTTCCCGGAGCCGGTGTTTCATAGGCGAGCGCATCGGCCCACGGGGAAGATGGCGTGCCGCTGGTGGTGAAACCGAGGGCGGAGAAGGTGCCGCCCGCGTCGCCATAGCTCTGCTGCCGCAGCCGGCCGAGCAGGGTCTGCGGCACCGCGCGGCTGTTGTCGAGCAGGACCGAATTGACGCTGGCAAAGGCCTCTCCGGAAAGCTGGGTGAAGGCGGTTCTGGCTCCCGCCGCGGTCTGCAGGGCAACCGCCTGGTACAGCTCGGAAGAGGGGCCGCCGGCCTGCACTGCGGTCGCGGCTGCGGCCGCGTTCGGCGTGGTGGCCACGCTGGCGAACGAGACGGCGTTGGAATAGAGCGTCAGCGCCACATTTCCGGCATCGTAGCTCAGCACCGGGTAGAGGAAGGCGTAGTCGCTTTCGACCGTCGAGAACGCGCCGGTCAGCGCCGCGCTGGACAGGATCGTGTAGGTGGTGGCGGCCTTGTAGGTTCCGCTGCCCGCCAGCACCGACAGGGTTCCGTCGAGGGTAGCGGTGCCGGATACCACCAGTTGCGAGCTCTGGCCGGCGGCATTGGCCGCGATCTGCAAGGTGCCGGTGGCGGTCTGCACGAAATTGCCGGTGATCTTGAGGGCGCTGCCGGCCGCGCCCGGCTGGAGCGTGCCGGAGTTGGTGACCGTCGCCATGGTCCAGCTTCCGGAGGCGGTCCAGGCGGCCCCCTTCGCCACGTTGAGCGCGCTGCCCGCGCCGAAGTTCGTGATGGTGTTGGCCAGTGTCCCCGTCCCGGTGAGGGCGATGCGGCCCGCGCCGCCGCCACCGTCGATGCGGCCGTCGAGCACCGCGCCGGTGGCGAGGGTCAGGCTGTTCACGCCGCCGTCGAACTGCACGGCGATGCCCTGTGAGCCCGAGATGGTGCCGCTGTTGGTGGCGCTGGCGCCGGTTCCGGTGAAGGCGAGGCCGACGTTGCCGATGATGGTGCCGCTATTGGTGAGGGTGGCGTTGCTGCCCAGCGCCACGCCCACGCCTGCGGTCGCGAAAATGAGGCCGGAATTGGTGACGGTGCCGCCGCTTCCCACGCGAACGCCATAGGCCGCGCCCTGGATGACGCCGGAGCTGAAATTGGAGAGCCACCCGCCGTCTTCCATCACGACACCGGAATCCGCGATGCCGACAATGGTGCCGGAATTGGTGACGCTGCCGCCGGCATTGGTCTGCACGCCGGTCGTTCCACCCTGGATGACGCCGGTGTTGGTGTTGGTAAGCGAGCCACCGCTTTCCACCACGGCGCCGGTGTCCGTGACGCCGACGATGGTACCGGAATTGGTGACGCTGCCACCGGAATTGGTCTGCACGCCGGTCGTTCCACCCTGGACGGTGCCGGAATTGGTGACGGAACCGCCGGTGTCCACCACGACGCCCGTCTGCGCGCCGCCGACGATGGTGCCGGTGTTGGTGACCGAGCCGCTGGTGTTCGTGCCGGTGGTGGCGCCGGAGACCACGCCGGTGTTGGTGAACGTGCCCGTATTCGTCATGTCGCCGGCCCCGGAGATGGTGCCGGAATTGGTCATGGATCCGGAGTTGGACACGGTGTTGGTGTTCACCAGCGTACCGGAATTGGTGAAGGTTCCGCTGTTGGCGATCGTGCCGGTGTTGGTGAGCGAGCTGGAATTGTTAAGGGTTCCGCTCGTTTCGATGGAACCGCTGTTGGTGGACGTCGAGCTGGTGGTGATCGTGCCCGAGTTCTTGATCGTCGATCCCGCCCCTATGTTGACGGTTCCGTCGAGGGTGCCGGCGTTGCTGAGGGTGCCGGCCACGATCACAGGATTTGTGATGCTGGAGCTCGAGTCGATGGTCTGGGTGGCATTCAGGAACACCACATAGCGGAAGCCGACGGCAGTTACAGTCTTGAGCTGCGCCGTGTCGTAGACGGCCAGGGTATTCACCCCCAGGGTTCCATCTGCGCGGCCGCTGAGCGTGCTGCCGTTCTCCAATACGAGCAGATTGGTGCCGCCGGCGAACTTCACGGCGGTCCCGCCGGCACCCGACAGGGTGCCGAAATTGTCCACGGTGCCGCTTCCCCCCGTGAACAGCACGCCGACGCCCGATGCCCCGGTGGCGGCGATGGTGCCGGTATTGGTGATGAGGGCCGAGCCGCCGGAAACCGTGATACCGGCATCCACGCCCGCGATCATACCCGAGTTGGTGACGATGCCGCCCGACGCCAGCAGCAGGCCCGCGCCCGATGCGGCGGCGATGGTGCCGGCATTGCGCAGGGTGCCATCATTCTGCGCCATCACGCCGTTGACCGCACCCGTGATAACGCCGCTCTGGGCATTGACCAGGACGCCGCCGACGCCCTGCACCGCAGCCTGAGACGTGCCGGCGATGGTGCCCGCATTGACCACGACGCCACTGGCGGCGCCGTCCGCGAACACGATACCCTGGGCGCCGCGGATGGTGCCGGCGCGGCCATTGTTCACGGTGCCGCCGGAGGCCAGGGAAACGCCGACGCCACCGCCTTCGACAAGGCCCGAATTGGCGAGGATGCCGGACCCTTCGATCGGCCAGGGCAGGGGGCCCATCGTCGTTTCGGAGCCGCCGCTGCCGGCCAGCAGAATCCCGGTGCCCGAGGCGCCCGTCGCCGAAATGGTCCCGCTGTTGTTGACGAAGCCGAAGCCGTCCGCAACGCTGACCCCCGCCGCGCCCGCTTCGATAAGCCCCCGGTTGGCGACAAGACCGCCCTGACCCAGCGAAATGCCGGCACCCGTGGTGGCGGTGAGGGTGCCGAAATTGGTGATGGTCCCGGCGGACACAAGGACGACGGCGCTTTCAACGCCGCTGACCACGCCGGTGCGGGCGTTGAGGAGGCTTCCGCTCACCGCCCGCACGCCGGAAGAGGCGGTGCCGGCGACTGTGCCTTCATTCACCACCCGGCTGTCGCCCGTCGTGATCGCGATGCCGGAGGCGCCGCGAATGAGCGCGTCGGCGCCCAGATTGGCGATGGTGGCGCCGCCCGCCGCGGCGATGCCGATGCCGGAGGCCGCGATGGTGCCTCTGTTGCTCAAGGTGCCGGTGGCACCGTCGGCCCAGGTGACGCCGTTGGTGTCGCTGGTGATGGTGCCGCCAGCGGTATTGGAGAGCGTGCCGGTGGCCGCGAGAACCACGGCCGCATCGATCTCGCCCGCATTGGTGAGGGTGCCGGCGGTCAGCACCCTCCCGCCCGAGGCGATGGCGCCGGACGCGGTGATCGTCCACACCGCTCCGTCGGTCACGTGCACGGTCTCGAAACCGCTGAAGACGCTGTCGATGGTGCCCGAGCTTCCGCTGGTGCCGGCCGCCAGCACCAGCCGGTCGATGCCTTTCCCACCGACGACGGCGCCGACAATGGTGGAAGTGGGGCCCAGGATCAGGCGGTCGTCGCCTACGCCGAAGCGGATGGCGGTGCCGCCGGTGCCGATGATGGTTCCCGTGTTCGCAACCGTGTTGCTGGAGGTGCCGGAATTGAAGGCGATGCCGACGTCGCCGTCGATGGTGCCGGCATTGGCGAGCGTCCCCGCGCCGCCGCTGACCCGCACGCCATATTGGGCTCCATGGAGGCTCGCGCGGGAGCCCACGTTGGCAAGGCGCCCTCCCGTTTTTAACTCCACGCCGGCATCTTGCGTTCCGCTGATGGTGCCGGAATTGACGAGGGTGCCGCCTCCCGTTCCGTCGCCGAACAGCACGCCGGTGGCGCCGGAGATGGTGCCTGCGTTGGTGAGGTCCGCGAGGCCGCCGGAGATCGCCACGCCGTAGCGCGCGCCGGAAATGTGCGCGCGCGTGCCCGTGTTGCTCACCGATCCACCGGCCCGGAGCCACGCCCCGGCGCCTTTCGCGCCACGAATGGTGCCGGTGTTCGTGAGCGTGCCGTCTTCCGTGTCCTCGCCGAAGAGCACGCCGGTGCCGCCGGCGATGGTCCCTGCGTTGGACACCTCCGCCGTGCCGCCTTGGATCGCGACGCCGATCCTGGCTCCCTCGATGCGGGCCGTGGTGCCGGTGTTGGCGAGGCTTCCGCCGGCGTCCATCTGGACGCCGCTTTTCTCCGCGCCGCGAATGGTACCCGCATTGACCAGGGTGGCGCCCAGGGTCTCGGCGCCGAAGAGCACGCCGGTGTCGCCGCCGATGACGCCGGAATTATAGAGACCTGCCGGCCCGCTGTTGAATACGACGCCGAATTGGGCGCCGGTGATGCGCGCGGCGGAGCCCGTGTTGCTGACGGAGCCGCCGGCCTGCACCTGCACGCCGCTACCGGACGAGCCTCTGATGGTGCCGGAATTGACGAGGGTGCCGCCTCCCGTTCCGTCGCCGAACAGCACGCCGGTGGCGCCGTCGATGGTGCCCGCGTTGGTGAGGTCCGCGAGGCCGCCCGAGATCGCCACGCCGTAGCGCGCGCCGGAAATGTGCGCGCGCGTGCCCGTGTTGCTCACCGACCCACCGGCCCGGAGCCACGCCCCGGCGCCTTTCGCGCCACGAATGGTGCCGGTGTTCGTGAGTGTGCCGTCTTCCGTGTCCTCGCCGAAGAGCACGCCGGTGGCGCCGGCGATGGTGCCCGCGTTGGACACGTCCGCCGTGCCGCCTTGGATCGCGACGCCGATCCTGGCTCCCTCGATGCGGGCCGTGGTGCCGGTGTTGGCGAGGCTTCCGCCGGCGTCCATCTGGACGCCGCTTTTCTCCGCGCCGCGAATGGTACCCGCATTGACCAGGGTGGCGCCCAGGGTCTCGGCACCGAAGAGCACGCCGGTGTCGCCGCCGATGACGCCGGAATTATAGAGACCTGCCGGCCCGCTGTTGAATACGACGCCGAATTGGGCGCCGGTGATGCGCGCGGCGGAGCCCGTGTTGCTGACGGAGCCGCCGGCCTGCATCCGCACGCCGCTGGTCTTTGCGCCCACGATGGTCCCGGAATTGGCAAGCGTGCCGCCTGCCGTTCCCGCGCCGAATTGCACCCCGGCTGATCCCCGGATGGATCCGGAATTGGTGATCTGGGCCGCGCCGCCGCGGACGAGGACGCCATAGGCGCCGCCGGAGATCAGCGCCCGCGTGCCGGTGTTGGTGACGGCGCCACCCGCCTGAAGGCGCACGCCCGCCGTCTGCGTGCCGACGATGGTTCCTTCATTGGCGACCGTTCCCGCCGCCCCGCGCACATCGACGCCGATCTTGCCGCCGGAAATCCGCGAGGTGATGCCCGTGCTCGTGAGCGATCCGCCGGCATCCATCCGAACACCGATGCCATCGGAGCCGCCGAGAATGGAGCCGGTGTTCTGGATGGTGCCAAGCCCGTCCTGGGTCCAGATGCCGACGCCCTTGGCCAGGGTGGCGGCGACGGTGCCGGCATTCGAAATATCCACCGACATCACGTTCGCGAGGGTGCCGTTGGAAATGACGATGCCCGCCAGCCCGCCGCTGATGCGTGCGTCCGCGCCGAAATTAACGATCGTCCCGTTGGTGTACTGGTTGATGCCGTAACGTGCGATGCCGCTGATGGTGCCTTCGTTGCGCACCAGGGACCCGGCATAGATCAGCTGAAGCCCGAAATCGCGGCCGACGATGAGGGAGCTGGTGCCGATGTTCGTAATGGTATCGGTGGCGAAGGAATAGACGCCCGTTCCCCCGCTGCCGGTGGCCGCGATGGTGCCCTTGTTGACCACCGTTCCACCGAAACCCTTGAACCCGTTTAAGACTCCCACGACCCGGCCGGATGCGCCGTTGACGACGATGTTGCCCGCGCCCGAGGAATTGATGCCGATGGCGTCGGTGCCGATGATGGTGCCGGAATTGGTGAGGGTCCCGGTGCTCAGGAGCACGCCGGAATAGCCGGTGATGGTGCCGGTCCTGGTGTTGGTGACGATGCCCATGTCGACGCCAACGCCATAATGGCTCGTGCCGTTGATGAGGCCCGCATTCGCCACGGTGGCGACGGCCCCGCTGGTGAAAGAGAACCGCACGCCGTCGGTCGCGCCCGAAATGGTTCCGGTCGCGGCATTGGTGACAGATCCGGTGCCGTAGCTGACCGTCACGCCGCCCTGGGACGTGCCCAGGATGGTGCCGGAGTTGGCGACGGTGCCGGTGGCATAGGTGGTGCTGGAGCCATTGCGGCCCATGGACACGCCGTATTGCCCGATGATGGACGCCGCCGTGCCGATGTTGCGGACGGTGGCGCCACGCGCCGCATAGGCTCCGTGGCTGTCGCCGGTGATGGTTCCATAATTGGAAAGGGTCGCCCCCGCCGCGTTGGCGGAGGTGCCAAAGCTGACACCGGCGGCGCTGCCGCCTTGGATCTGCGCGCCGGTGATCTGGCTGCCGCCATTCACGATGGTGCCGTTGCCGGCAAGCGAAATGCCGATGCTCGACGGGCCGGACACCAGGCCCTGATTGTTGAGCGTCCAGGTGCTGGACGCGCTGCCGGTGATCGCGTTGCCGGGACCTGAAATGGTGGTGCCGGGGTTGACGATAAAACCGGTGGCGGGTGCGTAGCTGTCGAGACTGATGCCGCTGGTGGTGGAGGGCAGGGCGATGGTCTGTGCCGCTGCCGGCAGGCCGATGCCGAGGGAGCCGACAAGCGGAGCGAGCATGAGCGCGCCGGTGGCGCAGCTCGACAGCAGGGTCTGCGCGCGCGCCGCCCCTTGGGGGCGTGACGCAACGGCCGGCAGGGGAGGGGCGGGCGTGAGGGGCTCAGCCATGGCGTGGGGTACCCGTTCCCGAGCAAGATCCCTCTGCGGTGCACATGACGCGGCGGCCGCTTGCGCGGTGCACACTGGAACCCTCGACTGGCATCGCCACCCCCGTCGCCTTCCGCAACGCACCGGTGCCGTCGGCACCACATTTGCGGCAGGCCTGCCAGAAAACATCTACTGTGTGCACCGTAGGGAATCCCGGCGACTCGAAGAACGTCACTTTTTGATCGAATGCCAATTTTAGCAAAGGTTTGCCGCCTCGACTGCATGACCCGTCGGCGGCCTTGCCGGTGTGGCCGGAACGGTATCGGGAGCCGCGTTCAGGTCATGTCGTGGCAATGTCATGGAACCGAACGACACCACTCCCCGGATCAGCGCGGGTGCCCCATGGATTATTTCAGACGCTTCACGTTCCTGTTCGCCACCCCCTCCTTCGATGCGGAGGATCTGGAGGGCGTCCGCTTCAATCAGATCGTCGCGGAAATCGAGCGCTCGGGCTTCGAGGTGGTGCGCGCGCGCAACCTCGAGGACGCCGAAATGGCGGTGCAGACCGATGCCGCCATCGGCTGCATGATGGTGGATTGGGGCAAGAAGGGCCTGGAGGGCAAAACCGCCTCGCTCATCAACCTGATGCGCCGGCGCGGCCTCGATTTTCCCATCCTGCTGCTGATCCGCAGGAAGCGCCTGGAAGACGTGCCGGTGGAGGTGCTCGACTTCATCGACGGCTATGTGTTCCTTTCGGAAGAGACCCCGGCCTTCATCGCCAAGAACCTCATCAGCCGCCTGAAGCAATATGCAGAGACGCTGAAGACGCCCTTCTTCGGCGCCCTGGTGGATTATGCGGAGGAGGGCAACCAGCTTTGGACCTGCCCCGGACACAATGGCGGCATGTTCTACAGCCGCAGCCCCATCGGCCGCGTGTTCATGGAACATTTGGGCGAGGCGGTGTTCCGCGACGACCTCGACAATTCGGTGCTCGACCTCGGCGATCTGCTCACCCATGAGGGGCCGGCCCTGGCGGCGCAGAAGGAGGCGGCCAAGATCTTCGGGGCCGAAAAGACCTATTTCGTGCTGAACGGCACCTCCACCTCGAACAAGGTGGCCCTGTCCGCCCTGGTGACGGATGGCGATCTCGTCCTGTTCGACCGCAACAATCACAAGGCCGCCCACCACGGGGCGTTGATGATCTCGGGGGGCATTCCGGTCTATGTGCCCACTTTGCGCAACGCCCATGGCCTCATCGGCCCGATGGATTTCTCGGCGCTGGACGAGGACGCCCTGCGCGCGCGCATCCGCGCCCATCCGCTGGTGAAGGACCCGGAAGCGTGGAAGAAACCCCGCCCGTTCCGCGTCGCGGTGGTGGAGCAGTGCACCTATGACGGCACCATCCACAATGCGCAGATGATCCTGAACAAGATCGGCCACCTGTGCGACTATATCCTCTTCGACGAGGCCTGGGCCGGCTTCATGAAGTTCCATCCGCTCTATGCGGGGCGCTTCGCCATGGGGCTTTCCGGTCTCGGCCCGGACTCGCCCGGCATCATCGCCACCCAGTCCACGCATAAGCAGCTCGCGAGCTTCTCGCAGGCCTCGCAGATCCACATGAAGGACCGGCACATTTCCGGCCAGAGGCGCCGCGTGGAGCACCGGCGCTTCAATGAAAGCTTCATGCAGCACGCCTCGACCTCACCGTTCTACCCGCTGTTCGCCTCCCTGGATGTGGGCGCCCAGATGATGAAGGGCCGTTCCGGCGAAGTGTTGTGGGACGACACCATCCGCCTGGGCATCGAACTCCGGAAGAAGATCCGCGCGGTGCGGCGCGAGTTCGAAGAGAAAGAACAGCGCGCGGAGCGGCAATGGTTCTTCGAGCCGTTCGTGCCGGACCGGGTGCAGATTCCAGACGCCGCGCGGCCCGGCGCCGTGCACGATGTGCCCTGGGAAAGCGTCTCGACCGACCTTCTGGCCACCAATCCCGCGTTCTGGCACCTCTCGCCCGGAGCGGGCTGGCACGGCTTTTCCGGTCTTGAGCCGGGCTTTGCCATGACCGACCCCAACAAGCTGACCCTGCTCACCCCCGGTTTCGATCCTCGCACCGGTGCCTATGCCGAGCATGGCATTCCGGCCCCGATCGTCGCGCAATATCTGCGCGAGAACCGCATCGTCGCGGAGAAGAACGACCTCAATTCTTTGCTCTTCCTGTTGACGCCGGGGGTGGAGGCCTCGAAGGCGGGAACCCTCATTTCGGGCCTTGTCGCCTTCAAGAAGCTGCATGATGACAATGCGCTGCTGGAAGACGTGATTCCGGCCTTCTTCCGCCGCCGGGCGACGCGCTACGCCGGGGTTCGGCTGCGCGATCTGTGCGGGCAGATGCACCGCTTCTTCCGGGCGGCCAATGTCAGCGCGCTCCAGGCCCAGCAGTTCGCGCCGGACCACCTGCCGGACATCGCCATGTCGCCCCACGACGCCGCCCGGTGCCTGGTGCGCAACGATGTGGACTATTTGCCGATCGGGGAGATATCCGGCCGCATCGCCACGACGCCGTTCGTGGTCTATCCACCGGGAATAGCCACCATCGTGCCGGGCGAGCGGCTGAACGAGCGGGCACAGCCCATGATTGATTATCTCAGGATGTTCGAAGCCTGCTTCAACACCTTTCCCGGCTTTGACGTGGAGATCCAGGGCGTTTATCGCGAGGTGGACGGGTCGGGCCGGGTGCGGCTCTATACCTATGTGGTCGCGCAATAACGGGAAGGTCGGGTTTGGTCATGGAGCAGGGGCAGGCTCGGGACGCGCTCCAGGGGAGCGCGATCACCATTCGGCCGACGCGGGACAGCGATCTGGACGCCATGCTGGCGATCTACCGTCGCCACATCCGCCGCGGCGTGGAGGAGGGCGTGGCCGACGAGGGCACGCCGGAGCCCGATGATCTGCGCGACCGGCGCAAGAACCTGAAAAGCCGCCGCTTTCCCCACATCGTCGCGACCTGCGGCGACAAGGTGGTGGGCTATGCCTATGTGGTGCTGTTCCGCAAGCGGCCCGCCTATCGCTACACCGTGAAGCACTCCATCTATGTGCATCACGAGCATGTCGGGCAAGGGGTGGGCGGCCGGCTCATGCGGGCGCTGATCGACGCCTGCGCCGCGGCCGGTTTCCGGCAGATGATCGGCTATATCGACGCCGATAATTCGGCGTCCCTCGGCTTGCACGAGCGGTTCGGTTTCGTGCGGGTCGGGCTGCTGCCGGGCGTCGCCTACCGCTATGGACGGTGGGCGGACAGCGTGATGGTGCAGCGCTCGCTCGGCGAGGGCACCACAACCCCGCCGCCCCCCCTGCCGCTCTCCACGCGGTAGATGCTGCGTGTTTAATCCCGGCCTTTGATGGCGCAGTCTCTTCGCAAGAATGGGAGGGTGCGCCATGGCCCAGGTTGTGCGTGGATGCGCCAGGACGACAAAGGCGGTCCGCCGGGCGATCCAGCATGGTCAAAGAGCATGAGGGCGCTGGCCAAGCGCCGTGCGCAGCATCCGCGCGCCGCGCGCAAGCCCTTCGGAATTGTGGTGCGAAGCCGCCATTCGATCCCCGATCTCGCTGGGGAGAAGTCAGACGATCCCCAGACGGGGTCGATTAAAAGAGCCGGGAATTGGGCTTATTCAACAAGGTTCTGGCGCCATGCGGTCCTGGCGAAGAAAAGGCGGTAATCGGCGGGATTGGATATTCGCTACGGGCCAATTGATCTCGCTCAGCGCTGTGCCTTCTTAACGTAGGTCGCCACCGCCTTCTTGTTGTGTGCGTCGATCAATTGGGCTCCGTCGGCAACGAGATCGGCAAGGGTCTGTTGTTGCAGGGCAGTCCGCCAAGCCTCCTCGGCGGCGATCATGCGGGTCTTGATGAAGCAATCGGCCTTGTAGACGCACGGGTCTTTCGCCTTGCCCGGACCGCGCCGGCGGATTTCGCGGCAGACGAAGGCGGGCTCCCGCCCGTCGATCGCTTCGACGATGTCGAGCAACGTGATGCGCTCCGGGTTGCGCGCCAGCCGATAGCCACCGCGCGGCCCCGGCACGGCATCGATGACGGAAGCCGCAGCGAGCGCCCGCAGGTGCTTCAGAAGATAGGTTTCCGAGACGCCGTGCAATTCGGCGAGGCTCTTGCCAGGAAGCACTTTGCCCTCCGGCAATCCGGCCAGCACCAGAGCGCAATGCAGCGCCGCCTCCACCCCGTCACTCATGCGCCGCATCGTCGTCTCCCGCTCCGCTCTTGGATTACGCCATAATCATGGATATATATTATCCATGATTCTCAGCCAACCCCTCTCGCGATTGGAGGCCTCCATGCACCCCAGACTGAACATCGCCGCGCTGGCACCCGAACTCTATCAGGCTGTCCGCACCCTCGACGGCGCCGTGGCCAAGTCGGGCCTCGACAAGCGCACGCTTCATCTCGTCAAGCTGCGCGCCTCGCAGATCAACGGTTGCGCCTACTGCGTCGACCTGCATGTGAAGGACGCTCTGGCGGACGGGATGGACGCCCAATTGCTGCATCTCGTCGCCGTCTGGCGCGAGTCCCCGTTCTTCGACGCGCGCGACCGGGCAATTCTCGAATGGACCGAGAGCGTGACGCTCGCCGCCGAGACGGGCATTCCCGACGCTGCTTTTGAAACCGTCCGCGCCATCTTCTCGGAGACCGACATCGCCAAACTGACGATCGCCATCGGAACCATCAACATCTGGAATCGCATCGCGGTCAGTTCCCGCATGCAGCACCCGGTCGGCACGGAAAAGAACGCGGTTGCTCCTTGATCGATTTGCCCTTGACCCTGACATTGATGTCAGGGGTTACGAGATGCAGCAGGAGGGCGGATGAAGATCGGAGGCGTTGCAAAAAGGACGGGGGCGAGCGTGCGCTCCGTCCGTCATTACGAGAAGGTCGGCCTGATCCGCGCCACCCGCGACGAGAATGGCTATCGCGATTTCGACGAAACCGATGTGCTTCTGGTGCGCCGCATCGGCCGGATGATCCGGCTCGGCTTCACCACCGAGGAAATCGCGACCTTTCTCAATTGCATAGTCGACGATCCCGCCACGGTCACCGCCTGTCCGAAGGTGGCCGCTGCACATCGGTTGAAGCTTGCGGCGATCGAACGGCAGATGGCCGATCTCGAAACCCGTCGCCAGAAGCTTCTCATCACCCTGAAAGCTGCCTCCGGTCAGGACGACACCAGCGTACCGGAGACACCTGTCCATGCCGAAACCAGCCCCATCTCCCTCGCTCATCCTCACAACGCTGGCGCTCGCCGTCTATTTCGTCGGCGCGGTTGAGTTCATGCTTGCGCCGATGCTGACGCCACTGGCGTCGGCCTTCACGGCGAAACCCGCCGATATCGCTTGGCTCGTATCGGCCTATGCGGTGTCCTACGCCGTGCTCGCCCCGCTCATCGGCCTCCTCAGCGACCGGATCGGCCGGCGGCGCCTGCTTCTCCCAGCATTAGCGCTCTTTGCCGCCGACGCGCTGGCTGTAGCCTTCGCGCCGTCGCTCACCTTCGCGATCATCGCCCGCATTCTCGGCGGCGCGGCGGGTGCGGCCCTGACGCCAACCGCCTTCGCCTTGATCGCCGAGACCGTTCCCGAAGACCGCCAAGCCGGCGCCATGGGCCTCGTCCTCTTCGGCCTGACCCTCGGCATCGCCACCGGGCCGACCTTCGCGGGGCTCCTCACCGAGGTCTTCGATTGGCAGGCGCCGTTCGTGACCGTTGCTTGTGGCTGCCTCGCCGTTCTCGTGCTGGCCGCGCGCATTCTGCCTCCCTCTGTTGCGCGGCAAGGCCGACCGCTCAAAGCCTCGACAGCCCGCCTGCTCGATGGCGCGATCCTCCGGCCCAACCTCTCCAAGGGCTTCTGGCTCGGCGCGACGATCGCCGGGTTTCTGATCTCCGGCGAGGTACTGCGCAGCCGCTATGGTCTTTCCACCAGCATGGTCGGGCTCTCGGTCACCGCGTTCGGGGTCGGTCTTGCGGCAGGTAATCTCACCATCGGGCGCCTCGCCGCCTGGGCCGGACGGCCAGAGACCGTCCTCATTTTCGCTATCGCGCTCATCTGCGTAACGCAGAGCGCCTTCTTCGCGACCGAACCGAGCCTCGGTTTGGCGATCGGTCTTCTGGCTCTCTGGGGCTTTGCCTCGGGCCTAGCCGCGCCCGCCAACACCGCCATTCAGGCGAGCCGAGCCGGCTCGGACGCCGGCTTCGTGCTGGCGTCGTCGGAATCGATGAACAACGGCGCGCTGCTCGTGCTGGCACCGATCGTCGCGAGCTGGGTCGGACGGGGTGACACCGTCAGCACCGCCGTCCTGCTCGGCGTCTGCACGCTTGCAGCGCTCGGCGTCAATCTCATCGATCGACAGTACCGACCAACAGCCCTCCCATGCGGGGCGGGTTAGGCGATGATCACTTCGTGCGCCACGCCGGCATCTGTGCGCGTCGTGCAGGCGCTTCGGAACTGAGATGCGAAGCCGCTATTCGATCCCCGCGCTTGACCACGTAGGACGCTTGCCCTAGATGTTTCTAGGTCAAACGTCCTACGGCGCGATTGTCGGCTTTGTCCCTCCGCGCCATGATCGTGGAGGCCAGATATGGGCGCGAACGAAACACGCCAACAGATCGTGGATGTCGCCGATCGGCTCTTCTATGAGCACGGGTTCGAAGCGACCTCCTTTGCCGACATCGCCAAGGATGTCGGGCTGTCGCGTGGCAATTTCTACTATCACTTCAAAACCAAGGACGAGATTCTCGATGCCGTGATCGAGCGGCGCATGGCAAACACCCGAGCCATGCTGGGAGCCTGGGAGCAGGATACGGAGTCTCCGACAGATCGCATCCGCAGCTTTGTCCATATTCTCATCGCGAACCGGATGAAGATCATGGCGCATGGCTGCCCGGTCGGCACGCTGTGCAACGAACTGGCCAAACTCGATCATACGGCCAAGGGCGATGCCGCTCGGCTGTTCTCGCTGTTTCGCGACTGGCTCGCCCGACAGTTCATAGCCCTCGGCCGCGCCGCAAATGCCGATGCGCTGGCCCTCCACATTCTGATGCGCAGCCAAGGCGTCGCGACGCTAGCCACCGCCCTTCGCGACGAGGACTTCATCCGCCGCGAGGTCGCAGACATGGAAGCTTGGCTGCTGGCCCAATGCCCGGCGGCCTCACTCACACACCCCCGCCAATTATCCTGAAGGAGCCACCATGTTCGTCATCACCCTCCGCTTCGCCGACAAGACGAAAGCCCCGCCATTGATGGACGGCCACAATGCCTGGATCAAACGCGGTTTCGACGATGGCGTCTTCCTGCTGGTAGGTAGCCTCCAGCCGAATGCGGGCGGTGCGATTCTCGCGCACAACGCATCGCGCTCGGAAATCGACGTACGTGTGCAGGACGATCCCTTCGTCGCCCAAGGTGTGGTCAGCGCTGAAATTCTCGACGTGACGCCGGGGCGTACCGATGACCGGCTTGCCTTTCTGAAAGCCTGAGCCATGAGCACGACTATTCCAGGCCCTGACGGCCGCCCGCGCTGCCGCTGGTGCGCGGCGGCGCCCGAATTTCTCGCCTATCACGACACCGAATGGGGATTCCCGGTCGATGACGATCGCCGCCTGTTCGAGAAGCTGTGCCTCGAAGGTTTTCAGTCGGGCTTGAGCTGGCGCACTATACTCACCAAGCGGGAGAATTTCCGCGCTGCGTTTCATGGCTTCGACTTCGACCGCATCGCCGATTTCACCGATGTGGATGTCGAACGGCTGCTGAAGGATCAAGGCATCGTCCGCCATCACGGCAAAATCACCGCCGTCGTCAACAACGCGAAACGCGCCCAGGAAATGGTGAAGCAGGAAGGCTCACTCGCCGCCTATATCTGGCGTTTCGAGCCGGCGATCCAGGACCAGGCCGCGCCACAATCTGCCTCGACATCGGCGGCGTCCATTGCCCTGTCGAAAGACCTGAAGAAGCGCGGTTGGGCCTTCGTCGGGCCGACGACGGTCTATGCCTTCATGCAGGCGATGGGCCTCATCAACGATCATGTCGAAGGGTGCGTGGTCCGAGAGCAGGTCGCCGCCGCGCGCATCGACTTTCCACCGCCGCAATAATCCGACGTGGCGTAGTAGGCTATTCGATATGCTTGTTCCGGTTCGCGTCCACGTCCCGCGACAGGTCTTTCAGGAACCGATCCCCGGTTGCGAGTCTCCGCCCCAGCGATTGCAGGAAGCCCTCGAACCGCTCTGCGCCTTTCGCCCTCGCCGAGGCCTGCGCGCTATCGGGCAACGGCGGTGTGATGGTCAGCCAGAAGCGAATGAACAGCGAGAGCGTCTCTCCGAGGATGGCGAGGTCTTCATCGAGCCCGTCGATCTGGCGGCCTATGCGATCCATGCGGCGGGCGAACGCGGCCTCAAGTCGCTCGGACGCATCCGCCGACAGGAAGGAGGCGACGGCGGCTTCGATCACGGCGGATTTGGAGATGTTGCGACGGAGCGCCAGGGCCTCGACCTTCTTTAGGAGGTCAGGATCGAAATAGACATTCATGCGGGTCTTGGTCTGCATGGCGATCCTCACAAGTCGAGGCCATCGGCCGGGTCCATCGTCGCCTGCCGGGCATTCGATGTGACCTGCTGGCGCAAACGGCTTGCCCGACCGGCATCCACATCGGGATCGTCATCGAGAACATCGAACTCACTGAGGGGCGATCGCTCGGCTGCGTCTTCGCTCCTGTCACGCTTTTTGGCACCGCCCACCCGCATGGCATCACCTCGATGCATCGAAGGCATCGATGCCGGTGAGTTCGGCCGAGAGTGTCCAGAGCCGCTCGGCCTCATCGGGATCGGCGGCGTAATCTCGAACCCCGACGAACGGTTCATTTGCAGTCTCGGCGCGCACGGCAATATCGCAATCCTCGCAATAGAGACCGACAAGACCGTCGAGCATCGGCGAGGTCGCGGCCCACACTTGCGTCGCTGCGCCTTGGGCTGGCGTCTTGAAGGTCGGGTCGGCTGGCGCACCGCTCGCGTCGAGCCAGCCCTCGGCGATCATCTCCGCCTGCGCCAGATGCCGCTGGAGCGGCGTGAAGATCTTTCCGGGATGAAGCGAGAAGGCCTGCACGCTGGCCTCGCGCCCTAGCCGGCCGAGATGGACAGCGAATAGCGCATTCGCCGTCTTCGACTGGCCGTAGGCGCGCCATTTGTCGTAGCCGCCAACAAAATGAAGGTCGTCCCAACGGATTGGCGAATTGTGGTGGCCGGCCGAAGAGACCGAGATGACACGTGCACCACCTTCGAGCCGCGGCCAAAGCGCGTTTGTCAGCGTGAAATGCCCGAGGTGATTGGTGGCGAACTGCGCCTCCCAGCCTGGTCCTACCCTCTCCTCCGGGCAGGCCATGATGCCGGCGTTGTTGATCAGAATATCGATGTGTTGGCCACCGGTGAGGATGTGCTCGGCGAAGGCGCGCACGCTGTCGAGGTGCGACAGGTCCAACGGCTCGACCGTCACGCCGACGATGTCCTTCGTGGCTACGGCCGCTGCCGCTGGATTGCGTGCGGCGACGATGACCTGGGCTCCAGAAGCGGCAAGCGCCCTCGTCGTTTCCAAGCCGAGCCCCGAATGGCCTCCGGTGACGATCGCGCGCTTACCGGTGAGATCGATATCGGCGAGAACATCCGTCGCGGTGCTTCTTGCCCCAAAGCTGGACCCGAGCGGTTTCTGATGGTCGATCATGGTGTCTCTCCGAGAGGTGCGGTTTCGCCCGCATGTTTGCTCTCAGGAATGATGACCCGTGGCACTCGCACGATCCATGTCGTATAGTCTGTCTTTCCTTCTCGATCGTCTGGATTTTTGCCTTGGACCCATTGTCCGATGTTCTGTCGCTTCTGCAGCCGAAAAGTGCGATCAGCGCGGGCCTTGACGCCGGTGGTGAGTGGGCGATCCGATTTCCCCCGCATGAAGGCATCAAGTTCAACGCCGTCATGCGCGGCGCCTGTTGGGTCCAGGTCGATGGGGAGCCTGATCCGCGACGCATCGAAGCCGGCGACTGCTTCCTGCTCACGCGCGGCCGTCCGTTCCTCTTCGCGACGGACCTCGCATTGCCCCCGATCGAATCTCCCACCATCTATGATCAGGCTGTCGACGGCATCGCGACCTGCAACGACGGCGGCGACTTCTTCCTGATCGGCGGCCGCTTTTCTTTCGAGGGCGATCATGCCGGAATGTTGTTCGGGTCCTTGCCGGCAATCGTTCATGTGCGTGACGCCTCGAACCAGGCTGCCGTTCTGCGCTGGTCGCTGGAGCAACTGGCTGCGGAACTGAAAGATCGGCCTCCAGGTGGCATGCTGATGGCGGAGCACCTCGCCCAGATCATGCTCTTGCAAGTCTTGCGGCTCTGGCTCGCCTCCGCGACGGACAAACCCGCCGGATGGTTGTCGGCGCTGTCCAATCCCCGGTTGACGAGAGTGCTCGGCGCGATGCACGCCGAGCCCGCTCGCCACTGGACGCTTGCGGAACTGGGAGCCATCGCCGGCATGTCGCGCAGCACGTTCGCTGCGCGCTTCCGAGAAGCGGTTGGACAACCACCCCTGGACTATCTCATCCGCTGGCGCATGGTGCTCGCGGCTGAGCGGCTCAAGCGAACGAACGACAGTGTCGGGGCGATCGGCTTTTCCATCGGCTATGAATCCGAAGCGGCCTTCAGCACAACCTTCCGGCGGGTCGTCGGCTGTGCACCGGGAAGGTTCCGACGAGACGACGCGCCCTGAATCTTCTCTGCCGCGCGCCGCGACTACCGACCGCTCTCCGATCAACGGGTCGAAGCCGAACTTGCACGTCATTCCACCGGAGGAATCTCCGTCTCCCGTGCCAAAGCAGATTGGACGGACGCCCGCGCGCCGATCCGCTGCATGTAGCGCGCGGTCGCCGGCCAACGGTCGAGATCGATCGAAAAGCCCTTCATCCAGCCGAGCACGGTGAAGAGGTAGGCGTCGGCGACCGTGAAGCCGTCGCCCACCAGATAATCCCGAGATGCGAGGTTTACCTCGATGAAGTCGAGACGCCGGAACAGCCGGTCCCGGAAGATCGCCAACACCTCCTCCGGCAAGGCTCGATTGAACAACGGGCTCGATCCGGCATGAACCTCGCTGGTGATGAAGTTGAGCCACTCCTGCAGCCGAACCCGCGCCAGCGTACCGGCGGCCGGCACCAATCCCACCTCCGGCTTCAGGTCGGCCAGATACTGAACGATGGCCGGTCCTTCGGTCAGAACCTCGCCAGTATTGAGTTTGAGCGCCGCGACATAGCCCTTCGGATTGATGGCGAGGAAGTCCTCTCCCGTGGATGTGCGTTTCGTTCGATTGTTCACGCGGACGAGCTCGTAGGGCAGTCCGAGCTCCTGAAGCACGATGTGCGGCGAGAGCGAACAGGTGTCGGGGGCGAAATAGAGCTTCATCGTCGGGGCCTCGCTGAGGGGATAGATCGCCACCCACATTGGCAGGTCCCGTGATATAATGAAAATTACTCCCATAATTTCTTGCTATAAGCTCAGCTACTATGAACCTGACCCAACTCCAGAGCCTGATCGCCGTTGCCGAGGCCGGCAGCTTCACCGCAGCCGCGGACAAGCTGGGCGTCACCCAATCGGGGATGAGCCAAGCCCTGGCCGCGCTCGAAGAGAGCCTCGGTGTGAAGCTGCTCGTCCGGCAACCGCGGGGCGTCGAGTTGACCGCCTTCGGAGAGCGCGCGCTCGACCATGCGCGAACAGCCCTTTCGCATCTGGAGGCGATCGAAAGGGAGGCAATGGCACTGATCGGCGAGGAGACCGGCGCCATCCGTCTGGCGGGGTTTCCAAGTGTCTTCGCCACGGTCCTTCCGCCCTTGCTTCGGCGTTTTCGTACGCTCCATCCGGGCATCGACCTCGTGCCGCTCGAAACCGATGACATGGAAGTGGAGGCTTGGCTCGCGGCGGGATCGATCGACCTGGGCGTCGTTCTTAACCCGTCTCCGGCCAGAAAAGCCGTCCCACTCGGACGGGATGTCTGGGTTCCGATCCTGCCGGCGGCGCATCCCCTGTCACGGCGTACTTCGGTCTCGTTGGCCGAACTGGTGGCAGCGCCCTTCGTTCTCGCCACCGGCGGGTGCCATACGAACGCCCGCTCGCTCGCCGACGCGGCCGGATTGACGCTCCAGAACATTGAGATCGAGGTGCGCGATTGGTCGAGCGCGATTGCCCTTGTTCGGGAGGGCGCGGGTGTCAGCCTCGTGCCGGAATCCACATTGCCGGAACAGCACCGCGGCTTTCGGGTTTCGACGCTCACTTCACCGCTGCATCGCGAGTTCGGACTCGTTGCCTCGCCAGTGCGGCCGCTCTCGCGGGCCGGAAGTCTGTTCGTCGAGATGGCACGTCGCTCGAACGGGCCGACCTCGGCATAGCGCAAGACACTCGGACGGGCCGGCCGTCTGGCTCCAACCTCATGACGCGCCATCGACATCTTTCCTCCTCCCGAAGGTGAAGAAGCTGAGTGCGGCCAGCACCCAGACACCAATGGCGCCGTAGAGCATCACCTCACCGAAGCCGCCGGCCAGTGCGGCAGGACCGAGCACCTTCGACACTCCCGGAGCGGCTTGATCGAGAGCACCGACGTTTCCGGCGGCGATCTGTTCGGCGACGTGCCGAAGCTGCGTGGCGTCGAACGATCCGGACACCGCACTCAGGCGCTCCTGAACGCCCTCGAGCAAGACGAAGCCCATCAGCGCGATGTTGATGGCGAGCGAGATCATCCGAGCGCTCATGTCGATGCCGGAGGCCATGCCGGCCCTGTCGCTCGACACCGATCCGGTCGTGGTGTTGGTGACCGGCGTGTTGGTCGCCCCGAGGCCGATCCCGGCCAGCAACGCGCCAACCAACGTCGTCGCCAAGGCCAGCGAGCCGCCGCCTGCTCCAATCTTCATAATGAAAAAGCCGAGACCGATCACGAACAGTCCCGCCGGGATGACGGTGCCGGCGCCAAAGCGTAGCGAAAGGCGTTCGGCAAATGGCGGGACGACTAACGTCGGCAGGGTGTAGGCGAGAAGTGCCAAGCCGGAGACCAGACCATCGAGTCCGAGCCCCGCTTGAAACCAGATCGGTAGATAGATCATGAACGGCCAGAAGCTGAAATTCATGCCTATCGAGCCGAACAGCGCCCCGGAAAAGGGCCGGATGCGGAAAACCGAGAAATCAAACATCGGGTGCGGCACGATCTGCTCGACAATGACGAAGGCGATCAGGCTGAGGGCAGCTGTGGCGACGATCGCCAGCGCGATCGGGCTGGTGAAACCGAGTTCGCTGCCCTGAGTAATGACGTAGGCGACGCAAAAGACGGCCAGTGACAGGGTCGCGATGCCGCCGAGATCCAAGCGCCGAGCGGCTGGATCCTTCGATTCCCGAACACCGCGCCAAGCCAGGATGACGGTCAGCACGGCGATGAAACCGTGGATCAGAAACACCCAGGCCCAGCCCATCGGGGCTGCGATCCCGCTGCCGATCACCGGACCGAAGCCGAGACCGAACCCAGTAACGATGCCCCACCAGCCGAAAGCCCGGGCTCGATCGGCCGCCGTGCTGAACTGATGCGAGAGCACTGCGATCCCACAAATCAGCATGGCGCCGCCCCTAGGCCGTAGTGACGATTTAACTATCTGAGCCAGATGGCGATTGCGGCGAGTTTGACGAACCCCATGAAGTTGACGAGCAACTTGTCGTATCGCGTGGCGACGCGCCTGAACTGTTTGAGCTTGTTGAAGAAGCGCTCGATCTTGTTGCGCTCCTTGTAGAGGTCGGTGTCATAGGCGCGCTGAATCTTGCGATCCCGCTTCGGCGGAATGACGACTTCGGCTCCCCGTTCTTCTATGGCATCAACGAGATGGTTTGCGTCATAGCCCTTGTCAGCCAGCAGGGCGGCCGCATCCATGTCTTCGATGAGGTCGTGGGCAAGGGCGATGTCATTGCGCTGCCCCGGCGTCCCCATCAGGCGGACTGGGAGCCCGAGGGCATCGGCGGCGGCGTGGATCTTGGTGCTCAGGCCGCCGCGAGACCGGCCCAGGCCCTGGGCATCCGCCCCCCTTTTGCGGCGCGGGCGCCGGCCGCATGCTGGTGCGCCCGCACGATGGTGCTGTCGATCATCAGCCATTCCAGATCGGCTTCGCGCGCCAGCACCGCCAGCATCTCATCGAGAACGCCCATCTCGATCCAGCGGTAATAGCGCCGTTTCACAGAGCGATAGTCGCCCAGCCGCTCGGGCAGATCACGCCAACGACCGCCCGAGCGCGCCATCCACAACAGCGCATCCAGAAACTTGATTGTCGGTGCGCGGCCCGCGCTTGCCCTTCGTGCCGCCGGGCACGAAGCTTTTGATCCGCTCCCACTGATCATCCCGAAGAGCATCGCAGTCCATCGCCGATCCTCCAAAATCAGCGTTGAATCCGATTTGCGACCACTTGGGAATCCCAAATCCTTAAATCGTCACTACGGCCTAGGCCGGAGGAGAAAAGGGTCTCAGGTCAGATGTGACTGAGTTGCTGACTATCAAGCGACCGCTCCGCTCGCGCCATTGAAGGGCATATTCCTGAGCGGGAATCGTCATCTGGGGGCAATGCAGGCCGATGAGGGCATCGATGGCAGCGTACGCCGCGCGTCGGTCTTTTGACCGAGGTCAACCGCATGTCGCACCACCCCGCGTAAAATGGCAGTGAAGGGAGCCGGCATGAGACGACGAGACATGCTTATCGGCGCAGGTGGCGCGCTTGTGCTGGCTGGCGGGGGCGCTATCGGTTGGCGGTCGGCGGTTGGTTCGATGGGCGAATTCGATGCCTATGCAGGCACTCTTCGCGCTCCGATCCGTGTCGACGCGGGCATGACCGACATCATTCGATACGCAACACTTGCCGCCAATGGCCACAATACCCAACCTTGGCGGTTTCACGTTGAGGGAAACGCGATCGACATACTGCCCGACTTCTCACGCGTGACACCGGTCGTCGATCCTGACAATCACCACCTTTATGTCAGTCTCGGGTGCGCGGCCGAGAACCTGCTGATCGCAGCCACGGCGACCGGACGGCCCGGGCAGTTGGAAACGGACGCTGGAGGCGAGCGCATCCGCTATTCCTTCTCCAGGGCGGAAGCCCGTCCTCACCCGCTGCTCGCCGCCATTCCCCTGCGACAATCCACTCGAGCGGAATATGACGGGCGCCCGGTGCCTGCAGTGGATATCGAGGCGCTTCGACAGTCCGCCGAAACGCCGGGTGTGCGCCTCATCTTGCTTTCCGACCGCGCGCGGATCAACCAGGTGCGGGACCTGATCGTTGCCGGCAACGATGCGCAGCTGGCCGACGCGGCCTTCGTGGCTGAGCTGAAACGATGGTTGCGGTTCAATCCGCGCAGCGCCATGGCGTCCGGTGACGGGCTGTTCTCGGCCACAAGCGGCAATCCCGTGCTCCCGGAATTTCTCGGTCGTATCGCCTTTGACTTGTTCTTTGCGGCTGGCGCCGAAAGCGACAAATATGCGCGTCAGATCGACTCTTCGGCCGGTATCGCGATCTTTGTGGCGGAGCGCGAGGACAAGGCGCACTGGATCGCGACCGGTCGCGCCTGCCAGCGTTTCGCGCTTGCCGCGACCGCTTCCGGCCTCAAACACGCCTTCGTCAACCAGCCTGTCGAGGTCGCGCGGCTGCGGCCTGAATTGGCGGCGCTGATTGGGGAAGGCGGAATGCGGCCCGACATCATCATGCGCTTCGGTTATGGCCCGACGCTGCCTTTCTCGCTCCGCCGCCCCGTGAACGCCGTTCTGGTCTAGCAACGGCAAGCGACGATCCTCCAGCCGAGCATAAGCAAGCGATCAGCCGCCCTTGTCGAGCAAGCAATATAGAGGGCTATGGCGTAGACGTAGTTCTCCGTTTCATCGCTCTCGGCCCGCCAGCCTCGCCGATTGAACGCTACAGCAAGGCGGAATTGAGCATCAGCTTCCAGCTTCATTCTTGAACCGAACGACCACCTTACCGAACGGCCCACGTTCGAGATGATCGAACGCCGCGCACACATCCTCAAAGGCGTAGACCTTCTCGATCACCGGCTTGAGTCCGTGCTCGTCGATGGCGCGGTTCATATCCTCGAATGCCCGTCGGTGCCCGACTGAGATGCCCTGGATGATGGCCCTTTTGAGCATCATGGGAACCGCCGAAAGAACGATCTCCGATCCCTTCATGAAGCCGATCTGGGCGATACGCCCGCCGCTCGCGAGCGCGGCTGCCGACTGGCTAATATTGTCGCCGCCAACCAGTTCGAGCACATGATCGACACCACGCCCATCGGTCAGGTCCAACGCTCCAGCGGACCAGTCCGGGTCGGCACGCGTGTCGATCACGCCGAAAGCACCGAGCGCCTTCGCGTGCTCCAGCTTCTCCGCGTTCCGCGAGGTGACGATCACACGGGCTCCGAAGGCCTGCGCAAACTGGAGCCCAAACAGGGCGACGCCGCCCGTGCCCTGCACCAGAACGGTTTGGCCCGCTTTCAGATGACCTGTCTCGATCAGGGCGGACCATGCCGTCAACGCCGCAACTGGCAGGGTAGCGGCCTCCTCGTCCGTCAGCGATGCGGGCGCCTTGACGGCGACACCCTCGTGTAGCGTCACATATTCGGCCAACATGCCCGGCAGCGGTCCGCCGAGCGACAGGCCATGCCGGGCCATCTCCCGCGGTGGCTCACCGTCGATCCATTGCGTCCAGAAGTTTCCGAGCACCCGATCGCCGACCTTGAATCGTGACACATCCGCGTCGGTTGCCACGACCTCTCCCGCCATGTCCGATACCGGAACGAACGGCATGATTGGCCTGTCGGGCAGCAGCTCGCCTTCGACCACCAGCTTGTCGCGATAGTTGAGGGAGACCGCCGCAACTCGGATCAACAGCTCTTTGCCGCCCGGCGCAGGCACTGGCGCCTCGGCCAGTTCCAGGTTCTTCAGTCCGAATGACGGCAACTGCCACCGTCTCATTGTCTCGCTCATGGTCGATCCTTTCACGTGTTAAGCGAGGGATCTTATTGACGACTATATGGATTGTGTTACGACGTATTTTGCTAACACCTCCTCCAATTGGTCTCCAATTGATGAGCCTGAACATTCATTCCCACTTTCAAGGCATTTCGGCCTTCGTTCATGCGGTGGAAACAGGCAGCTTCACGGCAGCAGCCGCACGCATGGGCGTGTCAAAATCCGCGACCGGCAAGAGCGTTGCTCGCCTGGAAGAGCGCCTCGGCATCCGGCTGCTGGACCGCACTACGCGCAGCCTCAACCTGACGGCCGAAGGGCAGGCCTATTACCAGAGCTGCCTCAAGGTCCTGGAAGAATTGAACGCTGCAGAGACGCTGCTGGCCTCGCAAAAGCGCGTCGTATCGGGAACCTTGCGGATCAACCTGCCGATCTCTTTCGGCCGATTGTGCGTCATGCCCGTGCTCAAGGAGGTCGCAGACAGGAATCCCGATCTCAATCTCGATATCTCATTCACCGACCGCCAGGTCGATCTCGTCGAGGAAGGGATCGACCTTGTGGTGCGGCTTGGTGATCCCGGAGGTCATGCGAGCCTGATCGGGCGGCGCATTGGTACGCAACGCTCGATCATTTGCGCCGCGCCGGCCTATCTGGACCGTCGCGGGCGTCCGGCCTCCGTAGAGGAACTCGTCAATCACGACTGCCTCGCCTTCGCCAAAGATGGCCGCCCGCTGCCATGGGCGGTTTGCGGTCCGGGCGGAACGGTCAGGCCCTTCGTCATCCAACCACGCCATACGATCAGCCATGGCGAGGCCTTGCGAGATGCGACCGTGAACGGGCTTGGCATCGCCTATCTCTCGACTTGGCTTGCAGCGGACGATCTCCGCGGCGAGCGGCTTGAAGTGGTGCCGATCCTGCCCCCCGCGGAAGATGTCCCCATTACCGCGCTCTGGCCGCGCTCGCGGGATCTGGCTCCCAAGGTGCGCGTGGTCGTGGATGCGCTCGTCGAGGCATTCATGCCTACCCACCTGACCGGCTCGAAATAGGGCGCCGTTAGAGAGCTATAGCGTAGACGTAGTGCTCATCTTCACCGGGCGTGGCCCGCCATTTGCCTCCGATTCTGCGCCATGGCGCGATATTCTGCGCAATAGCTCCGCAATCACCGCCAAGCGGCAGAGGACTGCGCGTCCGTTCTCCCGATTGTGTACTTTTTGTCCCCGCGCCAGGCACCAAAGAACCGGCATCTCCAGACCGTTTTTCGCCTGAGCGAGGCTTCACCATCGGAAGAGCATCAACGGCCGCTTTTGGTGTTAGCGATTGAATCCGAATCGGGGAAACGCGCCCTTGGCGTGGTTCCGGCGCAGCCGAACGCGCGGCCCGCGGGGCAACGCCCGGGTCTTTATTCTTCATCGAAAAATGCCCTTGACTTAGAGTGCACTCTAACTCGTATCTGTTTCTGCGTCGTAACGAGAACAGCTGCTCATGAAGATCGGTGAACTGGCGAAGCGTTCGGGATTGTCCGCCCATACCATCCGGTACTATGAGCGGATCGGGCTGCTGCCCTATGCGGACCGAGACCAATCGAGCCAACGGGACTACGACGCATCAATCCTGATCTGGATCGAATTCCTCGGGCGTCTGCGAACGACGGGGATGCCGATCCGGGACATGCTGCGCTATGCAGCCTTGCGGGAGCGCGGCGTCGGCACGGAAACGGAGCGACGCGAAATGCTGGAACAGCATCGCGAGCGCGTCCGCACCCATGCTGCCGAACTCCAAGCCTCTCTTCTCGTCCTCGACACCAAGATCGCCGGTTACGCCGGCCAGGAACAGAGGATGAAGAACTATGACGCAACACCACCAGAGCGTCGGCGAAAGCCGGCTGGAACGCGGGCGGCGCGCGCTCGTTAAGATCGACGGCCAGGCCGGAGAGAAGGTTGTCGCCTCGCTGGCGGATATCGCACCGGACTTTGCAACCTATCTGATCGAGTTTCCGTTCGGCGACATCTACAGCCGCCCCGGCCTCGATCTGCGCGCCCGCGAGATCGCCACCATCGCGGCGCTGACGGCTATGGGCAACGTCGCCCCGCAGTTGAAGGTGCATATCGAGGCGGGCCTGAATGTCGGGCTGAGCCGTGACGAGATCACCGAGATCATCATGCAGATGGCGGTCTATGCCGGCTTCCCGGCAGCCCTCAACGGGCTGTTCGCCGCCAAGGAAGTGTTCGCGCACAGATCCGCGACAGAGCAGGAGCGCGTGGCATGATGAGCCTCCTTCACTCCATCACCCTTGGCAGTGCTGTCGTCCTCGCAACGGCTTCCACTGTCCCGCTCGTGGCCCCGACGGCAGTCCGGGCCAATCCGGCCGCCCCCGTGAAGATCTGGGATGGCTTCAGTTCGCCAGTCGGCATGGCCTTCGATGCGGCTGGCCATCTCTATGTCGCGGAATGGGGAGCGGGGCGCGTCTCCCGGATCGCGCCGGACGGCACCCGTTCGACCTTCGCGGACGACCTGTCAGGCCCATCGGGCCTCGCGGTCGGGCCGGACGGCGCGATCTATGTGGCATCTTATTCGCGTGACGAAATCTACCGCTTCACGCCGGACGGCGTGCGCAGCGTGCATGTGACAGGGCTGGCGACGCCTGCCGGCATCGGTTTCGACCGCACCGGCAGACTGCTGATCGCCAACCGCCGCACGAACCAGATTCTCAGGTTAGCCGATAATGGCCACCTTACGCCTGTCATCGACGGGCTACAAACCCCGGTGGGCGCGGTGCAGACGCCGGACGGCGGCTATGTCGTCTCCAACATCGGCGGCGATGTCACGATCGTTCGGCCCGATGGCACGCGCATCGAGGCCGGAGCAGCCTTCAGCACGCCCGGACCCGGCGTCGCGATGACCAGGGATGGTCGCGTGTTTGTGGTCGATTACGGCGGTACGACCGTTCGGGAAATCCTTCCCACCGGCCAATCCCGCGCCGTGGCGGAGGGTCTCAGAAGCCCTGTCGGACTGGTGTTGGCGCCAGATGGGGCGTCGCTGCTGACGGCTACGTGGGGTGACGGGACGATCTACCGGATTCCGATCCCGCGATAGGGACAGGACTGACGAGATTTTCTCGATAGTCGGCACAAATGCGGTGTTGGAGGGCTATAGCGTAGATGTCGTGCTCACCTTCGTCGGGCGTGGCCCGCCATTTGCCGCCGATCCTACGCCATGGTGCGAGACAGTTAGGCAGACGCGGTCGTTTGCCACCGTATTTAAGAGCCATCTCTATGGCTCCCGATCCCCGGTAGGCAGGCCGCCTGTTCAACCAGATAGTCGATCAGCAATCGGACGCGCGCCACCTTGGTCCGGGCCGGCACGATCAGCATGTTGAGCGGTGTCGTAGGCAGCGAATGGTCGGATAGCAGCGGCTCAAGTTCGCCGCTCGCCAGCAGATCATCGACGAGCCAGCGATGGGCCGGTTCGACACCCCGTCCGGCCCTGAATGCTTCACGCGCGGCGAGACCGTGATCGACCCGAAGGTCGCCCTTCACGGGGATGGCGTGAGGTGTGCCGTCCGGCCCCGTGAGCACCAGCGTTTCACTGCCGGCAACGTTCGACATGCGGATGACATTGTGCGCAGTCAGGTCCGTCGGCGTCTCGGGCCTGCCATGTACGGCCAGATAGCCCGGCGCCGCGACCAGCAGCCGCGCGCTTTGCCCAAGATGATGCAGCTTCATCGAAGTGTCGATGAGCGGTCCGAGGCGTAGCGCAACATCCACGCCCTCTTTCACAAGGTCGATCCGTTCGTCGGTCAGGCTGAGGTCGATGCGGATGTCGGGATAGCGCGCCTGAAAGGCGAAGATCAGCCGCGTGATGTGCAACACGCCGAGCGCGGCGGTGCAGGAAATGCGGATAGTGCCGGAGGGCGCGCCGCGCGAGTCTTGGATTTCCTCGCTCGCCTGTTCGACCAGACGGAGAATCTGGACGCATTGGGCATAGTAGCGGCTGCCTTCCTCAGTCAGCGCGACCCCGCGCGTCGTCCGGCTGAGTAGAGATGTACCCACAGCCTCTTCCAGTTCGCGCAGCTGCCGCGTGACGGTGGATTGCCCGGTTCCCAGTTCTCGTGCCACAGCCGACAGGTTCCCGCGCTCCGCGACGCGGACGAAGGTGCGCATTCGTTCGAGCGTGACGTCAGATCCATCCATTATACGGAAATATCCTATTCATTGCAGATATATACCGGAATATTCGAAATGGAGCTACCTTGCCGGCCAGTTTCAATTTCAACCGGATGTCCTGCCATGAGAGTTCTCCTCGTCTTTGCTCACCCCGAACCGCAATCCTTGTCAGCATCCCTGCGCGATGTCGCTGTTCAGGAACTCGAAGCAGCCGGCCATGAGGTCCGAGTGTCCGATCTTTATGCCATGCGCTGGAAGTCGCAGGTCGATCGCGCCGATTTCCCTGCGCTTGCCCCCAACGAGCGGTTGCAGCCGGTCGCGGCCTCCAAGGCGGCTTTCGCGACTCATACGTTGACGGACGATGTGAGAGCCGAAATCGAAAAGCTTCTGTGGGCCGACGCCCTGATTCTCCAGTTCCCGCTCTGGTGGTTTGCCATGCCAGCCATCCTCAAAGGCTGGGTCGACCGGGTGTTCGCCTTCGGGTTTGCCTATGGCGTCGGTGAGCACAGCGATAAGCGTTGGGGTGATCGCTATGGCGAAGGCACATTGGCGGGCAAGCGCGCCATGCTGATCGTAACCGCTGGCGGCTGGGAAGAACACTACGGCGCACGCGGGGTAAACGGCCCGATCGACGACCTGCTGTTCCCGATCAATCACGGAATTCTTTACTACCCCGGCTACGACGTGCTGCCGCCCTTCGTGATCTACAGCACCGACCGATTCGACGAGGCCCGCTTTGAAGCTGCCGGCCAGCAACTGCGAGTACGGATGCGAACGTTCGAAACAGCGGCTCTCATCCCCTACCGGCGTCAGAATGGCGGAGATTATCACATTCCCAGTATGGAATTGCGGGCCGACCTCGGCGCAACCGACCTATCCGGTTTCGCACTGCATCTGCGCCGGGCCGCCGATTGACTGAGCAAAAACGGGCTCAATCGGAACAATTGGTTGTTGGGCCTCGGCTATTGCGCAATGCGAGATGGGATTAGAGGGCTATGGCTTAGGACCTGTTGACGAATATCGTTGTTCATAGCTTGACGGCTGCGATGAGGACGAAGCTGACGTAGCTTTCGGTGGTCTTGTCGTATCGGGTGGCGAGGCGGTGGAAGTTCTTCAGCTTGTTGAAGCCGCGCTCGATCCTGTTTCGCAGGGCATAGACGTGATCGTCGACGGGGATCTGGACCTTGCGGCTGCGACGCGTCGGGATCATCGGTGTGACGCCGCGAGCCTTCCTCTCTTCTCGGATGTGGTCGCAATCGTAGCCGCGATCGGCCAGAAGGACTTTCGGCTCGGGCCCGTCGGCGTCGAGGAGCGGCAGGGCACCGGTATAGTCGGAGGCCTGGCCCGGCGCGATGTCGACGGCTACAGGCCGTCCGGCACCGTTGGTGCGGAGATGAATTTTGGTCGAAAACCCACCTCGCGAGCGCCCGAGACCCTGTCTCTCAGTCCCCCCCTTGCGCCGGCGGCGCAGTGGTGCGCCCGGATGACGGTGCTGTCGATCATTTGAACCGTCTCGCCGACGCCCTCGGTGTCGTTCAGCACCTCGAGCAGCAGATCCCAGAGCCCGGAGAGCGTCCATCGGCGAAACTGTCGGTAGACGGAGGACCATTTGCCGAAGAACTCGGGCAGATCGCGCCATTGAACTCCGGTACGGGCGATCCAGAAGACGCCGTCGAGGACACGGCGATGATCACGCGGCCGGCGACCACTGTGCGCCCCACGCGTCGTCACGAAGGGCTCGAAGAATTCCCATTCCTCGTCGCTCATCAGGCCTCGAATCAAGCTCGCCTCCCTCGGAAGGCGATCTTGAATCACCATATAGCGCGGCGGGGAAGCCTATTCGTCAACAGGAGCTAGGCCGTAGTGACGATTTAGGGATTTGGGATTCCCAAGTGGTCGCAAATCAGATTCAACGCTGATTTTGGAGGATCGGCGATGGATTGCGATGGTCTTCGGGATGATCAGTGGGAGCGGATCAAAAGCTTCGTGCCCGGCGGCACGAAGGGCAAGCGCGGGCCGCGCACCGACAATCGGAAGTTTCTGGATGCGCTGTTGTGGATGGCGCGCTCGGGCGGTCGTTGGCGTGTTCTGCCCGAGCGGCTGGGCGACTATCGCTCTGTGAAACGGCGCTATTACCGCTGGATCGAGATGGGCGTCCTCGATGAGATGCTGTCGGTGCTGGCGCGCGAAGCCGATCTGGAATGGCTGATGATCGACAGCACCATCGTGCGGGCGCACCAGCATGCGGCCGGCGCCCGCGCCGCAAAAGGGGGGCGGATGCCCAGGGCCTGGGCCGGTCTCGCGGCGGCCTGAGCACCAAGATCCACGCCGCCGCCGATGCTCTCGGGCTCCCGGTCCGCCTGATCGGGACACCTGGGCAGCGCAACGACATCACCCTCGCCCACGACCTCATCGAAGACATTGAGGCGGCCGCCCTGCTGGCCGACAAGGGCTATGACGCAAACCATCTCGTTGATGCGATAGAAGAACGGGGAACCGAAGTCGTCATTCCGCCGAAGCGGGATCCCAAGATCCAGCGCGCCTACGACACCGACCTCTACAAAGAGCGCAACAAGATCGCGCGCTTCTTCAACAAGCTCAAACAGTTCCGGCGCGTCGCCACACGATACGACAAGTTGCTCGTCAACTTCATGGGCTTCGTCAAACTCGCCGCAATCGCCATCTGGCTCAGATAGTTAAATCGTCACTACGGCCTAGGAGAGAGTCTGAGGGTTGATGATCCGAGACCATTTTCTGGACCGCCGTCTGGCGCTTGAACTCGATGCTGTGGGTGCGGTGTCGGGCCATGGGCTTCCATCCTTCGAAAGCCCGGCTCCCCGGTCAATTCCCTATCGTCACACTGTCCGCCTCAAGGGGCGCACTCCAATCGGGGGGGCAACATTGCGTGCCGTTTGACACATCTGCTCGGCCAGCAGCCTGTTCAGCCGCGCGTTCTCTTCTTCGAGCGCCTTCAGCCGGCGGGCATCGGACACGTCCAAGGTGATGCATCTTGCTCGTGGATTGAAGGCCTCGGACATCGACGTGCGGGAAACGGCGGCAATGGCGAGATTTTCGGAGGGGTCGCTCCGCCCTATGGTTCGATCGCGGCATAAAGGGCCCGGCTGAGGTCGGCGGAGAAGCGTCCGCCACTCGACATGCCTTCGAGCGCGGTGTTGGTGAAGGCGACCAGCGTCAGATCCTTGCTGGGATCGACGAACCAGCTATGACCATAGGCGCCACCCCACCGCCAAGCGCCGGGGGACTCGGTCACGCCGGCCGCGGTCGCATCGCGCAGGACCGAGAAGCCGAGACCATAGCCCCAGCCGGGTGAGCCTTCGATATCGAGCCCGGCAATCTGATCGCGTGCCATGTTCGCGACCTGTTCGGGCGCCATCAATGGCCCGCCGCCCGATCGCAGCGCTTCGAGCAGGGTCATCGTGTCGAGGGCAGAGCCGGTCATGCCGGCGCCGCCGGACGGAAAGGCTTGCGCGTCGAAGGCGCGTGACGGGTCCATGCTGAGGCCGGGGAGACCAGGAAGAAACGGTACCTGGTCCGGCTCGCGCATCCGGCGCGGGCGCGGGACGTCGTCGGCGTAAGCCGCAGTCAGCCGGGTCGGGTCCGCAACCGAGAAGCCGGTGTCGTTCAGCCCGAGGGGCTCGGTCACCAACATTTGCACCGCCTGGGGCAGCGCCATTCCCGTCGCGGCCTCGATCAACGCGCCGACGACATCGAGGGCGAGCGAATAGCAAAACCGCGTCCCCGGCCGAAACTGCAACGGCACCCCGGCGAGCCGGCGTAGGTTCTCAGTGAGCGTGATGTTGGTTCGATCCATGCCATCTGAGACGCCGGCGCGATGCAGCGGCCCATCATCCGGCTCCAGAAAGCCGTAGCCGAGGCCTGAGGTATGGGTAAGCAGGTGGCGCAGCGAGATGGCGGCGGGCTCGTCCTCGAAACGCGGCTCGAACTGCGGAAGCCACTCGGTTATCGGCCGATCGAGATCGAGCTTGCCTTGTCCGACCAGCGCCATGGCCGCCGCCGCGACGAAGAGCTTGGAGACCGAGGCGAGGCGGAACTGCGCATCATCGCGCATCGGGGAACCGGCCTCGCGATCCGCCAGGCCGGCGGCGCGGGTGTAGATCGGCTGGCCGTTCCGGCGCACCAGGACGACGGCGCCGACGATCCGCTCGGCCGCAATCGCGCCATCGATGACGGCGTCGAGCCGCGTGGAGAGCGTGGTGGAAGAGGTCTGAAGGGGGCGTTCGAGCATGGGAGCTCCGTTTCGGGTCAAGGGGCGAAGGAGATGGGAAATCCGTGCCGGCAGGCGCGGTGTGCGGCGATAAAGGCCGCGGCCAAGAGCACGAGCACGACGGGCGCAAAGGCACCGGCTCCAAAATGATCGAGCAACACCCCGCCGATGATGCCACCGCCAGCGATGGCCGCGTTCCAGGCGGTGACGAGCATCGATTGGGCGAGGTCGTGCATGTCTCCGGCTGCCTTGGCGAGAGCGGTTTGAAACAGCGTCGCGATGCCGCCGAAGGCGAGTCCCCAAAGCCCTGCGGCGCTCAAGACGATGGTCGGTGCGTGACCGGCGATACCGAGCGCGAGCGCCGCGAGGCCGAACAGCGCGATGCTGATCAGAGTGAGGTCGCGCAGATGACGGTCGATCAGGATGCCGACGATCCAGATCCCGGCCAGTGCCGCAATTCCGAAGACGAGCAGAGCAAGATCGGTCCTGGTGGCTCCACCTGCACTGCCGAGCAAAGGGGCGATGTAGGTGTAGAGGATGTTGTGCGCGAGCACGAAAGTCAGAGTGACGAATAGAACCGGCCGGATTCCAGGTAAGGCGAAGACGCGCGTGAGCGGAAGCCGCTTATCCTCGGTCTGTCCCGGGAAGTCGGGGACTTTCATCGTCACCCAGGCAATCAGGATCAGGGTCAGGCCGCTCATGACCCCGAACGAAGCCCGCCATCCGATCAGTGCGCCCAAGTACGTTCCTGCCGGAATGCCGAGCGACAGCGCCAGCGGCGTGCCGATCATCGCGACGGCGATGGCGCGTCCCTTCGATCCTTCCGGCACCATCCGCGCGGCATAGCCGGCGATCAGCGCCCAGAGCAGTCCGGCGGAAACACCAGCGAGGAACCGGGCGACGAGCGTCAGTCCATAGCTATCCGATAGCGCCGTCGTCATGTTCGCCACCGCAAATCCGGAGATGGCGAGGAGAAGCAGCGGCCGTCGCCGCATGCCTCGGGTAGCGGAGGTCAGGGGAATGGCCGCAGCGAGCGAACCGATGGCGTAGAGCGTGACGAGCTGCCCGGCGAGCGCCTCGGAGACGCGCAGGCTCGTGCCGATCTGCGGCAACAGACCCGCCGGAAGCGCCTCGGTCAGGATGGTGATGAACCCGGCCATCGCGAGCGCCAAAAGGTTCGGCCACGGGAAGGGAGCCGAGGTCGGCGGGACGCGGCCGGCCACGTCGTGGGAGCATGTCTCTGTCATGCCCATGAGATTAGGGCTATCGC
The DNA here is from genome assembly GCF_021730435.1 of Xanthobacter agilis. GTDB lineage: Bacteria > Pseudomonadota > Alphaproteobacteria > Rhizobiales > Xanthobacteraceae > Xanthobacter > Xanthobacter agilis. The sequence goes on from NZ_JABWGX010000008.1 coordinate 178,174, forward strand.
CGTTGCGGAATAATCAGGTTAGAATTCCACTTATATCGGACATAAGAGTCCGCAATATCGGAAGGCTGCCAATGGAACACCTCGGCGCGCTCAACGCCTTCGTTCAGACGGCCGAGGCCGGCAGCTTTGCAGCCGCTGCGATCAAGCTCGGCATTTCGGCGTCCGCAGTGGGCAAGGCGGTCGCCCGGCTGGAGGAAAGGCTCGGTGTGCGCCTGTTCCACCGCTCGACCCGGTCGCTGACCCTCACGCCTGAGGGCGAACTCTTCCGCGACCGCTGCCGTCGCATCTTCTGCGAGGTCGAGGCGGCGGAACTCGAACTGTCGCAGACCCGCGCGGCGCCGCGGGGAAAACTCCGCGTCAGCCTGCCACTCATCGGCATGCTGATGATGCCGGCGGTGATGGCCTTCATGCGCGCCTATCCCGAGATCGAGCTCGATCTCGACTTCACCGACCGGCTGGTGGATGTGATCGACGAAGGCTTCGACGCGGTGATCCGCACCGGCGAGGCGCGCGACAGCCGGCTGATGATGCGCCGCGTCGGCGCCTTCTCCCACCGCATCGTCGGCTCACCGGACTATTTCGCCGCGCATGGCGTGCCGAAGGTGCCGGAAGACCTCGCC
>NZ_JABWGX010000009.1 GCF_021730435.1 Xanthobacter agilis
ATAATCTGTTCTTCCGTGAACCTTGATCGTTTCATTCGTCCGTCCCTTTCATCGGGCGGACTCTAGCTATTTCTGGAGGAGTTTCAGGGGGTCACGTCAAAAGGCTTAGTTTACCACAGCGACCGAGGCGTCCAATAGGTCTCGATCCGCTACACCGAACGCCTCGCCGAGGCCGGCGTGCTTCCCTCGATCGGCGGTGTCGGAGATTCCTACGACACCGCACTCGCGGAGACGATCAACGGCCTCTACAAAGCCGGCGCGGTTCAGTTCCGGCGGCTGCGCCAGGCTGGCGTGTTCGAGCTGTTCTTCGAAACCCTGGCATCCCTGAGCCGAACGGCATATCTGGCCCAGATGTTCGATTCCACCGTGGTGCGCGCCTATGTCTCCGCCGCCGGGGCAAAAGGGGGGCAGCAGGGCCAGGTCCGCAGAGCCGTCATCAGGACACTCTCCTCGGCATCACCTGCACGAACATGCCCCCACTATCGAACGACAATCTGGAGACCGCCAATCTGATCCTGCCAAAGTAGTGCTAGGGTCGGTTGGACCGATGTGCGGCGGTCACGGCACTATGGTTCGCTGGGGCATTCCGTTATATGAAGAGATTCTATAGTGATTTTAGAAATCTCCGGACGAGCAGGTCCGCCTCTCGCGGGGAGGCGGAGGCCGGCACGGTGACAAACGGTGAAAAATCCCCCCAATGACGCGAGAGAACCGCTCCCAGGCCACGATCCGCATCAGTCGCACCACATTCGACTGGGGCGAGCGGCGTCTTGTGGTCGAAGGTATTGCCGTTGCGCCGGTGGCGATCTGCGAGGTGATCGTGAGCGTGCCCCAGCCCGAGCTGGACGTCGCCTATGTGGCACAGCGCAACGAGGAAAGCGTGGTCGATCTCGGCGACGGACGAAATTCTTGGGCGTGGCGCATCGAGGCGATTCTTGCGGGGCAGGCATTACCGCAGAGCGTCCGGGTCAGTTTTCAAGGGGAAAGCGGCCAAGGTGAGCACCTAGAAAGGGTGTCGACCGCTGCCGACGTGGTGGAGGTGACGTCGCCACGTGTTTTCCTGAGTTCGGCGGTGTTCGACCGCGAGACGCGCAATGTTCGCGTTCTCGGCTGGGCGGTGGGCGTCTCAGGCAATGATAAATTGTCGCTATTCCTCAACGGGCAGCCCTTCGGACAACCGAGATGGCGCGAGCGGCGGGACGTAGAGCAACGTTTCCCTTGGCTCGCGGGTACCCGCCCGGGCTTCGAGGCGCAGGAGATGGTTTCTGGTAGCGCCGACGCCGATGGGGTGGTCGAAGCGCTCCTGGTGCGCAACAACAAATGGATCGGTTCCGCACGCTTGCCACTGAAGGCCGTTGGAGCCACGGTCGCCAACGCGGCGAAGCTCCCGCGCCACCCGTGGCTTGGTGCCGTTTTGAGCCGAGATGCGTCCGGAGCGGATATCAAAGGCCTCGCCAAGCGCATGACCCCAAGAGGCCGCCGTCGCCTGCTGGCCAGCCGGGCCTTTCAGGCACTCTGGTGCGCACCGTCCAATCCGGCGGCCATCATGAGACGGGCCATTGTGGAAACGATGATCGACAATGACGAAATCGGCGGCCTCCTTGATATCCGCTTGTCCACCGGCCACATTGTAGCTGCCAATCCGAACGAAGATCAGGTGATCGCCCGGCGCTTCCTGCTTGATGGAGGCTATGAGAATGGGGTGATCGACATTTTGCGCCGGCTGCTGCCCCGAGGCGGCACGGCCCTGGACGTCGGGTCGTGTTATGGCCACATCGCCATGGCCATGGCGCAGGCGGTCGGGCGCGATGGCCAGGTGGTGGCGGTAGAGGGCAATCCGGCGATGTCGGCACGCCTAGCGGGAACCTTTGGTCGCAACTGCATCGATAACATTGAAATCATCCCGGCGGCGGTCGGTGCGCAATCGGGTGAAGGCTTCTTTTACCCGTTAACGCAAAACAATGTCGGCGGAAGTCGCGTGATTTCAGCGGAAGGGGCTGCTAACACCGATATCATTGATGAACAATTAAAAAAGATCACTGTGGTGTCTCTGGATCACGCCGAACGTGGATCTTCGGTGCCGTTCGTGAGCGACTGCGGACATCTGTCGACACCCATCCGTGTTCCGATGACCACCCTAGACGAGATCATCGGGCGCACAGAAAAGGTGCCAGATGTTATGAAGATGGACATCGAGGGGTCGGAGCTTCTCGCGCTCCGTGGAGCAAAGAAGCTCATTTCCGGAGCCTTTGGAAAGCAGCCGGCCATCATCGTCGAGTATTCGCTGCTGCTTCCCATGCTGGGAGGAACGCGAGAAGACCTTTACATCATGCTTGAAGGCAACGGCTATCGGGCTCATCGGATGAGTCTGGGCAAGGGTCGCGGCGGCGAACTGACTGAATTGAAATCGATGGATGAGGCCCCCGAACACGACGACCTGGTTTTCCTGCCGCTGTCGCTGCGGACGGAGTGAGCAAGCCCAGAGGGAATAGCGCTTGCTCGTGGCCATATGGTCTTCATGCATCGCCGCCAATGTTTCGCGCACTCCTGCAGGAAAGTGGCACCGGTGCGCGGTGAGCTTGGAGCGGGATGACGTATTCCCGTTCACAGCACTGTGCCACTGCTCAGGCGAGGATGGCGTTGGAGGTGAACGCGCTGCCGTTGTCGCTGACGATCATCTTTGGCCAGTTGCGCTCGACCATCAGCAGATCCAACTCGCGTGCGACACGCGCGCGGGACAGCGATGTGTCCGCAGCCAGGGTGAGGCAATCCCGAGTGCGGTCATCCACCACTGTGGCTGTCAATGGGTACGGAAACCTGACCTCATATCGGCGCCGAATATTGAGCCCGGTCCGGAGCATTGACCCCACTGCCGCGGAGCGTTGGTGTGGCGCAGCGGCAGTGGGGTCAATGGTGGCGGCGGTCAGGCCCGGTTCTTGAAACGCGCGCTCTCGTTTCCGGTCTCGACGACGTCGCAGTGGTGGGTGAGGCGATCGAGGAGCGCCGTGGTCATCTTGGTGGCACTGAAGACGCTCCGCCACTCGCCGAAGGCAAGGTTGGTGGTGACGATGACCGAGGTCTGTTCGGAGAGCCGGCTGATGAGGTGGAACAGAAGCTGGCCGCCGGACGGGGCGAAGGGCAGGTAGCCGAGCTCGTCGAGGACGATGAAGCCCTTGCGGGAGAGATAATCGGCCAATTATTGCGTTCCTTGCGGGCCCTGGCGGCCGGAACGGGCCTCGGCCTCCAGCTTGTTGACGAGGTCGACCAGGTTGAAGAAGCGCCCCCCGACGGGGGGGGGGCTACAATGCCCATCAGGTGAAGGACGCGGTCGCTGCCGTGTCGGCCCTGCGCATGGGAATCGTGAAGCGGACCGACCACGTGTCCGGCTTTGTCGTTCTGTCGCGCCGCTGGGTGGTCGAGCGTACCTTCTCGTGGTTTGGCCGCAACCGCCGGCTCGCCAAGGACTGGGAGAACCTCGCCGAGACGCTGCACGCTTTCGTCGCCCTCGCCCGCGATCCAGCTCAGCATCAGGCGCCCCGCCTGAAGGCCGGCCTTTGAGTCAGGCTCTCACAGTGCAAGCAGGCGAAGGCATTTCGGTGAGCAGTGACCGGGCGAAGTCCGATAGACTATATTTGAAGAGGCCGGGGTCACTGAATTCAGGCGAGATCACATAAAATTTCAGCAAGCGGGCAATATGCTCTAGAAGGCGGCGCTGATTGGGCTTGCGGCTGCCGTCGGCGATCGATTTCTTGACCGCGGATTCCAGCTGCGCGTTGAACAGGGCTTCTCGAACAAGTCCTGATCCGCTCAATTGCATCTTGCCCATGATGACCGTGGGGCGCTCATGCATCACGGACATATAAGCGCTTTGCGACACAATGGTTGTTAAGACGTTAATCAGGGGTAGAAGGTCAAGGAGGTCAATCCTCTTGTCGATGAGCGTCAAATACTCCTCATGTTCGGCGACCGCGGTGATTGCGTGCGTTGTGGAGGGGTGGGGCTTGTAAAGGATATACCAATTGTTTCGCCGTGCCACCCGCAGGAGCGCCTGAAGGCCTTGTTCGGTGCTGATGAAGTCGGCGGCATGAAGGGGAGTGCGCGTGGTGGTGTAGGGTTGCAGGCCGGTCTTGTAATCATTGATTCCGGCATAGAGGATCTTGGGTCGTGGATCGGCGGCCAGTATTTGGCTCAAATCCGATTCGGAGACGGCGGTCATGTCGGTCTTGCGGCTCAGGCGATTGCGACGCGCGTGCTCCAGATAGGCTTGGGCATGGGCGATGTCGGTGCCGTCGATGGGAAGGGCCGCGAACCTGCTCGGCTCGCGTGCGATCCAGCTTTCGGCCATCTGGCCACCGAACTCGAAACACCATGAGCCGGGGAGAACTCCATTTTCTCCGTAGATCACGGGTACATTGTTTCGGCGGCACCAAGCCGCGATGATGTAGTGGTATGCATTAAACTGATGCCACAGGATCACGAGATCCGGCTCAAAACGACTGAGCTCCTCCTCAATGTAGCATTTGTAAAGATAGGCGGAGGCGTAGCAATCGGCCGCCCCCCGTTTGGGGACATCGTAGTTCAGCGTCTGGCCCGCGATCCGAAGAAGCTGATTCTTTGGATCGGCATTCTGTCCGAGCGTAAGGCCTTGTTTTGACGTCGATTGCCGCAGAAAATTTGGAAGTGGCAAAGTGAGTGCGACGCTCTCTATGGGGTGGCGGCTCGTGCGACACACGGCGGCGCCGTTGTCCTTGAGGTGCCTCAGAAGCGCTTCGATGCGTTGGAGCCGAGAGGGCTCCGCGCCGTAATCACTGTAGAAGATGCGTTTCATCGGGCAGCCTCCGGACGCGCGCGCATCGCCGAAAGGGCATCGTCGACCACTTGGACATAGGTTTGATAGCGCTCGGAAATATTCTTGAGCTCGGTTCCGCTCAAGGCGCTGTAGGAGAGATGTGGCTCATGGCAGCCATCCAGATAAACCTGTCGCGCGAGTTCGAATTTTTTAGCCGAAAAGCCCTTGACCGCCCGCGTTCCGGGATCGTCCTTGAAGATCTCCTCCAGCCGCTGGGCGAAGGCGTCGAGGGTGACGGTCTCGCGCACTTTCGGGTGGTCGGTGCGGACGCGGGATTCCACTGGCGTCTGCAAGACCTTTGCGATCAGAGCCCGCATGGCGTCAACGTCGCCCCAGGGTGCGAAATACGCGTGGTCGAGGTTGAACTCCTGCAACACCGGGAGGTCATAGGCAATGCAGGGCGTTCCCATGTAGCCGGCTTCGACGGGTGGATAGCCGAAGCCCTCGAACAACGACGGAAAGATCATCAGTTCGGAGCGTGCAATTTCCTCGAACTTGCGCCGATCTGAGATCATGTACAGGAGCTTAAGGCTGAGCCCCATGTCGTCGAGGCGCGCGCGGAATCTGGCCAGAGTATCCATATCCGGCAAGTCGGCCGTTCCGGCGATCAGGGCGAGGGTATATCCCGCCATCTGCGGTGTCACGAGGTCGAAGATGGCGTCGATGTTTTTGTGTGCGCTCGCGTTGCCAAAGCGGCTGATGAGGATGATCTGCTTTTCACGCGGGTGGTGCTGTTGCCGCACGAGGTCGGCAATGGGACTATTGATGGAGGGTGGCGCGGCGGCAAAGACCGGCTCGTGGAATAAGGTCTTGTAGAAGCTCCGCGCGAACGGGATCGCGGTCTCGGCGGAAGACAGGATGACATCGGAGAAGCAGGCGGAGGCGAACCAATGATCGGCGTCCGCGAGCTTTTTCGGGTCCGGGGAGAGGCCATTGAACCAGTTCGGGCTTTCGAAATTCACGAAGGCGGTTCGCGCACCGCACCGCTGGGCGATCTCGTAGGTCTGTATGTTAAGGCGAGTCAGCCGCGCGCCGTCTGGCACCACCACGACGTAATCGAAATGACCTTCGGGAGCATCGATCCAATCGTTGATGCAATAGCGGACCTTGCCGTGGTAGGGGCTGTACCCGAGATCTCCCGACCAAGGAGGCATGTTGTTGGTCCAGACCACAACGTCGTCGCAGAAGCGGGCGAGCGCTTCCGCCAACATGGTGACGTGATAGCGTCCGCCGGAGAAATGCCGGCGCGTGGTCTGGCTGACCACCAGGGCGCGGCGGCCGGTGCGCGCGGGGGACGTCGCTGCGGGCGTCTTGGCCGCCTGGAGCTTGCGGGGGGAGCCATTGCCGCCCGGTGCGAAGCAATGGGCGGGCGCCGGGCGAGCATGGACCGCCGGTGTATAGGAATCCGCGAGGGCGTAGAAGGACTTGCCCACGACCTCTCCAGCCAGGAAGGCGTCCTCGACGGAGGCGATGAAGCGATCCTCGGTGGACTGTGCGCGATTGACTACGAAGGTTGGATGGGCGAGGTGCCCGGAATCGACAAGGTCGTGGTATTGCGCGTCCTTGGAATGGCCCCAGAAGTCCTCGTTGGCGTCAGGGTCCGGCGCCCGGCCGTCGAGGCCGAGCATGTAGACCGTGTCGCTGAAGGTCGCCGCGATCGGAAGCATGTGGATGTTCAGCGTGCTGTCGAAGCGGGGCAGCGCCCAGATGTTTTCGAGGTTTGTGTTGAGCCCCGTGAGGCGCTGTTCGCACATGATGACCCGGTCGCGGATTTCCGGGTGCTTTTGGATGAGGAAAAAGCCGACCTTGGCCGATGTGAAAAAATGAATGTCACGCGTCGTAATGGCGCGAATAAGATCAGCACGGAAGGTTTCGGCATAGGTGGAAACGCCGAAGTGACTGACTGCATCGCCGGCGCAGATGATGGCGGGTTGGATGTGATCCAGCAACGCATCGTTGGCGACAATGGAGTTGCAGGCTACGGCCAGGCAGTCACTAAAATCGAAGGCGAAGGCATCGTCGATTGAAGGACCTGTTCCAAAAACGGCGCTGCAGGTCTTTCCGGCGGCCCTGTTCCGTTGCAGAAGGCGACGGAAACGTTCCTGGCTTTCGTTCAGGATTTCGGTCCGTTGTTGTTCCGGAGCCAGCAGCCAGGGGATGTTGCAGTAATGACCATATTCAACCGCGCTTGGATCATCCGTGGCGACGGGGACAATATGGGCGCGGGGAAGGATGCGCCTGATGTAATTCAGTAGTCCATGTGGAAGGGGGCGCCAAACCAGAATGACTTCGGCGCGCACCAGCGCGCCGAAGTAAGACGCTCCAGACGACATGAGCTCTAGTGTTGTATCATTGGTGCTTTTGCGCCCGAAATACTCAGGCGGGGGAGGGATGGTGAGGTCCCGTGAATTGATCTCGTCGCCGAGGGCAAATGTGACGCAGGTGATCGGAGAGCCGGTGCCAGTAAGATACCAGCTCGCACGGTGATAGTGGTTCGAAAGGGCTTCCAGTGTGTCGAACGCGGGAAAATAGCAGACTTCCCCCTCCGTCGCCGCGGCCCCAGACGAGGCGTCCACATGCTGTTTCAGGGCGACGATGTCGGCGAGTTGCAGGCTGCCGGGTAGCGGCGCCTCGTTGCGCTGCACCGACTGGCGCATCGCGGCGAGCCGGCGCGGCGAATCCTGGCCGGGTGTGACGTCTTTGGAGGCTTGAAGGCGGCCGAAATGGACGGTGAGGATTTCCCTGTCGTGCAGGCCCGCGAGCGGAATGTTGATTGACCATTGGCGCTTGCCGTCGGTGTCGGTGTCTTCGAGTAAGCTGTAGACGGGTTTGATTTCCGCGCCGGAAGAGGTTGTGACGCGAAATTCGGGTGCCTCCGGCTCTTCACTGCTGATCGTGCCCTCGATCGAGCAGAGGTTGCGCAGCATGCTGTAGGTGCATTTCGCAATTTTGAGTCTGTCGCTTGACATCGGGACGTCAGCGGCCTCGGCGATTGTGATCGGCCAGTCGTGAATGCGGAGCTGCCGGCCCGAGACATAGGTCACGCGGGCGCTGGCGCGCTCGGGCAATTGGTCGAGCTTGAATTGAACCCGCCAGCCGGACTTGACCTGATTGTATTGCGGGTATTTGTCGAAGATGTCGCGGCGGTCTTCGGTCCGAGGGTCGATGGGGGCAACGATGGTGGTGCCCTCGACTTCCAGGAACAAATCGTGGGAGGGCTCGGAGGTCAGGCACCAGCCGTTGACCTCGAGAATGCCCTTGGCGGGGCTGTAGGCGGCGCGGGAAATGCGCAGCTCGGTGTTCAGTTGCGGACGATAGCTCTGAGGCGCATTGGCGGCGGCTTCGGCGCCCAGGGCCAACACGAGACCGAAGCCTGCGCCACCGCCCGGCCCCTCTTGTTCCTGGGCTACGGGCAGGGGCAGCAGCCCGCCCAGGGCGGCAACGGGCGCGCCGGCTCGAAATAGGTAGGCGGTGATGCCGTTGGCCTGCGCTTTTGCCGCGTCGATCTCGACGATGGCACATCCCCGTTTGTCCGGCGTCGCCTCGATCCAGGTCGAACCGTCGGCGCTCACCGCGATCTGATCCGCCGCTTTCGTCGGGTCCAACTCCAGCTCAATGGAAGCGTGGTTCTGCTTTGTACCCAATAGTTTGGCGGTGACCCAGGCGGGCATTGCCGTGTCGGCACCGGTGATCCGCAGGCGGAGCGTGTCGATCGGCGCGCTACTGGAGTCCGCCAGGGTGAGAGACACATTCCCTTCGCTCGTGTCCGGCAGCAGCACCGTCACCCGGGACACGATCCAAGGGCCGAGGGCGTCCAGCGTCCGAACGTGCGGCGCAAGGAGGGGAGCGTCGGCGCCCTCCAGGGCGATGGCCTTGATTGGCCGTGGCGTGGAGCAGATGAAGGAGACGAGGAGGTCGCCACCTGCTGTTTTCGCCACCGAGCGGAGCAGGGCGGGGATGGGCGCCCCTTGGAGCACGCGGCCGTCCGGGATTTCGCCCTCGAACGGGCCCCATTGGGTCTGGGGGAAGGCGCGTGGGAACGTCGCCAGCCCGTCGGAGGCCTGGCGCAGGAGGTCGATCAGACGCGCGCCGACTGTGTCCACCTGAACCAGCGCACGCGCTACCTCGTGCAGCTCCTGACTGCGGGCCGGCTGAGCAAGAGCAGAGGCTAGGGCGGTATTTAAGTCCGTGACATTGCCGCGCTTGGCGAAATGTGCGATGCCGCCCACGGTCTCCTTCAGGACCGGAAGATCATAGCAGGCGCATTCCGTGCCCACATAAGCGGCTTCCGCCGGGAGGTCGCCAAAGCCTTGGAAATAGCTCGGGAACAGCAGTGCCTGGGCCGCCGACAGCAGGGACAGCCGCTCGGCGTCGGTGAGTGCGGTGTGCAGCGTCACGGTGGCACCGAAGCGCAGCCGGAGCAGGGCCGCGAAGGTTTCGTCTGCCGGTTCTGCCGAGACCACGTGGAGGGCGCGCCCTGCGAACAGATGCGGATCCATGTGCAAGAGATCCTGCCCGTCCTGTCCGGTGCCGGAGCCGTTGCAGAACGCGATGACAGATCCATCCTTGGCGACTTCGCGCGCCGCGTCGGCCGCGAGTGAATTGATGGCAGGCGGGCACACTGCAAAGCGCGGCTCGGCGCCCCCCACACCGTGATAGAAGGTTTTGGCATAGCGGTTGGATTCGTCCGTGCTCGACAGAACGAGCCCGCCCGTGGCCACCGCGCGCCGCCAATAGTCCCATACGCGCAGGTCCAGGGGCTCCGGCGAGAATACGTTGAACCAGTTGCCGGAGGCGAAGTTGATGAGCACCATCCGCGCGTTCGCCCTGGCTGCGAATTCGAACGCGGCTTCGTAAAAATCGGGCAGGAAGATGCGGACCGGCGCCAGCACGACGAAGTCAAAGGAGGTCGACGGCACGCCGCTGCGGAAATCAGCGGACACAAGGTAGTCCACCCGTCCCGGAGCAAGGGGATCTAGCCCTCGGCTGAACAGCGGCCGTTCATCGGTGATGACGGTCACATCCGCACCGGCGCGGGCGAGCGCATAGGCCATTATCAGACCATGATACCTGCTTCCGGCGTAAAACTCATGATCCTTGGCTGCAAAGATTGCAACGCGCAGACGCGACGTTTGGGAGTTCATGGCATCCACTTATCTAATTCTGCAAAGAGCTTGCGGGGCGGAGCGTCTTTGGGTGTTGCGGCCTAAGGATGGGGTGAGCCGAATGGCTTCGTGTGATCGCTGCTGGACGGCGTTTTGCGCCAAGTTGACCTGAGGCTAAGAATCAACGAGGAGCGTCGGCTGGCTGGCTCTATCGCCGGCCGTTCTCTGGCTAGGCGCAGGGCGACCAGGACGCGGCTCCCTCGGGGCGCATATTTAAGGACCACGGCGGCCCTCCAGGCAGGACATCAAAAGCCATCCCCTCCATGGAGGCGTCAGCGCCGGATGGCGGAAACTAGCCGACCTGCAGGGCGCTAGACAAGAACCCGCTGGCCGGAGTTCCCGGCATTTGTGGGTGTGTTTGTCGTTTGGGATGTCGGGAAGGGCACCGGTGGGTGCGCGCTACCGCACCGGTGGCGCGGGGGATTTGGAAAACCTAGCCCGGGACGCAACGAAAAGGGGCGCGATCGGGCCCCTTTCGCTGGGGCAGGAGGGGCGGGCGCGGTTGCGCGCGCATCCGCGGTGCTCCGATGTATCCGCATGGCGGCCGGCCGTGGCATATGGGGACTGGGGCAGGTGTTGCCCAATTGTTCCAGTCGGAGGGGACCAAGAAAATGACGGTGCGTCCCATCGTGCAATTTCCCGATCCGCGCCTGCGGGCCGTGGCCGAGCCTGTCATCCGGTTCGATGACAACCTCCGGCTCCTCGCCGCTGACCTGCTCGAGACCTTGCGGGCGGCGCCCGGCATCGGCATCACCGCCCCGCACATTGGTGTCGCAAAGCGGCTGGTGGTGCTGGAGCTGTCCGCGGATGACGGGGTGCGGACCTACGTCAATCCTCGGGTCATCTGGGTTTCCCCTGAGGTTTTAAAATACCGCGAAGGCAGTGTCTCCATGCCCGGCGTGGCGGAGGAGGTCGAGCGCGCGGCGCGGGTTCGCGTCTCGTTCCAGGATCTGGACGGAGCCGAGCGGGCCGAGGAGGCCGATGGGTTGCTCGCCATTTGCCTCCAACATGAGATCGATCAGCTTGATGGGATCTTCTGGCTTCAGCGCTTGTCGCGCTTGAAGCGGGAGCGGGCGATTCGCAGAAGCGCGAAGCAGCGGTCGGTCGTGTCGGGCACCTGACCGGGTTGTCATCGCGGCCGAGCCGGATCAGCGCGCGGGGCCTTGCTCCGGGCTTGTCGGAGGGCCGCGGGCCGGACCGGCGCGATCGCGGCCCGCGACGGCGCCCGGCGGACGTGTGCGGTGTGGCGCAAATGCACGACGTGAGTTTATTTCCTCCCGTTGCGCAATCTCGATGGGCCTCTGCGCAATCCTGGTAGCGGCCCACCCACGTCCTCAGCGAAACCCGAAGCCAGAACGCGAACTCCGCAGGCGATTCCGCGGGGTGATGGCGCGTCGGGCGGCATTCGGGGGGCGGCACCGGAACATGGACCGCCGGACTGCAGACCAATTGGATCAACGCCTCGGGAACCATCTCCAAGGCTTGGAACAGCGGGTTCGCGGTGTTCCAGGGCACGGCCGGCACGGTCACGGTGGACAACAGCGCGGGGCAGGTCTCCACCATCGGCATGCAGTTCGTCGACAGCGGCTATGTGGTGACGGGCGGCGACATTCTGCTGAGCGGCCTGTCGCCGGCTCCCATCCGGGTGGGCGACGGCACAGTCGCCGGCGCGGCGACGGTCGCCACCATCGCCAGTGCCTTCACGGGGACCACCGGTATCGAGAAGAGCGACTACGGCACGCTGATCCTGACGGGTACGAACACCTACACCGGGGACACCACCATTTCCGGCGGCACGTTGCAGCTCGGCAATGGCACCACCACGGGTTCGATCGTGGGCGACGTGGTGGACAACGGCACCCTCTCGTTCAACCGGGCGAACAGCTACACCTTCTCCGGCGACATCTCGGGCAGCGGGGCGCTGGTCCAGGCGGGCAGCGGCACGCTGACCTTGACCGGGGCGAATACCTTCTCCGGCGGGCTGAGCGTCACCTCGGGCACGGTGCGGGTGACGTCGGCCGGGGCACTCGGCACCGGGGGCCTGTCGCTGCGCGGGCCGAGCGCCTTGCAGGCGAGCGGCACCTTCAGCTACGGCGGCGCGGTGGCGCTGGCGCAGGTGAACGGGGCCGGCGGGGGCACCTTCACGGTGGATTCCGGGGCGGCGCTGAGCCTGTCGGGCGTGGTGTAGGGCAACGGCACCCTGACTAAGTCCGGCACCGGCACGCTGATCCTGACGGGTACGAACACCTACACCGGGGGCACCACCATTTCCTCCGGCACGTTGCAGCTCGGCAATGGCGGCACCACGGGCTCGATCGTGGGCGACGTGGTGAACAATGCGACGTTGGTGTTCAACCGGTCGGACACCTACGACTTCACCGGTTCCATCAGCGGCACCGGTCTCGTGACCTTCACCGGTGACGGCAAGGTCAACTTCTCGTCGCCCTATGAAGGGCCGGTGGCGGTCGATCAGGCTCAGGTCGCCTTGGAGAAGGGCACGGTGTCGTCATCACCATTCACCGTCAATGACGGGGGGCGCCTCGGCGGCACCGCCACCATCGGCGGGCTGACGGTGAATGAGGGCGGCATCGCCGCGCCTGGGTATTCTCCGGGAACCTTCACGGTGAAGGGCGCCGTCGCCTTCAATGCCGGGGCGGTCTATCAGGTGGACGTGACGCCGGAGGGTGCTCACGATCTCATCACCGCCACCGGCCCCGTCACCATCTCCAGGACGGCGACGGTCGAGGTGCAGGCGCAGCCGGGGCGCTATCCCGGATCGAGCGCGATGACCATCCTCTCGACGACGGGGACCTTGACCGGCGCCTTCGGGGGCGTGACCTCCGACTATGCCTTCCTTGACCCGACGCTCACCTATGACGCGCAGAATGTTTATCTGTCGCTTCTCTACAGTGGCGTGGACTTCGTGACCTATGCCCGGACCTCGAACGAGGCCGGCGTCGCCGTGGCGGCGCAGGCCCTGGGCGCGGGGAGCTCGATCTACGACACCATTCTCGGCTTGCCGGAAGGAGCGGTGGCCTCGGCGTTCAACGCCCTTTCGGGCGAGGTCTACGCCTCCGTGGACACGGTGCTCCAGCAGGAGTCCATTTATGTCCGCGAGGCGGTCGGGGCGCGCTTGCGGCAGGCCGCTGCGGGGCCCGACGCCCTGGCGCGGGCGGCGCAGGGGAGCGGCCCCGCCACCGCCCGCCTGAGCCAGGACCTCGACGTGACGTTGTGGGCCCATGGCTACGGCGGCTGGGGCAAGAGCTTCGGCGACGGGAACGCGGCGAGCATTGCCAACAGCCTCGGCGGTTTCCTCATCGGCGCGGATGCGGCGATCGGGGCCAATGCGTGGGCCGGCGTGTTCGGCGGGTTCAGTCAGTCCAGCATCGATGTCAACGCGCGGTCGTCGAGTGCCACCAGCGACAATTACGACGTGGGCTTCTATGTCGGCGGGCAGTTCGACGCTGTGGCGCTGCGGGGCGGCTTCGCCTACGGCTGGCATGATGTGTCGGTCAGCCGTTCCGTCGCCTTCTCCGGCTTCAACGAGACGGCGAATGGTGGCTACACCCTGGGCACTACGCAGCTGTTCGGCGAGGTGGGCTACGACCTGTCGCTGGGCGGCTACGCCTTCGAGCCGTTCGCGGGCCTGGCTTATGTGAATGTTGGCGGAGCGTCCTTCTCCGAAGGGTTCAAGGCCGCGGCGCTGTCGGTGGACATGGCGTCCATGGACACGCTCTACAGCACGCTGGGTGTCCGCGCCGCCGCCGCGGTCGAGCTGTTCGGACGCACGCTGACGCCGCGCATGACGCTGGGTTGGCAGCATGCCTTCGGGGACATCACGTCTTCAGCGGCCATGCGCTTCCTGGGGGGCGACACGCCGTTCCAGGTGACGGGCGCGCCGGTCGCGGTCGATGCGCTGCTTCTTGATGCCGGCGTCAGCTACGGCTTGTCCGATACCGCGACGCTGGGGGTGGTCTACACCGGCCAGTTCGCGCCCTCGGCCTCGCAGAACGCCTTCACCGCCCAGTTCTCGCTGAGGTTCTGATTTGCTGAAGGCTCGGTCGGGTGTGATCGAGCCTTCCGGACGCCCTCTGACAAGGACCATGTGAAAAGATGAAACACTTTGTTTGGGTTCTGGCTGGTGCGGTCGGCCTCCTATCCATCGCCGCGGTGCCGACGTCGGCGCAGCAGAAGCCTGCGGCGCCGCCCGCCGCCGGCGCCGCGGCGGTGGGCGCCCAGCCGGGGGCCACCACGGCCACCTACCAGGATTGGATTTTGCGCTGCGTGGTTCAGGAGGAGGCCGGCCGGGTCTGCGAGATCGCGCAGAACCTTCAGGTGTAAGGGCAGGGCATGGTGGCCAGCATCGCCGTGGGTCGCGCCGATGCCAAGGGGCCGGTCAGCCTCGTCGTTCAGCTCCCGCCGGGGGTCTGGCTTCCGGCCGGGGTGAAGGTTCATGTCGATGACAAGGCCAAGCCGCTCCAGCTCGAATTCAAGACGTGTCTTCAGAGCTGCTTCGCCGAAGTGACCTTGGATCAGGCGGCGCTCCAGCAAATGCGCTCGGCCGGCGAGGCGGGAAGCTTTACGTTCGAGAACGGTGCGCGGCGCACCGTGACGCTGCCGATTTCGTTCAAGGGGTTCGCGCCGGCGCTTGACGCCAGCCTGAAGTCCTGAGATCCCAACCGCCACCATTTCGCGTTCAAGCAAAAGGCATCTCCGATGGCCGACACCTCTTCCAGCGTCGCCGCTCCCCATCCCTTGTTCTATCGCGCGCCCACGCTGCTGCGTTTCAATGAGCACAAGCAGTTCGGCTTGCGCCCGCAGGTCAGCTACCGGTTTGCGGCCGAGGCTGCGGCGATCCCGCTGGTGGGGGCCGAGTTCGCGCAGGCCCAGCGCCACTATCCCATCGTCTTCGCAAGCAATGACGAGGCGATGCCGCTTGCCGTGACGGGCTTGACCACCGGTCGCAACCTGTTCGTGGATGCGGATGGCGCCTGGGCGAGCGGCAGCTATGTGCCGGGCTATGTGCGTCGCTATCCCTTCATCAGCATCGCGCCCGAAGCCGGCGGCACCACCATGCTGGGCCTCGACACCACAAGCGCGCGGGTGAGCCCCGATGCCGCGCGCGACGGCGCCGACCCGTTGTTTACCTCGGACGGCAAGCCGACCCAGGTGGGCAGCACCGCCATGGCCTTCTGCGATGCCTATGCCCTGGAATATGAGCGCACCCGCGCCTTCACCGCCGCCCTGAGGGCGCAGGATCTGCTGGTGGAGCGCGCCGCGCGGATCAATCGACCCGATGGCGGGGAACAGGTGGTCCAGGGCTTCCGTCTCATCGACGAGGCGGTGTTCCGTGCTCTGCCGAAAGACGTGGTGGCCGACTTCCATGCCAAGGGCTGGCTGGATCTGATCGTGCTCCACCTCGCGTCGCAGACGAGCTGGCTGGCGCTCCTGGAGCGGGCGGAAGCGCAGGCCAAGACGGCATCGGCCTTGAACTGAGCAGAGAGCGGAGCGCCCTCGCATGATGCACATCTGCGAGACGCACATCAGCGATGTGTGAGGGCGCTCCGGCTCACGGCCTCATCCGGAGCATGTGCGCCATCCGCTTTTGTCGCGGGCGTGCGCTCGGTTTGGATTGAAAACACTCTAGTTTTTCATTCTCGCCGTGCTCAGCGTCTGCGACGGGTATTCGCCAAACTTGTCCAGATAGTATTTTGAGAAATTACCCAGGTTGGTGAAGCTGAAGGCCAGCGCGACATTGGTGACGGTCGTGTCTTCGTTGGCGGCCATCAGCCGATCGCGGGCGGCATTCAGCCTCTCATTCCGGATCCAGGTGATGGGCGTGCAGCCGAAGCGTTTTTGAAAGGCATATTGCAGCGATCGTGTCGACAAGCCGCTGATCTGCTCCAACTCTGTCATGCTGATGCGGTTGTCGAGGTGGGCGGCGATGTATTGGCAGGTCTGTTCCAGGCTCCCCATGATGCCGCTTGTCGCCGGCGTCTTCGCGGTCTCGGGAAAGAGACGCCCGCGGAGCATCATGGCGCAGATGGTGCGGTAGAAGAGGTCGTCGAGGCCCACGGCCGCCGCAGCCTGGCCATTCATCTGGCATGCATCCAAGGCCTTGCAGGCGCTGCGCAGCAGGAGGTCGAAATTCATCTCTCCCATGTCGAGGGACAGCACCGTCGGTCGCTCGAGATCCAGGCGCGCGTCGTCGGAGAGCATGGCGCGCGCGGTCTCCAGCACGCGCGCCTTGCCCCGCTTGGCGACGACGAGGGACCGGGATGAGCCGGTGCCAATCCGCTCTCCTTCCGGCGCCAGAAGCGCGTCGCGGGTGGGGTCGCGGCGGACATGCTCGCCATTCACGCGCGATTGGATGGCGCCACCGTCCACCGGCATGAAAAAGGTGAGCTCGTTCGCATCCACGCGGGTTCGGATCGGCGTGTGTGTCAGGGCCGTGATTTTGAGACCGTTGACCACCACCGAGGATTGCTGGGTCGTGAAAGCCGCACTGTCACCAATGGCGTTGTATTCGGCGTGCCACCCTAACGCGCGCTGCATCTGCTCCTGCATCTGGAGAACGGACCAGACTTGAACCTTGGTCCGGTTTCCGAAGAGCAGAGGATAAAGGGTGGTCTTGGCTTCAGACACCGCGTATCTCCGCCCGCTGGCACGGGTGTTCGGTTCACCTTTGCGGCCGGTGAACATCGGCTTCGCTGCGCGGCGGAGGTGTTGGCGGAATATCTCTTTTCGGCATCCCAAGCCTCGTCTTTGCCTTGATCGCCAGCCGTACTTGCGAGCCTGCCGCAGCTTCGAGAACGGTACCCCATGAAGGGATCTGCAAACAAGGGGTGCGTCGGTCCCTGGAACGCGACCCGCGACAGGCGGCGCGGGGAAAGGTCGCCTGTCGCGGGAGGAGGCCGGGGCTACAGGGTCGCCATGTCGATGACGAAGCGATACTTCACGTCGCTCTTCAGCATGCGCGCGAAGGCGGTCTCGATATCGCCCATGGCGATCATCTCGACATCGGCGGTGATGCCGCGGGCGGCGCAGAAGTCCAGCATCTCCTGGGTCTCGGCGATGCCGCCGATGAGCGAACCGCCGATGGAGCGGCGGCCGAAGATGAGGTTCGCGACCGCGGGCGAGGGGTGGGGCGAGGAGGGCACGCCCACCAGCGTCATGGCTCCGTCGCGCTTCAGCAGCGCCGTGAAGGCGTCCAGGTCGTGCGGCGCCGCCACCGTGTTCAGGATGAAGTCGAAGCTGCGGGCATGGGCCTTCATGTCTTCGGGATTGCGGGAGACCACCACCTCGTCGGCTCCCAGGTCGTGCGCGGCCTGGATTTTCGAGGCCGAGGTGGTGAATGCCACCACATGTGCGCCGAGCGCATGGGCGAGCTTCACGCCCATGTGGCCGAGACCGCCGATGCCGACGATGCCCACCTTCTTGCCGGGCCCGGCCTGCCAGTGGCGCAGCGGCGACCAGGTGGTGATGCCGGCGCACAGCAGGGGGGCGGTGGCGGCGAGGTCGGCCGCGTCATGGCTGATCTTGAGCGCGAAATGCTCGTCCACCGTCACGGCGCCGGAATAGCCGCCATAGGTGGTCTCTCCCGAACCGTCCAGCCAGCCGTTGTAGGTCTGGAGGAAGCCATGGGGTCCCTCGCAATATTGCTCGAGACCGTCATCGCAGGAGAAGCAGTGGCGGCAACTGCCCACCATGCAGCCGACCCCCACCGTGTCCCCCACCTTGAACTTGCTCACGGCGTCGCCGATAGCCGTGACCCGGCCGACGATCTCGTGGCCGGGCACCATCGGATAACGCATGCCAGGCCATTCCCCCCGGGCCGCGTGAAGGTCGGAGTGGCACACCCCGCAATAGAGGATCTCGATGGCGACATCCTTGGCGCCGGGCTGGGCACGCTCGATCATGATCGGCGCCAGGGGAGAGGTGGCCGACTGCGCGGCGAAAGCTTTCGTTTTCACGATTTTGGTCCTTTGCTGCATGTGTAACCCGTCGTGCCGGCTGGCGCATTGGGCCCGCGGCGAGACGCGGATCGGGTGAGGGCGTGGCTCCTGAAGCCTCAATATGACGTGGCGTCGAAGGGGTCCACGGTGTTCGTACCGTTCGCCTGCGGTGTTGCTGGAGACAGGGGAATGGGGGCCGTGTGAGCCGAATGGGAATGGCCCTCAATCTGGCGCGGCGCGCGCCGCCGCACTATCGCGATGGTGCCAATCTTTTGTACGATCCTGCCAATGTGCAGTGCACCGGCTGTTGCAGCGGGAGGCATCGTGCGATCACGGCGCAACGGAGGGCTGCGATGCGCGAGCGTCTTGCAACCATGTGCGACATTGTGGAACGGCACGCCGTTGAGGAGCGGCAGCCGACGCCTGTGGAGGGCCTGACGCTGTTCCGGATGCGGACCAGCCTCCACCCGCTGCATGTTCTCTATTATCCGCGCCTTTGCATCATTCTGCACGGCAGCAAGAGCGTGAGCCTCGGTGACGCGGCGTTCGACATCGATCCGCGCACCTTCTTCCTGGTCGCGGCCGATCTTCCCGTTGCCTCGCGGGTGTTCGTCGCGTCGGATGGGCGGCCACACCTGGCGCTGACCCTTGATCTCGACCGGGTCGTGTTGGCGCAGGTGCTCAGACATCTGCCGGCGCGGGCAGTGCCGGGCCTGCCGCCCGCCGGGCTCGTCACCGCGCCCATGCGGCTTGAGCTGCTGGAGCCGCTCGGCCGCCTGCTGGCGCTGCTCGATCGCCCGGACGCGTTGGATTTCCTGCGCCCTTTGATCCTGCAGGAGCTTTACTTCCACCTGCTGCGCAGCCCGCTGGGCGATACCCTCGTGCAGTTCGCCATGGGCGGCTCGCGCCTGTCTCAGATCGGCCGGGCGACGGATTGGATCAAAGCCCGCTATGCCGAGCCCGTGAGCATCGAGGCGCTGGCGGAGCTGGCGGGAATGAGCGTGACCTCGTTCCACCGCCACTTCAAGGCTGTCACGCTGATGACGCCGCTTCAATACCGCACGCAGATCCGCCTGCAGGAGGCCCGGCGGCTGCTGCTCGCCGAGCGCCTGAGCGCGGGCGCGGCGGGACTGGCCGTCGGCTATGACAGCCAGTCCCAGTTCAGCCGCGACTACAAGCGCATGTTCGGCACCCCGCCCGCCAGCGACACGGCGCGCCTCGTCGCCGCACAGGCTTGAGCAAAGACCCGTGAGTCAAGTTCACGGGCCTTTGGTATGAGGCGAAGGGGCGCCTGCGGCGTCAGTAGACGCTGTCGTAGATGCGTTCGATGTCGGCGCGGGTCATGTCGCGTGGATTGCAGGCGATCAGCCGGCGGATGCCGGTGTCCACCTCCTCCGCCATGGAGGGGATGGCATCGCGCGGGACGCCGAGGTCGCGCATGCGGATCTCGAGCCCCATGGCCGGAACCAGGGCTTCGACATTCGCCACCAGGGCTTCCGCCGCCTCGGCGTCGGAGGCGAAGCTGCGCCCCGGCAGGGTCTGGCGGGCGAGTTCCGCATAGAGCGGACCAGCCTCGGCCAAGTTGAAGCGCATGATGGGCGCCATGACGATGGCGTTGGAGTGGCCGTGCGGAACGTGATAGCGCGCGCCGAGCGGATAGGCGAGGGCGTGGATGGCGGCCACCGAGGCATTCACGAACGCCATGCCCGCCAGCAAAGAGCCCTGGAGCATGGCGGCGCGGGCCTCCACGTTCCGGCCGTCCGCCACCACCGTGCGGATGTTGGCGGAGAGGAGTTGCAGCGCCTTCACAGCCAGCGCGTCCGCCAGCAGGTTCTTGGCGGTGCGGCTGGTATAGGCCTCAATGGCGTGCACCATGGCATCAAGGCCGGTGGCGGCGGTGATGCGCGGGGGCAGGCCGAGGGTCAGCTCGGGGTCGAGCAGCGCGACGTCGGGCAGGAGCTGCGGGGCATAGATGGCCTTCTTGCGGCCCTCGGCGTCGGTCACCACCGACACCCAGGTGACCTCGGAGCCGGTGCCGGCCGTGGTGGGCACCTGGATCAGGGGCGCGCGGGTGCCCGTGGCGAGGTTGGTGCCGTACATCTCGGCGATGGGCTGCTCGCTCTTGATCATCAGCGCCACCAGCTTCGCCGTGTCCAGCGAGGAGCCGCCGCCAATGCCGATGATGCCATCGGCCGCGAACGCCCGCGCGCGCGCCACGGCGGCCAGCACCACCGCGACCGGCGGATCGGCTGCTACGTCCGAGAACACGTCGACGGCGATGCCGGCTTCGGCCAGGGACGCCTTGGCGGTGTCGGAAAAGCCCAGGGTGACGATGCCGGGATCGCAGACGATGAGCACCCGCGTGGTGCCCAGCTCCTTCATCAGGCCGCCGAGGCGCTTCAGGCCACCGGCCTCGCTGACGATGCGGCGCACGCTTCTGAACGTATAGTTCATGACACTATCCAGAGTTTTGAATGTTGTCGGGCCATCGAAAACAACCGTGCGTCAGTGGATGCCGCCAAGGCACATGTATTTGATCTCCACGAAATCATCGACGCCGTACTTGGAGCCTTCACGTCCGATGCCGGATTCCTTGACGCCGCCGAAGGGCGCCACCTCGGTGGAAATGATGCCTTCGTTGATGCCGAGGATGCCGTATTCCAGCGCTTCCGCCACGCGCCAGATGCGGCCGATGTCGCGGGCATAGAAATAGGCGGCGAGGCCGTATTGGGTATCATTGGCCATGCGGATGGCCTCGTCTTCGGTCTCGAACTTGAAGAGCGGTGCCACGGGGCCGAAGATCTCCTCGGAGAACAGTTCCATGTCCCGCGAGACCTCGGTGAGGATGGTGGGCGCGTAGAAATTGCCGCCGAGGGCGTGGGGCTTGCCGCCCACCAGAACCTTGGCGCCCTTCTCCACGGCGTCCTTCACCAGCCGGTCCACCTTGGCGAAGCCCTTGGCGTTGATGAGCGGGCCGGTGGTGACGCCGGCCTCGACGCCCGGGCCGACCTTCATGGCGGAGACCGCCGCGGCGAGCTTCTCGGCAAAGGCGTCGTAAACGCCCGCCTGCACCACGATGCGGTTGGCGCACACGCAGGTTTGCCCGGCGTTGCGATACTTGGACATCATGGCCCCGGCCACCGCCGCGTCGAGGTCGGCGTCGTCGAACACGATGAAGGGCGCGTTGCCGCCCAGCTCCAGGCTCACCTTCTTCACGGTGCCGGCGCACTGGGACATGAGCAGCTTGCCGACCGGCGTGGAGCCGGTGAAGGAAAGTTTGCGCACGATGGGGTTGGCGGTCATCTCCCCGCCCACTGCGGCGCCCTGCTGGGCCGTCACCACATTGAAGACGCCGGCCGGCATGCCGGCCCGCTCGGCCAGCTCAGCCAGGGCGAGGGCGGACAAGGGGGTGTCCTCGCCGGGCTTCACCACCGTGGTGCAGCCGGCGGCGAGCGCGGGCGCCACCTTGCGGGTGATCATGGCATTGGGGAAGTTCCAAGGGGTGATGGCCGCGACCACGCCGATGGGCTGCTTGATGACGATGATGCGCTTGTCGGCGCCGTGGCTCGGGATCACGTCGCCATAGATGCGCTTTCCCTCTTCCGCGAACCATTCGATGAACGAGGCGCCATAGGCCACCTCGCCCCGCGCCTCGGTGAGCGGCTTGCCCTGCTCGGCGGTCATGATCTGCGCCAGGTCGTCCTGGGCGGCCATGATGAGCTCGAACCACCGGCGCAGGATGGCGGCGCGCTCCTTGGCGGTCTTGGCGCGCCAGGCGGGAAGCGCCTTGTCGGCGGCGGCGATGGCGCGGCGGGTTTCAGCAGCCCCCATGTCCGGCACCTGGGCGAGCTCCGATCCGTCGGCCGGGTTGGTCACGGCGAAGGTCTTGGCCGTGTCGGCTGCGGTCCAGGCGCCGTCGATATAGGCTTTGTCGCGCAGCAGGGCGGCGTCGGCGAGGGTGGGAAGGGACATGGCGTTCAAGCCTCCTCGGCGGATCAAAGGGAAATCGCGGCGACGGCGGAATGCTCTGTCGCGGCGTGTGTCTTCACCATGGCCCGGCGGCGTGCCGCCGGGCCATGTGTCGCGCGGCGCTCAGAGCACCGATTGGTAGATGGCGAAGGCGTCGGCCTGGGTGACGGGGCGCGGGTTGTTCATCAAGAGCCGCTCCACCTTCATGGCGTCCACGGCGAGGCGCTCCAGGTCGGCTTCCGTCACGCCCACCTCGGCGAGGCGCTGGGCGAACGGCATGCGCGCCACCATCTCCTGCATGAAAGCGATGAAGGCATCGGCTGCGGCATATGCGCTGGCGAAGCGCTGGCCCGGCAGCACCACGCCCGCCAGTTCCGCATAGAGCGTGGTCGCCGCTGGCTTGTTGAAGTGCAGCACGGGGGTCAGCACCAGCGCGTTGCTGAGGCCGTGGGGCACATGAAAATGCCCGCCCAGCGGATAGGCCAGCGCGTGCACCGCCGCCACCGGCGCGTTGGCGAAGGCCATGCCCGCCAGCATGGACCCCTGGAGCATGGCGGATCGGGCGTCCACATCGGTTCCGTCGGCGATCACGCGGTCCATGTTGCCGGCAAGCAGGCGCAGCGCCTGGAGCGCGAGCGCGTCGGAGACGGCGTTCTTCTTATGCTTGCTGGTGTAGGCCTCGATGGCGTGCACCATGGCGTCGATGCCGGTGGCCGCCGTCACCGGCGCGGGGAGGCCGAGGGTGAGGCTCGCATCCAGCAGCGCGATGTCCGGATAGAGCAGGGGGCTCACCACGCCCTTCTTCTCATGGGTTGGCGTGGTGACGATGGAAATGGGTGTGACTTCCGATCCGGTGCCGGCGGTGGTGGGCACCTGGATCAGGGGCAGGCGCGGCCCATGGGCGAGACCGATGCCGTAGATGTCCGGCAGGGCCTGGGGCGCGCCGACCAGCAGCGCCACCAGCTTGGCCGTATCCATGGAGCTGCCGCCGCCGATGCCGATGATGACGTCGGCGCCTGCCGCGCGCGCCGCGTCCACGGTGGCGAGCACCACCGCTTCCGGCGGGTCTGCCTGAACGTCGGTGAAGACCTCGACCGGCTGGCCGGCGGCGGCGAAGGCCGCCAGCACCGGCGCCAGCACACCGGACTTCACGAGGCCCGCATCGGTGACGATCATGGGCGCCTTGGCGCCGAGCCCGGCGGCCAGCGCCGGCAGGCGGCTGGCGCCACCGGTTTCTTGGATCACATGGGGCGTGGTTTCAAAGGAGAAGTTCAGGGTCATTTCGGATGCCATGGATGCAGGGGCGGGAACCGGTCAGTGGGCAGTGACCACGCCGCGCTCGATGTGGAATACCTGATCGACGAGATCGGACGAATGGGTCGCGTCGGATTCCGAGAGAAGCACGCACAGGCCCTCGTTGCGCAACGTGCCGATCACCTCGGTGAGGCGGCGCGAGAGCACCGGCGCCACGCCCTCGAACGGCTCATCGAGCAGCAGCAGGCGCCGGCCCGGCATCAGCGCGCGGCCGAGCGCCACCAGCTTCTGCTGGCCGCCGGACAGTTGGAGCGCCTTGCGGTCGCGATACTGGGCGATTTCCGGCATCAGCGAATAGATCCAGTCGAGCCGCGCCGGCGCGTCCTTCAGCTTGTTGGCCCAGGCCGGCATCAGAATGTTCTCTTCCACCGTGAGGGTGGGGATCAGGCGCCGGTCTTCCGGCAGGTAGCTGATGCCCATGCGGGCCCGGTGATGGGCCTCCTTGTCGCCGATGGAGGCGCCGTCGAACACGATCTTTCCGGAAAGGGAGGTGAGCCCCATGATGGAGCGGATCAAGGTGGTCTTGCCGGCGCCGTTGCGGCCGATGAGGCCCACCATCCGGCCCGAGGGAACCTCCATGGAGACATCCCGCAAGATCGGGATGCCGGCGATGGATACGTCGAGATTGGAGATGGCGAGGGTCATGCCACGGAACTCCCCTGCTGGGCGGCCGCGTGTTCGGCACTCTTGTGGTCGGCGCCCTTCTGTTCGGCGCCTTTGTGATCGGAATGCCCGGTGACGAGTTCGCGCACGCGGGCATCCGCGAGCACCGCGTCGGGCGGGCCGTCGGCGATGATCTCGCCGCTGTAGAAAGCAAGGATGCGCGAGACATAGCGGCGCACCACGTCCATGTCGTGCTCCACGAACAGCACGGTCAGGCCATGGTGGTGCACCGCGGCCATCACGGTGTCCATCAGGTCGCCCTTCTCGTCGACGCTGACGCCCGACGTGGGCTCGTCCAGCAGCAGCATCTTGGGGTTGCCGATCATCGCCATGGCGATGTCGATCAGCTTGCGCGAGCCCTGGGGCACGGCGGTGACACGGGCATCGCGATAGGCGCCGACCTTGAACTCGCCGAGGATCTCCTCCGCCTTGGCCACCCGCGCCTTGGTGTGCAGCGGCTTCAGGAAGGAGGGGTGCGGGCTCTCGGCGGCGGCGAGCGCGATGACGAGGTTGTCCAGCACCGTCAACTCGGGAAAGAGCTGGGCCACCTGGAACGAGCGGGCGAGCCCCGAGCGGGTGATGGCGCGCGGGGCGAGGCCCAGGATGGGGCGCCCATCCATCAGGATCTCGCCGGAGGTGGGGGGCAGATAGCCGGTCACCATGTTGATGAAGGTGGTCTTGCCGGCGCCGTTGGCGCCGATGACCCCGACGATCTCGCCCTTCCCGATCTTGACGTTGAGATCCTTGGCGGCGGTGACGGCGCCAAACGATTTGTTCAGCTTGCGGGTTTCGAGAATGGGGGTCATGCGCGGACGCCTCCGGTGCGGGCGTTCGTGGGGGAGGACGAGGGCACGGGCGCAACCGCTCGGCGGGTGAACAGGCTCCACAGGCCCTTGGGCAGGAACACGACGATGCCGAGCAGGGTGAAGCCCAGGATCATCTGCCAGGCGTTGGGCAGGAACTCGATGGCATAGGTGCGCACCAGCGCGAACACGATGGCTGCCAGGAATGGCGCGAACACGCTGCCCGTGCCGCCCAGCAGGGCGATGAACACGAACTCGCCGGAGGTGGTCCAATAGGCCATGTCCGGGTCCACATGGCCGGTGGCGAGCGCCGTCAGCCCGCCGCCCAGGGCCGACACCGCCGCCGCCGCCACATAGTTGGCATAGTTGATCCAGCGCGGGGAGAGGCCGAGGAACTCCACCCGCACCTCATTCTCGCGGATGGCCTCACAGGTCATGCCCATGGCCGAGCGATAGAAGCGATGGAGAATGAAGGCCACCGTCGCCGCCGTGAGCACGGTGAGGATGAACACGGTATGCGTCGCCTGCTCGCCGCCCTCGATGGTGCGGCCCAGCAGGGTCCAGGCCTTGACGTTGAAGCCGTCCGTGGAACCGAGCTCCTGGCTTTTCACCAGCACGCCGTAGAGGATCATGGAGAAGGCCAGCGACAGCATCGCGAAGAAGATCTCGCGATAGCGCGTCAGCAGCAGGCCGAGCACCATGGCGAGCACGACGGCGGCGATGACACCGAGCGCCAGCAGCACGAGGCCGGCATTGAGCCCCAGGAACTGGCCGCCCATGCCCACCGCATAGCCGCCCACGCAATAGAAGAGGCCTTGGCCGAAGGAGACGAGGCCGGCCTTCATCTGCATCACCACGCCCTGCACCACGAGCGCCTTGGCGAGGGCGACGGTGATGAGGAAGATCAGCCAGCCGGGCGCCGCCAGCGTGCCGGCGAGCATCAGAACGACCGCAAGGCCGACCAATGCGAGTTCAGTCTTGTCGAGGCGCATGTCAGATCTTCCTTACGAGCGTGCGGCCGAACAGGCCCTGCGGCCGGATGGCCAGCACCAGGGACATGACGCCGTAGATCACGAACAGCTCGAATTGCGGGGCGAAGTGCACCGCGGCGGCGCGGGAGAGGCCCAGCAGCAGGGCGCCCACGGCGGCGCCCTCGATGGAGCCCATGCCGCCCACCACCACCACGGCGAAGGCGAGCACGATCACTTCCACGCCGATGCCCGGCACGACGGAGATGGAGGGCGCCGTCAGCGCGCCGGCCAGCGCTCCAAGGGTGGTGCCGATCAGGAAGGTCAGCGTGAACATGCGGCGCACGTTCACGCCCATGGCGCGGGCCACCTCCCGGTCATGGATGACGGCGCGCAGGATCTTGCCGAGGTTGGTGCGCTCCAGCCAGCCCCACAGGGCGAGCCCCACCGCCACCGCGATGCCGATCAGCACCAGATCGTAGTTCGAGACCTTGAGGCCGGCGATGGTGGAGCGGCCGAGCGCGGTATAGGGCTGGTAGGCGAAATAGGGATTGACGCCGAAGACGATCTTCATGGCGTCCTCGAGGATCAGCAGCAACGCGTAGGTGATGATGACCATCAAGGTCTCATCGCGCCCGTACATGAACCGCAGCAGGCCGCGCTCCACCAGCGTGCCCACCACCAGGCCGGCGACCAAGGCGGCTCCGATGAGGATCAGGAAGCTCACGCCCGCCGATCCGGTGCCGTCGGCGAAATACCAGCCGATGGCGGAGGCGGCCGCATAGGCACCGATGGCGTAGAAGGAGCCATGGGCCATGTTGAGGATGCGCATGACGCCATAGATCACCGTCAGGCCGGCGGCGACCAGAAACAGCCAGGACGCATAGATGGTGCCGTCGATCAATACGGCGAGGAAGCTCAGCATAGGACCGCATCCGTCAGTGGGGCGAACGGGCCGGCGGCGGGGCGGCCGCCGGCCCTAGGGTCTCGGGGTCAATGCCGGTCAGGCGACCCCGAGAAGCTGCGCGGGATCGCGCCCCCGCTCGGTTGCGGGCGCGCGATCGCCGGCGTTCAGTTGCACTTGGCGCCGGGGAAGCCGGCCTTGATCCAGGCGTCGGAGGCGGTGCCGTCCGGCGGGGTCACGCACTCGCCCGAGAAGGTGATGACATTCTCGATGGTGGCTTTGCCGGTCTTCGGATCGTATTTGTAGGTGCCGTAGGAAATGGGCTGCAGCGCCTGGTGGCCATCGGCGCGGTCCATCTTCACGGTGCCGCTGACGGATTCGAAGGTGGAGCCCTTGAAGGCGTCGGCGATGGCGTCCATGACCGGCACGGTGCCGGCACTGGCGCCGGCCTTCTCCGCGGCGGCCTTCAGACCGAGGATGGCCTGCGCCATCTTGGTGGCCGGATAGGTGGGCGCCATGGAATAGGTGTCGGTATAGGCCTTGACGAACCAGGTGTTCAGGGCGTTCTGCGGCGCGAATGCGCCGAACGGGCCACGGCCGCCGATGATGGTGCCGTTGGGGGCCTGGTCCTTGAAGCGGTCGAGGGCGGATTCACCGCAGGTGAGCACCACGGTGGCGTCGTCCAGCAGGCCGCGGGCATTGGCCTGGAGCACGAAGGCTTCCATGTCGCCACCCCAGAAGCTGGAATGCACCACTTCCGGCTTCTTCACCGACAGCGCCGAGATTTCCGCGCCGTATTGGCCCTGGAACACCTTCGGCATCTGGTTCTCGACCACCTTCACCTTGGGCATGGTCTGGGCCAGGGCGAGGGTGAAATCGCTCCAGGAATCCTGACCCCAGGCATAGTTCTGCTGGATGCCGGCGATCTTGGTGATGTTGGGCTTGGTGGCCGCGAGGTAGCGGGCCGCGCCGATGTTGTCCACCGCGGCGTCGAGGCCGGTGCGGAAGGCGTACTTCGGCTTGCTGTCATCGTTGAACAGGCGCGAGGTGCCGCAATCGTAGAACACCGTGAGAGCCTTCAGCTCCTCGGCGACGGGCGCGATGGCGAGGCAGTCGCCGGAGGAGATGTAGCCGACCACGGCGTCCACCTTCTGGCGCTGCACCAGGTTGCGGAACTCTTCCACCTGCTTGGTGGCGCCGCCAGCCTCGTCGATGATGACGGCCTCGATCTCGGCGCCGTTGATGCCCTTGGTGTTGTAGGGGGCGGGCAGGGCGCCCTTGTTGAGGCCTTCCACGATCGCCTTCGCCGCATTGGCGGAGGGAATGCCGAAGGGACCGGCGGCCGGGCCGGACAGGAAGGTCACGATGCCAATGCGGAACTTGCCGTTCTCGGCGGCCCCGGCGGCACCCGTCAGCATGGTGGAGGCGAGGGCGACGGCGGCGACGCCCGCCGCAAGGCGACCGGGCCGGGGCGTGGTCATGGAGCGCACTGTCTTCACTTGAGGTTCTCCCTTCGTGGACCTGTTTGTCATTGGGTGGGTTGGGCGGCGGCGCGCCGGGCCCGCACGAGGTCCGGCGGCGGACGCAGATCTTCCGCGTCGTAGGCGCGGATGTTGCCGAGCATGGCCTTGGCCGGCGGAAAGCGATCGTTGGCGACCGGTGTCCCCACCGCCTGGGCCTGCATGATCTGGTGGGTGACCGGATCGATGATGGAGGCGAAGCCCTGCGGATCCTCCGGCAGCGACAGGCGCATCCCTTCCAGGACCGCGATCAGGGCCTTGTCGTCGGTGGCGTTGCCCACCTCGGCCACCGCTTTGGCTATGGCGACAATGCCGCTGTATGCTCCTTCCGCCGCATAGGTCGGGTAGCGCCCGGTCATGGCGTGGAAGTCGTCGACGAAGCGGCGGTTTCCGGGGGTGTCGGGCCAGTTGTTGTGATGGCGGGCGGAGAGAATGAGGCCGGGCGGTGGCGATGCGCCAAGCTGCACCAGCACGTCATAATTGGCGCCGGTATCGAAATTGGCCACCCGCATCTGCGAGAACAGGTCTACCGCCGCGGCCTGCTTCAGGAACGCGAGGAAATCCCCGCCCCACAGCGCCGTGACCACGATGTCCGGCTTCAGCTCCTTCAGGGCCTGGATGTAGGTCGAGTAATCGGGCTCGTAGAGCTTGGGCCAGAGCTCCGCCACCACCTCGTATTTCATGCCGAGGCCGTCCATCGCCGTGAGCAGGTCGTCGCGCGAGACGTGGCCGTATTCGTAGTCGGGATTGAGGATGGCGATGCGCTGCCACGGCTGGCTCGCCCGGATGTCGCGCAGGTAGCGCGCTCCGGCGGCGTTGGAGGTCCAGCTGTCGTTCGAAAGGCGGAAGTAGTGGGGGTGCCCGGCCTCGATGGTCAGTCGCGAGGACGCATGGTCCGTGCCGATCAGGATGATGGAGCGGCGGCGGGCGAGGTCGCTCACCGCCTGGGCGACGCCGGAGGAGACCATGCCGCACAGGACGCGCGCATGGTCCTTATCGATGAAGTCCTCCGCGAGCCGCAGGCCGTAGGAGGCCTTGGAGAGGTCGTCATCCACCACCACCCGCAGCCGTGGGCCGGGCGTCCCGGTCACCTTGCCGGAAGCGATGTCGCGCAGGGCAAGGCGGATGCCCTCGACGCTGTCCTCGCCATAAATGGCGGCGCGTCCGGTCATGGGATAGATGCAGCCGACCACCACCTCGGCCGCCTCGGGCGCGGCGCCGAGCACGATGCGTTCGGCGCGGGCCGCAAGGCTGGTGCTCGCCAGTATACCGGCGGCGACCGCGATGCCCCTCAGCGCAGGGCGCAACCCTGGTGTCCTCATGGCGTCTGCCTCCCAGGCGAGCGTTCGCTCGCTTCATTCTTGTTGTCACCCTTTGAGCAAGGGGCGTGCCAGGAGCGCGGGCGGACGTGGAGCCTTGAGGAGTCGGCCGTTTTTTGCAGGGGTGATGAGCGATCAGCGCGGGGCTGAGCGGAAAGCGCTCCTTTGAGCGGCGCGCATGAGCGCTTTCCGCTCAATGGCGCGCGTGTCTCAGAGGCCGAGGCGCTGGAGCCGGCGCTTGAGGGCGTGGCGGGAGATGCCAAGGGTCTCGGCCGCCCGCCCCTTGTGGCCGCTGGAGCGGCTGAGCGCGGCGAGCAGCATCTGCCGCTCGGCCTGGTCCATGTGGTGGTCGATGGTGGCGGGCATGACGGGCGCTGCGCCCGCGCCCGTCGCCGTGCCGGGCTGCGGCGGCACGGCGGCCCCGCGCAATTCCTGGGGCAGGACCGCGGGAGAAATGACCTCTCCCGGATAGAGGATGGTCAGGCGCTCGATCAGGTTCTTCAGCTCGCGCACGTTGCCCGGCCAAAGATGGGCCTGGAGCAGCGCCACGGTTTCCGGCGTGAGCGTGATGGGCGCGCAGGCTTCCTGATGGGCGTAGCGGGCGGCGAAGTGTTCGGCCAGCACCAGCGCATCCCCCGCGCGTTCACGCAACGCGGGCACGGCGACGCTGATGACGTTGAGACGGTAATACAGATCCTCGCGGAATTGTCCCTCGCGCACCAGAGCCGCCAGATCCCGGTTGGTGGCCGCCACCACCCGCACGTTGCCGGCGTGGACGGTTGCCGCGCCCACCGGCCGATAGGTTCCATCCTCCAGGAAATGCAGCAGCTTGGCTTGCAGCGCCAACGGCACCTCGCCGATCTCATCGAGGAACAACGTGCCCCCCTCGGCCACCGCCACGAGGCCGGTGCGTTTCTGGTGGGCGCCGGTGTAGGCGCCTTTTTCGGCGCCGAACAGCTCGGCCTCGATGAGCTGTTCCGGCAGGGCCGCGCAGTTCACTTCCACGAACGGCTGGTCGGCCCGGCGGCTGCCGGCATGGATGGCGCGGGCGACCAGCGCCTTGCCGGTTCCCGATTCTCCATGGATGAGGATGCGCGAGGTGCCGCTGCCCGCCACCCGCTCCACCGCCTCGCGCAATGCGGCCATGGCCGGGCTCGCGCCGATGAGGCTCGCGGTCGAGAGCTGGCGGCTGCGGTGGTATTCGATCTCCTTGTGCATCCGACGCCGGTCGAGGGCCTGGTGAATGCAGTGGATGAGATCGTCAAGCTCGAACGGCTTGGTCAGGTAGTCCACCGCTCCGGCCTTCACCGCCTGCACCGCCGCGCGGGTGTCCCCATGGGCCGAGATCATGATGACCGGAAGATCCGGGGCGAGGGCCTTCAGCCGCGCCAAGGTCTCCATGCCATCCACTTCGGGCATGCGCAGATCCACGAGAGCAAGGTCGATCTCGGTGCCGCGCAGCACCTCCAAGGCGGCGGCGCAGGAGTTGACGCCGGTGGGCTTCAGGCCCTCCTTCTTCAGGGCGTAGACGAGGGACCGCACGAAGGGGGCTTCGTCGTCCACCACCAGGATGGATGCCGGATTCATGACGTGGCCGTGCCTCCTCTGGTTCCGTCCAAGGTCGGATCCGATGCCGGAAAGCTCGATGCCGGAAAGCTCACGGCGATGAGGGTTCCGACGCCGCGGGCGCTCTCTATTCGCATGGTGCCCTCGTTGGCCTCGACCATCTGCTGGCTGATGGTGAGGCCGAGTCCGGATCCGGCGGGCTTGGTGGTGAAGAACGGGTCGGTCACGCGCTGCAGATCCTCTTTCGCAATGCCGTGTCCGTCGTCGGCGATCTCGATCACGGTGCGCTCCCCCTCGCGGCGCGACCGGAACGTGACTGTTCCACCCCGGCCGCAGGCCTGCAACGCGTTGAGCCCCAGGTTGACGAGGATCTGCTGCATGTGATCCGCGTCGCCCAGCAGGCCGACGCTGGAATCGCCGGTGGAGGCAAGGTGCACGCCGCGTTCCGCGGCCACCGGCTTCAGCAGCGTGGCGGTGCGGCGCAACAGCTCGCGCACGGCCAGGGGGCCGCGCGCGGCCGGGTGCGGGCGGCCATAGGTGAGCAGATCGTTGACCACCCGGTTCAGGCGATCCACTTCCGCCTCCAGGTCGATCAGGAGCTCCCGGCGGTCCTGGTCCGGCTCGTCGCGACTGAGGCTCTGCACCGTGGTCTTCATGGTGGCCAGCGGGTTGCGCACCTCATGGGCGACGCCGGTGGCGAACTGGCCGAGCACCGCCATCTTCTCGGTGCGCACCGTGCGGTCGATCATGTCCTTCACCCGCTCGGCCATGGTGTTGAAGGCGGCGGACAGGGCATTGATCTCGTCCGCCTTGCGCGTGAGGGGGAGGCGATAGGTGAGGTTGCCGCTCGCCACCGCGTTCGCGCCCTCCACCAGCAGGTCCACCCGCCGCCGCATGCGCAGGCCGAGATGGACGAACAGCGCGACCACCACCAGCATGATGAGCGCGCCGCCGCTGTAGAGCCAGCCGCGCGCCGACCTCAAGGACGACAGGACATCGGGCGAGCGGCGATCGCGCATCAGCCGCCAGCCGGGCAGAACCTCCGGCCCCGGCGCCAGCTCGCGCGCGCCCTCGATTGGGCGGCCGGTGGCGTCGAGGATGGCGCCGGAAGGAGTGGCGAGCAACATGCGTATGATGCCGCTGGTGTTGGACTTGTCGAGCTGCTCGGTCATCGAGGCAAGGCGGATATGGAGGGCGACGGTGCCGCCGGTGCCGCTGCCGCTCTCGCGCATGGGGCGGCGCAGCAGGATCCAGCCGGCCCGTCCCGGCTGCGGCAGGGCCGGGCCGATGATCTCGACCCCGTCCTTCACCACCACCGGCATGCCGGCGATGGACCAGCCCTTGGCGGTCCAGTAGGGCGGCCCGGAGGCGGCCTGCCCGGCGACCGCATATCTGAGCTTGTCGTCCCCATCGAAGAACAGGATGCCGTAAAGGTCCGGCACGTCCGCTTCGAGCCGCAGCAGGGCGCCGATGTCCGCCGTGGCCGGCGCACCGGGGTCCGAGAGGAAGGCGTTGAGGCCCGGATAGTTGGAGATCTTCGCGAGCTGATACTGCATGGTTTCCAGAAACGCAGCCATGCGATTGGCGGTCGCCGCCTCCTGCGCCGACTGGCGCTCGCCCACGAGGGTGGTTTCCAGTTCCTTGGTGAAGCGGTCGTAGAGCGCGCCCACGCTCACCAGCGCGACCGCGAAGATGGTCACCGTCACCACCACATAGCGGCCGACGACGCTGGACAGGCGCAGGTTCCGGCCGCGCAGCAGACGGATCAGGCGTCGATGGCCGCCGGGGGTGGGATCGGCTGGCATGCGGATCGGATCTTCTTGTCTCAAGATGGCGTGCACCTAACCACAGGTGCGGGGCGGACCGGAAGCGCCGAAATGCGCCGGCGTCCGTCCCCGCCGTGGTGACCTTGCGTCGCGTTCGGTGGGCAATGTCGTCGGCTGCCCCATTGGCGCCGTGTTCGCGCGGTGGTGTCGGCCCGTCCGCGGACGGCGCGGACGGCTCGGTTCGAGGTTCACGATGCGCTTGCCCCTTCCTGTCGCCGCCGCCTTCGCTTTCGTCTGCCTTGCCGCGCCGGCGGCGCTTGGCGCCACCATCACGGTGGCGGGTGAGGCGCGGGTCACCGCCGCTCCCGATTCGGCGCTTGTGTCCACCGGCGTGGTCACCTCGGCCAAGACCGCCGACGAGGCGCTGGGGGCCAATTCCAAGGCGGTGGCGGCCTTGATCGAGAGCATCAAGGCCGCGGGGGTGGCGCAGACAGACATCGCCACCGCCAATTTCTTCCTGCAACCGCAATATGCGGCGACGCAAGGGTCGCAGAAGGAGGCGCCGCGGGTGGTGGGGTTCGAGGTGCGCAACACCGTGCGCATCACCGTGCGTGATCTCGCAGCTCTCGGGCCGTTGCTCGACAAGATGGTGCAGGCCGGCGCCAATCAGGCGTCGGGTCTCGCGTTCACCCTCTCCAATCGGGCGAAGCTGGAGCAGGAAGCGCGCGTGGCCGCCGTGAATGATGCCATGGAGCAGGCCAAGGTGGTGGCGGGCGCCGCCGGGCTGCGGCTGGTGCGCATCGTCTCCATCACGCCGGACGTGGATGGTAGTGGTCCGATCATGCCGACGCCCATGCTGATGAAGGCCGATGCGGCGCGCATGGCGGTTCCGATCGAGGCGGGAGAGGTGGAGGTGCGCGGCCGCGCCACCATCGTTTATGACGCCGAGG
Source organism: Xanthobacter agilis (assembly GCF_021730435.1). Taxonomy (GTDB): domain Bacteria; phylum Pseudomonadota; class Alphaproteobacteria; order Rhizobiales; family Xanthobacteraceae; genus Xanthobacter; species Xanthobacter agilis. The sequence continues at coordinate 33,712 of NZ_JABWGX010000009.1, forward strand.
CGCAATGAGTGGCGGCGACGGCTTTTCCTCGGGCGTGGCTGTGATAGATCAGCATCATTGACTCGTCGTTGCTCCCAAGCGGGATGTTCGCCCGCAGGGACCGGCGCGAGGCTTGAGGCGGATCGCTCATGCCTGTGACTGGCAACGGACACCCGGGGCGGCGGGTGCAATATGCGGCATTGCCCTATCGCGTGCGCAGCGACGGGGAGGTGCAGGTGCGCCTCATCACGTCGCGGGAAACGCGCCGTTGGGTGATCCCCAAGGGTTGGCCCATCAAGGGGTTGTCACCCGCCAAGACCGCTGCCCGCGAAGCCTATGAGGAAGCCGGCCTTATGGGTGCCATCGCCCGCGATGCGGTCGGCATCTACACCTACGAGAAGAACCTCGGCATCCGCTCGGTACTGTGCGATGTCATGGTGTTTCCGCTGAAGGTGAAGCGGCACCTGCAAAAATGGCCCGAGCGCTCGCAGCGCTATGGCTTCTGGTTCTCCATCGACACGGCCGCCGCGGCTGTGCAGGAGGAGGATCTGAAGGGGCTCATCCTCTCGTTTGGAGAATTCATGGCCGTGCGCCTCGCGGCCAAGCGCGAGGCCGAGGCCGCTGCGGCGGCCAAGAAGAAGGACGTGAAGCCGGCGTCCAAATCCGCCGACAAGTCCGCGGCGAAACGGGCCCCCGCCACCGCTCTCCCCACCGAGACGGGGACGGACCACGCCGCGCCTCCGGCCGAAGGTGGCAGCAACCGCGCCGCCACGTTGTCGCGCAAGGGGGCGCAGCGGCACAGCGCCCGCCAACAGCCGGGCGTCTCAGGGGAACCCGCGGCGGTGTCTTCCATGGCGGGTGCGTCCAAGGCAGCGGGCGGGACGGCGGGCAAGGCGGAACCACGGGGCATGCACCCGGCAACGCCAGAGGAGGTCGGTCCGGACCTGTCGAAGCCGGGCACCAAGTCGAAGAAGGCGCAGGCCAAGGCCAAGAAGGCTCCGAGCAAGGCTAAGAAGGGTCCGCCGGTGGAGGCGGAACCGCCCGTCGCCGCGCGGGACGCCTCCGGCGTGGAACCTCCGGACCCCGTCGCCAGCACCTCCAGCACCGCGAGATCCGGCACAACGGCGCGGGCGGCCGACCCCGCGCGCAAGCGCCCCGTCACGAAGCCGGTGCCGGCGGCCAAGGCTGGAGCGGCTCCGGTTGCGAAAGCCGCCGTTTCGCGCGCGGTCAAATCATCACCAAAGCCGGCGTCGCGCGCGGCGGCGCAGCTTGCCGCAGGGCCCGCCAAGACGGCGGTGCGGGCCGACAAGGGCGTGAAGGCCACCCTGCCCCTCGCCGGGCTCCGGGCCGAGCAGGAGAGTGCTCCCGTCCCCGAGGGGGGCTTGCCCGTCGCCAAGAAGCTGCCGAAAAAAGTGATCGCGAAAGGCAAGCGAACGTCTGCCCTTGCCAAGGCCCCTCGTGCCGAGGGGCCGAGCCAGCCATCGGGGAGAGGCAGGGGCGGCAAGCGTTAGAGCATGTTCGGACGCAAAGCCGCTTCACGCTTGTGCTGAAACTGCTCTGGATTTTCGTCCGCATCGGCGCGCGCCGGGGCACTGCATCAACGCGTGCCTTTCACGAGAGCCGTCCGCAACTCCGCTCGCGCTGCGGGAGGGGCGCGGCCTGTCGATGTTGGGTGAGAGGGCGGGATCGTGGGGTGCTGATCTTTGCGTTCTTCTTGTCTTGTCAAAGCGCCGTAGAAATATGCTGTAATTCCAGCTGCTCAATTTGATCTAAGCAAAGGCAAATGGTAAATCCAGGTTCAGCGCGGGCGCGGCATTGCCGGACTCGGCATGTTGTTGCAATCCTCATCTCGCGTCCGAAGCTTTCGGGACGGTCCGCGACGACCAGGGCCACCAGGGTGAAACTCTCCGTCCACCGATGGTGATGAACCGCTTTGTCATTCGCGCGGCAGCATGATAAGGCTTCGAAAGCATGCGCGGCGCTTCCTGAATCACGGTCGGAGGCGTCCGGTTTCGATGGCCCCGAACCGGTCTTGCCGGGGAGGCGCGCGGGCGGAAGCCATGAGCCGGGGCCGTGATCGTCGGCGCAAGGGACGATGGGGCAACCATGCGGAAGTTCAACACTTGGGCCCGTGGTCTGGATGCGAAATATCAGGTCCAGGGCCATGCGCCGCATGACGCCGTCACGCGTCTGACGACCAATGAGTTCTTGAAACTGGAGCAAGCGCCGAAGTTCAAATTGTCCGGCGACATGGGCTTTTACATGATTGGCTCCTGCTTCGCGCGGGAGATCGAGAAAGCCTTCATGAAGGTGAACCGCTCGGTTTTGTCGCGGATCGTCTCCCTGCCTGCGGTCTGCGCGGAGCAGTTGAACGGCGATAATTCCGCGATCATGACGAAGTTCACGACGCATTCGATGCTGACGGAGTTGGAGCAGTGTCTGAACGATGTCGAGCTGCCTGGTAAGGGGCTGATTGAAACCGCGCCCGGACAATTCTTCAATCCGCAGCTGCACCGCTTGAAAACGCTGAGCTATGACGACGCTGTCGCGGTCCAGGGGACTGTGCGCAAGACCGTGAAGCTCATTCAGGACGCGGACGTGGTCTTCATCACCCTGGGCTTGACTGAGGTGTGGTGGGACGACGAACTGGATGTTCCCATGAACGTCCCCCCGATCCATTGGAAGTTCGCGCGGGAGACCAAGCGATTCCGTTTCATCAATACGGATTTTGCCGAAAACCTCTCCTCCGTCCGTAAAATGGTGGAGCTTATTCGCGCCAAGAGCCGGAAGGACGTGAAGATCATTTTGACGGTCTCTCCGGTTCCGCTCAATCATACATTTACGGACCAGGATATCATCGTCGCCAATACCTATTCAAAGGCGGTGCTGCGTGCGGTCGCGCAGGAAGTTTATGTGAATTACGATTTCGTCGATTACTATCCAAGCTATGAGCTTGTGGTCAACAGCCCGCGGGATCTGGCCTGGCGCCATGATCGCCGGCATGTGACGAATGCCATGGTGGATCACGTCATCTCCACCTTCCTGCAGAGCTATCTTCCCGCGGAGTGACCGGATTGACGAGGCGCGGCAAACGCGTCTCGTCCGCTTCGGTGGCGTGTGTTCGATCCGCGACGCCACCGGTTCCGCCCCGCGCGGGCTTTGACGGGGCGCGGGCTGCCCGGCATCATGTTTTTCTGGTCGCCGCGCCACGCTCCTCCGCGTTGGGCGATGAGTGCCGCTCCGTCTTGACGTCGCGACGAGTCGAGACCTTTAAAAATTCGGTTGTTGATTTCGCGCTGTGCAGTCCCTGAATTGCATTCAGCGACCCACCATCCCACGACATTTCAACGACTTCCCGTGGCTCACATCCGAGACGATGCCCCATTGCGCGTCTTGTGTCGTTTTTTCCCGGCAAAGAAAAACGCGCGCAGTTTTCGCATATTGCGGGGGTAACTCCATCCGCTGTATTCACCGTCTCAACAAAACAACAAGACGCGGAAATCAGGAAAGGAACTCCTCATGGCCAACACGACGGCGGAGCTCGAAATGCTCCTTACTCAACGATCGCTGACCGACCCGGAATTGCTGTCGGCTGCGGAGGCCGCTGCGGATGTCCGCATTCTGCCTGACGCGACCGTCATCAAGGTCGGTGGGCAGAGCATCATGGATCGCGGCCGCGCAGCGGTCTATCCCCTCGTGGATGAGATCGTGGCCGCCCGCAAGGCGCACAAGCTGCTGATCGGTACCGGTGCCGGAACCCGGGCGCGGCATCTTTACTCCATCGCCGCCGAGCTGAACCTGCCGGCGGGCGTGCTGGCCCAGCTCGGTGCCTCTGTCGCCAACCAGAATGCCGAGATGCTCGGCCAGCTTCTGGCCAAGTACGGCATCTGCTCGGTGAGCGGCGCGGGCATGTCCACGGTCCCGCTGACCCTTGCCGAGGTGCATGCGGTCGTCTTCAGCGGCATGCCGCCTTACTCCTTGTGGACGCGTCCCGCTGCGGAAGGCGTCATCCCGCCCTATCGCACCGATGCCGGCTGTTTCCTGCTCGCGGAGCAGTTCGGCTGCAAGGCGATGATTTTCGTGAAGGACGAGAACGGTCTTTATACCGCCAATCCGAAGACCTCGAAGGATGCCACGTTCATCCCGAAGATCTCGGTGGACGAGATGAAGGCCCGTGGCCTGCACGATTCGATCCTGGAGTTCCCGATGCTCGACCTGCTCAAGTCGGCGCGTCACGTCCGTGAGGTTCAGGTGGTGAACGGCCTCATTCCCGGCAATCTGACCCGCGCGCTCAATGGCGAGCACGTCGGCACCATCATCACCGCGAGCTGAAGGGACATCGCCATGACTGAAACGACCAACGGCATCAAGCACGTTGCCTCGCCGCTCGCGCACCAGACCCTGCTCGACGGCCAGCTCACCAAGCCGGTCGCCGGTGTGCGCCCCATCCGCCTTCTGCCCTGGCTGCAGGTGGTGAAGATCGGCGGCCGCTCCATCATGGATCGCGGCCCGGAAGCGATCCTTCCGATCGTGGACGAGATCCGCAAGCTGCTGCCCGAGCATCGGCTGCTGATCCTGACCGGCGCCGGCATCCGTGCCCGCCATCTCTATGGGGTCGGTCTCGATCTCGGCCTGCCGGTGGGTTCGCTCGCGCCGCTCGCCGCCAGCGAGGCGGGCCAGAATGGACACATTCTCGCGTCGCTCCTGGCACCGGAAGGGGTCTCCTATGTGGAGCACGCGACCATCGCCAGTCAGCTGGCGATCCACCTCTCGGCGGCGCGTGCGGTCGTGGGTAGCGCGTTCCCGCCCTACCACCACCATGAGTTCCCTGGTGCGCGCATCCCCGCCCATCGGGCCGACGCCGGTGCCTTCCTGCTGGCCGATGCGCTCGGTGCAGCCGGCCTCACCATCGTGGAGGATGTGGACGGGGTGTACACGGCCGATCCCAAGGGCCCCGAGGGTGACAAGGCGCAGCTGATGTCGGAGACGAGCTATGCGGACCTCGCGAAGGTCACGGGTCCGCTGCCGTTCGACCGCGTGCTCGTGGAAATCATGGGCACCGCGCGGCAGATCGATCGGGTGCAGGTGGTGAATGGCCTCGTGCCCGGTCGCCTGACCGCCGCCCTGCGCGGCGAGCATGTGGGCACGATCATCCACACGGCCGCTCGCCAGGCCTGATCAGCCGCCTCTTGCCTGAGGTAATGAAAAGCCCTCTCCCGGATCCGGGAGAGGGCTTTTTTGATCCCAGGGGCCGCCCCACCATGCGTCACAGGCCACACCGCCACACCGCCACACGGCCGGCGCGTCTGGACATGACCAGCTTCTCTGGCCCGCGCTCCAAAAGCGGTCAATCGGTCCTCGGCCGAGCGGAACCGCTTGAAAGGCGGCGAACATGGCCATCGTCAGGCCCAGATCGCGGTCCATCAGCAGCCCGAGACAGATGGCGGACAGCGGGAGCATCGCCAGCGCAACCCTATTGGTCTGTGGCGAAAGAGTCCGGGCCGTCCGTGACCAGCGCCTCGGGCCGCTCCGCGGCGGAGGGAGGGAGGGCGTCGAACACGAGACCGCAGGCGGGAGTTCGGCGAACCTCGGCGTGGCCCGCATCGCGCCGCAACGACATCCGAAAACGCGATCCGACAAACGTGCGGAGCGCGCGTCACGGCCGCCGGGTGGCAGACGTCCGGCGTTCTTGCCTCCCTGGAGACACTTCCTATTTTCTGCGAGGTGTGGGATCGAGCAGTCCCCTTGCGAAGGGCCTGCCGTGCGGGGGGTGTTCGTGTCCTGGGTGTCGCGGTGGCGGCGCCCGATGATGTGTCGCAACGGGGGACGGGATCATTGACCGTGAAGGCTGATGTCAAATACCGCGACAGGTTGAAGGGCGTCTCGCGACGGGTTGCCCTGCTGGCGGTCATGGTTGTCGCTCTTGCCATGCCGCAGGAGCTCTATGCTCAGGACCCCATCGCCACCTTGGCCGCCACCGGGCGGCCGGGCATTGGCACTCTGGAGGTGGTCAGCGGAACGGTGACCCTCGAGCGGGACGGAAAGGCCGGGCCCGCGACAACGGGGGACGCCGTGACCGTCGGGGATACCATACTGACCGACGACAAAGGGCGGGCCGTATTGAGCCTCGGTGCGTCCACGCAGGTGAGCATCGGATCCGACACCCGCTTCCGGGTGGACCATTTCGCGCCGGGCGAGGACGGCGCGTTCACCTTGGGCGAGGGGGCCATGCTCTACACGCGCTCGGCGCGCGGTCAGCAGCCGCCGGTGAGCTTCGCCGCGCCGTTCGGCGCGGTGGAGGGCCGGGCCGGACGCTTCTTCATCGGTCGGGTCGAGGGACAATATGGTGTCGCGGTCATGCGCGGCCGGGTGAAGGTGGTGGTCGGCGGCGGAGCGGTCAATCTCGAGCCGGGCGATGCCGCGGACATTCCGCGCAATGGCTCGGCGCCCACCGCCGCGCAGCCCTGGAGCGAGGCGCGTCTGCGTTTGGCACTGTCGCTGGTGGAATAGGTCCCCTGCCCCCGGCGGGCACCCATCGGGGCCGGGCTTCTCAGCCGGTGAGCATCTCGATGCGTGCGGTGGCGCGGCGGATGCGACCGGAGAGCAGCACGGCGAGGTTGCGAATGATGCGCTCCGCCGCTCGGGGATGGGTCTCCTGGAAGCGGCGGAACTGGTCCATCGGCAGTTCCATGCAGACCGCGGCGCCGTCGCCGTCGCTGCGCACGCGCGCGGTGCGGGGCTGGTCGATGAGGGCCAGCTCACCGAAGGACATGCCCGGAATGAGCGTGTCGATGCGGATGTCGCGGGAATCGCAGGCGCTCACCACGCCGCGAAGCAGGAAATAGACCTTCGTCGGCGGCTCATCCAGGGCCATGATCTCGGTGCCGGCAGGATAGGTCGCGCGGCTGCACAGCCGCGCCAGCTCCGCCAGCTCCTGCGGCGACAGCCCCATGAGAAGCGCCTGCCGGCCGAGGTCGGATTCGGCGCTGCGCGCGGGAAAGCCGCCGTGGCGGTAGATGATCTGGTCCTCCGCCCATTCCACCGCCGCCTCATAGGTGGGGAAGATGCGCACCCGGGCACCTTCGCCTTTGAGTGCCCAGACCCTGGGTTCCACCGGTGCGCGGGCGTCAACGCCCGCCATCACGGTGGTGGTGGTCGCGGGAAGCTGGCTCCGCAGCATGTCGAGCAGGAGCGCCATGCCGGCATCGGTGATGGTGGTGACCCGATGCAGGTTGAGGATGAGAAACTCCGGAACCGCCGCCGGATCAGCAAGCTTGCGGCTGACATAATCCATGCTGGCGAAGGAGAGGCGGCCCGCCAGTTCCAGCACGCGAATGGCGCCGGGGCGCGCGTGCAGGATCTCCTCTTCCAGGATCTGGCGACCGGGCTTGGCGGGCACGGACCGGAAGTCGTAGTCGGCGAGCACGCAGGCGTGCACGTCGTCGCGGCGTGAGAGCATATGCAGGTCGAAGGCTTCCGACATCAGCTCGCAGGTGCGGATGCCGCGCACGCTGTTGCCGTGGGCGTCGAGGCGCGGGGAGAAGGTGCCGAGCCCGAGCTGCGCCGGCAGGGCGGCGAGGATGCCGCCGCCGACCCCGCTCTTCGCCGGCACGCCCACCCGGTAGATCCATTCGCCGGCGAAGTCGTACATGCCGGAGGAACTCATCACCGCCAGGGTGCGGGCGATGGCGTAGGGCGAGGCCACCACCTCGCCCGTTACCGGATTGACCCCGTGGTTGGCGAAGGTGGCGCCCATGACGGCGAGGTCGCGGGCAGTGACAAGCAGCGAGCACTGGCGGAAGTAGATGTCCAGCACCTCATCGACGGTGCCGCGGATGCCGCCATAGTTGCGCAGGAGATAGGCGATGGCGCGATTGCGGTCGCCGGTGCTGCGCTCGGAGACGAAGACCGCCTCATCCGCATCGAGGGTGCGTCCGGCGAAACGCCCGAGGGTCGCCGCGATCAAGGGGAAGGCCTCCGCGCCCAACGCGTCGGCAATGAGACCGCAGCAGGCGATGGCACCCGAGTTCACCATCGCGTTGAAGGGCCGATTGTCGGGGGTGAGGCGGATGGAATTGAAGGCGTCGCCGGAGGGCTCCACGCCGATGGCCGTCTCCACCCGCTCGGCCCCGATGGTGTCGAGCGCCAAAGCGAATACTACCGCCTTCGAAATGGATTGAATGGTGAAGGGCACCTGTGTGTCGCCGACCTCGTAGACATGGCCGTCGATGGTGGCGAGGGCGATGCCGAACTGGTCGGGGTCCGCTTTGGCCAGCTCGGGGATGTAGCTGGGGACCTCGCCATCGCGGAGCGCGATGAGGGCATCGTGTGTCTGGCTCAGGAATCGGAGGAGGGGCGTTTCGAGCACGGCGATCCGGGCATGGTGAGGCGGCGGTGGACAGGCCGTGGATGATCCGGCCTTATGCGCGCGGTCCGCAACCGGTAGCATGACGAAAGACTAGAGCATTTCGCGAGCGGGTTGAAACCGGAAAATGTTTCGCGGCCCAGCGCTTGCGGCATGCGGGGCGGGGTGACGGGGCCTCCGGCGCGCCTTCCGCGGCGCGAACGTGGGTTGACCTTAAACTGCGAAAGCGGTGAAACACCCGGAGGCAGACGGCGCGGAAGCTGCGCAGGCCGCCTGCGGGTCCAGGGTGCCAGGCCCGGCGTTCTTCGGTGAGAGGCTCGATGACGGACACTCCGATCGTACCGATTGTCATGGCGGGTGGGGCGGGGACGCGGCTGTGGCCGCTGTCGCGCGAGACAATGCCGAAGCAGTTCATTCCCCTGCTGGACGAGGGGCTTTCCACCTTCCAGGCCACGCTCCTGCGGATCCGCGACGCACGCTTCGCGCGGCCCGTGATCATCACCAACCACGGGTTTCGGTTCGTGGTGGCGGAACAGATGCAGATGGTGGGGGTCGAAGGCGACATCATCTTGGAGCCGGAGCGTCGCGACAGCGCGGCGGCGGTGGCGGTGGGCGCGCTGCTGGCCAAGGCGCGCGGTCCCCAGGCGGTGGGCATCGCTTTGGCGGCCGACCATGTGGTGGGCGACGTGGCGCGCTTCCGCGAAGATTGCATGATCGCGGCGCAGATGGCGGCCGAGGGGCGCATCATGACCCTTGGCATCGTGCCGACCGGCCCCTCCACCGCTTATGGATACATCGAGGCCGGCGCGCCGCTGGGGGCGCCGGGCGCCCATCGGCTCGAGCGCTTCGTGGAGAAGCCGGACCGTGCGACGGCGGAGCGCTATTGCGCCCAGGGCTTCCTGTGGAACAGCGGAAACTTCGTGTTCTGCGTCGAAACCATGTTGGGCGAGCTCGCGGCCTTCGCGCCGGAGGTGCTGGCCGGGGCCGAGGCCGCGCAGCAGGAGGCGCAGACCGATCTCGACTTTCTGCGCCTGGACGCCACCGCCTTTGGGCGGATCCCGCGCATTTCCATCGACTATGCGGTGATGGAGAAGACCCGGCACGCGGGTGTGCTGGCGGCGCGGTTCGACTGGTCGGATGTCGGGGCGTGGGATGCCATCTACGACATGAAGCCGAAGGACGAGAACGACAATGTGCTCGAAGGCAACGTGCTGGCGTTGGACAGCCGTGGCTCCCTGGTGCGCAGCGAGGAGATCCTGACCACCGTCATTGGCCTCGACGAGGTGGTGGTGGTGTCCACCCGCGATGCGGTCCTGGTGGCAAGCAAGGCCGCGGCGGGCAAGGTCAAGGGGCTCGTGGAGGCGCTGAAGCGCGGCCACCATCGGGAGGCGGAGGAGCATCTGCGGATCTATCGGCCCTGGGGCTGGTACCAGCGGATCGATATCGGCACCCGGTTCCAGGTGAAGCGCATCAATGTGAAGCCGGGTCGCAAGCTGAGCCTGCAGAAGCACTTCCACCGGGCGGAGCACTGGGTCGTGGTCTCCGGGACGGCCGAGGTGACTTTAGACGGCACCGTGTCCCACATTCACGAGAACGAATCCATCTATCTGCCCATCGGCTGCGTTCACCGTCTGCACAATCCTGGACGGATCGATCTGGAACTGATCGAGGTGCAGGTGGGCAGCTACACCGGCGAGGACGACATCGTCCGCATCGAAGACATCTACGCCCGCACCTGACCAAACCGGAGGCGCGGGCGTTCCGGCGCGCGCCTCTCACGGCACCTGCCGTCTGCTCCCTTTTGCGGCACCTGCCGCTTGCCCCCTCTCACGGCACCTGCCGTTTGGCGAGTTTGCGGGCCAGCGTGCGGCGGTGCATGCCGAGGCGCCGGGCCGTTTCCGAAACATTGAAGCCGGTTTCCGCCAAGGTTTCGTGGATGCGCTCCCATTCCAGCGTCTTCAGGGAGCTTTGGCGGACACTGAGGGCGACGGCGGGATCCCCCTCCACCCGTCCGAAGGCGGCCTCGATATCGTCGGCGTTGGAGGGTTTCGCGAGATAGTGGCAGGCGCCGAGCTTGATCGCCTCGACCGCGGTGGCGATGCTCGCGAAACCGGTGAGCACCACGATCCGCATGCTCGCGTCGTAGTCATGCAGGCGCCGCACGCAATCGAGCCCGGATGCTCCCGAAGCGCCGGTGAGCTTCAGGTCCACCACGGCAAAGCCCGGATGGAAGCTGGCCAAGAGCGGCTCGAGGTCTTCGGCGCGCAGGCAGACACGCACCTTGTAGCCGCGCCGCTCCAGCGAGCGCTGCAGGGCGCGGGCGAAGGCGCCGTCGTCCTCCACGATCAGCAGGTTCTTGGCGCAATCCGCACTGCCCTTGCCATCGGTCTCAGGCGACATGGCTGGCCTCGTCGCTGGTTCCGGCCGGGTGCGGATGATGCGTCCCAGGGGCGGCGTCCACCGCCAGGGCGCGAATCGGCAGTCTCAGCTCCACTCGGGCCCCGCCCTCGGCGCGGTTGCCCGCGGCGATGGCGCCACCGAGCTTGCGCAGCACGTTGACGGCGAGGAACAGGCCGAGCCCCCGGCCGGCGCCCGCCTTGCTCGATTGGTAGGGGGTACCGAAGTGGAGAAGGGCCTCTGGGGAGAAGCCAGGTCCATCGTCGGTGACGCGCACCAGGAGGTCATCCCCCAGCACCTCGGCCGCGATGCTCACCTGCGTCCGGGAGGCCTCCAGCGCATTGTCGAACACGTTGAACAGGGCCTGTTCGATGACGCTGTCGCTGGCAATCTCCACCCGCGTGTCAATGCCGTTGCGGTAGTCGAGGGCTGTCGGGCGGCGGCTGTCGGTCCAGCGGCCGACCATGTCATTCAGGAACGTGGAAAGAGTGGTCCGCCGCGCCCGCTCGCCGCGGGTCTCTCCGGCGGCGATGAGGATGTGGGACACGATGGCCTTGCAGCGTGCCAGCGCCGCTTGCATTTCGTCCAGCTCCTCGACCAGCTCCGCGTCGTCGTGGAACTTAGGCATGTGCCGCCAGTCGTTGAGGATGACCGCCAGGGTGGACAGCGGCGTGCCCAGCTCATGCGCCGCGCCGGAGGCGAGCAGGCCCATGCGGACCACATGCTCCTCCTCGACCGCGCGCTGGCGCAGCTCGGCGAGGCGCGCATCGCGGCGGCGCAGGTTCTCATTGATGCGGGTGACGAACAGCACCACCAGGGCCGAGGCCAGCAGAAAGCACAGGAACATGCCCTGGGTGTGGAGGTCCATCGCCGGCAGGTGATGGCTGAAGCCCGCCATATCCAGGGGGCGATACACCCGCATCAGGACGATGAAGCACGCGCTCGACACCCCCACGATGACCCAGGTGGCGCCCGGCGAGAGCAGCACCGCGCCCAGGATGACCTGAAGCAAATAGAGCGAAATGAAGGGGTTGGTGGCGCCGCCGCTGAGGTAAAGCTGGATGGTGAGAGCGGCGACATCCGCCAGTAGCTCCGCGCAAAGCTCGACGTCGCTGACCGTCCGCGGGCGGGTACAGCGGCGGATGCTGAGCAGGTTGAGGCCCATGAGCAACAAGATCACCAGCCCCATTTCGGTGATGGGCAGCGGGATCTTCAGCCAGAGTTGCACGATGGCGATGGCGAACACCTGCCCCGCCACCGCCACCCAGCGCAGGGCGATCAGCAGCCGGAGATTGCGGCAGCTGGCATCGGCATCGGTCGACAGGTCGGTCATCGGCAGGCCCCTGTTGCTCCGCCCCTGACGCGGACGGGTGACGCGGTCCCGGCGGGGGCTCGTGTCCTCCCGCTGCGCGCCGGGCCACCGGGTGAGGGTTGCACCTGCGTTGCCATGGGGCGGGGATGGTGGCGGAAAATGGTATCAAGGGTCAAGATCGCATGACCTGATTGGCGACCTGTCTGCGCGGGCGCGGCGTCGCGGCCTGCCGGGCGGCACGGGACATCCGGGGGGGCGCCGTCCGGCCGCGGGCGGGTGGGTCTCACAGCGCTCGGCTGCGCTTCCCGACCCGCGCCATGCCGCCGTCATGCCGCTGCGCGCGCAAGACGTTCGCACGATGTGACGCGTGGCGGCCGGCGCGGCGGTCCGGATTTTCAGGGGGAGGGATCAGGCCTTCGTCCGCATCCACAAGGACTGGTGCAGCGACAGCATGGGGAACGGCCCATGAGGCATCCTCATGGGCCGTTGGTCCTATTTTTGTTGGTCGGCCTCGGCACGGGCGCGATCGTCCATCAATTCGTACCACATGGCGTTGAGTACGGCGAAGGCAGCGGCGAGAGGCAGGCCGAGCAGCCAGGCGAAATACCACATCGGATTTTTCCTCCTCAGTAGGCGTGGCCGGAGCCGTCGGAGATGGAGCGTTCGTCCACCTTCCCCCACAGCACCTTGTAGACGAAGCTCGTGTAGGCCACGACGATGGGCACGAACACCAGGGCGACGATCAGCATGATGAACAGCGTCATGTGGCTGGAGGACGAGTCCCAAACCGTCAGGCTGGAGCGCGGATCGACCGTCGAGGGCAGGATGATGGGGAACATGGACAACCCCACCGTCGAGATGATGCCGAAGATGGACAGCGAGCTCATGAGCAGCGCGCCGACCTCGGAGCGGACCCGGAACAGCAGGGAAGCCAGGGCCGCGCCGATGAGGCCCAGCGCCGGGCCGGCCAGCATCCAGGGGTGCGCCGCATAGTTGGCGAACCAGATGCGCGGCGCCACTTCCACCGTCTTCGCGAGCGGGTTGGACGGGCCGTCCACCACGAACGCGCTGGTGATGCGGTAGCCGTCGACGCCGTAATAGAGCCAAAGGCCGCCGAGCACGAACAGCACGATGGTGACAAGCGCCGCCACCGAGCCTACAGCGCGCGAGCGCTCGGCCACCGGCCCTTCGGTCTTCAGCACCAGCCATGCGGCGCCATGCATGACCAGCATGGCCACCGACACGAGCCCGGCCAGGATGCCATAGGGGTTCAGAAGCTCGAACAGCGTGGTGCCGTCATAGAAGATGCGCAGTTCGCCGTTGAAGTGGAAGGGCACGCCCTGGAGCACATTGCCCACGGCGACGCCCATCACCAGCGCCGGCACGAAGCCGCCGATGAACAGCGCCCAGTCCCAGGCCGAGCGCCACGCCGCGTTCTCCCGCTTCGAGCGATACTTGAAGCCCACGGGCCGCAGGATCAGCGCGAACAGGATGGCGAACATGGCAAGGTAGAAGCCGGAGAAGGAGACGGAGTAAAGCGCTGGCCAGGCGGCGAAGATGGCGCCGCCGCCGGTGACCAGCCACACCTGATTGCCTTCCCAGACCGGGCCGACGGCGTTGATGACCACTCTCCGCTCGATGTCGGTCCTGGCCACGAAGGGCAGGAGCATGCCGGTGCCGAGATCGAACCCGTCCATCACCGCGAAGCCGATGAGCAGGACGCCAAGCAGCAGCCACCAGATGACGCGGAGCGTGTCGTAATCGATGAGTGTGTGAAGGATCATGAGACTACTCCGCACCAGCGAAAGCGTGGGGGATGAGCACCGCTTCCGGCGCATCGTCCGGTTCCGGGCCCTTGCGGATGGCGCGGACCATCAGCGTCATCTCGATGACGAACAGCACCGAGTAGATGGTCACGAAGCCGATGAGGGTCGCCAGCACCGTGGTGGCCCCAAGGCTGGAGACGCCGGCCACGGTGGGCAGTACGCCTTCGATGTTCCAGGGCTGGCGCCCCACCTCGGCCACCACCCAGCCGAGCTCGGCCGCAAGCCACGGCAGCGGGATCGCCAGCACCGCCAGCTTCAGCAGCAGCGGGTAGTGGTCGAGCTTCCGGCGGGCGGAGAGAACGAAGAAGGTGGCGAGGAACAGGATAAAGAAGAAGCCCAGCCCCACCATGATGCGGAACGACCAGAACAGGGTCGGCACGCTTGGAACCGTGTCCCAGGCCGCTTGGCTGATCTGTGCCGCGGTCGCCTGCCGCGGATCATCCACATAGCGCTTCAGCAGCAGCGCGTAGCCGAGGTCGTGGCCGTTGGCTTCGAACACCTGCTTGGCGGCCGGCGGGATGGCGGCGGTGCTGCCGGCGGCGCGGATCGCCTGCAACGCATCGAATGCCTTGATGCCGCTCTGGATGCGGCGCTCGGCCTGCGCCACCAGCTCCTCGATGCCGGGGATCTGCGTGTCGAGGGAGCGGGTGGCGATGAGCCCCATCACCCACGGGATGCGCACGGCGAACTGGGTCTCGCGCGCGCTTTGGCTGGGGAAGCCGATGAGGGTGAACGCCGCCGGCGCCGGCTCGGTCTCCCACATGGCCTCGATGGCGGCGAGCTTCATCTTCTGGTGTTCGGTGGCCAGATATCCGCTCTCGTCGCCCAGAACCACCACCGAGAGGGAGGCGGCAAGGCCGAACGAGGCCGCAACCGTCATGGAGCGCCGGGCAAGATCCGTGTGCCGGCCCTTCAGCAGGTACCACGCGGAGACACCGAGCACGAAGATGGAGGCGGTGACATAGCCCGCCGACACGGTGTGCACGAACTTGGCCTGCGCCACCGGGTTCATCACCACGTCGAAGAAGTTCGCCACTTCCATGCGCATGGTCTGCGGATTGAAGACGGCGCCCACCGGGTTCTGCATCCAGCCGTTGGCGACCAGGATCCACAGCGCCGACAGGTTGGAGCCGATGGCGACGCACCAGGTGGCGATGAGATGGCCCACCTTGGAGAGCTTGTCCCAGCCAAAGAAGAACAGGCCGACGAAGGTCGCCTCCAGGAAGAAGGCCATCAGGCCTTCAATGGCAAGCGGAGCGCCAAAGATATCACCCACATAAAGGCTATAATAGCTCCAGTTCATGCCGAACTGAAACTCCATGACCAAGCCGGTGGCGACACCGACGACGAAATTGATGCCGAACAGGGCGCCCCAGAACTTGGTCATCTGCCGCCATATGGTGCGGCCGGTCATCACATAGACCGTCTCCATGATGGCGAGCAGCACGGAGAGGCCGAGCGTCAAGGGGACGAACAGGAAGTGGTAGAGGGCGGTCATCGCGAACTGGAGTCGCGAGAGATCAAGAACATCAAGTGACATGAGCTCTATCGGGCGGATCCCGCCTCCTTGCGGTGCGTGGCGCGCCGGGAGACGACGCGGGAGAAGGCGACGTGGTGCCGTTCAGGGCGCCCCATCGCGATGAGGTTGGAGGCCGGCCTTCGGTGCGCATGGGGACGGCTGGGGTCCGGCGCGTGAGGGCGCGGCGTGGTCAAGGCGTGGTGTTGTCCTGGCAAAGGGACGAACGCGGTGTGTGGTGAACCGGTTCGTGTCATGGAATGGTCCCTTGGGCTGTCCTTAAAGGGTGCTGAACGCAGGCGATGAGGCGTTGTCGCGCCGGCCCCCGGCGGGACGCGAGTGGACAAACTGTCCAAGCCGGTCCTGCGCGTCCGGTCCCGGCGCCGGTCGCAGCGGACGCAATGCGCTGCGTTGCAACGATTCCAACTCCAAGGTTCGGCGCGGCCGGGTCCCGGTTTGGACGAAACGCCGCGCATCGCGCCGCGCAGGTGGTGCGCCGCGCGGACGGGCATCTGTCGTCGGGTGTGGGGCTAGTCAGGGGCCCGGAAACGGGACCGGCGCTCTCGCGCTTCGGCCACGGGGCGAATCGCAGCGCACGTGCGTGGGAAAGGGGCGGTCATCGGGGCCGCCCAGCGTGGGGGGAGAGCGCCTTCCCTTCGGCTGACCTGTTTTTTGTCGCGCAAGAGGCCCGGCGCGCCCCGCTTGATCACGGTCTCAGCGCGAACGGGAGCCGCTCGGCTAGAGCGCTGTCCGTTCGCCCTGGCTCAGGTCATCCGCTCTAAAGGATTGAATTTACGCATTTTTACGCGAACCGGAGACCCTTTCACTAAAAAATGCCCTCATGCGAGGACGTGGGGCTAACCGGCGCTGGGGCGGCAGGCGAGGGGGGAGCCGGGGCGGCGACCGCTTCTGTGGGCGCGCCGGCCGCGGGAGCCACCTCATCGGGCTTCGGCGGAGGATTGTCGCAGAACGACTTTGCGCTCGGCGTCCACTCGCCGACCCCGGCTTCGATGAGATTCTTCATCACCCGGCAGACATAGCGATGCTGGCCCACCGTGTTCTTTGGCCCCGCATTGTAGCGGGCAAGAGCCATGGTCCAACTGCCGTGGCGCTGGCGCAATTCCTGGAGGAAGCGCGCCGCCTGCTCCACATTGAGCCTCGGATTGAACATCTCCTCCAGAGACCTGAACTCTTCCTTATGCCAATAATAGTTCACTTGCATGCAGCCGATGTCGATAAGCTGCACGCCGCGGGCATTCGCCTCGCGGAATAGCTTCAACGCATCCTGGAGATTGTTGGAGATGTAGTCCTTGCCTTCGATGTAGAGCGTATAAGGCTGAAGGAAGCCGTCGTATCCGCTCTCGGTGAGGCCCACGGCATACAGAATTTCCAGCGGTACATTGTATTTTTTCGACGCGCGGGCCAGCTCGCGCTCGCAGATATTCGGCGGGCCGCCCTTCCGCACCGGCTTTGCGGCCCTGGGAGCGGAGGGCCGCGCACCCGCGCCCTTGCCTGCGTCGCTGCCCGGTTGGGGCGCGCCCCTGGTGGCGTCCTTCGGAGCCTCCTTCGGCGCCAGCGGGGTCTCCCGCATGGGGATGGTGCCGAAGGAGGTGGCGCCGGCGGCGTTAGCTGTCAGAAGCGTCAGAAGAACGCTGAGAGCGAGATTGCGCGTCGTCATCCGCGTTGTTCCTACCGGATTGATCGCCGTTTCTCCCCTGTTCGCGACGCTGCGGGCTGTCCTGATCGGCGCTCGACGACGAGGATTGGGAGGGCGACCATGATGCCGTCCGTACCGAGGCTTCCACCGGACTCGAAATGCTCTTTACGATGTCGAGGCTGTCCACCTTGGTGCCGTTGCTCTCGATGATCCGCACCAGGGTGTCGTGATCCTGGGTGAGCATCTGGGCGGTGGCGGCCTCGGTGGCCCGCACCCGGACCTCTAGGCCATTGGAGGTCAGGCGCATGTGGATCACCACGCGTCCGAGGCTTTCGGGGGTCACCGTCATTTCCAGAATGCGCACGGGACCCTGGGTGGTCGTGTTCTCTCCGGCCGGTAGGCCACGCTGCATGCGCGCTGCCTCTTCGGTGATGGCGCGGCTCACCTGCGCGGCTGTGGCGAAGGGCAGGCTGCTGATCGCGCTGAAGCTGCCGGTGGGCGTGGTCAGGGTCGTGCTCGCGCTCGCGCTCGTCGAACCGCCGACGGACACCGAGGAGCCCTGTTCGCCGGCCGCGGCCCGCCGTGTCGTGGTGGTCTCGACCTCGGGAGAGTCCTCCCCATCGGTCCGCGCCTTGGCCGTGTCGTTCTGAGCGTCGGTCTCCGGCGCAACGGCGCTTTGATCGGCGCTCGCCCGATCGATGGTCGCCTGGAGTGGGCTTGCCGCGCGGGTGCCCGTCTCCTGGGCCGCTGCGGTCGGGTTCGCTTCGGCCTTTGTCGCTGTGCCCGCGCCCGTGTCCGATGCGACCTGGGCGGCGGACCGCTGCGCGGTGCCGGCCGCGCGGGTGCCGGTTGCAAGGGTTGGGATCGCCCGCGCGGCCATTTCTTGCGTGACAGATGTCTGTGCCGTGGCAGGTGCTGAGGCAGGTTCCGTGCTGTCGCCGTCCTGGGTTGCCGTGGTCGGCAACGCTTCGGTCTGGACCGAGGCCGCTTGTGATGCGGCTACCGGCGCCGTGGTCGCGTGCGCCGCGGCCCCTCGGCTCGTGAACGTCCGTGTCGATGCCTCTTGCGCTGGCTTCGTCTGCGCCGAAGCCTCCTGCGCCGGGGCGTCTTGCGCCGACGCGGTGCCACCGGCCGCTGCTGCCGCCTGTCGCTCGGTGAGACCAAGCACCGGCGCGAAGTGGGTTTCGCGCCGCGTGACATTCACCTGGATGCGGGTGACCTGATCGCTGCCGGAGGAAGCGGTCTGCCGCGATCCGGTAGTCGCCTCCGCGCCATCGCCGTTTCCGGCCGTCGTCTGCTCCTTGTCGCCGTCAGCCGTGGCCGCCTGGGGGGTCGCCTGCGGCTGGAGTGTGGCGAGCGTCGCGCTGGTCAAGCCGGCGGGCGTGGTGGTGGGCACCGCGGTGGCATCGGACGATGCGGAGCTCGGGAGATCGTCCGCCGCCTTCGGTTTGGCGGCGTCCGTCTTGTCGGAGCCATTGGTCGTGTGCTGGTCGGTACCGGTTGAGACGCCGCTGTCGGTCTTGGTCGGCTCCGGCGCCGTGTCGTCCTGTGCCGTTACGGTCTGGGGGGAGAGTTCTTGCTTCCGTGCCTCCACCGCCCGCGAGGCCGTGGTCGTGCTGGTTCGAGCCGTCTTCGGCGGGGCGGATGACGGGTCAGCCTCGGCCTGGTCTGCGTCGTCGCCGATTTCGGCGGCGTTCGGCTCCCGTCCGACGCTTGCGGCATCTTGCGTTTCGCGGGCCAGGCGCGCAAGGCGGCGTTCGGTCGTCGCGGCGTGCCGGTCGGTGCCAACGTTGGCCGCGGCATCGCCGTCCGGCGCGGCCAGTTCAGCGCTGGCCTTGGCATCCTCGGCGCCCGTGTCACCGTCGGTCGCAGCACTTTCGCCGTCGGCCTCCGCGTTGCCCAAAGTCGCGGCGGATGTCGCCTCTTCTCCGCTGGCCCACCGCTGCAGCAGGCGACCGAACGCCGCCGCGTCGCGCGCGGGTGTGCGCTTGTCCTCGACCTTCGTGTCCGCCGTCTCACCCTTGGCCTTCTCGGCCTTCTCAGATGACGCGGCGCCATCGGCAGACGTCTCGGCCAAGTTGGAGAAAATCTCCGCAAATGGGTCGCCGCCGGCCGAGGTCTTCGCGGCATCGGCGTGGCTGGTGCTGGTGGCCGTGGTTGCGGCAGTGGTGAAAGAGAAGTCGATGGGAGCGGTCATCGGGGCGCAGCCTTCAATAGCGCGTCGATCTTAGTCAGTGCATCGCGGGCCCGCGACATGGCGGGCGAGGGTTTTATGTCGTCGGCGGTGCTCGGAGGGGACGGGGCACGTTTGTCCGGCAGCGGAAGCTGATCGGCCTGACGCACGCTGTTCGCGGTTGACAGCGCCGCATCGACGAGCGCCGAGTCGGCCGGTTCCAGCCGGCTGCGGTCTACCCGCTTCAAGGCTTCGGCCGCGGCCTGAAAGCGATTGGGCATGACCGCCTCGGCGGCGCCCAGATAGACTTGCGCGCGCTCAGCGTCCCGGCTCGCGGTGGCGGCCAGTTCGCGGGCACGCAGGGCGGCTCCGGCGGCAAGCGTCGTCTTGCCCTCCATCAGTGCGGCGCGGGCGACGAGAAGGTACATTTCGCGGCGTCCCTCGTCATCCAGCACGGTCAGCAGATCCTTCAGGCGTGCGAGCCCGTCCGGGGAATCGGCCACCTGCATCCGCACCATGGCGCTGGCGAAGCGCTGGCGGAAGTTGTCCGCATAGGCGGAACGGTTGAAGCGGTACAGATAATGCCGCGATAAACGCTCGAACGCGGCCACGTCGCCGCGCTGCGCGGCGACCAGGATCTCGCGGCGCAGGGCTGCTTCCTCGACCAGGGTGCCGGGCGCGAGCAGGCGCGCCAGATCGAGCAATTCCGACGCCTTCTGTGGATCCTGGCGCACCGTCAGCGTCGCCTGGGCGAGTGCAATCTGCGCGCCGAGCAGGTTGGGGAGCTTGCGCGCGTCCACTTCGCCGAGCTCACGCAGGGCGGCGTCCTCGCGCCCTTCCGTGTAGAGCAGGGTGCCGAGCAAGAGCTTCTCGTCAATGGCCGGGCGGGGGTCGCGGGTGATGATGGCGCGCAGCACTGGCGGCGACCCGCCCGAGAGGAAATAGCTGATGAGCGCCCGCGCATTGGCCGGATCCTGCCACACCGAAGGATCGGCCGAGGCGAATGCCTGGTCCATGTTGGCAATGACGGCGCGCTGGGTGGCGACGCCTTCCACCGATCCGGCCGCGATCCGGTCTTGCAGGTGCTGGAGGCGCCGCACCATCTCCACCGGCTTCAAGGTGTCGCCGGCGGTGGTGGTGGCGGCGGGAGCGGGCCGCGGCGCAACCGGTGCGCTGGGCACCTCGGGTGCGACCGTCGCTTGGGCATTCCGCGGCTCCACCGCCGGCGCGGCGATGGTGGGCGGCGCGGGCACCGCCTTCCCGCTCGCGTCGTCAGGCGGTCCGCCGTCCGCACGCAGCGGCGTCGCCGTGGCCGGAGTCTGGGCATTGGGCGGCGCTGGGGCGGGAGTGTCCGTCGGCGCGGCATCGGGCGCCGGGGCGGGTGGCGCGCCCTCAGGGCTCAATGGGCCGCGTGTTGGGGCGAATGCCGCGAGCGGGGCATCCGAGACCGGCGCTGCGGGAGGTGCGGCGGCCGCGACGGGCGGCGCGGGCGGGCCTCCCGCCAGAGGAATATCCGCGGGTGCGGGCGCCGGATCCACCACCGGAGCCGGAGCTGGAGCCGCGATCGCGACAGGGGCGTCCATGGCCGGGCGGCGCGGCGGCAGAGGCACCGACGCCAAGGGCCTTTCCGGCTGCGGGGCGGCCGCGTTCCTTGGGCTTGGCGCGAGCGCCCCCGCTACCGGCGCGCTCGCTGCCGGCGCTGGGCGTGGCGCCGCCGCCGCAGGCCGGGGCGGCCGCGTCGCTGGTGCCGGGCGGGAGGGTGCGGGCACCGCCGCTGGCGCGTCCTGCGGGACATCTCCGCGCGCGCGCATACCGCCCCAAGGGTCGCCGGATTGCGCCTGGGCAAGGGAGACCGTCGCAAGGCCCAAGGCGACGGCCGGCAACACGCGGAGGAAGGACCGGCGTTGCCTCATGGGGTCGGCGTCCGCAGCAGGATTTCAATGCGCCTGTTCTGCGGCGCATTGGCATCACCCGTATTCTTCAGGTCGCGGTCGGCGACGCCTTCGATCTTCACGACACGCTTTTCGTCGAGCCCACCCCGCACCAGCATGTAAAGCGCCATATGGGCGCGGGCCGAGGACAGGCGCCAGTTATCATAGGTTTCCGAACGGAAGGGACGGCCATCGGTGTGGCCGCGAATGGTGACGTTGCCGGGCCGCTTCTGAAGGGCGCGGGCGATCTGCTCCATGGCGCGCACGAGACGCCCGTCGGGAATGGCGGAGCCCACCGGGAACATCGAATAATCGATGTCGTCGGTGAGATCGATCACGAGGCCCTCGGACGTCGCCTTCACGCTGAGGTTCGGCGCATGTGGACCGTTGACAGAGCCCGCGAGGGCGCTCTTGAGCTCGCCCTCCAGCGCATTGGCGGCTTTATCCTGTGCCGGGGAGGGGGCCTTGTCGCCGGTGCGGGCGGCGGCGTCATGCGCCGGCTTGGCAGGTGCGCTGTCGCGCGCTGCCGTGCCCGCGGCTGCGGGCGCCGAGGCATCCGACGCGGCGGCATCACGATCCGCCCGCGCTTTTTGCCCCGCAGCCGCCTTCCAATAGCTGGGATCGAACGGATCCCGGCTCACGTCGCCGGCGCCGGTTCCCGGTGAGCCCGAGGTGCCGGCCGCGGGGGGAGGCGGGCCGCCGGGGCTCGGATCCGAATCATGGGCGAGCTGCTTGAGGACCGCATAGGGGTCCTGGAACGCCGCCCGTTCTTTGTCGCCTTGCTGGCGATCATCCCCGGCGCCGGTGTCGTGCCCGACGCTGTTCTTCAAGGCCGAAGGCTCCTTGCCCTCGGCGGAAGTGCCCTTCGGCGACGCATCTTGCGGGTCGTTGAGACCCTTCACGTCGCTCACGCTTGCGGCGAGGTCCACCGGATTGAAGTAGTTGGCGATGGCCTTGCGGGTTTCGCTGTCGGTGACATTGATGAGCCACATGATGAGGAAGAACGCCATCATCGCCGTCATGAAATCGGCGTGCGCCACCTTCCACGCGCTTGAATGATGCTCGTGTTCTTCTTCTTCGTGGCGTTTGATGATGATGAGGTCGCCGTGATCCTTACTCTCCGCCACGGTCCCCTCCTTCGTCCGCGCCATCTTCCACCGCGGCGCTGAGGAGGCGCGACCAAGGGGCGAGACGACTCTCGATCAGCGTATCGCCACAGGTGGCTTCAATCTCGGCCCCTGGCGCGCTCACGAAGACGATGCCTTCCGGCTCTCCCAGCCGCTCTTTCAGCACATCGAGCAGGTCTTCACTGCCGCGTATGGTGATGACGGGCTGGGGTGCATCTCCAGGAAAGGGCTGGCTCAGAAGCGCGGCGATGGCTTGGCGCACCTCGTCGATCGCCCGCGCGCGCATGGCGTCGTTGACGAAGGGACCGAGGATCCGCGCCAGCGCGCCGCTGATGCGCGATTCCAGCGCGCCATAGGCCTCGCCCATGGCCGCCGCCAGGCGGTCGCCTTCGGCCTCGCACCATTCGGCGCGTGCGGTCGCAATGCGCTCGCGCAAGGTGACCTCGAACCGCTCCGCATCCTCACGCCGCGCGGCTTCACTCGCGGCGAGCTCGGCCCGCGCCTTGGTCACCGCATCTCGCACCGCCTGGGAGACCGCGAGACCGACCTCCTCCTGGCTGTAAGTGGGGGCCGGCGGCGCGGAATGTGGTGGACCCCCAAGGCTGTCCGCCCCCGAGCGCGAGCCCTGGCCATCGCGACCCGAGGGGCGCAGCGAGCCGTCAGGGCTGAAATGCGGAAGGTAGCGCAACAGCGTCTGCATGGTCAGGTCCGGGCCTCCTGATGCAGCCACTGCCGCAGGATCGCGACGGCCTGATCCTCGTCATATTCGACGATCTGCTCGAGCCGCCTCTGCGGCGAGCGATTCTTGCGGTTGGTGAGGTCGCCGATCAGATTGACCGCCTCTTCGCCGCCGCCGCCCTCGAGGGCGGGCGCCATGGGCGGTCCGGCGATCGCGGGCGTGCCGGCGGGACCCTCGACGCCGGGGATCGGCGGCGCCGTGAGCATGGCGGTCTCGATATCCGCCACTTCGGACTCGATGGCGTCCTGGGGGCGCGACAGCACGGCCCGCACCGCCGGCCGCAGGCCGAACCAGATGAGGAGGGCGGCCACCGCGAGGAAGGTCAGGGCATTGATCATCGTTCCCGCCTGGCGCAGCAGAAGCTCGGTCCACGGCAGCGGCGGCACCGGGTCCATGGCATGGCCGCCGTCCGCGAAGGACACCGCGGCCACCTTCAGCTTGTCGCCGCGATCCTTGTCATAGCCGGCCGCGGAAGCCACGAGCTGTTCGACCTCGTAGATCTGCTGCTCGACGGGGATCACCTCCGAGCCGGAGCTCGTGGTTCCCGCGGGGGCCGCGAGCCGGTCGCGATTCACCAGAACGGCGATCGACAGGCCCTTCACCACATAAGCGTCACGCACGGTCTGCACCGTGCGGCTGGAGACCTCGAAATTGGTCAATTCCTCACGGCGCGAGGAACTCTCATTCGCGTCGGTGGTGGGCTGGCTGGTGGTCTGGTTATTGGGAATGTTCTGCTGAACGGTGGTGGTGGGCTGCTTCGTGCGATTCTGGCTCTCGCCGAGCTCCTTCACCACTCGAACGGAGCGCTCGACCCGCGACTGGGGATCGAAGGTGGTCTCCTGGGTGGTCACGCGATCGGTGTCGAGGCGCGAGGACACGCTGACCTCGAAATTGCCGAGACCCAGATAGGGCGTGAGCGTGCGCCGGATCTTTTCCTCGGTCTCGCGGTTCACCTGCTGTTGCAGGGCGGCCTTGCGGCCGGTCGCGGCGTTGGCGCCGTCGTCGGATGCCGACAGCACCGCGCCTTCGGTGTTGAGGACGGTCACTTCCTCAAGCTTGAGGCCGGGGACGGCGGAGGCCACAAGGCGCCGGATGGCCTGGGCGGTGGAGGCATCCTCGGCGTTTTCGGTGCGGATCACCACCGACGCCGAGGCCTGCTGCTGGTCGCGGCGGAAGGCGGCCCGATCGGGCAGCACAATGTGAACCCGCGCCGCCTTGATGCCCTTCATGGTCTGAATGGTGCGGGCCAGCTCCCCCTCCAAAGCACGCACGCGCGTGACTTCCTGCATGAAGGAGGTGAGCCCGAAGGAGCGGACATCGTTGAAGAGTTCGTAGCCGGTGTTGGCGCTCTGGGGCAGGCCCTTCACGGCCAGCAGCATGCGGGCCTTGGCGGTGTCGGCATGACCGACCATCACCGTCGTGCCATCGGCATTCACGTCGAAGGGGATGCCGGCATCCTTCAGCGCGCCGCCGATGCGATTGACGTCTTCGCGCGTCAGGTTGGAATAAAGCGGCTCTCGCTCGGGCTGGCCGAGGTAATACACGCCTGCCGCGATGGTGCCGACCACCGTCAGGCCGATGAGTCCAAGGGCGACCAGCCGGCGCATGCCGAGGTCACGCAGATTTTGCCACAGGAGTTCAAGCTGCTTCTGGCCAATCATCCGCCGATCTCGTCCGCTAACGCTCCCACCCCGCAATTTAACTTTCGCGGTGAGGGTGAAACTGAAGGCCAAGCGGCCGGAACGCGAACGCCCGGACCTCGCGCCAAGCCTGAGTGTCGGCGGTCAAACTTGCCTGGGCATTGCAGGCGGGAAGAGACAAAAAAGGCCGCCCTCCAAGGAGGCGCGGCCAAATAAATCCACTCTGGGGAAGAATGGCGAATATCCAGATTGCCCGGAACGGACTCCGGAATTTATAAAACCGCCGCGCCCAGGAGGGTTGGGCGCGGCGGTCTTTACCTCACTGGAAGAGCTGCAGCACGTTCTGCGACGAGCTGTTGGCGATCGAGAGCGACTGGATGGCCAGAGACTGCTGGGTCTGCAGGGCCTTCAGGCGGGTCGACTCTTCTTCCATGTCCGCGTCCACGAGGGTGCCGATCGAAGACTTGTTGAGGTCGATCAGGCTGCTCGCGAAGGTCTGCTGGGACTCCAGGCGGCTCGAGGTGGAGCCGAGCTTGCTGCCACCGCTGGTCACCTGCGAGATGGTCGCGTCGACCAGCTTGGTGAAGGCCTGGATCAGGTCCACGTCGCTGTCGGTCGCGGCAGTGCCGGAACCGTCGATATCGGTCAGGTCGATTTCGGCGACCGAGCCGGTCCACGTGCCCGTCGAGCCATCGGCCTTCGAGTACGAGATCGTGAACTGGCTGTCCATGAAGCCCTTGACGTCCGTCGCGGTGGTGCTCAGCGTCACCGTCACGGCGCCATTGGTGCCGCTGGTGAAGCTGGCGTTGGTGGCCACCGTGGCCAGCGACGCCGCGGTCGTGGACGCGGTGTTGCCAGCCGTGTTGGAATCGTACAGGCGGAAGGAGCCGGTATCGAGGCTGGTCGTGCCCACACTCACGGTCTCGCCGCTGCGCGAGAAGGACGACAGCAGGTTCCGCTCTTCGGTGAAGGTCGTGCTGCTGGAGTCGACGGAGAGCCAGTTGTCACCGGCGCTGCCCGACACGCTGTTGGTCGCAGCGGTCTTGATGTTGGTGAGGGCGGCGTCGATGTCGTCCTGGTTCGCGCCGCGGTCGGCGGTCGAAGACACCGAGGCGGCCAGCGAGCTCTTGATGGTGTCGAGATAGGTGAGGACCTGCTCGACGCCCGAGGAGGCGGTGGTCACCGCGTTCTGGTCCAGCGCCATCGCGTCCGACACCGCGCTCAGGGCGCTGTTGTCGGAGGTGAGGGTGGTGGAGATGGTCCAGTAGCCGGCGCCGTCCGAAGCGCCGTTAATCTTCTTGCCGGTCGAGACGCGGTTGTTGGTGGTCTCGAGCTGGTCATTGATCGACCGCAGGGTCTGGAGGGCGACCGTTGCGGAGTTGTTGGTGATCATGCTGGTCATGATGAAATGTCCCTCTTCAGGTACAAGTGAAGAATTTCAGGGGGACATGCCGGACTTTCACCGGAATGACAGGGCGGCATCATGCCTTTGAATTTGGATCTAAAACGATCCAAAGGACCACCGAAGCGCGTCCCTCAACCTGTCATGGTCAAAAGCTAGCACGGGAAGCTTGCGCGAGGCAAGCTTCCCGGATGGGGCTGGCCGAAAATGTCGCGGCTGTAGGGAACGGCCGGATCAGAAGAAGGAGCGCACAAGGCCGCTCACCAGGAGGTTCCAGCCATCGATGAGGATGAAGAACAAGATCTTGAACGGCAATGAGATGACCGAAGGCGGCATCATCATCATGCCCATGGACATCACCAGCGTGGCCACGATCAGGTCGATCACCAGGAACGGCAGAACGATCAGGAAGCCGATCTCGAAGCCGCGCCGTAGCTCGGAGATCATGAACGCGGGAATGAGCACCCGCATGGAGATCTTCTGCGGCTCGGCGCCAGCGCCTGGCGTCGCACCACCCGGGGATGGGGCGGGCGTCGCGGGCAGGATGTTCTGACGCACGGCGATGTCGGCGAACAGTTGAAGATCCTTGCCGCGGACATGATCGAGCATGAAATCGCGGAACGGATCCGAAATCTTCTCCAGCGCTTCCTGCTCGGTGATGCGATTCTCTGTGAGTGGGACGACGCCGTCCTGCCATGCCCGGTCGAAGGTGGGCGCCATGACATAGAACGTCATGAACAGCGCGAGCGAGACCAGCACCAGATTCGCCGGCGTCGACGGCAACCCGAGGCCGGAGCGCAGAAAGGAAAAGGCGATGATGAAACGGGTGAAGCTCGTCAGCATGATGAGCAGCCCCGGCGCCACTGAAAGGACGGTGAGCAGCGCCACCATCTGGATGATGCGGGCCGCCGTGCCGCCGCTGAAGTCGGGCAGGATCTGGTCGAGGCTCGGCAGGTTTCCGGCCGACGACTGGGCGAAGGCCGGGTCAGCTCCGAGAACGATCGCAAGGCTCACGAGGGGAAGAGCCAGAGCCGCCGACGGCCGTCGCCGTCGCGCGCCCGCCGGGGAGCACACGATCACTGCACCACCATCGTTCCGAGCACCAGCTCGGTGACCTTGCCCTGAGACCGTGTGGTCGCGCGATCATTGAGGTCCTCGCGCAGGTGCTGAAGGCCGCTCGGCCCTTCAAGCTGGCTCAGGGAGAGGGACCGCATGTAGGCGATGATGTCTTCGCGCACTTCCGCCGCGGTGACATCCGGATTGGCGAGCGCACCGTTCTTGAACACCAGCGCGACTTCCAGGCGCACGAAGGTGGAGGAGGGCGCTGCGAGATTCACCACGATAGGCTTCAGGTCCTTGATCGCGAGATCCCCAGTGTAACGCAGCTGGGGCGCGTCCTTGTCTCCGGGGGCGGAGGCCAAGCGCGCGCTCACCGAGGCCTCCACGGTGTTTCCGAGCAGGTAGCCAATGCCCGCGCCCGTGACCAGCGCGATGAGGGTGAGAACGGCAAGCGCGATCAACAGGCCGCGTTTGCCGTTCGCCGGGGTCTCGTCGGAAGAGGGGCTGGCCACAGGATCTAATCCTCACCAGGGCGCGACGACATCGTAGATGCGCTGGCCCCACGCGGGCTGCTGCACGTCCATCTGGCGGCCCCGGCCACCGTAGGAAATGCGGGCTTCGGCGATCTTGTCATATGGAATGATATTGCCCGACGACACATCGAGCGGATTGACGATGCCCGCGATGTTCAGCACGCGGACTTCGTAATTCACCTTGATCTCTTGTGAGCCGCTGATGATGAGGTTGCCATCCGGCAGCACTTCGGTCACCACGGCGGCGATGCTCAGGCGCAACTTCTCCGATCGGTCGATCGTGCCCTTGCCGTTGGTCTCGGTGTCCGAATTGACGGTGAAATTGCCCGCCGCATTGCCCGCATTGGCGCCGCGGCCGAAGCCCGAGAGGCTGAGGCCGGTGTCGAAGTCCAGATCGCTCTTGGACTTGCGCGAGCGGTCGGTGGCGTTGTCGAACTGGGCCTTGTCGTCGAGGGCGATGGATACGCGGATCACGTCTCCCACCTTCGAGGCGCGCAAGTCCCGATAAAGGCTGCCCGAGCGGTTCTGGTCCCAGGTGGAACGGAAGCTGCGCACCGGCGGTTGCTGGAACGTCACCGGCACCGGCTCACGGGTGGTTTCAAGCCCGGAGCCAAGCGGGCTCAAGGTGGGGCCGGTCAGCAGGTTGTCGTTGTTTGTCTGGCAGCCGGCGACAAGAAGCGCGGCGCCGACGGTCATGGCGAAACGTTTCATCCGGGACGCCCCTCCTGCGCCCGGCGCGAGAGGCCGACCAGCGTGGAGGTCAGCCGTGCCGCGCGGGCAGGGTCGAACTCGTTCAGGATGGAGCTGGCCACCCGAGGGTTCAGCTTGGAGAGCAGGGCCGCCGCCATGTCCTCGTTCATGGCGGCCATCTGCGCCGCGGCCGCATCCGGCCGCATCTGGGAGATCACCGCGACCAGGGATTCGTCGGCCTTCTTGAGGAAGGCTTCGCGACGTTGCAGCCAGTCCTGGTATTCCGCCCGCTTCGCCTCAAGTTGAGCGATGCGCGCCTCGATTTCCTTCTCCATGGCCGCAAGCGCCTCCTTCTGCCGCGCGAAACGCGCGTCGGCGGCGGCATCGGCGATATTGCGGCAGTATTGCGCGGCCTGCTCATCCCGCGCGGCGGCGGCGGGCGCCGGCTGCGCGGCACCGGGTGCGCTCTGCGCTTGAGCCGGACTCGCGGCGCCGAGGACGGCAGCCAAGGCGAGAAGCGGCATGCCCCCAGCTGCGACCCGCGCCGGGCGCCGGTCCGCGGCGCCGCCCGAACGGCGGGCCAATGCCGCCGTGACAAGTGTGGGCAGCGTGAGGTTCATCATACACCCCTCCATGCTGAGGACGCTGTTCCGCCCGAAGGCGAAAGCAGAGGATGAATCGTTCTAGGCGGACTGTCTTGCGCGACGCTGACCTTGATGCGGCGCGTCATGCCGCGGCGGGCTCCACCGGAGTGCGGCGCATTACTGGAACACAAGCTCGGCCTGAAGGGCCCCAGAGGTCTTCACCGCCTGGAGAATGGAGATGATGTCCGTGGGCTTGAGGCCAAAACGATTGAGCCCGTTGACCAGGGACTGGAGGCTCGTTCCGCGCACGATGCCGATGGGCCCGCCACTCTCCTCCGCCGCGATGTCGGTGCGTGGCACCACCACCGTCTCACCGAAGCTGTAGGGCATGGGCTGGGAGACCTCGGGGGTCTCGGTCACCTGAACGGTCAGGTTGCCCTGGGTGACGGCGAAGGTGGAAACCTGCACATTGCGGCCGATGACCACCGTTCCCGTGCGCTGGTCCACCACCACCCGCGCCGGCGTGTCGGGCTCGACCTGGAGGTCGCCGATCTCGGCGAGGAAACGCGCCGGATTCACGCGCTCGGGTCGCTGCACCACCACGGTGCGCAGGTCGATCTCGCGCGCGAGACGCTTGCCGTAGCGGGCCTGGGTATAGGCGTTGACCACGTCGGCAATGGCGGCGGCGGTGCGGAAATCCGGGTTGGTGAGGTCGAGGTAGAACTCCGGAAGCTCGCTGAGGCGACCGGGAACCTGCTTTTCCACCAAAGCGCCGTTGGCGATCCGGCCGGCGGTGGGCACGCCCTGGCTCAAGGTCTCCGCCTGTCCCGTGATCTGGATGCCCGAAACGAGCTGGCCCTGCGCGACCGCATAGACGATGCCGTCGGCGCCGTTGAGGGGGGTGACGAGCAGGGTGCCGCCGCGCAGCGAGGTGGCGTCGCCGAGGGAGGCGATGGTGACGTCGATGCGTGTGCCGATGGCCGCGAAGGCGGGCAGGTTTGCGGTGACGGCCACAGCCGCCACGTTCTTCGCGCGGAGCGCGATGCCCTGCACGTTGATGCCCATGCGATCGAGCATGGACTGCATCGCCTGCTCGGTAAACGGCGAATTGCGCAACGTGTCGCCGGTGCCTTGCAGGCCGATCACCAGCCCGTAGCCCACCAGCAGGTTGTCGCGCACGCCCTGAATCGAGGAGATATCCTTGATGCGCGTCATGGCATGTGCAGGCTGCGCTGCGAAGCCGCACAGGCCGGCGAGAATGACAATGGCGAGACGCAGCAAGACAGTCATCTCATCTTGATCCTGACGGAACCATCGGCCTGGACCTCGCCGATGATGATCTGGCCACTGTCGATGTTCTTGAGCCGGACGATGGCGCCGGCGGAGCCCGATTCCAGTGGGGTCGCGTAACCGGAGATATGGAGGCCACCTTCCTTCAGAATCACGCGGGCGGTGACACCCTTGGTCACCATGATGGCGTCCGTGACGGAACTCATGGAGATGGGAACACCCGCCGGCAACACCCGACGCGCCACCTTGCCCGCCAGCGCATCGGCGCGCGGGGCGTACATGCCGCTTTCAACCACGTTGCGTGGCGCGGGCCGGTCGGTCAGGACCGCCGGGGTCAGTGCATCGCCGGGATAAAGGGTCACGCTGGGAACCGGCAGGGTCAGGTTGAGCTGGGCGGCGGAAGTTTCCGCTCCGGCGCTCAAACCCGGTGCGGATGGCGCGCCGGCATGCTGGTCGCCTTGCGCGCTCCGCTCCGCCTCCGCCTGCGTCGCGAGCGCCGAGATGCTCTGCGCCCGCCCGGCTCCACAGCCGAGGGCGAGGGCCATGGCGAGGCAGGGCAGGAAGGCGGTGCGCGCGCGCATCAGCGGATGCCCGTGGAGACGATCTTCGACATTTCGTCGGCGGCCTGGATCACCTTCGAGTTCATCTCGTAGGCGCGCTGGGCCTGGATCAGGTTGGTGATCTCCTTCACCGGATCGACGTTGGAGCTTTCCAGATAGCCCTGCGTGATGGCACCGAAGCCGACATCGCCGGCGACCCCTTCCACCGGCTGACCGGATGCGGGCGTCTCGCGGTAGAGATTGTCGCCGAGCGGCTCAAGGCCGGAATCGTTGGCGAAGGTCGCCAGCTGAAACTGGCCGATGAGCTGCGGCGCGGTCTGATTCGAAAGCTGGGCATAGACCTGCCCGGATTCGTTTATGACGATGCTGCTGGCATTGGTGGGCAGCGTCATCGCCGGGTTCACCGTGTAGCCATCCGCCGTCACCAGCTGACCGGTGGAGCTGCGGTTGAAGCTGCCGGCGCGGGTGTAGAGCGTCTCGCCGTTCGGGCTCGTAACCTCGAACCAACCGTGCCCGTTGATGGCCACGTCGAGCGGGTTGGAGGTCTGCGACAGCTCACCCTGGATATGCAGGTTGCGGATGCCGATGGTGCGCACGCCGAGACCGACGAGAGCGCCCTCGGGCACCGGCTCGGCGCCGTCCTGGTTCGGCACGCCGCGGGCGCGCTCGGCCTGGTAGAGCAGGTCGGTGAACTCAGCGCGGGCCCGCTTGAAGCCGGTGGTGCTGATATTCGCGATGTTGTTCGCGATCACCTCGACGTTCGTCTGCTGGGCCGACATGCCGGTGGCGGCGATGGCAAGCGCTCTCATGATGGCTCCCTCGAGACGTCAGATGGTCATCCGGCTGATTTCTTGATAGGCGGCGACGACCTTGTCGCGCACCGAGATCGCGGTCTGCAGGCTCTGTTCCGCGTTCATCACGGCTTCAACCACCTGCTGAACCGAGGCGCGGCCGTTGATGCCCATGATCGAGGTCGCCTCGCTGGTCTTCAGCGTGTCCACGGTGTCGGACGACATGCGTGCGAGCATGGTGGAAAAATCCGTGCCGTCCACGCCGGAGGTTCCCTGCGCGCCACCGGTCGCAGCGGTCTCCATCTGCGTATTGCTGCGGCTGAGCGACACGCCACCCGTCGAGGTGCTGGAAGTCGAGAAGTTGACGGAGCTGATCATGACGACGTCCTCAGCAGGTCGATGGTCATGGCGACCATGGACCGGGCTTGCTTGATCATCTGAAGATTGGCCTCGTAAGTGCGGCTGGCTTCCCGCATGTCAGCCATTTCCACGAGCGGGTTCACGTTCGGCATCATCACCCGGCCCTTCTCGTCGGCGGCCGGATTGCCTGGTTCGTACTCGGTGCGGAACGGCGTGCTGTCGACGCCGGTGTTCTTCACACGAACCCGCGAGACGCCCATGGCGCGGTCCAGCTCCGCCGTGAACTGGACGGTCTTGCGGGCATAAGGCTCCGCGCCGGGCGTGGAGCCGGTGGAACTGGCGTTCGCGATGTTTTCCGCAACGATCCGCATGCGCGTGGACTGGGCTTCGAGCCCGCTGCCGGCAATGCGCGTTGCGGCTTTGAGGGGATCGATCACGGTCATTTGAGGCTCGCGAGGATCATGCGGTTGAAGGTGCGGACGATGGTGGTGTCGAGGGTGAAGGATGAATTCACCTCGTTCGCTTTCATCATCTCCTGCTCGATGCTCACGGAATTGCCGGAATTGTTGACGCCCCAGGCATCCTTGGCCGAAAGCGTACGGGTCGGCACGTCCACCGACGGCGCCGCGAGATGGCTCTCGGAGGTGCGGGCGACGTTCAGTTGTGTCTGATTGAGCACGGCATCGAACGCTGCCGCATCCACCGCCTTGTAGCCGGGTGTATTGGCGTTCGCGATGTTGCCCGCGATGGCGGCTTGGCGCACCGACGCCCATTGCGAATGGCGGGATGCAAGGCCGAACAGGTAGAGAGGCTGCATGGCGATCTCCGCGAAGCGACTCCCGGCGCGTTCTGCATGGACAATCTCGGCGGATCACCCCGTTACAGGCAAATGCCGCGAGTTCATCTTCGCCTTCTACCGGGTGAGGCTTGCTTGAAGCTGATGATCGCGATCCCTAGGTCGGCGCGCGGGAATCCTCGAGGGCCGCGCGCAGCAGGGCGAGGCTTTCCTCGTGGCTGGTGCAGTGTGCGCGGAAATCGATGCCGTCGATCGCAACGCCGACCGAGGTGGCTTCGAAGACCAGCTTGAAATAGACCGAGAGCGTCGTGTGATGAAACTCCAGGTCGAGGCTGACGGTCGGCGGACGGCCCCAATCGGATTGGGTTATGGCATGTCGCCCATAACGCAGCGCGCCGGGTTTCAGCGTCAACTCCGCCGACGAATCGACGATGTCTTCGATATTGCTGGCTTGCCCGGCGTTGATATAGCCGATGAGCAGGCCGGCTTCGGTGAAGAACAGTTCGGCGATCACGCCACGCAGTGCTGTGGCGAGGAGCGTCTCGAAGGCTTGCGCCTCCAGCTCGGTATTGCCGTCTAGAGGCAAAAAGTGTCGGTGGCTATTTGGGACCATTGGAGCGTTTCGAATATATGAAGTGAAGGACCTGGGCCACTGGACGGTAAAATTCACGCGGAATCCATTGGTCCACTTCGACGGCGTCATACATGGCCCGGGCGAGGGCGCGGTCTTCCACCACCGGGATGGCGTTGTGTTCCGCGATTTCTCTGATCTTCAGGGCCACAAGATCAAGGCCTTTTGCAAGAACGAACGGTGCGCCACCGAGGTCGCGGTCGTACTTCAGGGCGATGGCATAGTGGGTGGGATTGGCGATGACCACGGTGGCTTTCGGCACCGCCGTCATCATCCGGTGGCGGGCGCGCTGGCGGGCGACGGCGCGCATGCGGGCCTTCACGAACGGATCGCCTTCCGCCTGCTTGACCTCGTCCTTCACTTCCTGGCGGCTCATGCGCAGCTCGGTCTTCCAGTGCACCCGCGACCACACCAGGTCGGCGCCCACCAGGACGATGGTGGCCACGCACACCGCGGAAACCAGACGCATGGCGAGTTGCAGCACTGCCGCCGGCAGCAGCAGAGGATCCGTGAGCATGGCATCCACAAGCCGATGCTCTTCCCAATAGAGTACAAGGCCGGCAACGAGGCCCACGGCGAACAGCTTGAACAGAGCCTTGCCGAATTCGATCTGTCCTTGAATGCCGAACAGCCGCTTGAAGCCGGAAGCGGGCGACACCCGATCCCATTTCGGGGAGATGCGTTCAGCCACCATCGAGGGGACATTCTGGAACACGGCCGCCACCAGACCGGCCATGGCGAGAATGATGATCATCGGCGTCAGGAAACGTCCGGCGACCAGCATGGTGTCCCAGAGCAGGTCGATCGCGTCGCTGCCGTATTCCAGACGGAACCCGCCGGGGTCGTCGATCAGCCTGGCGAGATCGTCGGTCAGAAGGCGCGCCGGCGCGGCCACGAAAAAGGTCAGGCAGGCGAGCACGCCGAGCAGCGAGGCGAACAACGTCGCCTCCCGGGAGAACGGCACATTGCCCTTCTCCAGGGCGTCGGAGATCTTCTTCTCCGAAGCGTCCTCGGTTTTACTCTCCTTGTCCTGTTCCTCTGCCATGACCCCCCATCCCGTTTAACCGCCGTCCGTCGTCTCGCCCGATCCCATGGCACATGCGCCGCACATGCGCCGCGTGTCGCGCCGTGCTGCGCCGCCGCACCAGAACGCCGAACGACGCCATGGCCGTGCGCCCGGCCGTGGAGCCGGGCCGGTCTTGCCGGAGCGGGTCGATATAGGGACACCGCTCCAAAACGCGCGCCTCAATCTCCTGTTCCCGCCGGTGCCAGCCGGATGTCCCTGCCCCGCCCGTTGGCCACCTGCGTCCGCATCGGCTCGCCGCAGGTCTTGTGCTCAGACAATTTCCGCGCGCGGAGCCCGCGCCGTTTTGTGTGGAACGTCTCTAACGCACATAAGAATCTTCGTCGCTGTCGCTGTTGAGCTCGATCTCGCCTCGGCCGGCCATGTCGAGGGCGAGGTCGGTGATGGTGCGACGCGCCTCGGTGACCTCGCGGGTCGGCACCGGCTCGCCGCTCGCCATCTCCTGCTCCACCATGCGACGGATGCGGGCGCCGAGAGACTGCAGGATCATCTCCCGGAAGTCGCGGTCGGTTCCCTTCAGGGCCAGCACCAGCTTGTCGGTGGGGACCTGGTCGAACAGCGAGGTGCGGGCGCGCGGCGTGAGCTTGACGATGTCGTCGAAGGTGAAGAGCAGGCCCTTCAGGATCTCGGCGGACTTCGGCCGGGTATGCGCCAGGCTCGACAGCACGATCTCCATGTCGTCGCGATCCATCTTGTTGATGATGTCGGCCATGCGGGCATGGGGATCGGCGCCGGCGTTGCGCGAGAAGTTCATCATGAAATCCTCGTACACGGTCCGTTCGATCACCTGCATGGTCGCGTCGACAATGGGCTTGAAGGTGAGCATGCGGCGCAGGATGCCGTTTCGCCGTTCCTCGGGAATGAAGCTCATCACCTTGGCGGCGCAGGCCGGACGCACCTTCGAGAGCATCAGGGCGGCGGTCTGCGGATGCTCCTTGGCGATGTAGGTGGCGAGGATGCTCTCCGACACCGTCGAGATGCGCTCCCAAATGGAGTGGTTCGCCGTGCCGAGCAACTCGGCCATGATATCGGCGATCTGTTCCGGGGGCAGGACGCCGCTCAGCAGCCGCTCCACGTCCGATGCCGTGCCCATCAGGCTGGCGCCCGATGCGAACTGGGCCGCGAAATCCTCGACGATCGCCTCGATTTGCGTGGGTGTGACGGATTTCAGCTGCGCCATCGAGCGCGTGATGAGCTTGATCTCGTCCGGATCGAAATGCTTCAGCAGACGGTTCGCCGTCGGCGGGCCCATGGTCATGAGGACCGCGGCCACCTTGTCGGTCCCGTGCAAGGGGCGCGATTTCCCCGGAGTCGGCGTCGTCGCCATGGACCTGTCTCCGTCAGGCTTCGTCGGTGCCGCCCGGGCCGACGATCTCCGTCAGGGAGACGCCGAAGCGCGAGCTGTCGTCCTCGACCACCATCACTTCGCCGCGGGCGATGATGCGTCCGTTCACCACCACGTCCACCGGCTCGCCCACCCGATGGTCGAGCGGCACCACGGCGCCGCGGCCGAGCTTCAGGAGGCTGGAAACCGGCATGGTCGCGGAACCCAGCACCACCTGGAGCTGAACCGGAATGCGCTTGACCGCATCGAGGCCGCGGCCGCCGAGGGTCTCGTCGGGCTCGGTTCCGGGAGCTGAGGAGAGCAGCACTTCGTCGAGGTCTGCGGCGTTCTTGTTGTCGGTGTCGGCCATGGCGTCCTCTGGAGCAGAAGGGAGGATGTTATCAGTGCTGCTTCACTTTCGCGCCGGGGATCCCGGCACGGGCATCGAGCTCGGCGATAACGCCATGGGCGTC
The DNA here is from genome assembly GCF_021730435.1 of Xanthobacter agilis. Classification (GTDB taxonomy): domain Bacteria; phylum Pseudomonadota; class Alphaproteobacteria; order Rhizobiales; family Xanthobacteraceae; genus Xanthobacter; species Xanthobacter agilis. The sequence goes on from NZ_JABWGX010000009.1 coordinate 69,951, forward strand.
TTCGATGCGGCTCGACAGCTTGGTCAGCACCTCGCGTCCGTCGCTGCTGAAGGTTTGAAGGGAATCGCGCGCCGCGGTCAGCGCCTTGGCCGCGTCCTCCAGCGCCCGGCCGTAGTCGGCGTTCAGCCGGTCCAGCCGCGACAGCCGCCGATAGAGCATGACCACGCACACCGTCGTGGCAACCAGCGCAGCGAGCAGCAGAATATCAACGGGGTAGGATATCATCGATGAAGTCCTGATTCTGGCTGATCTGTTCGTCGAGACGCACCACATAGGCGCCGTCCGACTGGCCGAGACGGCACCAGAAAAGGGGCTGGGCGGCGCTTTCGAGCTTCACGCGGCTGGTGGGCGTGGCGTTGAGCTTGAGCACCTGGCCGACCTTGAATTCCGACACCTCGCCAAGGGTCATCTCGCGCTCCTCCAGGATGGCGCGCAGTTTAACCTCGGTTCGGTTGATCTCCTGGCGGATCTTCTGCGCCCACTGCACGTCGCGATTGCCGGTCTCCGCCACGTTGGTGTGCGCCAGCGCGCGCCGCAGAGGCGTTAGCGCCGTCTGCGGGATCAGCACGAACATTTCGCCGCCGCGGTTCAGAGCTTGGAGCAGGAATTTCGCCACCACCGCCATGTTGTTGCGCCGGCCGATAACCGCGAAGTCCATGCGCGTTTCCTGGCGCTCGAACTGGAAGGTGGTGTCGCTCACCAGGGCGAACGACGTCCCGAGCGCCTTCGCCATCTGTTCGAACAGCATCTGGGCCACCCGGCCTTCGATATTGGTGAAGCTGCGCTCGTCCTCCACCGGCGGCTCAGAGCCGTCGGAGCCGAACAGCACTTCCACCATGCTGAAGATGAAATCCCGGTCGAAGCCGACGATCAGCTGGCTGTCCCACGACGGGGCCCGGAAAATGCCGGCGATGGCCATGCCCTCATAAGCCTCCAGAACCTCGCCGATGCGACCGTTCTCGATGCTGAGGAAGGAATAATAGGCCTGGGAGGCGGCGAACTGGCGCAACCCGTCGGCGCAGGCGGTGGCCATGCGGTCGAACAGCACATGCAGCATGGGCAGCCGGTCGAGGGACAGACCGGCCGCATCCAGCAGCATGTCACGGATGTCTTGATGCTTGTGGGGTGTCATGGATCAGGCCGCCTGCTGCACGGCACCACCGGCGGAGGTGGGCGCGGCATGAATCGCTTCGCTTTCCACCTCGTCGATGGTGGGCCGCTCCGCTGCGGAAATGGTCTTGCGCCCGTGCTCCAGCGCGATGGGGGGAAGCGCACCGTTCATGAAGGCGATCAGGGTCTGCTTGACGATGATGAAGGGTTGGCACTGCTTCTCCCGCGTCGTCTTGATCTTGGAGGCGAGCGGCGAAATGATCGCGTACGAGGAATAGATGCCGAGGAAGGTGCCGATGAGCGCGGAGCCGATGTAATGGCCCAGAACCTCCGGTGACTGATCGATGGCGCCCATGGCCTTGACGATGCCGAGCACCGCGGCGCAGATGCCGAGCGCCGGCAGCGCCTCCGCCACCGTGTTCATGGCGGCGGCGGGCTTGGTCTTGTGCTTCTTGATGGTGGAGATCTCCTGCTCCATCAGGCCTTCGATCTCATGGGACTTGGCGTTGCCGATCAGGATCAGCCGCGCGTAGTCGCAAACGTACTGGGTCAGTTCCTTGTCCTTCAGGATGGTGGGGAACTGGCCGAACAGCGCGGAGTTCTGCGGGTCGTCGATGTGCACTTCCACTTCGTTGCGCGGCTTTTGGCGCATGTCGCGCATCAAGGCGTACAGCAGGCTGAGCAGGGCGAGGAAGTCCTTGCGCTTCGGCGCCACCCCAGTCGCCGCCTGCATGATCGCGCTGCCCGTGTCCTTGATGACCGACATGGGGTTGGCGATGATGAAGGTGGAAAAGGCGATGCCGCCGATGATGACGTATTCGAACGGCTGCCAGACCACGCTCAGATGGCCGCCCATGGCGACGAAGCCGCCGAACGTGGCGCCGAGGCCGAGGATGATTCCGATAATGACCGCCAAGGCGCAGTTCTCTCTCTCATAGAGGTGTTGGCCACACGGATAGTTGAGCAGGATTGCGCGAGGCTGAAGTCCGAGCCGGCGCAACGCCGATCTCTCGAGCGCCGAGGCCGGGGTCCGCGCTTCACCACGCGCCGGGCAGGTTCGCACAAGCCTCGGTCGGGCATGATGCGAGCGTGCAGGATGTGTCCTGCCCATCCTCTGGCGAACCCACTGGAGCGGATGTGTCGTCCAACCTTTACGTGGCCCTTTCGGCTCAAATGGCGGCGGATAAGCGACTGACCACGGTCGCCAACAACATCGCCAACATGAACACGCCGGGCTTCCGTGCCGAGCAGGTGCGCTTCTCCGAGCTGTTGTCGGAAACGGCAGGGGACAAGACGTCCTATGTGTCGGAGGGCGAGACCTTCACGGCGCTGCGGCCGGGGCCGATCACGCAGACCGGGAATCCGCTGGACCTCGCGGTCGAGGGGGAGGGCTGGTTCGCCGTGCGTACCGACAAGGGGGTCGGCTATACGCGCGATGGCCGCATGCAGATGACCACCGAGGGCGCGTTGCAGAACATGAGCGGCCTGCCCATGCTGGACGCGGGTGGCGCGCCGCTGATGGTCGATCCCAATGGCGGCGCGTTGCGGGTGGGTACGGATGGCTCCCTGTATCAGCAGGGGCGGGTGGTTGGGCGGGTCGGCGTTTACACCATGGGCACCGGCAGCACGCTCACCCGGTATAACGGCTCGACGATGATGACGGATCAGCCACCGGCGCTGGTCCAGGAATTCACGCGCAACAAGGTCCTGCAGGGCTATTCTGAAGGCTCGAACGTGGATCCGGTGATGGAGATGACGCGCCTCATCTCCCTGCAGCGCGCGTTCGAGCAGGCGGCCAATGCCGTCTCGCAGAACGAGGATATGACCACGAGCGCGATCCGCCAGCTCGGGCCCTCCAGCTGATCGGGCGAGGCCCTTGGGAATGCGCCACGGGCGCATATGTGGGGAGGGTTGAGGTAACGCATGAACGCACTTGAGCGTTTGGCTGCGGTGGTGGAAGCGGGCCTGGAGGATTGCCCCCCGGCCCGGGTGGGTGGGCTCGTGCGTCAGGTGGCGCCGACCTATTTCGAAGTTTCCGGCCTCTCGCATGCGCTGCGGCTCGGGGAGCGCGTCGGGGTTGAGGGTGAACGGGGCGTGCGGCTCGGCGAGGTGGTGCGCATCGACGGCGCGGCCGCCGTGGTGAAGCCCTATGATGGCCAAATGCAGGTGGGGCTCGGCGAGCGCGCGTTCCGCGTGGGTCCGCTGCAGCTTCATCCGAGTGCGTTGTGGAAGGGGCGTGTCATCAATGCCCTCGGCCAGCCGCTGGACGGCCAGGGGCCGGTGCCCCGCGGGCCGCAGCCGATGCCGCTGGATCGGGATCCCCCGCCCGCCATGGCGCGGTCGCGGGTGGAGAAGCCGCTGCGCACGGGGGTGCGGGTGGTGGATATCTTCACGCCCCTGTGCCAGGGGCAGCGCATGGGCATCTTCGCGGGGTCCGGCGTCGGCAAGTCCACATTGTTGTCCATGTTCGCCGGCTGCACCGGCTTTGATACCGTCGTGGTGGCGCTGGTGGGCGAGCGTGGGCGCGAGGTGCGGGAATTTCTGGAAGGCCCGCTTGCGCCCAATCGCGGGCGCGCGGTGGTGGTGGTCTCCACGTCCGACGAGAGCCCGATGTTGCGCCGCATGGCGCCGCAAGCCGCGCTGGCGATCGCCGAGCATTTCCGCGATGCGGGTGAAAGCGTGCTGCTGATCGTGGATTCGGTCACGCGCTATGCCCATGCCGCCCGTGACGTGGCGCTTGCCGCGGGCGAGCCGGCGGTGGCGCGCGGCTACGCGCCGAGCGTGTTCTCCACTTTGCCGAAGCTGCTGGAGCGGGCGGGGCCCGGCGAGGAGGGCAGGGGCTCCATCACCGGCATCTTCTCGGTGCTGGTGGATGGCGACGACCACAACGACCCGGTGGCGGACGCCATTCGCGGCACCCTCGACGGCCACATCGTGCTCGACCGGGCCATCGCCGACCAGGGGCGCTTTCCGGCGGTGAACGTGCTGCGCTCGGTGTCGCGCCTGTCGGGTTCGGTGTGGAGCGAGAGCGAGCGGGAGCTGGTGCGGCGGTTGCGGGCCATGATCGCCCGGTTCGAGGACACGCGCGACCTCCGGTTGATGGGCGGCTACCAGGCGGGGAGCGATCCCGAGCTCGATCAGGCGATCGCGGCGGTGCCGCGCATCTACGATGCGCTGCGGCAGGTGCCCGGAATGCCGCCGAGCCGCGATCCTTTCGCTGACCTTGCGGCGGCGCTGCGGGCCTGATTCCGGCAGCTTCGCACAAGCCATTTACGGTTAAGTGTGGCACCATCGGCCGTATGGAGCGGCCACTGCCCTCGGGAGCCAAGCGAGATGAGCCTTTACGGTATGATGCGCACGAGCGTGTCGGGCATGAACGCGCAGGCGAACCTCCTCAGTACGGTTGGTGACAATATCGCGAACGCGAGCACCACCGGCTACAAGGCGGCAAGCGCCGATTTCTCCTCGGTGATGCTCCAGTCGGAGACCTCGAGCGGCGGCGACTATCAGTCCGGCGCGGTCAAGACGTCGATCAGCTACGGTGTCTCCACGCAGGGGACGCTCAACTACACCAGCAAGACCACCACCGACCTTGCGATCCAGGGCAACGGCTTCTTCCTGGTCACCGACGCTTCCGGCTCGAGCGCGCTCACCCGCGCCGGCGACTTCACGCAGGATGCCTCGACGGGCAATCTGGTCAACGGCGCCGGCTATAATTTGATGGGCTATGCTATCGGCTCCGACGGCACGGTCGACACCACCAGCTTGGTGCCGGTCAATATCGACAATGCGACGGTCACCTCGGCGGTGTCCACGAGCGCGACCTTCTCCGCGGCTCTGCCCTCCACCGCGACCTCTTCGGATGATCCGCTGACCACGTCACTGACCGCCTATGATGCGCTTGGGTCGGAGCGGACGGTGACGCTCAGCATGACGAAGAATGCGACGGCGACGACGGCCGGCACCACCGAATGGACGGTGGAGGCGACAGGCGATATCAATCCGACGCCGGCGACCTTTACTTTGATTTTCGATAGTTCGGGTAACCTGACGAATGCCGATGCCGCCAGCGCGTTTAGCGTAGGCGTGACGAACTCCCAAGATTCGACCGTCACCAGCCCGTTGACGATTGATCTGTCCGGCATGAAGCAAAAGGACATGGACTACACCGTCCTGACGTCGGATATCGACGGCAGCGCGGCGTCGGTGCTCTCCGATATCTCCATCGACACCGACGGCACCGTCTATGCGGTGAACGACGACGGCGACCAGTTCGCCATCTTCAAGATCCCGCTCGGCTATGTGACGAGCCCGGACAATCTCACCCCGATCACGGGCAATGCCTACACTGCGAATCAGGAGTCCGGCTCGCTGCAGATCGGGACTGCCGATTCGGGCGGCCTGGGGAGCATCGTTTCGGGCGCGACCGAAGGGTCAACGGTGGATACGGCGAGCGAGCTCACCACCATGATCGTCTCGCAGCGTGACTACACCGCCAATTCCAAGGTGTTCCAGACCGGCACCGAGCTTCTCGACGTTCTCATGAACCTCAAGCGCTGATCGGCGAAGCTTTCGGGGGGTCGTCATGAGTCTTTCAGCCACTTTCAACACCGCGCGTTCGTCGCTGCAGGCTACTTCAACGCGACTGTCCGTGTCGGCGAGCAATGTGGCTTCGGCGGACGACACCTCGACTTCGCGCAAGATCGCGGTTGTGACCACGACCAGCGACGGCGGGTCAAAGGTGGTCAATATTACGCGGGCGTCGGACTCCGCTCTTTACGACCGGATGCTGAGCGCCACGTCGTCGAGTTCCAAGCTGTCGGCCATCGACAGCGGGCTGACCGTCCTGCAGCAGACGGTCGGGGACACCGAGAGCGAGACCTCCCCGGCCGCATTGCTGGGTGTCTTCTCCAGTGCCCTGTCGTCGGCCGCGAACGCGCCCGACGACTCGGCGCTCGCTGCATCCGCCGTGACGGCGGCGCAGAATGTCGCCCAGTCGCTCAATGACGCCTCCGAGACGGTGCAGAAGGTGCGCACCGATGCGGATTCGAGCATCGCCACGTCGGTGTCCAATGTGAACGACCTGTTGGCGAAGTTCCAGGCGGCCAACGACGCGGTGGTGCAGGGGACGGCCATCGGCGCGAACGTGACCGACGCGCTGGACCGGCGGGACGCCATTCTTTCGGATCTGTCCGAGGAAATGGGGATCTCGACCCTCACGCGCGCCAACAACGATGTCGCCATCTATACCGACAGCGGCGTGACCTTGTTCGATAAATCGGCGCGGTCGGTCACCTTCCAGGCGTCCGGCGCGCTTGATGCAACGAGTTCGGGCAATGCGGTCTATGTGGACGGAGTGGCCGTGGCTGGGCCGGGTGCAAGCTCGTCCATGACATTGAAGTCGGGTGCCATCGCCGGCTATGCCGAATTGCGGGACGACGTGGCCGTCACCTACCAGACCCAGCTCGACGAGGTGGCGCGCGGGCTCATCACCGCTTTCGCGGAGACCGATCAGACCGGCGGCACGACCACGCTTGCCGGCCTCTTCACCGCGGGCTCGGGTGATACCTCGGTGCCCTCTTCCCTGGTGGCCGGGCTGGCTGGCAACATTACTGTGAATGCTGCTGCCGACTCCACACAAGGTGGCTCGCCTTTCACGCTGCGCGACGGCGGCATGAACGGCGCCTCTTACGTTTACAATGCGGACTCGGAAGCGAGCTATTCGACACGCTTGACGGAGCTTATCGGCGCGCTGAGTGCGTCGCAGACCTACGATTCGTCTTCACAGTTGGAAAGCGACACCAGCGTGATGACCTTCGCGACGGCTTCGGTGAGCTGGCTCCAGGGGCAGCGTTCGGTGGTGTCGACAAGTCTCGATACTCAAAGTGCGGTTCTCTCACAGACATCAACGGCTTTGTCGTCTGCGACGGGTGTCAATCTCGATGACGAATACGCGCTTCAGCTTGAATTGGAGCGCAGCTATCAGGCTTCATCCAAATTGATCGGTGTCGTGAGCGACCTTTACGATCAACTGTTCAGCGTGATCGGGTGACTGCAATGAAGAGCGGATTTATCTCCACTTTGAACTGGACCACCAGCTCGCTGAAGTCCATGTCCCGGTTGCAGACCGAGATTGCGACCACGACCGCGGAAATTTCCTCGGGCCGGCAGGCGGACGTGGGTCTGACACTTGGTGTGCGCACCGGGCAGAGCGTGTCGTTGTACGCGACCAAAGCGTCGATCGACGCACAAACGCAGTCCAATGCGTTCGCGTCCAACATCCTCAGCACGTCGCAGACGGCGTTGTCGCAGGTTCTCACGAGCGCCAACGATTTTCTCTCCAGCCTGATCACCGGCAGTTCGTCCAGTAGTGACCCGGAAACATTGGTGTCCGAGGCCGATGGTGCCTTGTCCACCTTGATCGACAATCTCAATACCGCGGACGGTCAGCGCTATGTGTTCGGTGGCACGAACAGTTCAGTCGCGCCCATGGTGGCCTATGAGGACGGTCCTGAAACCGCGGTGATCGATGCGTTCACCACCGCGTTCGGTGTGGATCCCAGCGATTCGTCGGTGAGCGCCATTTCCGCGGACGACATGAGTGACTTTCTGGATGGCGCTTTCGCGGATCTGTTTTCCGATCCGGGATGGGGAAATACGTGGTCGAATGCGTCGGATCAGGCTCTGACGAGTCAGGTGTCCAGCAGTTCGTCGCGGCTCGAGATCTCGACCACGGCCAATACCTCGGGCATGCGCAACCTGACCATGGCGCTGACGATGGTGGCAAAGCTTGGGACCGCCAATCTTTCGGCCGAGACGCGCGCAGTTGTGATCGACAAGGCGACGCAACTCGCTGGGGCCTCGGTGGCGCAAATCACCACCGCCAGCGCCAATCTTGGCGTGACGCAGACGCGCATAGACAGCGCGAATAGTGTCCTGAGCAGTGCAGGTAGTCTGGTTGATACGCAGATTACCAATCTTGAAGGGGTGGACACCGCCGAGGCGAAGACGAAGCTGGATAATCTGACGACACAGCTCCAGATGTCTTACTCCACGACGGCGACGCTGATGCAGTTGTCTCTTCTTGATTATGCCTGATCCCACACAAGAGGGTCGCCATGTACAAATTCGCATACGCGGAAATTCTTGACGAAGCTGGCAGCGCGGGTCGCGATCGCGAACGCCAGGCGTTCGATCATGTCATGGATCTGCTCACGGAGGCGCAGGCGGCCGGGGCCGACTCGCCGGAGCTGCGCTCTGCGTTGCTGACTGTGCAGAAGCTGTGGCGCTTCCTGATCTCTGACCTGGCGGATTCTCAGAACGAGCTGCCGCAGACGTTGCGGGTGAATCTCGCCTCGCTTGGGCTTTGGATCATTCAGGAGGCGGATCGCATTCTCAACGATCCGTCGCGGGATATCTCGCTGTTGGTTGATGTCAACAGAAGCATTCGGGATGGCCTGAAATGAGTAAAGCCATGCGTATATCGTTGAAGGCCGGTGAGAAGATCTATGTCAACGGCGCTGTGTTTTGCGCCGACCGGAAGGTGACGCTTGAACTGCTGAACGATGCCGTCTTCCTGCTGGAGGGGCATGTGATGCAGGTGCAGGACACCAGCACGCCCCTGCGCCAGCTCTATTTTATCGTGCAGTCGGTTCTCATGAGCCCCAACAGCGCGAAAGAAGCGCGCCGCCTCGCGGTGAATCACCTGGCGGCGCTGTTGGGTGCTTATTCCAATCCGGAGATGCTGGCGCAGCTCCGGCAGGTGAATGCACTCCTTGCGGAAGATCGATGCTTCGACGTGCTGCGGCAGTTGCGTCAGCTGTTTCCGTTGGAAGATGCGATCATCGAAGGTGCGCCGCAGCCGCAGTGCGAAGTGGCCTGAAGAACCGGTTCGCGCAGGTTTCATCGTGCATGAGTGACGGTGGAAAGGAGCCACAATGACTTCGGTATCGAGCGCAACAAGCAGTACGAGCACGACGAGTTCGACCAGTTCCACGTCGTCGACCGCCTCTGCGACATCCATCGATTATGATGCGTTCCTCCAGCTTCTGGTGGCGCAGTTGCAGAATCAGGATCCAACCGATCCGATGGATTCGACGGCCTATCTGTCGCAGCTCGCGTCCTTCTCTCAGGTGGAGCAGCAGGTCAGCACGAATTCGAAACTCGACGCCTTGCTGACGTCCACCGCGCTGCAGACAGCGGACTCGGCGATCGGCAAGACGCTGACCTCGGCCGATGGCACGATTTCGGGAACGGTGTCCTCGGTGCAGATCACCAGCGATGGCGTGGTGGCGACCCTGACGGACGGTCAGACGGTCACCATCGAAGACGGCGTGGAATTGAGCGGGTCGTGAACGAGGCCGATGCTCTGGATCTGGTCAATACGGCCATCTGGACCGTGTTGGTGGCTGCCGGGCCGGCGGTTATGGCGGCGATGGTGGTCGGTATTCTCATCGCTTTGTTTCAGGCGTTGACACAAATCCAGGAAATGACGTTGACCTTCATTCCGAAGATCATCGCGGTTCTGGGCGTAGCTGCCTTGACGGGATCCTTCATGGGATCGCACATCATGGCTTTCACTGAAGAGATCTACGGTCGCATCGCGATCGGCTACTAGGACGGCGGGCAGGGATGGGGCGAAGGGTCTTGATGCTGGGCGGAGCTTGAGCGCATGGCCGACATCCCTGCTTCCGATAATCCTGCGACACGGTCGCGGCGCGATATCGGCTTCGCCATGGGGATCGTGGCGATCCTCGGCATCATGTTCTTGCCGATTCCGCCGCTGCTTATCGACCTGGGGCTGGCGCTGTCCATCGCCCTTTCGGTCCTGATCCTGATGGTGTCGTTGTGGATCAACAAGCCACTCGAATTTTCAGCCTTTCCCACGGTGTTGCTGATCGCCACACTCCTGCGCCTTGGCCTCGGGGTGGCCACGACGCGCCTGATCTTGTCCCATGGCAGCGACGGCGTGCACGCGGCGGGGCAGATCATCGCCGGCTTCTCGCAGCTGGTCATGAGCGGCGACTTCGTGATCGGCATCGTGGTGTTCGTGATCCTGGTGACGGTGAACTTCCTCGTCATCACCAAGGGTGCCACCCGTATCGCCGAGGTGGGTGCGCGCTTCACCCTCGATGCCATCCCCGGCAAGCAGATGGCCATCGACGCCGATCTCAACGCTGGCCTGATCGATGATCGTGAGGCGCAACGCCGGCGTGCCGAGTTGGAGGAGGAAAGCGCCTTCTTCGGCTCCATGGACGGCGCCTCGAAGTTCGTGCGCGGCGAGGCGGTGGCGAGCCTCATCATCATCGCCGTGAATATTTTCGGTGGCATCATCATCGGCGTCACGCGCCACGGCATGCCGATCGGCGATGCCGCGAACATTTTCACGCGCCTGTCCGTGGGCGACGGTCTGGTGGCGCAGATTCCGGCCCTGATCGTTTCACTTTCGGCCGGCCTGCTGGTCTCGAAGGGGGGGACGCGGGGACGCGCGGAAACGGCGGTCCTGGGCCAGCTCGGGGCCTATCCACGGGCGCTGTTCGTGGCGGCGGGGCTGATGTTTTCCATGGCCTTGGTGCCGGGTCTGCCGCTGGCGCCCTTCGCCTTCCTGGGCGGGGTCATGGCGTTTGTGGGCTATTCCATTCCCAAGCAGCTCGCCAAGAAACAGGCCGCTGAGGCGCAGAAGGTGGAAGCGGAGCGGCAACGCAAGGAACGCGAAGCGCGCGAATCGGTGAAGGAAAGCCTGCGCACCCCGGAGATCGAGGTGTGCGTGGGCAAGCAACTGGCCGGGCAGGTGCTGCGCACGCCCACCGAGCTGACCAACCGCATTGGCAAGATGCGGCGCAAGTTCGCGGTGCGGTATGGGTTCGTGGTGCCGGATATCCGCATGACGGAGAGCCTTCAGGTGCCCTCCAAGGGCTATCAGATCAAGATCCACGGTACGGTCGTCGCGGCGCAGGCGATGCGCATCGGCGAGTTCCTGGTGGTGGTGGGCGACGGCCCCAAGCCCGATGTGCCGGGCGAGGAGGTGCGCGAGCCCGCCTTCGGGATGAAGGCGATGTGGGTTGCGGAGGCCTATGGCGCGGAGGTGAAACGCGAGGGTTTCGCGCCCGTGGACAATTTGACGGTCATCCTCACGCATTTGAGCGAGGTGATCGCCAATAACCTGCCGCAGCTGTTGTCGTACAAGGATATGCGCGGGCTGCTGGATCGGCTCGACCCGGAATATAAGAAGCTGATCGACGACATCTGCCCGTCGCAGATCTCCTCCTCGGGCCTGCAGGCGGTCTTGAAGCTGCTGCTGGCCGAGCGCGTCTCCATCCGCAACCTCAACTTGATCCTGGAAGCGGTCGCGGAGATCGTGCCCCATGCCCGGCGATCGGAACAGGTGGCGGAGCATGTGCGCATGCGCATGGCGCAGCAGATCTGCGGTGATCTTTCCGAGGGCGGGGTGCTGAACGTGCTGCGTCTCGGCGCCAAGTGGGACTTGGCCTTTCACCAGAGCCTGAAGCGGGATGCCAAGGGTGAAGTGGTGGAATTCGACATCGATCCGCGTCTGGTGGAGCAGTTCGGGGCGGATGCGGGCGCGGCCATTCGTGAGCGACTGAAGACCGGTGCCGCCTTCGTTCTGGTCACGGCGCCCGACGCTCGGCCTTATGTGCGCATGATCGTGGAGCGCATGTTCCCGTCCCTGCCGGTGCTATCACATGTGGAGATTGCACGCGGCGTCGAAATCAAGTCGCTCGGAACGATCTCGTGAACGAGGCCGCCAGCCTCGCGGTGCTGGTCGCCATGCTGGTGTTCTGCCGCATCGGCGCCTGTCTGATGCTGCTGCCGGGTCTCGGCGGCCGCAACGTGCCGATGCAGGTTCGCCTTTTCATCGCGGTGGCGCTCAGCCTCGCTTTCGTGCCGATCGTATATGGCGTGGTGGCGGCCAAGGTGGAGCATGCCACCATCGCCCGGCTGGCCGGCGCGATCGTCGCGGAGCTGCTGACGGGCGCGCTGCTTGGCTTTCTGGTGCGCATCTACATCGCTGCGCTGGAGACGCTGATGAACTTCGCGGCCCAAGCCATTGGGCTGGCGGGCATCGCGGGGATGTCGGTGGACGATGTGTCGCTGCCGTCACTCGCGACGCTGTTTTCGTTCAGCGCCATTGCGCTGATCTTCATCGGCGACCTACACTTGGAATTAGTACGGGGGCTGCTCGACAGCTATCGGCGCCTGCCTCCGGGCGAACTGTTCGGGTTCGGGGCGGCCCTGGCCAGTGTCGTCGACCAGTTCACGGAAAGCTTCCTGGTTGCGCTGCGCGTGGCAAGCCCGTTCGTGCTTTATTCCATCGGGATGAATCTGGCGGTCGGTCTCATCAACAAGTTCACGCCGCAGATCGCGGTGTATTTCATCGCAACGCCGTTCATCATGGCGGGCGGCCTGCTTCTGCTCTATCTGGGCATGTCGCAGTTTCTCTCGCTGTTCGTGATGGCGCTGGGGAATTGGCTGCGGACACATTGAGGGCCGGGATGAAGGAGCGCTTGAAGAAGGCCGAGCGAATCCGTGTGGTGCGCGAGCAGCTGCAGCGTTCGGCGGAATGGCGGCTGGCAGCGCTTGCGCGTGAGCAGGCGGCGATCGAAGATCAGCGCCGGGCACTTCTGCTCACGGTCGCCGACGACCTGTTCGGCCCTATGCTGCTGGAGCAGGCGGTCAAGCGCCTGGGACGGCTCGCGACCGATGCCGAGCAGGCGGACGCGCGAAAGAAGGCGCAGGAACAACGCGTCAAGGAGGAAGCGCTGGCGCTCAAACGGGCCGAACATGTGGCCGATGAGGCCCGCCGTGACGCCCAAACGGCCGAAGAGCGCACGCTCACCGCGGAGATCGCGGAGGCCAGCGCGCTACGGGGGCGCCGGGATGCAAGCTTCACATAAGCATAGGGTTTCAGCATGAAGCCTGTTGTGGTCTATGGGAGCGGCAGCCATGGGCATTAGCCCACCCACCGATCTTGTTGTCGATGTGATGAAGAATGCGCAGACCTCGCGCGTGCAGCAGGTCGTAAGCAAGCTCAAGGCCCTCTCGGTTGGCGGCGGCGCGGACTTCGGCGCGACGATGACAAGCACGGGGGCGAGCGGAACGGCGGCTTCCGCTGCGCCGCAAACCGCTGATGAGCAAGCCCAGGCGCAGGCGGCAGCGGCAACGCCGAGCGGTCTGACGTTCTCGGGAACGACCCTCACCTCGCTGCGCAATGCCCATGCGCTGAGCAACCGCCCTGTGCAGCAATTCTCGACCACCCAGCCGCCGGCGGCCACGTTGAAGAAGTTCGAGGGTATGGTGCTTGCCAAGTTCCTCGATACGATGATGCCTCAGACGAGTTCCGTTTTTGGAAGCGGCACCGCCGGGTCGGCCTGGAAGACCATGCTGACGGAAAAGATCGGCAACAGCATCGCCGACGTCGGTGGAATTGGCATCGCCGCGAGCATCGCACGGGCGAACGCGGCCCGCGGTTCGGGCGGCGGCAATGGAGATGGGGCATGAGCGCACCCTCAAGCGTGGCGTCCGGTGCGGTTGTGACTCCGGCGGTGGCCACGCTGCTGAGCGCGATCGACCATCTGGAAGAGGCTCTCGACGCGGAGACGACCGCTTTCGAGACCCGCACGCCGTTCGACATTGAGGAGATCAATCGCCGCAAGAGCCGGTGCTTGCTGGAGTTGAGCCGTGCCGCGCGGGCCCTGCCGCAGATCGCGGATGCCGATCTGGTGGCGCGCGTCGGGGTGCTCAAGGCGAAGTTGGAGCGCAACAGCTATGTGCTCTCGGTTCAGCTCGCCGCGGCGCAGGAAGTGGCCGCAATTCTCGATCGCGCCATGCGCGAGTCGGAGTCCGATGGAACCTATTCGGCCATGGCCGGGCGTGGTGAGAAGTGGGGATGATACGCTTCATCATCATTGGGGTCTGGGTGTGTGTCGTGGCTCTTGCCTCGACCTATGCCGCAGCCTATTGGGTGACAGGCTCGGAGCATGGAAAGGCCGAGGATTCCTACCTTTCTGGTCTTGAATACCGGCGGTTGCCTGTCATTACGGTTCCAATGGTCATCGACGGGTCGGTGAAGGGCTATGTATTGGTGAAGCTCGTGTTTACGGCGGATGCGTCCCTCCTTCGCAAGATGCCGATCGATCCGGGTATTTTCGCGGTCAATGCAGCGTTTCAGGAAATTTACGTCAACGGTCGCGTCGAAGGGGGGAAGATGGCGAAGTACAATCTCCCCGAGATGCTGGAACGAATTCGGCAGGCGACGAATGCGCATTTGAATGGTGACGTGGTTCGGGAGGTGCTGGTGGACTCCCTCAACTATGTCGACAAGACGGATCTGCGCAGCGGGCCGCTCCCCGCACCGAATTCGGCAGAAGGTGAACGGCAGCGTAAATAGTAACGGGGTGGGGCATGAAGATCGCGGGGAAGATCCATTCAATCGTCGCGGTGCTGGGCGCGGCGGCGGTGGCCGTGTGCGCGGTATCGATCGTCGGGGTGATTGCGGTTTCTGGGGTCGGGGAGCGCCTCGATAACGTCTGGCAGCGCGCCTTCCTCGCGGAACGGGTCAATAAGGACGTGGCGATGGTCACGGTGAACACCCGCGGTGTTTATGTTGCGAAAAGCGATGTGGACGTGCGGGTGGCGGCCAACGAGACCGAAAAGGCTCTGACTCAGTTGCTCAACGACGTCGGCGCGCTCAAGACCGCGACCCCGCCGAACATGCGGGACGGGGTGCAGAAGCTGTCGGGCGATGTCAATGCTTTCGCCGGTCTGGTGCGGGAGATCCTCAAGGCGTCGCTGGCCAGTGGCGCTCAGGCCGCGATGACGGCGGGTGGCGGTCTGGCCACGAACGTCGCGATCCGCACGGCGCTTCAGAAGGGCCTGGAGCGTAATGCCTCCGAGATCCGGGAGGAGCTCGATCCCCTGCGTGCGGAACAGGCGGAAACGCGTCAGTGGACGCTTTGGGCACTGATCGCGTTTACGGTCGTGGGGCTGGTGGCTGGCGTCGGTTCCGCGCTCTACATCGGCACGAGCAAGCTGAGCCGGCCGCTCCGGCAGGTGTCCTCGGCCATTCAGAAGCTCGCGGCGGGGGATCTCGACGTCGCTCTCTCGCAGAAGCGTGCCAAGGACGAGATCGGTGATCTGTGGAATGCGACGGAGCAGTTGAAGGCCGAGTTGCTTGCGGCTGAAGAGGCCCGTCGAGACCAGCAGGCTGCGGCCGTGCGGGCGGTAGAGGAAAAGCGCGCCGATATGCACCGCCTCGCCGAGGAGTTCGATCGCGCGGTGACCGATGTGGTCCAGACCGTGTCCGATGCGGTCGGCGTGCTGGAGCGCAACGCCGGCTCCATGCGGTCTTCCGCCGAGGAGACATCGCGTCAGTCCACGGTCGTGGCGGCCGCTGCGGAGCAGGCGACGAGCAATGTGCAGACGGCGGCCTCTGCCGCTGAAGAACTGGCGGCCTCCGTGCGCGAGATCAGCAGTCAGGTGACCGTGTCGGCCAAGGTCGCCCGCGAGGCGAATACCCAGGCCAACGGGACCGCGGAAGTGGTGCGTGGGCTTGCCACCAGTGCCGGGCGCATCGGGCAGGTGGTCAACCTCATTACGGATATCGCATCGCAGACCAACCTTCTGGCGCTCAACGCCACCATCGAGGCTGCCCGCGCGGGCGAGGCCGGGCGGGGCTTCGCGGTAGTGGCGCAGGAGGTGAAGAGCCTCGCGGAGCAGACCTCAAAGGCGACGGAGGAAATCTCTGGTCAGATCGGCGAGGTGCAGCGCGCCACCGATGAGGTTGTGCACGCCATCGAGGCCATCAGCGGAACGATCCGCAAGATCGACGAGATCTCGAGCGCCATCGCGGCGGCCATCGAGGAGCAGGGCACCGCCACTGGCGAGATTGCGCAGAATGTGCACCAGGCCGCACAGGGCACGCAGGAGGTTTCCGCTTCCATCACCGGCGTCAGCTCGGCGGCGGCGGATACGGGCCGGGCGTCGGGTGACATCGTCAACGCCGCGAGCAATCTGTCGTCCCAGGCCACGCATCTGCGCAGCCAGGTGACAGCCTTCATTTCGCGCGTGCGCGCCGCCTGACCTCGGCGGCGACCAGGATTACGGCCCGCGCCGCGGGAGGCGGCGCGGGATATTCGGCAAAGCTCAGACAGGCACACCCTGTCTTCTCGGAGTTGAGACGATGGACGACCTGCTGCAGGAATTCCTGACGGAAACGAACGAAAGTCTCGACGTGGCCGACGTGGAGCTGGTCAAGTTCGAGCAGGATCCGAACAATGCGGATATCCTGAACAATATTTTCCGTCTGGTGCACACCATAAAGGGCACCTGCGGCTTCATCGGCCTCACGCGGCTGGCCGCGCTCGCCCATGCGGCCGAAACCCTGATGGGCAAGTTCCGCGACGGTCGGCCGGTGACCGCCGATGCCGTGAGCCTGGTGCTCACCACCATGGATCGCATCAAGTGGATCCTCTCGTCCATCGAGGAAAATAACGGACAGGAACCGGAAGGGGTCGACGCGGACCTGATCGGCTTGCTGGAGGCGCTGGCGGCCACCGAGCTGCCGCCGCCGGAGCCGGAGCCTGTTCCGGAGCCCCCCGCGCCCAAGGTCGAGGCCGCGCCGCAGGCCTTGGAGCGGGAGCTGCTGCCGGGCGAGATTTCCCTCGACGAGCTTGAGCGCCTGTTCCGCGAGACCAAGGTCGAGCTGCCGGCGCGAGGCAAAGACAAGCCGGCAGCCCCCAACGTCGCGGCATCCGAGGCACCGGCCGCAGCCGGCAGTTCGGCTTCCGCCGCGGCTTCTGTTCCTGCTGCGGCCACGGCTGCGGTGCCGGCTCCGGTTTCGAGTTCGGGCGCGGTGGCCGTTGCCGATGCGGCCCGCCCGCCGGTAGCGCAGCGGCCGGCTGGCCTGGTACCCACCGGGGTGCCCGCCAACGCGGAGGAGGGGCACGCGTCGGCGCTTTCCGCGCAGACGATCCGTGTCAGCGTCGGGGTGCTTGAGCAGCTGATGACCATGGTGTCGGAGCTTGTTCTCACCCGCAATCAATTGATGGAGATCGCGCGGCGCGAGGGGGATTCCGAATACAAGGTCTCGCTGCAGCGGTTGTCGAACGTGACCGGCGAACTGCAGGACGCTGTGATGCGTGCGCGCATGCAGCCGATCGGAAACGCGTGGCAGAAGCTGCCGCGCATCGTGCGCGACCTCGGCCAGGAGTTGGGCAAGCAGATCGAACTGGACCAGATCGGTGCCGATACGGAGCTCGATCGGCAGGTGCTCGACCAGATCAAGGACCCGCTGACCCACATGGTGCGGAATTCCGCCGACCATGGCCTGGAGACGCC
Source organism: Xanthobacter agilis (assembly GCF_021730435.1). GTDB lineage: Bacteria > Pseudomonadota > Alphaproteobacteria > Rhizobiales > Xanthobacteraceae > Xanthobacter > Xanthobacter agilis. Next base: position 87,417 of record NZ_JABWGX010000009.1, read on the forward strand.
GGAGGAGCGCCGCGCCGCGGGGAAGCCGGAAAAGGGCATCATTCGCCTGTCCGCCTATCACGAGGGCGGTCATGTGATCGTCGAGATCGCGGACGATGGACGCGGTCTCAACGTGGCACGCATCAAGTCGAAGATCGTCGAGCGCAAGCTGGCGACCGAGGCCGAAGTGGCGAAGATGACGGACGTGCAGGCGTTCCGTTATATCTTCCAAGCCGGCTTCTCGACCGCGGACAAGGTGACGAGCGTCTCCGGCCGCGGCGTGGGCATGGACGTGGTGCGCACCAATATCGAGGCCATCGGCGGCACGATCGAGGTGCATTCGAAGCTCGGCCAGGGCTCCGCGTTCGTCATCAAGATCCCGCTGACCCTCGCCATCGTGCCGGCGCTGATCGTTCGCGCCGCCGAGGAACGCTTCGCGCTGCCTCAGAGCGCGGTGGTCGAACTGGTGCGCGTGCAGCCGGGCACCGACCACGCAGTGACGTGGTTTAACGATGTGCCAGTGCTCTGCCTGCGTGACAAGCTGCTGCCCATCGTCGCGTTGGGAACGCTGCTGGGCCTGAGCCCCGAAGGCGACGCCCGGCGCAAGGACCAATGGACCGACGCGCTGATCGTCGTGTTGCGGGTGGGGGCGGAGACCTTCGGCGTGGTGGTGGACGCGGTTTCGCACACGGAAGAGATCGTGGTGAAGCCCATGTCGACGGCGCTGCGTCAGGTGCCGATGGTTTCCGGTTGCACCATCCTTGGCGACGGGCGCGTCATCATGATCGTGGATCCGTCCGGCCTCGCGCAGGGCGCGGCCGCACGCGGCGCGGAGGCGGGGGAAATGGACCTTTCCGCGGCGGACAAGGGCCATCACGCGGTGGCGGAGGATCGCACCTCGCTGCTGCTGTTCCGGGCGGGCGCGACCGAGCCGAAGGCGGTGCCACTCGGTCTTGTCACCCGCATCGAGGAGCTGGATGTTTCCGGCATCGAGCGCGTGAAGGGCTATCCGGTGATCCAGTATCGGGGCAGCCTGATCCCGGTGCTCTACGCAAACGAGGAAGTCAGCCGCGTCAAGGACGGGACCCAGCCTATGCTGGTGTTCTCCGCCGATGGCCGGGTGATGGGCCTTCTGGTGGACGAAATCGTGGACATCGTCGAGACCGTTCTCGACATGCAGCTCTCGCCATCCGGCATGCCCGAGGTGCTGGGGGCGGCGGTGGTGGCCGGGCAGGCGACCGAGATCCTGGATGTGGGTTTCTACATCAACGTCGCCTTTGGCGAGCGGTTCGAGCAGCTGGTGCGGGTTGAAGCCCGTCCGAAGCTGCTGCTGGTGGACGACAGCGCCTTCCATCGTGATCTGCTTGCGCCGGTGCTGAAGGGCAACGGTTACGATGTTACCACCTGCAGCTCGGCGCGGGAGGCGCTGGACCGGTTGGGGGATGACGCGCGCTTCGACGCCATCGTCAGCGACCTGGAGCTTCCCGACATGGATGGCTTTGCCTTGGCGGCGGCGGTTCGCGACAATCCGCGAAATCGCGACCTGCCGATCATCGCGGTCAGCGCGGCGCGCGATCGGGAAACCATCGAGCGCGGGCGCGCCGCGGGCTTCACCGACTATGTGGCCCGGTATGATCGCGCGGGCCTCATCGAGGCCTTGAAGGAATTCGCCGGACGACAGGGAGCCGCAGCATGAGCGAGCACGTTCCAGCGTTGATCGGAACCCCGGTCGGCACCCAGCAGCAATATGTGACGGTCCGCATCGCCTCGCAGCTGTTCGGGCTTCCCATCGAGATGGTTCATGAGGTGTTCGCGCCGGATGCCATCACCCGCGTGCCGCTGTCTCCGGCGGCGATTGCCGGTGTGCTCAATCTGCGCGGGCGCATCGTCACCATGCTGAACATGCGGTGCCTGCTGGGGCTGCCGCCCGCCGAGGGGCGCGGCATGGCGGTGGGCATCGAGCACGATGGTGAGGCCTTCGGGCTCATGATCGACGATGTGGGTGAAGTTCTCGGGCTCGATGCGGCCAAGCGCGAGCCGAATCCCTCCAATCTCGATCCGCGCTGGGCGGCCGTGGCGGCGGGTGTTCATCGCCTGTCCGGCGAGCTCATGCTGATCTTGAACGTGGATCTGGTGCTGCGCGGAGCCGGTACGGTGAAGGCGGCGGTGGTGTCTCGCTACTGACGCGGTTCGCCCGCAGGGGCTGGGAGCGCGACAATTTGATCTGTCATCGGTTCGGTGACGCACGCTAATGCTATCGGTGCATGCCTCATGGCGGTTTCTGCCGGCGAGCCGGTGCCAGCTTCACTCGAAGGCGCTCGAGGAGCTTCACATATGAAGACCTGTCTCGTGGTGGATGATTCCGGCGTGGTGCGAAAAATTGCACGACGCATTCTGGAACGTCTCGGTTTCCTGGTCGAAGAGGCCGTCAACGGGCAGAACGCCCTCGAATCCTGCGACCGAGCCATGCCGGATGTCATTCTGCTCGACTGGGAAATGCCGGTTGTCAGCGGCATAGAGTTTTTGCGTCTGCTCAGGGCACGCGAAGGCGGAACAGTGCCGAAGGTGATCTTCTGCACCAGCCTGAATGACATGTCCCATATCGCCGAAGCCCTTGAGGCGGGTGCGGACGAATACATCATGAAACCGTTCGACGACGAAATCCTGCATGAAAAGCTGGAAGCGGTAGGTCTGGCGGAGAAGGATCTTCTGTGACGGTTTCCCGCTCTGCTCCCGATTCGCCCACGCAGGCTCCACTCATCCGGGTGATGGTCGTGGACGATTCCGTGTTCGTCCGCGGTATTGTCGCGCGCTGGCTGGGCGAAGATCCGACGCTTGAAGTGGTGGCCACCCATGCCAATGGACGGCGGGCGGTGGACGACATGGCTCGGTCCCAGCCCGACGTAGTCATTCTCGACCTCGAAATGCCGGAAATGGATGGGCTGACGGCGTTGCCGCTCATCTTGAAGCAGAGGCCGGGTACGATGGTGGTGGTTGCCTCCACGCTGACGCGTCGGGGGGCTGAGGTGAGCCTGAAGGCACTGACCCTCGGTGCGGCGGATTATCTGCCGAAGCCGGAGGCCGGTGCCGGCATGTTCAACGCGGACGACTTCAAGCGGGAGTTGATCGCGAAGGTCCGCAGCCTGGGTGCGAAGGCGCAGCGTCGACGTGGCGTGGCCGATGCGGGGCGCGCTGCGGCGCCCAGCGGTGTGCCGGCGCCCCGCGCGGTTGCTGGAGCCGGAGCGGCGGCCGCGATCACGCCGCGGCCTGCTGCGTCCGCTGCGGCAATGCGACTGCGGCCCTATTCCATGTCGCCGGTGGCGGTGTTGGCGGTGGGCAGTTCCACCGGTGGGCCTCAGGCTCTCACCCGGCTATTTACGGAGATCGGCCCGCACCTGAAGCATATTCCGGTCCTCATCACCCAGCACATGCCGCCGACGTTCACCGCGATTCTGGCTGAGCATGTCGGTCGCGCCGCTGGCCTTCCAGCCGCGGAGGGGACGGATGGAACGGTGGTTCAGCCGGGCCATATTTATGTGGCTCCGGGCGGTCTTCACATGTTGGTGGAAAAGACGGCAGCTGGCGTTGTTCTCCGCCTTTCGGACGCTCCGCCCGTCAATTTCTGCAAGCCGGCTGTGGACCCCATGTTCACAGCGATATCGGCTGCGTACCGACAAGGGGTGCTTGCGCTTGTTTTGACCGGGATGGGAAGCGACGGGGCGAAGGGCGGCGGCGTGGTGGCGGATGCCGGGGGCAGCGTCATCGTTCAGGATGAAGAAACGAGTGTTGTGTGGGGCATGCCCGGTGCGACTGCCACGGCCGGAAACGCCTGCGAGATCCTGCCCTTGGACGGCATCGGCCGTAAGGTGGTCCGGTTGGTGGAAGGGGGGCGCCGGTGATTAATGCTTCCGATTATGATTTTTTCGTACGCTTTCTGAAGCAGAAATCGGGTTTGCAGCTATCTGACGACAAGCATTACTTGCTCGAAAGTCGCCTGATGCCGCTGTTGCGGAAATTCGACGTTCCGGACTTCTCGAAGCTCGCGGCTATGCTGCGGGACGGCTCTTCAACCATCATCGCCGCTGCCGTGGTCGAGGCCATGACCACGAACGAAACCTTGTTTTTCCGGGACAAGGCGCCGTTCGAGGACTTCACGCGTACGATGCTGCCGGCATTGAGTGCGGCCCGGCCTCCGGGACACCGCCTGCGGATATGGTGTGCGGCGGCGTCGAGCGGGCAGGAGCCCTATTCTCTGGCTATTCTGTTGCTGGAGAACCCTGGGCTCGTTGGCCGACGTGAGGTGGAGATCCTGGGCACGGATCTGTCCAATGACGTGCTCGATCGCGCGCGCGCGGGCCGATATAATCAATTCGAAGTTCAGCGTGGCATGGGCGTTCAGATGCTCATGAAGTATTTCACCAAGGTCGGAGATTCGTGGGAAGTCAAAGAGCAGGTCAGGAAGATGGTTCAGTTCCGGAAGTTCAATCTCCTGGAACCCTTTTCCGGCATGGGCACATTTGACATTGTATTTTGCCGGAACGTCCTGATTTATTTTGATCCGCCGACGAAGACGGATATTCTTGCCCGTATTGCGCGCGTATTGGCGCCCGACGGCTATCTGGTACTCGGCGCGGCTGAGACCGTGATCGGTGTAGGGGAGGCCTTCAAACCCTTGCCGCAGCATCGTTGCACCTATGTGCCGTGTGCAGCCTCAATGGAGAGGCGTCCGTCTCCGTTTGGCATCAAGGTTTGACTGCAAGCGGGCCTGAGGCCGGGATCCGGGACTGGCGGCGAAAGCGCATGTTGGGTTTTCGTGCCGAGGGGCTTCTTACGTTCGGGTCGATCTCAAGCAATGGGCGCGGGCGCGAAGAGGTCGTCATTGGGCTCGGGATCTGTTCCGGGTATTCCAGTTCCGGAGCAGCTGCCGGCGAATTGCGCGACGAGGCGCCACAAACGTTGCCCGAATGGTGGGGCCAAGGCGCCGCCGATTCTCGCGACGAACATGTCCTTCGCTGGAAAAGGGCTTGCGCGGATAGACGTCATCCTCACTCCTGAATGGGCGGGGTCGACGTTGGAACTATTGTGACCATTGGTCCGCATCCGAAGCTTCACCGCGCCGCTCGTCAGTTTCTGGGTGCTGCTGATGAAGGCCTTCGCCCATAGCCTGACGGCAGCGATGAGGGCCAAGCCGAGGCCGCTCTCGGCCGTCGAGTTGTATCGGCTGTGGCGAGTCGGCAGGAGTTTCTCAGCTTGTCGAAGCAGCGCTCGATCCTGTTTGCAGGACATAGAAGTGATCGTCGACGGGGATCTGGATCTTCCGGCTTCGGCGCGTCGGGTTCATCGGCATGACACCGCGAGTCTCCATCACCTCCCGGACGTGGTCGGAATCGTAGCCGCGACCGGCCCGAAGGCCTTTCGGCGCTGGTCCGTCGCCATCGAGGAGCGGTAGGGCGCGGGTGTCGTCGTCGGCCTGGTCCGACGGGACGTCGACAGCTATGAGGAGCTCGATGCTGTTGGTGCACAGATGCATTTTGGTGGAAAACGCAGCTCGCGAGCACCCGAGACTCTGTCTCGCTGTCCGTGCCTTTCACCAGCGGGCCAGCGGTGCGCCCCGATGACGGTGATGCCGATCATATGAAGCGTCTCGCCGCCCCCTTCGGCGTCATTTAGGCCGTCGACTCATAGACTCAGACACCAGATCCTCGCAGCGACGAGTTTGACGGCGGCGAGGAAGTTGGCTGGGTCTTTGTCATAACGTGTGGCGATGCCTCGGAACTGTTTGATCCGGTTGAAGAACCTCTCCACAAGGTTACGCTGCCTATAGACCCAGCTCGAAAAGGCGAAGCGGCCCTTGCGATTCGGCGGTGTGGACGGTTTTCCGCCGGTTGAGGCGGAGGGGATTCCCTTTTTGTGCTTTCGGTGATTCATAGCGGGTCGGCTTTTGGCGAGGTCGACCATGCTGACGCGGATGACGGATGAGGATTGGGCAGTGGCTCTGGAGGTGTTCCGCGCCTGCCGGTCGCGACGCGGCGACAAGGGCCGCGACGATCGTAAGTTCCTCGAAGCCATGCACTATTTCACCGTGCACAACATCTCCTGGCGGGCCCTGCCCGCCGAATTCGGACCCTGGAACAGCGTCTGGAAGCGGTTCTGGCGGCTGCGCCAGGCCGGCGTGTTCGAGCTGTTCTTCGAGACCCTGGCCTCCCTCAGCCGCACCGCGCATCTGGTCCAGATGTTCGATTCCACCGTGGTGCGCGCCCATGTTTCCGCCACCGGCGCAAAAGGGGGCAGCAAGGCCAGGCCCTCGGCCGCTCGCGCGGCGGCTTCTCCACCAAGATCCACCTCAAGAGCGACTTCGATGGCCACCCGCTCGCCTTCCACCTGACCGGCGGCGAGGTCGGCGACAGCCCGCTGTTCAAGCTGCTGTTGGATCTGGGGCCGGACGTCACGCCACGCGCGGCGCTCGCCGACAAGGGCTATGACGCCAAGGCCAACCGGGCCATTGCCCGGGCTCGGGGCATCGCGCCGGCCATCCCCTTCAAATCCAACGCGAAGCACCCGCCGGCCTTCTTCCCGAAGGCGCTCTACCGGGGCCGTGCCCGCATCGAACAATGCTTCGGAAAACTGAAGCGATTCAAGCGCGTCGCCCTGAGCTGCGAGAAGACCGAATGCGGCGTCGCCGCCATCGTCGCCCTCGCCCTGAGCTTCATCCTCATCAAATCCGTCCACACTGCCTAGCGGAAAAGGCTGTCGATATCGTCCTGGGACACGACATTGGTGTCGTGGGAAAGAGCGGGACCATTCAGCAGCGCGGCATCCCCATCGCGGCTTTCCATCTCCTTGGCCCGTTCCACCAGTTCGGAGCCGCCCCAGATTTCCGTCATGCGCGTCACGCGCTCCTCAATGAACACAAGAAGCTTGACCACCTTGCGGATGCGCTGACCGGTTATGTCCTGGAAGTTGCAGGCCTCGAATTGCCGGACAACTTCGTCTTGAATTTTGCGCGCAAGCTCTAGATCTTTATCAGACAGCCGGCTGACGAGCTGTTGGGTCAGGTTGTCGATCGACTCGGCGGCCGAAAGGATGGTCTCCGTCGCGCCCTCTGTATCGCTGACCACAGCCTCGAGCTCACTCGTGGCGCTGGTCAGGCGTTCGCCGCGCGGGCCTTCGGTATGGATGGTTGCGATTTCGTGTCGCGTATTGCGAATGGCATCCTGAATGGTCTCTATGCCCGACCAGAGAACGCTGCGATCTCGTTCACGCGCAAGTGTCGGATCGCGGTCCTGAAACTTGCGTATCTCCTCGCGCACTTCACCAAGCTGCGCCAGAATACTGTTGATTTGGCTATCGAACGATGTCAGCGCCGGGACGCCTTCCGCTTCATTTCCGCCGTTGGTCTTGGCGGTCTCGATACGGAATGGACGACGCGCGCCTGACATGCAACTCTCCTGAACGCTCGAGCACTTGGCTCTGATCTTATAAGACCCAAAAAGGCCCACCGAAAGCCCCTAGCGTCGCCCACTGCAAGCTTCATGCAAGCTCCTGACGGCAGAAGGGGCTTGCATGCGGCGGCAGCGCCGTGCGAGGGGAAGATTTTCTCGCTCGTTTGCGGAGTGTGAGATGGCGATTGACCTTACGATGCCGGTCCTCGTGGTGGATGATTATAAGACGATGGTTCGGATCATCCGCAATCTCCTGAAGCAGATTGGATTCGAGGATGTGGACGAGGCCTCGGACGGTGCCGAGGCTCTCACCAGGCTGAAGGAGCGCAACTACGGCCTCGTGATTTCCGATTGGAACATGGAGCCGATGACAGGCTACGAGCTTCTCAAGCAGGTGCGCAGCGATGACGCGCTGAGTAGCATTCCCTTCATCATGATCACGGCCGAAGCTAAGTCGGAAAACGTCATCGCGGCGAAAAAGGCAGGCGTGAACAACTACATTGTTAAGCCCTTTAACGCGCAGACTTTGAAGGGCAAGATCGATGCGGTGTTCGAGGGCTGACAGCGACTGCGCGTCTTGACGGGGGGGCGGCCTCCTGCCTGCCTTTCCTTTCTCCTCGGCGCATGCGCGGGTGCCGCAGCTTCGGGTGTTTGCGGCGTTTGCGCTCCCGTTGGCGGGGCGGGTGCCTGTCTCGAGAATGGTGTCGGGGGGTGGTGTTGTCTGATCGGGCAATGCTAGTGCTCTGCACGCCGGCCGTTGGGCGCTGTCGCCTCATCAGGGCGTCGCGTCGGAATGCGGCGAGAAGGCTCTGGCGCGGGGTTGTTTTCCGAATGGTGTCTTAAGTCGGCGGTGTGCGCCGCGGCCACAACGGATTCGCGTGCTGCCGGCGGGGTTAGGCGCGGTCATAGCGATGGGGCGCTCTTAAGCACATAATGCGAATTCTGTCGAGTTCGAAAACTATTTATTTTAGTCCCATTGAGGGGCCATTTTATTGATTTGAATCAATTGTTCGCTGGAGTGTGACATCGCTTGTTCCATTTTACGGGAGGTTCGGCGGGGACCTCTGCCAGTATGGAATTATTAATATCAGGTTAACGTAGTTGCTCGGATTGCCGCGGCGGGAATCGCGAATATGCTACCTATCAGTGTCGGCGCCCCTGGGGGAACCGTCGTTCCGCGTCTGTGGCGGAGCGCGGGCAGGGTGCACCGGCTAGCGGTATGGAGGGTAGCATGTATGTGGTCGTGGACGAGCGGCCGTCCGTCATCGAAAGCTATGTTGGGGCTTTCTCTCGTGAAGGGGTCGCTTCTCAGGGGTTCACGCATGGCGAATTTCGCGATTGGATTCTGACTACCTGCGAGGAAGATCTTTGCGCCGTCGAAAGTTTCGTGGTCGGAGATGTGGATGGACGCATCGGTTATCCGGATCTCATTCGAGGCTATTCGAGTGCGCCCATCATTGCGCTTGAGGATGTCAAGTCTCTCACGCACACGTTAGAGCTGTTTACTGCTGGGATCGACGACGTCGTTCGCAAGCCCGTTCATGTGAAAGAGATTATGGCGCGCGCGGATGCGGTGTGGCGCCGGGTGCGTGCGGGAGAGCCGCAGGCAGTGGATTGCAACCGGTTGAAGGTGTTCTTCGATGGTCGGGACCCGGAAGTCGATGGTGAGCCCCTCGCTCTTCCGCGACGCGAGCGTCATATCCTCGAATATCTTGTGAAGAACAGCAAGCGTCGGGTCACCAAGACTCAGATCTTCAATACTATCTATGGTATTTTCAATGACGACGTGGACGAGAGCGTTATTGAAGGCCATATGAGCAAGCTGCGCAAGAAGTTGCGTCTGAAGCTTGGCTATGACGTCATCGATGCGAAGCGTTATTTGGGGTATCAGTTTGTAGCCTGAGTTTCGTGCTTCGCGCCGACCTTCGCCTTCTCTTTCGGCCGGATCATTCTGGTCGGAGGAGAAGGGGATTTAGAATAAAGTGGTGCGTGATAGCTTGGCTTACAAGCGTCTACGATGCGAATGGTTGTCGGCGTCACCGCCGAGGGGGTGTCGGTCCCGCGCTCTCTGTGCGCTCGCGCAAAAGGCGCAGCCGGCGAAGGTGTTTGGCTCACCGTAGCGGCGGGGATGGGACGAGGCTTCCGGTCCGGCCTTTGGCGGGCGCGCTCTGCCGCAACCGAAGTGCGTCATCCGAAATATAACGTCCCTTCTCCCATTTTTCAGGTGGTCGCTTCAGGTGGTCGCGGGGAATTGCGGGAGGGTGTTGGTGGTGCCCTTCAGGGGGGCGGGGCGTCCTTGCTCGGGGGGTGACCAGACGGATCTTGGCTTCAGGCCGTGGCGCGTAGAGTGTGCGGCGAGCGTCCGCCCCCGAACCGGGTCGCGAGTTGCCGAGACTGCGCTTGTCTTTATTTCGCTGGTGATCCCAGAGCGGGGCCTCTTGAGGTCGGCACTCGGCGCGATGCGGAGAGGGTGGTGATGTAGAGGGCGTCTTGCACGTTGCGGCGCCCGTACCGGGTGCGCCGCACTCGCCGCCATGTGCAGCTTTCCCGAGTCGCATGTCGTTTGGAACGACGGCGCTTCGCTTCGGCGCAGGGGCCGGAAGAATGTGGCCGGGCTTCTGATCGGAACGCTGGTACCTGCTGAACCGCATTGCTCTCCGATCAGCCGTTCCTGCGCGGACACGGTTGCGGTTCTGTGTGCTGGCGGGGGCTGCGCTCCTGGAGGCCTTGAATTGCTTCGGTGCCGATGTCGCGCGGCGTCTATTGAGGTCTTTGGCTCGGGGCGGCCCGCGCGATGCGGTTGGACCCGGTCTGGGGGCGGCTTGTGTCGCGTGGGGGGGCCAGACTCCGGGCCAGCGAGCGAAACAGATGTGCGAGGCCTGGCGCCGCTTATGGTCAGGAGGCCCTAAGGGGAGCTGAACGGCGGGTCGCCCGGCGGGGTCATCACGACGCCATGGCTCAAACGCACGTGCGCCCAGCCCAGAGGGACACCATCGGCTCCTCAGTGGTGCTTTTTCGCGTTGTCTGCGCTCGCGCCGGCATGAAAGACCCTACCACGGTGTTGACGGACCGAGGCCGACGTCCATCTCTGATCGTCGTGTTCGGGTGTACTGGCCTACGGCGAGCTGATGGGGCGCGCCTGCCATGTTCGCCGCGCCTGCCATGTTCGCCGCGCTTGCCGAGGGTGCGGGGGTGAGTGCCGATGTGACATTCTGGAAGCAGACGGCGCAAATACGGCGCATCTGTCACAGGGGGTGTGACACTGGGGAAGCGGGGCATCGCCGACGGTTCGATCAGGAATAAGCCGCTGAGGCCATGGGGTGGCACTCTTTTCGGGAAACGCTTCGCTCTCGCGAACCCGTGGCATTGATACATTTCCGGTAGTCGAGCGCAGTTGCGGAAGGTGTCGAAACTATGGCAAGTCTGTTGCTGGCCGGAGTGCTGGGGGTAATATCGTGCAGGGTGGTTTCCCGTGGGGCGCGGCGCAGATCAAGGATCTCTTCGTTCGGCTGGACATTCAGGCTGCGACCCAGCCAGGAGCGGCGGGGTCGCAGGGGGTGAAGGGAATGGATGAGCCGATCCAGGGCATCCCACGTGTCTTGCTGGTGGATGGCGATCCTGAGTTGCTGACCGAGTTGCATGATGGGCTTTGCGCGTTGGGTGTGCCCTGCCTGACCGCCGGCACGGCGGTGGAAGCGCTGACACTGGTGCAGGAGCACGAGAGTTTGCAGGTGGTGGTCACGGACCTGCACTTGCCGCGCATCGACGGGATCGAGTTGTTGCAGAAGTTGGCGTTGCGTCGCCGGCGGCGTCCGCTTGCCTCCATCGTGATGACGGAGCACGCCTCCGTGGATCGGGCGATCGGCGCGCTGCGACTCCAGGCAGTGGATTTCCTCCAGAAGCCTGTGACCGCGGAGGAGGTGGCGAACGCGGTCGGTCGCGCTCTTGATCTTGTCTGTGGTGGCCCGGAGCGGTTCAGCCGGGAGGCCGTCGGGGCGATCGAACGGTCGGATTTTCTGCGGGCGCTGGTGGCCGCTCGCTCTGATCGGGCGGCGCTGTTCGAGTCCAATCTCTTTTCCGATCCGGCGTGGGAAATGATGCTGGATCTGGCGGTCGCTGAGGCGAGTGACCGTGCGATCTCGGTGACCAGCCTGTGCATCGCGTCCGGTGCGCCCACAACGACCGCGCTGCGGCGCATTGACGATTTGCGTCAGGCGGGCCTCGTGGACAAGATGCCGGACGCGCGGGATAAACGTCGTATCGTTGTCCGCTTGACCCCCCTTGGGCGTGAGCGGATGGAAGCCTATGTGCAACGCCAGGCAGAGCGTCTCGGCGTGAGATTGGGGTGATCCCCGGCGTGTGCGGGGCCGGATTCCGTTGCGCAAGGTTGACTCGACGTAGGGCTTGAAGCTCGTGCCAAGCTAGCCTATGCTACCGTTAATCAAATTTTGCGTGGCGAATGTCAGGGGTTTGATATTTCGGGCGCGAGGCGCATTCAGAGCCGGACGGTACTTGATCATGACCATCTATCTCGGATCCACGTTCGCAACCTATAATTACTACGCGAACAATAGCGAGAAGGCCCTGGCGCTGCAGGCTGCTGATCCGCAGACGTCAAATGCGACTTCGTATTACGAGGAAAACATAGATAGCGTCACGTCGGTGGATGACTTCGTCAGCAATTACCGATTGTTCAGCTACGCGATGACGGCCTATGGTCTCAGCGACATGGTCGACGCGAAAGCGTTCATGACCAAGGTGCTGAACAGCGATTTGTCGGATGACACCAGCTTTGCGAACAAGTTGACCGACGAGCGTTTTGCCACGTTCGCGGAGGCGTTCGCGGACCTCAACCCCGACGCGACGGACACTTCCACGACGGCGTCTACGGGCACGGTGGTGAATGCTTATCTGGAGCAGTCCATCGAAGATAGCCTTGGCGAGACTGACCAGGGCGTACAGCTCGCATTGTATTTCAAGCGTACCGCTTCCAGCGTGTCCAGCGCCTATGGCGTGCTTGCGGATACCGCGTTGTGGACCGTGGTGAAGACAGTCTACGGCCTGCCCGATTCGCTCAGCGGCATGGATACCGCTATGCAGAAGTCGGTCGTGGAATCCAAGGTCGATGTCGCGGACTTCCAGGACCCTGAGAAACTGGATCGTTTGCTGTCGCGTTTTACGGCGATCTGGGACGCGACCCAGAATACGAGCAGTGATCCCATCCTCACCCTGTTCGGTGCTTCCTCAAGCAGCAGCTCGTCGAGTTCCAGCAGCTCGTCGAGCTCCAGCGGCGACAGTAGTGTGCTCAGCCTTTTCGCTTGATGCACGGGCCAGCCATCGTGTTTGGGCTACTGCTCTGTGAACCGCGCCGGCTTTGCCGGGGGCTATTTCATGCGAGTCGCGCGCCATGTGCTGTGCCTTGAGCAGAGCGTAGTCGCGTTCCTCGGCTTCGGCCGGCGGGATATGGCCGATGGGCTTCAGCAACGGGCGATGGATGACCTCGGCCTTGCAGACGCCGTTGATCATCCCTGCGAGGGCATTGTCGTAATGGCGCACCAGGCCGCCGCTCATGAAGCGCCTGCTCCAGCGCGTCGAGCACGAAGCCGGGCATGAGCGATCCGGCACAACCGCCCGCCCACGATGCGGCGAGCATAGGCATCGATCACGAAGGCAACGTCAGGGAACCAATCGGCTCAGGAGGCGCCGCGGGCGAACACGGCCAGCTTGGCGACCAATTCCGCCTGACGGCCGACGCCCAGCTTTTGGAACACCCGTTTCAGCACCACGCGGGCAGTGCCCTCGGTGATGCCGAGCGTGTCGGCGGATTGCTTGACCGTCATCCCGGAGCCGAGGAGGGCCGCGAGGCGCGCTTCGCCGAGGGTGAGATCGAAGGTGTTGCGCAGCACGCTCGGGTCGATGACGCGGTCTTGCTCGAGCGGCTGCGCCAAGACCAGAACATGCGAATCGGGCTGCGCCTGCGATGGGTCCGAGACCGGGTCAGCGGAGGCGCGGCCTGGGTCTACAGTCGGCGGCAGGCCGAGATGGGCGGCCGAGGCGCCGATCACGGGCAGGGTCCAGACCACGAGACGCGATCCTCCCTTTGCATCTGAGATGGTGGTCGGCTGTGGTGAGTTGGAGGACTGCGGGACTGCGGACCGGGCGGCGCGCACGGCGGCGTTGAAGGCCTCGTGTTCATGTTTCTGGGTGGGGGCCAGGCGCCCGTCCTCGTGGCTGAAGTATCGACCCATCAGGTTTCGCGCCGGACGATTGATGAGCAAGGGCTTCTGCTCGTGGTCGAGCACGAAGGCGGCGCGGTCCATGGCGTCGAAGGCCGCGGTTGCGGTGGCGTGCGCCGCGCGCTCCCCGGCAAAGTGCGACGTGATGCGCAGCGATTGCTCCACATGGCGGGAGACCTGGCGCAACGTGTCCATTTCCGTGCGGACATAGGGCCCCTTCGCCCGCGCCCGCTGCACCACCACGGCTGTGGGTGCCCCCAGGTCCGACTGAATCGCCGCCGCCATCTGCCAGCCGAGGCCCACGCGCGGGAGGAATTGACTGTAATAGGGCAGTTCTTCCGCTCGCCCTTCGCCGATGACATCCTGGTCGCAATAGACGTCGCCGACGCGGAACCCCACCTCGATCGAGCGGTCGAGCCAGGGGTTCTGTTGCCACCATTTCTCCGCCTGGGAAAGGTGGATGAACTCGGAAAGCTTCGGGGAGTGGGTGTCGATCTGCCAGCGTCCCGACGGCACTTTCGCGCCGAGAAAGGCGCCCTCCGAGCCGGAAAGTGTGGCGATGGCGTCCATGGCGCTGGCCCAGTGGTCCGGGCTGAGGGTCGCCTCATAGATGCGGTAGACCGCGTCGCTGAATGTCGGCAAGATTTCTGCTCGCACGATGAGGGATCGGCACAAAGGGGCGCGGATAGCGCGCCGGGGGCGTGCCCGCATGTATAGCTGCGCTAAACTGTGCGGTTCAAGCGTGTAGAGGACACCGCCCGGTCTAGAAATACCCCTTTTGGGATATGACGCACGGATGGCTTCTGTGCGAGACCCGCCCTGCCGGTTGTGGCGGGCGCACCGTATGTTCCGGCCTCTGTTGCCGGGAGCTGACGCGAAATTCGAAATGAAGTCGTCATGAAATGTGCGGTAACGTGCATGGTCGTCTCCAGGTGCAGCCGCTCGAATAGCGGTCGTAAGGATGGATTCGCCGGCGGCCGGAAACATGATGTGCGGTGTTTTGCGCTCGGGCGTGAAAAGACTGCAGCCGGCGTCGTATGCGTCCTGTTTTGCGCCGGGCGGTGTTTGCTTCTGATGTGGTCGTTGGCTGCGGGAAGGCGGCTCTCTCGGACTTGGCGGTGCAGGCCGGCGGCGCCTGCCGCCTTTAGGCGCGGGGGCGTGGCCGGAAGCTGAGCCGCTCGGGCGCGTCGAAGTCGCCATGGGCGTAAAGTTACGGGGTTGACTACGAATAGTTGCGTTTCTAGGTGTGTTTTTATGCAAGAGTGCAGTGCATCACAGGTGCGGGCCATCTGGTTTGCGCGCTTGTGGGCGTCGGTTGGGTCAAGCTGAGCGAGGTTTCCATGAGCAGCGAGTCCTCCACCTCAAGTCGATCGCCCTTTCTTGATCCGCGCGCCTGGGGGGCGGCACCTCTGCCGTGGGCGAAGGCCTTCGGGGTCGGCAATGGGGCGACCGCAGGCGCTCCGGCGGGCTGGCTGGCCGATGGCGCCGCGGGTGGCCCGCTCGGTGAATACCTGCTGGATTCGTGGCAGCGCTCCGTCCTATTCCTGGACATTCTGCGTCAGCGCGGCGATGAGCAGGAAGACATTACCTCGCGGCCGCAGGCGACGGTGCTCACTTTCGATCACGAGGTCCTGGTGAGCGGGCGCGCGCTGCCCCGGCCGATCAATTATTCGCTGTCGCGGATCGTGCCGCCGGTCGGCATGGAGGTGGACCCGCGCAAGCGCCCGGTGGTGGTGGTGGACCCGCGCGCCGGACAGGGGCCCGGCATCGGCGGTTTCAAGGCCGAGAGCGAGATCGGCGAGTCGCTGCGTAACGGCCATCCCGTCTATTTCATCGGCTTCGCGGCCAAGCCCGAGCCGGAGCAGACCTTTCTTGACGTGGTGGAGGGACAGGTCAGCTTCTTCGAGCGCATTGTCGAGATGCACCCGGATGCGCCGCGTCCCTTTGCCATCGGCAATTGCCAGGCGGGCTACCAGACGCTGATGGTGGCGATGCTGCGTCCGGACCTGTTCGGACCCTGCATGGTGGCGGGCTCACCCATGTCCTATTGGCAGGGCGTGCACGGCAAGAATCCCATGCGCTATTCCGGCGGTCTTCTGGGTGGCTCGTGGCTGACCGCGCTGGTGAGCGATCTCGGCAAGGGCAAGTTCGACGGCACATGGCTGATCCTGAACTTCGATGCCCTGAACCCGGCCAATTGGCTCTGGACCAAGCAATACGAGGTCTATTCCACGGTCGATACCGAGGGGCCGCGCTATCTCGAATTCGAGAAGTGGTGGGGCGACTTCATCACCCTGAACGGCACCGAGATTCAGTTCCTGGTGGACGAGATGTTCATCGGCGACAAGCTCACCCGCAACGAGGTGCGCTCCACTGACGGCAAGGTGTTCGACCTGCGCAATATCGTCTCGCCGGTGATCGTCTTCACCTCCGAGGGCGACAACATCTCGCCGCCGCCGCAAACGCTGGGCTGGATTCTGGATCTCTACAAGGACGTGGACGATATTCGCGCCGAGGGGCGCACCATCGTCTACTGCATGAATCAGAAGGTGGGTCACCTCGCGATCTTTGTGTCCTCCAAGGTGGGCGCGAAGGAGGACGAGGAAATGGTCCGCCTGATGGATCTCATCGATTGCATGCCGCCCGGCCTCTATGAGCTGGTGATCGAGCCGGCCACCGAAGCCGAGCTGAAGGCTGAGGGCGCCGAGGGCAAGACGCCGTGGCACAGCCGCTTCGAGGCGCGCTCGCTCGATGATATCCGCGCCTATGGTCGCAACAGCGTGGAGGATGACCGGGCCTTCGCGGCGGTGCGCCGGCTCTCGGAGATCAATCACTCCCTCTACCGCACGTTCCTGCAGCCGGCGGTGCGCGCCCTGGCGACCCCGCAGTTCGCCGACCTTCTGTTCAAGGTCAACCCGCTGCGGGCGAGCTATACGGCCTTTGCCGACAACAATCCCTTCATGAAGGGGGTGGCCAAGGCGGCCGACGAGGTGCGCAAGGCGCGCAAGCCGGCGTCGGAGAGCAATCCCTTCCTGGTGGCGGAGAAGGCTGTCTCCGAACAGATCAACACCAGCCTCGATGGCTTTCGCGAGGCGCGGGATCAGTGGGTGGAAAAGGCTTTCTTCGCCATCTACGGTTCGCCGGTGCTGCAAGGGATGCTCGGCCTCAATCTCGATGAGAAGGTGCGCCAACTGCCGGCCAACAGCCCGCAGAAGGAGGCCTTCCGCGCCCACAAGATCGAGGAATTCCGCGCGCGCGTGGCCGAGGGTGGGTTCAATGCGGCGCTGGTGCGGGCTGCGCTTTACGTCATCTCCGCGGTTCGCTCCATGGACGAGAGCGCGGCGAAGTCGCTGAACAACGCGCGCAAGCGGCTGACTCAATTGTCCCTGGATGAATTCAAGGGATTGGTGCGGGAGCAGTTCTATATTCTGCTGTTGGAACGGCAGGCGGCGGTGGACGCGATCGCCGAGATGGTGAGCGATCCGGCGCAGCGGCAGGAACTGGTCAATACGGTCGCGGTCATCGCCGCGGCCGACGGTGCCTATACGCAGGCTGAGCGGGAACGGGTGGAGCGGCTGGCCGCCCTGCTTTCGGTCGCGGTTCCAAAACCTCCGGTGTTGGCTCTTGCGGCCGGTGCCGAGGGTGTTCGCCAGATCGCGCCCAGCTCCGCATATTGATCTGTTGCGGGCGGCTTCGACCGCCCGCGCTCCATTTGTGTCGTCAAGGCTTTCGGCCCGCGCATCTTGCGGGACCGATGGTGCATGCTTCCGCGCGGGGCAAAGTGGCCCGTGTCGATGCGCCAGAGCAAGGCCCATGAGCTCCGCTCAAGCCTGCGCGGCACATGAGCCATCCCATTCGGCGCCGGTCGGAGGCCGGGGCCGATGGTCCGATGATCTCCCCATTTCCACACGCCCTACGGAGGCCGCGTTCGATGCCGACCATCGCGAACCGCCTGTTCGAGGACATCAAGCCGGGCGATGCCGCCTCGGCGCAACGCACCGTCAGTGCGGCGGACCTGCGGGCCTGGGCCTGCGCCTTTGGCGATGCCGGGCACCTGGCCGGGGCCGGTGATAGCCAGGCCGTGGCCGGGGTCGCCGCCTCCCTGTTCGCCGCGCTGGTGGGCTCTGCCTTGCCGGGGCCGGGCGCGGCCATCCGCTCCAGTACCGTCAGCCTTTCCGCGCCGCTGCCGGTCGACATGCCGTTAACCGTCGTCGTCACGGTGCGCGAGACCCATGGAGCGGACAAAACGCTGGTGCTCGACGGGCGGGTCACCGGTCCCGACGCTGGCGTCATCGCCACCGCCACCATTGTGGTGGCGGCGCCGGCGGTGGCGGCGCGGGTGGATGTGCCGGAGCATCGCCTGGAGGGCCTGCTGGAGCGGTGCCGTGGCCTCAAGCCCATGCCGACCGCGGTGGTGCATCCGGTGTCTCTCGATGCCATCGAAGGGGCGCTCGATGCGGCGGCTGCGGGGCTGATCCTGCCGGTCCTCTATGGGCCTGAAGCGGAGATTCGCCGTATCGCGGCGGCGGCCGGGCTGGATCTCTCCGGGGCGCGCATCGTGTCCACCGCGAGCGAGGAGGAGTCCGCCGCCAAGGCGGCGGCGGCGGCCGGAGCGGGCGAGGTGGAGGCCCTGATGAAGGGCAGCCTGCATACCGATGTGCTGCTGCATGCGGTGATGCAGAAGGAGGCGGGGCTGCGCACCGGCCGCCTGCTCAGCCATTGTGCCATGATGTCGGTGCCCACTTACGCCCGCCGGGTGGTGCTGACGGACGTCGCCCTCAACATCGCGCCCGACACCGACCAGAAGCGCGACATCTGCCAGAACGCCATCGGTTTCGCCCGGGCGCTGGGGGTGGAGACGCCGAAGGTGGCGGTGCTGGCGGCGGTGGAGATGGTCCGCACCAAGATGGCGGCCACCGTCGATGGCGCCATTCTCGCCAAGATGGCCGACCGCCGGCAGATCGTGGGCGGCATCGTCGACGGTCCGCTCGATCTCGACGCGGCCGTGGACGCGGGGGCGGCGAAGGTGAAGCACATCGTCTCGCCGGTGGCCGGCGTCGCCGATGTGTTGCTGGTGCCGAACATCGAGGCCGGCAACATGATCTACAAGAACCTTGCCTTCATGTCGGACGCCCAGGCCGCGGGCCTGGTGGTGGGCGCGCGGGTGCCGGTGATGCTCACGAGCCGCGCTGACAGCGCCTCGGCGCGGCGCTTCTCGGCCGCCGCCGCCGTGCTCTACGCCGACGCTCTGAAGCGCGAGCCTGACGCGATTCTGCCCGTCACCGCGGACTGATCCGCGGGGCCGGGCGCCGCGCCCGGCTCTCCTCTCCTCATCCCGGCCCCGGTGCCATGCGCCGCCGGCGGCGTTCCAGGAGCCAAGACCCATGACCGATGCCGTTCTGGTGGTGAACTCCGGATCCACGAGCCTCAAATTCGGGGCCTACACCACAGGCAAGGAGGCGACGCTGCTGTGTCGCGGCGTGGTGGACAGCATGTCCACCGATCCCCATTTCGTCGCCAAGGAGCCGGACGGCAAGCCCCTCGACGCCCACGAATGGGGCGAGGGGCAGGTGCTGCATCACAAGGCGGCGCTCAACTACATCATCGGGTGGCTGGAGCAGCACGAGGCCAACATCAAGGTGGTGGCTGCCGGCCACCGCGTGGTGCTGGGCGGCACGCGGTTCGATGGACCGGTGGTCATCACCCCCGAGGTGCTCGACTATCTCGACGGCCTGTCGGTGATGGAGCCCTCCCATCAGGCTTTCAACGTGCGTGGGGCGCGGGCCATCGCCGAGGACTTTCCCGGCCTGCCGCAGGTGGCGGTGTTCGACAGTTCCTTCCACCGCACCATGCCCGACGTCGCGCAGATCTACCCGCTGCCGAAGGCGGCGCGCGACACCGGTGTGCGCCACTGGGGCTATCACGGCATCTCTTATGACTACATCAGCCGGCAGGTCCCGAAGGTCGCGCCTGAGGCGCGGCGGGTCATCGTCGGCCATCTGGGGGGCGGGGCCTCAGTGTGCGCCATGCTGGACGGCAAGAGCATCGAGACCTCGATGGCCTTCGCCGGCCTCACCGGCCTGCCCATGGCCACCCGCTCCGGCGATGTGCCGGCGGACGTGATCTTCTACCTGCTGCGCACCAAGGCCTATACCAGTGAGACCCTGGAAAAGGCGCTGTACGGCGATTCCGGCCTGCTCGGCCTGTCCGGCACCAGCAGCGACATGAGGGTGCTCCAGGCGAGCCCGGATGCCGATGCGAAGCTGGCGGTGGACTATTTCGTCTACGCCCTGGTGAAGTTCATTGGCGCCTACACGGCGCTTCTGGGCGGCCTCGACGCCTTGGTGTTCACCGCCGGCATCGGCGAGAACTCGGCCATCGTGCGCGCCGCCGTGCTGGAGCGTCTGGACTGGCTGGGGCTGAAGCTGGACGCCGCCGCCAATGCGGCCAACGGCCCGCGCATCTCCACCGCCGACAGCAAGGTGGCGGCCTTCGTCATTCCCACCAACGAGGAACTCATGATCGCCCAGCACACGCTGGATCTCGTTTCGAGCGTCTGAATGGCATGGCGGAAGCGGGGCGGCCGAGGAGGATGAAGCGTTGCTCCATGGGAGGATGCGCGCTTACCTTAGGTTAAGTATGCCCGTCCGCTCTCGTTAGCTGTGTTCCGCCGCGCCGCTTTGCAAACAGGAGACGTCGCCGTGTCCTCCACTCCTTCCTCCGACCAACTGAGCGCCTCCGCCGCGCCGGTTGGCCCCGATCTCGAGAAGATCCCGCTGGATCAGGTGTTCAGCACCCTGGGCGTGAAGGCCGACCAGGGCCTCTCCGCGCAGGAGGCCCAAAAGCGTCTTGAAACCTACGGGCCCAACGCCATCATCGCCAAGGAGCGCAGCCTGCTCTCGCGGGTGCTGGGCTATTTCGCGGGTCCCATCGCCTACATGATCGAGGCGGCCGCGTTGGTGTCGGCCATCCTCGGCCACTGGCAGGACTTCACGGTCATCGCGGCCCTGCTGGTCTTCAACGCGGCCCTCGATTTCTGGCAGGACAGCAAGGCTTCCAACGCGCTGGCCGCCTTGAAGAAGGGCCTTGCACCGGAGGCCACGGCCCTGCGTGACGGCAAGTGGGCGAACGTGGACGCGGCCCAGCTGGTGCCGGGCGATGTGGTGAAGGTGCGGCTCGGCGCGGTGGTGCCCGCCGACCTGAGGCTGTTCGGCGCCGGCTTCGCCGCCATCGACCAGTCGGCGCTGACTGGCGAGTCGCTGCCGGCGGCCAAGAAGGAGGGTGACGAGGCCTATTCGGGCAGCGTGGTGAAGCAGGGCGAGATGGCGGGCGTCGTCATCGGCACCGGCGGCAACACCTTCTTCGGCCGGACCGCCAAGCTGGTCGCGGGCGCAGGTTCGGTGAGCCACGCGCAGAAGGCCATGTTCGAGATTGGCAACTTCCTCATCGCCGTGGCGGTGGTGCTGGCGGTGATCCTGGTGGCCGCCGAGGTGTGGCAGAAGGCGGTGGTGGCGCAGGACTGGAAGTGGGACGATGCCCTCGGCATCCTGCAGTTCGTGCTGATCCTTCTGGTGGCTTCCATTCCGGTGGCCATGCCGGCGGTGTTCTCGGTGACGATGGCGTTGGGCGCGCTGGCGCTCTCCAAGCAGAAGGCCATCGTCTCCCGCCTCGAATCCATCGAGGAGATGGCGGGGGTGGATGTCCTGTGCTCGGACAAGACCGGCACGCTCACCAAGAACCAGCTCAAGCTCGGCGATCCCATCCTGATCGCGGCCACCGATCCGCAGGATGTGATCCTGGCCGGTGCCCTCGCCTCGCGGGCGGAGGACCACGACGCCATCGACACCGCCGTCATCGAGGGGCTGACGGATCCGGCGGTGGTCAAGACCTTCACCCAGACCGCCTTCGTGCCGTTCGATCCCGTGACCAAGCGCACTGAGGCGACGGTGAAGGACGAGCGGGGCAGCCTCGTGAGCGTTGCGAAGGGCGCCCCGCAGGCCATCGTCGATCTCGCCCAGCCCGCCGCCGATGTCGTCGCCAAGGTGAATGATACGGTGGCCGCGCTGGCCGCCAAGGGCAATCGCGCGCTGGCGGTGGCCCGCTCGCAGAACGGTGGCACGACATGGTCGCTGCTCGGCATCCTGCCCATGTTCGACCCGCCCCGCGACGACAGCCGGGCGACACTGGAGGCGGTGGGCGCCAAGGGTGTTCGGGTGAAGATGATCACCGGCGACGACACCGCCATTGCCATCGAGACCGCCCGCCAGCTCGGCATGGGCACCAACATCCTCACCGCGTCGGACGTGTTCCCGAAGGACATGAACCCCGATCAGGTGCCGGCCAACATCTCCGATGCGATCGAGCGCGCGGACGGCTTCGCCCGCGTGTTCCCGGAGCACAAGTACGCCATCGTGAAGTCGCTGCAGGCGCGCGGCCACATCGTCGCCATGACCGGCGATGGCGTGAACGACGCCCCCGCCCTGAAGCAGGCCGATTGCGGCACCGCCGTTTCCGGGGCCACCGACGCCGCGCGCGGGGCGGCGGCGCTCATCCTCACCGCGCCGGGCCTCTCGGTCATCAACAGCGCCATCGACGAGGCGCGCCGCATCTTCGGGCGCATCACCACCTACACCATCTATCGCGTGGCGCTGACCATGGACATCATGTTCCTGGTGGTGCTCTCGACCATCCTCCTGGGTTTCCAGCCGCTCACCGCGATCATGATCGTCATCATCTCGCTCCTCGATGACATCCCGATCATGACCATCGCCTACGACAACACGCCGGTGAGCGAACGGCCCATCCGCTGGAAGATGCCCCGCATCCTGGCGGTCTCGACGGCGCTGGGCTTCTTCTCGGTGGTGCAGTCGTTCGGGCTGCTGCTGGCCGGCATGTGGGCGATCAACAGCGCCGTGGGCCAAGTCTATGGGCAGATGCTCGGCCTCGTCGACACCACCCACCTGCAGACGGTGATGTTCCTGCAACTGGTCACCGGTGGCCACCTGCTGCTGTTTGTCACCCGCTCGGAGCGCTGGTTCTTCCTGCCGCCGTTCCCGGCGCTGCCGCTGGTGGCCGCGATCCTCTCCACGCAGGTGCTCGCGATGCTGATGTGCGCCTACGGCTGGTTTGTGCCCGCCATCTCGTGGGACGCCATCGGCGTGGTGATCGGCTACTGCATCGTGTGGACCTTCATTCTCGGCGCCCTGCGCCTTGTGGTGGAGCAGTTGGTCAGCCACCGCACCACGTCGCGGCTGCGCGCCACCCACCTCGTCATGCAGCGTCTGCGGCCGTGAGCCGTCCCCGGCCCCGTTATGTCTTGACGGGGCCGGACTCTTTGCCTGGGACAGCATTGTTGACGCAAATGCCGGAGCGCCTTCTGCATTTCCTCATGTTGCGAAGGCGCCCTAAAGTGTTCATGCCGATTCGGCTCCACGGGCGACGCCCGGCAGCGGGGCGATTCCAAGGGCCGTCCTCGGGCGCGAGCGATGGTGGTTTTACCTGAGAGGAGAGCAGGATGGGCCTGCGCAAGAAGCTCGTCGTCGAACCCGGCACCCGGGTGCGGCTGAAGGACGTGGATGCCGCTTTCCACGGCGATTACGCCTCCGCCGAGCTCGCCAAGGACGATCTCGCCAAGAATGTCGTCCGCCTCGCGGAACTGCAGCAGAAGCTCTATGGCGAGAAGAAGCATGCGCTGCTGGTCGTGCTCCAGGGCATCGACGCCGCCGGCAAGGACGGCACCTGCTGGCATGTGATGGCGGCCATGAACCCGCAGGGCACCTCCGTGACGGGCTTCAAGCAGCCGACTGCGGAAGAGCACCAGCACGATTTCCTGTGGCGGGTACATCCGCACGCGCCGGGTCTCGGCGAGGTGGCGGTGTTCAACCGCTCCCATTACGAAGACGTGCTGGTGGTGCGGGTGCACGATCTGGTGCCGAAGGAGGTCTGGTCCGAGCGCTACGACATCATCAACGACTTCGAGACGCTGCTGACAACGGCCGGGGTCACCATCCTCAAGTTCTTCCTCTACATCACGCCGGAGGAGCAGCTCGCCCGGTTCGCCCAGCGCCTCGACGATCCGGCGCGCCAGTGGAAGATCTCGGAGGCTGATTACAAGGAGCGGGCCTTTTGGGACCAGTACATCGCGGCCTATGAGGACATGCTGGCGAAATGCTCCACCAAGCATGCGCCGTGGTATGTGATCCCTTCCAACCACAAATGGTTCCGCAATCTCGCCGTCTCCAAGATCATCGAGGAGACGCTCGACGAGATGAACCTGAAGCTGCCGGCGCCGACCGTGGATCTGGAGCAGATCCGCAAGGATTATCACCAGGCGGTAAAGGCGGAGAAGGGCAAGGCCTGACATCCGGCCGGCCGGACATTTTCGCAATCGGACGAATCGTGAAAGTGTTCCGGCTTGGCCGGAGGGTCCTTGCGGCGCGTGTCTTTCCAGGCCGGTCGCGGAGGGGCTCGTCCGGTTCCGGCATCACCGACGGCGGGGCCCATGGGCGTTACCCTTCTGATTTTCCTCCTGGTCTATGTGGCCATGGGCTTCGGCAAGCTGCCGGGCTTCAAGGTAGACCGCACTGGCGCGGCCATCGTCGGTGCGCTTGCCATGATGGTGGCGGGCAGCATCAGCGCCAAGGCGGCCTGGGAGTCCATCGACTACAGCTCGGTGGGGATGCTGTTCGGCCTGATGGTGGTGTCCGCCGCATTCGTGGTGTCGGGCTTCTACGGGTGGACGGCGCAGAAGGTGGCGACGCTGCCGGTCAGCGCGCCGGTGCTGCTGGCGGTGCTCGTCGCCGTCGGCGGTCTGCTGTCGGCGGTCCTCACCAACGACGTGGTGGTGGTGGCGATGACGCCGCTCCTGGTTTCGGTGACGCTGGCGCGGGGACTGAACCCGGTGCCCTTCCTGCTGGGCTTCTGCTTCGCCGCCAACACCGGCTCGGCCGGCACCCTGATCGGCAGCCCGCAGAACATGATCGCGGCGCAGCAACTTGGCCTGTCGTTCAATGGCTTCCTGATGGTGGCGGCGGTGCCGGCGCTGCTGTCGCTCCCCCTGGTGTGGGGGCTCATCGTCTGGCTCTATCACGGGCGCTGGACCTCCCCGCAGTCGGAGCGGGAGCATCCGGTGGCGGCGACGCTTACGGCGCCGCCGCTCGACAGGGCGGAAACGCTGAAGGCCGGGGTGGCCACGTTCCTGGTCGTGCTCGCCTTCGTGGTGAGCGACTGGCCGCGCGACCTCATCGCGCTGGGCGCCGCCGGTATCTTGCTCATCAACCGGCAGATCGCCTCGAGCGACATGCTGAAGCATGTGGACGGTAATCTGCTGCTGCTCATCATGGGGCTGTTCGTGGTCAATGCGGCCATGGCGGCGACCGGGCTACCGCAGAGCCTGCTGAACGACCTGCGTGGCGCCGGCATCAATCTCAACGATCCCTTGTCCCTGTTCCTGGTGTCGGGCGTGCTCAGCAATGTGGTGGGCAACAACCCCGCGGTGATGCTGCTGGTGCCCTTCCTTGAACCCGGTCATGACCGGGCGCTGGCCGACGCGCTCGGCGCCGCGCTCGCGCTGGGGACTGGATTTTCCAGCAACCTCATCGTGTTCGGGAGTCTTGCTGGGATCATCGTGGTGGAGCAGGCCGCGGTCTGCGGCATCAGGATTTCATTCGGCGAGTTCGCGCGCGCGGGTGTGCCCGTGGCACTCGCCTGCATGGCGATGGCGGTGGTCTGGATCCTGCTGATTGGCATGTGACGAAAGGTGATGATCCCGAACAGGATACGCGACGACGCGGTCTTTTCCCTGAATGATCCCAGGTCTCGCTTTTTTAAGTGTTGGCTGCCGGGACTTTGCTGGAAGTCAAACAAACCGTCATGAGCTAGCTTCATCATTGGTTGCACGTGCTGCGGGGCGCGCGCGCGAAATCGGGGGTGAGAGATGACACAGACGGGAGCGGCCACCATGGCCGCAGCGGGCGCGCCGGCGCCGCAGGCGCAACCGCGATCCGCATCGTCGTCCGGCGGGCCGGCGACGCTCGATGCAGCGGGCATCGCGGCGAAATTCAGCGAGCTTGAAAGCTCGGCACAGGGGCTGAGCGCCTCCGAGGTGGCGACGCGGCAGGAGAAATATGGCCCCAATGCCATCGCCGCCCATGAGGAGAGCCGGTGGCAGAAACTCCTGGGTTACTTCTGGGGCCCCATTCCCTGGATGATCGAGGCGGCGGCCCTGCTGTCGCTGGTGCGGTTCGACTGGCCTGATTTCTCGGTGGTGATGGGCCTGCTCATCTACAACGCCATCGTCGGCTTCTGGCAGGACAGCAAGGCCGCGAGCGCGCTGGCCGCGCTCAAGAAGGGCCTGGCCCTGAAGGCCCGCGTGCTGCGCGACGGCCAGTGGGCCACGGTGGACACAGCCGAGCTGGTCCCCGGCGACGTGGTGAGCGTCTCCGGCGGCGACACCCTGCCGGCGGACGTGATCCTGACCGACGGCAAGTATCTGTCGGTGGACCAGGCGGCGCTGACCGGTGAATCGCTGCCGGTGTCCAAGCATGTGGGCGACAGCGGCTATTCCGGCTCCATCGTGCGTCAGGGCGCGATGACCGGCCTTGTCACCGCCACGGGCAACAGCACCTTCTTCGGCCGCACCGCGAAGCTGGTAGCCTCCGCCGGCTCCAAGTCGCACGCTGAAAAGGCGGTGCTGCAGATGGGCGATTTCCTCATCGTCCTGTCCGCCGCCCTCGCGGTCGTGCTGGTGCTGGCCCAGGTGCATCGCGACATTGTCGCCGATGGCCATTGGGAATGGCAGCACGCCGGTTCCATCCTGCAATTGGTGCTGGTGCTCTTGGTGGCCTCGGTGCCGGTGGCGACGCCGGCGGTGATGTCCGTCACCATGGCGCTCGGCGCGCTGGCCTTGTCGAAGCAGCAGGCCATCGTTTCGCGCCTGTCCGCCATCGAGGAACTGGCCGGCGTGGATGTGCTGTGCTCGGACAAGACCGGCACCCTCACCATGAACCAGCTCACCCTGCAGGCGCCCATTCCCTGGGCCGGGGCCGCGCCGGATGAGCTGATCGTCGGGGCGGCGCTCGCCTCGCAGAAGCAGAGCGACGACGCCATCGACAAGGCGGTGCTGGCGGCGGTGAAGGACCCCAAGGTGCTCGACCAGTACAAGCCGGTCGATTTCACCCCCTTCGATCCGGTGAACAAGAAGACCGCTGCGACGGTAACCGGCCCCGACGGCAAGACCGTGCATTATGCCAAGGGCGCGCCGCAGGTCATCGCGGCGCTGTGTGGGCTGTCCCAGGAGAGCGCGAAGGATTATTTCGGCGCCGTGGACACGCTCGCCCGGAGCGGCACCCGCGCCCTGGGCGTTGCCCGCTCGTCGGACGGGCAGACCTGGACGCTGCTCGGCCTCCTGCCCATGCTCGACCCGCCGCGGCCGGATGCGAAGGAGACCATCGCCCGCGCCAAGGAACTGGGCGTGAGCGTGAAGATGGTGACCGGCGACGACGTGGCCATCGGCAGCGAGATTTCCCGCCAGCTCGGCCTCGGCGATCATCTTCTGGTGGCAAGTGACGTGTTCGGCCAGGATTCGAGCCCCGAACACATCGCCATCGACGCCGCCCGCGCGGTGGAGGTGGCGGACGGCTTCGGCCGCGTGTTCCCCGAGCACAAGTTCCAGATCGTGAAGGCGCTGCAGGAGCGCGGCCATATCGTCGCCATGACCGGCGACGGCGTGAACGACGCCCCGGCGCTGAAGCAGGCGGATTGCGGCGTGGCAGTTTCGGGCGCGACCGATGCGGCCCGCAGTGCCGCCGCGCTCATCCTCACCGCGCCGGGCCTTTCGACCATCATCCATGCCATCATGGAGGCGCGGGCGATCTTCGAGCGGATCACCAGCTATATTTATTACCGGATCGCGATGACGCTCAACATCATGCTGGTCGTGGTGCTGACCTATCTCGTCTATGACTTCATGCCGCTGACCGCGATCATGATCGTGTTCCAGGCTTTGCTGGACGACATCCCGATCATGACCATCGCCTACGACAACGTGAAGGTGCAGGCCAAGCCGGTGCGGTGGAACATGCCGCGCATCATCACCTTCTCGACCGTCATGGGCATCATGGCGCTCATTCAGAGCTTCGGCATGGTGATGCTGGGCATGTTCTGGATGCACAATGCGGCCCTCAGCGCGATCCTGCCCATGGACCTGCCCCACATCCAGACCATGCTGTTCCTGCAGCTGGCGGCCGGCGGGCACCTGTTGTTCTTCGTCTCGCGCGTTCAGGGCACGCTGTTCCTGCCGCCCTATCCGAGCTGGCAGGTGCTGACGGCGGTGATGGGCACGCAGGTCTTCGCGATCGTGATGTGCGCCTATGGCTGGTTCATGCCGGCGCTGCCGTGGCTGCTGATCGGCGTGGTGTGGGGCTATTGCCTGGTATGGACGCTCATCATGGACGTGGTGAAGCTGCTCTACTTCCGGGCGGTTGCCTATCGCGACCGGCAGATGAGCGCCATCAACGCCTCCATCGGTCAGGTGATGCCGGGCTGACCTCGTGACGCCGGTTGCCGCCGGCGTCACATGAGACATGCGAAGGCCGGCGGATGCTTTCGCCGGCCTTTTGCGTTGATGGACGTGGTGCGCCCTGTGGGGCCATGTTGCGCGTCCAAGCTGGCGGAAGCGTCGGCAGATCCGCCGGGCCGGAGGTCAGCGGGCCGATCGGACGCCACCACGCGTGCTGCGTTCCTCGCGAGCCTTTGGTCAAACGCGCGGGGTGTTTTCGCGGGCCTGTCGGGCACGGACCGAGGGCGATGGCGTCACTGCGGGCGGAAGCGAAGCAGGCGCAAGGCGTTCAAGGTCACGAGCACGGTCGCTCCGGTATCGGCGAGGATCGCTGGCCACAGGCCGGTGATGCCGGCGACGGTGGTTACCAGGAACACCGCCTTCAGTCCCAGGGCGATGGTGATGTTCTGGTGGATGTTGCCCATGGTCCGACGCGACAGGGCGATCATGTCCGGGATGTCCTGCACCCGTGCGTGGAGCGCGGCGGCATCGGCGGTCTCCAGCGCCACGTCGGTGCCGTCGCCCATGGCGATGCCGATGTCGGCGCTGGCCAGGGCCGGGGCATCGTTGATGCCGTCGCCGACCTTCGCCACCATGGCGCCGCGCGCCTTCAGGTCGCTCACGACGCGCTGCTTGTCGGCCGGCAGCAGTTCGGCGGCGACGGCGATGCCCAGGCGCGCGCCGATGGCGTCCGCCGTGCGCCGGTTGTCGCCGGTGAGCATCAGCGTGGTGATGTGCGCCGCCGTCAGGGCCTTGATCGCGGCCGCGGCGTCGGGGCGCGGCTCGTCGCGCAGGGCGATGGCGCCCGCCAATGTGCGCTCGACCACCAGCAGCGACACGGTCTTGCCGTCCGCATTCAGCGCCGCCACATGCTGCATGTCGGCCTCGCTCACGGGCACAAGCTCTGCCGCCGCGGCCGGAGCGCCGAGGAACACGACCCGCCCCTCCACCCGAGCGGTGACGCCCTTGCCGCCGTGGGCCCTGGCATCTTCCGCCGGCGGCACGGCGATGGCCTGCGCCGCCGCGTGCGCCACGATGGCGCGGGCCAGCGGGTGGCTCGATCCGGTCTCGACGGCGGCGGCAAGGCGCAGCACCTCGCCAGCCGGCAGGGCGAGGGCCATGATGTCCGTCACCTCGGGCTTGCCCGCCGTGAGGGTGCCGGTCTTGTCGAAGCAGACGGTAGTCACCTTGCGGAATGTTTCCAGCACCGCCCCGCCCTTCATGAGCAGGCCGCGCCGCGCGCCCGCAGAGAGGCCGGCGGCGATGGCGGCCGGCGTGGAGATGACCAGCGCGCACGGGCAGCCGATGAGCAGGATGGCGAGGCCCTTGTAGACCCATTCCGCCCAGGGGGCGCCAAAGGCGAGAGGCGGCACCACGGCCACCAGGGCGCCAACCGCCAGCACGGCCGGCGTGTAATAGCGCGCGAATTGGTCGATGAAGCGTTCGGTGGGGGCCTTCTTCTCCTGCGCTTCCTCCACCAGCCGCACCACGCGGGCGATGGTGTTGTCGGAGGCGGTGGCCGTCACTTGGACCCGCAGGGCGGCTTCCCCATTGACGGTTCCGGCGAAGACGACGGCGTCCACGCCCTTGCGCACCGGGGTGCTCTCGCCGGTCACAGGCGCTTCGTCGATGGCGCTGTCACCGGCGATGATGATGCCATCGGCCGGAATGCGGTCGCCAGGGCGCACCAGGATGGTGGCGCCCACGGCGAGGCTGTCGGCACTCACCGCCCGGACGGCGCCGTCGTGCTCCACCCATGCCGTCTTGGGCACGAGGTCGGAGAGGGCGGAGATGGAGGCGCGGGCCCGGCCGGCGGCGACCCCTTCCAGCAGTTCGCCCACCAGGAACAGGAACACCACGGCGGCGGCTTCCTCCGCCGCGCCGATGGCCACCGCGCCCACCGCCGCGATGGTCATGAGCATCTCGATGGTGAAGGGCATGCCGTCCACGGCGGCGGCGAAGGCGCGCCGGGCGATGGGCGCGAGCCCCACCAGCATGGCGAGGATGAACAGCGGGGTATCGAGCCGCGGCAGCAACAGTCCCGCGCCAAACGCCGCGCCCAAGGCGAGACCGCTCAGCAGGGTGAGCCGCGCCTTGGCCGAGCGCCACCAGGGGCCATCCATCGGAGCGCGGCTGTGGTTGTCCTCCGTGGCGGTGGAGGTCGCGGGGCCGTGCGCGGGGGCGTGGCTGCCGCAGCAGGCATCCCCAGGGTGCGCGTCGTGGCTGTCGCCATGGTCATCGTGATGGTCAAGACCGGCGCAATGGGCGTGAGCCTTCTGCGCCGGGTGCGCCGCGCCGCCCTGCGGAGCGATCGGAGCGATGGCATAGCCGAGGGTGCCGAGGCGCTGTTCCAGCTTTGCGATGTCGGTTTCCGGCTCATGATGCAGCGTCATCGTGCCGGCGGTCACGGACACGGATACGTCGGTGACGCCGGTGATGCGCCGCGCGGCACCGTCGATCTTGGCTGCGCAGGAGGCGCAGTCCATCCCTGTCACACGAAATCGGCTCTGCACAATGGGAGCGTTCATGATGCACCCCTTTCCCATAGGTCGCGGGCACCCTACATGCTCTAGTCACTAGAGGAGCAAGGGGGCAGGAAAATGAGCGTGGGCGTGTCCATTGGCGTGGCGGCCAAGGCGAGCGGGGTGAAGGTGCCCACCGTCCGCTTCTACGAGCAGATCGGGCTGATGCCGCCCATGGTGCGTACCGACGGCAACCGGCGCCTCTATGGGCCTGCTGACGTGAAGCGGCTGACCTTTATCCGCCATGCGCGGGAACTGGGGTTCGAGATCGATGCCATCCGCGAGCTTCTGCAACTTCAGGATCAACCCAACCAGTCCTGCGCGGTGGCGGATGACATCGCGCGGGGCCGGCTTGGCGAGGTGCGCCGGCGCATTGCGAGCCTCAGGGCGCTGGAGGCGGAGCTGGAGCGGATGGTGGGTGAATGCAGCCACGGTCGCGTGGCGGAATGCCGTGTCATCGAAGTGCTGGCGGACCATTGCGAATGCCGCTTTCACGCCCATGAGGCGGATGGAGCTGAGGCGGATGGAGCTGAAGGGGGCTGATTGAGCCACGCGCACCATAGGGGGTGATACCGGGATCCCGCGCTGTCGCACCCCGGGGAGAGGGGCGTCGATTTTTATAGTCGTATATCGTTATCGAATAACGATATAGTGGGGCTCCACGCAACGGACCTGTGGGCGGGGCTTTCTTCCGTCCGCGGACCCGCGCCGTTGGAGGAGCCTGTGTCATGTGCCGCGAGCGTGCCGTCGTCGGGCGCCAGCCGGGGGCCTGCGTCGCAGGTTCCGTGGTCGAGGTGTTCCGCGTCTTTCTGAAGCTCGGCCTGACGTCGTTCGGCGGTCCCATTGCTCATATCGGCTATTTCCGCGACGAACTGGTGCTGAAGCGGCGCTGGCTCGGCGAAGCTGCCTTTGCCGATCTCGTGGCCCTGTGCCAGTTCCTGCCTGGGCCGGCGTCGAGCCAGCTCGGCTTTGCGCTTGGCCTGCTGCGGGCCGGGGGGCTTTGGGGCGGGCTGGCCGCATGGCTGGGCTTCACGCTGCCCTCGGCCCTGGTGCTGCTGGCGTTCGGCCTCGGCGCCGCGGCCAGCGGCGGCGCTTGGGCGCAGGGGGCGCTGCACGGGTTGAAGCTGGTGGCGGTGGCGGTGGTGGCCCAGGCGGTGTGGGGCATGGCGCGCAATCTCGCGCCCGACCGGGCGCGGGCCGCGATCGCCCTTGGCGGGGTGCTTCTGGTGGTGTTCCTCGGCGGAGCGATGGGGCAGCTGGCGGCCATCCTGCTCGGCGCGCTTGCGGGAACCTTCCTGTGCCGCGACCCTGCCGCTCCGACCACCGGCGGGTTCGATGTCCCGCTGTCCCGTGGGCTTGGGCGTGCGTCGCTGGTGCTGTTCGTGGTGCTGCTGGTGGCGCCGCCGGTCCTCGTCGCCGCCGGCGCCGGACAAAGCGTGGCGCTGTTCGAGGCCTTCTATCGCTCGGGGGCCTTGGTGTTCGGTGGCGGCCATGTGGTGCTGCCGCTGCTTCAGGCGGCGGTGGTCACGCCGGGGTGGGTGAGCACCGAGGCGTTCCTGTCCGGCTACGGCCTCGCGCAGGCGGTGCCCGGCCCGCTCTTCACTTTTGCCGCTTATCTCGGCGCGATCATGGGGCCGGCGCCCCACGGCGTCCTCGGCGCGGTTATCGCTCTGGTGGCGGTGTTTCTGCCCGGCCTGCTGCTGGTGGCGGGCCTGCTGCCATTCTGGAGTGTGCTGCATCGGCGTCCGGCGGCTCGGGCCGCCATGCGCGGGGCCAATGCGGCTGTGGTCGGCATCCTGGGCGCCGCGCTTTACGATCCGGTGTGGACCGGCGCGGTCTTCATGCCGGCGGATTTCGCCGTCGCTCTCTGCGGCTTCCTGCTGCTCACCCGCTGGCACGCACCGCCGGTGGCGGTGGTGCTGCTGCTGGTGGGCGCCGGTGTGCTGCGGGCGCTGGTCTGATGGGGGCGATCCTCAGGCGAGGCGGTCCTCAGGCGAGGCTGTCCACGAAGCGGGTGAACCCCTCCACCGGCTCGCGTTCGGTGACGAATGTGTTCTCCGGCGCCGTGGGGTCCGCATGGCCCAACGCCATGCCGCACACGAGCATCTGAGTGTCGGGCATGGCCAGCCGGCGCGCGATGACGCGAGCATAGGTGTTGAACGCGGCCTGCGGGCAGGTGTCGAGGCCGAAGGCGCGCGCCGCGATCATGATGTTCTCCAGGAACATGCCGTAGTCCAGCCACGACCCGAGCTCCATGTCGCGATCGATGGTGAAGATCAGCCCCACCGGCGCATCGAAGAACAGGAAGTTGCGGGCATGCTGGGCATTCATGCGACCGGTGTCGCCACGGCCGATGCCCAGCGCGCCGTAAAGGTCCCAGCCCACCTTGCGGCGGCGGGCGAGATAGGGCTCGCGCCAGGCCCGCGGGTAATAAGTGTAGTCCGGCGCGCCGGGGTCGCCGGCAAGCGAGAGGGCATGGAGTTCGCCCGTCAGCGTCTTCAGCGGCGCTCCGGTGAGCACCAGCACTTGCCAGGGCTGGATATTGGAGCCGCTCGGTGCCCGCGCCGCCAGCTCCAGGATGGCAACGATGGTCTCCCGTGGAACCTCTGTCGGCAGGAAGGCGCGAACGGAACGGCGCGTGCGCAGGGCGCCGGATGCCGAAAGGGGCGGTTCGGGTGTGGCGGGCGCGTGCATCTCTTGGGGTATCCTCCCGTTTTCGGCCTCAGGGGCCGAAGGGAGACTGCCGAATTCCGCGCGCGCTTGAAAGGGGAGTGGTATTGATTTGCTGTCATGCGGGGCCGGCTGGGGCGCCCGGGCGGCGTGGGCCCGGGCGCCGCGCATCAGGCGGCCGCCTTGGTGCGGACCAGCTCCAGCACCGATTGGCGCAGGATGGCGAGGCCCTGGTCCAGCGTCTCGTCCGCGATGGTGAGGGGCATCAGCAGGCGGATGCCGTTGCCGTTGACGCCGCAGGTGAGGAGGATCAATCCCTTCTCGGCGGCCGAGACGACGAGCTTCTTGGCGAGGGCGGCGGCGGGGGCGCCGGTGGCCGGGTCGACGATATCGACCGCGATCATGGCGCCGAGGCCGCGCAGGTTCGCCACCGGGCTGCCTTCGGGCGCCATCAGCTCGCTGGTGATGAAGCCCCGCACCTTGCCGCCGATGGCCTCGGCGCGGGCGGCAAGCCCCTCTTCCTCGATCACGTCGAGGGTGGCGAGGGCCGCCGCGCAGGACACCGGGTGGCCGCCGTAGGTGCTGCCCAATCCGCCGACATCAAGGTGATCCATCACGTCGGCGCGACCAATCACGCCAGCCAGCGGGAAGCCGCCGCCCACCGACTTGGCGATGGACATCAGGTCGGGTGCGACGCCCGCATGCTCGGTGGCGAACATCCGGCCGGTGCGCGCGAAGCCCGTCTGCACCTCGTCAACCATCAGCAGCATGCCGTGCGCGTCGCACAAGCCGCGCAGCCATTGCAGGAATTCGGCGGGCGCCGGGTGGAAGCCGCCCTCGCCCTGCACCGGCTCGATGAGGATGGCGGCAACCCGCTCCGGGTCCACCTGATATTTGAACAGCGCCTCAAGACCAGCTTGCGCCTCGGCGACGCTCACACCCGCGGCGACGGCAGGGTAGGGGGCATGATAGACATCCGCCAGCAGAGGTCCGAAGCCCTTCTTGTAGGGCGCCACCTTGCCGGTGAGGGCGGTGGTGGCGATGGTGCGGCCGTGGAAGGCGCCCTGGAAGGCGATGACGGCCGGTCGGCCGGTGTAAGCGCGGGCGATCTTCACCCCATTCTCGACCGCTTCGGCGCCGGAATTGACCAGGAGCGTCTTGGCTGGCCCGGCCATGGGGGCGAGCGCGTTCAGCCGTTCGCACAGCCGCACATAGAGCTCGTAAGGGGCCACCTGGAACGAGGTGTGGGTGAACAGATCGAGCTGGGCGCGCGCGGCGGCGATCACTCTTGGATGGCAGTGGCCGACCGCGAGAACCGCGATGCCTCCGGCGAAATCGATGAAGGAGCGGCCTTCCACGTCCCACAAGGTGGAGTTGACGGCGCGCTCGGCGAAGACGGGACAGGCGTGCCCCACGCCCCGCGGCACGGCGGCGTTGCGCCGCGCAAAAAGATCATCGGTCCGGCTCAAGGTCATCCCCTTCTGGGTCTGGTTAGATGATCTGTCTTGCGCAATTTCCGTGCCAGAAATGAATGTCTTGGATTCTGCGCCATATCCGTCCGAAACAGGCCAAATGCTGCATGAATGCAGCACATCTTTCGGCACGAACGCATCAATACCTATTCCCGTGGCCGCGTGGTCTTGCGCACCAGGGTGGCGATATCCACGCCCAGCCGGCGGGCGGCCTCCCGTTTCGATCCGTAGCGGTCGAGGGCACGGCGGATCACATCATCCTCGAAGGCGCGGGTCAGCTCCCTCAAGGTGGCGCCGTCTTCGCCCGCGGGGAGGGCTGGAGCCGCGTCCTCGTGCTGCCGAGGGCGAACGCTGGCGCCGGTGTTGAGGCTTTCGGGGAGATGAATGGGCTCGGCCAGTTCGTCGGCCACGATGTCGAGATATTCCACGATGCTGCGCAGCTCACGCAGATTGCCGGGAAAATCGTGGGCGAGAATGGCGGCCCGGCAGGCGGGAGAAAGCCGCAGCGGCCGTCCGCGTTCACGATTTGCGCGGACCAGGAGGGCGTCCAGGATCTCCTCCTGGTCGGCCCGCGCCCGCAACGGGGGGATGTGCACCGGGAAGGTGGCGAGGCGGAAATAGAGGTCCTTTCGGAAGCTGCCCTCCTGCATCATGCGGCCAAGATCGCGGTTGGTGGCGGCCACCACATGGGTGTCGACCTTCTTGCTGACCGCGGAGCCCACCGATTGGATGGTTCCATCCTCCAGGAACTTCAATAGCTTGGCTTGGCTTGCCAGGGGAATTTCCCCGACCTCGTCGAGGAATAGCGTGCCGCCGCCCGCGCTTTCGATGAAGCCGCGCTTGCCGGCCTGGAGCGCGCCGGTGAAGGCGCCGCGCTCATAGCCGAACATCTCGGATTCAAACAGAGTTTCGGGGATGCTGCCGCAATTGACGTGCACGAACGGCCGTCCGCCGGTTCCTCCGGCGGCATGGATGAATTTGGCGACGGCGGTCTTGCCGACACCGGATTCGCCCAGCAGCAGGATGCGGAAGCGCCGCGCATAGGCGCGCTGGGCACGGCCGATCTGGTCCTTGAGATCAGGCGGGAAGGAGAGCTCGCCCTGCGCTTCCACTTCGGCGCGCCCCACGGTGCGGCTCTGCGCGCCGCGGCGGGCGCGGTCCCAGCCATCGGGGTCGTTCAGCCAATAGAGCGAAAAGCCGCGCAGTTCTCCATCGACGCTCAGGACGCGTCGGAGCGCCTGATAGACGCGGCCGGAGCCGCGCGCCCGCACGCTGCCCTGGGACTGGCCGCGCTCGGTCGCGGCCAGAAAGTCGTCCATGTCCAGGTTGGACTGCTGCAGGAAGGTGGCGAGCGGCAGCCGGCCGGGCAGCGGACCGCTGCCGGCCAGCTTTTCGGCCGAGCGGTTGGAGAAAACCACGGCCTCTTCCGGGTTCACGATGATGAGGGGGCCGGGCAGGAGGTTGGCGAAGGCCCGGAACTCCGCCGATGCGAGAAAGGCGTCGAAGGCCTCCCGCTCGACCAATACGCCGTCCCGGAGGATGACACGAAAGGATTGAAGCTCCGAAGGGTCGCTCACGTCTCCGCCGCCTCCCGTGCGCCATTGCGGCGGCGGCGGACCGGGCCGTCGGCCGGCGTCTTTCCGGCCTTGGCGGCGCTGGCGTCGAGGGGCCGCACCACCAGCACGTTCCAGAGGCTATCGCCGGTGCCGGGCACCTGGCGCCAGTGCAGGCGCAGCGCGCCGCCGCCGGTGGAGAGGCTGCGCCAGCCCCGGTCCGGGGTCGTGCCGGTCGCCATGGCCTTGCGCACCTTCAGGGCCAGGCGTCGCTCCATCGTCTCGCCGCTGCCATGGGCCGCGACGAAGGCTAGGTTGCGAATGACCACCGCGCCGTCGCCATCAAGGACGATCACGGCATCGGGCACCGCGTCGAACACCCGCCGCAGGGAGCCGAGGCGCTCGGCGCTGTCGGTCTCGCTCTGCCTTTGATCGGTGACGTCACGGCAGTTGCCCCACAATCGCCGCAGGAAGCCATCGACGATCTCGGCCCGCACATCGTTGCGGATGTAGACCGGGGTGCCATCGTG
Organism: Xanthobacter agilis; assembly: GCF_021730435.1. Lineage (GTDB taxonomy): Bacteria > Pseudomonadota > Alphaproteobacteria > Rhizobiales > Xanthobacteraceae > Xanthobacter > Xanthobacter agilis. The sequence continues at coordinate 124,378 of NZ_JABWGX010000009.1, forward strand.
GCGGGAATCGATGCTGAGCGCGTCGTCGATCTCGTAATTGGCGTCGATGATCTGATTCACGAAGCGCTCGTTGGCGGCGCTGCGCGGCCATTGCAGGCGCACGTCGCGGCTGTTGAGGTCCATGTCGTCGGGCAGTTCGTAGAGGCGGGCCATGGGCGTGTTGCACATGCGCCAGACCGATTGGTTCTCGAACACCTGGCGGATCACCTCCGCCTTGGGCTGGGTGGTGTCCACCGGCTCCAGGAACACGATGGCCCAGTGGGCTTCGGTGGCGTTCCGCACGATGGCACCGAGCAGCCGGGCGTCGTCCTCCAACTCCTGGTGCTTCAGGCCCACCGCCCCGAAGTCCATCTTGGTGAGAGCGAGCGCAGTGCGTCCGTGCCAGGTCACATATCGCGGCTGCGCCAGGGTCCTCAGGCTGCGTCCCCCGCGTCCCACCAGCGTCAGCTCGCAGGCCGGCAGGTGGCCGCCATCGGCGGCATGGCGCAGCAGCGCCGCGACGGTATCGGCGGAGTCGGGCGTGTAGAGGGCGTCGATGGGCAGGCCCGCGATCAGGTCCGCGGGCAGGCCGACGGCGCGGTTCTGCCGTTCGTTGGCCCACAGCAACCGTCCGTCCTCCCCCACCACGTCGATCAGCAGATCGTCCAGGCTCTCCTGGGCGAGGGCGAAGGCCTGGCGCTCGTCCTCCATGAGCTGCAGGCCAGCCGGCTCGGGCATTCCATCTTGTCCTTACGTTCAGGTGGCGCCGCACGGCGCCGGGGTCGTCCGCCGCCGCCTCCGGTCCGCCGCCGCCGCGCCAAAGGCGGCGAAGAGGCGGGCGCCGGGGGGCGACAGCTCGGGACGATACTCCGGATGCCATTGCACGCCCACTGCGAATGGATGGTCGCTCACGCGCACCGCTTCCGGCGTGCCGTCGGGTGCCTTCGCCTCCACGGAAAGGCGCCGGCCGATGCGGGCGAGGCCCTGGTAATGAAGGGAATTCACCGCGAACCGCGCGCTGCCGAACACGTCGATGAGCGGCGAGCCGGGAACCAGCTCCACGTCGTGGAAGGGGGCGTATTGACGGTCCGTGGGGGCGTCCTCCGGGGCATGGTGGAGCATGCGGCCGGGCACGGCGCGCAGCTCCGGCTCCAGGGTGCCGCCTTGCGCCACGTTCAGCTCTTGGAAGCCGCGACAGATGAACAGGGCCGGCACATCCGCGGCGATGATGGCCTGGATCAAAGGCAGGGACAGGTCGTCGCGCGCCGGATCGAACGGGCCGGGCGCCTGGGGCGGCCCGCCCCACCGGTCGGGGTGGACGTTGGAGGGGCTGCCGGTGAACAGGAAGCCATCGAATGCCGAAACCACGGCGCCGATGTCGTCGCGGGCGATGACCGCGGTGAGGAGGGTTGGCAGGCCGCCGGCGAAGGCATGCACCGCCCGGGCGTATTTGTCGCCGACGATATGGTGGGGCAGGCCGGACAGGTCCCGGAGGTCGCCGACCAAAGCGATGAGCGGGCGCATCAGGCCCGCTCCGCGCGATCGGCACCGGTGTCGTCGACAAGGCCGGCGAAGCGCAGGAAATTGAGGACCATTCGTTCGCAGCCGGGAATGAAGCTGTAGGCGGAAGCCTGCGCGGGATCGATCACCAGCAGGCAGGTGGCCATGCGGTCGGCGGTGGATTCCGGGTGGAACTGCACCGAGAGCCAGCCGCCGCCATGGTCGATGGCGGCGGCTGGCAGGCCGGGCCGGGTGGCGAGGATCACCGCGCCGGGCGGCGGCTCGACCACACTGTCGAAATTGCCGAAAAAGAACGGCGATGCGTCGTCGAAGCCCGTGAACAGGGGGTGGCGGATGCCGGCCTCGGTGCGGGTCACCGGCAGCGAGCCCACATGTGGGGTGGGGGCGCGCTCCACCCGGCCGCCGAGCACGGTGGCCATGATCTGGTGTCCGCCGCAGATGCCGAACAGGGGTTTGCCGGTGGCGCGCCACTCCTTGAGAAAGGCGGCGATGGCCTGCTGCCAGGGATGGCCGTCGCCGACCGAGGCGAAGCTGCCCCCCAGCACCACCGCATCAATGGCGTCGAGGTCGTCGGGCAGGGGCTCGCCTTCGTGGGCGCGGACCGCGCGGACATTCAGGGCGTCGCCGACGCCGAGGCTGTCCAGCATGGCCTTGAAGGGGATCGTCTCGTCGTCCTCCCCCTGCACGCGGCGCCAGATCGCCTTGTCGTAGGTGCCGGCGGCGGCGAACTGGGAAATGAACAGAAGGGTGGGGCGCGTCATCATGGGGCTCCTGCGGGGCGGCGCCCGCAAGGGCGCGTCCCGCTGCAACACGGTCGGGGGCAGAGCGGCGGAGGCGCGGGCGCCTCCGCCGGGGATGTCAGGTCGGTTGGGACACGGCGGCGTCGCCCGCCGGGGCGGCGTTGAGCTTCCAGGCGTCGGCATAGGGCGCCGTGCCGCGCTCGTGCGAGCGGAACAGCAGCATGTAGGTGAGCCCCACCCCCAGCACGACCGCCACCGTCAGCGGGGTCCCGTAGTTGACGTACCAGGCGGCATCGGGCGAGCGCGGCCACATCAGGTTGATGATGGCGCCCAAGCCATAGGCCAGGGCGGCGAGGTTCACCGGAAGGCCGAAGGCGCCGAGGCTGAACTTGCCGGTGGGCACCCAGCCGCGCGAGCGGGCGTGCAGCGCACCCAGCACCACCATCTGGAACGACAGGTAAATGCCGATCACGGCGAAGCCGATGATGGTGGTCAGCGCATCCTGGACGAACAGGCCGAGGCAGACGATGGCGGACGGGATCACCCCGGCCATCACCAGCGCCGCCGACGGCACATGGTGGCCCGTTGACAGGCGGGCAAGCACGCTGGAGCCGAAGATCATCTTGTCGCGGGCGTAGGCGAAGATGAGGCGGCTGACCGCCGCCTGCAGCGACAGCACGCAGGAGATGAAGGAGACCATCACCACCACGATCACCGCCTTCGAGCCGATCGGGCCGAAGGAGGAGAGCAGGATTTCGCCGAGCGGATCGGTGACCTTGCCGGAGATGACGGCGCCGATGTCCGGCACCGCCAGGATCAGCGCGTAGCAGACGAACGCGGAGGCGCCGACGCCGATATAGATGGTCATGCGCATGGCCTTGGGGATGCGCCGGCCGGGATCGGGCGTTTCCTCCGCCACGTCGCCGCACGCCTCGAAGCCGTAGCAGGAGAACAGGCCCACCAGGGCGGCGGTGAGGAAAGCCGGCAGGTAGGAGCCGCCGCCCTCGACGCCGAGGGTGTCGAACACCACGCCCCACGGCTGCTCGCGGTGGAACATGAGCAGATAGACCCCCACCACCAGGGCGCCGACCAATTCGCAGATGAAGCCGAACATGGCCACCCGCGCCAGCAGCTTGGTGCCCATGAGGTTGAGCGCCGTGGACGCGGCGACCAGCGCCAGGGCGATCAGGGTGGTGGCGGTGGGCGTCACCTCAAATCCCAGCAGCAGGGCGAGGAACGGGCCTGCCCCCACCGCCACGGCGGCGATGGTGGTGAACAGCGCCCAGGCGTAGGTCCATCCCGCAAGCCAGGCCCAGCGCCGGCCGACCAAGCGGCGTGCCCAGGGATAGAGGCCGCCGGAGATGGGAAATTCGGACACCACCTCACCGAAGATGAGCGCGACCAGGAACTGGCCGAAGCCGGCGATGAAATAGGCCCACAGCATGGGCGGTCCGCCGGCGGCAAGGCCGAACGCGAACACCGAATAAACGCCCACCACCGGCGACAGATAGGTGAAGCCCAGGGCGAAATTCTCCCACAGCGACATGCTGCGGTCGAATTTCGATGTATAGCCCAGGGCTCGAAGTTGTTGCTCGTCTTCGGACAAGGTCGATGCAGCAGAGTTTGTTGCGTGACTCACGGTTGTTCCCCTCTTTGATTTTAACCGTTCCGTCCGGCGCGGTGAGCTGCGCCCACGCCCTGAAGCGGGAGTGGGGCGGCCGCCGTCGCCGTGGCCCGTCGTTGCGGAGCGTTGCCGCGCGACAGGGCCGAATGCTTGTGGGCGCAAGGTTTATGCCAGTGGAAAGTCCTTTTGTTTTTCAATATGAAAATGGAATACTTTTCATATCAGTGATGCGCGGATGCAGCGTTGCTGCGGCGTCGCCGCAGCACGGTCGCGATGGTCAGGCGAGGCTCATCCACACCGATTTGGTCTGGGTGTAGTGGGTCAGCGCCTCCAGGCATTTGTCGCGCCCGTTGCCGGAGCGCTTGAAGCCGCCCCATGGGGCGGTGGCGTCATAGTCGAAATAGGTGTTGATCCAGACCATGCCGGCGGCCACCTCGCGGGCGAAGCGGTGGGCCTTCCTGAGGTCCTGTGTCCAGATGGAGGCGGCGAGGCCAAAATCGGTGTCGTTGGCGACCGAGATGGCGTGCTCCAGGTTCTTCACCGGGATCACGGCCGTCACCGGGCCGAAGATTTCCTCGCGGGCGATGGTCATGGCATTGTCCACGCCCGTGAACAGGGTGGGCTCCACGTAGCAGCCGGCGTTGAGATCGCGCGGGATGCCGCCGCCGAACGCGAGGCTGGCGCCCTCCTGGCGGCCGCTCTCGATGAAGGAGAGCACCTTTTGCTGATGCCCCGCGTCCACCAGGGGCCCCATGGTGGTGGCGGGATCGAGCGGGTCGCCCGGACAGAACAGGGCGCGGGTGGTTGCGGTGAACTTTTCAACGAAGGCGTCGTGGATCGCCTCTTCCACCAGCAGGCGGGAGCCGGCGGCGCAGACCTCGCCCTGGTTGGCGTAGCTGCCGATGACGGCGTTGCGCACGGCGGTGTCGAGATCGCAATCCGCGAGCACGATCTGCGGGGACTTGCCGCCGCATTCGAGCGTCACCTGCTTCAGGTTGGAACGGCCGGCATATTCCAGGATGAGCCCGCCGACGGCCCCGGAGCCGGTAAAGCCGATCTTGTCCACGTCGCCGTGGAGCGCCAGCGCCTGGCCCACCTCCTCGCCGAACCCGGTGATCACGTTGAACACCCCGTCCGGCCCCCCGGCTTCGCTGAACAGGCGCGCCAGCAGCAGGGCGGAGAGCGAGCTTTGCTCAGCCGGCTTCAGCACCACGCTGTTGCCGGTGGCCAGCGCCGGGCCGAGCTTCCAGCACGCCATCATCAGCGGGTAGTTCCACGGCACGATGAGGCCCACCACGCCCAGGGGCTCGCGCAGGATGTAATGGAAGGCCTCCTGCGCCGTGTTGGTGACCGCACCCTCCATCTTGTCGATGGCCTCGGCGGCGAAGCGCAGGTTGGTGACGGCGCAGGGAATATCGAAGCCGGTGAGCGAGGACACCGGCTTGCCGATCTCCAGGGCGTCGAGCAGCGCGAATGCGCCGGCGTGGGCTTCGATGAGATCGGCGAAGCGCTGCAGCACCGCCATGCGCGCGCGTGGCGCCCGGCGCGACCAGGACCCGGACCGGAAGGCTCGGCGCGCGGCGGCAACGGCGACGTTCAGATCCGATTGCGAGCCCCGCGCGATCTCCGCCAGCGGCGCGCCGGTGGCGGGATTGACGGTGGTGAAGGTGCGCCCGTCGGCGGCGGGCCGGAATGCGCCGTCGATGAACAGGCGCGTGTCCAACGAGAGGGTCTTGGCGCGGGCGTGCCAGTCCTCGGCGGACCATGTCGCGACGGGCTTGGGGGAAGAGGTGCTCACGGGCGGGCATCCTGGCTTGGGGCGGGCGGAGGAGGGGGGAGGCCGCCCCGCGCGGGGCGTCCGGTCGCGGCCGGGAGCGGCGCCCGCTCGAACCAGCCGACGGGCGCCGCTCCAGCTGATCGAGATGGCGCGCGTGTCTCGCCGCGCCGGCATCCGCTTCGCGCGAAGACGCGTGGGAACGACATCCGCTCCAAGCGCTTGCGTTTCCACATGTTCTTCACGTGAACCGGACGCCGCTTCGCTTGAAAATCTCTAGGGGAAGTGATGCATGTAGCGGTTCAGATCCCAGTCGGTGACTTCCTTCAGGAACCGCCGCCAGTCGTCCCGCTTGAGCTTGTCGTAGAGCTCGTAGAGGCGGCCGGGCATGGCCTTCAGGATGAGATCGTCGGCCTTCAGGGCCTCCAGCGCCTCATGCAGGTCGAGGGGGATGGAGGGGATGGTCTCGGTGCCCGCCTTCATCACCTCCACCACGTTGCGGCTTTCCGGCGCGCCGGGGTCGATTTTGTTCTCGATGCCGTCGTCCATGGCCTTCAGCAGGGCGCTGCAGAACAGGTGCTGGTTCACCATGGCGTCCACGGCGCGGAACTCGAAGCGGTCCGGGGCCGAGATGCGGATGGAGCAGGAGCGGTTCTGCAGGCCCCAGTTGGCGCCGACCGGCGCCCACAGGCCAAGGTCGGCGAAGCGGCGGTAGGAGTTGACGGTGGTGGCCCCCAGCGCGGTGAGGGCGCCGATGTGTTTCAGCGCGCCCCCGAGCACATGATGTCCCAGCTCGGTCGGCAGCCAGCCGCCTTCAGTGTTCTCGAACGCATTCACGCCGCCCTTGGTGTAGGTGAACACCTCGTCCATACCGGGCAGCTCGCCTTTCACCAGCGGCACCAGGCGCCGTTCGCCACCGGTCCAGACCGAGCAATTGTGATGGCAGCCGTTGGCGGGCACGCCCATCATGGGCTTGGCCATGAAGCAGGCGACAAGTCCGTGCTGGCGCGCCACCTCGGCGCAGATCTGCCGGTAGGTGGTGAGGCGGTCACAGGTGGCGAGTGCGTCGTCGAACGCGAAGTTGAGCTCCAAAAGGCCGGGCGCGTCCTCGACGTCCCCCTGGATCATGTCGAGGCCCATGGCCTGGGCGTATTCGTACACCTGCATCCACACCGGGCGGACCGACTCGAACTGGTCGATGTGGTAGGCGCTGGCCTTGGTGATGCCCTCATAGGGGCGCTTGGCATCGCCGGTGGGGCGCAGCCACAGCATTTCCGGTTCCATGCCCACGCGCAGGTGCAGGCCGTCGTGCTTCAGGCGGAACTCGCGGTCGAAGCGCTTCAGGTTGCCGCGGGTGTCGCATTCGTAATAAGCCCCAGGGGTCTTGGGGTCCTCGAGGCCGTAGAACAGGGTGCAGAACACCCGCGCCACTTTCTTCTCCCAGGGGAGCTGGCAGAAGGTCTCCGGGTCGGGCAGGGCGAGGCACTCCCCGTCATTGGCGGAGAAGCCGATGAGGGTGCCGGTGATGTCCACCGTGAGGTCGGCCACCCCGCCGATCCAGGTCTGGATGCCCTTTTTCGCATTCTGTTCCCAGTGCCGGGCCGGCACCGCCTTGCCCAGCACCCGGCCGGTGATGGTGACATATTGGTAGTAGATGTATTCGACGCCGAGGCGATCGATCTTTTCGCGCACGCGGGCGACCCGCTCCTGTCGCAACGGGTCGGAGATTTCCCGAAAGACGTCGGTTTCCTGAAAGTGTTTCACGGTTCTTGACCCTCTGGTTATTTGGCTTTTTTTTGGTTTTTGCGGCGGCCATCAGCCTTCCAGGTAGCGCTCCACCTCCTGGGCGCTTACCGCGCGGGCGAGGCTTGCGTCTTCCACGGCGCAAATCTTCGCGAAATGCTCCACGAACCGGGTGCCGAACAGGCGCTTGGCATGGGCGCTGGCGGCGAGCCGCTCAGAGGCATCGCCGAGGTTGCGCGGCAGGCGAAGGGCGCCTTCCGGAATGTCGTCCGGCCCGTTGTCGGGGCTTGCCGGCGGGGGTTCGAGCTTGTCTTCGATGCCGTCGAGGCCGGAGCCCAGCATCAGGGCAAGGGCGAGATAGGGGTTGCAATCGGTGCCCGGCAGGCGGAACTCCAGCCGCGCGCTCGCTTCGGCGGAGGGCACCGAGCGCACCGCGGTGGTGAAGGTGAACTCGGCCCAGCTCACCGACTTCGGAGCCCACGAGCCGGGCGCGAAGCGGCGATAGGCATTCACGGTATGGGCACACAGGGCGAAGGCGTCCGGCACGGTGCGCGTCATGCCGCCGATGAAGGCGCGGGCGGCGGCGTTGGTGGTCGCGGCGGGGTCCGCGAACAGGTTGCGGCCGCTGGCCTTGTCCCAGAGCGAAAGGTGGATGTGGCCACCGATGCCGGGGTATCCGGCGCCCAGATACGGCATGAAGCTGGCGGTCTTGCGATGGCGCCGCGCATGGGCGCGGGTGGCGAGGCGGAAGAAGGCGGCGTCGTCGGCGGCCTTCAGGGGCTCCACCGCCCCCAACGTGGCCTCGAAGCAGCCGGGGCCGAGTTCTCCCCCCACCGAGAACAGCGCGATGTCGGTGGCGCGCAGGGTGGCCTCCAGGCCGGCGACAAAATCGCCGTGATTGGCGGCGGTCTGGCCGGACCAGCATTTGTTATCCGGCGCGAACGAGCGCAGCTCGGCGAAGCGCGTCGCGCGCAAGCTGTCCGCCGTCTCCTCCAGCACCAGGAACTCGAATTCGAAGGCGGCCCGCACCTCGAGCCCGAGCGCCGCCGCGCGCTCGACCTGGGCTCGCAGCACGGCCCGAGGCATCAGGGCCTTGGAAGGGCCGGACAGCTCCATGATGATGGCAGCGGCGCGCGGCTCGAACGGGTAGCGGCGCAGGGAGGCGGTGTCGACGGACACATCCTCGGTGAGATAGGGGCCGGCGCCGAACAGGGCGTCGGCGGAATCCCACAGCGCGATCACGTTGGCGAAGCGCGGCTCCCGGGCCCAGGCCAGGAAGGAATCGCGGGGCAGGCGCCGTTCACGAAAGACGCCGGAATGGTCGAACTGGCCGACATGGATCGTGTCGATCCCGTCCTCGTCCAGTTTCAGGGCAAGCTTCTCCGGTCCCATGAGGATCTCCCACTGGGTTAAAGGCTGTGTCGGAAGGGCGGCGCGCGGCCGCCCGCATCAGGCGTCGAGAAAGGCGCGGTGGCGCAGGGCGCGGCCCGGCGGCAGGGCGATGGCGAGCACGGCCACCGGCCGCCCGGCGCGCCGGTATCCGATCGCCACGCCGCGTTCGATGGTCTGCGGCGTGTCGAGCGCGCCTTCCAGCACCTCGATCCCGTCGGCGATGGCCGGCAGGCCGAACGACTGGATGCGCAGGCCGTGCTGGTCGCTCCAGAACGAGGGCAGGGGCCGGAACTCCGCCTCGGGCGGGGGCGCGCCGTTCAGGGTGGCCACCACCGTTTCGGCGGCCCGGCGGGCGGTCTGGCCCGGCACGCACCAATGCTCCACCCGGCGCGGCTCGGCGTCATAGAGCGGATTGGGGAAGCGGGCGACGTCGCCGATGCCGTAGAGGTCGCCGCGGCCTTCCACCCGCATGTGGTTGTCGCACAGGAGGCCGTTGGAAAGGTCGAGGCCCTGGCCCCGCAGCCAATCCACATTGGCAGAAGAGCCGATGGCCTCCACCAGCACATCCGCTTCCAGCTCGGTGCCATCGCTGAGCCTGACCCCCTTCAGCGTGCCGCTTCTGTCGCAGATGAGTTCCAAGACGCCCACCTTGGTGCGGAAGCGCACGCCGCGGGCGGTGTGCAGGCGCTGCAGGGCGGCGCCCACCTCGGCGCCGATGGCGCGGGCCATGGGCGCGCCTTGCGGTTCCACCACCGTCACGGAGCAGCCGAGCTTGGCTGCGGTGGCGGCAGCCTCGCAGCCGATGAAGCCGGCGCCAACCACCACCACGGCGTGCTCCGGCCGGAGCGCCTGGCGGAGCGCCGCCGCATCCTCCAGCGTCCGCAGGACGAAGCGTTGCCGGTCGCCGCCGGGGAACGGCAGGCGGCGGGGCGTGAGGCCGGTCGCCACCATCAGCGCGTCATAGGGCAGCGTGCTGCCATCCGAGAGGTGGACCAGGCGCGTGCCGAGATCGGCGGCGACGGCGGGGGTGCCGAGGCGCCAGTGTGCGGCGGCGACCTCTGGCTTCAGGCGGAAGGCGGTCTTGGCGAAGGCATCGGGGATGTCGCCAAGGTCTTCCAGCAGCTCCTTGGAGAGCGGCGGACGGTTGTAGGGCGGGTGCCGTTCGGCACCGACGATGGTCACCTGGCCGGGGGCGAGGCCAAGGCTGGTGAGCGCTTCGGCGGCCCGAAGGCCGCCCAGGGATGCCCCCACGACGACGACGCGCGGAGCCATGCCTCAGCCCTCAAGGGTGATGGCTTGCTCCGGGCATACGTCGGCGGCATCCTCCGCCTGCTGGCGGAGGCTGTCGTCGATCGTCTCGACCCACTTGAGGCTTCCGTCCTCGGCGAACGAGAAAAGGTCCGGCGCCGCGATGACGCACTGGCCATGGTATTGGCACTTCTTCATATCCACGCACATGCGCATGGCACTTCCCCTCAGCTTCTGGATGGCAGGCTTGTTCTTGATTCAGACTTCGGGGTCGAAGGCGATCGGCAGGCTGATCGCCCCGGTATTGCCGCTGTCGGGCAGCCATTTCGGCTCGCCGCCGAGGCGCATGTTCTTCAGCCGCCGGGCAAGGATGGCGAGGGCCTCGGTCATGTCGCCGCGGGCGATGAAGTGGCCGAGGCAGTGATGGGCGCCGCCGCCGAAGCCGAAGTGGGGCTTGCGTTCGGCGGTAATGTCGAAGCCGGCGTCGGGGAACGCGCGCGGGTCGGAGCAGGCCGCCTGGCTGAACAGGTGCAGCGTGGTGCCCTTGGCGATGTCGATGCCTTCATAGCTGAAGTCGGTGACCGCCTCGCGCGTGACCCAGGTGATGGTGGGACGCACCCGCATCACCTCCTCCACCGCCGCGCGGCCAAGCTCCGGCTGCGCCGCCAGCAACGCCCACTGGGCCGGGTGCTGGAGGAACATGTCGATGGCGAGGCCAAGCTGATTGCGGGTGGTGTCGATGCCGCCGAAGATGGCGAGCACCACCATGTCGACCATCTCCTGGTCGGATAAGGCCTGCTGGTCCTCCTGATTGGTCTTGATGAGCAGACTGAGGAAATCGGTGCCGAGATCGCGGGCGCGGCGATCGGCAATGAGGTTGGCCGCATAGTCGAACAGCTTCTGGGTGGCGGCGTCGATGCGTGGAATGTCCTGCTTGAAGGTCACGCCGAGGGCGAGGCCCATGTCGGCGGCGATATCGGCAAGTTCGCGCCACACCTCATGGGGCAGGCCGAGCAGCGTGCAGATGACGCGCGTGGCATAGGGCTCGGCGAAATCCGCCATGAATTCGCAGGAATCCTTCTTGGCGAAGGTGTCGATGAGCTCATTGGCGAGGACGGCGAAGGCCGGCTGGAGGCTGGTGACCAGCTTCGGCGAGAAGGCCGGATTGGCGAGGCGCCGCAGCCGGGCATGGTCGGAGCCCTCCTGGCTCAGGAGCATGCGGCTCCACCAATCGGCGAACTTGCCGGTGGCGTCATTCATGGCCGGCCAAGCGTAACTGCCCTGGCGCAGGCGGGGGTCGCGCATCAGCTTCTGCACTTCGTCATAGCGCAGCACCGCGATGCCGTAGGGCGTGCGGGCGCACCAGCTCTGCTCGCGCGCGTCCGCAACTTCCGGGGACCGAATGGAAAAGGCCGGATCCTTCACATCGAGAAATGGAAGGTCTTCGACCCGCGTTGCCAAAGTCATCGTCATATCCCGCTCCGTCTTCTTGTTGATGAGGGAATGGCAACAACCATGCCAGGGCTGAGCGGGAGCCTTAATGGATTGTAAAATAACGATAAAAAAATTCGGGTATGGCGAGCGGTCGGCGGAATGGGCGGGTGTTGATGCGCCAACTCATCGCAAGGCGCTGCACCTTCGCAGCGACGGTGGAATGGCCGCAGCGCAGCATCTGTCCCGGTGTTGGCGGCGGCATGGAAATTCGGCCAGTGGCGCGTTCAAGGGTCCGCCTCTTCGGTCTTTGATGCAAAAATGAATATGTGCTGCATGAACGCATCGTGGCGATGCTGCTCCCGTGGGGAAGCCGGTCGGCGGGCGGCGGCATGCGCCGCAGTGCAAACATCCATTGGTGTTGCGCTGCAATATAATACCCCTCTTGACTCTTTCGTTCGCATATCTGAAAAAAAGTTCATGATTGTGAAACAGGCTGAAAACCTCCTCGCCATTCTTGAGCTGTTCGCAAAGGTGCGGCGGCCGCGCACGCTGTCGCAGATCAGCGAGGCGCTGGCGCTGCCGAAATCCTCCACCTTCAACCTGTTGGAGACGCTGGAGGCGGGTGGCTTCATCCACGAAATGCGCCTGTGGGGGGGCTATTACCCCACCCGGCGCCTGCTGGCCCTGGCCCAGGACATCGCCGAGAACGATCCGTTCATCGATCGGCTGCGACCGGTGCTCACCTGGCTCCAGGAGCAGACCGGCGAGACGGTTCTGCTGGCCCATCGTTCCGATGCCGAGATCGTCTATCTGGACGCCTTGGAGAGCCGCCATCCGGTGCGCTACTTCGCCCAGGCCGGGGAGCGCCGGCCGATCCAGGTGACATCGGCCGGCAAGGCCATTTTGAGCTGCTACACGCCGGAGGAGCGGGCGCGGCTCTACGCCTCGCTGCCGTTCCAGAAGTATCGCGACGCGACCCTGCCGGATGCCGCCGCGGTGGAGGCCGACATCGTCGCCTCGGCCGAGCGCGGCTGGTTTGAGAACCTGTCGGAGTTCACCGCCGACGTGCTCGGCGTGGGCATGCCGCTGGTGCTCGACGGCGAACGCCTCGCGGTCTCGGTGGCGGGCCCGAACTACCGGCTCATGGACAAGCGGGCCGAGACCGCCGCGCGCATAGCCGAGGCCATCGACAAGATCCGCTCGAGCTTCGAAGGACAGGGAGACGCCCCGTGATTTTGGCAGTATCCCGGGCGCTCGCCCGGTTTGAAAAGGTCTTGCTGACCATCGCCGCCGCCTTTCTGTTCGCGATGATGCTGATCGTCTTCGCGGACGTGGGGCTACGCTATCTCTTCAACAGTCCGCTCGGCTTTTCCTATGACCTGATATCGCTCTACCTGATGGTTGGGGTATTCTTCTTCAGCCTGTCGAATACCCTGCGCCATGACGAGCATGTGCGGGTGGACATTCTCTATCTGCAGGCGCCGCCGGTGCTGCGCCGCCTGTTCGACCGCATCACCTATGCCTTGTCGGCGATCCTGTTCGCGGTGGTGCTGTGGACCGGCCTTCTGCGGGCCATCGCCAGCACGGCGCAACTCGAAGTGATGGCGACCTTGATCCCCTGGCCGATCTGGCTGGCCTATTGGATCGTGCCCATCGGCACCGCGCCGATCCTGCTGCTGTGCGTGCTCAGGGTGCTCCATCCGGAAATCAAGAGCGAGCATCACCTGTGACCTTCCGGCGCCCGGTGCGCCGGGGCCGATGCGAGCGCCGCGGCTCCGTCGCGATGCTCGCGGACCCAATAGAACCAAGAACAGTCGAGGAAACGCCATGACATCGGTCCTGGTCATCGGGTTTTTATTCGCGCTGCTGGCCATCGGCACGCCGGTGGGGTTTGCGCTCGCCATCGCCGGCGCGACCGGCCTGCTCGCCATCGCCGGAACGACGGCCGTGGTTGGCGTGCTGGAGACGACGCCGTTTTCCGTCACCAATTCCTATGAACTCATCGCCATCCCCATGTTCATCCTCATGGCGGAACTGGTGGTGGCGAGCGGCATTGCCGATGGTCTGTTCCATGCCATGTCGGTTTGGATCGGACGGGTGCGCGGCGGGCTCGCGGTGGCAACCGCGCTGGCCGGCGCCGGCTTCGGCGCCATCTCCGGATCGAGCACGGCGGCGGCCGCGGCGCTGTCCGCCACCTCCATTCCCGCCATGATGCGGGCTGGCTACGAACCGCGCTTCTCCTGCGGCGTGGTGGCCATTTCCGGCACGCTGGCGATGCTCATTCCCCCGTCGATCGCGCTGGTGCTGTACGGCATCATCGCCGAGGTCTCCATCGCCGACCTGCTGATCGGCGGTGTCATTCCAGGTCTCCTGGTCACGGCGGCCATCATCGCCACGGTCTATGTCCTCATCTGGCGGGACCCCGCGCTGGCGCCGGCCGGTCGCAGCTACACATGGCGCGAAAAGGCGGCGGCGGTGCGGGAGGTGGGGCCCATGCTGGCGCTGCTGCTGATCGTCACCGGGGTGATCTATCTCGGCATCGCGACGCCCACCGAGGCGGCGGCGCTCGGCGCTTTTGGCGCACTGATGCTCACGGCGGCGCTCGGCAAGCTCACCTGGCCCACACTGGTGGCGGTGCTCACCCGCGCCGCGCGGGCGACCTGCATGATCTTGATGATCGTCATCGGCGCCAGCATCTTCGGCTTCTTCCTCACCCTCACCCAGGTGACCCAGAGCACCGTGATCTTCGTGACCTCCCTTGATGTCTCGCCTTATGTGGTCATGGCCTTGATCGTGGCCATCTACATCGTGCTCGGCTGCTTCATGGACCAGCTCGCCATCCTGATCCTGACGGTGCCCATCGCGGTGCCGGCCATCAAGGCGCTGGGGTTCGATCCGGTGTGGTTCGGCGTGATCGTGGTGGTGACGGCGGAGGTGGGCATGATCACGCCGCCGCTCGGGCTCAACGTGTTCGTGGTCTCGCGCTACAGCGGGCGGCCCCTGAGCGAGATTTTTTCCGGCATCACGCCCCACGTCATCGCCCACATCATCGTCATCGGGCTGCTCATCGCCTTCCCGGCGCTGGTGCTGTGGCTGCCGGGCACCATGAAATAACGCAAGAACTGGAGGAACGCCCGATGGCGACACGCCGATACCTGGTCCGTGAAAGCGAGGTTGAAACCTATTCTCCCGCCAATCATTCGGGCACCGTGAACCGTCGCCTTATCAGCCGCGAAACGGTGGGTGCCGAGCAGGTGGAAGTGCTGCTAGGCACCATCGAGAAGGGGGCCGGCGCCCATCCCCACCATCACGATGGCATCGAGCAGGTTTGCTATGTGCTCGCCGGGGAGGCGACCGCCGAGGTGGATGGCCAGACCCTGCATCTTGGCCCTGGCGATGTCTGCTTCTTTCCCGCCGGCAAGGACCATGTCTTCACCGCCGCGAGCGAGGCGCCCGTGCGCGTGCTCGTCATCTATGCCCCGCCCTACGCCGAGAAGGTCTGAGCCCATCAGGCCCCGACATTTGGAGGAAACCCCATGACCCGTCGATTGCGCCGCTCTGTTCCGTTGGCCGCCGCCGTCTTTGCCGCCGCTCTGGTCTCCGCCCAGGCGGCGGAGGTGTCGCTGAAGCTGGCGGATTCCCTGCCCGCCGGCCATTCCATCACCAAGAAGGCGACCCAATACTTCTTTGACCGCGCCAAGACTTTGTCCGGCGGCAAGGTCGAGTTCCAGCACTTCCCGGCTGAGCAGCTCGGTAAGGCGAAAGACCTTTTGACCGTCACCCAGACCGGTCTTGCCGACATCGGCTACATCGTGCCGAGCTATGTGTCGGAGAAGATGCCGCTGGGCGCCGTTGCAGAGCTGCCAGGCGGCTTCAACTCCTCCTGCGAGGGGGCGAAGGCGTTCTGGGCCCTGGCGAAGCCGGGTGGCCTGCTGGACACCTTGGAATTCAAGCCCAATGGCGTGCGCGTGCTCTATGTGGTGGCGCTTTCGCCCTATCAGGCCATCTTTTCCGAGAAGGCCGGCTTCAAGAGCTTCGAGGATTTCAAGGGCCGCAAGATCCGCTCCAATCCCGGCCCGATGGAGCTTGCCCTGCGGGATCTCGGCGCGGTGCCGATCCGCATGACGCCGCCGGAAATCTTCGACGCCATGACCAAGGGCACCATCGACGGCGCCCTTCTGCCCTACACCTCCACCTTCTCCTATGGCCTCAACGCGGTGGTGAAGTCGGTCACCGTGGGCCAGAACTTCGGCACCGTGGGCATCACCTATTCCATCAACGCCAGCAAATGGGCGAGCCTGCCGAGGGATGTGCAGGAGGCGCTCACCAAGGCCGGCGACGAGACCGTGGGCCACGCCTGCGCCCAGTTCGACCAGGAAGAAGCGGAACTCGCCACCAGGCTCAAGGACACGGGCACGCTGATGGTCACCTTCACACCCGAGCAGGAGAAGGTGCTGGAAGCTAATTTCGCCAGCGTGTCCAAGGACTGGGCGCAGAATCTCGAAAAGCGCGGCAAGCCCGCCGACAAGGTGCTCGCGGCCTTTCGCGCCGCTATCGCCGCGCAGCGCTGAGACATCGCGCAAGGTGGATCGAACGGGCGCGGGCGACGGCCCGCCCGCGCCGGATTTCCTCTGTGTTCAGGATTTGCGTCCATGGCGGGGCTCTATTTCGAAGACTTCGTGCCGGGGCGGGTGATGCCCCACGCCATCACCCGCACGGTGACCGAATACGACAACATGATGTTCAGTTGTCTCACGATGAATCCGCAGCCGCTGCACATCGACCGGCACTTCGCGGCCAAGACCGAGTTTGGCCAGCCGCTGGTGAACAGCCTGTTCACCCTCGGCCTCATGATCGGCATCACGGTCGCCGACACCACGCTCGGCACCACCATCGCCAATCTTGGCATGAGCGACGTGCGCTTCCCCAAGCCGGTGTTCCAGGGCGATTCCCTGCGGGTCGAGACCATGGTGGTCACGAAGCGCGAGAGCCGCTCGCGTCCCG
Organism: Xanthobacter agilis; assembly: GCF_021730435.1. GTDB lineage: Bacteria > Pseudomonadota > Alphaproteobacteria > Rhizobiales > Xanthobacteraceae > Xanthobacter > Xanthobacter agilis. The sequence continues at coordinate 140,837 of NZ_JABWGX010000009.1, forward strand.
AGGCCGGCCTCGTGGAGTTCGAGCATCGCGCCTTCAACCAGGATGGCGCCGAGGTGGCCGTGTGCCGCCGCCAGGCGCTGATGCGCAAGCGTCCGGTTCAGGCGAGCATCCCGGCATGAGCACCTGGCCCCGCTCCTACCTGTTCGTGCCCGGCGACGCGCCGGAGAAGATGGCCAAGGCCGCCGCCGGCCTCGCCGATGCGCTCATTCTCGATCTTGAGGATTCGGTTGCTCCGGCGCGCAAGGACGCGGCGCTTGCGGCGGTGTGCGCTTTTCTTTCAGCCCGCGTGGACGGGGTGGGGCCGCGCTTTTATGTGCGGCTCAACGGCACCGATCCAGAGCGCGCGCTGAAGGAGCTGACCGCCCTGCCGCTTCGGGCCGTCCGCGGCCTCGTCTGGCCCAAGCTGTCCGCCGTGCGCCAGCTCGATCCCGTGGCCTACGGGCTCGATGCCCTGGAGGCCCGCGACGGCCTGCCGAAGGGCGCCGTCGGCATCATCGGCATCGTCACCGAGACCGCTGCCGCGCTCCTCAACGGCGCGGACCTTGGGCGGGGGCATTCGCGCCTTCAGGGCTACACCTGGGGCATGGAGGATCTGTCCGCCGACATCGGCCGCGCGCCGCTGCCGGGGGCGACAGACGCCGGCGCGGCCTTGGCGGAGCAGGCGCGTCTGTTCTGCCTGCTCACCGCGCGCGCCGCGGGGATCGCCGCCATCGATGCGGTGGATCCGGACTTCCGCACGCCCGATCGGCTGGCGGCGGATACCGCCCGCGCGCGGGAGCTGGGCTTCACCGCCCGCATGGCCATCCACCCGGCGCAGATCACGCCTATCCATCAGGGGCTTGCGCCCGATGCCGTAACCCTCGACTGGGCGCGGCGGGTGCTGGAGCTGGCGGCGGCGCATCCCGGCGCCAGCGCCTTTCAGCTCGACGGCCGCATGGTGGACCGCCCCCACATCCGCACCGCCGCACTCATTCTCGAACGGAGCCGCGTGCCATGACCCCCCTTCTCACCGGCATCCGGGTGGTGGAGATCTCCTCCATCGTGCTCGGCCCGTTCGCGGGACAGATCCTTGCGGACCTCGGCGCGGACGTCATCAAGGTGGAGCCGCCAGGCGGGGAACTGGCGCGTTCCGTTCATCCCACCGAAGGCGCCGGCATGAGCGCCATGTTCCTCAACAACAACCGCAACAAGCGCAGCATCTGCCTCGATCTCAAGTCGGAGGGCGGCCGCGCGGTGCTGGCGCGTCTCATCGCCGATGCGGACGTGCTGCTGCACAACATGCGGGTGGACGCCATCACCCGCCTCGGCTTCGGCTTTTCCGCGGTGAAGGCGATCAATCCGCGCATCATCTATTGTTCCGCCATCGGCTTCGGCCAGGATGGGCGCTATCGCGACCGGCCGGCCTTCGACGACGTGATCCAGGCCGCGAGCGGGCTCGCCATGCTGCCGGCGCATGCGGGCGGAGAGCCGTCCTATGTGCCAAGCGTCATCGCCGACAAGGTGGCCTCGCTCTATGCCGCCTATGGCATTCTTGCCGCGCTTGCGGCGCGCGAGCGGGGCACCGTCGAGGCGGTGGAGGTGGAAGTGCCCATGTTCGAATCCCTCGTGAGCTTCCTGCTCAACGAGCATCTGGCGGCGGCCACCTTCGGCGCGGCGCCGGAGGGGGCGGGATATCACCGCCTGTTTTCACGCAATCGCAAGCCCTACCGCACCCGCGACGGATGGGTGGCGGTGCTGCCTTATACCGGCGAGCAATGGCGACGCATCCTCGAGGAGATCGGGCGGGCCGACGTGATCGCGCAGAGCTGGTTCGCGGACGCGGGCGAGCGCAGCCGGCGGGTGGACGAGCTTTATGGCATCGTCGCAGCCGCGATCCCCGGCCGGACCACCGGCGCGTGGCTGGAGACCTTCGCGCGCCTCGACATTCCCCATTCCAGGGTGAACGACCTCGACGACCTTCTGGTCGATCCGCATCTGGCCGATGTCGGCTTCTTCGCGCCGGGCGGACAGGCGCAGGCGGGAGCGGCGCGGGCCCTGCGCCAGCCCGTGCTTTACCGCGACGCCCCGGCCGCGGACGACCGGGGCGCGCCGCGGTGCGGAGCCGACACCGCGGCCATTCTCGCCGCGCTCGGCTATGCGCCGGAGGAGGTGCGCCGGCTTGCCGCCGAGGGCAGCATCGGCATGGATGGGGAGGGATGAGATGACGGCGAATGACGCAGGCTACCGCAGGATCGGCACCGGGTTCCATTATGAGGACCTGAGCATCGGCATGACCTTCCGCACGGCGGGGCGCACGCTCACGCAAGCGGACCTTTCCAACTTCTGCAACCTCACCTGGATGACGGAGGAGCTGTTCACCGATGCCGATCACCGGGCCGACATGGCGCTGCCGGCGGCGGTGGTGCCGGGGGCCCTCGTCTATGCCTTCGCGGAGGGCCTGCTGCTGCCCATGATGCAGGGCACGGGCCTCGCCTTCCTGGAAGCGGATGTGCGGGTGAAGGGGCCGACCGTGGTGGGCGACACGCTCACCGTCTATTGCGAGGTGAGCGAGATGCGGGTGACCTCCCGCGGCGATCGCGGGCTGGTGCGCACCTTCAATTCGGTGCGGCGGAGCGACGGCACGGAGCTGCTCACCTACAACCCGCTGCGCATGCTGAAGCTGCGTGGTGGCTGGGTCTGAGCGCCCCTATCGGCGCCGGTCCCGGACGGGTGCCGATGGCCGGCGGCCTGAAGCGTGCGGGGCGCTTCAGGCTCCGCCGCCGGCGGATGCCGCGGCGCCCGCCGGCGTGGAGATGGCCCACATGGTCTCGAACATCACCGATTGCAGGCGCGCGAAGTCTTCACTTTCGATGATGAGACCATAATTTTCTCGCTTGGAGGAGATGATGGAGACCTTGTCATCGTAAATGTATTGGGTGATGCCAAGGGTGATGGGCTCTGGCGTGTAGCGTAATTCGCGCATCTGCGTGTGACCCGATGGCCAGATCTTTTCCACATCCTTGTTGCGCGAGCGCAGCACCTTCAGGGCGATGCCGCGCTTCACCCGTTCGGCGATATAGACATCCATCTCCTTGAGGCCGGGGGTCTCGATCAGCTCGTTCATGGACAGGAAGCCGCACAGGGTCTTGCTCTGGCAGGTCAGGGTGTCCCACAGCACGGTGTTGATGCCGTCCTCCCCCTCGTAAAAGCGGATCTGCGGCTTGCCCTTGGCACGGTTGTAGAGGGAGCGGATCTGCGGCATCACGTCGGAGATGACCTGCCGGCGCAGCTCCAGGCGCTGGAGCATGCCCACCGGGTCCTCCGCCACCACATATCTGCGGCCCGCGCGCTCCTCGATGCGGATGAGTTCCTCCTGCTCCAGGCGCGGGAGCACATCATAGGCGGTGGTGCGGGCAAGGCCGGCGCGGGCGGCGACCTCCTGCACGGGCGCCTCGCCCAGCTCCACCGCCGCGAGGTAGAGCTTGAAGAGCTTTCCGGTGATGCCGATCTTGGCGAGCTTGTCTTCCATGTCCATGACGCGTGTCTCTCACGGCCCAGAAGGGCTGGGTCGTGAGCATGAGGGGATTCCGTCGTCGGCGCATCTCTTGACTGCGCGGACGGTCGGGCTCAGGCCGTGATGCGCACCGCCTTTTGCGGCGCTTCGTTCACGGCGAGGGTGAAGACGTCCGGCCGGGCATAGTGGCCGGCCACGTCGAAATCGAACTTGGCGCGCGCCAGCTCGTCCATGTCCAGCTCCGCGGTGAGCAGGGTTTCCTCGTCGAACACGGGCCCCGCCAGCACCCGGCCGAGCGGGTCGATGATGGCCGATCCGCCATGCATGAGGAGGGCCTGCGGGTCATCGGTGACGGCGCAGCGATAGTCTTGCGGGAAATCGGCCCGCCGCACCACCTGGCAGGAGGTGAGCACGAAGCAGCGGCCTTCGAGCGCGATGTGGCGCATGGTGGGCAGCCAGGTCTCGCGGTCGTCGGCGGTGGGCGCGCAATAGAGCGAGATGCCCTTGGCGTACATGGCCATGCGCAGCATGGGCATGTAGTTTTCCCAGCAGATCACCGCGCCGATCTTGCCGATGGGTGTTTCCAGCACAGGCAAGGTGGACCCATCGCCGAAGCCCCAGGCAAGGCGCTCGGCGGCGGTGGGCATCAGCTTCCTGTGCTTGCCGAGCAGCGCGCCGTCCGGGCCAAAGAACAGGGCGGTGCAATACATGGTGCCGAGATCGCGCTCCATGACGCCGATCACCACATAGGTTCCCGCCTGCGCCGCCGCCTGGCCCAGGCGCTCGGTCTGCGGCCCTGGCACGGTGATGGCGGCATCGAAATAGCGGCGGAATTCCTCGCGCCCGCGCGCGGTGCGCACGCCGATGGAAATGTCGAAGTCGGAGCCCTTCGGGTAGCCGCAGAGGAACGCTTCCGGAAACACCACGACGGCGCAGCCGGCCGCGCCGGCCTTGGCGATCCAGGCCTCGGCCTTGGCGAGGGAGGCTTCCATGTCGAACGGCACCGCGCCCACCTGGGCCACGCCGGCTTTGACTTTCATGTCTTTTCTCCTGGAGGATCTTGTCGCCGAGGCGCTCACACGCCGAGATAGGCGCGCCTGACGCCGTGGTCGGCGGACAGCGCCTGCGCATCGCCGGACAGCACCACATGGCCCGCCTCCAACACGTAGCCGCGATGGGCCACGGAGAGGGCGAGCACGGCGTTCTGCTCCACCAGCAGCACCGCGACGCCCTGGCGGTTGATCGCGCCGATGGCCGCGTGCAGCTCATCCACCACGATCGGGGCGAGGCCGTGGCTGGGCTCGTCGAGCAGGAGCAGCTTGGGATTGCCCATCAGCGCACGGCCGATGGACACCATCTGTTGCTCGCCGCCGGACATGGAGCCGGCCATCTGGCCCTGCCGCTCCTCAAGCCTGGGAAACAGGGCAAAGACGCGCTGGATGCGCTGGGCGATGTCGCCGGCGCCGCGATGGAAGAAGGCGCCCATCTTGAGGTTGTCCAGCGTTGTCATGCGCGGGAACACATGGCGGCCCTCCGGCACATGGCCGAGCCCCAGGGCGGGGATGGTGTGGGCCGGGCGGCCGATCAGCTCGGTGCCTTCGAAGGTCACCGAGCCGCGCGCCCTGGCCACAAGCCCGGAGATGGTGCGCAACAGCGTGGTCTTGCCGGCGGTGTTGGCGCCGAGCACGGCCACCGTCTCGCCCGCCTTCACCTCCAGGGTGACGGAAGACAGAACGTCCGGCCCGCCATAGGCGGCGCAGAGGTTGCGGATTTCAAGCATGGGCGGCCTCCTTTCCGGCGGCGCCGTGGCCGAGATAGGCCTCGATGACCTGCGGGTGGGCGGCCACCTGCGCCGGTGTTCCATCGGCGATGAGGCGGCCGAAATTCACCGCCAGCAGGCGGTCGCACAGGGCCATGATGGCCCGCATGTGATGCTCCACCACCAGGAAGGCCAGGCCCTCGGCCTTGAGCGCGCGGATCACGGCCATCACCTCGTCCATCTCGGCCGGGGTCAAGGCCGCCATCACCTCGTCGAGCAGCAGCACGCGCGGTTCGGTGGCGAGCGCCCGCGCCATTTCCACGAGTGCCTTCTGGGGGAAGGTGAGGTCGGCCACGTCCGCATCGGCGATGGGGGTGAGGTCGAGCTTTCGCAGCACCGTGTCGGCCTTCGCCCGCGCGCCCTTAAGGTCGTGGCGCAGGAGGGCGGCGGTGGTGACGTTCTCCTTGACGCTCATGTCAGGGAACAGGGCGGCGTTCTGGAAGGTCTTGGTCATGCCCAGGCGCGCCACCTTGTGCGGCTTGAGGCCACAAACCCGCTCGCCATCGAGCCATACAGTGCCCGAGGTCAGCGGCTGGAGGCCGACCAGGGCGTTGAAAAGCGTGGTCTTGCCGGCGCCGTTGGGGCCGATGAGGCCGACGATCTCCCCGGCATTCAGCGAGAAGGAAACGCCGTCCACCGCCTTGAGACCGCCGAAGGTGACGCAGATGGCGTCGGCTTGGAGCAAAGGCTGCATGACTCAGGCTCCCGTGGCGGCGGCGCGCCGCGTTTTCGCCCAGGGGGTTCTGAGCCAATAGGCCATCAGCCCGCGCGGCTGGATGAGGATGGCGCCGATGAGGATGACGCCGAACGCGAACTGGGACAGTCCCGCCGCCTGCGAGGACAGGACCGCATTGGCCACTTCTTCCAGCGGGATCAGGAACAGGGCGCCGACAAGCGGCCCGCCCAGGGTGCCGAGCCCGCCGACGATGGCGATCATGGCCATGCGCACGGAAATACCGGACAGGGAGAAGATGGAGTCCGGATCGAAGAAGAAGGTGAATTGCGCGAACACCGTGCCGCACACGGCGGTGAGCGCGGCCGAGATGACGCTGGCGGTGAGCTTCACGCGGAAGGTGTCCACCCCCGCCACCTCGGCGGCGGCCTCGTTCTCCCGTACCGCGCGCAGGCGATAGCCGATGGCGCCCGAAGCAAGCAGGTGGAACACGGCGCACACCGCCACCAGCAGCCCCAGGATGATCCAGTAATAGGATGCGACCGAGCGGAACGCGAACAGCGCCGGCTGGCTACCCATGAAGGGAATGGACAGGCCCACTGGCCCGCCGGTGACATCGCCAAGGCTGTTGGCGATCACCCGCATGACCTCCGCGAAGGCGAGGGTGGCCAGCGCGAAGTAATGGCCCTTGAGCCGGAAGGTGGGGATCGAGAGCAGGGCGGCGGCGCCACCGGCCACCACGGCGCCGACCCCCATGCCGATCCACGGCGTCACGCCGAGCTTCAGGAACAGCAAGGTCGAGGTGTAGGCGCCGAGCCCGAAGAAGGCGGCGTGACCGAGCGAGATCTGATTGGCGAGCCCGCCCACGATGTTCCACGACTGCGCCATGGCCGCGAACAGCAGCACCATGGCGGCGACGCGGATGAGATGTCCGCGCGGATCAAGCGCCAGCGGCAGCAGCGCGGCCGCGAGGAAGAACAGGAGCAGGGCCGCGCGGGAGGGGGAGAAAAGGTTCCGCATGGCTCAGGCGCCCTTGATGAGGCCCTGCGGGCGCAGGGCGAGAACGGCGATGAAAATCACGAACAGGCAGAGGTTTTGCAGTTGGATGGGGAACACGAGCGCCGACAGCGATTGCACGATGCCCACCATGATGCCGCCCGCGAGCGCCCCGGCCACGGAGCCGAGCCCGCCCAGCACCACCACCGTGAACATGAGCACCACGAATTGCCCGCCCACCGTGGGGCTCACCGTGATGTAGGGCAGGATGACCGCGCCGCCGAAGGCGGTGAGCGCCACGCCGAGGCCGAACGCCAGCGCATAGGTGCGCCGGGTATCGACCCCCACCAGGGTCGCGGCCATGGGGTCCTGCGCCACGGCGCGGATGGCGCGGCCGCTCCAGGAGCGCTCCAGGAACAGCCAGAGCGCGCCGGCGAGCACCACGGCCGCCACGAACGCGAACAGATAGGGCGCGCCGACGAAGATATCACCGAGCCGATAGCCCTCCACCTGATAGGGCACGCTTACCGAGCGGTAGTCGGAGCCGAAGGCCATGAGCGCTGCGTTCTCGATCACGATCATGAGGCCGACCGTAAGGAACACCTGCGCCGCCGGCGGCGCCTTCAGCACCCGCTGCACCAGCGTGCGTTGCACCAGATAGCCGATGGCGAAGACGATGACGAAGGACAATGCCGACCCGAGCAGCGGGTCGAGCCCGAGATAGCGCCAGGCGAACCAGGCCACATACATGCCGAGCATCAGGAATTCGGCATGGGCGAAATTGACGACGCCAAGGACGCCGAAGACGAGCGACAGTCCGGTCGAGATGACGCCATAGACGCCGCCGAGCAGGATGCCGTCCACGAGAGCCTGGATCATGCGAGCCCTTGCTGCTGGAAGTGGGGTGCCGCCAATGGGGCGGGGGCGGGTTCAAGGGCGGGGAGGGGGCAAGGGGGGGGCCTCCTCCCCGCCGGCATGCCGGGGCAGTCCCGGCGTGGGCGGCCGGCCCGGTCAGGGCCGCTCGCCGTTCAGGGCCAGCCTCACTCCACCGTCTTGCCGCGCCAGACGGGCTTTTCCGTCGCGGCCTTGGGCGGATAGACGGTGACCGGTGCATCCCCGCGCCACTGCACCATGATCGGGAAGGAGGAGGTGTTGAGGCCGGTCTTGTCGAAGGTGATGCAGCCGCCCGGCACACCGGCGGCAAGGCCCCCGCAATAGTCGAGGGTGGCGAGCGCGTCGCGCACCTTCTGCGGGTCGGCGGACTTGGCCTTCTCCATGGCCTTGGCCACCGCATCCAGCGCCGCCGCGTGGATGATCGCCTCATGGGTGATGAAGGTGCCGTACTTGTCTTTGTATGTCCTGGCGAGGTCCGGGATCATGTCGCCGGACGCCGCGGCTACCGAGAGCACGCCATCGGCATAGGCGCCGAGGCCCTTCTTGAAGTCGGGAATGATGTAGCCGGCGGCGCCACCGATCACCGGAATATCGATATTCTGCTGGCGCAGGGCGCGGATGATGAGCAGGCTGTCGTTGAGATAGGAGACCGGAAAGGCGATCTGGGCGCCGGAGGCGCGCAGCTTGTTCACCAGCGGCGACACGTCGGTGATGCCCAGCGGATAGGCCTCGTCCAGCACCACTTCGACGCCGGCGGCCTTGGCTGCCTCGCGCAGTCCCTTGGCCTGGGCGGTGCCGTAGGCGGTGTCTTCGTAAAGGATGGCGACCTTGTCGATCTTCTCGCCCGCCGCCTTGGCGATGGCGGTGGCGTAATCGAACTGGGCCGCGCCGAACGCCGTGCCCTTGGGCGACACCTGGAACACATACGCGTAGCCGCGCCCGGTGATCTGGTCCGCGAACGCGAAGGTTACGAGCGGGATCTGCGCGCGTTCGGTGACTTCGGACGCGGCAAGGGTGGTCGACGACACGAACGCGCCCACGACGGCGCTCACACCGTTTTGCGAAATGAGGCGCTGGGTGGCGGCGGCCGCGGTGTTGGGGGTGGGCACGTCGGCCGCCACCAGCTTGATCTTGGCGCCGCCCAGGGCCTGGATGCCGCCCGCCGCGTTGATGATTTCGGCGGCCAGCTCGGTGCCGCGCTGGGCGCCGATGCCGAACTGGGCGTTCGGGCCGGACAGCGGCTGGATCACGCCTACCAGCACGTCATCGGCGGCGCGGGCGGGGGCGGCAAGAAAAGCGAACGTGGCGGCCCCCACGGCGAGCATCAGGCCCGCCGTGCGGCGCCGGTCGAGAGGTGCGGACATCATGGGGGTCCCCTTCGGCATTGGCTGCGATGGGGAAAGGCTAAAGTGTGTCGGAGTTTTCCGTCAATAAGCGGCTCAATCAAATTTTGTGCAGGAGCTGACGCGGTTGGGGCGAATTGAAATAAACAATTGAAATTAATAATAAATATATGACACAAATTTGTTCAATGCGCTCTCATTGCAGCTATTTATGTGCCGAATATCTGTGTCGGAAAGTTCGACGATGTGGGCGGGGGATCGCGGTGGCTGTGCCTGGGGATCGGTCCGCATTTTTCGACACCGGCTGTCGCCAATGGGACGGAATTTGCCTCTTGGCGTCGCGCCATACGGCCGGCGGACGACCACTGACCCATGATGGAGGTTGCCGCATGGTCCGCGCGCCGTCGCGGCTGCTGCCGGGACACTGCTGCCGGGACACTGCTGCCGGGACACTGCTGCCGGGGCTTGGCGCGCATCCTCGCGCGGCTGGGAAGGTCTGGCGTGGGCGAAGCTGGTCGCCTGTCGGTGCCGCGCGCAAGGTGCTCGCGCCTGTCTCCGGCTGGCTCTCGACGGGGCAGTCCCGTGCGCCAGGCGCGCGGACCCGCTTGGCGCCGGTCAACGGCCGGGGCCGACTGTCTCAGGTCCGGCGCGGCTTGAGCGAAACGGCCTGGGACCGAACGGAAGCCGGGGGCGGGGGTCTCAGATGTTCAGGGCGTCTCGCACCCGGTACCAGCTTTCCACCACGGGAACGGCGCGCGCGGCGAGCGGGTGGGCCGGATAGGCCGGAAAGGGCAGGTCGTCGAAGGCGGTGTGGCCCTCCGCCGAGCCCACCAGCTGAAGCGCCACCTTGTGGCCGAAGTAGGTCGCCCGCGAAACCCCGGTGCCGCAATAGCCGATGGCGTAATGGATGCCGTCGCGGGTGCGGCCGAGATGGGGCACTTCATCATACGTGTAGCCGATGCGCCCGTCCCAGGCATGGGTAACCGCGATGTCCGCGAGCTCCGGAAAGGTGGCCAGCAGGTCGCGCGCGAGGTGGCTGTAGGCGGCGGGTGTCCCGGCGCGCGCCAGGCGTCCCACGCGCCCGCCCCAGACGATGCGCCGTTCCCCTGGCGCCGCACGGAAATAGGAGAACACACGGTTGGTGTTGCCATAGACCCGGCCGCTCGGCATCAGCGGCGCGAACCGCTCCGGGGGGATTTCCGCGGTGGCGATCAGCGCCGAGCCCACCGGCACGATGCGCCGGCCAAGCTCCGGCAAAAGCCCGTCCGTATAGCCGTTGGTGGCGATGATGACGTCTCGGCAGCGCAGCGGACCACGCGCGGTGGACAGGCTGAAGCCGTCCGTCTCCGCCCGGATGCCGGTGACGCCGGCTCCGCCACGCACGGTGCCGCCCAGGGCTTCGATGCGCGCCATGAGTCCCTTGTGATAGAGGCCGGGATGGAGGCTGGCATCGGCCGGCAACACCGATCCGCCATGGAACAGATCGCTGCCGATCTCCCGATGCTGCTCGGCGCGCGGTACCATGAAGCTCTCGACGCCCGCGAGCGCCTTGAGGTCCTCCATATCGCGGGCCATGGCGTCGTAGTGGGCGGGACGAATGGCGCCGCGAAACCGTCCGCAGCGTGTGAAGCCGCACGGGATCGCCTCCCGCCCGATGAGCGCCTCGATGTGATCGAGCATGGCGACGCCCTCGCGCAGCAGGGCTTGTGCCTTGGCGCGCCCCCGTAGGGCGATGAGATGTTGCACGCGGAATTTCTGATTGCCGCTGCCGATCTGGCCGCCGTTGCGGGTGGAGGCGCCAAAGCCGGGCGCGCCGCGCTCCAGCACCAGGGGGCGGCGTCCATTGCGCAGCAGCGCGAGGGCCGCCGACAGGCCGGTGAATCCGGAGCCGACAATCACCACGTCCGCATGCGCCGGCAGGGACGTCGGCCCGGCCTCGGGTCGTGGCGCGGCCTCCCACCAATAGGGCGCGAAGGTGAGCGATGCGCCGGCCGCTTCCCGTCCCCGTGCCAGTGCGTCAAGGGTGGGGGGTGACGCCGCCTCGCGCATGATGTGTGCCTTTCCGCCTCGATCCGGCCCGTTCCGCCAGTATCCCGCCTTTTTACAGTGATGTTTCTAATGAGGCAATTTTCTTGTCTTTGACGAAACAATAACGGGTGGTGCCGGGTGCGGGCTCAGGCGGCGGAGTCTCTCATCGCCGGCGGCCTGGCCGTGGCGGTCGCTGACCTTCCTGAAGCGATCGATGTCGATGATCAGCACGGACAGATCCGCGTGATGCCGCATGGCGTGGCGGATCCGCATGAGCGCGATGACGTTGTCGCGGCCAAGGCGCTCTCCCTGAACAGCTTGCGGAAAGAATGCCATGCGGATCGCGGCGACGGTAATGCCCGCAAAGGTTCCGTCCGGGTTCGAGATCCGCCGGTTGAGGGCGACGCTCGTTTCGCCACTGCCCAGGCGGCTGCCAAATGCCGGCTGAGAAAGGCGCCGCGCTCCGGCTCAATTTGGAACTGGAAATAATCCCGATCCGCGACATTTGCCGGTGCGATCGAGCAGCCGCCTGCCGCCTGCCGGGGCAGGTCGTCCCAGCGGACGAGGAGCGCCACCGATTCCAGGCCGATCAGCGAAAGCGCGACGATGTGGAGGTTGCGGTGGATGTTTGACGCCAGGATGTGAAGGACATTCTCCGCCGAAAGCTCCGCCAGAAGCCAAGTCGCCTGGTAGGAGCGCTACACGGCATAGCCCTGGACTGCGGCGATGGCGGCGATGAGCGTTGCCGCCAGGGCCGGGAAGATGGGGCCCCTCACCAGGCGCTTCCATCTTTCGTCCATCTGGCTTGTCTTCCTTCCGCGTAGCCGTCCCGCCCATTCTTCTCGTATCGCGGGTCGCCCACCGATTGACGCCTTTTCAGTCCCTTCTGGCGGAGGTTTTCGATTTTTTTGATCCATGAGCGCGTGCAATCGCCGACCGGGTTGGGCGGTGCGAAAAATCGGTGGACGGTGGGCGAGGCTGGCGTGTCCGTCCGCCCGACCATGCGGCCGATCCCCAGGGCATATGGCGCGGCATTGGGCATCGAGGACCACCGTGGCCGTCGCGCCGCGAGGCGGTGCGCCCAGCCGTCGCGGGCTTGCAGTGCGGGCGTTCGGCACCGGGGAATGACATGGGCGCCGCAGCGCTGCCGGACTCCTGAAGCCGAAAAATGCACTGTATGCTGCATCTTTAGTGCTCAATGAGCCGCGCTGCAGGCATGAACCATGTTGGAAGACAGCAGCGCCTAGCAATAAGTTGCATTCTCTAATATTGACGCTGAGATAGAGTGCGATGTCATGGACGGGGCATTGATGCGGGTAACGTTGAAAACGCGGTCGAGGCGGTGACGACGTTGCCTGTTAAGCATCGCCCTACGAGTGGAGGGGTGTAGGTTGTTTGTTATTCTATGTACAACCTATGCGTGAATTAAACCTATATCTCGTTGAACATAAGATTGGCGCGACTGACCGCCGACCGCCGCGCCGTTACACCTGCGTTGTAATTTGAGGCGGGATTTTCATCTTATCTCTGAAAATGCCATGGCAGTGCATGCTATGTCGAGTATCTGACAAATGGGGGTGAAGTCATGTCTGCAATCAACGATGCTTTTCCGATCGCTAGCGACATTCCGGCGCCCATGGTGTCAGGTGCGGGCGGGGGTGGAATCTTGTCTCGCTTCAGGATTCTCACGAAGATATTGATGGTTGTTGGTCTTCTGGCGGTGGTGGCGGTGGCCATCACGGTCATCGGGGTGAGCGCGCTGCGTGGTCTCAACGCCACGGCGCAGCAGATGAGCGAGATGTCGGATTCCGCCCTGACCGGTGCGCGACTTTCCATTGGCATTACTGCTCTCAGCCGGGGTGAATACAGGATTGCGATCGATCCCAGCGAACAAACCCGAAAGGACATTCTCAATCAGGTTGCGGTCGAGCAGGTGAATTTCCGTCAGCGGCTGGACCAATTGTCGGGAAGTCTCAGCGACGAGGCCGATCTTGAGCGCGTGAGGGAGATCCGCGCGCGGTTCGATACCTATTTGGAGTATTTGAAGGACACCGCTCAGACCGCTGAGAGGGTCCAGGATCAGCACGTCAGCGAGGCCACCGCAGTGTTGCGAGAGTCGGCGATCCGAGGCCGTGCGGCCGCCGAGGAGGTGCGCAAGAGCGTCGCGGCGCTGGTCGGCTCCCTTGATGAGAAGCGGAAGCAGTCGGTGGCAACGACCGAGGCGGAATATCTGCGCTCCTCCACGCAGATGGTGGTTGGCGCCAGCCTGGGCGTCCTGGTGGCGCTGGTGGCTGGATACCTTATTGGCCAATACGGAATTTCCCGTCCTATTCGGGCTGTGGTCGCGGTGCTGCAGCAACTGGCCCGCGGTGATTTTTCAGCCGCGGTGGCGGGCGCGGACCGCGCCGATGAGGTGGGCGATGTGGCCCGCACGGCGCTGGTGTTCAAGCAGCATGGCGAGGAGAAGCTGCGGCTGGAGCGCGAGGCCGAGCAGGCCAAGCGCGACGCGGAGGCGGACAAGCGCGCCACCATGGAACGACTTGCCGCGAATTTCGAAGCTTCGGTGGGCGGTATCGTCGATATCGTGTCGTCGGCGGCCACGGAACTGGAGGCGGCGGCCCAGACCCTGACGGCCTCGACGGAAGAGACCTCGGCGCAGAGCGTCGCGATGGCCTCCGCTTCCGGCCAAGCCTCGACCAATGTGGAGACCGTGGCCGCCGCGGCCGAGGAATTGTCCAGCTCCATTTCCGAGATCGGGCGGCAGGTGGAGGAATCCGCGCGCATGGCCCGCGTGGCCGCCGCCGATTCGGTGGCGACCACCGGCAAGATGCACACCCTCTCGGCCGCCGCTGCCAGCATCGTCGCGGTGGTGGACCTCATCAGCGCCATTGCGCAGCAGACCAATCTGCTGGCCTTGAACGCGACCATCGAGGCGGCGCGCGCGGGTGACGCGGGCAAGGGCTTCGCTGTGGTCGCATCGGAGGTCAAGAGCCTGGCGGAGCAGACCGGGAAGGCGACCCAGCAGATCGCGGATCAAATTACCGCCATCCAGACATCGACCCGCGATTCGGTGGAGGCCATGGCCACCATCAACAAGGCCATCGACGACATCAACGGCGTATCGAGCCTCATCGCGGCGGCGGTGACCGAGCAGATGGCGGCGACCGGCGAAATCGCCCGCAATGTGCAGCAGGCGTCGCTTGGCACCCGGCAGGTTTCGGAGAGCATCGACAGTGTGAGCGTGGCCGCGCGGGATTCCGGCGCCGCGTCCAGCCAGGTGTTGTCATCGGCGGCGGAACTCGCCCGACAGTCCGAGCGCCTGCGCGGGGAAGTGGGCTCCTTCCTGTCGAACGTGCGCGCGGCCTGAGCCGCAAGCATACGGAAGGGGGCGCGACCCGTGCCTCCTTCCGCGAACCCAAGACGCGTCGGCCGGGATAGGGGCGTGAGAGCCGGGGCATGGGCCACGCCTGTCCTCACGAGGCAGCCGCGTTTGACGAACCGCGGAATCGGCACGCGACAGCGGGGCCGACGTGGCGGTATCTTCAGTACGACGGGAGCGGGGTCCGTTGGCGCGGCTCCCGAAGTCGCTCCCTGATTATCGCCCGCCCACACCGACCTTGGCGCCGGTCCACATGGTGTTCGGCCGCCGCATCCGCGACGCTCCGGCTGAACGGCTGCGGGGCAGGTGCCCCCTTGTTCCCGGCCCTTCCAGTCCGGGAACATGGGTCGCGGTCCCTGGTTGCGGACTTTCGGAAGAACGCCCCGCGTTGGTCGCATCCGCTCTTGATGTGCGGTCATTCCCGCGCGGCTCGGAGCGCAAAGGAGCCAACCGTGTTCGGAGCCGTCCGTTCGCGGCCGTCCCCCTCGGTCCAAATCAAGTACAGGTCGGCCGGAGGTCGCCGCGCTTTAGCCAGCCTCCCGCGTGGGGCGCGATGATCCGGCGTTGATCCCGGCGGCGGCAATCCGCCCGGAGGCGATGTGCCTTGAGGCCCCTCGGCGCCGCTGCCGGGGCCTGCGCTCACTGGAGCATCGGCGGCTCGATGCCCTTCGCGGCGCGATGGTGGGCCTGGAGATCGGCGGCGAGCAGATCCAGAATGCGCTGCACCTCATGGCTCGCTGTGTTGAGCGCTTCCAGGGCCTGCAGGGCCTCGTCGGGCCGCCTCTCCTCGTGGTGCCGAAGCGCGAGCTGAGCTGCGGCGTGCACCTGCTTATGCGGCTCGACCAGGGAGGCGAACGTCGGCAGCCGCCGGATTTCGGGGATATTCACGGCCTCGTACCACTTGCCCAGGCGGCAGTGCTGGTGATCAGGCACCTCGTGCGCGTGCCATTCGGCGTGGCCCATCAGCACGTCCACCACATGCTTCTTGAAGAGCACATGGTCGATCTTGGCCATTTCGCACAGGGCCACGGGGGAGTCCGCGTTGAACCAGTCGCGCGCGGAGTTGGAGAAGCGGTCGTTGCTGCTCTGGAGGCTCGATGCCATGCGCATCAGCATCTTCTCGTTGTCGGTCGAGAGGTCGGCGCTCTGGCACACGCGGGCGCCGATCTCCTCGCTGGCGATCTTCTGCTGGGTCAGGACGGAGGCAATGGCATCCGTGCTGCGGGCGACGGTGTTCACGGTGCCGTCGATGGCGGCCACCGCGGCGGAGACCTGCTCGATGTCCTGCATGCTGGCGGCCACCGCCTCCTCGGAGCGGGCCATGGCTTCGCCCATGCGGGTGATGACCAAGCGCATGCCATCGACGCGCTTGCCAATCTCCTCGGTGGCGGCACCGGTCTGGTTGGCGAGGGCCTTCACCTCCTGGGCGACAATGGCGAAGCCCTTTCCGGCCTCGCCGGCGCGCGCCGCCTCGATGGTGGCATTGAGGGCGAGCAGGTTGGTTTGCTTGGCGATGGTGTCGATGCCCTTCAGCACGTCGGCGATCTGGTCGAACGCGGCCACCAGCTCGATGGACCGCTTGCGGGTCTCGTCCGTTGCATCGCTGATGGCGACGGTGGTCGCGCGCAGGTTTTCCACCGCGCCTGTTGCCTCATTCGAGGCGTGGCTCGCATTTTGCGCGTCGCCGAAGGCCTCGTTGCTGGAGCGCGCGATTTCCTCGATGCTGGTCACGAGCTCGCTCACGGCGGAGGCCACGCTTTGCGCGCCTTCCGTGGTCCGGCGCGTGTTGCGCGTGAGCGTGGCCAGCTCAATGGACACCTCGTTCACATTGGCAACGGTGTCCGCGAGATTCTTCAGGTTCCTAAGGTCGCGCTGATGGGCGTCCTCGATGATCTTCCGGGACAGGGCGCGCACGGCGACCGTGCTTTCCACCGCCGCGACCGCCGAGGCGAAGCGGCGCCCTACGGTCTTGAGCGCCGCGGCGCGGCCCGGAATGAACACCTGCTTCGAATAGCGCAGGCAGGTATGTTCCATGGCCACGTCGAGAGCGTCCAGGAGCACATTCGCCGCCAGCCCGTCGTCGAGCAGGCGTTCGACCGATGCGTTGGAGGGCGCGCGATAAAGACCGGCGATGGCCTCGCTCACCCGGACGGCGAGCTGTGGCTCCATGTTGGCGGTGGCCGCGGCGATGCCCATGGCGATCTCGGGCGCACCTGCGGTTGAATCATAGGAAGAATGGAGGATGGCGGACATGAGGCGCTCCCGTTTTCGTTAGCGTGGTCTTTTCCTCGCGAGGGCATTGACGATTCGCGGAAAGCCCACAAACTTTCGTTCTCTCTTCTATGCCGTGATCGGGGTGTGAAACGCCTCCGGAATTTCCCTATTTCGCGATGGGGTTTACGGCTGTGGACAGACCATCGGAGCGGTCAATGTCAGGCGCCGCCGGCACTTCGCCGAGGTTGCGCGCTGCAGTGCCGGTCGGAGGGGCCGGTTGCGGTCTGGGCTGATATGACCCTGCGGCATGGCCCGTTGCCCCGACAGAGGGTTCGTAAGCCACCGCCCATCGTGGCGGCAGAGGTTTCAGGCGTGGGTAGCCGATCCTTGTCGCGGACTATCCCCGGCGCGGCGACGCCGGCGGCCGGTGCGCGGCGCGCGTTCTCATCGCTCGCGCATGGCTCTGGAACCGACGTCGACGAGGGGGGAGAACAGGTATTCGAGAATGCGGCGCTCGCCGGTCTTGACCTCGGCCTGGGCGGTCATGCCCGGCGAGAGGGGCACCGCCACGCCATCGACGACGATGGATTGGCTGTCGAGGGCGATGGTGACCGGGAACACCAGGTTCTGCATGGCCTGGGTGCCGCCAACGCCCTTGGTGCGCGGGGCGGTTGTGGGGGAGCTGAGGCTTTGCTCCACGTCGGGTGAGGAGACCGCATCATGGGCGACGCGCACCACCGTGCCTGAGAGGGTGCCGAAGCGGGTGAAGGGGAAGGAATCGATCTTCACCACCGCCGGTGCCCCTTCATGCACGAAACCGATGTCGCGGTTGGGCATGTAGACTTCCAGTTCCAGCCGCGAGCCCTTGGGCACGATTCGCAGCACCTCTTCCCCGGAGGTCACCACCTGCCCGGCACCGATGACGGCAAGCGCGGTGACCGTTCCGGCGATGGGGGCGGTGATGGTCATCTGTTCCAGCCGTGCCCGCGCCTTGGCGAGGCGCTGGTGGGTCTCCTCGATCTGGCGCTCCACGTCGGCCAGGCGCTGCGCATTTTCGGCGACGAAGGCGCTTTTCGCGCTCGCCCGGTTCTGGTCGATCACGTCCAGCGCGGCGTGCACCTCCGCGAGCTGGCCTTCCTGGACCCGCAGATTGACGCCCTGGGTCTGGCGCACCTCCTGGGCATCCAGCAATTGCGCCTTGGAGCCGACCGCCCGCTCCATCAGCTCCGTGCGCATGCCGATGCGGGTGTCCTGGGTCGCGAGCAGCTCGCGCTGGGCGTCGATGGTGGCCTTCAGGCGCTCCTCTTCGGCCAGCTTTTGCACGCGCTGGGCGTCGAGCGTCAGGATCTGGGTGGCCAGACGGTCCACGTCGCCTTTCAGCACGCGGGTTTCGCGGTCCCGCACCGTTTGCGGGATCTCGTCGTCCCAGTGCGGCACCTCGGCCGGCGCGCCCTGTTCCACCGCCGCCAGCACCGCCCGTCGCCGCAGGGCTTCGCCTTTGAACGACTGGAGCGCCGACGCAAGCCCCGCCTCGTCCGCCTGCGCTTCGCGTGGATCGAGGCGGATCAGCAGCGCCCCCGCCGCGACCTGCTGGCCGTCCCTCACGTCGACGGCCTCCACGCGTCCCCCGTCGAGCGGCTGCACCACCTTCACCCGCCCGGTGGGCTGGATCTTGCCGCCGGCCACCGCCATCACGTCCACCTTGCCCACCCAGCTCCACGCCAGGGCGATCAGGGCGAGGGCGCAGATGCTGATGAGCAGGGTGAGGCGGATGGGGGAGGGTGGGGTGTCGAGAATCTCCAGTGCCGCCGGCAGGAACTCCCGGTCCGCCCCCTTGCGCGGCGCGCCCTTGGCCGGACGGCGCGGCGCGGCGCCGGCAGATGTACTCTTGGTAGACGGACTCTCGGCAGATGTGCTCTGGGCGGGCGGGCTCTCGGTGGGCGCTCTCTCGGTGGGCAGGCGTGTGGTGGGCGGGGTCCCGGTGGGAGCGGCGTTGGCCGGCGTGCTCATTGCGAACTCCTCGCCGTCTGCATCGCCCACAGGCGCGCATAAAGCCCGTTTGGACGCGCCAGCAGCTCGTCGTGGGTGCCGACCTCCACCACCCGGCCGTCGATCATGCCGATGATGCGGTTGCAGTCGCGCACCGCCGCGAGGCGGTGGGCGATGATGAGCACGGTGCGGCCATGCACGATATGGCGCATGTTGGCCTGGATCACCCGCTCGCTCTCATAGTCGAGGGCGCTGGTCGCCTCGTCCAGGATCAGGATCGGCGGATTGGTGGCCAGCGCGCGGGCGATGGCGATGCGCTGGCGCTGCCCGCCCGACAGATTGGCGCCGCGCTCCTCGATCACCGTGTCGTAGCCCTCCGGCATGCGGGCGACAAATTCGTCCACTCCGGCGAGCCGGGCGATCGCCATCACCCTGGCGCGGGGCATCGCCGGATCGGCCAGGGCGATGTTTTCGTGCACGGTGCGGTTGAACAGCAAGTTTTCCTGAAGCACCACCCCGATGTGCCGCCGGAGCCAGGACGGGTCGGCCTGGGACAGGTCGCTGCCGTCCAGCAGCACCTGTCCTTCACTCGGCAAATAGAAGCGCTGCACCAGTTTCGTGAGGGTGGACTTGCCCGAGCCGGAAGGGCCGACGATGCCGATCACCTCCCCCGGCCGGATGCCGAGCGAGACATGCTTCAGCACGTCCGGCAGGCCGGGCCGGTAGCGGAACGTCACGTTGCGCAATTCGATGGCGCCGCGCGGCGGCGGCGGGGCCGAGCGGGTCGCCGGCATACGCTCGGGCGGCGTGTTGAGGATGTCGCCCAGGCGCTCCACCGACACTTGAACCTGCTGGAAGTCCTGGAAAATCTGCGACAGGCGCAGCACCGGCTGGGCCACCTGGGAGGCGATCATGTTGAAGGCGATGAGCTGGCCGATGGTGAGGTCGCCCTCCATGACCGCCTTGGCGCCGAAGAACAGGATGAAGGCCGTGGACAGCTTCGACACATATTGGATGGCATTCTGGCCGAGCGACGCGAGCTGGGTCGCGCTGAACGAGGTCGTCACATAGGCGGCGAGGCGTTCCTCCCACTCGTTTTGCACGATGGGTTCCACCGCCGCCGCCTTCACGGTCTGGATGCCGACGACGGTTTCCACCAGGAACTGCTGGCTGAGGGCCCCGCGATCGAACTTCTCCTTGATCTTGGTCAAGAGCAGCGGGCGCACCGCCAAGCTGATGAGAAGATAAAGCGGAATGGTCGCAAGCACGACCAGGGTCAGCCATGTGCTGTAAAGAAACAGAACGGCGATGAAGATGAGGGCGAACAGGCAGTCGAGGACGGCGAACAGGCCCTGACCGGTGAGGAAGGAGCGGATGGTCTCCAGCTCCCGCACCCGCGCCACGGTCTGGCCCGCCGAACGGGTCTCGAAATAGCCCACCGGCAACCGCAGCAGGTGCTGGAACAGGCGTTGCCCCAGCTCCACGTCGATGCGGTTGGTGGTGTGCGAGAGCGCATAGGTGCGTAGGTATTGGAGGATCACATCGAAGGCGCCGATGATAACGAGGCCCACCACCAGGACGGTGAGGGTGGACATGCCCTGGTGCGCCAGCACCTTGTCGACCACCACCTGGAAAAACAAAGGGGTCACCAGCGCGAACAGCTGGATGAACAAGGACGCCAGGAGCACATGGCCGAGGGCTGAGCGGTAACGCCAGATGGAGGGCAGGAACCAGGCAAAGCCGAAGGTCTCGGGTGCGGCGCCGGCGCCGCGGAAGCGGCGGGTGACGCGCAGGGCCATGGGCGCCAGGGCGGCGGCGGCCTCGGCACCGTCCAAGGCGGTTTCCACCCGGCTCACCGGATCGATAATGCGGTATCGCCCATCGGGCAGACGCCCACCGAAGACGCGGAAGGCGCCGTCCTTGTTCTGGAGGATCGAGGGCGCCGGCAGGCCGGCGAGGCCATCCGGCAGCTTCAGGCGGCCGATGGCGGCCTTGAGGCCCAGCAGGCGCGCCGCCCGCACCACATGCTCCGCGTCCGCCACGCGTCCACTGCCCAGAGCCAGGTCGCGGCGCAGCGCCTGCGCCTCGGCCGGGATGCGGAAAAAGGCGGCGATGCCGCACAAGGCGATCAGTCCGCCATCGGCGGGCTCCTGGGCCACGATCGCGTCGGGCGAAGAGCGGGAGTTCATGACGCCATCCATCCTTCGTCGGCCGCTACCGGACGGCACAAGATCGCCGGCCGTCGGGCCGTCGGCGCGCGGTGCGCGGTGCTCCATTCCAAGCTCATCATGAGATTATCGCCCTCTCGGTGACCTTATCATGCCGCCGAGTCATCCTCAGAAGTCCCAGCTTGGCCAGCCATGCGAGCAGCCGCAGGGCGTGGGCGTGGCGATCGGGCGCTATTCCGGCAACAAGTGTCGCCGCTGGGGCTGGCCCTTCGGCGGCGGCGGCGAGGATGGTTTGCAGCTCGTCCGCCGTCGGGCGGACCATATCGGCGAAATTCACCATCTTGAGGCCGAGCGCGGCGCGCGCACGGGCCTGGGCGTGCGCGGCATCGACTTCCGCCAGCTCGAGAACGGTGTCGGCGCGCAGGGCATGGGTGGGGTAGGCCGCGAACGCGGTGAAGGGGTCGGGCCGTGCCGGCCAGGAGCACGGCGCGGCGGGGGCGATGGCGCGATGGGCATTCCGGACCTCTTCCAGCTCGCGCCACAGGCGCTCGTAGCGGGGGATGATCGCCGACCAGTCGTAGATGTCCCGCGCCCGGGCGCGCCCGGCCTCCCCCATGCGCCGTCGCAGCTCGGGCGCGGTGAAGAGGGTGTGGAAGGCCTGCGCCGCCGCTTCCACGTCCACCGCCACCACTGCGGAGGTGAGCCCGCAATAGACGTCGTAGCTGTCGAGCCCCAGCGCATGGCGGGCGGCAAGATCCTGGCCGAGGCCGGGCGCCGGCATCAGGGTGGGGATGCGGAAGCCGTCGATGCCGTCGCGTACGGTGTCGCGATAGCCGTCCCAATCGCTCACCACCACCGGCAACCCCGCCGCCATGGCCTCGACCGGCGTCAGCCCGAAGGTCTCCTGAATGTTGTCGGAGAGGGAGCAGAACACGTCCGCCGCCGCCCAGGCGGCGCGCCGC